>NZ_JBEBXS010000050.1:0-3587 GCF_040391475.1 Pandoraea pnomenusa | reverse complement strand
GAAGACGTGAAGACGGTGATGGGCGAGCAGGGCAAGGCGATGATGGGCACGGCGACGGTCGCCGGTGTCGATCGTGCGCGTCTCGCGGCGGAACAAGCCGTGGCGAGCCCGTTGCTCGAAGGCGTCGACCTGTCGGGTGCGCGTGGCGTGCTGGTGAACATCACGGCATCGCGTTCGCTGCGTCTGTCGGAAACGCGTGAAGTGATGAACACCATCAAGAGCTACGCCGCCGAAGACGCGACCGTGATTTTCGGTACCGTCTACGACGACAAGATGGGCGATGCACTGCGCGTGACCGTCGTGGCGACCGGCCTGGGCCGTGCCGCTGCGAAGAAGGCCGCTGCTCCGATGACGCTGCTCAAGACCGGTACCGACAACATGCCGATCGCATCGGGCCACGTGCCCAACGTCGGTCAGGCCGGCGGTACGGACTATGGCGCGCTCGATACGCCGGCCGTGTGGCGCAGCACGCGCGAGACCGCAGCCTCGCACGTCGCTGCGTTGCAGGAAAAGGGTGTCGACACGTACGACATCCCGGCCTTCCTGCGCAAGCAAGCCGACTGACAGGGTTGCGCGCGGGCCGGGTGCCAGTGCCTGGCACCGCCGCACCTTGGGAATCGCGAGACCTACGCAGGTCGTCGTGAGGATTCGCCGTCGCTCTACCAACCATGCCGTGTGGCGTGGGGAAGACGCGCCGGGGTACGCATCCGAATGGCGATACGGCAAGGTTGTGATGGCGGGAGATGCCTTGTGACGGCGACAACCAGAGTCGCAAGAGGCGTTGATACATCTCCGGCATCACAGGTGACGAACGTTACGGGTAAACGTTCGTGATCCCTGACCCGGTCTCGCGGATCTGTCCCCCCGACCGCTGCGGCATGCCTCCGTCGCGGCGGCCGGGGTGCCCCGAAAGTGCAAGACGCCGGGCCCTGGGGGCCGACGTCGAATATCGAAACAGCCTATTTCGGATCGCGCTATGGGCGCGGGCGAATCGATGGGGCAGAATTTCAAATGTTTCGCAGAATGTTTGGTAACGATTCGTTGTGTTTGTGGCACAGCGATGAAGGCGCCGATCTGATATAATTAGATCTATGATCCATAGCGTCTGATAGTTTTAATAAATAGCATGCTTAAGCAGCGCACTCTCAAATCCATCGCCAAGACAGTCGGCATCGGCTTGCACTCCGGTCGCAAGGTCGAATTGTCGCTGCGTCCGGCGCCGCCCGACACGGGCATTGTCTTTTGCCGCACCGACCTGAATCCCCCCGTGGAGATTCCGGCCTCGGCAATGGCAATCGGCGACACGCGTCTGGCGTCGGTGTTGCAGAAGGATGGTGCGCGGGTGTCCACGGTGGAACACCTGATGTCGGCATGCGCAGGGCTGGGCATCGACAATCTGTATGTCGATGTGACGGCTGAAGAGATTCCCATCATGGATGGCAGCGCTGCGACGTTCGTCTTCCTGATCCAGTCGGCAGGCATTGAAGAGCAGGCCGCCGCGAAGAAATTCATCCGCGTGACGAAGCCGGTCGAGATTCGCGAAGGCGACAAGTTCGCCCGCCTCGAGCCGTATGACGGCTTCAAGCTGAAGTTCACCATCGACTTCCGCCACCCGGCGGTCGACCGCACGGGCCAGGCGCTCGAGGTCGACTTCGCCGATACGTCCTATGCGAAGGAAATTGCGCGGGCCCGCACGTTCGGCTTCGCCCATGAGGTCGAGATGCTGCGCGAGCTGGGTCTGGCACGTGGCGGCAGCATGGATAACGCGATTGTGCTCGACGAGTACCGCATCCTGAACAACGACGGTCTGCGCTACGACGACGAGTTCGTGAAGCACAAGATGCTCGACGCGATCGGTGATCTGTACGTGATCGGTCATTCGCTGCTGGCGTCCTACACGGCTTACAAGTCGGGCCACGGCCTGAACAACCAGCTGCTGCGCGAGCTTCTCGCACAAGAGGCGTATGAAATCGTGACGTTCGAGCGCGCGGAAGACGCCCCACGCGGCTTCCAGTTCGAACCGCAGACGCAGTTCGCGTAAGTCACGCAAACTGTCGCCGGCCGCCATTCAGCGCGGTGCGGATGTAACAAAAGGAAAGCGCCGGAGATCCGGCGCTTTTTTATTTGACGCGCGACAGTAATCGGCGGCGGATTTTGGTGCCGTCCGGCATCCCCGTGTCGAGCGGCATTTGCCGTTCGCGCCGCGGATGAGGCTCACGGTGTTGATGGCGGTGAGTTGGGGCGTGCTCAGGACTTGCGCGTCCCGCCGTACGAGTGGCGGGTGACGAGCCGGGCGAGGGCGTCGCGCAACGGTGAGGGTTCGAGCGAGTCGCGCAATTCACGCAGGCTGACCAGCCCCTGACGCGGCAGACGCGCTTCCTTTGGCGGTTTGACCGGCTCTGGGGTGGCGATGCTTACCCGGATGCGAATCGCGCGGATCAGCCAGCCGCGTCGGGCGAGGCCTTCGATCAACGAGGGCGTCTGCTGGCGCAAGCGTGCGGCGAGCGCGTTGTTGGCGACGAGAAAGACCAGCGCGCCGTCGTCGCGCGGTGGCGTGACCTTGACGCTGGCGGTAAGCGGAGCGGGCAGCAAGGCGTGCACGTCGCGTTCCAGCCGGGCGAGCTGCCCGGCGGCGACCAGCAGCGATCCGGCCCCGTCGGAGGCGGAGAGCAGGTCGGTTACCGGGCGTGCGATGCGTGGCGCTTTGGGTCGTTTCATATGATGAGACAGAGGTTGCCGCATATTTTACCCCGCCATCGGGCGTCCCCTCCGCCCGGTATCCGTCATCTCGGCCTGTCGGCGTCGGGCGCCGCCCGGACGTGCCACAACAGCATGCTAGAATCCATTTTTCAGTACAGGTATCGAACCGGCGGGAGGCCACAGTGCCAAACACCGGTGACCCGCATCGCGCAGACGATCGGGCGAATGACACTCATGGGGTACAACTCAGGCAGTGCGATTCGTCCGCAGGCGGTCTGCAAGATTGCGTACGACATTTGCCGCCCTAACCAGTGATCCGATGATTCCCGGTCTTCTTAAAAAAGTATTTGGCAGCCGCAACCAGCGGCTCATCAAGCAGTACCAGAAAACCGTCGCGGCGATCAACGCCCTCGAGCCGCAGATCGCCCAACTGAGCGACGAACAACTGCGCGGCAAGACTGAGGAATTCAAACAGCGCATCGCCCAGGGGGCGACGGTGGATTCGCTGCTCGTCGAGGCTTTCGCCGTGTGCCGCGAAGCCGGCAAGCGCGTGCTCAAGATGCGCCACTTCGACGTGCAGCTCATCGGTGGCATGGTGCTGCACTTCGGCAAGATCGCCGAAATGCGCACGGGCGAGGGCAAGACGCTCGTCGCTACGCTGCCCGCCTACCTGAATGCGTTGTCGGGCAAGGGCGTGCATGTCGTGACCGTCAACGATTACCTGGCACAGCGCGACGCCGAGTGGATGGCGCGCCTGTACAACTTCCTCGGCCTGTCGGTGGGTATCAACCTGTCGCAGATGCCGCACGATCAGAAGCAGACCGCTTACGCCGCCGACATCACGTACGGCACGAACAACGAGTTCGGCTTCGACTACCTGCGCGACA
>NZ_JBEBXS010000049.1:0-6257 GCF_040391475.1 Pandoraea pnomenusa | reverse complement strand
CCTGATACAGGAAGTAGCCCCACGCGGCCACGCACAGCGCGGTGGCGATCAGGTTTGCAGGCAACGAGTCCGTGCGCTTGAGCGACGGCACGAACGTGCCCAGCAGATCCTGCAGCATGAAGCGGCCCGCACGCGTACCGGCGTCGACTGCCGTCAGGATGAACAGCGCTTCGAACAGAATCGCGAAGTGGTACCAGAAGGCCATCATCGCTTCGCCGCCAACCACCTGATGCAGGATGTGCGCCATACCGACAGCGAGCGTCGGGGCACCACCGGCACGCGAGATGATCGTGTTCTCGCCCACGGCGTGCGCGGTCGCGGTCAGCACGTCCGGCGAAATGGTGAAGCCCCACGCCGAGACAGCCTGTGCGACAGCTTCCGGCGTCGTGCCGATCACGGCGGCCGGGCTGTTCATCGCGAAGTACACGCCCGGGTCGATCACCGAAGCGGCCACCAGCGCCATGATGGCCACGAACGACTCCATCAACATGCCGCCGTAACCGATGAAGCGCGCGTTGAGTTCGTTATCGAGGAGCTTGGGCGTCGTGCCCGACGAGATCAGCGCATGGAAGCCCGAGACGGCGCCGCACGCGATCGTGATGAAGAGGAACGGGAACAGCTTGCCCGACCAGACCGGACCGCTGCCGTCGACAAACTGCGTGAATGCCGGCATTTTCAGCTCGGGCGCCACGACCAGAATACCGATGGCCAGGGCGAGGATCGTGCCGATCTTGAGGAACGTCGACAGATAGTCGCGCGGCGCGAGCAGCAGCCACACGGGCAGCACCGAGGCGACGAAGCCGTAGCCGATCAGCATCCAGGTCAGTTGCTTGCCGTCGAACGTGAACAGCGGTGCGAGCGCTGCGCTGTCATGCACGCTCTGGCCGAAGTAGATCGCGGCCATCAGCATCACGAAGCCGATGATCGACACTTCGCCGATGCGGCCCGGACGGATGAAGCGCGTGTACACGCCCATGAACAGTGCGATCGGAATCGTCAGACCAACGGTGAACGTGCCCCACGGCGAACCCGTAAGCGCCTTGACCACGATCAGCGCCAGCACGGCGAGAATGATGATCATGATGAGGAACGCACCGAACAGCGCGATCACCCCGGGGATCATGCCGAGTTCCGACTTCACGAGGTCGCCCAGCGAACGGCCGTCGCGACGCGTGGAGATGAACAGCACCATGAAATCCTGCACCGCGCCGGCGAACACCACGCCCGCCAGAATCCAGAGCATGCCGGGCAGGTAACCCATCTGCGCGGCGAGCACGGGGCCGACCAGCGGTCCCGCACCGGCGATGGCGGCGAAGTGGTGACCGAACAGCACGTAGCGGTTGGTCGGCACGTAGTCGAGCCCGTCGTTATGACGCCATGCCGGCGTCATGCGCGTGCCGTCGAGTTGCGCCACGCGAGTGGCGATGAACTTGCTGTAGAAACGGTATGCGATCAGGTACACGCAGACAGCTGCGATAACGATCCAGAGTGCGCTGATGGATTCTCCGCGCGATAGTGCCACCGTGCCAAGCGCGCATGCGCCGACGATGGCCACCGCTGCCCAGGGCAGTTGTTGCCAGATGCGATTCATTGTCTCTCCTCGGAACTGCCTCGTCGGGCAGCAACCCCGGAACGGTGCCGTTGCAGCACCCTCCCGCCTCTTGTCCGGCGCCTTGACGGCACCACGAACGTGGCTCCCTGCGAGCGCCCCTCTTTCGGAGGTCTGCCTGCAGCGAGGGCCGGTGACGGCGTCCACTTTGCGTGACGAACGGCATGGGGGCATACCGGCATACGCAAGACGGACGCGAAGTGCGCGAGTTACACTCGGCAGCCCCGGCCACGATTCGCCGTGTAGTATTGGCGTTTGCCCGCCGTGCCACAAGCGCGGAACTACGCAGGTCGGCTACGTGCTATTACGTAGCCAGTACGTCCCCAAACCCCGCGAAATGCGGGGTTTCTGGCTTTTCGAATGCCATGAATCTCCGACAGAAATTCTTCGTCCTGGCGCTGTTGCCGGTGGCACTGGCGATGGTCGCGATTGCGCTCGCCGTGCGCCACCAGGGCAACGACCTCTCTCGCGCACAGCACGATGCCGTGCAGACCACCTCGCTCGCCAACAAGCGCGCCGAGCTGCTGCATTACGTGGGCCTGGCGCGCAATGCCATCGAGCCGCTGTACGACGGCCCGGATACGCCGGAAGCGCGCGAACAGGCACTCGCCACGCTGGCGCGCATGGAGTTCGGCAAGGACGGCTATTTCTTCGTGTACGACCTCGAAGGTCGCAGCCTGATGCACCCGCGTCAGCCGGAGCTGGTCGGCCATAATCTCTGGTCGCTCAAGGACGAAGCGGGCGCCCCTACCATCCAGCGTCTCATTGCGGCCGCGCGCGCCGGTGGCGGTTACGTGCAATATCCGTGGGAAAAGCCGTCGCTCCATCAAATGGCGCCGAAGCTCGGCTACGTCATCGCGCTGCCGCGCTGGAACTGGATGATCGGCACGGGGATTTATCTCGACGACGTGGAAGCCACGCTGCGCGAGTCGGACGAGCGAGCCCAGGCGAACATCGATCGCACGCTGATCTGGATCACGCTGATCGCGTCGACGTGTCTGGCCATCGTGGGCTTGTGCGGGCTGGTGGTCAACATCACCGAACTCAAGACGGCAGACGCGAAGCTTCGTCAATTGGCGCGTCAGGTCGTGGAGTCACAGGAAGTCGAGCGCGCGCGGATTTCCCGCGAGCTGCACGACGGCATCAGCCAGTTGCTTGTCTCGGTCAAACTCCTGCTTGAATCGGCGTCGATGCGCCTGCCCGGGTCCCCTGCGGCGGTCAGTACGACCCTCGGTGTCGCCATCGAGCGCCTGAACGGCACGCTGGGGGAGGTACGACGCATTTCGCAGGCGCTGCGGCCGGCAACGCTCGACGACCTCGGCCTGGCCGCCGCCATCGACCAACTGGCGCGCGAGTTCGGCTCGCATGCGGGGCTGCCCGTCGAGATGAATGTCGAGGGCGAGGCACCGGTGCTCGACGACAACATCAAGACGATGCTCTACCGCATTGCGCAAGAAGCGCTTACGAACATCGAACGCCATGCGCAGGCGTCGCGCGTATCGATCCTGCTCATCTTCAAATCCGACGGCATCCACCTGTCGATTGCCGACGATGGCCGGGGCTTCGACGTGACCGACGTACATCACGATCCGAGCCACGGCATCGGCCTGCGCAATATGCGCGAGCGTCTCGATGCCGTTGGCGGCGCGCTCGGCATTCAGTCGTGGCCCGGTCTTACCACCATCAGCGCGTGGGTTCCGCTCACGCCTGCCGCCGTGAAAGCGGCGCTTCGTGCATCCTCACGCAAATGACGCAAGCTCCCCCTATCCGATTGCTGCTGATCGACGATCACCCTCTGGTTCGCGACGGTCTTCGCGCGCGCTTTGACGCCTCGCCCAATCTCCAGGTCGTGGGGGAAGCGGGCAATGCCGTGGAGGCGCTCTCGCGAGCGCAAACATCGTCTCCGGATCTGGCGCTGATGGACATCAGCATGCGCGGCACGAACGGCATCGAATTGACGGCGTTGTTCCGCGAGCAGTTTCCGCATATCGCCGTGTTGATCCTGTCGATGCACGACAATGCGGAGTATGTGCGTCAAGCCGTACGCGCCGGCGCACGTGGCTATGTGCTCAAGGACGCCCCTGCCCATGAAATCGTGACCGCGATCGAACGGGTGGCGCGTGGCGATGCGTACTACAGCGCCGCCATTGCCGCCCGCGTGGTTCAAGCCTCGACGTCGCATGGCCCCATCGATTCGCTCACGCCTCGCGAGCGTGAAATCCTCTCGCGCATCGCGCGAGGTCTGGCGAACAAGCAGATCGCAACGGAGATGGATCTGTCGGTCCGGACCGTAGAGACGCACCGTCTCAACATCAAGCGCAAGCTGGGCATCGAAGGGCAAGCCGAATTGATCAAGTTCGCGGTGGAGAATCGGCTGTAAGTCGGCAACTGGCGGACGCCGGTCCGCCGGACGACTGCAGAAATGGGTTGTACACCTCGACACCCGTGTCGGCGAAATCTTTCACATTGCGCGTCACAACCACGAGCTGATGTACCAATGCCGTGGCCGCAATCAGCTTGTCGACCGGATGTTGCTGGTGAGGGACTCGAAGACGCGCCCAGACGTTGGAAACTCTCAGATCCACGGGCAGGATATCTTGCGCGTGGTCGCGCCGGAGCGTTTCCAGCCAGCTCTCGATGAGCGCGGCCTGACACTTGTCGTTCCTGTAACGAAGCAGGCTTACGCCACGCTGTAGCTCACCGAGCGTAATGACCGACAGGTAGCGGCGCGCCCTACGGCGATCGGTCAGCCGAATGAAACGCTGAACGCCTTCATCGCCTCCTCCGGCCTTACGACACTCGCTAATCACGTTCGTATCGAGCAGGTACATCGTCGCCTCATGTTCAGTTGATGCGCTCGAAGTCGCTATCCAGTCCTACATTCGGCATGGCCAGCAAAGCCTCACCGAGTGTGCGAAATCCCGGCACCCGCGCAACGTTGTCCAAGATCGTCAACACCTCCTCCTCCGGCGTTCTGCCATGTAGCGCCGCCCGCGATCGAATCGATCTCATCAGTGCTTCATCGATCCCTTCAATCAGCATCATGTGCATTTGCCCCTCCTGGGTTCGTTACCGGAAAATCGTTGTCCGAACGCAACAACGGGAGAAATGCTAGCACCGCATCGCTGTCGAAAACCGACGAAACCGCTGCCCCGCAAGCCTTTCGGAAGGATCACAAGGCAATAAAAAATCCCGCCGGCGTTTCCCCCGGCGGGACTCCTTTCCTGCATCGTCAGCGTGCCGTTACCTCAGCAAGCTCAACCTCACGCACCCAGCCGACGCTCGATATCCGCCTTCGTATCGAGCAGCGCCTGCGGCAGGTTGTGCTTGAGCGTGTCGAACAGCTCCGCGTGCAGCTTCAGCTCTGCGCGCCACGCGGCCGGATCCATCGACGTCACGTCGTCGAACTGTGCGGGCGTGAACGACAGGCCGTTCCAGTTCAGATCTTCGTAACGCGGCGTGATGCCGAACGCGTTTTCCACGCCCTGCGCCTTGCCCTCGATACGGCCGAGCATCCATGCCAGCACACGCATGTTCTCGCCGAAGCCCGGCCACACGAACTTGCCGTCGGCGCCCTTGCGGAACCAGTTGACGCAATAGATCTTCGGCAACGTGGCGCCCGTCTTGTCGAGATGCGCACCCGTGTCGAGCCAGTGCTGGAAGTACTCGCTCATGTTGTAGCCGCAGAACGGCAGCATGGCGAACGGATCGCGACGCACCACCCCTTGCTGACCGGCGGCAGCCGCCGTCGTCTCCGAGCCCATCGTCGCAGCCATGTACACGCCTTCGGTCCAGTCGCGTGCCTCGGTCACCAGCGGCACCGTGGTCGAGCGGCGGCCACCGAAGATGAACGCGTCGATGGCCACGCCCGCCGGATTCTCCCAGTCAGCGTCGATCGACGGGCATTGTGCCGCCGGGGCCGTGAAGCGCGAGTTCGGATGCGCCGCCTTGCGGCCCGTCTCCTTCGCGATCTCCGGCGTCCAGTCCTTGCCCTGCCAGTCGATCAGATGCGCGGGCGGCGTGTCCGTCAGGCCTTCCCACCACACGTCGCCGTCGTCCGTCAGCGCCACGTTGGTGAAGATGACGTTCTCGCCGAGCGTGGCGAGCGCGTTCGGGTTGGTCTTCTGGCTCGTGCCCGGGGCCACGCCGAAGAACCCGGCTTCAGGGTTGATCGCGTACAGGCGGCCGTCCTTGCCCGGCTTGATCCAGGCGATGTCGTCGCCAATGGTCTCGACCTTCCAGCCTTCGAAGCCCTTCGGCGCGATCAGCATCGCGAAGTTGGTCTTGCCGCAGGCCGACGGGAACGCCGCCGCCACGTGGTACTTCTTGCCCTCGGGCGACGTCACGCCCAGGATCAGCATGTGCTCGGCCAGCCAGCCTTCGTCGCGGCCCATCTTCGACGCGATGCGCAGCGCGAAGCACTTCTTGCCCAGCAGCGCGTTGCCGCCGTAACCGGAGCCATAGCTCCAGATCTCGCGCGTTTCCGGGAAGTGCACGATGTACTTCGTGTCGTTGCACGGCCATGCCACGTCCTTCTCGCCAGCAGCGAGCGGCTTGCCGACGGTGTGAACGCACGGCACGAATTCGCCGTCTTCGCCGAGCACGTCGTACACCGCGCGGCCCATGCGCGTCATGATGCGCATGTTCA
>NZ_JBEBXS010000048.1:0-8776 GCF_040391475.1 Pandoraea pnomenusa | reverse complement strand
TGGGACCTGAAGGGGCTGGAAACGACGTTGCGCGAAGAGTGGCAGCTCGACCTGCCGCTGCAGTCGCGTATCGAAGGCTCGGAAGAGATCGACGACGAGGACATCCTCAAGGAAGTGATGGACGCGGCCGAGGCCTCGTACAACGCGAAGGTCGAACTGGTCGGACGCGAGTCGTTCTCCGGTTTCGAGCGTTCGGTCATGCTCCAGAGCGTGGATTCGAACTGGCGCGAGCATCTGGCGGCGCTGGATCACCTGCGTCAGGGCATTCACCTGCGCGGTTATGCGCAGAAGAACCCGAAGCAGGAGTACAAGCGCGAAGCGTTCGAACTGTTCGCGCAGTTGCTCGAGACCATCAAGCTGGAAGTTACGCGCGTCATCATGAACGTGCGCATCCAGTCTCAGGAAGAGCTGGAGCAGGCCACCGAGTCGCTCGACGACAACGCGGGCGGCCTGATCAACATCGAGTTCAAGCATGACGAGCTCGAGACCGTGGGCGGTGAGGGCGAAGTCGACGAGGACGCCGGTCGCCCGGTGGTCGCGGCGCTTGCGCAGGCCGCGGCAGGCGTTGCCGGCACTGCGGGTGCTGCCGACGCCGGTGGAGAGTTGCTGCCGAAGGTTGGCCGCAACGATCCGTGCCCGTGCGGCAGTGGCAAGAAATTCAAGCACTGCCACGGCAAACTGTCTTAAGATGTGAACCGATCGACGCGGCGCCGACTCATGATCGGCGCCGCGTCGTTTGTAGCGCCGGATTTCGCACTTCGCGATCCGGCCGCACCGATCAACCGCCGCCCCGGCGGGCTGTCGTGCCGACATCGCCAGGGCGGGAGCTGCAACCCTTACCTCTCGCGGGCGAACCCACATGGCCGTCAATTTCCCCTCGATCGAAGCCTCCCAACTGCGCGCCGTTCCCGGCGTCGAGCTGGGCTGGGCCGAAGCCAATATCCGCAAACCGAATCGCAAGGACGTGCTGGTCATGCGACTCGCCGCCGGCAGCACCGTATCGGGCGTCTTCACGACGAACCGTTTCTGCGCCGCCCCGGTGACGGTATGCAAGGAACATCTGGCGGCACACGCGGGTATCCGTGCGCTCGTCGTCAACACGGGCAACGCCAATGCCGGCACCGGTGAGCCGGGCATGGCCGCCACGCGCGCCACCTGCGACGCGCTGGCCAAGCTGCTGTCGGTGGCGCCGAACCAGATTCTGCCGTTCTCGACGGGCGTGATCCTCGAGCCGCTGCCGGTCGACCGTCTGGTTGCCGGCTTGCCGCAGGCCATTGCCAATCTGGCGCCCGCACACTGGTTCGAAGCCGCGCAATCGATCATGACGACCGACACGCTGCCGAAGGCGGCCTCGCGCGAGATCGTGATCGACGGCAAGTCCATCGTGCTCACGGGCATCAGCAAGGGCGCCGGCATGATCAAGCCGAACATGGCGACCATGCTCGGCTTCGTTGGCACCAACGCACGCGTGGCGCAGCCGGTGCTCGACGCACTCGTGAAGTACGTGGCGGACCGCTCGTTCAATGCGATCACGATCGACGGCGATACCTCCACGAACGACTCGTTCATCGTGGCCGCCACCGGCCAGACCGACCTGCCGGAAATTGCCAGCACGGACACGCCGGCGTTTGCCGCGTTCCGCGACGCGCTGCTGTCGATTTCGCAGGAATTGGCGCAATTGATCGTGCGCGACGGCGAAGGCGCGACCAAGTTCATCACCGTCACGGTCGAAGGTGGCCGCGACGTGGCCGAGTGCCGTCAGATCGCCTACGCCATCGGCCATTCGCCGCTGGTGAAGACGGCGTTCTTCGCATCGGATCCGAATCTGGGCCGCATTCTTGCCGCCATCGGCTATGCCGGCGTGAACGATCTGGATGTCAGCAAGATCGACCTGTATCTGGACGACGTGCTGGTGGCCCGCGCCGGTGGCCGCAACGCCGACTACCGCGAGGAAGACGGCCAGCGCGTGATGAAGCAAAGCGAGATCACGGTGCGCGTGGTGCTCGGTCGTGGCGACGCTGCGGCAACGCTGTGGACGTGCGATCTGTCGCACGACTACGTGAGCATCAACGCCGATTACCGTTCCTGAGACCTGACGCGACGGCCACGCGCTTCCCACAGGAGGCGGGGGCCGTCGGCGCAAAGCGGCGACGCCCGACCGGCGTCGCGCATGCGCCGGTGGAAGCGACCGACAGCGTCGGTCCACGCCGGCAGGTGGCACAAGCACCGTGGCGCACAGCGAAGGGAAGCGACAACAAGACGAAGCATCGACATAAGCGCCCGTAAGCGGCGCAGGGGTTTCGAAGCATGGACAAGCTCGAGCAGTTCCTTACGCGCGCCGAAGGCGTGCTGGCCCGCCTGGAAGCGATGTTGCCTCCGGCGGTTCCCGAAATCGACTGGCAATCCGCCGTCGCATTCCGCTGGCGCAAGAAGCAGGGCCGCGGATTCCTTCAGCCGGTGGCGCACGTCTCCGCCATTACCCTCGACGATCTGCAGAACATCGAGCGCCAGAAGGGGCTGATCGAGCAGAACACGCGTCAGTTCGTGCGTGGCGAGCCTGCGAATAACGTGCTGCTGACAGGCGCACGCGGCACCGGCAAGTCGTCGTTGATCAAGGCTTGCCTGAACCAGTACGCCTCGGAAGGGCTGCGGTTGATCGAAGTCGACAAGGACGACCTGGTCGATCTGGGCGACATCGTCGATCTGATTTCGGCGCGCCCGGAGCGTTTCGTGGTGTTCTGCGACGATCTGTCGTTCGAAGACGGCGAGTCGGGGTACAAGGCCCTGAAGGTTGCGCTCGATGGTTCGGTGGCTGCGCAGTCCGATAACGTGCTGATTTACGCGACGTCGAACCGCCGTCACCTGTTGCCCGAGTACATGAAGGACAACGAGAGCTATCGCCACACGGACGACGGAGAGATCCATCCGGGCGAAGTGATCGAAGAGAAGATTTCGCTGTCCGAGCGTTTCGGCCTGTGGGTGAGCTTCTATCCGTTCAAGCAGGACGACTACCTGACGATCGTCTCCCACTGGTTGCAGCACTTCGGTGTGCCGGAAGATCAGACGGAAAATGCGCGACACGAGGCGCTGATCTGGGCGCTGGAGCGCGGTTCGCGCTCGGGGCGCGTAGCGTTCCAGTTTGCGCGCGATTGGGCGGGCAAGCAGCACGGTACCGCATCGGCGTCCTGATCGCGTGGTACCGGTTTGATGTGGCGACGCGCGGGGATGGTCCCGGCGCGTCGGTTCGTTGAATCGGGGAATGCAGCGATGCGTCGTGCAGGCATCGGGCAGCGATCTGGTCGTGATTTGGCAAAGAATTCGCGGTAATCAGGCAGTGATATGACAGACTCGAAACAATACGCGCCCGACGGGCGCCCCGTGACGGAAGTGGCGGTTGGCGTGATGGTACGCCCTGACGGCACCGTGCTGTTGGGCCAGCGGCCCGCCGGCAAGCCGTACGCCGGTTACTGGGAGTTCCCGGGCGGCAAGCTCGAAGCGGGCGAGTCGGTGGCGGCGGCGCTCGCGCGCGAACTGCACGAAGAACTTGGGGTGACGGTCGAGCGTTGCGCACCTTGGCGCGTGCTCGAACACGACTATCCGCACGCCTATGTGCGTCTGCATTTCTGCAAGGTGACGGCATGGCAGGGCGAGCCGCACGGCAAGGAAGGGCAGGCGCTGGCATGGGAGCGTCCGCCGGTGAGCGTCGAGCCGTTGCTGCCTGCCGCACTGCCGCCGCTCACATGGCTTGCCGAGGAGCTCGCGGCCAAGTCGTAATCCGATGTTGCCGATGTCGCAGATGTCGCGGATGTCGCGGATGTCGGCATCGGGCAGGCGATCGGTCCCTGGGCTTGGTCGCACCTGCCGCGCACGTCGACATACCCGTCACAGTGCGGACACCCGCGTGCGCCGACCGTCTTTCGGCTTGTCGAGCGACGCGCAAGTCTTGGGGTGGAACCGGGTTTAACGATCCGTAGCACCATGCAAAAGGCACCCGAGAGGGTGCCTTTTGCATTGATTGCGACAGATTTGCGTCGAATCCGGCCGACGCAACGTCGATTTCGCGCAGATTCGGTGGCGGGTCAGCGATCCGCCGGATCGAGCGGCGAGTCGTTCGAGGGATCGTCGGGCGACTCCGAAGGAATCGTGTATTTCTCCGCCGCCCAGGCGCCCATGTCGATCTGCCTGCACCGTTCGGAACAGAACGGACGGAACTTGGCCTGCGGTCCCCAGACCACTTTCTTGCCGCAGGTCGGACAGTTGACGACGGTTGTCATGCGCTTACAGGTTGCAGAGCGTGAGCTGGAACGGCACGTCGCTGTCGACCGGACGCGGCTTGAGATCACCGTCCTGCGTCGTGAAACGCACCCACAGCATGTACTTGTTGGCGCTGGCTTCGGGAATGACGCGCAGATCGGCGGCGACCCGCACTTGCATGAGTTGGTAGACACGGCCGGTCAGCATCTGCTGGTAGCTGCCTTGCTGCGCCATCGCCTTGCTGGCATGGCCGGACTCGCGTGCCAGACCGAGCACGATGCCGATGGCGTCGCGCAGGGGCATCAGTGGCCCGATCCACTTGTCGATGTCCGCGCGACGCTGCTCGGTGTCGTTATGACGCCAGGCGTAATACGAGGGGAGATCGAAGCGGCAGGTACCACCGGGAATGACCGAACGGCTGCGAATGCTTGCGAGCCATTCGTTGTCGTTCAGGTGCTGGCCGGGTTTGCCGGGAATCTGATTGAGGTTCGCAATCGCCAGCTCGACTTCGCCGATGAATTGCTCGAGCGCGTCGGAGGCGATGTCGGGATTGCCGCGGTAGGTATGCAGCGTCTGACGTTGCCGGTCGAGTTCCTTGACCAGTTCGTTCTTCAGGTCGGTGCGCCCGGCAATGTCGGCGATCTCGAACATCGTGATCAGCGCCGCATGATGATCGAGCGGCTGATCCTGTCCGACGAAAAAGGCAAAGCGCCCGAACAGCTCTTCTAGCCGAAGCAGCGTGCGAATGCGTTCGTTGAGCGGATATTCGTACAGGATCAAGCGCGTTGGCCCAAAAGTTGGCGCTGTTCAGCGTAATGGCGACATTCTAATGCGGGAATCTGTCGAGGCGCAACGCGAGCGGGCGCTCAGTCAAGCACGACGCGCGCGAGTCACGCAAGAATCGCGACATTCGACGCAGTCTCCAGGGGTGCAGCGCAGGCCACAAGGTCCCGCATCGAACGCCGCCCGGGCGTCCGTCAGCCGCGCTCGAACGCGCTGGCGAGCTTCAAATAGGCCGCATGCAGACGATCGACCTGCGGCGCGAGCGGCGCGTGCTGGAGGTCGTTGTCGATGACGTCATCGGCCTCTGCGAGCCGTTGGGCGCGCGTTGCCTGCCGAGCCATGATTGCCTGCACCTGTTCGCGCGAGAAGCGATTGCGTGACATGACACGTGTGATCTGCGTCTCTTCGGTGCAGTCGATGACAAGCACGCGCTGCACGCGTGCGCGCCAGGTTCCCGACTCCACCAGCAGCGGCACCACGAAAATCAGATACGGCCCGTCGGCTTCGGCTGCGGCGCGTTCGCATTCGGTTCGGATCAGCGGGTGGGTGATGGCCTCCAAACGCGCTTTCGCGGCGTTGTCGGTAAAGACCGCCTCGCGCATGCGAGCGCGGTCGAGCGAGCCATCGGGCGAAACGAAGGCGTCGCCGAACTCGCGGCGAATCGCCGGCATGGCCGCACCGCCGGGCGCCGTGATGCTGTGCGCAATGGCGTCGGTGTCGATGATGGCGATGCCATGCGTGGCGAACAGGTTGGCGACGGTCGTCTTGCCGCTGCCGATGCCCCCGGTCAGGCCGATGGCGTAAGTCATGGGGTTCCTCCGATCCAGATCATCAGTCCGTTCCCGCCGAACAGCGTGATCATGCCGGCTGCGGCAAGAAAGGCGCCGAAAGGGAACATTTGATCGCTGCGCAACCGTCCAGCGAGCCATGCACCGCCCGCGACCACGATGGCAAGCAGACAGGCCAACGTGATGACCTGCAGGAGTGCGGTCCATCCGAACCAGGCGCCAAGCGCCGCATAAAGCTTGAAGTCACCGAATCCCATGCCCTCGCGACGGCGCAGCCACCAATACACCCAGTACAACGCCCACAGACTGAGGTAGCCCGCCGCTGCGCCGATGACGGCCGCCGGCAGGGCGGCGAACCAATGGCCGAGATTGCAGAGCAGTCCGGCCCACAGTAGCGGCAGCGTCAGGATGTCGGGGAGCAGTTGCGTGTCGTAATCGATGTAGGCGAGGGCGATGAGCGTCCAGACGAGTCCGAGGGCGCCAAGGCTCTGCCATGTCGGGCCGAATCGCCACGCGACGGCAAGGCTCAGCACACCGCTGAGCAACGACAATTGCCAGCGGCGGTGAGGTGCGGCGACGGGAAGCGTGAACGGTTCGGCGTAGGCAGGAAGCGGAGTCGCGGCGGGATGTGGGGCGGTATGTGTGGCGGGATGTGCGGCGAGTGCCATCGTTGCGGACGGCGTGGGCACATCGGCCTGGCGGGACGAGGCGTGTCGCGAAGCGCCGGATATCGACGAGGTCAGCGACGACGACGTCAGCGACAAATCGGCCGGGTCCACCGATTGCATTTCTTCGAGCCATGCTTGTTCGATGGCGACCGGTACGCGTCGCACGATCACGTCGAGCACGAGTCCGGCGACGATGCCCAATGCGGCGAACATCGCGAGTCGCCAGTGCGGCGCCAGCGCGGCCAGCCAATCGACGAGGAGCAGTTCCGCGTAGCCGTTCATGCGACACCGTATCCGAGTTGGAACATCGGCAGGTACATGGCGAGGACCATGCCGCCGATCAGCAGGCCGAGAAACGTAATCATCATAGGTTCGAGCGTCGCACACGCACTGACCAGCGCCTGCGAGGCCTCTTCGTCGAGCAGGCCGGCGGCCTGGTTGAGCATGCGCCCGAGTGTACCCGATTCCTCCCCGATCACGGCCAGTTGTGCCACCACCAGCGGCCAGTGCGCACCCGCTTCGAGGGCGGTCGCGAGCCGCCCGCCGCGCGACACTGTTCGGTGCACGTCGTGCGCCGCGTGCTGCATGACGAGATTGCCGCAGGCCTTCGCGGCGGCGTCCATCGCATCCGGCAGCGGGACACCCGCATCGAGCAGCGTGCCGAGGGTTCTCGCCCATCGCGCGGCGCTCATCGTGCGCACGATGCGTCCGATGCCGGGCAGACGCAGCAGCAGGCGGTCACGCACCGTTCGCGCGCGCGTGCTTCGTCGCAATGCCGCGGCGCTCAGCAAACCGGCCACGCCCGCCCCGGCAAGCCACCACGGTCCATCGGCGAGCGACGCGCGTGACATGTCGATCAGCCATTGCGTGAGCGGCGGCAACGGTATGCCGCCCCCGGCGGCGCTGGCGAATAGTCGTTCGAACTCCGGGATGATCCAGTGCAGCATGGCGATGACCACCGCGACAGCGACGGTGAGCACAGTCAATGGATAGGTCAGGGCTCGCTGCAATTTTTCGCGCACGCTTCGCACATGGTCGTACTGCTCGCTCAGGCGGCGCAGCGTCGGCCCGAGTTGGCCGCTCATTTCGCCGGCAGCAATCAGTTGGCAATCGACACGACTGAACCGTCGACTGGCGCGCGCCATCGCCTGTGCCAGCGAATGCCCCTGCTTGATGTCCAGCGCAATATCGGCGGCGAGACGCTTCAAGCCGCGTGCGTGCGCGCCACGCGCCAGTACGTCGAGCGCCGACGTGAGCGGCACGCCTGCGCCGAGCAGCGTGGCGAGGCGCCGTACCAGATCGGTCGCGTCGGAGGCCGCGACGCGTCCGGCCGAAGCATGGCGACGCCCCGGTCGCAAGCGTGTGATCGACAGCTGCTGGTCGCGCAGCATTCGCCGTGCGGCAGCTTCGCCGTTGGCGATCAGCTCGCCTCGTCGATGCTGACCGCTTGCATCGAGACCCTCCCAGTGCCAGCGGCGGGGCTTCGTCGTTCGGATCATGCGCGAACTCGCGGTGATTGTGCTGTGCCCGATATCGCCGACGTCCGCAATCCGTGTGCTACGCGGGATGTCCGTAGCGCGCGTCGTCGCAGACGACGGCCCGCTACATCGGATACACGGAAGCGCACGCGTTTCGAGTGCGTCGGGAGCGCGACATCGACGCTGCCGCCAACGCGCTCAGGCAGGTGTCGTGGCATCGACATCCTCCTCGCAGACGGTGCCGCTTGCGGCATGCCAGAGCCCGGCCTCGCGCAATGTCATCACGCCCTCGCTCTCCGCTTGGGCGGCAAGCTCGTGAGGGCTGCGCGCCTGCGCGATATTGATGGCCTGCATGGCGCTGATCGGCATCACCTGAAATGCCCCGACACGCCCCGCGAAACCGGTGCCATGACAACGCATGCACGCCGATTCGGCAGGCGCCTTGTCGTCGCGGGCATGCCTCGGCTCGCAACCGGCCGGACATCGACGTCGGAGCAAACGTTGTGCGCTGATGAGGAGCAGTGTTGCCGAAAGGTTGAACGGTGCCACGCCGAGATCGAACAAGCGCGCGAGCGTGCCGGGGGCATCGTTCGCGTGGACGGTGGCGAACACCAGGTGGCCGGTTTGTGCGGCCTGTACGGCGATTTCCGCTGTCTGTGCGTCGCGAATTTCACCCACGACCAGCACGTCCGGATCCTGCCGCAGGAATGCGCGCAATGCGGTGGCGAAGTCGAGACCCGCTCGCTCGTTGAGATTGACCTGCGTGACGCCTGGCAGCCGGATTTCCACCGGATCCTCGATGGTG
>NZ_JBEBXS010000047.1:0-12544 GCF_040391475.1 Pandoraea pnomenusa | reverse complement strand
CGTTGTACATGCGCAGCACCATCTTGTCCGAGAACCAGTACGAGAAGAAATTCATCGCAAGCGCAAACGCCAGCGCGAGCATCATGCCCTGCCTGCCGCCGATCATGCCGCCCACCACCATGAACAATGCGGTGATGGCCGCCATCAGCAGGGTGGTCTTCATCCAATTGAACATAGTGTTCTCCTCTGCAAATCTTGATGACCCGAGGAATACACGCACTTTGCGCGTCCTCGGGCGTTAGATGGGGCCGGCTGACGAAAATTCAACGGCGAGCGGCTTCAGCTTAGACTTTTTTCCGACGTTCGACGTGATTTCGCAGGTGGTTCGCGGACGTTTTAGGACATTTTCGCAATGTTGCGACTCCCGGAACGCAAAAACCGCAGAATTACGTCGCCTGCGACGGCGCAACGACGAAAACGTCGCCCGAAGTGAGCGCAAACCCCGTGAGGAACTCACGAACCGGCAGGCGCTTGCCGCCCGGCTTCTGGCATTCGGTCACGCGTAGCGCACCTTCTCCGCAGGCAATGACAATGGCGTCAGCGCTCACTTCGAGCACCGTGCCAGGGGCCGCGCTCGCGCGGGTGGCCACAGGGCTGGCGCGCCACAGCTTGACCGCCGTGTCATGCACCGTGCCGAGCGCGCCCGGGAACGGGTCGAACGCCCGGACCTGCCGCGACAGTACGTCCGCCGGTTTTCGCCAGTCGAGCGCGGCTTCCTGCTTGGCGATCTTCTCGGCATACGTCACGCCCGCTTCGGGCTGCGCCACGCTCGGCAGATGGCCATCACGCGCCAGCTGGCGCAGTGCGTCGACGATCAGCCGGCCGCCCAGCGCCGCCATGCGGTCATGCAGCGTCGCGGTCGTGTCGTCGTCACCGATGGGCTCGGCTTCGCGCAGGATCATCGCGCCGGTATCGAGGCCGGCGTCCATCTGCATGATGGTGATGCCCGTCTCGGTATCCCCCGCTTCGATGGCCCGGTGGATCGGCGCGGCGCCGCGCCAGCGCGGGAGCAGCGAGCCGTGAATGTTCAGGCAGCCATAGCGCGGCAGATCGAGCACTTCCTGCGGCAGGATCAGGCCGTAGGCGGCCACCACCATGACGTCGGGCGAGAGCGCGCGCAGCTGTTCGATGGCCGCTGCGGCCTCTTCGGGATATTTCCCGTTGCGGCGCAGCGACGGCGGCTGCGCGACCGGCATGCCGTGCGCCTGCGCGTAGCGCTTGACCGGGCTGGCCTGGAGTTTCATGCCACGTCCGGCAGGCCGGTCCGGCTGAGTCAGCACTAACTCAACGGGGAAGCCTGCGGCATCGATGGCGGCGAGTGCGGTCTGTGCGAATTCCGGCGTGCCGGCGAATACGATGCGAAGCGTCATGACGAACTTCCTCCTGCCAAATTGCGCAATTGCGATGTCTTACTTGAGCGTCGGCACCGCCGACGGCGCGACGAATGCGCGGAAACGTTCGTTGGTGTCGCCTGCGCGACCGCCCTCCCAGATCTCGCGCCAACCCGTCGGGGCGGGAATGCGCGCATTGGCCTTGTCGAGCATCAACAGTACGCCGCAACGCGACGCCTGGGCCAGATCCGGAATCTGCACCGGGCGAACGTCGATGAAGTAGTCGAGCATGGCACGCTCCGACTCGCCGACGTTGTACGACCCGATGCACGCATTCGCGCCCACCGACGGCACGTTGCGCCGGAGCGTTTCGCTCAGCGCGGCGAACGGCGTGCGATAGCTGCGCGCCTCGTTGATCCACGGCAGCAGCAGCGTCGAGAGCGTGCCCCAGACGAACATCAGCCCCGCGAACCCGAAGACGAGTGCGCCCAGGTCTCGGCGATGCACGATCGCGGACACCCACAGGGCGGCGATGACGAGCGCGGCGACCACCAGCCCCGGCGAGAACGGCAGCGCGTAGTCGAGCGGCAGCCACTTGCCGATCGGCCCGGCCGCCACATGCCCGTTGCCGGTCAGTTGCAGGCCCCAGCGCACCCACAGGAACAGGCCCAGCACACTCATGAGCACCAGCGCCACGCCCGACCATGTCTTCTCGAGCCAATTGGGCAGACGAACGCCCGCGCCAAGGACCGCGATGGCGGGGAAGAGCGACAACATATAAATATCGCGAATCGCCGACGAGACGACCAGCGTCAGCACGAACAGCACCACGTACAGCCACAGCATGGCCTGTTCCGGCCGCTGCGCGACGAAGCGGCGCACGCCGCCGTCGCGGCATTGGGCGATCAGGGCGCCGACGGCCAGCCATCCGGCGGGGAACGTCAGGCCGAGCAGGCTCGTCACGTCGTTCCAGTACGACTTGCGCTCACCGCCCAAATGCACGAAGCCGAAGAACCGGCCGAAGTTGTTGTCCCAGAACCACTCCACGAACAGCGGTTCTGACGCCCGCCAGAACATGACCGGCCAGACGATGACCCAGGGCAGCGCCGCGAGCAGCGCCCAGCCCAGGGCGACGGCATAGCGACGTGTGCGATACGCCGGCACGACCAGCACGGCGAGCGCAGTGAGCGCCAGCACGCCGGGCACGAGCAAGCCCTTGCTCAGGAACGCGATTCCCGCACCGGTGCCGAACAGCAGCCCCCACAGGCGTGGCGAATTGTCCGCCTTCGCCAGACGCGCCAGTGACGCCAGCGCGAGAGCGGCACCTGCCAGTTGGGGTACGTCGGCCGTGAGCTTGTGGATATTCTCGATGGCCCCGAAGCTGCCCACCATCAGCATGGGCGCGAGCCAGTTGAACGTGTCGGTGTTGTGCGTATGTTCGGGGCCGTAGAGCCGTTGCGCGAGGCGTCCGACACAGATGACGGCGATCACAAGCCAGGCGAATACGGCGAGCTGCGCGCCGTCGAAAACCGGCAGTACGCCCGATGCCAGCCGTGCGAAGAACGCCCCCGTCCAATACATGACGGGCGGCTTTTCCACGAACGGATCGGCCGCCACGCGCGGCACGATCAGGTCGTGACCACGGAAGAAGTTGAGGACCATGCCGACGGAATACGGCTCGTCGGCTTTCCAGGGATCGCGGTCGAACAGCCCAGCCAGCAGGAAAGCGAACAGCAGCGCGGCGCTCAGCCAGTAAATCGTGCGGGTGCGGGAAGACGACGAGGTGATGGCGATGGACATCTCGGCAAACAGTCGGGAGTTGGCCCGACGGCAGACGTTCCGTGACGCACCGTCGCAGCAGCAAAAAGCGGGCTCAAGGGCCCGCGAGCGCTGCAAGTATAGAGGACTTTACCGGGCGCGCCCACGGTGAGGGGGCGCCCAAAGCGATCGGACCGTGCGCTCAGGCGCGCTCGACCTGCTTCTTCATCTTCTGCTTGATGCGGTTGCGCTTGAGCGGCGAGAGGTATTCGACGAACACGCGACCCTTGAGGTGATCCATCTCGTGCTGGATGCATACGGCCAGCAGGCCGTCGGCGTCGATCTCGAACTTTTCGCCGTTCTCGTCGAGCGCACGCACCTTCACGCGATCGGCACGTTCGACTTCGTCGTAGATGCCGGGCACCGACAGGCAACCTTCTTCGTAGACTTTCTGTTCGTCGCTGCGCCAGACGATCTCGGGATTGATGAACACACGCAGTTCGTCGCGCGTCTCCGAGAGATCCATGACGATGACTTGCTCGTGCACGTCGATCTGCGTGGCGGCCAGGCCGATGCCGGGCGCGTCGTACATGGTCTCGGCCATGTCCTTGACGAGCTGGCGGATCCGGTCGTCGACCTTGGCGACCGGCTTGGCCACCTTGTGCAGACGCGGATCGGGATATTGAAGAATTGTCAGTAATGCCATGATGAAAAACGGGAATTCGCCGCATTGCCTCGCGGTTGGCCGTGCACGCACAATCGGGCGATGACTGATGCGCCGCGACTTTCACAACGTTCGCGCCACACAGCAGCTTGCCCTGGCCCCCCGGTCAATGCTTACCGGATGATGAAAAATTTTAGCATAGCGCCCTCTCGGGCGCTGGCGCACGGCGATGGCGTGCCCGCCCGGGATCCCCGCCATGAAGGCCGTTCGGGCGCGTTGAGCGCTTCCGATGATGCGTGTTTTCCGCCGACCGGGGAAAACGTCAGCGTATCGCCCGATGGGAAACATATCGGTGCCGACAGCGCGGAAATCAAGGACTGGTTGCGGCTGTGCCACACCCCGGGCCTGCCGCCTGCCGCCGTGAGGCGCCTGCTGACGGTGTGCGGCCCGCCCGGCGCCATCTTCGGGATGTCGCGCGCCGCGTTGGCCGAAATCCTGCCTGCCGACCCCGTCGACCGGTTGCTCGCACGAACGTCACGCGACCTCGACGAGCAGATCACCCGCACCCTCGAATGGGCCCGTCAGCCCGGATGCGCGGTCGTGACGCTCTGCGAACCCGACTACCCACGCGCGTTGCTGGCGTCAGGTGACGCGCCGCCGATCCTGTACTGCCGGGGCGATATCGCGCTGCCGAACCGGTCGGGACCGATGACCGCGGCCCTGGTCGGCAGCCGACGGGCTACGCCGCAGGGATGCGACAACGCCCGGCATTTCGCCCGGGTGCTGGGCAACGCCGGCGTGAACGTGGTGTCGGGACTGGCGGCGGGCATCGACGCCGCCGCGCACGAGGGCGCGCTCGACACGGCAGGCGGCACGTGCGCGGTTGTGGGCACCGGCATGGACATCGTCTACCCGCCGCGCCATCACACGCTGGCCGAGCGCATCGCGCAACGCGGCCTGCTGATGTCTGCGTTTCCCATCGGCACGCCACCCCGTCCCGACCACTTTCCCCGCCGCAACCGGCTGATCGCCGCCCTTGCGCGCTGCACGCTGGTCGTTGAGGCCACAACGCGCTCGGGCTCGCTCATTACGGCACGTTTGGCGGGCGAACTGGGCCGGGACGTGCTCGCCGTACCCGGCTCCATCCACGCGCCGCAAAGCGACGGCTGCCACAGATTGATCCGCGATGGCGCCACCCTGGCGGCATCGCCGGACGATGTGCTGGAGGCGCTCGGTATCGCCGGGAACATACCGGGCGCCGCGACGGTCCATGCCACCACGGACGCTCCCCCTGCGGGAACCAATGGACCGCCGGGCCTCGCAGCAGTCGTGGAATCGCTGGGGTATGATCCGGTCAGCGCGGACACCCTTTGCGAACGCACCGGCCTGGGCGTCGCCGAGGTGCTCGCCCATCTGGGCGTGCTCGAACTCGATGGCCACGTCGCCCGCCTGCCGGGCGGCCGGTTTTCCCGACGAGGCGCCCGATAGCTTCAGCCACCACCCCGGATAGCCAAACCACCGAGCCATGCCTGTATTCGATCCCGTCACCGACCGTTCCGCGCTGGCCGCCGCGCTCGCCGATGGCAACACGCGCCTCGTGGCCTGTCTGTGTGCGGCGTGGTGCGGCACCTGCCGTGAATACGCGCAAACGTTCGAGCAACTGGCCGCCGGTCGTCCGGACCTGTGTTTCGTCTGGGTGGACATCGAGACCCATGCCGACTGGCTTGACGACCACGACATCGAGAATTTCCCGACGTTGCTGGTGCAGGACAGCGGACAACCTGCCGGGCAAGCGCGCTTTTTCGGCCCGGTGCTACCCGCAATCGGCATTCTCGAGCGCATGCTCGACGCCCGCGTGCTGGGCGACGCCACCGTGGCCGCCCCCGCCCTGCGCGAACATCTGCTGGGCTGAACACCCCCTGGCGCTACCGGCTGCGGCCGGCCCGGGCGCCCCGCCCGCCCACCCTTGCCGACGGCTTGCGACGCGCTTATGATGTGCCGCTTCCAGGCACGCCTTGTGCCCGATCCGACGGCAACGTCGGATTGGCTATATGTTATAAAGCCAACGAATGTCGCTTGGCGACACCCCCTCACCATTACCTAACGTCATGTCAAAAGCTCTGATCATTGCCGAGAAACCGTCCGTCGCGAACGACATCGCACGGGCGTTGGGCGGCTTTACGAAGCATGACGAGTACTTCGAGAACGACGACTACGTCGTCTCGTCGGCGGTTGGCCACCTCGTCGAAATCGGCGCGCCGGAAGACTATGAAGTCAAACGCGGCAAGTGGAGCTTCGCGAACCTTCCCGTGATTCCCCCGCACTTCGACCTCAAGCCGATCGCCAAGAGCGAGTCGCGCCTGAAGGTGCTCACACGTCTCATCAAGCGCAAGGACATTGATGTCCTGATCAACGCCTGTGACGCGGGGCGCGAAGGGGAGCTGATCTTCCGCCTGATCGCGCAGCACGCGAAGGCGAAGCAGCCGGTCCAGCGCCTGTGGCTGCAATCGATGACCCCGCAGTCGATCCGCGACGGCTTCAAGCGTCTGCGCACCGACAACGACATGCTGCCGCTGGCGGACGCCGCGCGCAGCCGTGCCGAGGCCGACTGGCTCGTGGGCATCAACGGCACGCGTGCCATGACGGCCTTCAACAGCAAGGGTGGCGGTTTCTTCCTGACGACGGTCGGTCGCGTGCAGACGCCGACGCTGTCGATCGTGGTCGAGCGCGAAGAGAAGATTCGCAAGTTCGTCTCGCGCGACTATTGGGAAGTGAAAGCCGAGTTCGTGGCGTCTGCGGGCTTCTACGAAGGCCGCTGGTTCGACCCGAACTTCAAGCGCAACGAATTCGATCCGGAACAGCGCGACTCGCGCCTGTGGAGCCTCGCGGCCGCCGAGTCGGTCGTTGCGGCGGTGCGCGGCAAGCACGGCACGGTCACGGAAGAATCGAAGCCGTCGACGCAACTCTCGCCGCTGCTGTTCGACCTGACGAGCCTGCAGCGCGAAGCCAACAGCCGTTTCGGCTTCTCGGCGAAGAACACGCTGGGTCTGGCGCAGGCGCTGTATGAAAAGCACAAGGTGCTGACGTACCCGCGTACCGATGCACGCGCGCTGCCGGAAGACTATCTGGCCACCGTCAAGGAGACGATGGCCGTGCTCAAGGAGAGCAACAACTATCACCAGTTCGCGAACCAGGTCCTGAACAAGGACTGGGTCAAGCCGAACAAGCGGATCTTCGACAACAGCAAGATCAGCGATCACTTCGCCATCATCCCGACGCTGCAAGCGCCGAAGAACCTCTCCGAGCCGGAGCAGAAGCTGTACGACCTCGTCGTCAAGCGCTTCCTGGCGGTGTTCTTCCCGGCCGCCGAGTATCAGGTGACGACCCGCATCACGGAAGTGGTCGGCCATCACTTCAAGACCGAGGGCAAGGTGCTCGTGCAGGCCGGTTGGCTGGCCATCTACGGCAAGGAAGGCGCTGACGACGGCAAGGACACCAAGGGCAAGGAAGACCAGCCGAACCTGGTCCCGGTCGCCAAGGACGAGAAGGTCGGCGTGGACAAGGTTGAAGCCGTGGGCTTGCAGACCAAGCCGCCGGCGCGCTACAGCGAAGCCACGCTGCTCTCGGCGATGGAAGGCGCGGGCAAGCTCGTCGAAGACGGTGAGCTGCGCGAAGCGATGGCGGGCAAGGGACTCGGCACACCGGCCACACGTGCGGCCATCATCGAAGGTCTGTTGACGGAAAAATACCTCGTGCGCGAAGGCCGCGAGTTGCATCCGACGGCCAAGGCCTTCCAGTTGATGACGCTGCTGCGCGGCCTCGGCGTGGACGAACTCACGCTGCCCGAACTCACTGGCGAGTGGGAAGCCAAGCTCTCGCAGATCGAGCGCGGCGGCCTCAAGCGCGACGAGTTCATGCACGAGATCGCGCAGATGACGCAGACCATCGTCAAGCGCGCGAAGGAGTACGACTCGGACACGATTCCGGGCGACTACGCCACGCTTACCACGCCGTGCCCGCATTGCGGCGCGGTGGTCAAGGAGAACTATCGCCGCTTCGCGTGCACGAACTGCGCTTTCTCGATCTCGAAGATCCCGGGCGGACGCCAGTTCGAAATTCCGGAAGTCGAAGAGCTGCTCAAGAACAAGACGATCGGACCGCTGTCGGGCTTCCGCAGCAAGATGGGGCGTCCGTTCTCGGCGATTCTGAAGCTCTCGCCCGATGACGAAATGGGCTACAAGCTGGAGTTCGACTTCGGTCAGGACAACGGCGACGAGGACGGCGAAGCGCCGGACTTCACCGGACAGGAGCCGGTCGGCAAGTGTCCGAAGTGCGGCGGGCGCGTATTCGAGCATGGCATGCGTTATGTCTGCGAGAACGCGGTGGCCAATCCGAAGACCTGCGACTTCACGTCGGGCAAGGTGATTCTCCAGCAGGAGATCACGCGCGAGCAGATCCACAAGCTGCTCACCGAAGGGAAGACGGATCTGCTGACGAACTTCAAGTCGTCGCGCACGGGTCGCACGTTCAAGGCGTATCTGGCCAAGCAGAAGGACGGCACGATCGGCTTCGAATTCGAGGCCAAGGCCCCGAAGAAGACGGCCGCGAAGGCCGGCGACGCCGAAGGTGACGAGAAGGCCACCCCGGCACGCAAGACGGCTGCCAAGACCGCGGCGAAGAAGGCCCCGGCGAAGAAAGCCGCCGCCAAGAAGACGACCGCGAAAGCCAAGCCGGCCACAAAGACCGCGTCGGCCGGCAAGTCGGACGAAGGCAGCTTCGACGAAGACGACGCACCGTTCTGATCGTCTTGATGCGTTGAGTGCCCCGCTTCACCGGGGCAACGAAAAACGGCCACTCCCTCACGGTAGTGGCCGTTTTTTCCTGGGCGGGAGGCGGACAACAGGCGGTTCGCGCGTCGTCCCTGCCGCCCACGCGTTACATCGGAATTTCGGTGATCGGCGTCGTCGGCGACGGCAGCTTGGGTGGCACCCAGCGCTCGGCGGCCGAAATGCCCTCGTTCTGACGGAAATATTCCACCGTCAGGTCGATGAAGCCGCGCGTCTTGGCCGACAGATACTTGCGACTCGGGTACACGAGCGAGACGTCGACCGGCGTTTGCGTGAAGTTGCGCAGCAGCGCGACCAGATCGCCGTCGCGTACGTCGTTGCCCACCAGATAAGACGGCAGGAACGCAATCCCGTGGCCCAGCAGCACCGACTGACGCAGCAGCGCCGTGTTGTTGCAGATGAACTTGTTCTGCACGCGCACGCGCACTTCGCCATCCGGACCGGCGAACACGCGGTCGTCGCTCCAGAAGTCGTTCGGCAAGCCCAGCACGCCATGCTCGCCCAGTTCCTGCGGCGTCACGGGTTCGCCATGCTCGGCGATGTACGCGGGCGAGGCGCACAGCATCACGCGTGTCTCGGCCAGCACCCGCGAGATCAGGCTTTCGCTGTTGATCATGCGCGTGAGCAGAATGCCGCAGTCGTAGCCTTCTTCCACCAGATCGATGGCGCGGTCGGTCAACGTGAGGTCGACCACGACCTTCGGGTGCATTTCCTGATACTTCTTGACCAGCGGTGCGAGGTTGCGCAGGCCGAACGAGACTGGCGCCACGACCTTCAGGGTGCCTTTCGGATCGCGTGACGCACTGGAGATGAGGGCGTCGGCCTCGTCGACTTCGTCGATGATCTGCCGGCAGCGTTCGAGATACACCTGCCCCGCGCCGGTGAGCGACAGGCTGCGGGTGGTGCGGTTGAGCAGGCGAACGCCGAGATGCGATTCAAGTTCCGCGACGTGACGCGTGACCACGGCGGCCGACAGATCCATCTGGGCAGCCGTACGGGCGAAACTCCCGTTATCGGCCACTTTGACGAAAACGCGCATCGATTGCAGACGGTCCATGTTGTTTCCAATCGTGATGTGCCGCGTCGTTCCGGCAAAGACAAGCGAAGTGAGGCTTGGGCGAACCGGGGATGCATCTGCGCAACCCGCAGGCACCGGCCAAGCCGCCGCCCCGGACCGGTCCGGGGGGCGCCGCGCGCGTGCCGCCAGGGGTGTCGACACGGCGGGGAACGTCAATAAGACGCAATTCAGGCGTTAGCTTACCGTAGGCGGCCAAAAATTGCCTGTCGTGGCAACGATTTCGGGGCATTGCTGCGCAAAATGGCACCTTCGACGACGGTTTTTGCACGGCGATGTCCGTTCAGCCCCGTCCCGCGTCGCCGACGAGCCGCCTGCGAGGTGTTTGACGCAGGTCAGTGCGGCCCGCGCCCCCCGGGGCTACATTGGACCATCCCGTCCTATCCCGTCCCCCGTCCCGTTAAGCGCCTCACCATGTCCGCCCTGTCTCCGCTGTCGACGTCCTGTGCCAGTGACTCCGTCACGTCCGGCCCTCCTCGCCCCTCCCATGATCCGCACGTCGAAACCCGATGCCCGGGTTGCGCGTCGCGCGCCGGTGCGAATGGTCACGGTGATTCACCGTGCAAAACGCGGCGCGACGCACCTCAAGTGATCCAACCCGCCGCTCGTCCAGCCCCGGCCGCGCCGATCTTTTTCGACGCGCGACTGCTCGGCCGATACGACGTGAACGGCCCGCGCTACACCTCGTACCCCACGGCGCTTCAGTTCCGCGATGATTTCGGTGCCGAAGACTATGCGCGCGCCGCCGCGCAATCCCGACGCACCGGCAAGCCGCTCTCGCTGTATGTGCATGTGCCGTTCTGCGATACCGTCTGCTTCTACTGTGCGTGCACCAAGATCGTGACGAACAACCGCGCGCACGCCGACGCCTACGTCGAACGCCTGCATGTCGAGATCGCGCGTCAGGCGTCGCTGCTCGGCGCCGGACGCGTGCTCTCGCAAATGCACTGGGGCGGTGGCACACCGACGTTCCTGTCGCTGGAACAGATCGCGTCGGTCATCGACGCGATCAGCCGCCAGTTCGTGATGACGCGCGACGACAGCGCCGAGTACTCCATCGAGATCGATCCGCGCAGCGCCGGACCGGCGTCGATTCGCGCACTGCGCGCGCTCGGCTTCAACCGCCTGTCCATCGGCGTGCAGGACTTCGATCCGCGCGTGCAGGAAGCGATCCATCGCGTGCAACCCCGTGCGCTGGTCGAGGCAACACTCGACGCCGCACGCAGCAGCGGCTTCCGTTCGGTCAATTTCGACCTGATCTACGGCCTGCCGCACCAGACACCGGAGTCGTTCTCGAACACGCTCGACGCCGTGATCGAGATGGCGCCGGAGCGCCTGTCCGTCTTCAGCTACGCGCATCTGCCCGAGCAGTTCAAGATGCAGCGTTGCCTGCCCGACGCATTGCCGGACGGCCCGCAGAAGCTGGCCCTGTTGCAGACCATCATCTCGCGTCTGACGGCCGCCGGTTACGTCTACATCGGCATGGATCACTTTGCACGGCCCGACGACGAACTCGCGCGCGCCCAGGCCGCCGGCACCCTGCATCGCAACTTCCAGGGCTACAGCACACGCGCGGATTGCGACCTCATCGGCGTGGGCATGTCGTCCATCGGACGCGTCGGCGACAGTTACGCGCAGAACGCCAAGACCCTGAAGGATTATTACGAAGCCATCGACGCCGGTGGCCTGGCCGTCCGGCGTGGCGTGCGTCTCGACGACGACGACCGCATCCGCCGCGATGTCATTTCACGCCTGATGTGTCACATGGCACTGGACTTCGAGAGCGTCGAGCAGGCGCACGACATCGACTTCGTCTCGTACTTCGCGGGGGAGTTGGGCGAGCTGGCCGATCTGGCGGCCGACGGTCTCGTCGCCATCGACGCGCACGGGCTGCGCATTCTGCCTGCCGGGCGGTTGCTGGTGCGTGTCGTCGCGCAGGTGTTCGACGGCTATCGCCGCAGCGCTGCCAACGCACGCTGCGCGAAGGTCATGTAATTCGACGTCGCGTACGCGGTGCTTCGCCAATAAAAACGCCCGGTGGAAAGCCACCGGGCGTTTTTATTTCGAGCGTTGCGAACGATTGAGGCGTCGCAGGCTATCGCAAGCGTCGGCCCGTCAGCAGCATCGGCCGCCGTTCTTGCCGCCGTAGCGCGCCTCCTGCCGCTCGCGGAAGAACGCCTCGTAGCTCATGACCGGCTGATCCGGGTGCGTGGCGTTCATGTGCGCCACATACGTGTCGTAATCGGGCAGGCCGACCATCAACCGCATGGCCTGTCCCAGATAGCGTCCGACCTTACCGACTTCATCGAGCATGATGCGTCCTCCTGTGCTTGACGCCTCAGACCTGACGGCCCGCCGGCATCGGTTCGAACGGCGTTTCGTTGGCGGTCGGCTTGTTGGCCTGACGCGCCTGAAGGATCGTGCGCACACCGAAGAGCGCCACGGCCACCACCACGAACATGAACACACCGGAGAGCGTGGCGTCGACGTAATCGTTGAACACGATCTGCTGCATTTGCGCGACCGACTTGGCCGGTGCGAGCAGCTTGCCGTCGGCCAGTGCGGCCTGATACTTCGCGGCGTGTGCCAGGAAGCCGACCTTCGGGTCCGGATCGAACATCTTCTGCCAGCCGGCCGTGAGCGTGCAGGCAAGCAACCACAGCGTCGGCAGGATCGTGACCCAGGCGAAGCGCTCGCGCTTGAGCTTGAACAGCACGCAGGTCGCCAGAATCAGTGCAATGGCGGCAAGCATCTGGTTCGAGATACCGAACAGCGGCCACAGCGTATTGATGCCGCCGAGCGGATCGACCACGCCCTGATACAGGAAGTAGCCCCACGCGGCCACGCACAGCGCGGTGGCGATCAGGTT
>NZ_JBEBXS010000046.1:0-14148 GCF_040391475.1 Pandoraea pnomenusa | reverse complement strand
CGCAACTTCAAGAAGGGCGACAAGATCAAGGGCGCAATCAAGTCGATCACCGACTTCGGCGTGTTCATTGGTCTGCCGGGCGGCATCGACGGCCTGGTCCACCTGTCGGACCTGTCGTGGAGCGAAGCTGGCGAAGAAGCCGTGCGCAAGTACAAGAAGGGCGACGAAGTCGAAGCCGTGGTTCTGGGCATCGACGTCGAGAAGGAACGCATCTCGCTGGGTATCAAGCAGCTCGAAGGCGATCCGTTCAACACCTTCGTGGCGATCCACGACAAGGGCTCGATCGTTGACGGTACCGTCAAGGCCGTCGATCCGAAGGGTGCCGTCGTGTCGCTGGGTGATGACGTTGAAGGCTACCTGCGCGCTTCGGAAATCTCGCACGACCGTGTGGAAGATGCCCGTAACGTGCTGAAGGAAGGTGATGCCGTCAATGCGATGATCGTCAACATCGATCGCAAGTCGCGCAACATCAACCTGTCGATCAAGGCTAAGGATTCGGCCGAACAGCAAGAAGCAATGAGCAAGCTGTCGTCGGATAGCTCGGCAGCGAGCGGCACCACGAACCTGGGTGCGCTGCTCAAGGCCAAGCTGGACAGCCAGAATCAGTAAGGTCCAAGGCCTATGACCAAGTCTGAATTGGTCAACCAGTTGGCGGCGCGGTTTCCCCAGTTGGTGCTCAAGGACGCCGATTTCGCGGTGAAGACGATTCTCGACGCGATGGCCGATGCGCTTGCGCGCGGTCATCGAATCGAAATCCGCGGATTCGGCAGCTTCGGGCTCAACCGTCGGCCACCGCGCGTCGGCCGCAACCCAAAATCGGGCGAAAAAGTGATGGTGCCGGAGAAATTCGTGCCGCACTTCAAGCCCGGCAAGGAGTTGCGAGAGCGGGTTGATCACAAGGCGTCGGACCAATAAGGCCCTTTGGGATCTACTACGCAAGAAAAGCGCCTTCGGGCGCTTTTTTTGCGTCTGGCGCGGGCGTTGTGCGATAGCGGGTGCGCACAATTGACGGAAATGTGAGGGGCCATGCAGTAACGACGCCTCACAGGACACATCCGGTACAATACGCCCACGTGCCGGCCGGGTGCGTCGACGGTATCGGTGTCGCGTGCGCGTGCTGCGCAAGTCGCAAAACATACGGCAATCCTGCCGCAGGAGCCTTTCGGCATGAAGCTGATTGTTTGGATCGTTCGTCTTATCGTGTTCGTGGTGTTGCTGTGTCTCGCGCTCGCCAACACGGGCGAAGTCACGTTGAACCTGTTCCTGGGGCACACGTGGACGGCACCGCTCATCATGATCGGACTGGCGTTTTTCGTCGTGGGCGGCGTCATCGGTGTGCTCGCCACGTTGCCGAGCCTGATGCGGCAACGCATGGAGTTGCGCCGTACGCGGCGTGATCTGGCCCGGGCGCAGCGGGACCCGGAGGCGAGCGATCAGCCGCCGATGCTGCCGCCGGTCTGACGCGACGGCGGCGCAGCGCACGACGCTCGCCATCCTCTTCGACTGTTTCAACGACAACACGCATTCATGGAATTCGAGGTCTGGTGGCTACTGGCCATCCCCGTGATCTTCGGCTGCGGCTGGGTAGCCGCGCGCCTGGATCTGCGCAGTCTGCTTTCCGAGAGCCGCAATTTGCCGGCCTCCTATTTCCGCGGGCTGAATTTCCTTCTCAACGAACAGCCCGACAAGGCGATCGACGCCTTCATCGAAGTCGCCAAGCTCGATCCCGAGACCACGGAACTGCACTTCGCGCTCGGCAGCCTGTTTCGCCGTCGCGGTGAGACCGAGCGCGCGATTCGCGTGCATCAGAACCTGCTCTCGCGCGACGATCTTCCGCAATCCGATCAGGAGCACGCGCTTTACGAACTTGGCCACGACTTCCTCAAGGCCGGGCTGCTCGATCGTGCCGAAGATGCCTTCGGCCGGCTGCATACCGGCGCCTACGCCAAGGCCGCACAGCACGCCAAGCTCACGATCTATCAGATCGAAAAGGAATGGCACAAGGCGCTGACCGAAGCCGAGACGCTGAGCGATCTCGATCCGGCCGTCTCCTACCGCAAGGAGATCGCGCAATTCCATTGCGAGTTGGCGCAGGAAGCGCTGCAGCGCAAGGATGCGGACGCCGTCACACGTGAGCTCGACGCCGCACTGGCAGTCAATCCTGCCAATGTGCGTGCACCGCTGCTGCGCGGCGACATGCTGCTGGCGGCGGGCGACGCCGAAGGGGCGTTGCGCGTGCTGAGCACCATCGAGCAGCAGAACCCGGTGTATCTTGGCCTGGCGGCCAAACGTCTGATGCGTGCGTACGAGGCGCTGGGCCGGGCCCCGGAAGGGCTGGCCGTGCTGCGCGACGCGCTCAACAAGAATCCGTCGGACGATCTGCTGGAGATCGTCTACGAGAAGACGGTGGCCCTCGAGGGCCCCGATGCCGCGCTGACGCTCATGCGAGAACAGATGCACCGGGCGCCGAGCGCGCCGGGCATGGCGCGCCTGCTCGAAGCGCACGCCGCCACGGCCCACGGCGATACGCAGTCGGATCTGCAACTCATGGGCAAACTCATCACGCAGCGCACCAAATCGCTGCCGCGCTATGTCTGCGACCAGTGCGGCTTCCGCGCGCGATTGTTCTATTGGCAGTGCCCCGGCTGTAATGGCTGGGAGACCTATACGCCGCGACGTGCCGACGTGCCGGCGGCCTCCTAATTTCTTTAAGTTCGCGCAATCATGAAAGTCACCATCATCGGCTCCGGTTACGTCGGCCTCGTTACGGGCGCTTGCCTTGCGGACGTCGGCAACGACGTGTTCTGTCTCGACGTCGATCCGCGCAAGATCGAGATCCTGAACAACGGCGGCGTGCCGATTCACGAACCCGGCCTGCAGGAAGTCATCGCGCGTAACCGCGAAGCGGGCCGTCTGCAATTCTCGACGGACGTCGAGGCCTCGGTCGCGCACGGCGACGTGCAGTTCATTGCCGTGGGCACCCCGCCCGACGAAGACGGCTCGGCCGACCTGCAGTACGTGGTCGCCGCCGCACGCAACATCGGCCGCTACGCCAAGAGCTTCAAGGTGATCGTCGACAAATCGACGGTGCCGGTCGGCACGGCCGACAAGGTGCGTGCCGCCGTGGCCGAAGAACTCGCCAAGCGCGGTGAGGACGTGGCGTTCTCCGTCGTCTCGAACCCCGAATTCCTGAAGGAAGGCGCGGCCGTGGACGATTTCATGCGCCCGGATCGCATCGTGATCGGCGTGGACGACGACGCCGACGGCCAGCAGGCGCGCGCGATGATGAAGCGCCTGTACTCGCCGTTCAACCGTAACCACGAACGCACGCTGTACATGGACGTGCGCTCGGCCGAATTCACCAAGTACGCCGCCAACGCCATGCTGGCCACGCGTATCTCGTTCATGAACGAGCTGGCCAACCTGGCCGATCGCGTCGGTGTGGATATCGAAGACGTGCGTCAGGGCATTGGCTCGGACCCGCGCATCGGCTATCACTTCCTGTATGCCGGTTGCGGTTACGGCGGCTCGTGCTTCCCGAAGGACGTACAGGCGCTCGTGCGCACGGCCGAGGATTATGGTCTGCCGCTGCGTATCCTGAATGCGGTCGAGGAAGTCAATGAAACGCAGAAGGCGGTGCTGATCGACAAGATCGTTGCGCGCCTGGGCGAAGACCTCTCGGACAAGACGTTCGCGCTGTGGGGCCTGGCGTTCAAGCCGAACACCGACGACATGCGCGAAGCGCCGAGCCGTCGCGTGATCGCCGAGCTGATCCGTCGCGGTGCGCGTGTACGTACCTACGATCCGGTCGCGCAGGAAGAAGCGCGTCGCGTGATCGCGCTGGACTTTGCGGACGACGCCGCGGCTCACGCCCGCATCGAGTTCTGCGCGTCGCAGAACGACACGCTCACCGGTGCGGATGCCCTTGTCATCGTCACGGAGTGGAAGGCCTTCCGCAGCCCGGACTTTGCCAAGGTGAAGTCGGCGCTCTCGCTCCCGCTGATTTTCGACGGTCGTAACCTGTACGATCCGGAAGCCATGCAGGAACTGGGCATCGAGTACCACGGCATCGGCCGTGGCCTGCATCAGTCCGCCTGAGTCTCGAGGAGCGACGGATGACTTCCACGGCAACTTCGCTTACGCGCACGGTGCAGGCCCCCGGCGTGCCGACCGTGCCTCGCGAGGCGTTCAGCCGCGCACGCGTGCTGATCGTCGGCGACGTGATGCTCGATCGCTATTGGTTCGGCGATGTCAATCGTATTTCCCCCGAAGCGCCGGTGCCGGTCGTGCACGTCAAGCGCAATGAGGAGCGTCTGGGTGGCGCGGCGAACGTGGCGTTGAACGCGACGTCGCTGGGCGCGCAAGCGGGCCTGCTCTGTGTGCTCGGCAAGGACGAACCGGGCGATCGCGTGGTCGATCTGCTCGACACGAGCGGTGTGTCGGCGTTCGTCACGCGTGATGCTGATCTGGCGACCACGATCAAGCTGCGTATCGTGTCGCGCCAGCAGCAACTGCTGCGCATCGACTTCGAGAACCTGCCAACGCGCGAAGTCCTGCTTGCGGTGCTCGATCAGTATCGTCAACTGCTCGCGAGCTACGACGTTGTGCTGCTCTCCGACTACGCCAAGGGCGGCCTCACGCACGTTCAGCCGATGATCGAAGCGGCGCGTGCGGCAGGCAAGCCGGTGCTCGTCGATCCGAAGGGCAGCGACTACGAGCGCTATCGCGGCGCCACGATCCTGACACCGAACCGCGCCGAGTTGCAGCAGGTCGTGGGCGAATGGCGCTCCGAAGACGACCTCACGGTGCGCGCGCAGAACCTGCGCGAGTCGCTGGGTCTCGAAGCCCTGCTGCTCACGCGCTCGGAGGAGGGCATGACGCTCTTCACCGACAGCGGCGCCCTGCACGTGCCGGCGCAAGCGCGCGAAGTGTATGATGTTTCGGGTGCCGGCGACACCGTTATCGCAACGCTCGCCGCGTCACTCTCCGCCGGTCTGCCGCTCGCGCAGGCCGTGGTGCTCGCCAACCGCGCGGGCAGTATCGTCGTGGGCAAGCTGGGCACCGCGACCGTGGACTACACCGAACTCTTTTCCGACCTGACATGACCATCATCGTGACCGGCGCCGCAGGCTTTATCGGCGCCAACCTCGTCAAAGCCCTCAACGAGCGCGGCGAGACCGACATCGTGGCGGTCGACAACCTCACGCGCGCCGACAAGTTCCGCAATCTGGTCGATTGCGAGATCAGCGATTACCTCGACAAGACGGACTTCGTGGCACGTTTCCAGCGCCGCGAGTTCGGCCGCGTGCGTGCGATTTTCCACGAAGGCGCCTGCTCCGACACGATGGAGACCGATGGCCGCTACATGATGGAAAACAACTTCCGCTACACGCGGGCGTTGTTCGAGGCGTGCCAGGCGCAGACCGTGCCGTTCCTTTACGCCTCGTCGGCCGCGACGTACGGCGCGTCCGAGACGTTCGTCGAGACGCGTGAGTACGAGAAGCCGCTGAACGTGTACGGCTATTCGAAGTTCCTGTTCGACCAGATCGTGCGTCGCGCCATGCGCGAGGCGGGCGGCAAGCTGCCGAGCCAGGTCGCCGGATTCCGTTATTTCAACGTGTACGGTCCGCGTGAGGCGCACAAGGGCCGCATGGCTTCGGTGGCGTTCCACAACTTCAACGAATTCCGTGCCAACGGCCGCGTGAAGCTCTTCGGCGAATACAACGGCTACGCAGCGGGCACGCAGAGCCGTGACTTCGTGTCCGTCGAGGACGTCGTGAAGGTGAACCTGCACTTCTTCGACCATCCCGAGCGAAGCGGTATCTTCAACCTCGGCACCGGTCGGGCGCAGCCGTTCAACGACATCGCGGTTGCGGTGATCAATACGTTGCGCGACGAGGCGGGCGAAGCGCCGCTGGCGCTGGACGACATGGTCAAGCAGGGGCTGGTGGAGTACATCCCGTTCCCGGACGCCCTGCGCGGCAAGTACCAGTGCTTCACGCAGGCAAGCATCGAGCATCTGCGACAGGAGGGCGGTTATCAGCAGCCGTTCTACACGGTCGGAGAGGGGGTTTCGCGCTATGTCCGCTGGTTGATGGCGCAATAGGCGCAATAACGCGTCGAGGCCGCCTGCACGGCATTGCGGGACCTTCGGGGAGCCAGAACGGCTCCCCGTTTCATTTTGGGTCCGACGTCATGCACCTGGCCTGTCATCCGAGTGGACGCTGGGGCGTTAAGGGGATATCGGGGGTGTCTCGAGTGGGGGATGTCGTCCCGAGTGACTTCATAAGGAATACATCATGCTTCGCAAACTTTTGCTGGCGGTGGTTGCCTTTTTCGCCTTCTGTGGTCTGGCGGCGGCTGCCGTGGATATCAACACCGCCGATCAGGCGCAGCTCGAAACGCTCAAGGGCATTGGGCCGGTCAAGTCCAAGGCCATCATCGACGAACGTAACGCCCACGGTCCCTACAAGGACGCGGCCGACGTCGCCAAGCGCGTGAAGGGGCTCGGTACGAAGTCCGTTTCGACACTCCAGACCGAAGGCATGACGATCAATGGGCAAGGCGGTGGCGCTGCGCCGGCATCGGCACCGGCACCGGCGGCGAAGTCACCGGCACCCCAGACGCCGACAGCGCAGACCCCCGCACCGGCCGCGCAAACGCCTGCGGCGGCGGCCAAGCCGACGCCGCCTGCTGCCCAGGCCCCTGCCGCACCTGCGACCCCTGCCAAGCCCGTGACACCCGCTGCGCCGGCGCCTGCGACCGCTGCGCAAAAGGCGCCGACGCCGGTGCCTGCCGCCGGAACGGCTGCGACAGCTGCGACGGCTGCCGCTACCGCAACGCCGGGCGCCCCGGCGCAGGATTCGAAGACCAGCAAGTCGAAGAAGTCGAAGGCAGACAAGGCTGCGGCTGCACCTGCGGCGGCATCGGCGCCGGCAGCGGGCGCCACGCAGGCCGCCCCGGCGACCTCGTCGAAGTCGAAGAAGTCCAAGGCTGACAAGGCCGACAAGACGGACAAAGCCGCCGCAGCCCCCGCCACGGCCTCGGCGGCCGCGGCAGACGCTGCGCCCGCCAAGTCATCCAAGTCGAAGAAAGCGAAGGCACCGTCGGCGGCCAGCGCACCGAAGCTGTAACGCAAGCCAGTCCCGTGGGTGGCCGGGCGCGCATCGCGCGCCGCCCGGCCGGAACTCCGACACGAGCGCGGTGAAGGCCGGTGGATTAGAATGTTTCGATTCCCGACCGAAAAAGCTTAGCGCAATGGCCTACAAGACTATCGAAGACACCATCGGCAACACGCCGCTGGTGCAACTGGTGCGTTTGCCCGACGACGAAATTCGCCGCCGCAACAACGTGATTCTCGGCAAGCTCGAGGGGAACAACCCGGCGGGTTCGGTGAAGGATCGTCCGGCACTGTCGATGATCAAGCACGCCGAATTGCGTGGGCGCATCAAGCCGGGCGACACGCTCATCGAAGCGACCTCGGGCAACACCGGTATCGCGCTGGCGATGGCTGCCGCCATTCGCGGCTACAAGATGGTCCTCATCATGCCGGAAGACCTCTCCATCGAACGTCGCCAGAGCATGGGCGCCTACGGTGCGGAGATCATTCTCACGCCGGTCAAGGGCGGCATGGAATATGCGCGCGATCTGGCCGAACAAATGCAGCGCGACGGTCGGGGCATCATCCTCGATCAGTTCGCCAACCCGGATAACCCGCTGGCGCACTACGAAACGACCGGACCGGAAATCTGGCGCGACACCGAAGGCCGTATCACCCATTTCGTCTCCGCCATGGGGACGACCGGCACCATCATGGGCGTGTCGCAGTATCTGAAGGAGCAAAGCGAGGCGGTGCAGATCATCGGTGCGGAGCCTGCCGAAGGTTCGCGTATTCCGGGCATTCGCAAGTGGCCGGAAGCCTATCTGCCGAAGATTTTCGACCGCGCCCGCGTGGATCGCACCGTCTCTGTCACGCAGGCGGACGCCGAGATCATGGCGCGTCGTCTCGCGGCGGAAGAGGGCATCTTCTGCGGTATCTCGGCTGCCGGGGCTTGCCAGATCGCACTCAATCTCGCGCACGAAGTCGAGAACGCGACCATCGTATTCGTCGTGTGCGATCGCGGTGACCGCTATCTGTCCACGGGTGTGTTCCCGGCGTAAGCGCAGCAAGCGCAGGCACGACTCCGACGGCCGCGCGGTTCACGACACGTCAACGAAAAACGGGACCCGAGGGTCCCGTTTTTTTGTCGCTGTCGAAAACGTCAGGGCGCGCGTGCGGCCTTGATCGCGTCGGCGAGGTCGTACACCGACATCGCGTAGAAGAAGCTGCGGTTGTATCGCGTGAGCACGTAGAAGTTGTTCAGGCCCATGCGGTACTGCGTGGCTTGTCCCGGCGTGGGCAGGTCGACGATGAGCACCGGCGTGTCGAGCTTTGCGCCGATGTCGAGCCGCGGCTCGTTCATCAACATGCCGGCCTTGATGAAGTCGCCGAGCTTCCAGTGCGGCTCGGGTTGTCCGTCGGCACCCGCTTCGGCGAGGCCCTGGCTGCCGCGATCGGCGGCGATGTTCCACACGACCGGTTGGCCCGCCTGCCAGCCATGCTGCTTGAGGAAGTTGGCCACACTGCCAATGGCATCAGCCACGTCGGTCGTCAGATTGATCTTGCCGTCGCCGGAGAAGTCGACCGCGTAATTGCGGATCGACGACGGCATGAACTGCGGAATGCCGATCGCGCCTGCATAGGAGCCATAGATGCTGAACGGGTCGACGCCGCGCTCGCGTGCATACAGCAGCAGGTTCTCCAGCTCATTGCGGAACAGCGCCATGCGTTCCGAGCGATTGCGCGCGGGCGGATAGTCGAAGGCCAGCGTGGTCAGCGCGTCGATGGTGCGGAAGTTGCCCATGTTGCGCCCGTAGATCGTCTCCACGCCGATGATGGCCACGATGATCTCTTCGGGCACGCCGTACTGCTGGGCGGCGCGTGCGAGCGCCGAGGCGTTCTGATTCCAGAAGCGCACGCCGCCGTTGATGCGGGTGTTGTCGAGGAAGTTCTTCTCGTACTTCGTCCAGTTCTTCTGGCCGGGCGTGGCGGGCGGTGCGGCCAGGCGTGCGGCCGTCTGCGAGAACACCACGCGCGAGAACATGCGCTGCAGCTCGGCGCGGTCGAAACCGTCGCGCGCCACAATGTCGTTGATGAACGCGTCGACTTCGGGGTTTGCCGCGTAGCGTTGCGGCACGACTTCCTCTTCGAACTCCGTTTGCGCCACCTGCTTGCCGCGCGACTGTGCGTGCACGCCAGGCGCTGTCAGCGCGAGCGTGCCGAGGCACAACGAGAGCGCCACGCCGAGCGTGCGCATGCCGCGAGACCACGGTGAGCGGGGGAGTTTGCCGAGGATGGCCATGCGTGGGCGGCCAGTGTCCGGTCGATGGGGGAGGCGCGAGGGCGCCAGCGAGAGTGAGTCGTACATCCGTACCGGTGATGTCATGCTGTCTGTCAGGCCTGTATGAAGTCCGAATGCGACGCAGCCGCTGGGAACTGCCGTCGCGTTAGTCGCGTTGATGCTTCGACACGGAAGCGTCGGGTGATTCGAAGGGGTTCGAAGTCACGCGACACGCGTTCCTGTCCAGAGCGTCAACCATTCATGCCAGTTCCGGCTGTCCCGAATTTCGGGAGATGCGCCGTTACCGGCTGACACGGGTCTGCTGGGAGACTGCTTGGCAGTATAACCGAGTGCACCTGTGATACCTTTAGGCCTGTGCATTGTCACCGACAGTGCACATGGGGAATGCCGGTCTTCGGCACGCTTGTGCCAGTGATGCGCAAGCATCGGCGCAATGTGTCCAGGCACCACGCCCGGCCGCTACCGGACGTGTGAGACCACGGCACGGCGGGCATTCCCCGCCCATCCCAATATAACGATTCGAAGCGATAGGCGACACAACGCATGGCTACCGGGTTTTATACGCACCCCGATTGCGTCCGTCATGAGATGGGCGAATGGCATCCCGAATGTCCGGAGCGGCTGCGTGCCATCGAGGACCAACTGATTGCCGGGCGCATCGATGGCCTGCTCGAGCGCCGTGAAGCGCCCGTGGCCGACGAGGCCAGCCTGCGACTCGTGCACACGCAGGATCACATCGACTTCATTCGCGACAACATTCCCGAGTCGGGCTATTTCCCGATCGATCCGGACACGTTGCTCAACCCGTATTCGTGGCGTGCCGCCACGCGTGCAGCGGGTGCGGCCGTCGCCGCGACCGATGCCGTGATTCGCGGCGAACTCGAGAACGCCTTCTGCAGCGTGCGCCCGCCGGGTCACCACGCCACGCCCACGCGCGCAATGGGCTTCTGCCTGTTCAACAACGTGGCGATTGCCGCCGCGCACGCGCTCGAAGTGCATGGGCTCTCGCGCGTGGCGATCGTCGACTTCGACGTGCATCACGGCAACGGCACCGAAGCGGCATTCGCCAACGATGAGCGCGTACTGATGTGCGGGATCTTCCAGCATCCGTTCTATCCGTTCTCGGGCGCGGTCGATCCGTCGCCGAACATGCTCAACATTCCGCTCGCCGCGCGCACCTCCGGCATGCAGGCGCGCGAAGCCATCGACTACGGATGGCTGGGACGACTCGACGCGTTTCGTCCGGAGATGATCTTCTTCTCGGCGGGCTTCGACGCACATCGAGAAGACGATCTCGGCGGGCTGGGCCTGACCGAGGCCGACTTCACGTGGATCACCGAGCGTGTGAAGGCGATCGCCGATCGTCACGCCAAGGGACGCATCGTCAGTTGTCTGGAAGGCGGCTACAACCTCTCGGCGCTCGGACGCAGCGTCGTCGCCCATCTGAAGGTGCTGGCCGACGTCTGAGCTGCCGCGTTCCGTCGGGTCAGTGCGGCCTGCGGGGCCACCAATCGGGCCAATCGGCACCTTTCGAGCAGATCGAGCGGACGTTCACGATGCCGTGCATGCAGACGCGGCACAGGAGACAAGCATGACGGCATCCGACACGTCGGCGGCAACCGCCGAGCCTCTGGTACTTGTGACGCGCGGCGAGGGCGACCTCGCGGGTGTGGTCACGCTCACACTCAATCGCCCACGTCAATTCAACGCCCTCTCCGAGGGGATGCTCGACGCGCTGCAGCACGCGCTCGACGAGGTGGCGCGCGATGCGAATGCGCGCGTCGTCGTGCTCGCGGCGGCGGGGCCGGCGTTCTGTGCGGGGCACGACCTCAAGGAGATGCGTGCCGAGCCGTCGCTCGACTATTACCGCAAGCTGTTCAACCAATGCACGCGCGTGATGCTGACGATGCAGCGCATGCCGCAGCCGGTGATCGCGCGTGTTCACGGCATTGCCACGGCGGCCGGTTGCCAACTGGTGGCGATGTGCGATCTCGCGGTGGCAACGTCGGCGGCGCGCTTCGCGGTGTCCGGTATCAACGTCGGTTTGTTCTGCGCCACGCCCGGTGTGGCGCTGTCGCGCAACCTCACGCGCAAGCAGGCCATGGAGATGTTGTTGACGGGCGACTTCATCGACGCGCAAACGGCGCGAGAGCGTGGCCTCGTCAATCGTGTGGTCCCTATGGAGCGCCTCGACACGGAAGTGGCGGTGCTCTGCCGTTCGATTCTTGCCAAGCCCGCTGCGGCGGTAGCGGCCGGTAAGGGACTGTTCTACCGGCAAGCCGAGACCGGCATCGAGGCCGCGTATCAGATGGCCGGGCAGACGATGGCGTGCAACATGATGGACGCGAGCGCGCTGGAGGGCGTGCAGGCATTCATCGAGAAGCGTCCGCCCGATTGGGCGACGCCGACCGACTAACGCAAGCCAGGGCACTGCGGTTCGCTACGCGCCCCGTACCGGTACGCGCTCGTTGCCGTTACCACTGTTTTTCCAACACCAACGGCCCGGGCGTTGCCGTGCGGCTCACCGCATAGCCGTGGTCGGTGAACCAGGCGCGCAATTCCTTGATCATGTCCGGATTGCCGCACACCATGATGCGTGACGTGGCCGGATCGAGCGTCGCGCCCATCGTTTTTTCCAGTTCCCCCGAAGCCAGCAACGACGTGATGCGTCCGGACAATGCGCCGGGTGTCGCTTCGCGCGTCACGCTCACCGCAAATCGCAGCTTGCCGATCAGCGACGGATCGATGTCCGGATGCGAGAAGTGCTTGAGTGCCTCGTAGTAGGCGAGGTCGCGCTCCCACCGCACGCTGTGCACGAGGAAGATGCGCTCGAAGCGCTGCCAGACTGCCGGGTCGCGCAGGATCGACACGAACGGCGCGAGGCCGGTGCCCGTGGCCAGCAGCCAGAGGTCGTCGCCGCCGGTGAAGCGGTCCAGCGTCAGGAAGCCATACGACGTGTGATCGACGAACAGTTCGTCGCCGACCTTGAGTTGTGCAAGACGCGGTGAGAGCTGCCCGCCGGGCACCGTGATTGCGTAGAACTCCAATGTATCTTCGGCGGGAGAGTTGACGAAGGAAAACGCGCGCCAGATCAGTTCGCCATCGTCGCCAGGCAGGCCAATACGCACGAACTGGCCCGGCGTGAATGTCAGGCCGGGCGGGCGCGTGGCCGTGATGCTGAAGATCGTCGGCGTCCAGAAATGCATGCCGGTGACCGTTTGCGGCGAGTATTTCGTCTGCGCTTGCATGCCGGAGGCTCCTCGCGATTCCACACGGCTTTAGTGTAACGCGCAGTGAGCGGCAGCGCGACGAGACCCTCCTCGCGTGCCGGGTTCCGCGCACGGCGTGCGTCGGGCGGCCAGCGTGTCGCGCGGGGCAGGGCGCGCAACGTGCTGCGCGTCGTCGCCAATCGCGTTCAGACGCTGTCGTGTGCCACTGCGGGCGATGTGACTTTCTCGGCGGGTAGATGCTGCACGAGCCACTGTGTCAGTTCGCCGATGACCTTTTCGCGGTCGAGGTCATTGAGCGTTTCGTGAAAGTGACCGGGATAGAGACGCAATGTCTTGTCCTGCGACGCCGCGTTGCCGTGGAACTGCTCGCTGGCCCACGGTGCGGTGAGCCGGTCTGCGGTACCGTGAAAGACGTAGAGCGGCAGATGCAGGGCGTCGGCGTTGGCGTGAATGCGCGACATGGCGTCGAGCAGTTCTGCGGCGGTGCGCGCCGGGGTGCCGCGATAGGCGTTGAGCGGGTCCTGCTTCGCCGCGCTCACGACTTCCTTGTCGCGCGCGATCATCGCCGGATCGATCTTGAAGACGGGCACCTTCGGCAGCCAGCGCGAGACCCAGCGACCTGCTGCGACCATCCACGGTGCGACCGGTTCGCCCGGCGCCAGTGCCGGACTGCTCAACATGAGCCCGCAAACGTTGGCCGGCGCGCGCGTGATCACGTAAAGCGCGGCAATGGCGCCGCCCATGCTGTGGCCGAGGAGGAACAGTGGCGCCGGGCCGAAGGTGGTGCGCACTTGTGTGAGGAAGATCTCGGTGTCGTCGAGATATTCGTCGAAGCGTTTGACGAACACGCGAGCGCCATCCGAGCGCCCGTGTCCGCGAAGGTCGTAGGTGACGGTGGCGATGCCGAGCGACGCGAAGTGCTCCGCCAGTCGGCCATAGCGTCCGCCGTGTTCCCCCATGCCGTGTACGATCGCCACGACGGCCTTCACCGGTTCGGCGCTTGCTCCGCCGGCGTTGGCCGGGCGCCAGGTATGAACGTGCAGGGAAAGGCCGTCGCTGGCCTGCAGACGCGATGCCGTATACGAGGTGCTCATGTCTCCTCCTGGCGCACGGGCCGGTGGCCGTCGTGCCTGCGACGGCGCTGCAATTATCGGGTGCGCCATTCGATCATAGACGTCTGCGCGACGGGGCGTTTTCTCTAGAGGAAATGCACCACACCGACGCTGGCTGTGCGTCACGATTTGCATAAAAATAGCACGATCGTTCGGGGCCGAGGGAAGGTAACAGAGCGTTTGCCCGCCGGGCTCCGACGCCGCTATCGCGAGGATCGCGCATTCGTGGGAAGTCGAAAGCTCATGACGAACCTTCGCCACAAAATGCCGCAAATATGCAATAAATGCGTCATGCGCCGTGTGGTTATAATGGCAGCGGATTGACGTAAACGTAACTTGGAGCGAGTTCACATGAAGATCCTGGTACCGGTCAAACGGGTAGTGGATTACAACGTAAAGGTTCGG
>NZ_JBEBXS010000045.1:0-18212 GCF_040391475.1 Pandoraea pnomenusa | reverse complement strand
CCTGGGGCCTGGGCTGGGAAGTCTGGCTCAACGGCATGGAAGTGACCCAGTTCACTTACTTCCAGCAAGTCGGTGGCCTGGACTGCAAGCCGGTGCTCGGCGAGATCACCTACGGGATCGAGCGTCTGGCCATGTATCTGCAGCAGGTCGAGAACGTCTACGACCTCGTGTGGACGGAGTGGGAAGAGCAAACCGCCGACGGCCCGGTCAAGCGCCGCCTGACCTACGGCGACGTGTTCCATCAGAACGAAGTCGAGCAGTCGACGTACAACTTCGAGCACTCGAACCAGCCGATGCTGTTCAGCTTCTTCGATAACTACGAGAGCGAAGCGAAGCGTCTCATCGAAGCCGAACTGGCGCTGCCCGCCTACGAGATGATTCTCAAGGCCGCGCACACCTTCAACCTGCTCGACGCACGCGGCGCCATCTCGGTGACCGAACGTGCGGCGTACATCGGCCGTATCCGTGCGCTGTCGCGCCTGATCGCACAGGCCTACTACGCCTCGCGCGAGAAGCTCGGCTTCCCGATGCTGAACGCCCCCGCCGTCAAAAACCAAACGCAAGCCGCATGATGAGCACCGCACAACGCACCCTGCTGGTCGAACTGCTGACCGAAGAACTGCCGCCGAAGGCGCTGGCGCGTCTGGGCGACGCGTTTGCCGACGGCATCGCCAACGGCCTGCGCACGCGCGGCCTCACGACCGACGCGAGCGTCATTACGCCGTACGCCACGCCGCGCCGTCTGGCCGTCACGATCTCCCACGTGCTCGAACGCGCCCCGGATGCCACCATCCGCGCGAAGGTGCTGCCCGTGTCGGTCGCCCTCGACGCCAATGGCAACCCGACGCCGCCGCTGGCGAAGAAACTCGCTGCCATGGGCTTTGCCGACCTGCCTGTCGCGAGCCTCGAGCGCGCCATGGACGGCAAGGCCGAAGCCTTCTTCCACACGTACACCGCCGCCGGCGCCCTGCTGGCGGATGCCCTGCAAGCCGCGCTCGACGAGACGCTCGGCAAGCTGCCGATCCCGAAGGTCATGAGCTACCAGCGCCCGGACGGCGAGACGGTGCAGTTCGTGCGTCCGGTGCACGGCCTCATCGCCCTGCACGGCGACACGCTGGTGCCCGCCACGGCTATCGGCCTGGCGTCGGGTAACAAGACGATGGGCCATCGCTTCCTGTCGAAGGGCGAAGTCGCCATCGCGAACGCGGACGCCTACGCCGCCACGCTCGAAACCGAAGGCAAGGTGCTGGCCAGCTTCACGGGCCGCCGCGACGCCATCCGAACGCATTTGCTCGCGGCCGCCGGCAACGACCACGTGGTCATGCCGGACGCGTTGCTCGACGAAGTGACCGCGCTCGTCGAATGGCCCGCGATCTACGCCTGCCACTTCGAGAAGGAATTCCTGGCCGTGCCGCAGGAATGTCTGATTCTCACGATGCAGACGAACCAGAAGTATTTCGCGCTGACCGACAAGCCGCTCGCCGAGGGCGGGCGTCTCACGAACCGCTTCCTGATCGTCTCGAACATCGAGACCGGCAATCCGGAACAGATCGTCACCGGTAACGAGCGCGTGGTGCGCCCGCGCTTGGCGGATGCGAAGTTCTTCTTCGAGCAGGACAAGAAGAAGCCGCTGGCGGACCGCGTGCCGCAGCTCGCGAACGTCGTGTATCACAACAAGCTGGGCTCGCAATTCGAGCGCACGCAGCGTCTGGTGAAGCTCTCGGGTGCCATCGCGAAGATGATCGGCGTCGACGTCGCGCTCGCCGAGCGTGGCGCGCTGCTGGCGAAGGCCGACTTGCTGACCGACATGGTCGGCGAGTTCCCGGAATTGCAGGGCACCATGGGGACCTACTACGCGCGCCACGACGGCGAGGCGGAAGAGGTGGCTCGCGCCTGCTCGGAGCACTATCAACCGCGCTTTGCCGGCGACGCACTGCCGGAAAGCCACACGGGCACCGTCGTCGCATTGGCGGACAAGCTCGAGACGCTGGTCGGTATCTGGGGCATCGGCCTGCAACCGACGGGCGAGAAAGACCCGTTCGCGCTGCGTCGCCACGCACTGGGTATCGTGCGCATGCTCATCGAGCGCCGACTGCCGGTCATGCTGTCCGACCTGCTCGCCGTGACGTATCAGCAATTCACGTCGGGCGTTGCCGCCGACGCCTATCTGAGCGACGTCTACCAGTTCGTGCTCGATCGTCTGCGCGGCTATCTGCGCGAACGTGGCTACGCGGCCAATGAAATCGAAGCCGTACTGGTGTCGCCGTCGATCTATCTGGATCTGAGCGATCTGATCGAGCGTCTGGAAGCTGTGCGCGCCTTCTCGGCGCTGCCGCAGGCCGAAGCGCTCGCCGCCGCGAACAAGCGCATCGGCAATATCCTGAAGAAGACGGCGCCGCCGCCCGAAGGCGTGGTCGTGGAATCGCTGCTGATGGAGCCGGCCGAGAAGGCGCTCAACGCAGCGCTCCAGCAGGTCACCCCGGAAGTGCAGCGCCGATTCGAGGCGCGCGAGTATTCGGCCGCGCTCTCGGCGCTGGCCGCGCTGCGCGATGCCGTCGACGCCTTCTTCAACGATGTCATGGTGATGGCCGACGACGAAGCGATTCGCAACAATCGCCTCGCGCTGCTCTGGCACCTGCATGTGCAGATGAACCGCGTGGCCGACCTCTCGAAGCTCGCGGCCTGAGGCCGGGTGCAGAGGTTGGTGAACTGAGAAAGGTGAACTGAGTGCCCAAGTCCCTGACGTCCCCCATGGATTCGCGCAAGGAGCGCGCGCCCGGCCCTGCTGCCCGCAAGCTGGTGATTCTGGATCGAGACGGCGTGATCAACGCCGACTCGGATCAATTCATCAAGTCGACGGACGAGTGGGTGCCGCTGCCCGGCAGTCTGGAGGCCATTGGCCGACTCAATCAGGCCGGGTATCGCGTGGTCGTGGCGACGAACCAGTCGGGTGTCGGGCGCGGGCTGTTCGACATGGCAACGCTAGGTGCCATGCACGCGAAGATGTCGAAGCTGGCGTCCGCTGCCGGCGGACGCATCGACGCCGTGTTCTTCTGCCCGCACACGGCCGCCGACGCCTGCGACTGCCGCAAGCCGAAGCCCGGCATGTTCCAGGAAATCGCGCGACGCTACGAAATCGACCTGACCGGCGTGCCGGCCGTAGGCGATTCGCTGCGTGACCTGCAAGCCGCCGCTGCGGTCGGCGCGCATCCGCACCTCGTGCTCACCGGCAAGGGCAAGAAGACGCTCGCTGCCGGCAACCTGCCCGAAGGTACGCAGGTGCATGCCAGCCTGCAGGCTTTCGTCAACGACCTGCTCGCCGAACAGGACACCCGGCATGCGTAAGCGATGCACGACCCGGCGCGTTTGCCGGGACGCGCATCACCGCCTGTAGGACAATCGCCCCGGCCACCGATATTTCGCCAAGATCCATGCTGCAACTTCGTTCGATTCTCTTTTTCATCTTCCAGATCGTCTGGACGATTCCGTATGCGACCGCATGCATGGTGTCGTTCCCGTTCCTCACGCGCGTGCAACGCTACTGGTTCGCGGTAGGCTGGTGCAAGGTCGTGATTCGCGTGGCCGACAAGCTGTGCGGCATTCGCTACCGCGTCATCGGCTGGGAGAACCTGCCGGACACGCCTGCCATCATCCTGTCGAAACACCAGTCGGCGTGGGAAACCGTTGCCTTGCCGGCGCTGATGCCGCGTCCGCTCTGTTTCGTGTTCAAGCGTGAGCTGCTGTACGTGCCGTTCTTCGGCTGGGCGCTGGGTCTGTTGAGCATGATCCACATCAACCGCAGCAAAGGGACCGATGCCTTCCAATCGGTCGTTGATCAAGGCCGTGAGCGTCTGGCCGAAGGCTCCTGGATCATCATGTTCCCGGAAGGCACGCGCACCCGGACCGGTTCGCGCAACAAGTACAAGTCGGGCGGCGCCCGGCTGGCGGCGACCACCGGCGCGCCGGTCGTGCCCGTTGCCCACAATGCCGGGCGGGTGTGGCCACGCAATACGTTCCTGAAACATCCGGGCGAGGTGATCGTCTCGATCGGCCCCGTCATCGAAACGGCGGGACGCACGGCCGAAGCCGTGAACGCCGATGTCGCCGAATGGATCGAGCGGGAAATGATTCGCATCGATCCGGCGGCGTACACATCCAAGCCCACGGCGAGCGACGCCCCCGACACCACGCCACGGACCTGACCCGAATCCCGAGACCGTCTCATGTCGAAAGTTCAGCCCGCCACCCGCGACTCCCGCTCCCGGCATGAGACCCCTGCTCCCCAGATGGAACTCGATCTGTTCGGCAGCCCGGCCGCCGAGTTGAACGGTGTCGCCACGGACGCGCCGAGCGCGTCTGCCGCGCTCAATCCCAGCGCTGCCGACACGCAGTCCCTTCAGCCCCCCGCACCGCGCCGCACGCCCGCCAATGGCGAGCGCGTGATCATGCTCGACGGGCACGCGCTGTACTACCGCTTCAAGCGCTCGTCGCGCCGTACCATCGGCTTCATGATCGACGAATCGGGCCTCGCGGTGACCGCCCCGCGCTGGGTGACGCTCGCCGATGTCGAAGCCGCCATCGTCGAAAAGAAGCGCTGGATCTTCAACAAGATCGCCGAGTTTCGCGACCGGGCGGCGCGCCGCGTGATCCCGCGTGTGAACTGGGTCGATGGTGCAGCGCTGCCGTATCTCGGCCATACGCTCACGATCCGACTCGGCGGACGCGCCGGCGCCGCGCAGTACGACATCCATAGCCACACCCTGTGGCTCGATCTGCCGCCGCAGGCGGCGCCCGAGCAGATGCGCGACCGCGTGCAGGGATGGCTGCAGCAGGAAGCCCGCAAGCTGTTTACCACGCGTCTGGAGGTCTACGGGGAGCGGCTCGGCGTGCGCTATAGCGCACTGGGACTGTCGTCTGCCGCCACGCGCTGGGGCAGTTGCAGCGCCGACGGACGCATCCGCCTGAACTGGCGGCTGATCCACTTCCCGCTCGGGGTGATCGACTATGTCGTCGCGCACGAACTGGCGCACTTGAAGGAGATGAACCACGGGCCGCGCTTCTGGCAGGCGGTGGCATCGATCTTTCCGGAATTCGAGGCGGCCCGCGACACGCTCAAGTCCCACGCCCCGGAGTGGCTGCCCGAGTTCTGACCACGCCTCGTGCGCCAACACCAGGTTGGCTCAACGCTGCATGAACGCTGCTCATTTCACCATGCGCGGGTACAATCGACGTTTCGTTGTCCCCACACAGAGAACATCATGCGAATGCTCCATACCATGCTGCGCGTTGGCGACCTGCAGCGCTCGATCGACTTCTATACGCGCGTGCTCGGCATGCAACTGCTGCGTCAGAGTGAGAACGCCGAGTACAAGTACACGCTGGCGTTCGTCGGTTATGGCGCGGAGTCGGAAAACACCGTACTCGAACTGACCTACAACTGGGGCGTGGAGAAGTACGAGATGGGCACGGCGTTCGGCCACCTCGCCGTGGAAGTCGACGATGCCTACAAGGCCTGCGATACGATCCGCGCCGCGGGCGGCAAGGTCACCCGCGAAGCCGGCCCGGTCAAGGGCGGCACCACGGTGATCGCCTTCGTGGAAGATCCGGACGGCTACAAGATCGAACTGATCCAGAAGCACTCGACCAAGGGCGGCCTGTAAGTCGTTCTCAGCACGGCTGCCGGGCGCCGGCAGCCGTCTTGCGATGTGCGCTCACGCCTGACCACCGAGGCAGGCGCGAGCACGACGCGCCAACGCGTCAGAACTCCACCATCGCGAAATCTTCCTTGCCCACGTCGCACAGCGGGCAGCGCCAGTCTTCCGGCACATCTTCCCAGCGTGTTCCCGGCGCGATCCCGTCTTCGGGATAGCCCGTCGCTTCGTCGTAGATCCATCCGCAAATCACGCACACCCACTGACGCGACGCCGTCGGCGCTTCGGCTTGCGCCACCGGTGCAGCGACGTGCTCACGAACGGCATCGCCTGTCGGGTCGAGCAGCGCGAAGACCAGCGGCGATTCGGTGCCCGAGGCATCGTGCTGCGCGCGGCCCAGATGCGACTGGAGGGCCACGAGCAATGCCTGTGCTTCGTCGCGGGTGAGATCGATCCAGTAGGGATCGCCTGCGCCATCGTTCAGACGTGACGGGGAAAACTGCAATTCGACGGCGGAGCCTTTCTTGTACATACGGAATACTGCGGTGATGAATGGCGATGGCGAGCGACGCCGCAGGTCGCCGTCCGTTGTGGAGGGCGCGGCAGATCGCGGGAAAAGTCGCCCGCGCGGAGCATTGTATCGGTGCGAAGGTCGGCAATAAACCCTCGAAAAGGGGAGAAATTGTGCCGCGATACGGAATAATCGCTCCCACATTACCCCCGCGGCGTGCACCAGAATGATGCCCTCGGCGACGCGATCGGAGACAATGGGCGCCACCACCCGAAATCGGCGTCGCATTTGCGATGCCTCGTCATCCGAATCAACGCAATGAAAACCCAACCGCGCCCGATCGATGCCTCCGCACTCGCCATCATGCTGGGCTTGTGCATGATCTGGGGCGGCCAGCAGGTCGCCGTCAAACTCGCTGTCCCGGTCGTGCCCGCCGTGCTGCAAGCGGGCCTTCGCTCGTTGATCGCAACGCTTCTCGTCGGCGCCTGGATGGTGTGGCGTCGTCAGAAGCTCATCACCGGCGACGGCACCCTGCCCGCCGGCATTCTCGCGGGCGTGCTGTTCTCGGTGGAGTTTTTCTGCATCTTCGTCGGCCTCACCCACACCACGGCGTCGCGCATGGCCGTCTTCCTGTACTCGGCGCCTTGCTTTACCGCCATTGGCCTGCACTGGACCGTGCCCAGCGAACGGCTGCGCCCGCTGCAATGGCTCGGCATGGCCGTGGCCTTTTGCGGCATTGTGGTGGCGTTCTCCGACGGCAGTTCGGACCTCGCAAAAACCTGGCCGGGCGACCTGCTCGGCATTCTTGCGGGCATGTTCTGGGGGATGACGACGGTGATCGTTCGTGCGTCGCGACTGGCCACGGCGGCGCCCGCGAAGACACTGCTCTACCAGTTGGCGGTATCCGCCGTGCTGCTGTGCCCGCTCGCGCTTGTGACGGGCAATGCGCATATCGGCACGATGACGACCACGACCTGGGTAAGCCTGATCTATCAGTCCGTTGGCGTAGCGTTCGCGAGCTATCTGATCTGGTTCTGGATGCTCACGCGCTACAGCGCCGCCCGTCTCGCCTCGTTCTCATTTCTGAGCCCGCTGTTCGGCGTGACGTTCGGCGTGTTGATTCTGGGCGAATCGGTGGGATGGCGCTTTGCGGGCGCCGTGGCGCTGGTGTTTGCCGGGATCAGCCTTGTGAACCGACGCCGCTGATGGCACGCGCGAGTTGCACGTACTCGTCGACCGGTACGTCTTCCGCGCGGCGCGTCAGGTCGAAGCCCAGCGCGTCGAAATCGACTCGGTCGCGATAGCTGTGCAGCGTGTTGCGCAACATCTTGCGACGCTGCGAGAACGCCTGCGCGACCACCGCTTCGAAGACATCCAGATCCACTTCCGGCAAATCGGACACCGCTCGCGGGATCATGCGCACGATCGCCGAGTCGACCTTCGGCGGCGGATTGAACGCCTCGGGCGGCACGTCGAGCACCTTGTCCATCCAGTAGCGGTACTGGAGCATGACGGACAGACGGCTGTAGTTGCTCGAGCCTGCCGGCGCCACCATGCGCTCCACCACTTCGTTCTGCAGCATGAAGTGCTGATCGCGCACTTGTTCGGCGTAGCGCATGAGGTGGAAAAGCAGCGGACTGGAGATGTTGTACGGCAGGTTGCCGACGATGCGCAGCGGCGCTTCGTCGCGACGGTCCGCCGGCACCAGCGAGCCGAAGTCGAAGTCGAGCGCGTCGCCCGCATGGACGGTCACGCGCTCACCGAACTTGCGCGTGAGACGCGCCACGAGATCGCGGTCCAGTTCGACGACATGCAAGTGGGCGAGCCACTCAGTCAGCGGCGTCGTCAGCGCCCCCAGCCCCGGGCCGATCTCGACCATCAGATCGTCGGTACGCGGCGAGATCGCGCTGATGATCGCATCGATCACGCCCATGTCGACGAGGAAGTTCTGACCAAAACGTTTGCGCGCCACGTGGCCCTGCTGGACCCCCGTGCGCTTCGATGCGCTACTCATGTGAAATTCCTTATGAACGCGGTTGTGCGGCGTCCGGATCGCCGGTCGCGCCTGCGGTCAATTGTGCGTGTGTGGCGGCGTTGGCCGCCATCGTCGCTGCGGTGCGCAGCGCTTCGAGCAGGCTGCCGCTCTCGGCCCGCCCCGTGCCGGCCAGATCGAGCGCCGTGCCGTGATCGACCGACGTGCGAATGATCGGCAGGCCGAGCGTGATGTTCACGCCTGCGCCGAAGCTCGCGTACTTGAGCACCGGCAACCCCTGGTCGTGATACATCGCGAGGACCGCGTCGGCGCCTTCGAGGTGCCGTGGCTGGAACAGCGTGTCGGCCGGATACGGGCCGCGGGCATCGATACCGACCGCACGGGCATCGTCGAGCGCGGGCGTAATGACGTCGATCTCTTCGCGCCCGAGATAGCCCGACTCGCCCGCATGCGGGTTGAGCCCGGTGACGAGAATTCGCGGACGCGTCACGCCAAAATGCCGCATCAGATCGTGATTGAGGATCACGAGCGTTTCGAGAAGTTCGTCGCGACGAATCGCGCCGGGGACCTGCGCCAGCGGCAGGTGCGTCGTGGCAAGCGCCACGCGCAGCCCGCCACCCGCGAGCATCATCACGACACGCGGCGTGCCGGTGCGCTCGGCGAGGTATTCGGTGTGCCCCGTAAAGGCCACGCCGCAATCGTTGATCGTGCTCTTTTGCAGCGGCGCCGTGACGATGGCGTCGTACTGACCCGCGAGTGCGCCGTCGATGGCGTCGTCGAGCAAGTCGAGTACGTAACGGCCATTGGCCGCATCGAGCTGCCCCGGCTGCGCAACCACCGCGAGCGGGTGATGCACGACGCGCACCTGTGAGCCTGCCAGCAACGTCTGCCATGCGTCGCCCAGTCCGACGGACTGCGCGCGCGAGGCGAGCAACGACGCGTCGCCGAGTACGGCGAACTGGCACTTCGCAAGGAGGGGGTCGGCAGAACCGCCGGAGAGCAAACCTTCCGCAACGGTGAGGCACTTGACCAGTGCCTGCACCGTCAATTCCGGCCCGACGCCCGCCGGTTCACCGGTGGTGATGGCGAGGACGAAGGGCCGGTCGGAAGTCATACGGTGGGTGATGTCGGGGTCGAGAAACGTCTCACGCAGGGCTTACTGCTGCCCGTTGTTCAGACGATAGTCGACATAGGCGCTGTCGCGCAGTTGCTGCAGCCAGTCGCGATACTGCTGATCGGCCTTGCGGCCACGCAGTTCCTGCATTGCGAGGTTGCGCTCCTGATCGCCCGACACCTGCGACTCGCGATGACCCAGCACCTGAATCAGGTGATAGCCATACTCCGAGCGCACCGGCTCGCTGATCTGGCCGTCCTTGAGCGCGGACATGGCCTGTTCGAACGCCGGCACGGTTTCGCCCGGCGAAATCCAGCCTAGGTCGCCACCTTGCGATGCCGAACCGTCCACCGAGACCTGACGGGCAAAGTCGGCGAAATCGCCCTTGCCGGCTTCGACTTGCGCCTTGATGTCGAGCAGCTTCTGACGCGCCTGGGCTTCGGACACGCCGTCGCCCACGCGAATCAGGATGTGACGCGCATGAATCTGCGGCACGGTCATGCCCTGTTCGCCGCCCGACTTGCGGGTGTCAACCAGCTTGATGACGTGAAAACCGTTGCTGCTGCGAAGCACTTGCGGCACGACCGTGCCCGGCTGCAGCTTCTGAATCTGCGTGAGGAACAGATCGGGAATGCGCTCGGGAATGCGGTAGCCCATGTCGCCACCGCTCGAGGCGTCCGATGCGTCCGAATATTGCTTCGCCAGGGCGGCGAAGTCACCGCCGGCCTTGGCCTTGTCCAGCGCTTCGTTGGCCTTCTTCTCTGCCGCGCTCACCTGATCGGGCGTCGCGCCCTCCGGCAGCTTGACGAGAATCTGGCTCAGACGGTACTCCGTCTCCGACGGCGTGGCCGTGGCGCCGCGCTGTGCGGCGAGGAACGTGTTGATTTCCGAATCGCTGACCTGCACCTGGCTGTCGACTTCGCGATCGCGCAGGCGCGCCATGATGATCTGTTCGCGCACTTCCTTGCGGAAGGCGTCCCAAGGCACGCCGGCTTGTGCAAGCCGTGCCTTGTATTGATCGACGCTCAGGCGGTTGTCGGCGGCAATGCGCTGCAGCGCCTGCTCGACATCGGCGTCCTTCACGACGATACCGGTCTCCTTCGCACGCTGGAGCTGCACTTGCGTGACGATCATCTGCTCGAGCACCTGGCGCTGCAGCAGATCGGCATCCGGGACCGGACGCTTGGCGAGCGCGAGCTGGTGCTTGGCTTCCTCGATGCGCGTATCGAGCTCCTTGCGGGTGATCACGCTGTCGTTGACCACGGCGACGATGGAGTCCACCGCGCGCGTGGACGACACAGGCGCACCTGCGGCCTTGGCCGAGATCGGTGCCGGCTGGGCCACCGCCACCCCGGCGGCAAGACACAGGCTCGCCAGCAGCGAGGCACGCTTCACAAACATGTCATTCATAGTTGCTGAATCGAGAAGGAATCTGGTTCGTCGGTGGCGGCTGGTAGCCCGGTACCCCGACCTTGAATGCTTCTGTGGCGGCTGTGCCGGACTTGCTCAAGCCCTTCAACTCCAATTGCGCAAAGATGCGCGAAGTCGTCGTCGTGGCGTTGGTCGCGTAGCGCTGCAGCCCGACCCGGAAGGCCCAGCAGTCGGCATCATACTCGAAACCCGCCAGGGCATCGACGAACGTCTTGTCGGTAATGCTGTAGTTCAGGCGGCCGACGACACCGAATCGCGGTGTGATCGGCCACTGTCCCGAAATCTCGATCTGGTTGATCGGCGTCGTGGTCAATGCCGTTTGCCCGACCACCGGCGGCGGATTGCGCAGGTATCGGTAAAAGACGTTGAACACGCGCCGCTCGCCCGGGCGCCACGTCACGCCCACGTCGGATCGGTTGAACTGCGAGGTGCTCGGACTGTACTGCACGTTGGTGGTGAACGTAATGTTCCGGTACAGAAGCGCAGATCCGCCGACGAGGAAGTCGGACACACCGGCATCTTCTGGCACGCCACCCGGCATCGTCACGCGCGATTGCGTGATGTTGTAGCGCTGCGCATACCAGACACGTGCGCGTTCCACGCCCGACTCGGCATCGATCAAGCGGGACGTCAGCGCCATCGTGACACGGTTCGCGTCCTGAATTCGATCGACGCCGATGAACGAGTTCTCGCTGAAGATTTCCGCGAGGTTGAAGTCGGCCGTGGCGCTATCGAAGATCGGGATCGAGCTCTGATTGCGGTACGGCGTGTAGACGTAAAACAGGCGCGGTTCCAACGTCTGCGTCATCGCCGTGCCAAACAGGTTCACCGGACGCTCGAACGTCAGTCCGCTATCCAGACTGAACGTTGGCAGCGTGCGCGTAACCGACGACTGCATCGTCGAGCCGTTCGGATAGTCGATGTTGTACGACGCCGCGTTGAAGATGACCTTCGGCACGACGAAGTAGCCCGGCGTGAGAATCGGGTAGCTCAACGTCGGCTGAGCGTACAGACGCTCGCCGTTGGGCTGGCCGGTCACCGACGCAATCTGGAAGCGGTTGTACCGGACCGGCATCGTGAAGTCGAAGCCGTGCATGTCCAGCTTCGTATACGTTGCCATCAGTTCCGGCACCGACTCGTACTGCGGCGCGCTCGGCGCCAGCGTCTGGAATTTCAGTACGCGTGCCAGGAAGGACCAGTTGCCGTACGACCACGTCAGGCCGGCCTCGCGGTTGTACACGCGCTGCACGCCGGTCTGGAAGTTGGTTCCCGACCCGAAGTCATCGGGATAGGTATCGTCCGATACCTTCGAGAAGTTGACGTAAGCATTGACGCCATACCCCAACTGCTGCGTATGCTGGAACGTATAGGTATAGCGCGCATCGCCCGTGACACGATCCTTCGGCAGGTACTCTATATGGAAAAGCCCCGAATACGTGGGCTCCATATATCGGAAGTCGCCAACCATCATCGCGCCGCGCTTGGTCATCAGGCGAGGCGTGAGCGTCAGATCGCGGTTCGGTGCGATGTTGAAGTAATACGGCGTGGCCAGTTCGAAGCCGGTGCGGCTCGACTGCGTGAACGTCGGCGCGAGAAAGCCCGAGCGGCGCTCGTTCGACGTCGGGAACGACAGGTACGGGCTGGCAAAAATCGGCACGCCCTGGAAGAACAGCACGCCGTTGCGCGCCGTGCCTTCCTGTTGCTCCTGATCGAATTCGAACTCCGACGCCTTGATGTACCACGCCGGCTCCTTGCCGTCGTCGGTACAGGCGCAGGCGGAATAGGTGCCGCGCTGCAGCGTCACGAGGTTGTTGGCCTCGACGTCCGCGCGCTCCGACTTGCCGCCACCGCCCGACACGAGCGTATACGTCGGCGTGAGCATGTAGCCGTCGCCTGCGCCCGTGTACATATGTGCCTCGGGGCCGACGAACAGGTTACCGCCCTGCATCAGGCGCGCATTGCCGTGCGCCACGACTTCGTCCGAGTCCTGATCGTAGGTCAGCCGATCGCCCTTCACGAACGAACGGTACTTGCGCGCTTCGGCCTGGTCGTCGACCGTCACGTCCACATTGGTCCGCCCGGTCATGTGCATGCCGTTCAGATACAGCGGCACGTCTTCACCCAGGCCTAGCGGGTTGTCGACAAGCGCAGGTACGGTACGCAACTCGAGACCGTCGCTCATCGCGATATCGGGAGGGGGCGCTTCCTGCGCACCCGCGAGCGAACACCACACGCCCGGCAGGGAGAGCAGCAGTGCCAGCGGCTTGCGACGCGTGCGCATCAGTCGCCGCAATGGCGAAACATCTTTCGTATGGACTTGTTTATCCGGCATGTACGCAAACAGCGAGACAATCGTGGCGCCGCTTGCGGGCAGCCAATCCCGTACGTCCTCGGGTCATTTCCGGGAAGTTCGGGACGGTCGATCGAGGTCGAGAAACAGGGCGTCTGGAAAACATGATCGGGTATTATATGGCAAGACGTTTACGGCCCCCATCATGACCGCACAACCCACCGCTCCCGCGAGTATTTCCGACGCTTCCCACTCGCTCTCCAACGCTACCGATCCTCGTCTGCAAGCGCTTGACCAGTGGCTCTCCGGCCTGGCCGGCACGTTCTCCCTCGACATGGCGCAGTGGGCGCCCGCTTCGGCAGACGCCAGCTTTCGGCGCTACTTCCGCATCGGCAGCCACGACCCGGCGCATCCGAGCCTGATCGTGATGGACGCCCCGCCGCCGCAGGAAGACTGCCGCCCGTTCGTGCACGTCGCCCAGTTGATGGACGAAGCGGGCCTCCAGGCGCCGAAGGTGCTGGCCGAGGATCTGGCGCAGGGTTTCCTTCTGCTGACGGATCTCGGCGGGAAAACGTACCTCGACGTGCTCGACGACGACAACGCCCGCCCGCTCATGCGCGAGGCGCTCGACGCACTGATCGTCTGGCAAAAGAGCTCGCGCCCCGACGTCCTGCCGCCGTACGACACCGCGTTGCTGCAGCGCGAACTCGATCTGTTCCCGGACTGGTACGTCGCCAAACACCTGAAGGTGACGCTGAATGCCGACCAGCGTGCCACGCTCGATCGCATCAATCAGTTGCTCATCGACAATGCCCTCGCCCAGCCGAAGGTGTTCGTCCACCGGGACTACATGCCGCGCAACCTGATGCCGGGCCTGCCCGGCACCCCGGGGCCGGGCATTCTCGATTTTCAGGATGCGGTCTACGGCCCGCTCACCTACGACGTCATCTGCCTCATGCGCGACGCCTTCCTGAGCTGGGACGAGGAACGCCAGCTCGACTGGCTGGCGTATTACTGGGAACGGGCACGCAAGGCCGGTCTGCCGGTCGACCCGGACTTCGGCGAGTTCTATCGTCAGGCCGAATGGATGGGCCTGCAACGCCACCTGAAAGTGCTGGGCATCTTCGCGCGCATCAACTACCGCGATGGCAAGCCGCGCTATCTGGCCGACACGCCGCGCTTTCTCGACTACGCCCGCAAGGTGGCCGAGCGTTACACGCCGCTGCGCCCGCTCGCCCGGCTGCTCGACGAGCTGACCGGCCAGCAGGTCGACGTCGGCTACACGTTCTGAGGCCCGCCGCATGAGTTCCCCCCAGGCGATGAAGGCCATGATCTTCGCCGCCGGACGCGGCGAGCGCATGCGCCCGCTCACGGACGTCACCCCGAAGCCGCTGCTCGCCGTGGCCGGCAAGCCGATCATCGTGTGGCAGATCGAGGCCCTCGCGCGCGCGGGCTTCACCGATATCGTCATCAACCACGCGTGGTTGGGTGCACAGATCGAGGCCGCGCTTGGCGACGGCAGCGCATTCGGCGTGCGCCTGGCCTACTCGGCCGAAGCCGAAGCGCTGGAGACGGCCGGCGGCATCGTGCAGGCACGCGCGCGGCTCGAGGGCGCGGGCAATGTGTTTCTCGCAGTGTCGGGCGACGTCTTCACGGCATTCGACTACGCGTCGTTGCGCAGGCCTGCCGTTCGAATGGCTACGCAATCCGAGCCGGGCATGCATCTGGTGATGGTGCCCAATCCTCCGTTTCATCCGAAAGGCGACTTCTCGCTCGATGCAGCCGGCCATCTGCATCTGCCGGGCAACGCCCCCGCCGACGCCAGCCCGCTGACGTTCGGCAACATCGCGCTCTACGACCTGCGGCTGTTCGACGGCATCGCGCCCGGCACGCGCATGGCGCTCACGCCGCTGTACCAGCGCGCGATCGCCGCCGGTCGCGTCACGGGCGAACGCTTCGACGGCATCTGGGAAAACGTTGGCACCCCGGCCCAACTGGCCGCGCTGGACACAGAAGTACGCGCCCGGCAGTAGAATCGCCTGAACTGCGACAAATACCCACCGAACCATCCGAAATGGAGTCCGCGATGTCTGAGTCCCCCTACCGCGCCCGCCGCGAGCGAGTCATCGAACAGATGCGCAAGGCCGGTGGCGGCGTCGCCATCCTGCCGACGGCCCCGGAAGTGCCGCGCAATCGCGACAGCGACTATCCGTATCGTCACGACAGCTATTTCTACTACCTGTCCGGCTTCACCGAGCCCGACGCGGTCGTAGTGCTCGACAGCCGCACGGGGCACTCGATCCTGTTCTGCCGCGCGAAAAACGAAGAGCGCGAGATCTGGGACGGGTACCGCTACGGCCCGGAAGCCGCGCGCGAAGCCTTCGGTTTCGACGCCGCCTACGCGATCGACGAAATCGACACGCGTCTGCCGCAACTGCTGGCCGACGCCCCGGCGCTGTTCTACGCGCTTGGCGCCTCGGCGCAACAGGATCGCCAGGTGCGTCACTGGCTGAACGCCGTGCGCGCCCAGAGCCGCACGGGCGTCTCGGCACCGTCAGCGGCGCGTGACATCCGCGCGATTCTCGACGAGATGCGTCTGGTCAAGGACAACGTGGAGCTCGATATCATGGCCCGCGCGGGCAAGATCTCGGCCGACGCCCACGTGCGTGCGATGAAGGCATCGCGCCCTGGGCTGCGCGAATACCATCTCGAAGCCGAACTGCTCTACGAATTCCGCCGCCACGGCTCGCAGTTCCCGGCGTACGGTTCGATCGTCGCCACCGGCGCCAACGCCACCGTGCTGCACTACCGTGCGGGTGACGCCGAATTACGCGACGGCGATCTCGTGCTGATCGACGCCGCATGCGAACTCGACGGCTACGCCTCGGACATCACGCGCACCTTCCCGGCCAACGGCAAATTCACGTCGGCGCAGCGCCAGCTCTATGACATCGTGCTCGCCTCGCAGCAGGCGGCCATCGACGCCACGCGCGCCGGTGTCGCCTTCGACGCGCCGCACAACGCGGCAGTGCGCGTGCTCGCACAGGGCATGCTCGACACGGGCCTGCTCAAGCGCGACGTCGTTGGCAGCGTCGACGACGTGATCGCCGACAAGTCATTCAGCCGTTTCTACATGCACCGCACCGGCCACTGGATCGGCATGGATGTGCACGACTGCGGCGAATACCGCGAAGACGGCCCGGACGGCGAACGTCCGTGGCGCACGCTCGGCGTGAACATGGTCACGACCATCGAGCCGGGCATCTACGTGCGCCCCGCCCCCGATATCGACGAGCGTTACTGGAACATCGGCATTCGCATCGAGGACGACGCCGTCGTCACGGCGAACGGCTGCACGCTGCTCACGCGCGGCGTGCCGGTCGACGCCGACGAGATCGAAGCCCTGATGCGCGGCTGATGACGCACTCGCAGGCCCCTCTCACGTCCGCCCCTGCCGACACCTCCGTGGGCCGGCGCTTCGACGTCGCCATCGTCGGCGCGGGCCCGGTCGGCACGGCCCTCGCCTTGCTGCTGACACAACGCGCCCCGCACTTGCGTATCGCACTGGTCGACGGTCGCGGCCCGCAAGCGGGTTACGACGACCCGCGCACGCTGGCACTCTCGCACGGCAGCCGGGAGATCCTCACGCGCGCGGGCGTTTGGCCGCACAACGGCCGGGGCCTGGACAACACGTCCATCGAGCACATTCACGTCTCCCAGGCACGACGCTTCGGCAGCACGGAAATCGATTTTCGCGAGCACGGCGTGCCCGCGCTCGGGTACGTGGTGCGATACGGCGCGCTCATGCGCGCACTCGACACCGCCCTCGCCCATGTCCCCGCCCGTTTCGAGCATGCGCCGCAGGCCTCGGCAACGTCGCATGCCGACGCCGCAGAGGCCTTGGTAGCCTCCGTACCCGCCGGACTGCACCACTTCCGCCCCTACCGGGCGATTGCCTTGCGTCAGGACGCGCAGGAAGTCACGATCACCCTCGGCACGTCGCTCGACGATCACGCGCAAACGCTGCATGCCGCGATCGCCGTGAACGCCGAAGGCGGCCTGTTCGAAGGCCAGACGACGCGTCCGCGCGCACGCGACTATGGGCAGACGGCGCTCGTCGGCTTCGTCACCTGCGAACGCCCGCGCGCCGGCTGGGCATGGGAGCGCTTCACCCCGGACGGCCCGGTGGCATTGCTGCCGCAGGAGCACGGCTACGCGCTCGTCTGGTGCTGCTCGCACGCCGAGGCGAAACGGCGCCGGACGCTGGACGACGTCACGTTCCTCGCCGAACTGCACACCGCCTTTGGCGACCGTATGGGACGTTTCACCTCGGTCACGGGCCGGGCAGGCTTCCCGCTCGGCCTGAACGCGCTCGGCCATGTCGTGGACGGCCGGGTTGCGGCCATCGGCAACGCGGCGCAGACCCTGCACCCGGTCGCCGGGCAGGGCCTGAATCTCGGCCTGCGCGACGCCTTCGATCTGGCCGACACCCTCGTGCACAGCGCCCGCACCCTGCGAGACGCACGCGCCGACGCACAAACGGGCACGCAAACCCACGGTGTGCCGGGCCCGGCCGCCCTCACCGCTTTCGCGCGCCGCCGCCGCGCAGACCGCGGCCTCACGATCCGCATCACCGACATGCTGCCCCGGGTATTCGGCATCGACGCCGCCCCGGTCGCCCTGCTTCGCGGCATGGCCCTCGCGAGTCTCGATCTCGTCCCGCCGCTCAAAACCGCCTTTGCCCGCCAAATGATGTTCGGCCAGCGCGGCTGAACGCGATCGGGTGCGACCGTGCGCGGGGCCGCACCCGGCGGGCCGCCGGAAAATCTGCACATTTTTTAGGCGACGGGGACGGGTTTTCGAAGTAAAATACAAACTTTTTCCCGGCTTTTCCCTTCATCGTGCGTATTGGTCCTCACGAACTCCGCAATAACCTGTTCGTCGCCCCCATGGCGGGTGTGACGGATCGGCCGTTCCGCCAGTTGTGCAAACGACTCGGCGCGGGCTATGCCGTGTCGGAAATGGTGGCGTCGAACGCACAGCTCTGGAAGAGCGAGAAGACGATGCGCCGCGCCAATCACGCCGGCGAAGTCGCCCCGATCTCGGTGCAGATCGCCGGGGCCGATCCGGCCATGATGGCCGAGGCCGCCCGCTACAACGTCGAGCGTGGCGCCCAGATCATCGACATCAACATGGGCTGCCCGGCCAAGAAGGTCTGCAAC
>NZ_JBEBXS010000044.1:0-19311 GCF_040391475.1 Pandoraea pnomenusa | reverse complement strand
GGGCCCCGGCCCCCCGGGTGCCGGCGGGGGGGGTGCTTATTCTGTCTGTGGGGTGTCCGCGCAACGGCAAAAACGGGGTGGCGCTGGGGGGGGGGGGCCGGGGGCCCCCGCACAACACACTGACTAACAGGATCAGTCGTAAGCCTTCGTGATCGGATCCTTGAACATGGCCTGCATTTCCGGCGTCATCGGATAGTTCATGTTCTGGTTCTTCGGCGGCACCGGCTGCGTGAACCACTTGTCGTACAGCTTCGTCATTTCGCCCGACTTCTCCATGTCGGCAATGGTCTTGTCCACGACCTTCGTGAAGGCCGGGTCGTCCTTGCGCAGCATGCAGGCGTAGTTTTCGAACTGGAGGTTCGGACCCACGACTTCATAGTTCTTCGCGTCGGCTGCCGGCAGTGCGGCGCGCTGACCGTAGAGCAGCGGCTCGTCCATCACGAAGGCCACGGCGCGGCCTTGCTTGACGGTCAGGAAGCCGTCCGAGTGTTCCTTCGTCTGGATCAGGTTGAAGCCGATCTCACCCTTCTTGCCCGACAGAATACGGTCGGCCGTCGTGCCGGCGGTCGTCGAGATCGTCTTGCCCTTCAGGCTGTTCAGGTCGGTGATGCCCGAACCCGTCTTGGCGATCATCTTGATCGAGTACAGGAAGATGTTGTGCGAGAAGCCGACTTGCTTGGCGCGCTCGAACGTGTGGGTGGTCGAGCCGCATTCCAGGTCGATCGTGCCGTTCTGCATCAGTGCGATGCGGTTCTGCGACGTGATCGGCGTTTCCGTGATCTTCAGGTTCGGCAGGTTCAGTTCCTTCTTGACCGCGTCGACGATCTTCAGGGCGATTTCCTGCGAGTAACCGATCGTCTTGCCGTTGTTGTCGGAATACGAGAACGGAATCGACGACTCACGCACCCCGAGGGCGATCACGCCGGTGTCTTTGATTTTCTTGAGGGTCCCCGTGAGTTCCTGTGCGCTCGCGGTGTGCGCGAACAGGGCGGCAGCAGCGCTGACGAGCAGCAGGGGAGCAAACAGCTTCTTCATGGTCTCTGTCCTATCGGAAGTGAATGGCACGGTGGTCCGCGCCGTTGGAATGTCAAAAGCCAAAAACACTGATACAACCCGACACGTCTTCCCAACGTTCCCCGTGGGAGAGAAGTACCTGATGTGTCACACCCGGTGGCGCCAGCGTCTCCTTCATGGCAACCGGGCCGGGCGGCCTGCTATCTTCGTCTACCAAAAATCACCCGGCCAGCCGGGCAAACCCTGCCAGATCGACCGCGGGACGTTTGCCGTCGATCGCGTCGGCGACGACGCGCGCGGCGCCCATCGACAACGTGAAACCCAATCCGCCGTGGCCGACGTTCAGCCACAGATTGCCCAGCTTGTCGGCGCGTCCGAGGATCGGACGTCCATGCGGGGTCGCCGGTCGCATGCCGGTCCACTCCAGCGGGGCACTCGCGCCGCCCAGCGCCGGGAACAGACCCGTCGAGAGCTCGCGCAGCGCGTTGATGCGATGCGCGGCAATGCGATAGTCGTAACCCACCAGGTCGGCAATGCCCGCCACGCGAAGCTGTTCGCCGAGGCTGGCGTACACGACCTTGTTGTCGGCATCGGTGACCGACACCTGCGGACGCGCGTCGACCGGCGCACCGCGATACGTCAGGCTGTAGCCCTTGAGCGGATACAGCGAGATCGATTCGCCGACGGCGCGCAGCAGCGGCATCGCCGCCAGTCCGTTGGCCACAACGCACGCATCGATGGCAACGTCGCCCGAGCGCGTGCGGATCGCCTGTACGGTATTGCCGCGCACATCGAATCCGGTGACCTCACGCTCGAACAACACACGGCCACGGGGATGTTCGCCCACGAGTCGCGCCAGTTCCTGGCACAGCAACTGACAGTCGCCGGTGCCTTCGCCCGGCGTATGAATGCCACCGGCGAGCTCGCCCGCGATCTTCCCGAGCGCCGGTTCGAGCGTGGCGCACGTGGCGGCATCGACACGTCGCTGCGAGTAGCCCAGGCCGTTGGCCATGTCGAGCGAGCGTTCAGCGGCAGCGAGCTTGGCGGCGTCGCGGTACACCACGAGCTTGCCGCTCAGGCGGTAGTCGAACGACACCGACTCCTGCGCCAGAAACTCCAGCATCACCTCGCGGCTGTGCAGGCCGAGCGAGAGCAGGCGCAACGTGGAACTCGCGTTCGCCTGCGCATTGCAATGTTTGACGAACTCGATCGACCAGCGCCAGAAGTCCGGATCGAACGAGGGTTTGATACGCAACGGCCCCGTGCGCGAAAACAGCAGCGAGGGCAGTTGTGAGAGCACGCCAGGGGCGGCGAGGGGCGACACGTAGCCGTAGCTCAGCTGGCCGCCGTTGGCGAAACTGGTGCCGAGACCCGGACCGCGTCCGGCGTCGATGACCGTGACCTCGTGGCCGGCGCGAAGCAGTTGATACGCGCTGGCGAGGCCGACGATGCCCGCCCCGATGACTCCAATATGCATGACGATGAATGACAACCAAAAACACTAGGGAATGCAAGGCGGAAAAAATGTCGGGCCGGGGAACGGGGGACCTCGCAGCGCGCTTTCTACACAACCTTTGCTACGCAGTGTAGAGCGAGAAAATTCGGTAACCTATGCGGATTTGAGGCAGCATATGTCTTTTGGCTATAGGGTCGGCGGCGCTGCCGGCCCATGCTTCGGGACAGGGGGACGACGTCAGGCATGAAATTGCGGCATATCGAGACGTTTCGCGCAGTGGTGCTGACGGGCTCCGCCAGCGGCGCGGCGCAATTGCTTAACGTATCGCAACCCGTCGTCTCGCGCGTGTTGCAGCACGCCGAGCAGCAGCTCGGCTTCAAGCTGTTCGATCGGGTCAAGGGCCGCCTCGTGCCCACGGCCGAAGCACGGCGCCTGTACCCGGATGTCGAGCGCATCTTCAGCGATCTGGAGCGACTTCGGACGACGTCGCGCAATCTGCGCCAGCACGGCGTGGGGCATTTGCGTATCGCGGCCACGCCGAGTCTTGCGCACAGCCTGCTGCCCGCGGCCATCGAGCGCATGCGGCGTGCGCATCCGGATGTCGTCTTCGAACTCATCACGCACCACACCACCGAGATGATTACCGCGATCCTCACGTCGTCGGTCGACGTGGGCATCGTGTCCGCGCCGCCGATGGCGGCCGGGATCGTGAGCCGTCCGGTCGCGCAGGGACATATCGTGCTGGCGGTGCCGGCATCGTGGCCGAAGCTCTCTCGCCGTGGCCCGGCCAGTGCCGACGCGCTGGTCGGACGCGATCTCATCAAGCTGCATGACGACACGCCGCTCGGCGCCCTGATCAACGAGCGCCTGGAGCAGACTGCACTGCTGCAGGACGCCGAGGTCATGGTCCAGACCTACTCGCTCGCGGCGGCGCTCGTCGAGCACGGCCTGGGCTACGCGCTCCTCGATCAGTTCACGGCGGCGAGCGCGCATGTGCAGGCGCAACGTCTGTACCGCGTGGCGCCGGCCATCGAATTTCCGGTGGAGATGCTGCGGCCGTCGCACGAGCCGGAGTCCGTGCTGGCCGATACGTTGCGCCGCCATCTGGCGGACGTGGCAGGCGAACTCAGCGAGCGCGCCGAAGCCCTTTGCGAAGGCCGGGAGATCGTGCTCGCGCCGAACGAGGCGGTCGAGGAAAGCTGACGTTATCGCGGCGGCGCCTTGCGCATCAACGGCAACCCGGCTCGCTTTTCACTTCGAAGTAGGCGAACGGCTGCGGCTGGAGCTTGTCGGCGAGCGACGGGTAATTCGCTTGCACGAAGCGCCGCGCACCGGCCATGTCGAATTCGGTGCGCAGCCAGATCTTGCCGTCGTGGCTGTCGAGCACGAGCGTGCCGGCATAGATCACGTCGCCACGCCGCACGCTGACCGTAGGCACCTTGCGCCCCTTGCAATAACGAAAACGATAACTGCCGTCGGCCGGAACGAACTCCAGCGGGCCGAAGCGCTCGTTACGCATGAGCGGCGAGACCCGCATGGCGATGAAGCCGCGCGTGGGCGGGTTGGTGTTGAGGGTGCGGGTGACTTTCCCGGCGATGATGCCGTTCACCGTCTGTGAGTAGTCCGAGTAAGTCCACGGTCCCCACGTGCTTTGCAGCGGCGTGTCGAGGCCGACGATCACGAGCGCGTACTCTTCGAGGGTGTCTTCGGTGAGTTGGGGATTGGGCGGTACGCCCTTGGTGCTGCACGCGGCCAGCCAGCCGGTGGCCAGGAGCGCGAGCGCCACACGCCGCACGGCGGGAGAAAACAACAGGGTACGAAACGACCTCATTGCAGCCTCCTTGCCGTGCCAGGTCATGCCTGGTGCATGGCGCTCAGGGCGTGGTCCGGAAAAGTGCCGGACCCGACGTGCCGGACCCGAATGGCCCCGGGCGAACCCGGGTGCGCGATTCTCAATCCTGCAGGAATCTTACCTTGACCTTGCGGCCCTTGACACGGCCGTCGGACAGTTTGCGCAACGCCACCGGAGCGATGTCGCGTTCCACAGCAATATACGTGAAGTTGTCCAGCACGTTGATCTTGCCGATCTGCGTGGCGGCAAAACCGGCTTCGCCGGTCAGCGCGCCGAGCACATCGCCCGGACGGATCTTGTCTTTCTTGCCGCCCAGCATCTGAATCGTGACCATCGGCGGCAGCAGATGGCCGCTGCCGGACGGCGTGAGCTCATCGAGCTTGTGCCACGGCACTTCGTGGCCCAGCGCGGCCTCGATGTTCCCAACGCGACCCATCTCGTTCATGGTGACGAGGCTGAAAGCCCAGCCGTCTTCATCCGCGCGCCCGGTGCGGCCGATACGGTGCACGTACACCTCGGGATCGGGCGTCACGTCCACGTTGATCACCGCCTCGAGTTGCGCGATGTCCAGGCCGCGCGCGGCCACGTCGGTCGCGACCAGCACGGAGCAGCTACGGTTCGCAAACTGGATCAGCACCTGATCGCGTTCGCGTTGCTCCAGTTCGCCGTGCAGCATGAGCGCCTGGAAGCCCTCCGCGAGCAGCACGTCGGTCAGGTCGCGGCATTGGGCGCGCGTATTGCAGAACGCAATGGTACTCACCGGACGGAAGTGGTCGAGCAACTGTCCCACGGCGTGCAGGCGTTCCTCGTCGCGCACTTCATAGAAGCGCTGGCGGATCTTGCTGGCGTCGTGCTTTTCTTCGAGACGAATCTCGCGCGGCGTGCGCAGCAGGCGTTGCGCGAGCTTGCCGATGCCTTCCGGATAGGTGGCCGAGAACAGCAACGTCTGACGCGAGGCGGGCGTTTGACGTGCGACCGTCGCGATATCGTCGAAAAAGCCCATGTCGAGCATGCGGTCGGCTTCGTCGAGCACAAGCGTCTTGACGCCGGCGAGCGAGAGCGTGCCGCGATCGAGGTGATCCATGATGCGCCCGGGCGTGCCGACGATGACGTGCGCGCCGTGCGCGAGGCTTTCCGCCTGCGGGCGGATCGGGGAGCCACCGCAGAGCGTGAGCACCTTGATGTTGTCTTCGGCGCGCGCGATACGCCGCACTTCCTGCGCGACCTGCTCGGCGAGTTCGCGGGTGGGGCACAGCACGGCGGCCTGCACGGCGAAATCGCGGGTGTCGAGCCGCTGGAGCAGGCCCAGCGAAAAGGCGGCGGTCTTGCCGCTGCCGGTCTTGGCCTGCGCGATGAGGTCGTGACCGGCGAGCATGTCGGGAAGCGACGCCTGCTGGATGGGCGTCATCGAGGCGTAACCGAGCCGTGCGAGGTTCTCCTGCATGGCAGGCGAGAGCGGCAGGCTCGAGAAGGGGGCGCTGTCGGTGCGCGAATCGGTGGCTTTTGAGTTCATGCGCAATTATAACGGTCCGTTGCTGTCCATACCCGGGTTGTCGCAGGCCGGATGTCCCGCGCTGTCCCGTCCTGTTCCGGCTCGGGCGTCCTCGGTCCGACCACGCCGGCTCGGGGTTTGCGCCGTTGCCAGCCCGGGGCCGCCGGGCGTAGCATGGCTTCGACGGCTTGCCCGTGCATTACCCGAGTGTTGCCTGTCCCGAATGTTCCGAAGTCTCGACCCTTTGCGCAGAGGTGGCTCATGCCCGCGAATCAGGAAGAGAAAGTCCGTCAGCACATGGCGGAAGTCGTTGCCATGGCCCGCGAACGCGCGCCCGACGTGGCCGCGCTGTTTGAGCCCTTCGTGCGGCATTACTACGGTCTGGCCGACGCCGACGACGTTGTCTCGCGCAGTGTCGCCGATCTTTATGGCGCAGCGATGGCGCACTGGCAACTCGGCCAGAAGTTCGTCTCCGGCGAGCCGCGCATCCGCATCTACAACCCAACGCTCGATCAGCACGGCTGGCACTGCAATCATACGGTGGTCGAGATCGTCAACGACGACATGCCGTTCCTGGTCGACTCCGTGACCATGGAGATCAACCGGCAGGGGCTGGCGCTGCATTCGGCGTTTCACCCGGTTTATCGCATCAAGCGCGACGCCGCCGGCAAGCGTGTCGCTGTGGCCCCCGGCAGTGGTCCTGGGCGCGCGGCCTCGGCAGAAGGTACGCCCGGCTCGGCCAGTGGCCCCGGTAGCGGCGTCGGTGCGGGCGTTGGTGCGCTCCTGGCTTCCGGCGCAGCGCCGGAAGCCGGCACTCCAGAGGGGAACGGCTCGGGCGCTGACGGCAGTCATTTCGAATCGTATATCCACATCGAGGTGGATCGATTCTCCGAGCCGGAGCGCATTCAGGCGCTGGTCGACGGTTTGCAGCGTGCGCTCGGCGACGTGCGGGCCGCCGTCGAGGACTGGCGGGCCATGCAGGCCGCCGCACACGCCGCCATTGAATCGCTGACACAGCGCGCCGAACACAAGGGGGTTGGCGCACAGGAGCTCGCGGAGATCGACGAAGCGCAGGCGTTTCTCGACTGGATGCTCGCACGGCACTTCACCTTCCTCGGCTATCGCGACTACGAACTGGTCGAGCGCGATGGCGAACACTATCTGCAAGGCGTGACGGGCACGGGCCTGGGCGTGCTGCGCGAGGCACGACGCGACGCGAGCACACCCGACGTGACGCGTCTGTCGCCGGGCGCCATCGGCATCGTGCAGGCGAGTACGCCGATCTTTCTGACGAAAGCGAATTCGCGTGCGAGCGTGCATCGTCCCGGCTACCTCGACTACGTGGGCGTCAAGCGTTTCGACGCGCAAGGGCGTGTCTGTGGCGAACGGCGTTTCCTCGGCCTTTACACGTCGACCGTCTACATGGTGCCGGTCGACGACATTCCGCTCGTGCGCCGCAAGGTCGCCGAAGTGATCGCCCGCACGGGCTTTCTGCCGAACGGGCATCTGGCCAAGACACTCGTCACGATTCTCGAGCAATATCCGCGCGACGAACTGTTCCAGATCGACGTCGATCAACTCGCCGACATCGCGCTAGGCATCCTGCGTTTGCAGGAGCGCCAGCGCACGCGGCTTTTCGTGCGTCGCGACCGGTTCGACCGTTACGTGTCGTGCCTCGTCTTCGTGCCGCGCGAGAAGTTCAACACCGACCTGCGGGTACGGGTGCAGAACCTGCTGCTCGCGGCCTATCACGGCACCAGCGTGGAATTCACGCCGCAACTCTCCGAGTCGATGCTCGCGCGTATTCACATCACCGTGCGGACCGAGCCCGGACACGTGCCCGATGTCGACGTGAACGACCTCGAAGCGCGAATCGTCGAGACAACGCGCCGCTGGCAGGACGATCTGTCCGACGCGCTGCGCGAACAACTGGGCGAGGAGCGCGGCACCCGGGCACTGCGGCGATATGCGCAGGCGTTTCCCGCCGGGTACCGCGAGGATTACGCGGCGCGCGTGGCCGTTCGCGACGTCGAGCTCATCGAACCGTTGCTCGATGCGGCGCCCAGTGCCCCGGCGACGGGGGCATCCGGCGCCACGCCGCTTGCCATGCAGCTTTACCGGCCGCTGGAGGCCGCCTCAGGCACGCTGCGCTTCAAGATTTATCAGGCCGGCGAGCCCATCGCACTCTCGCGTAGCCTGCCGATGCTCGAACACCTTGGCGTGCGGGTGAACGACGAGCGACCGTATCGCATCGAACCGGCCGACACCGGCGCGGTGTGGATGCATGACTTCGGCATGACGAGCCTCGATGGCGCCGACGTCGATCTGGAGCACGCCCGCACTCGATTCGAAGAGGCCTTCGCCCGTATCTGGGCGGGCGACGTCGAGAACGACGATCTCAACCGGCTTGTCCTGCAGGCCGGGCTGACGTGGCGCGAGGTGCGCATCCTGCGTGCGTATGCGAAGTACATCCGGCAGGTCGGCTCGACCTTCAGCAATGCGTATATCGAGAACGCGCTGACGGGCAATCCGTCGATTGCCGGCATGCTGGTGCGGCTGTTCCTTGCACGGTTCAATCCGACACTCGGAGAGGAGGCGCGCGGGTCTCAGGCCGAGCGACTCCGGTCGCAGATTCACGCTGCACTCGAGGATGTCCCCAATCTCGACGAGGACCGTATCCTGCGTCAATTCCTTGGCGTGCTGGAAGCGACGCTGCGCACCAACTACTTTCAGACGGCCGACGACGGCGTGACACAGAAAACGTATCTGTCGTTCAAATTCGACCCGTCGAAGGTGCCGGGTCTGCCCGAGCCGAAGCCGATGTTCGAGATCTGGGTGTACTCGCCACGGGTGGAAGGGGTGCATTTGCGCGGCGGACGCGTCGCGCGTGGCGGGCTGCGCTGGTCGGATCGCCGCGAAGACTTCCGCACCGAGGTGCTGGGTCTCGTCAAGGCGCAGATGGTGAAGAACACCGTCATCGTGCCGGTCGGTTCGAAGGGCGGTTTCGTGGTGAAGCAGCCGCCGTCGCCGGGTGATCGCGATGCGTACCTCGCGGAAGGCGTCGCGTGCTATCAAACCTTCCTGCGCGGTTTGCTGGACCTCACCGACAACTACGTCGACGGCGCACTCGTGCCGCCGAAGCAGACCGTGCGCATCGACGGCGACGATCCCTATCTGGTGGTCGCCGCAGACAAGGGCACGGCCAGCTTCTCGGACTACGCCAACGCCATTTCCGCCGAGTACGGGTTCTGGCTCGGCGACGCCTTCGCCTCGGGTGGCTCGGTCGGTTACGACCACAAGAAGATGGCCATCACGGCGCGCGGGGCGTGGGAGTCGGTCAAGCGCCATTTCAGCGAGATGGGCGTCGACACGCAAGCGCAGGACTTCACGGTCGTGGGTATCGGCGACATGTCGGGCGACGTCTTCGGCAACGGCATGCTGCTCTCGAAGCACATCCGGCTGGTGGCGGCGTTCGATCACCGGCACATCTTCCTCGATCCGTCGCCGGATGCGGCCACGTCGTTCGCCGAGCGCGAGCGCATGTTCCAACTGCCGCGCTCCAGTTGGGCCGACTACGACACGAAGCTGATCTCGGCGGGCGGCGGGGTGTTCCCGCGCACGGCCAAGGTCATTTCGCTCTCGCCGCAGGTGCGCGAACTCATCGGTGTCGACGCCACCGAGTTGGCCCCGAACGACTTGCTGCGCGCGTTGCTCAAGGCGCCCGTCGATCTGCTGTACAACGGCGGTATCGGCACCTACGTGAAGGCGAGTACCGAGACGCACGCGCAAGTCGGCGACCGCGCCAACGACGGCTTGCGGGTCAATGGCGCCGACCTTCGCTGCAAGGTCGTCGCGGAGGGCGGCAACCTGGGGCTGACGCAACTGGGGCGCATCGAGTACGCGCAGCATGGCGGGCGGATCAATACCGACGCCATCGACAACTCGGCCGGCGTCGACTGTTCCGATCACGAGGTCAACATCAAGATTCTGTTGGGCCTGGTCGTGACCGACGGTGAAATGACGCTCAAGCAGCGCAACACATTGCTTGCCGAGATGACCGAGGAAGTCGGCATGCTGGTGCTGCGCGACAACTACCTGCAAACGCAGGCGTTGTCGCTCGGGCGCTTGCGTGCGGCCCAGTCGCTCGACGGCGACGCGCGTTTCATGCGCTATCTGGAGCGCGCGCAGCGGCTCGCGCGCGCCATCGAGTTCCTGCCCGACGACGAAGCGCTCGATGCGCGTCGCGCGGCAGGCACGGGACTCACGTCGCCCGAGCGCGCGGTGCTCATGGCGTACAGCAAGATGTGGCTCTACGACGTCCTGCTCGCGAGCGATCTTCCCGATGCCGAATTCGTGGCCGACGGGTTGCCGACGTACTTCCCCACACCGCTGGCGAGCCGTTGCGGTGCGGCGATGCTGCGGCATCCGCTCAAGCGCGAAATTCTCGCCACGATGCACGCCAATGCACTCGTCAACCGAGCCGGCGTGACGTTCGTGCACCGGCTCAGCGAAGAGACGGGGGCCGAAGCGGCCGACGTCGTGCGAGCCAGTCTCGCTGCCCGTGGCGCTTATGGCCTCGACGGCCTCTGGGGCGAGGTCGATGCGCTCGATGCCAAGGTTTCGCACGAGACGCAGGCGTCGCTCTTCACGGCGCTGTCGCAATGGCACGAGCAGGCCACGCTCTGGTTCCTGCGGCGACGTCTGACCGATGTGCCGCATACCGTCGAGCGCTTGCGTGGTGTGCTCGATCCCATGCTCCCGACGCTCGATACGCTGGTGAGCGGCGAGGCGGCCGACGCCGCGCGCACGCGCTGCCAGACCATGATCGACGCAGGCGTGCCGCTGTTGCTTGCGCAGACGGCGGCGGGTATCGATGCCCGGGTGGCGTTGCTCGACATCGCAGAAGTGGCGAGCACGAGCGGATGCCAGCCGGCGCTGGCCGCGCAGGTCTACTTCGCTCTCGACGCGCCGCTGGGCTACGGATGGCTCCAGTCGGGCGTGCTCGGCCTGCCGGTGCAAACGCATTGGCAACGGCTCGCGCGTGCGACCTTGCTCGAAGAGTTGTCGGTGCTTCGGCGGCGTCTGACGGCAAGTGTGCTGACAGGCAGCGCTGAGGCAGAGGGCGGTGAGGGTGGTGGTGGCGATCAGTCGCCGGCGGATCGTCTCGTCGCGAGTTGGCAGGCGGCGCATGCCGATGCGCTGGCACGCTATCACCGCGTGCTGGCCGACCAGGTGGCGGCGGGCAACGCCGACCTTGCCATGCTGTCGGTGAGTCTGAAGGCATTGGCGGAAGTCGGGCGTTGACGGTGTCGCTCAGACTGCGACCGGCGGCGCGCGCTCACCGGGGAGGACGAAGCGGCATTCGGCGGGGCGCGCAGCCACACTGACGCGCCTTGTCGAAGCCGCGCAACACCCTCCCGGCGTCACTTTTTAAGCGTTTACACAAAAGACGCAAAACGGCGTATCATTCGGGAAAACCCTAGGATTGAGTTGACCTGCGCGAATGCTTGCCCGTCGCGCGGATTGGCGCGTCCTGGGGTTTCGTCGATTCCTGATCCCCCGCGACATGCCCAACGATACCCGCCCCGCGAACGGAACGTTCGCCACGACGTTGCAGATCGTCTCCACCGTGTTTTTCACGTTTCTCTGCTATCTGACGATCGGCTTGCCGCTGGCCGTGCTGCCGTCGTTCGTGCACGTCGATCTGGCCTACAGTTCCGTGATTGCCGGGCTGGCCATCAGCGTCCAGTATCTGGCGACACTGCTCTCGCGCCCGTACGCGGGACGTACCGCCGACGCGTGGGGCCCGAAGCGCACGGTGCTGTGCGGGCTCGTCGCGTGTGGGGCATCCGGCTTGCTGGTGGCGCTGGGCGGTGTGTTCTCGGGCGTGCCGTGGTTGTCGCTGCTCGCGCTGATTCTTGGTCGCCTTGTGCTGGGCTTCGGCGAGAGCTGGGTGTCGACGGGCGCGATCATGTGGGGCATCGGACAAGTCGGGCCGTCGCATACGGCGCGCGTGATTTCCTGGAACGGTGTGGCGACGTATGGGGCGCTGGCACTTGGCGCGCCGCTCGGTGTGGCACTCGACAACGCCTTCGGTATCGAAGCGCTGGGCGGTGCGATCGCGCTGGCCGGGGTGGTCGGTCTGGTGCTGGCGCGCATGAAGCGCGCGACGCCGGTGATTCACGGCGAACGTCTCGCCTTCCGCGCCGTGCTCGGCCGCGTGATGCCGTTCGGCATGGGCCTCGCGCTGGGTTCCATTGGCTTCGGTGCCATCTCTACGTTCATTACGCTGTACTACGCAAGCCATCACTGGGATCACGCCGCGCTGGCGCTGACCGCCTTCGGTCTGTGCTTCATGGGCGTGCGTCTGCTCTTCGGTAACAGCATCAGCCGCTTCGGCGGATACCGTGTGGCCATGACGTCGTTCGCGCTCGAAGCGTTCGGCCTGATCGTGCTCGGCATTGCGCCGACGGGCTTCACGGCACTGTTGGGCGCGGCACTCTCGGGCGCCGGTTTCTCGCTGGTTTTCCCGTCGTTGGGTGTGGCAGCGGTCAACCGCGTGCCTGCGCAGAATCGTGGGGCGGCGCTGGGTGCGTATTCCGTCTTCCTCGATGTGGCGCTCGGCGTGACCGGCCCGGTCGCGGGCCTGATCGTCGGTGCCTATGGCTACGCCGAAGTCTATCTGTGTGCTGCCGTGGCGGCCGTCGCCGCCGTGCTGCTCACGCTGTGGATGTCGCGCAACGTGCACCCGACCGAAACGCACGAGACTGAGGCGGCTGCAAAGGCACGGGCACAGACCGCTGCATCTTCCTGAGCGGCCCAGGGTAAGCGAACCTAAGCGGACCCAAGCGCACCTAAGCCGCCTGCGACGCCACAATCGCCGCCAGTCGCTTGATCAGGCCGGGGATGCGGGAAGCATCCGTATCGCCGTAGCCGATCACCAGCCCGTTGTCTGCCGGTTGCGGGTCGAGTGCAAAGCTCGACAGCGCGCGAGGGCCAATGCCTTCGCGCTGCGCCGCTGCCACGATGGCCTTGTCCGGAAACGCCGGATCGAGTCGCACCGTCAGGTGCAGGCCGCAGCGCTCACCGATCACCGCGTACGTTGGGCCGAAGTGCGCCGCCAGCGCATCGCGCAGTGCGGTCTGACGCTCCCGGTACAGTCGTCGCATGCGTCCGAGATGGCGCGCGAACTGGCCGCTGCGGATGAAATCCGCGAGCGCGAGTTGCTCGAAGCGGTGACCGCCGCGCAGGAGTTCGTCGAGGGCGTCGCGCGCCTGCGTGGCGAGCGCTGTCGGCAGGATCAGAAAGCCCAGACGCAGCGCCGGAAACATTGTCTTGCTGAACGTCCCCACGTAGACCACCGGCGCGTCCGGCACCATCCCCTGCATGGCCGCGATGGGTTCGCCCTGATGGCGGAACTCGCTGTCGTAATCGTCTTCCAGAATCCACGCGCCGTGACGTCGTGCCTGCGCGATCAGGTCCAGCCGTCGCGATGCCGAGAGCACGCTGCCGAGCGGATATTGATGCGACGGCGTGACGTACACCAGCTTCGGCGGCGAGCGTTCCCATAAACCCTCCGGAATCACGATGCCTTCGTCGTCCACGCGCAGGGCGTGCAGGCGCACGTCGCTCGAATGGAACGCCGCCTTGGCGCCGCGATAGCCGGGGTCTTCCATCCACACCGTATCGCCCGGATCGGTGAGCAGCCGAACGCAGAGAATCAGCGCCTCGTGGGCGCCTTCCGTGATGACGACCTGCGAAGCGTCGCAGCGCACGCCCCGCGAGATGCGCAGGTGCCCGGCGATGGCTTCGCGCAGCGCGGGCTCGCCCAGCGGGTCGCCGTAGTGATAGTGACGCGGCTGGGCCTCGCGCATGACACGTTCGAGCGTGCGCCGCCAAGTGCTGGCGGGGAAGCGCGTGAGCGCGGGAACGCCGGGCGTGAAGGGCAGGGGCGACTCGTCGGCACGGGCGGCATGACGCGTCGACGGCAGGCGCTGGATGCGGCGCGAGGCGACCGGTGCCACCTCGGCCTCGGGCGTGGGCAATTGGGCGCTGGCCTTCTGTCGGGCCGCTTCGGCGGCTTCCGCGGCGATTTGCGGGTCGATGGAAAGATGCGCCACGCGAGTGCCCAGACGGTGCGGCACGATGAAGCCTTCCGCCGCGAGCTGGTCGTAGACGATGGAGACGGTATTGCGCGACACCGAGAGGTCTTCGGCGAGTGTGCGCGACGCGGGCAGCCGGGCGCCGGCAGGCAGGCGTCCTTCGAGAATGGCGTGCTTGAGCCGTGAGAGCAGCTGCTTTTGCAACGAGGTGCCACGCCCGGCGCCAGTGGACAGTGGGCTGTCGAACAGCGCGGCGACGTTTTCCGGCACGGGATCGTGGGAGACGGCAGTGGCTTTTTGGCTCATTGTGGCACCAAGAGATTGTCTTTGGGTGGTGCTTTTCATCGTACCACTGAAGCGATACTTTTAACGTCAGCGAAGTGATTGTCCGAAAAAATCGAGAGAGGAAAGTGATGACCGAGGTCCCGAACTTCAACGAATTCGACCAACCGATCGGCTCGCCGATGCCCGACTGGACGCCGCGAGCGCAGCCGCCGCGCACGCCGATCGCCGGGCGTTATTGCCGGCTCGAACCGGTCGACGTCGAGCGTCACGCCAAGGATTTGTACGAGGCATACGCCAGCGCTCCGGACGGGCGCGACTGGACTTATATGAGTGGCGGCCCGTTCGCCGACTTCGACACGTACTACGCGTACGTGACCAGGCAGGCGGCGTCGACCGATCCGTTGCACTTCGCGGTGGTCGACCTCGAGACAGGTAAGGCGGTGGGAACGTTGTCGCTCATGCGCATCGACCCGGTCAATGGCGTGGTCGAAGTGGGGCACGTGGCGTATTCGCCGTTGCTCAAGCGCACGCGCGCAGGCACCGAGGCGCAGTATCTGTTGATGCGCCGGGCGTTCGACGAGATGGGATATCGCCGCTACGAGTGGAAGTGCGATGCGCTGAATGCGCCATCGCGCCGGGCTGCGGCGCGCTATGGCTTTGCGTTCGAGGGCATCTTCCGTCAGGCCATCGTCTACAAGGGCCGCAATCGCGACACCGCGTGGTTCTCGATCATCGACGGTGAATGGCCTGCCATCAGTCGTGGCTTCGAACAATGGCTGTCGCCCGAGAACTTCGACGCCGAGGGCAAGCACCGTGCAGGGCTGGCCGCGTTGATCTCGGCGGCGAAAGCCTGATCGCGAGCCCCGTCGAGCGCATCGCAGAAACAAAACGGCCCGCCGGAGATGGCTCCGGCGGGCCGTTTTGCATGGTGATGCTCGTGAATTTCGGAGAAATCGCAGCGATCAGCCGGGGAAGAAGATGTACTTCAGCACGAACAGCACGGCGATGACCCAGGCGGCCGGGTGGACTTCCTTCGCGCGGCCGGTGAAGAGCTTGAGCACGGCATACGAGATGAAGCCGAAGGCCAGACCGGTGGCGATCGAGTACGTGAACGGCATGGCCAGGGCGGTCAGGGCGGCCGGGGTGGCTTCCGTGACGTCGTCCCATTCCACGTCGAGCAGTTCGCGCAGCATCAGGCCGGCAACGTACAGCAGGGCCGGTGCCGCAGCATACGCCGGCACGGAACCGGCCAGCGGTGCGATGAACAGCGCGAGGATGAACAGCACGGCGATGGTGAGTGCGGTGAGACCCGTGCGGCCGCCTGCCTGCACGCCCGAGGCGCTCTCCACGTAAGCCGTCGTGCTGCTGGTGCCGAGCAGGGAGCCGATGAAAATGGCGATCGAGTCGGCGAACAGCGCACGGCCGAGGCCCTTGTAGTGGGTCCCTTCGAGCAGGCCGGCGCGCTTGGCCACACCCATCAGCGTGCCGGTCGCGTCGAACACTTCCACGAGCACGAACGCCAGGATCACGTGGACGAAACCGGCGTGCAGGGCACCCGGAATATCCAGTTGGAGGAACGTCGGCGCAAGGCTCGGCGGCATGGCGAACACGCCCTGGAACTGGTTCAGGCCGAGGACCATCGACAGGACCGTCACCACCAGAATGCCGATCAGGATGGCACCGCGCACGCGCAGGGCGTCGAGCACGGCAATCAGGAAGAAGCCGAAGATCGCCAGCAGGGCTTGCGGCGAGTGCAGGTCGCCCAGGCCGATCTTCGTGGCCGGGTTGGCGACCACAACGCCTGCGTTACCGAGCGCGATGATGGCGAGGAACAGCCCGATACCGGCGGCGATTGCACATCGTAGCGATTTGGGTACCCCGGCAATGAGCCATGAACGCACGCCGGTGACCGTCAGGATGATGAACAGACACCCGGAAATGAACACGGCCCCGAGGGCCTGTTGCCAGGTGTAGCCCATCGCGCCCACAACCGTGAAGGCGAAGAAGGCATTGAGCCCCATGCCCGGCGCCATGCCGATCGGATAATTGGCCACGAACCCCATGATGACCGAGCCGATCGCTGCCGCGAGGCAAGTCGCCACGAACACGGCGCTCTTGTCCATGCCGGTCGTGCCAAGGATGTTGGGGTTGACGAAGATGATGTACGACATCGTGAGGAAGGTCGTGAGACCCGCCACGATTTCCGTGCGTACATTGGAGCCATGCTCCTCGAGTTTGAAGAATTTGGTCAGCAACGTGCTCTCCTTGTGACTTTGTTATGCCGTTGTCCGTGTGCAGCGGGGGCGGGCGCATTGTACTGCGCTCGCCCGCATGCAAACGAGTTTGTCAGAACTTCATGCGCATGCCCACCCCGAAAGTATTCCCGGCATCGAGCCCCGAGAGCTTGTCGTTCAGGTAGGCAGCGTACACGTCCGTGCGCTTGGAGAGGTTGTAGTCGTAGCCGAGCGCCCACGTATTGCGGCTATTGGTGTTGGCGCCGGAATTCTTCGTATAGGCATACGACGCCATCACCTTGCCGCCGCCCAGCGGCACCGTAAAGCCGAGCTGACCGCCGTTGGACGTGAGATCGCCGCCCGTGATCGTGTTCTTGATGTACTGGTACTGGCCGAAGAACTTGACGACCTGGAAGTCATACGTCAGGCCGGCCTGCAGGGCCTGCTGATTGCGAAAGCCCGTGATGCCCGCCATGTCGTTGGGTACCGAATCGAACTTCACCTGCTGGTAGGCGAGGGTGGCGGCGAGCGGGCCATGGAAGTACATGGCGGCGGCGCTCCACTTGTTCTGCCCGGCCTCGCCGGCCTTGTTGCCGAACGCGTACGTGAAGCTCGCGCCCAGCCCCTTGTAGTCGGGCGTGGCGTACATCACGCCGTTGTTCCAGCCCGAGTCGCCCACGATGCCCTGACCGCCAAGGCCGAGGAACGTGTGATAGACCATCGGGCTGAACGTATAGGAGTCGACGAACGGGTTGAAGAGAATCGTCGAGACGAAGTAGGACGTGGTGAGACGCCCCATCGTGATCGTGCCGAGCGTGTTCGACTGGAGGCCGACGTAGGCGTTGCGCGAGAAGAAGCTGTCGCCGGTGAAGCGGCCGTAGTTACCGTTCTGTGGCAGGAAGAAGTCTTCCAGCGTGAAGATCGCCTTCAGACCGTCGCCGAGATCTTCCGAGCCCTTGATGCCCCAGTACGACGTGGACATGCCACCACCACCTTGTGTCCACGCACGATCCCCCCCGGGGGCCTTGGCTGCCCCGACCCAGGCATCGACCTGGCCGTACAGCGATACGTTCGATTGCGCATGGGCTGCGCCCGCTGCACCGCAAACCGCGAGGGCGAGCGCGCCCCGCAGCCAACCTGCTGCCTTGCTCATGAATGTGTCTCCGTCTCGTTTTAATTTATGCGTGCCTCTGGACTTCTTTTTCACCGAAGAGCAAGGGGCCGCCTGAGTCATTGACACACTGACTTCGCTTCGCGCGGGTATCGGTGCTGCGTTGAGGCGTGATCATTATTATCAAGACGCCTCGGATGACATATCACGTCGCGTTGATAGTCGGTATTTCGTTGCTGTTGGCATACTTTTCGGGTTTACACCGGCGATTTGCCTCTTGCATGACGACGCGGCCCGTCACCGGGCCGGTCGCCGTTTGACTCGCTCCATGACAGGCGTCGGGCGAACGGAGATCGGTCCGGCGGCAGACCGCAGGCGCGTGAAAAGAGGCAATAGCAGGGGAAACCGAAGGGTTTCGATGGGGGCTCAGCGAATCGCCCGCCAGCTGGCGTTGTGGGCTTCGAGCCAGGTTTCGGCGAGTTTCGGGTCGCCGTGACGATTCGGATGGAACGACGGCAAGAGGTACTTCAGCATCGGTCCGGTGCTGCGCCAGACAACGCCGTCGCGCCCGAAGAACATGGTGGTGAAGCCCCACCACGTGCTGGGCTTGAAGAGCGTGCCGTCGTGCCACAGATTGTTGATCGTTTGCGCGTGGCTCTCGAGCGCGAACATGAACAGCACGTAGACATACGTCAGCACGCGTTGGCGTTCGCTGCCACCGAGTGCGCGATAGAGATCGAACGCAACGGCTTTGTGCTCGGTTTCCTCGGCCGCATGCCAACGCCACATCAACCGCATTTTGGGTTCGGCCTTCGCCAGCCAGCGGTCATAACGAAGTGCGCCGTCGCCGAACACTGCCGTGCAGTGCTCATACGCAGCGGTCACGGCCAACATGTACATCGGCGACAACTTCCGGCGGTGCGCCCACTGAATGCGCGCGGTCGCCCAGTTTTCCCAATGATTGACCAATCCTTGCTTCGCCAACTGCGCGTTGTATTGGCCGTGAAGGTGGCGGTGCGTCGCTTCCTGTCCGATGAACTGCGCGATGTCCGCCCGCAATTTGTCGTAGCGCGCATCCTCGGGCAGGCGGTCCATCGTGTCACGCACGGAGTCGATGAACGATTGCTCTCCTACGGGAAAACTCATCGACAACGCGTTGTAGTACATCGTGCGGTAGGCGTCCCCGCTGTGCCAATGCCGGTCGAAACCGCTGGCCAGATCGACCGTCAGCTTGCGCACGGTCAGGGCCGAAATATCGTTGCTCATGGTCGTTTGCCTCCCTGGCAGGGTCGACGGATCTGCCGCGCTGCCGGCGCACTTGAATGTGACGCCGATGTCGACGTCTCTTGAATTTCATCGAGAATGTGAGCATTATTCATTTTTCAGGCGCCTCGCCGCAACTCGCTTCCCGCTCAGGTTTTCGTCATGTCCACACCCAAGTCGCCCGCTGCCTCGAATGCCCCGTCCGCCATGCGAAAGCGGCCGATGCAGGCCCGCGCGCAACACACCGTCGAGACCATTTTCGAGGCCACGGCTCAGGTTCTCGACGAAGAAGGTGAAGCCGCCCTCACCACGAATCGCATCGCCCGGAAGGCCGGCTTCTCCATCGGCACGCTCTACCAGTATTTCCCGACCAAGGAGGCGATTCTGCTCGCGATGATTGCGCGCGAACGGCGCCGGGTCATGGACGAGCTCAACGAGCGCATTGCCCGCGCAGCAGAGCGGGGCGACGATCCGGAGCGTGTGATCCGCGAACGGCTGCGCG
>NZ_JBEBXS010000043.1:0-19476 GCF_040391475.1 Pandoraea pnomenusa | reverse complement strand
CTGATAGCAGAAGTAGGCGCCGAGCAGATAGAAGGCGCCGTGCGCGAAGTTCACGAAGCGCAACAGGCCGAAGATGATCGACAACCCGACGGCCAGCAGGAAGTACAACATGCCGATGCCGACGCCGTTGATGACTTGCAGCAAATAGACGTTCATGCGCGTCCCGGGGAACGTGAGTGGACGTGGAGCACGCTCGCGGCGCGCAACCTCGATGGCGCGCCGCGAGCGAAACAAACGAATCCGACGACTTCGGCGGGGACATCGAAACGTCCCCGCGTGCGATCCGGCGATGCGACCGTTTGCGCACGGACGACCGTGCGAGCGCGCGCTAACGGCCCTCGACCGGCATCAGGCCATCTTGCACTCGGTCTTGTCGAGCGGCAGGAACGACTTCCCGGCGCTGACGATGTCGGCGAAGTCGTCGGCATTCTTCATCTTCGACTTGGCCTTGCCCTTGAGCAGGTAGTAGTTCTTGAGCACCTGGTGGTCGCCCTTGCGGATTTCCTCGGGGCCGGTGAGGCCGTCGTACTTCATGCCCTCCATCGCGGCGATCACGGCCTTCGGATCGGCGCTGCCCGCCTTGACCATCGCGTCGAGCATGAGCTTCGTGCAGATGTACGAGCCCGCCAGGCTGTAGTTCGGGTTCTGCTTGAAGCGCTCCTGCGTGCGCTTGACGAGATCGAGGTTCAGCGGCGACGCGACCGCGTGCCAGTACTGTGCGCCGAAGTACACGCCGTCGCACAGATCGGCGCCAAGCGTTTCGAACTGCTCCAGCCCCGAGGCCCATGCCATCAGGATCGTGCAGTTCTTCTTCATGCCGAAGCTCACGGCCTGCCGCAGCGTGTCGGACGATTGCGAGCCGAAGTTGAGAATCAGCAGCACGTCGGGTTTGGCGGCGGCAGCGTTGGTGAGGTAGCCCGAGAATTCCTTTTCCGTCAGCGAGTGATAGCTGTTGCCGACGTGCTCGATGCCCTTCTCCTTGAAGATGTTCTTCGCGGCGGTGAGCAGGCCGTCGCCGAACACATACTGCGGCGTAATCGTGTACCAGCGCTTGGCCTTGGGCATCGATTCGATGAGCGGACGCACCGTTTGCTCGATCGCCCCGAACGTCGGCACCGACCAGCGGAAGGTGGCGTTGTTGCAATCCTTGCCGGTGATTTCGTCGGCCCCGGCGGTGGTGATGAAGATGCCACCGGCTTTCTCGGCTTCCTTGCCCATCGCGAGCGCCTCGGACGACAGAATGCCGCCGGCGAAGAAGCGCGCGCCCTTTTGCTGGGCGATTTCCTGCACGCGGCGAATGGCCGTGGCGGGTTTACCCTCCGTGTCGAGCGTGGTGTAGGCGAGCGGGCGGCCGACCACCTTGCCGTACTGCTCGACGATGAGTTTCATGCCGAGGTCGGCGAACTTGCCATTGGCGGCAAAAGGCCCCGACATGGGCACCGGGCACGCCAGTTGAATGGCGCCGGCGTTTTGTGCGAACACGTCGCGAGCGGAGAGTAGGGAGCCAGGCAAAGACGCGGCGGCGGCGAGCTTCAACAGTTCACGACGATTCAATTTGGTCTCCAGGGATGGGAGCAATCGTTCATGGGGTGCAAACGTTCAACGCGTCACACAACGACCGGCCAGAGACCTGAGAAAGCGACCTGACTGTAACGACACGCAACGTCCGGGGCCTTATCCCTATCCGTCATATTTATTATGATAAATAGGATGGATTTGATCGTAGGTATAATGTTTTTCAGTGTCAATCGGAAAAAAACCCGAAGCCGATGCCGTCGTTCCGGTCGGTAACTCATGAGGCGCCACATGGCATTGGATCCGCAAACGATGCGCGAGCCGTTGGAAATCAAACAGCAAAAACGCGGCGACCTGGTCGCCGAAGCCATCAAGCGCTTGATCACGGAAGGGAATCTGTTGCCCGGCGATCGTCTGCCGCGCGAAGTCGAATTGCAGCAGATGTTCGGGGTCTCGAAGAGCACCATTCGCGAAGCGCTCAAGTCGCTCGAAGTGCAGGGACTCATCAAGGTGAGCACGGGGCCGTCGGGTGGCGGCATGGTCGTCGAAGTGCCGCTCGAGCGCACGTTTCAACTGCTGCAGAACTATCTCTTCTTCAAGGAAGTGAGCATCGACGACATCTACACGGTGCGTCAGTTGCTCGAACCCGAGTTGGCGGCAGGGGCGGTGCCGCATCTGACCGAGGCGGACTTCGAGGCGCTCGAACACAACATGGCCTGCTGCAGCCCGGCCTCGCACGACCGGCGAGAGTTGCTGCGTCAGCGCCAGGCGGATGTCGATTTTCACGACATTCTCGCCGCCGCCAATCCCAATAGTTTTCTGCGATTCACGTGTGAACTCGTCAACGAGATGATTCGTCAGTTGATCGTGTTCGGCAACGAGACGCCACGCCGCGAGCACGAGAAGTTCGGTACTGCGAACGTCAACATTCATCGCGAGATTACCGACGCTGCGCGCGCGGGCGACGCGCAGCGCGTGCGCGAGCTGATGCAGGTTCATATGCAGGAAGCGCGCACGTACATCAAGCGGATGAACGGGAAGCTGCGCGGACGACTCATTCTCGATTCCGATATCGTCGACATGCAGCAGCGGGTGCGCTCGCAGACGATCGCCAATACGAATGCCGTACCCGCGAAGGCTGCACGCAAGGCGGGCAGTAATGGTCGCAACGGCAGTGCGCAAGCGCCGTCGGACAGCGCGGTCGCCACGCCGAAGCGCGCGGCTCGCAAGACGGCGACGGCGGCAAGCGAGGGTACTGCGAAACGCGGATCGAAGCCGCGCGAGCGCGCCGTCGCCGGATCGACTGCGAATCCTGTGAAAGCCGTGAAAGCCGTGAAAGCCGTGAAGTCGACGAAAACTGCGAAGGTGTCCGGCTCGGGTGCTGCAACGAAGACCGCAGCACCCCGCAAGCGCCGCACCACCGCGCAGTAGTGTCGCGCGCGCCGCGCGTTCAGCGCACGGTGGCGGGCTGTTGTTGCGTGCAGCAGTGAATGCCGCCACCGCGTCGCGCGATGGCGCGTAGCGGCACCTGCACCACACGTCGTCCGGGATAGGCCTGCTGCACGATATCGCGCCCGTGAGCGTCGGCCGCCACGTCGCCGAATGCCGCCATCACGACACCGCCGTTCGGCAGGTAGTAGTTCACGTACTCCGGCGCGAAATCCTCGTCATCCGCCACGCTGGCAGGCAGGGCGTCGAAATCGGGGGCGTGCAGCAGGCCGATGTCGAAGCGCCGACCGCGCGCGTCGCAAGCAAGCCGCAACGCCCGAAGATTCTCTCGCGCCTCGCGTGACCACGCGTCGTCATCGTTGGCACTCGTCGCAAGCAATACGCCGGGCCGCACGAAGCTCGCCACACCATCGACGTGACCGTCGGTGATCGTGTCGAGCGACGAGCCCGGCAACCACACCACATGCGTCACGCCCAGCCAGTGGCGAAACACCGCTTCAGCCTCGCGATGCGTCAGCCCCGGATTGCGATTTGCGTTGAGGATCGACGTTTCCGTCACGATCAACGTGCCTTCGCCATCCACAAGCAGCGAGCCGCCCTCGGCCACGATGGGGGCGGCCGATGTGCCGACACCGAGTGCCCGTGCCACACGCTCGGCAACCCTCGGATCGGCATCGGGCATCGGCACGGTCTTCTTTCCCCAACCATTGAAATTCCAGCGCAATGCGTGGAGCGTCCGGGCATCGTCGAGCACGAAGGTGGGGCCGGTGTCTCGCATCCAGTGATCGTCCACGGGCATCGGATGCAGCGTGGCGCTCGCCGGAAGCAGGGCGCGGGCCTCGTCCAGATATGCCGGATCGACCGCGACGTGCAACGGCTCGAACCGCGCAATGGCGTGCGCGATGTGTCCCAGTTCGACAATGACGCCCGCGCGCCGCGCGCCCGACATGACCGTGCGGCTGGGCCACGCCATCCAGCAGGCGGCATGGGGATGCCACTCGGGCGGCATGTGCGGGCGCCCGGTGGCGTTGGTATCGAGGGAGAGAGGCGTGTGCAGGGACGACGTCATGGTTCGCTGCCGTGTGAAGTGTGTCGCCAGTGTAGGCGGCATGCGGCGCGAACGGATGACAGCGGACGACGTCAGAAGGGCGCGGGATCGGCCAGATGGACCGTAAGCCGCGTGAGTGCACGCACCTGACGCAACGCCACGCGAAGATCGCATGTCGAAATTAGGCCGATGCCCCCTTCGTCGGCGCCCAGCGGCTGTCCGTCACGCTCATAGACGACCAGGGCGCCCACGCCGACGGGGGTGTTGTAAAGCTCGTGCCAGGAGAACATGACGGTGTAGCCGTCTGCGCCTTGCGCCATGACGAACGCCCGCGTGAAATCGCGCGCCTGGGGCATGCGCAGTTGCGCGACGTCGAGCAACGCGCTCAGGCGCACGCCTTTGTATTCGTTCGCGCTGCGCACCTTGCGTCCGGACAGGCAGACGACATCGAGCGGGCCGGTCAGTTGTGTCGGCAGACGCTGCAACGCGCAGAGGTCGAACGAGTGACGCCGTTTGACGCATCCCGAGACGACGACCTCGCGCGACATCAACGGGGCGGGCGACGCGGCGGCGGGGCTGATCAGTGTGAGCGGCGTGCAGGTGGCGTTGGGGCGGGCGTCGGCGCGCGCAGGGGACGCGGCACGCAAGGAGTCGATGGGCATGTCAGGTTCGGTGTATGAGGTTTGGGGGCACCGGTCGCTTGACTATAGCGGTCGCGTTTGCCGCTGACATACGGCAGGCCTGATAGCGCCTATTCACGCATGCTGAGCCGAAGCGGCACCGGCAAATCGTTGCCGGTGCCTTATCCGATCCGATGCGACGCTCAGCTGCCGAAGCGCGCGGCGCGCCGCTCGGGGCGTCGCGCCATGACTTCCGCGATCATCGCGCGCGCTTCCTGAACGTCTGCCAAGGTCTCGCCGCCGTGCAGTGCATCGAGGGCCTCGCGCAGGATCGCCACGTATTCGGCGTCGCGCGCCGCATCGTTGCCATCGAGACGCAGCAGACTGAGCGTCGCGCGCAGCGTGAGCGTTGGCGATGCCTGAGCGCGTGCGACCTGCAAGGCGTGCTCCAGCCACGGTCGTACGGTCTCGTCCGGATGATTTCCAGCGCGCAGGAAGTCGCCTTTCTGCCGCAGGAATTCGGCTTGCCAGTGGCCATCGCTGCGACGCGCCGCCACGTGGGCACCGCGCTCGGTGGCATGCAGGCCCAGCGCGATGTCGCCGGTGCCTGCGCACGCTTCGACCATCAGCCCGAAGAAGATGCCTTCGACGCCGCCCATGATCTCGCTCAGGCGTCCCACGCTGTCGGTGATTCGTTCCAGGCCGTTGACGTCGCCGCGAGAGGCGAGCGCCCAGCCGCGAATCGTCTGCCCGGCAAGTGCCCAGAGCGCCACGCCGGTCTCGTTGGCCACTTCGGTCGCCTCGCTCGCCAGCGCCTCGGCCGAGGCGACCTCTCGACGCAGTCGCCGCAATAACGCTGCGAACACGAGCGCGAACGAGAACGAGTAGCGGCGTCCCTGACGCCGGCCCAGCGCCAGCGCTTCCTCGCTTGCGGCGAGTGACGCATCGTGGCGTCCGATGAACCAGTAGGCCCACGACAGGAAAGACAGCCCCGTCACGCGGGCGTCTTCGCCGAGGCCGGTCTCGGCGTGCTCGGGCCGGTAATGCGAGAGCCCGGTTTCGAGTGCCGTGACTGCGCCACCGAAGTCGCCGTGGCAGCACAGACTGTTGCCGAGCGCGTAGTACGCGTGGGCAAGTAACGGCGCCGCACCGGCTTGCTCGGCGATCAGGATGAGCTTGCGCGCAAGTTCCACGCTGCGCCCGAAGTCGCTCCACGAACTGGAGCCAAGCCACAAGCCCCAGTACACGGGGAACAGCGCAATGTCGTCACCCATCGGCTGCGCGAGCGCCAGTGCGGTCTCGAAATTGTGACGCGCCGGTTCCGAGCCATAGCCATGCAGCGAGACGAGCGGCACGCCGAGCGCCATGCGCAGTTGCAGCTCGCGTTGCGCGTTCTGGGCGCTCGTTCCCGTTTGACGCAGCACATCGAGGGCACTCTGATAATGGGCGCAGGCCTCGCGGAATGCCTGACGGCCTGTCGCGTATTCACCGGCGAGACGGTAATGCTCGATGGCGGCGTCCGGTTCGTCGGCCTGACGGAAGTGCCACGCGAGCACTTCTGGCTCATTCTGCACGGCGCTGGCATCGTACTCGCGCATGGCCAGCGCGATGCGTCGATGCGCGTCCTGACGGCGCTCCTGCGGCTGCGCGTCGTAGGCGGCCTTGTGCAGCAAGGCGTGGCGGAAGACATAGCGCCCGCTGTCCTGACGTTGCACCAGTGCGCAGGCCACGAGCGTGTCGAGCGCGCGTTCGACGAGCGCCATCTCACGACCGCTCGCCGCAGCGAGCAGGTCGGCGTGAAACTCGAGGCCGAGACACGACGCGAAGTGTGCGACCGGCTTCGCGCTGCCCGCCGCGTCGATGCGGGCCATCATCAGCTCCTGAAGGCTTGCCGGCATGGGCATCGTGGCACCGGCACCGCGTCCGCCTTGCTGTGCGGCCGTGGCGCGCGCCAGTTCCTGCAGGAACAGCGGGACACCTTCCGCCAGATGCACGATGCGCTCGCGCAAGGCGGCCGGCAGTGCCACGCGCGGCGTGGCAGCGCGCACGATGGACGCTGCGGCACCGGCGTCGAGCGCCGCGAGATCGATGCGACGCAATCCGGCGGTGTGATGCCACGGCAATTCGAACTCGGGACGCGCGCAAACGATCAGCAGACGTCCGGCGGGCGGGCTCTCTGCCATGAGCGCGAGGAGTTCCTGCGTGGACGGATCGGCCCAGTGCGCGTCGTCGAGCATGAGCACACCGCCATCGGGCAGCAGGGCGGTGAGCAGCGCCGGCACTTCGTTCAGCACGGCCTGTTTCCAGGCGTGCGGCGCGTTGCCTTCGGCCGGCATGTCAAACAGCGCACGCAGGCGACGGTGCGCGAGCAGGGCCGGTTGCGGCAGTTGTGACGCATCGGCTGCCGATTGCGTGCGCAGCCAGCGGGCAATCGGATGGAACGGCGTGCCTGCACCATCTTGCGCGCAGGCGAGATCGATGGCACGCAGGCCGCGCGTTTCCGTGAAGTGGCGCACGAGCGCCGACTTGCCGATGCCGGCTTCTCCGATCACCAGCGCCAGTACGCCTTGCCCGCCATTGGCGTCGCGTGTCGCGTCGTGCACGGTCGCGAGATCGGCGAGCGCGGCGTCGCGCCCGAAGAGCATGGCCGCGCGGCGTCGTGAGCGGCGCTCCGGTGTCGGATCGGGATTGACGCGAAATACCGGGATCTCGCGATTGCCATGACGCTCGCGCACGCTGCCGTGCGCGGTCGTTGCGATGGCTACGCCGATGAGACGCTGCGTCGCGTCGCAGATCACGACCTCGCCGGGCAGCGCCATGTCGGCGAGCTGCGTGGCGGAGCGCGATACGCGGCCGCCGGTGTCCGGACTGTCGTCGGCCACCGAACTGATGACGAGGCCGGTGTGAACGCCGACACCGATGCCCACGCGCGCCGTACTGGCCTGCACGCAACGCATGGCGGCCTCGACGGCGTGCCGTCCGGCGCCTTCGAGCGCGGTCGGGTAGCCGAAGTAGCCGAGCAATCCGCCGGTCGGCGTGCGCATCGTGTAGCCCCACGACTGACGCAGGATCGTTTCGCATTGCACGAGCGGCGGGCGCATGATGCCGACGAGCTGGTCGGGATCGTCGATGCCGTTGGGGGCGAATTCGATGGCGACGACGGTCAGTTGGCGACGTTCCGGGCCCGTGGCGCGCTGTTCCATGCGCGCGGGTGGTGTTTCGAGCAACTGCGTGAGCGCCGGGCCGGGGGCTTCGCCGAGTTCCTCTTTCAGGATCTCGCACAAACGCCGGTATTCGGTCTCGGCGTCGTCGCGGCGTCCGGCGCGCAACAGCAGCGCGAGCAGGCACTGCCAGCCGGATTCGTCGAACGGGGCGAGGGCGACGAGCTGCCGCGCGTGTGCGAGCGCCTGATCGAGGTCGCCCAGACGCGCGTAACCGTCGGCAAGCAGTCGTTCGCCGAACACGCGACGACGCTGATACTCATCGCGTTGGAGTTCTATCCATTGTTCGAGGTCGGGCGTGTCGCGTACTGACAGCCCATGCAGGAACGGGCCCTGATACAGGGCGACGGCATCGGCCAGATGTTGCAGATGCGCGGCCAGATCCAGACCGGTGACCGTTTCAAGCGTCCGGTTCGCCTGCTCGATCATGCTCGCGAAAACATGCGCGTCGATCCAGAGGCCGGTCTCGGGCCGCAGGCGCACGACCTGACGATCGGACTCGAAGAGTTCGTCGCCGAGCGTGTCGCGCAGATGGAAGAGCATGCGCTTGAGCTTGTCGCGCCCGCCCTGACCGTCTTCATCGGGCCAGAACAGGTCGGCGAGCGCGCCGCGCGTGTGATAACCGGGCTGCAGGGCGAGATAGGCCAGCAACCCGCGCGCCTTGGTGTACTTCACGGCGCAGGCTTGTTTGCCTTGTTCGACCCGCATCGGTCCGAGCAGGTAGAGCGATCTGGTGGCTTGCATTGTCCCTGGACGGCAAATAGGCAACACCGACGCACACACGAAGGTGTCGCGCCGGTGTTGCCGATTTCATGATGTCGTCGAGCCAGTCCGACCTGTCCGGCATGCGCAGCGCATGCTGCGCCGAGGGCGGGCAAATCGGTGTCTGGCCAAACGCCAAGGCCGTTCCGGGGGGGCTCCGGCCAAATGCTTTATGTATTACAGGCCCAAGTATAAACACACGTATGAATCATTTCGGAAATACCTGAGAAATTCGCACGAAATTGTGGGAATTGCGACATACCGACACCTTCCTGCCGAGGGTGCCGCTTTATCGGGCAGATACGATTGGCGTGTCACGCCCGACCGGTCGTTCGGCGCCCGTCGGCTTTCAGAGGAGGGGGCGGGCGTCAGGCCGGGGCTTGCCATATCGTGGCGTCGGCAGCGTCGACGCGTCTGGGCAGCAGACCGGCCTGCGTGAAGACGTCGGCAATGCGCTGCTGTTCGGCGATGGCGTCGCGCACCACGGGTTGCACGTCGTAACTGCGCCGACGGTTGGCCGCCTCGACGGTGGCGGTGTCCAGGCCCCAGATCGGCGCCAGCAATGCCGCCGCTTCATGTGGGTTGGCGCGCACCCACTGACCTGCTTCGGACAACGCACGATAGACGTCGCGCAGCACGGCCGAGTGCTCGCGCGCAAACGCAGGTGTGGCGAGGTAGTAGCGCTGATAGCCGGCGAGTCCGCGCGCCGTGGTGAGGGTGCGCACCTTGTCCTGACGCTCGACGCTGGCAAGGAACGGATCCCACGTGACCCAGGCGTCGACGTTGCCGCTGGCGAACGCGGCGCGCCCGTCGGCAGGTGTCAGATAGGCGGGTTGCACGTCGGTGATGCGCAGGCCCGCACTCTGCAGGGCTGCGATGAGCAGATAGTGCACGCCCGCGCCTTTGGTCACGGCGATGCGTTTGCCCTTCAGATCCGCCAACGTTTTGATCGGCGACGTTTGCTGCACCAGGATCGCCTCGGCGTCGGGCGAGGGTGTCTCGCGGGCCACGTAGGCGATGCGCGCGCCCGCTGCCTGCGCGAAGACCGGCACCGTGTCGGCCACGTCGGCCGAGAAATCGATGCTGCCGACGTTGAGCGCTTCGAGCAGCGGCAATCCGCTGGTGAATTCATGCCAGGTGAGCGTGACGTTATGTGGCGCGAGCGCCTGTGCCAGCGTGCCACGGGCTTTGGCGACCACGATGAGCGTCGACGACTTCTGATAGCCGATGCGCAGCGTCAGCGGCCCGGTGGCGGCGCGTGCATCGCCGCTGTGCACGAGCGCACCGGTGACGCCGAACGCCTGCACAACGCTCCCCGCGAGCAACGCGGTGCCCGTGCGCTGGAGGAAGCGGCGGCGCGGCACCGACGTATCGATAGCTTTGCCGACGTCGGAAGCTCCGGCAGGGGAATTGGACAGGCGGGATGTTGCTGAGTCGATCTGACGAGACATGACGAAGTGGCGGGCAGCGGCGACCGTCATCGGGTCGCTCGGGACGAACGTGGCGCGTGAGCGATCCGAATGTGGGGCGCTAACGCGAGCGATGGGCAGGGCGGACGGACATGCCCGCAGCGCTATGCGCGACGGTATCCGCAACCGTGCCCGATGGCTCACTTGTATCGCGACGTCAGGCGGGCGCGCCAATAAGCGTTTCGCCTATGCATAGCGTGCGATGCGTCATATCGATATGCCACGGGTTGGGATGGCGATCTCGACAGACGAAACCGGCGTAACGCGCGGCCGCCCCCCCGATCTGCTCAAAACTTCCGCAACCGTTGCGCCGTTGTCCTAGGGAATACCCTTGGGCCGCACGATGGTGAGAGAGCGATTCCCGATTCGAAGTCGAGGAAGTAATCCGCTTGCTTTCATCGGCTTACATGGCGGGCGCACCTTTATGGTGCCGACGTGTTACGGCGTATTACAAGGAACGCGGTGATTTCAGGCAGTTACGTGAACGATGGTGTCTTGTAATGAAAATCATTCCTATTTATATTCGCGCCCCAGATTGTCCCGCTCACTTTCCGGCCGCTCTGCTGCCGTAATCCGATACCGATCATGATGCAACGCAAGCCCCTGACGCTGGCGATGATGGCGCTGTTCGCTACGCCGCTCGCCGCCTCCTATGCCTCGCCGGTCATGGCGCAGAGCACCGCACCGGCCGCCTCGCAGGACACAGCACCGGGCGCCGCGCCCGCTGTATCGACCGCGCCTGCCGCTGCGCTGCCGCAAACCGACGTTTCGGGGGCATCGATCCGCGAGGAGTATCAGCGAGACCTGTCGACGGTCGGCGGCAAGGTGCCTACGGCGATTCGCGACATTCCGCAGTCGGTCACCGTGATCGACAAGGCGGTCATGCAGGCACAGGGCGCGACCTCGTTTGCCGACGCGCTGCGCAACTCGCCTGCGATCACGCTCGGCGGCGCCGAAGGCGGCCAGATCGGCAACAACATCAACCTGCGCGGCTTCTCCGCACGCACCGACATCTTTCTGGATGGGTTCCGCGACCGCGGCCAGTACTACCGCGACACGTTCAATCTCGACTCGATCGAAGTGCTCGAAGGGCCGTCCTCGATGTTGTTCGGCCGAGGCTCGACCGGCGGCGTCATCAATCAGGTGAGCAAACAGGCGAACCTCAAACCGCTCAGCGAAGTGTCGGGCACGATCGGCACGAACGACCGGTATCGCGGTTCGTTCGATTTCAATCGCCCGATCTCGGACACGGCAGCATTTCGCATCAACGGCTTCGGGCAGGACATGCATTCCACGCGCGACGTCATCAACAACCAGGATTGGGGCGTCGCGCCGACGCTCAAGCTGGGCATCGGTACGCCCACACAGATCACGCTCTCCGCGCTCGTGCAACACAACCGCGACATGGCGGACTACGGCACCGTGGGCTACAACGGCCGCCCGCTGCCCATCTCCAAGAATCAGTTCTACGGGCTGACGACCGACCGTACGGTGCAGGACGTTGCGAGCTTCACCGCGAAGATCGAGCACAAGGTCGACGACAGCCTGAAGATCTCGAACCAGACGCAGTACAGCCGCTACGTCATCGACGCGATCGAGACGTCGCCGCACGCGGTGGGCGTGCCCAACGGCTCGGGCGGCTTCACCACGCTCCCGACCGGGCCGACGGCGGGCCTTCCGTCGTTCTCGCTCGATCAGCTTTGGGTGCAACTGCAAAGCCACGACCGCAAGATCACCGACACGTCGCTGTTCAACCAGACGGATGTCGTGAAGACGTTCTCCACCGGGCCGCTCAAGCACACGGTCATCGCCGGGGCGGAGTTCGGTCGCGACACCTACGAGAATCAGGCGTACTCGCGCACGGGCGCCGGGCAGGCGTCGGGATTCCTCGGCTGGATTCCGGCCAACAGTACGGCGTACTACTCGAATCTGCCGAACGTGACGACCACGACCGGCAACCTGGCGCAAGGCTCGGCCGAAACGATGGCGTTCTACGCGAACGACACCATCGAGTTGACCAGGCAATGGAAGATCGTGGGCGGCCTGCGCTGGGATCGCTACAAGGCGCAGCTTTCCAATACCGTGAGCGCACCGGGCTACGCCACGCAGACGGTGAATTACACGAGCGTTCGCACCGGTGTCATCTACCAGCCGACCGAGTCGCAGTCCTACTACTTCTCCTACGGCACGTCGTTCAATCCGTCGCTCGAGGCGCTGACGGTCACCAACAATACGCAGGCGCTGCCGCCGGAGACGAACGAGTCGTTCGAGGTCGGCAGCAAGTGGAATCTGTTCGACGACAACCTCTCGATCAACACTGCGCTGTTCCAGATCACGAAGAACAACGCGCGCACGCAGACCGGCACGTCGGGCGAGTACTCCAACTCGGGCAAGGTGCGTGTGCGCGGCTTCGAGCTGAGCGCGACCGGCCACATCACGTCGAACTGGCAGGTGATGGGCGGCTACATGTTCCTGAACTCGCAAGTCCTGCAGGCCAACGACGGCACGCAGGGCAATGTACTCGCCAACACGCCGCGCCACTCGCTCACGCTCTGGTCGACGTACACCCTCGGGCATTGGGAAGTGGGCGGCGGCATGAACTACATGTCGTCACGCTACGCGGCCAACACCAACCTGATTCAGGTGGGCGGCTATACTCGCTGGGACGCCACCGTTGCCTACCACCAGCCGAAGTACGATATCCGCTTCAACCTGCTCAACGTGTTCAACAAGACATACTTCGACGCGCTCATTCCGTCGGACGGCGGGCGCGCGGTACCGGGCATCGGGCGGACGGCAATGCTGACCGGCACCTACCGGTTCTGACCGCCTTTGACCGGTCTCGGACCCGGTTCCGACTCATCTCGAAGGAAGTCCACCGATGCTGCTGCGCATACCGAATGTCCTCAACCCGGATCAGGTCGGCTGGGTGCGTGCCCGGCTCGACAGCGCGGGCGACGCCTGGGTCGACGGGCTGGCTACGGCGGGCTATCAGGGCGCGCCCGTCAAGCAGAATCAGCAGATCGACGAGCACAGCGCCGTCGCCCGTGAACTGGGCGACGTGATTCTCGGCGCGCTGGAGCGTCATCCGCTGTTCATCAGCGCAGCGCTACCGAACAAGGTCTATGCGCCGATGTTCAATCGCTACGGCGAAGGCATGCACTTCGGCAATCACGTGGACGGCGCGATTCGCCTGCAGCCCGGCAGCGGCATGCGCATTCGCACCGACATTTCCGCGACGCTGTTTCTCGCATCGCCCGATGAGTACGACGGCGGCGAACTCGTGATCGAGGACCAGTACGGCGCACATCAGGTGAAGCTGGCGGCCGGCGACATGGTGCTGTATCCGGCGACCAGTCTGCATCGGGTAAATCCGATCACGCGCGGCACGCGCGTCGGCTGCTTCTTCTGGGTGCAGAGTCTGGTGAAGGACGACACGCAACGCACGTTGCTCTTCGATATGGACAACGCCATCCAGCGATTGAATGCGACGGGCGCCGACGAGACGGCGCGCCGCACGTTGGTCGGCTGTTATCACAACCTCATCCGCGTCTGGAGCGAGACGTAAAAAACGCCCGGCCTCCGTGCAATACGGGGAACCGGGCGTCTCTCGACATGCCGGGCGATGTCGCCCGGCGGCGCTGGTCTCGCTGCTGTGCGCTTATTGCGCCTGACCGGCCGGCGGCTGCGTTGCCGGCGCGCCCTTGTGCATCTGGCCGCGATGCTGCATCGCCTTGTCGTGCCAGGCCTTCATCTTGGCCCAGCGCGCCTTGATGGCGGTGCTCACGAGGGTTTTCTGGTCGTTGTTCAGACCGTTGTACACGTTCAACCAGGCGTCTTCGGTCTGGCTGCGAAGCTGACGGTTCTGATCGAACACCTTCTCACGCGCGGCGCGCATGCCGGCGAGATCGAGCACCTGCTGATCCTTCGCCTGCGCGAACATCTGGCGGAACTGCTCACCGTTCTTGCGCATGGCGTCGCGATTCTGCTTCGACGTATTCACGGCCTGTTGCCAGGCTTGTTCCTGCTGCGCGTTGAGCTTCAGTTGATCGTGCAACTTGCGAATGTCACCGAGCCCCCAGGGACCGTGCTCGCCACGCATGTGATGCATGGCGGCGTTCGGACCCGTGGCCGGCGCGGTGGCGTCGGCAGCATGGGCGAGGCCGAACATCGAGGTGGCGACAAGGACAGCGGACGCGGCGGCGATCTTCAGTTTGCGCATGGTGTTAACTCCTTTGGGTACTGCCGGAATTGGCAGTTTCAGAGTAAGTCATCGCATCGTCGAACAAGTTGCAAAGTGCAACCGCTGTATTACCTGACGTTACGAGCGCCGAGATTCGCAATATTCCGAAACGATTCGGCCCGCCTTTGCCGTCACTCGACAAAGGCGGGCCGAAGATCACGCTCGCGCGATACGGCGCGCGGCGTTCAGTCCCGGGTGAAGACGATCGCTTCCGGTCAGTCCCAGACGCCGCGTCCACCCGACACGCTGTAGCGGCCGGCGCCGAAGAGGATCACGCACAGCCCCGTGAACAGATAGAAGCCCTGCAACTCGAGCGCCCATCCACCGGTCTTGGCGAGGTCGCCCAACTGGCTCAGGTGGACCAGCGAGAACGCGACGACCATGTTGCCCACGACCAGCAGGCCGCCCAGTCGGCTCAGCACGCCGAGGATCAGCAGCACCGGCGCGAGCACTTCACCGAGATAGGCGCCGTAGGCGAGCCAGCCCGGCAAGCCGTGCGACGTGATCATGCCCTCGATGAAGCCCACACCGTTGATGACCTTATTGACGCCGTGAAACAGCAGCAGGATACCGAGGGTGAGGCGCAGGATCAGTTTGCCGAGGTCGTCTCTGGTGCTCTGCATGGTGAAGCTCCTTCTTGACTCGCGTGTTCGCGTAAGGGGGCTGACGGGGAATGGGGCACGCTCACCGCGGGTGGGTGTGCCGGCCAAATGGGCACCACTGTATCAAATCGTTACGGCGCTGTCTGCGGGGGTCCCAATGATTTCATGGACATGACGCGAAACCGGCAGGGCGAGCGAATTACAAGCGGTTACCTTTCGGACTCCGCGGTTACACGACGGCTGTCGTCGTCGCGGGCGAGTGCCTCGTTAATCGCCATAAGGACGCAGCAAACCGCTGGCAATCCCGCCAGCGACGAGTGTCCCCGCCGGTTCTCCGGATACGCGTCGAGAGCGTCGTATCCAGACATTGATCAGGCATTGTCATCGCCAATAAGGATTCCATCATGAACGTCCGTAAAACTCTGATTCTGAGCGCTGTGACCGTTGCCCTCGGCGGTGTGTTCGCCTCGCAGGCGTTCGCCCAGGGCACTGCCGGTGAAACGGCGCGCGACATCAACCAGCAGCAGCGCATCGAGAACGGCCTGAAGAGCGGCCAGTTGTCGACCAAGGAAGCGTCGAGCCTGGAGAAGGGCGAGGCGAAGATCGACAAGATGCAGGCGCACGCCGATCACACCGGCGACACGGCCGCCGAGAAGGCGCGCATCGCGAATGCCCAGAACAAGGAGAGCGCGAAGATCGATCGACTCAAGCACAACGGCAAGGTGGGTAACCCTGCGTCGAAGTCGTCTGAGCGCATGCAGGCAGACGTGCAGCGTAACGTGAATCAGGAGAAGCGCATCGCCCAGGGGCAGGCCGCCGGAACGTTGAACAACAAGCAGGTCGGCAGCCTCGAGCGAGGTCAGGCACGTGTCGACGCGGCCGAGGCGCGTGCGGGCAAGAACGGTCACGTGAGTCAGGGCGAGCAAGCGGGCGTCCAGCATCGTGAGAACCATCAGAGCCAGCGCATCCATCAGGACAAGACGAACGGCTGAGTCCGCGCGCGATCCACGCGGCCGACACCGCTGTCACTCGACGCGCCACCCTTGCCGGGTGGCGCGTTTGTTTTGCAGCTATCATCGGCTTCATACGGGAAACACAACAACACAACGACAACCGAAGGATGGTCAGGATGGAGCTGGTGCAAGCGCAGAAGATGCTCGATGAACTCGTGTCGCCGTGGGTGCGACAACTCAATCTGCAAGTCGAGGCGGCAGGGCCCGAGCAGAGCGAGTTGCGACTGCCGTTCGATGCCGCGTTCAAGCACGGTGGTGGGGTGATCTGCGGACAGGTGTTCATGGCGGTGGCCGACACCGCGATGGTCGTGGCGCTGTCGGCGGCCCTCGGCGGCTTTCAACCGATGACCACCGTCACGCTCAACACACAATTCATGCGTCCCGTGACGGACGGCGACCTGCGCGTGATCGCGCGGATTCTGCGCCGGGGCAAGAATCTCGTGTTCGGCGAGATCGAGATTTTCGACGCGTCGGGCAAGATGGCCGTGCACGCGACCACGACCTACGCGCTGCTGTGAGCGTATCGGCGTCATGACGCCGAAGCGTATTGAGCGCATCGAATGACCCGGGGGGCTTATGTTCGATCAGATCGTCTTCGCCGGCGGCGGTAACCGTTGCTGGTGGCAGGCCGGTTTCTGGGAGCGTGTCACGCCCGAGGTGCCCCTGCGCCCGCGTGTGATCACCGGCATCTCGGCGGGTGCGGCCACGGCCTGCATGTTGCACATGCGGGCGTCGGACTGGGTGATGGATTATTACCGGCAGGCGCTCGCGAGCAATCGCAAGAATGCGTATTGGGGCAACCTGCTGCGCGGCGAGCGTGTGTTCCCGCACTACCGGATCTATCGTCAGGCGTTGCTCGACATCTACGACGGCCAGTTGGAGAAGCTCGCCGCCGGCCCGGAGATTCGGGTGGGCGTGTCGCATATCCCGCGCTGGCTCGGGCCGCGCACGGCAACGGCCGCGGGGATCGTCGCCTACAACATCGACAAGCATGTGCGTCGCACGCTGCATCCGACGCTGGCCCGGCGCCTCGGTTTTACGCCCGAGTTCGTGCGCGCGCAGGATTGCCGGACAACGTCGGAGCTGGCGGACCTGATGCTGCAATCGTCCTGTACACCGCCGTTCACGCCGATTCTGCGGCGAGGCGGGCGTGCCGTGCTCGACGGCGGCATGGTCGACAACGTGCCCGTCGACGCGCTCGATGCCACGCCGGGGCAGGTGTTGGTGATGGTCACGCGCCGCTACCCGCGACCGCAGATCTTCACCCAGCATTACGCCGGGCAGGATCGGCTGTATGTGCAGCCGTCCGAGCCCGTGCCGATTTCCAGTTGGGATTACACGCGTCCGGACATGATGGGCCCGGCCTATGCGTTGGGCCGCCGCGACGGCGAGACCTTTCTGCGCCATCTCGACACGCTGAAGTAAGCGCGCCGGCGCACCGGACGCATGATGCGCGTCCGGCGTGGGTCAGCGCTGGCCGATCAGATCAGCGGCCGAAGCCCAGCAGCGCAGCCGGGTTCGCGACGTGCGCGCGATCCCCGTTCAGGAAGTCGACGATGTTCTGGAAGGCCACGCGGAAATACAACTCGTAGCTCTCTCGTTCGACATACCCGATATGCGGCGTGCAGACGCAATTCTCGAGTCGCAGCAGCGGATTGCCTTGCAGAATCGGCTCGCTCTCGAACACGTCGATGGCGGCCATGCCCGGACGTCCCCGGTTCAGCGCCGTGATCAGCGCGTTTTCTTCCACCAGTTCGGCGCGGCTCGTGTTCACGAACAACGCCGTCGGCTTCATCTGCAACAGATCTTCCAGCTTCACGAGATGGCGCGTTTCGTCGTTCAGACGCAGATGCAGCGACAGCACATCGCTCTGTGTAAAGAGTTCTTCCTTGCTGTTGGCCACACGCAGACCGTCTGCCGCAGCGGCTTCGCGCGAACCCTCGCGGCCCCAGACCATCACTTCCATGCCGAACGCGCGGCCGTAACCCGCCACCAGGCGGCCGATCTTGCCGTAGCCCCACAGGCCGAGCGTCTGGCCGCGCAGCACCTGTCCCATGCCGAAGTTCGGCGGCATGCTCGATGACTTCAGGCCCGATTGCTGCCAGGCGCCGTGTTTCAGGCTGGCCACGTACTGTGGAATGCGGCGCTGCGCCGCCATGATCAGGGCCCAGGTCAGTTCGGCCGGGGCGGTGGGCGAGCCCACGCCTTCGAGCACGGCCACGCCGCGCGCCGTACAGGCGTCGATGTCGATGTGATTGCCCGCGCGTCCGGTCTGGCTGATGACGCGCAAACGCGGCAGTTTGTCGATGAGTTGCGCGGTGATGGCGGTGCGTTCGCGGATCAGGACGAGTACTTCGGCTTCACCCACGCGGGCGGAGAGTTGTCCGACGCCTTTCACCGTATTGTTGAAGACCTTGACGTCGTGACCGGCCAGCAGGGAGAAGCAATCGAGCTTTCGGACAGCGTCCTGATAGTCGTCGAGAATGGCAATTTTCATGGCAAAGCGTAATCGAACCGGCGCAGGACTCGTGGGTCCGGCACCGGCGGAAATAATATCGGAGGCCGCCGCTGGGGGCGGGCGTACTGGTCGTTGACACGGCCGGCCTTTTTGGCGAAAACGCCCCGCCAGCCTTGTTGCGACGCAGCACCGGCGCGATTTGCGCGGTGGTATGCTGACGCCTCGTTTTGCATAGTATGGCAGGTGTCCTGGCAACCATGGCGAAACCGCCTCAACACGATGGCAAAAAATCGAACCCACCCCGCAAAAGCAAGTCGGATCTGGTGAGCGAGACGCTTGATGCGCACGTATCGGTGCGCGTGTTGCCCCCTGCCTTCCCTCCGGTATCCCCGACCGGATGGGCTGCGTTGCGAGATTTCGTGCTCGCGAAGCTATCCGCGCAAAGCACACCCGGCGTCTGCGCGCTGCGCACGCCCGGTGCCTGTCCCGATTCCTCGACTCTGCATGGAGATAACCCCCATGACGCAAGCCAGTGTGAGCGCAAGCGCGCTCAACGCCTCTTCCTCGTCCAATGTCGCCACACGTGATCTGCCCAGTTGGGTGCGTCACCGCAAGCTGATCGACTGGGTCTCGCACATCGCGGCGATCACCCAGCCGGAGCGCGTGGTGTGGTGCGATGGTTCGCAGGAAGAATACGACCGTCTGTGTGAGCAGATGGTGGCCGCCGGCACGATGCAGCGGCTCAACCCTGCCAAGCGTCCGAACTCGTTCCTGGCGCTGTCCGATCCGTCGGATGTCGCCCGCGTGGAAGACCGCACGTTCATCTGCAGCGAAAAACGTGAAGACGCCGGCCCGACCAACCACTGGATCGATCCGCGCGAAATGCGCACCACGCTCGACGGCCTGTTCCAGGGCTGCATGCGTGGCCGCACGATGTATGTCGTGCCGTTCTCGATGGGGCCGCTCGGCTCGCCCATCGCGCATATCGGCGTGGAGCTGTCCGATACGCCGTATGTGGCCGTGAACATGCGCATCATGACGCGCATGGGCCGCGCGGTGTACGACGTGCTCGGCGA
>NZ_JBEBXS010000042.1:0-26099 GCF_040391475.1 Pandoraea pnomenusa | reverse complement strand
TCGGCTTCTTCGGCGTCGTGGTGTACACACGGGTGCACACGCCGCGACGCTGCGGGCAGTCCTGCAGGGCCGGGCTCTTGCTCTTGATCTGAGCAGAGGTGCGCGGCTTGCGGACCAATTGGTTAATCGTTGGCATTGTGATTTCCTAAATATGTCAAAAGCATGAAAGCCAAGGCGGGCTCACATGCGACTTCACTGCATATTCCCCGGTAGCTCTTGCGGATTGTCCGCATCTAAACGCTTGATGCATAAGCACTTTGCATTAGACACAGGCCTACCGCCGGAAAAACCGGAGCCTGCGACTATACATGGGGGCAATGCAAGTGTCAATGCAATCTCGCACGGAATCGCCCCGTAAGTCGTTGATTGTTAACGGCTTGACGCGACCTTGAAGCGCGAAGCGAGACATCGCAGGCGCCGCAGCCCCATTCCCGAAGGGGAGCGCCGACTCAAGATGCGCCGCGGCACCCCGAAATTCAAGACTTGCGACGTCCATGTATGCAAACTACACTCCAGTTGGAGTACATACACATAAAAATATCCATACATCATACCGACATCGCCATGGACGCTTCGCACGACACCCTGCGCGCCACCTTCTGGAAACCCGCCCTGACTGCCGGCAAAGGGCCGCGCTATCTGCGTCTGGCCAGCTTCATCGAACAGTCGGTGGCCGACGGGCGTCTGCGCCCGGGCGACCGACTTCCGGCGCAGCGCGAACTGGCGTCGTGGCTCGGCATCGATTTCACCACCGTCACGCGCGCGTACAACCGGGCGCGCGACCGCCACGCCATCGAGGGCCGCGGCCCGCTGGGCACCTTCGTGAGCACCCCGCGCATCGCACTGGATCAGGTGCTCGATCTGGGGATGAACATCCCGCCGGCGCCGGCCGGGCTGTTTCTCGGCGAGATGCTGCAGAAGGGGGTCGACGAAGTCCTGCGGCATACCGACGCCTCGATGCTGATGGCCTACCAGCTCGGCGAAGGCGGCGTCGCCGACCGTCAGGCCGGCGCCCTCTGGCTCGCCCCGATGCTCGGCCCGCTCTCCCCCGCCGACGTGCTCGTCTGCCCCGGCGCACAGGCCACGCTGGCCGCGTTGCTGCTGTTCGCCACCGCGCGAGACGACACCGTGCTGTGCGAGCCGATCGTCTACCCGGGCCTGCGCAGTGCGGCGCGCTCGCTCGGCCGCCAGCTGACGGCCGTGGCCACCGACAACGATGGCATGCTGCCCGACGCGCTGCACCAGGCCGCGAGCGAGCGAGGGGCGCGTCTCGTCTACCTGAACCCGACGCTGCAGAATCCGAACACACGAACGATGTCCGAACGCCGCCGCCGCGAGTTGCTCGCCGTGGCCGAGCGCCTCGATCTGACATTCATCGAAGACGACCCCTACTGGCGCCTGGCCGCCGACGCGCCGCCGCCGCTCGCCCGTCTCGCGCCCCATCGCGTGCACTACGTGGCCACGCTATCGAAATGCCTCACGCCGGGTCTGCGTACCGCATACGTCCGCCTGGCCGACGCCGGTCGCCGCGACACATTCCTCGACACGCTCCACTCGTTCGCCTTGATGGCCCCGCCACTCATGACAGGGCTCGCCACGCAATGGATCCACAACGGCATGGCCGATCGGATTCTCGAAGGCGTGAAGGCGGCGGCAGCGCAGCGGCAAGCCATCGCCGCCGAAATCCTGGGTGACGAGGGCACCCCGCCCACGAACGGCATTCACCTCTGGCACGCCCTGCCCGCCCCGTGGACCGCGCGCGAGCTGACGCTCGCCGCCCGCGCCGAAGGACTGGCCGTTACGCCAGCCGACGCCTTTTGCCTGTCACCCGACGCCCCCAACGCCATCCGCATTTCGCTCGGTGGCGTGCGCGATCCCGAGCGGCTCGCCAATGCGCTCAAGCGGCTCAAGTCCTTGCTTCGCGAAGCGCCGCCGAGCCTGCGCGCAGCGGTGGTCTGATCCGGCGATCGTCACGACCCGAACCAATTTCCAAATCGCGGCGCGTCAACGCAACAGTCGGCGTCGCGCCAACGGGAATACTCCGGCGTCACGGGAACAGGCCCGTGACATCAACCGGAGTAACGACGATGCATCTATCTTCGATCGGAGAGGGATTGACGGCTGCGCTCGCCACATTCGGCGGCGCGCCAGCGCTTGGCGGAACACCCCATCGGCATGAACTGGCCGCCGGGCTGCGGCATGTGGCGTCGGGGCCACTCGCCACGGCGCTGTCGAACGAGGCATCCCCGCCGAAAAATTCGGTATTCGACTGGTCGCACCCGCCGTCCACAAGGGCACACGTTTTCGCGCAGCGACTGGCCGGCGTACAGCCCGTCTGTGTCGTGGGCAGCCGTCGCGACAGCGAGAACTGCCTGCTCGATCTCCCCCCCGATGTGCCCATCGACGTCGACGTGAGCCGACTGATGCTGGCCGGCTGCGAAGCGTCGCTGCCAGCGGAGCTGCGTACCGCGCTGGCTGCAGATGGCCGCGATGCCGCGGCACTCCGGCGAAGCTTCATGCAAACCTTCGCCACCGAGTCGAAAGGTCAGTTTTCCGTGGCTGCGCTGGAGCACCGCCTGACCAAACGACTCCGCCAGATGGCACCCGGCATGCTCCGCGTACTCGCGCAAACGAATGCCTACATCGAAGTCCCCGAGATGACGTTCCTTCGCGTCATCACCAGCCCGCAGGAAGCGCGACGGCACGCCATCTTCGCACCGTTCTCGAACCCGGACCTCCGGCTGCCCACCGGCGAGATCAGTACCCGCCCCGCCATGCTCGGCGCCTACATCCGGATTCCGACGCACGGCACCCCGCTCACGCTGTTCGTGTCCCTGAACACGCCGGCCACGATCACCCCGTTGCAAGACGACCCGCGCACCCATGCCAGGGAGAACCCGGCGATGATGTTCGGCGACATCCCCGACTATCTCGAGGCGTCCTATGCGGGCATGGTGAAGGTGCCGATCGGTGAAAACCTCGTCCAGACCCTGGCGCAGTGGCTTCACGACGGCCACCAGCGCTACAAGGAATTCGCTTACGGCGGGAACCGCGAGGCGCTGACCCCGATCTCACACGCGCGGGTACGACAACCGCTCTGTGAACCCTCCGCTCCGACGCAGACACCCACGTCAGTCGCGCCGCCTCCCTCGACGGCCGATCATGCGTCGGCGTCATCCGGTCAGCCGACCGAGGCGACCGAGGCGACCGAGGCGACCGAGGAGGCCCGGGCGACCGAGGCCACCGACGCCCCGCGGGCGGGCGAGCCGCCTCACGTGGCGCGCACGGCGCGCAAGGCAGACCAGTGGCGGTACTCGCTTGCCGACATGCAAGCGGCGGTCGACAGACTGGAGCGACTGGACAGGAGATACTCCTTCCAATCGCGTCCGCGCTTCGGGTAACCTGCGCGACATGTGCCAGGTTCAGGATGGCCGTCGGGCCGTCCTGAACATGACCTGCGTCAAGCTATCAAAACACAGAGGGCCGTCTGTCGTGTCCGGCGTATCGGGTGTCACTCGCCGCGTTTTTTTCGACGCGGCGAATTCGTACACTCCCCCCATTCGGCGGACGAGACCTCCGCCCTGACACAAGTTCACTATCAGCCATGCAGGCGAGTTTCGAGAAAGACAGCATTCTGGTGCTCGATGTCGACGGCACCCTGACCGATTCGGTGCGCATCCATCAACGCGCGCTGCTCGGCGCCATGGAGTCGCTGGAATTCGAGGACCTGAACACCGACTGGGGCAGCTATCCGCATCACACCGACACCGGCATCCTGATCCACGCGCATGCCGAACACGGGCGCGCGCTGCCTCAGCCGCACGACCTGGCACGCTTCGAACACGAGATCGACGAGCGCTTCACCGCGTTGCTCAATGCGCATGGCCTGGCCGAGATTCCCGGCGCGCGTGCCTTTGTCGAGGCTGCGCATCGCTCGCGCTGGGGGGTGGTGTTCGCCACCGGCGGCATTCGGCAGGTCAGCCATCGCAAGCTGCGCTCCGTCGCGATCGACTACACCGACGCGATGCTCATCACCGCGTCGGAATACAGCTCGCGCGAGCAGCTCGTCGCCGAGGCCATCAAGCGTGCGCAGGTGGGCTACGGGATCACGAATCCGCGGGCCATCGTGTCCATTGGCGACGGAATGTGGGACCTGAAGGTGGCGCGCCAGCTGGGCATCGATTTCGTCGGCATCGGCTCGAAGCGCCAGCGCTCACCGCTGTATGCCGAAGGCGTACCCGTATACGACGACATGTGGGACGCCATGCACTGGCTCACTCCGGGTCGCGGGCGCGCGTCAGGTATTCGCTTGGCGTCACGCCCATGAAGCGGCGGAACATCGTTGAAAAGGCGCTCGGCGTGTCGTAGCCGACTTCGAGCGCCACCTGCGTGATGGGCCGCCCGGCCCCGAGCAGCGGCAGCGCCCCCAGCAGCCGCATGTGCTGACGCCACTCCCGGAACGGCAATCCGAATTCCGTCATGAAGCGCCGCTCGAGCGTGCGGCTCGACGCCCCGACCTCGACGGCCCAGTCCTGCAGACTGCGCGCATCGGCGGGCGTGTTCAGGTAGGTATCGAAGATCTTGCGCAACCGTGCGTCGCGCGGCACCTGCAAATGCAGCGGCGAGTCGCTCTTCCACTCGAGTTCCTCGAGCAGCAGCGCCATGACGAGGGCGTCCTTGCCCTGGGGCGACCATTGCTCGGCGAGCGTCATCGCACGCAGGATCAGCTCGCGCAGTAGCGCCGACACGCGAATGACCACGGGATCGCTGGGTGTCGCCATCCCGCATCGCGCCACGTCGACGTAGATCGTGCGCATTTCGACATTGCCCCGCATGCGCACTTCATGCGTGACTTCCCCCGGAATCCACAACGCGCGTTGCGGCGGAATGACCCAGAACGACGTGTCCGTGCGCACTTCGAGAATACCGGCGCTCGCATACATCAGTTGCGCGCGCCGGTGGCTGTGCGGGTGAATGACGTGACCGTCCGGGTAATCTTTCGCCAACGCGCCGACGGGGCGGTCTGGCCCATGGAACTCCAGGGCTACCGTACTGGTGATCGGCATTGGCACCATGCCTTCAAAGGCGTAATTTTTGGGACGTTTTTGGCGGTGTCGTCAGCGTAACACCGCGCACGCCCGGCCACCAAGCCGAATCCCTTACCGCCGATCAGAACGGCTTGACGATCACCAGCGCCACGATGATCGCCATGGACACCCACGTCACCGGCAGCGCGCGCATGAAGAGCGATGGCGACGCCGTCGCGCCATCGCGCTCCAGCCGGCGCAGCGTGCCGGACATCCGGCCATGCAATGCGGAGACCACTATCACGAAGACCAGCTTGGCCATGAGCCAGGGCGCACTCCACCAGTTCGCCATGATCGCCAGCGCCGGCCCGCTCACCCACACGACGATCAGCGCAGGCGACGCCAGCCCGTAGTCGGCCCGCCGGGCGATGCGTCGCCACTCGGGCTGTGCCAGCCGCCCGCCCAGCGCCATCGTCACCATACCGGCGATGAACGTCATCACCGCAATCAGATGTACGGCCTTGATCCACAGATAGAGCATCGGCGGTCTCCTCGGGGTTCGTTCGATTATTCCAAATTACACAAGAGTAGCTTGCGATAACTCGTCTTTATCGTTGCGTCATGCATTAATAGACTTCAACTGTCGACGATGAATAACACATCGCCTCTTTCAAAAGACAGGAGAAAACATCATGCAACGCGCTCTTATTGCTTCGGCTCTGGTTTCTGCAATGCTCGCCGTCTCGGCCGGTTCGGCCTTCGCCAGCGACGCCTTCGACGGCCCCTCGGAATTCTCGTGGGTGCCGCAAACCAGCGCCCTGACCCGTGCCCAGGTTCGTGAAGAACTGATCCAGGCACGTCAAGCCGGCCTCGTGGTGCAACACGACGCCGTGTACCCGAAGGCAACCCCCGCCGCACAGGCCGTCAAGACCGGCGCACCGGCCGAGACCCGCTCGGTTGGCAGCCACGGCCAGGTTCGTGCCGGCATGACCTCCTTGGGTTCGTAATGTAACCTGCCGCGCCGCACGCCTCCCTGACGTGGCTGCGGCGCGGCTCGCGTTCTGCGCATAACGACGTCACGACGCGCGAGGCCTGGCCTGCGCTCCGTCTGAACTCGGGCCTTTCATGGCCTCAGACTCCTGTCGCTGTGCGTAGTGGTTCGACGCACAGGACTTTGCCCGTCGCTTCGGCGACGGGCTTTTTTAGCGGACCGCAGCCCCTCGTCCGTCCTTGCCCGCATGTTGCCGCCACCGGCGTCATGCAAGCCGCGAAACGTCTCACGCGCAGAAACGACAAAGCCCGCCGAAGCGGGCTTTTGTCATTTGCGGGTGAGCGTTGCGCCGACATCGCATCCAAGCCGGCGCACCATCCTCACTTCGCCAGGGCCCTGGCCAGGAATTCCAGCGCGCGGCCGTGGGCCAGCACCGACGCCGGTTGATGATACGACTCGCGCGACCAGCAGTTGAAACCGTGGTCGGCGCCCGGGTACACGAACACTTCCGTATTCGGGCGCGACTTCACGGCATCGCTGACCTGCTGCACGATATCCGGCGTGATGTGGCTATCCAGCGCGCCGTAGTGGAACTGCACAGGCACGTTCAGGTTCGCGGCTTCGCCCAGATAGTTGTGGATACCGCCGCCGTAGTACGGCACAGCGGCATCGACCAGACCGCGCGCGGCGCTCAGGTACGACACCAGGCCACCGAAGCAGTAGCCGACGGCGGCGACCTTGGCACCCGCGTCGAGCCGGGTACGCAGCGCTTTGGCCGTGGCTTCGACGTCCTTCACGGTCTTCTCGACGTCGACCGCCTTGCGCAGCTCCATTGCACGCGCCCAGTCGTCGCCCGAATAACCAAGCTCGACACGCGGGGCGGAACGCCAGAAGACGTCCGGTGCGAGGACCACGTAGCCGTCCATCGCGTATTGATCGGCCACGCCGCGAATGTGCTCGTTCACGCCGAAGATTTCCTGCACCAGCACGATGCCCGGCGCGTTCGCTGTCTTACCCGTCGGTGGCAATGCCAGATAGGCATCGAAAACACCGTCCGCGGTCTCGACCTGAATCCATTGACTGTTCGACACGGAAGTTGCTCCATCAAGAAAAGGGGGAAATGCCTGCACGGACCGGGTGTCGTGCCCCGCACAGATCGGAGGCGACGTGCCCACGCGACCACACGCAGAGAGGCCGGATCAGTATAGGGACTTTTGCGCTTGCTCACAGCGAGCGGCGAGGCCCGCCAGATAAGGCGCTGCGAGGCTGACGGGCCGCAACGACGCGTCCGCGCGCCGCCAAACCCCCGCTCGCCTGTCGCGCCCTGCGGCACGTCGTTTTGACGAATGAACCCGAAACACCGCCCGGCGTTGCCACCGCCCCCGGTTTCATGCCACCAGCGCCGCCCCCAACAGCTTCACCGCCCCGCCGAATCCGGCGGACTGCGCCGAGTCGATGCCGTACAGCGCACTGAGCGACGGCCCCGGGTTCAGGAAATCCACCCGGACATCGTCGGGCGCGGCGGCCCACACCATCACCTTGAGCGGCAGTTCCAGCCCGGCGTGCGGATTGGCGGCCATCACGGGCGTGCCGCCCTTCGGATTGCCGAAGAGCAGCAGCCGCGTCGGTCGCAGCGACAGCCCCACCGAGGCCGCCGCCGCACTCTGGTCGATGTCTGCAAAGATCGTCATGCCGTGCTGCTTGAGCGCATCGATCACGCGCGTCAGGGTGGCGTAAAAGTCCACCGGACTCTTCCACGAAGTGAGGGTAGCGGGATGAGCGAATTCAGGGGCGTCGGTAGCCATGCGCGGTCTCCTCGGGCGGTCGTCGCGATAGCCATCACCTTACACGTCGTTACGGCCCACCGGCTACCCCCGCGATGCGCGTTACGCTTGGCGCCTGCATTCGGAATTTCGGCGAATGCATTCATTACGGAGTCCATATCATGACGATTACCCTGCGCAATACCGTGAGCACGCTCGCGCTGATGTTGGCGTTGACGGTCACCGGCGCTGCCAGCGCCGCTCCCGTCTCACCGGCAGGCCCCGCGAACGACATGCGCGATGCGCCGCCGCCCGCCGCACGCGCGGACATGCCACCCCCGCCGCCGGGCATGGGTGCGCGCTTCGGCGGCCCCGGTCACGGTGGTCCGGCCATTCCAGCAATTCGGACTATTGAAGAAATCGCACACCTGTACCGTGTCGGCGGACATCCGGAGAACGTGCTGCCGTTCTATCGCGAAACGCTGACGCAAGCGCGCGATCCGATGGTCCGTCATCATCTGCGCGATGCCATCGCACGCGAGGAACTGAAGCCGGCCGACACCGCAGCGGCCATCGCGACGCTGCGCGCGCAGTTGAGCGAAGATCTCGCCGCGCTACCGCCGGGTGACGCCAAGCGTCGCTGAACATCGCGAACGGATCGCTCCGGGACGTTGAGCCCGCCCCGAAGCGCCGGATGCGCCCGCCCCGGACGATGCTCATGCGTCGTCCGGCATCGCATCAGAACACGTACTTCGCGCCCACGTTGACGAGGACGCCACGCATGCCGCCCGAGCCGAAACTTTGCTGATAGGCTACGCGCCCGTACAGCGAGAAGTTTTGCGAAGGTGTGCCGTTCACGCCCAGCGAGAAGACCATCGCGTCGCCATATTTCCCGCTCTGGAATACGGCGTCACTCACTTGCACGCTCGTCCCGGCGACGAACGCATGCACGAGATCGAAGCCAAGATACGGCGTGATGCGTCCCGTGCTCACTTCCACCGGACGTGTGAGCCGCACGCCGAGCCGCCCGGTCACCTGGTTCTGCGCGCCGATGTTGACCTTCAGCCCGTCAACGTCGGTCATGTTGGTGAACGACAGGTGTTGCCCGACGAACTGCAACTGCGGCTCCAGATTCAGCCCGTACGCCAGCGCCAGCGGATACCCCGACTCCACCGACGCGGCATAGCTGGTCCCGCGCATCGGCGCGACTTCACCGCGCGCGTCCGTCGTTACACGACCGTTGAACCAGCCCACCGACACGATCCCGTCGACGTACCAACCCTGCTGGCTCTGATATGTCCCGTAACCATAGAGCCGATAGTTACTCGTGCGCGTGGAACTCGGCCCATCGATCGCCGTCGGCTCGTAGTGCAGCCAGCCCAGCGAACCGGCCGCGCCAAAGCGCCACGTGCCGTCGTCGGTGAACTGCCTGAACAGGTTTCCGCCGACCTGAATCGCGCCATAGTCCCCCTTCATGTCGTAGCCGAAGGATTGGAAACTCTGATTGGAGAAGTACTTCATGCTGCCGCCGTAGCCGCGCATGAACATCTCGCCGGGCCCGCGATCGCGCCCTAGCTCGCGATCGTCGCGCACTTCGCCCAGACGCCGATGCAGCGAGTCCATGTCCATCAACCCGGCATGCAGCAGCGCGGTCGGTGCGCTGATGTATGACGGCACCTGCGGCGCGACCTCGCGACGGGCGTCGGGGGGTACGGGCACGTCGACCTCGCCGCCAGGGTTGCCCGGCGACTCGGGATCGACGTCGCCGCCCGGCGTCACATAGGCGGTTTGCAGCCGGTAGTCCCAGAAGCCCGCGCCGGTGCTGACGAGGTTCTGCGAGGCGTCCGCAGTACCGTGCGCAGACCCGGGACCGTACGCGTACAGCCGATACTCGTAGGGCGAACTCTCGCCGACGACGTAGCCGCCCGCGAGTTGGAACGCGTTGAAGGTCGACGCCCCCGCCACCTGTACGACGGAGATCCCTTCGTCGTTGGTAATCACGCCACTGGGCGACGTCAACGCGCCGGGGCTTCCGGCCACCGGCTTGATCTGCAAAAGCGTCGTACCGCTTGCACCGCCCTTCACAAGCAATCGGTCGCTGAATTGATTCGTCAGCGCGCCGCCCTCGTTCAGATAGGTGTTGAGCCCCAGCGTGCCGCTGCTGCCCGAGTAGTTGTTGCCGATGCTCACATTGCGATATGACGCCTGACTCAGCGGTGCCGACGTCAGCGCCGCCGTCACGGGAAAGTCGATCAGGCTGTTGGCGTTGTTGAGTTCGGTGACATTTGAGCTTGCCGTCACGTGCCACACGCTGTTGTTGCTCAGATTGACGACGGAGGTGCTGGTCGCGTCGGTATAGATGCGGCCCGTGAGCGTGGACTGGCTGGCGTCGAGATTGAGTGTCGCGCCGATGCCGGAACGCGTGGAGGCGTTGATCGCGCCGCCACCACCGCTTAGCGTGGTATTGACCAGATTCACGTTGGCGACCCCGCCATAGATCCACAGGGCCACGCCACTGTCGGAGGTGACGGTCGTGTTCTGCAACGTCATGTTGTAGCCCCCCGCGCGCGGCGGTGCGGCGAGCGGCGAACCCACCGTTGGTGGGTCCACGACGTCGCTGCCGGTCTCGGTCGGCGCTGCCGGTATCGGGGTGACGATGGCCAGCGGTGGCGGTGCCGTGGTGGACGGCAACTCCGGCGTATTCGCCGGCATCGCGGGCAATCCGGGCGTCGCCCCGACCTGCACGGCAGCGAGCGTTTGCGGGGCGTCGAACACGATGGCGGCCGTGCCGCTGCCCGTGGCGCGCAAGGTCGCGCCGGAGGCGTTGAACATCCCGCCGTTCTGGATGCGCACCGCATACGCATTCGTGCCTGTCGTCGTGATCGACGTACCCGCACCGGTCGCGCTGCTCGTCAGCAAATTGACGGTGCCCGCGTTAGCGTAGATGCCGTAGGTGCTCGCCTGATCGGTCGTGATGCTGCCGCCGGCGAAGTTTGTCGTGCTGCCAGTCCACCCGTAGATGCCGTAGGCCTGCGTGCCATGCGTTGCAATGGCGAAGTCCGACAGGTTCACCGTCGCCGCACCCGAGCCGGACAGCAGACCGTAGGCCGTCTGCCCGTTCGTGGTGATGGCACCCCCGTTGAGCGTGGCGGTGGTGCTGCCGGAGATCCACATACCGTACGCCGAAGTGCCCAGCGTGCTGACCGCGACCTGCGATCCGGTTACCGTCGAGGTGCCGTTGACCAGCAGGCCGTAGGTCGAGTTCTGCGTTGTCGACAGGCTCAACCGGTTGAGGTTGCCGGTTGCTGTACCGATGCGTACGGCGTGACTGCCGGCGCCTGTCGTGCTGACGACAACCGTTCCCGGGGTATTCGGGTCCGCGTTGGTGTTGAGCGTGCCGCCCGACTCGGCGTTCAAACCGAGGTTGCCCGCAACGGCCGTGGTGATCGTCGAGTCGCCGTTGATGGTGGCGATGGAACCGTTGTAGACCTGCACCCCTCCTGCGCCAGCCCCGGTGCCCGTACCGACGGCGCCGTTCGACGTGATCTTCGTGTTCGTGAGCGTGATATTGCTGCCGCCCCATGAACGTACGCCCCAACTGTCCTGGCCGTTCACGGTGATCGACGTGTCTGTCAGATCGATCGTCGACGTGCTGCCGTACGGGCGCATGCCGTCTGCCTTCAACCCGTTGGTCACGATGGTCACGTTCGCGCCGGTCAGCAGCGAATTGCCTGAAGCCGACTCGGGCATGTACACGCCGTGCACGGATTCGCCATTGCCCGTGAGCAGCACACCGGCAGTGCTCGCTACGATATTGACGGTGCCATTAGCGATCCAGAGTGCGTCGTTCGGCGCTCCCGGGTACGCATCCGATGTGATCGACACCAACCCCGGCGTACCCAGATTCGGATTGATCGTCACGACTGCACCGCGAAACACCGACACCCCGGCACCGCCGAGCTGCGCCGGATAAGGGGGCACCGGGCGAATGGTCACCGTCCCCTGGATCGTTCCCGTTGGAACGACGTTGCCGTCGTAGTACTGCTCGTAATTGAGATTGCTCTCGGATTCGATCACCGAATCGGGATAGGTCTGCGCGTAAGCGCCCTGCAGGGAAAGAAAGACGAGAGAGACGGCGAGCGCGAGAGGATGCCGACGAGGCGGGCGCGCATGCGTGGCGTGAGTCACTTTACCTCCTAGGGGGTGGGAGACAAGCAGACACATCGGGAGCAGTACGAAGCAAAAGTTTCGACGAAAGGCATCGAAAGGTTGGGTAAACACTATCGCAATCGCTTCGAAAACTACAGCCCGCGCACACACGGGTAACGCGTAACTTCAACGCGTATCGATAACTAGCTATTTTTATCGTTTGTTTCGCAATCCGTATCGTAATTTTAATTATCGGAGTGTTGCGCGCGCGTCATGCCGGTTCGCGCGATGCCGCCATGAGCGTCTCGTTCCATTGCGGCAGCCATTCGAGCAGGAATTGCGCGAAGCCTTCCGCCGCCGGCGACGCGGCGCGCGAGACCGGTCGGTAGACGCAGACCTGTCGAATCGTCTCGGGCGACACGACGCGACGCATCACCAGACCGAACGGATGCGCGAGTGCCGCCACGTAGCCGGGCGTGAGCGTCGCCGCCAGCCCTTGTGCCGCGACACCGAGCGCGGTGGTCACGTTGTCGACCACGTCGATCGGCGTGATGCGCGCATCGGGCGGCGCCGAGAGCCGCATTTGCGCCACGCTGCGTTCGTGATCGCGTCCAGCCGCCACGAGCGGCGTGTCGCGCAAGTCGGCCCAGCGCACGCGACGGCGGCGCGCGAGCGGATGATCCGGCGTACACCACAACACCCAGGGGCTGTCGAACGCAGGTGTCCCCGCCACGTGGGCGCCCGTCGAGCGATTGGGGCCGATGGCGAGATCGATATCGCCGTTGGCCACATGATCGATGAGCGCGTCGACGGGGGTGTCGACCACGCGCACCACGACCTTCGGGCGCGACGCCGCATAAGCCCGGATCGCAGCAGGCAGCGCCATGCTGGCGATGACCAGCGGCGCACCCACGCGCACGATCCCCGCGGCACGGTTGCGCAGATCGTCGGCGGTCTTCTCGGCGGCCTGCACGTGCCGGAGCACCGACTCGGCCGACGCGAGGAAGTCGCGCCCCGCGCTCGACAGCGCCACGCGACGCGTCGTGCGGTCGAAGATGCGAAAGCCGAGCACCGATTCGAGTTCCGCCACGAGCTGGCTCACGGCGGACGACGTGAGACCCATGCGGTTCCCCGCCTCGGCAAAGCTGTGCAATTCGGCGATGGCCACCAGGGCTTCGAACTGGCGGAGCGTGACGCGGGTCAGGGGCATGGCGTGTCGATTATCAAGTTTCGCTTACGAATAGACCAAAATCGATTGATTGTTGCCGAAAGGGGCGTCGCCCACAATCGATTTTCAAAATTCCCGTTCGCACGCCGTCCGAAGCCTTTTTCCGCGCGCCGCGACGCCATCCGACCTCGGCAGGCCGCATCGATCCATCGGCCCCGTCACTGCAGCAAGGAGCGAGACCCGCATGTTTTCCCACGTCGACGCCTATCCCGGCGACCCGATTCTCGGCCTGAACGAAGCCTTCGGCCGCGACCCCCGCCAGCAAAAAGTCAACCTGTCGATCGGCATCTATTTCGACGACGACGGTCGCCTGCCGGTCATGCAGGCCGTGCGCGAGGCCGAATCGGCCGTACTGTCCGACATCGGTCCGCGCCCCTACCTGCCGATGGCGGGCTCGCAGGCCTACCGCGACGCCGTGCAGGCGCTGGTCTTCGGCGACGCCAACGCCGCGCGCCGCGAGCAACGCATCGCCACGCTGCAGACGCTCGGTGGCGGCGGCGCGCTGCGCGTGGGTGCGGACTTCCTGAAGCGCTACTTCCCTGACAGCACGGTCTGGATCAGCGACCCGAGCTGGGACAACCATCGCGTAGTGTTCGAGAGCGCGGGGTTCCCGGTGCAGTCGTACCCGTACTACGACGACGCCACCGGCGGCCTGCGCTTCGACGCCATGCTCGAGACAATCGCCACCCTTGCGCCGCACAGCATCGTGCTGCTGCACGCGTGCTGCCACAACCCGACGGGCGTCGACCTCACCGAAGCGCAATGGCAAGCCCTCGTGCCGGTGATGCAGGCGCGCGGCCTGATCGCGTTTGTCGACATGGCCTATCAGGGATTCGGCGACGGGCTCGACGCCGACGCCTTCGCCGTGCGCGCGCTGACCGATGCGGGCGTACCGACCGTCGTCGCCAATTCGTTCTCGAAGAACTTCTCGCTATACGGCGAGCGCTGCGGTGCGCTCTCGGTGGTGTGCGCCACCGCTGACGAAGCGTCGCGTGTCTTCGGCCAGCTCACAGGCACAGTGCGCGCCAACTACAGCAACCCGCCCACGCATGGCGCGCGTCTGGTGGCACAGGTGCTGACCACGCCTGCGCTGCGTCGCGCGTGGGAAGCCGAACTCGACGGCATGCGCACCCGCATTGCCACGATGCGCACGCAGATCCATGCGCGCCTCGCCCCGCACGTGAGCGGCGAGAAGCTCTCGCGTTACACCGCGCAGCGCGGCATGTTCACGTACACCGGACTGTCGGCGGCGCAGGCCGATGCGCTGCGCGAGACGCACGGCGTGTACCTGCTGCGCTCCGGACGCATGTGCGTGGCCGGGCTGAACACGCGCAATGTGGACACGGTGGCGCAGGCCATCGCACAGGTGCTGGCGAACGATTGACCGCTGGGGATTACGGAGTGCATGCCTCCGGCAAACGCATGCGCGATACATAACAACGACTGGAGACAACATGAACACTGCCACTGCCGCGGGCGCGCCCGTCGGTCGCGTCGACACTTCTCACACCTGGCGCGCGGTGATATCCGCGTCCATCGGCAACGCGCTCGAATGGTTCGACCTCGTCGTGTACGGCTTCTTTGCCGTCACGATCGCCAAGCTGTTCTTCCCGACGAGCGACGACACGACCTCGCTGCTGCTCACGCTCGGCACCTTCGGGGTGTCGTTCTTCATGCGTCCGCTGGGTGCCATCGTGATCGGCGTGTATGCGGACCGTCGCGGGCGTCGCGAGGCACTCACGCTCACCATTCTGCTGATGATGGCGGGCACGGCGATCATCGCCTTCATGCCCACATACGAGACGATCGGCGTGCTCGCGCCGATGGGAATCGTGCTGGCGCGCATGATCCAGGGCTTCTCGGCGGGCGGTGAATTCGGCAGCGCCACGGCGTTTCTTGCGGAACACGCGCCGCAACGCCGCGGCTTCTTCGCGAGCTTCCAGGTCGCGAGTCAGGGCCTGACGACATTGCTCGCCGCCGGGTTCGGTGCGGTGCTCACCGGCACGCTCTCGCCCGAGCAAATGCAAAGCTGGGGCTGGCGCGTGCCGTTCTTCTTCGGCCTGCTGATCGGTCCGGTGGCGTACTACATCCGCCGCCATGTCAGCGAAACGCCGGAGTTCCTGGAATCCGAGCCTACGCAAACGCCGCTGCGCGACACGCTCGGCCATCAGAAGATGCGTCTGCTGCTGGCGGTGGGTGCGGTCGTCGTCGCGACCGTGTCGACCTACCTCGTGCTGTACATGCCGACCTATGCGATCAAGCAGTTGGGCCTGCCCGCCTCGGTGGCGTTCGCGGCAACGGTGGCCACGGGGATCGTGCAGATGTTCCTCTCGCCCATCGTCGGCGCGTGGTCGGATCGCGTGGGCCGCGCAAAGCCGATGATGATTGCGGCGGCATTGCTGCTCGTCACGATCTGGCCGATGTTCTGGCTGCTCTCCACGCACCCGAGCTTCGGCATGATGCTCGCGCTGCAAACGCTGCTCGGCGTGCTCATGACGGTGTACTTCGCGCCGCTGCCCGCCCTCGCATCGGAGATCTTCCCGGTGAAGACGCGCACCACGGGCCTGTCGCTCTCGTACAACCTGTCGGTGACGTTCTTCGGCGGCTTCGCACCGTTCATCCTGACTTGGCTGATCAACGCCACCGGCAGCAAGCTGGCCCCGAGCTTCTACATGATGGCCGCCGCGGCCGTCGGTCTGATGGCACTCAGCCAGGTGTATCGCCACACCGGGGTCAAGTAAGCCCACACGCGAAACGCAAGCACCATGAGAAAGGGGCACCTCGGTGCCCCTTTTGCCATTCACATCACCGCGAGATCACTGCGGATACAACCCATGCACGCGCCCGAACAGGCGAGTCAGGCCGAGCAGTGCGTCGATGTTCGGCGTCGGCACATTCACGCGCTGGCCGATCTCGCGCACCGCGCTCACCAGTGCGTCGAGTTCGATCGGACGACGCGCCTCCACGTCCTGCAGCATCGACGTCTTGAACGCGCCCAGCTTTGCCGTGACTTCGTGGCGATCTTCCGGCGACTGGTCGATGGCGCAACCGATCTGCGCCCCGATGGCGGCCGCTTCACGCATGGCAGCCGAACAGAACGCGCGCACCAGCGGGTCGTCGAGCAGGCGATCGATGGTCGCCCCCGTGATCGCCGAGACCGGGTTCATCGTCAGATTGCCCCACAGCTTGTACCAGATGTCGAGACGCACGTTCTCCGAAGCCTTCGCCTCGAAACCCGCGCGCTCCAGCAGCCCCGCGAGTCGTTGCACGCGCTCGCTCGAACCGCCGCCCGGCTCACCGATGATCAGACCCCGACCCATCTTGTGATCGACCAGCCCCGGCTCCGGCGTAGCTGCGCTCGCATGCACCACGCAACCGATCACGTTCGTCATCGGAATCGCTGCGCCGATCGCCCCGTCCGGGTCCACGCTCGTGAGCGGCGTATCGCCGAACGGTGCCACGCCGTGGCAGAACCACCAGGGCACGCCGTTCATCGCGGGCAGCACCAGCGTGTCCGGTCCGACGAGTGGCGTGACCGATGCCGCGACCTGCACCAACGCAGGTCCCTTCACGGCAATGACCACCAGATCCTGCACGCCGAGCTTCGCAGCGTCTTCGAGCGGATGCGCCGCCGCGACGGGCGCGGCCGTGAGCGATTCGCCCTGCTTCACGCGCCAGCCACGCTCGCGCAGCGCTGCCAGCGTCGCGCCGCGAGCCAGCGCGCTGACCTGCGCCTCACCGGCCGCCGCCAGCTTCGTGCCCAGCAAGCCACCGATGGCGCCCGCGCCAATGATCGTCACCTTCATCCGTTCACTCCTGATATGCCTGAAATGTCTGTCACTCGCGTCAGTCCTGACGTTGTCCCGCCAGACGGTAATTTTCCTTGAACCGCTCCGGCACGCGTTCGTCGAAGCCCAGCGCCACACGGCGCACTTCGGGACTGTCGCCGGGGGCGTGCCCCACGCCCAGCGCCGCCGCACGCGGCGCCTCGATCCGCACGACGGCGCCCGAGAGGCGTCCGAGCCCGGTAATCTCGCACTCGACGAGATCGCCCGCATCCACCGAACGCGAATGGCATGGCGTCCCCATCAGGATCACGTCGCCCGGCACCAGCGTGATGTGACGCGCGATGTCCGCGATCACGTAATGCGGTCCCCAGATCGTCTCGTCGCCGATATGCGCTTCCTGCACCACCCGCCCGTTGCGATAGGTGCGCAGCGTCTGTTCGAACAGGTTGACCCCGCGCACGATGCCCGGACCGATCGGCAGCAGCGTATCGGCCCCCTTCACGCGCAGCATCGAGCCCTGATCGGTATCGCGGAAGTCCTGCAGCCCCATGTCGAGCGCGGGGCAGAAACCTTCGATGTAATCCCAGGCCTCGTCCGGCAACACGTTGCGACATGTCCGACCGATCACCACGGCGTACTCGCCTTCGTAATTCAGATACCGGCAGTCGGCCGGTTTGAGAATCTGGCCGCCGTGGCCATTGAGTGAGGTCGGCGGCTTGGTGAAATACGTCGGCGTGTCCGTCGGCTTCGGCTTGTTGCGCGTCTCCATGCTACGCGAGCGGTAGGAGATATGCACGGCGATGATTTTCGACGGGTCGACCGGCGGCAAGTGAGCGACCGTTTGCGGATCGACGGTGCGGCCGTCATCCAGGCGCAGCAGACCGCGCTCGGCGCCCTCCTCGACGATCGTGCCCCAGAACGCGCTGCCGCCCAGCAGAATGCGACGACGCTCGACACGCGGGCCGCGCATCACGGCAGGCAATTCACGCAGCGGAAATTCGAAGTCCATGGTCTTGCCTCGTCAGATCGTGTCGAACCAGATGTGCACGTTGCCCGTGCCGCGCGCATTCTCGTAGTCGGACAGCACCGTGCCGGCGCTGCGGCACGCCTCGCCCCCGAGGGCGCCGACCATCTGCAGATAATGCGCGCCGTGCGCCTCCCACGGGCGCTTGCGGTAGTCGTCGTCCCAATCGGCCAGAATCCGGTCGTGACGCCCTTCGCGAAACGCCTCGATGGCGCGCTTGTCGCTCTCGATGTTCTCCGGGCGCGACACGTTGCTTTCGTGGAACACGCGCGGATGATTGGGCTTCCAGTCGATGCCGTTGAACTTGTGGCTCAAGGCGCCCGAGGCCAGCATCACCACGCGCAGATGACTGCGGCGAATCGCCTCGCCGATGACTTCCCCCGATTGCAGGAAGTGCTGTGTCTCGCAGTTCTGGCACGAACTCACCGTCACGATGGGCCAGGCGTCGAGTCGCATTTGCTTGATGACGTTGATCGTCGGGTAGTGACGCGGCAGATCCGGATGCTGCACCGCACGCGCGCGCACCCCGCGCTCGCGCGCCACGGCGTCGACTGCCAGCGCAAGCTCCGGGTGGCCGCGATAGTCGTACGGCACGCCGTGCAGGTACCACGGCATTTCGTCGGAAATGTACATGCCCGAGTAATGCGCCCCGCCATCGATCAGGTGATAGCCGGTGGTGAACCAGTGCGAGTCAAAAATGACGATGACATCCGGACGCGCCGCCACGATGCGCTCGCGCAAACGCGCGTAACCGGGAATCAGGTCCGAATCCGCGCCCGCGCCCTGCAACACGCGGAACTCCTCACACTGCATCAGGCCGGGGTGATGCGACACCAGTGCCGCGCCGACGATCTGTCCCATACCGCTCTCCTCTCGTCTCATTGTTATGCCGTGCGCGCGCTTCAGCGATGGCTGAAGCTGGCTTTGAACGGCTGTTTCGGCACCACGACATCCTTCACGTCGCAGAAGAATTCGAAGCTCCAGTCGCCGCCTTCGCGGCCCACGCCCGAGCGCTTGATGCCCCCGAACGGTGCCGCCAGATCGCGAATGCCGAAGCTGTTGACCCAGATGAACCCGGTGCGCACGCGCTGCGCCACGGCGATGGCATGCGTCTCGTCGCCGTAGCACACGCCGCCGAGTCCGTAGTCGGTCCCGTTCGCCATGTCGACGACCTCGTCGTCGCTCGCGAATGTCTGCAGCGTGAGCACCGGACCGAAGACTTCCTGCTGCACGATCTCGTCCTGCTGACGCAGATCGGTCAGCAACGTTGGTGCGAAATACTGCTCGCCGAACGGGTGGCGCTTGCCGCCCCACAGCACGCGAGCGCCGCCCGCCACCGCGCGCTCGACGAAGCCCTGCACGCGTTCGAGTTGACGCATGTGGATGATCGGCCCGACCTCCGTCTCGCCCTCACGCGGATCGCCCACGACCAGACGCTCGACCATGGCGCGCAGCTTCTCGGTGAAGGCCGGCGCGACATCGGCATGCACGAGCAGTCGCGTGCCCGCCAGGCACACCTGGCCGGCGTTGCGATACATCAGCGCGGCCGTGGCGGCGGCGGCGTCGAGATCGGCGTCCGCGAGCACGATGAAGGCCGACTTGCCGCCAAGCTCAAGACTGCAGGGCACGAGATTCGTGGCGGCCGTCTTCGCGATCCACTTCGCGGTGGCCACCGACCCCGTGAACGAGATCCGCGCGAGACGCGCATCGCTCACGAGCGCGGCCCCCGTCACGGCACCCGAGCCTTGCAGCAGGTTGAACACCCCGGGCGGCAGCCCCGCTTCCTCCGCGCAATCGGCGAGCAGCGACGATGTCAGCGGCGCCCATTCCGGCGCCTTGAGCACGACCGTGTTGCCCGACGCCAGCGCGGGGCCGATCTTCCACGTGGCGAGCATCAGCGGCGAATTCCAGGGCGTGATGACGGCGACCACGCCGGCCGGATCGTGACGCACGAGGTGCCGCGCCTGCGGCGTCTCGATCACGCGATCCTGCAACGTGAGTGCGTGTTCGGCGAACCAGGTGATGTTCTGCATGGCACGCGGCACCACACCGTGCGCCATGCGTGAACGCAGCACGCCCGCGTCGTGACTCTCGAGCGTGGCGAACGCGTCGGCGCGCGCGCCGATGGCGTCGGCGAAGCGCTTGAGATAGGGCTCGCGCCCGGCCGCCCCCAGCGCCGCCCAGGCCGGAAATGCCAGCGACGCCGACGTCACGGCCGCATCGACATGGCCGAGATTGCCGCTCGCGATGTCGCCCAGACGAGTCTGGTCGATCGGGGAAACGCATTCAAAGGTCTCGGCGGACGCCACGCGGCGGCCATCGATGTAGTGGTCGGGCGATACGGAAACGCCGGCGACGTCGAAACGGGTAGCACTCATGCCATGTCTCTTTGGGGATGTCGGAGGAACGCGCGTCCGGGTCGCCGGACGCGCGATGTTCAGGCTTTCGGGGTATGGGTGGTGAACTTCGCGGCGAGCGCACGGCTCGCGCTCGCGAGGAGCGAGGTGTCGATCCCCACGGCCATGAAGGTCACACCCACGTCGAGGTAGTGCCGGGCGAGCGTCTCGTCGACGCACAGAATGCCCGCAGCCTTGCCCGCGCGACGAATGCGCGCGATGCCGTCTTCAATGGCGCTGCGCACTTCCGGGTGCGTGGCCTGGCCGAGATGGCCCATCGACGCGGCGAGATCCGCCGGTCCGATGAAGACGCCATCCACGCCGTCGACGGCGGCGATGGCGTCGACTTGCGCGAGCGCCTCGGCGGTCTCGACCTGCACGAGCAGACACGTGGTGTCGTTCGCGGCGTGCAGATAGTCCTCATAGCGATTCCACCGCGAGGAGCGCGCCAGACCGCTGCCGACACCGCGAATGCCCTGCGGCGGATAACGGGTCGCACTCACCAGCGCGCGCGCCATGTCGGCCGACTCGACCATCGGCACGAGCAGCGTAGTCGCGCCGATTTCGAGGACTTGCTTGATGAGCGTGGCGTCGCCGTGCGGCAGCCGCACGACCGGATGCGTGGGATACGGCGCTACGGCCTGCAACGTCGCCAGCATGGTACGCAGATCGTTGGGCGCGTGTTCGCCGTCGATCACGATCCAGTCGAAGCCGCTGCCCGCGCACAGTTCTGCGGCGTACGGTGTGGCGAGTCCCATCCACAGACCGATCTGACGCTCACCGCGTGCGAGGGCCTGCTTGAAGGTATTGGGGGGAGTTTTCATGGCATCGGGTTCCGGGAGAAAGCGCGGGGACGGCGTCAGACGAAGCGCACGCCGATCGCACCGAGCGGGCCGTAGTCGGCATGGAACACGTCGCCCGCCGTGCAGGCCACGGGGCGCGTGAAGGAGCCGGCGAGCACGATCTCTCCGGCCTGAAGACCTTCGTCGAACGCCCCCAACTTGTTCGCGAGCCACGCAATACCGTTGCCGGGATGATTGAGGACCGCAGCGCTCAGGCCCGACTCCTCGATCACGCCGTTGCGATAGAGCAAGGCACCTGCCCAGCGCAGGTCGATGGCGTCGGGCTTCACGGGGCGGCCGCCGAGAATCACGGCGGCATTCGCGGCATTGTCGGCAATCGTGTCGAAGACCTTGCGCGGCGTCTTCGTGTCGCGGTCGAAGAGTTCGATGCGTCCGTCGATCAATTCGAGCGCAGGGGTGATCCATGCGGTCGCGTCGAGCACATCGAACAGCGTCACGCCCGGGCCCTTGAGCGGCTTGGCCAGAATGAACGCCAACTCCACTTCGAGGCGCGGCACGATGAACCGCGAGGCGTCGAGCGTGGCGCCGTCGGCCACGAGCATGTCGTCGAGCAGCGTGCCGTGGTCGGGTTCGGTGATCTGTGCCGCCACCTGCATGGCGCGCGACGTCAGGCCGATCTTGTGGCCGATCACACGTCGGCCTTCGGCGAATTTGAGCGCCAGCCACGCCTGCGAGATGGCGTAGCTGTCCGCAATCGTCATGTCGGGATAGCGCCGCGAAAACTGCATCACCGGCGTGCGGCTGCGCTCGGCCTCGTGCAGTTCGCGGGCGAGGGCCTGGTGAGTCGAGGCATCGAGCTTCGGCATCGCGTTGTCTCCATCGCGTCGCCCGACGCAGGCGACGTCTCTTATCGGTCGGGAAGCCTCTATTCTTGCGGCCGCCACCGCCATCCACAATCAATCGATTCTGGGTGATTGATTAGCAAAACTGGATAATCCGACGTCGCGCCATCTCACTGTCGTCAGCACGCCACGTTCAACCGATCGTTGAGAATGCCCATCGGAAATGAGAGTGATTTGCATTTATAATTCGCAGCGCTTTATTACGCTGCATTACAAACGATCCGGTCCTCCCGGACCCACAAATCTATCGCCGTGCCCCATGGCTCCCGCCTGCGGTCGCGCTCGTCACACTCTCGCAGTCGAAGGTTCCAGATGAAGATGTCCGCAAGTCGCCATGCTGCTCGCCGCAGTGCATCGTCCGTTCCCGCCACCGCTCGCCGTGCCGCCCTGCCCCGCGCCACCGCCTGTGCCGTGGCCCTGCTCATGACCTCGCTCGGCACAGCGTACGCCCAGCAGGCCGCCGGCGCCAGTCAGGCCGACCACGTCACGGCCGCCGAGGCGAAAGCCGACGTCGAACTCGGCGCGGTCAATGTCTCCGGCGACTGGCTCGGCACCGGTCTCGACAACAGCGCGAAGACCTTCCCGGGCGCGCGTACCGTCGTGAAGAAGCAGGACATCGAAGCCTCGGGCGCCGCGAGCATTGGAGACGTGATGCGCCGTATCCCCGGCGTGCAGGCGTCGGACAACTCCAGCACGGCGGGCAGCGCCATTTCGCTGAACATCGGTGTGCGCGGGCTGACCGGCCGCTTCTCGCCGCGCTCGACCGTGCTGCTCGACGGCATTCCGCTCGCGGTGGCCCCGTACGGACAACCGCAGTTGTCGTTCGCGCCAGTGAGCCTGTTCAACATCGAGAGCATCGACGTGGTGCGTAGCGGCGGCGCCGTGCGCTACGGCCCGCAGAACGTGGGCGGCGTGATCAACTTCAAGACGCGTTCGATCCCGAACACGTCGGGCCTCACGGCGGACGCGACCGTGCGTCAGAACATGTACACGACCGGCGGCGGCGCAAACACGCAATACGGCGTGTTCCTCGGTACGCAGATGGACAACGGGCTGGGTCTCGCGCTGCTGTATTCGGGCATGGTCGGTCGCGACTGGCGCAAAGGCAGCGACGAGAACGTGAACGACCTCGCGCTGAAGTGGCGTTACGACATCACGCCGAGCCAGCAGGTCTACGGCAAGATCTCGTACTTCGACGCCAAGTCGATGACGCCCGGCGGTCTGACGGCCGCGCAGTACAACGCCGATCCGTTCCAGAACACGCGTCCGAACGACTACTGGAGCGGCAACCGCACGGGTCTGGACTTCGGTTACCTGAATACGCTCTCCGAGACGCAGGAGTTCGAGATCCGCACGTTCTACAACGAGAGCTATCGTCAGAGCACGCTCACGAACCTGGCGTCGCCGCTCACGCTCATGCATCAGCCGCGCAATTACCAGACGTTCGGCGTGGAACCGCGCTTCACGCAGCGGCTGTTCCTCGGCCCGACCGCGCATGACGTGACCGTCGGCTATCGCTTCATTCGCGAGCGCGGCGACGACAACAGCTTCAATACGAATCTCGCGACAGGGCGCAATACCGCCACGCAAACGTTCTACAACTACACCACGGCCAACGCGTTCTACCTCGACGACCGCATGGCGTGGGGCAACTGGCGCTTCACCCCGGGCGTGCGCTACGAGTTGATCAGCTCGCAACGTGTCGACAAGACCACGGGCGCGACGTACCGCACGGACAACAACAAGCCGCTGCCGTCGGTGAACCTGTCATATCTGGTGAACAGCGCGTGGACGATCTTCGCGGACTACAGCACCTCATTCGGCCCGGTGCAGAACACGCAGCTCAACTCGATGTCGGCATCGAACCCGCTGCAACCGGAAGTGGCGCGCACCTATGAAATCGGCACGCGCTGGACGGACGCTCGCTGGAAGGCAGAACTGACGGCGTTCAAGATGAAGTTCGACAACCAGATTCTGCAGGTGCCCGGCGTGAGCCCGGCGACCTTCCAGAACATCGGCGCCACCGATCACGACGGCGTCGAAACCGCGATCGACTACACGTTCGATCGCGACAGCGCACTGCGCGGCCTGAATCTGTACGCCAACTTCACTTACGTGCGTGCGATCCAGAAGTCGGGCACGACGGCCGGCCTTGACGTGCCGTTCTACTCCCGCTTCACCGACACGCTCGGCGTGCGTTACGCCATTGGCCAGTGGACGTTCAACGTCTCGACCACGCACCAGAGCTCGCAGTACTCGGATCTGGCGAACACCGAAGCGCCGTCGGCCGACGGCATGAACGGCAAGGTGCCCGGCTACCGCACGTGGAACCTGCAGGCGATGTACAAGCTGCCGTTCTACAAGAACGCCGACGTGACCGTGGGCGTGAACAACGTGTTCGACAAGCGCTTCTTCACGCGCAACACCGACCAGAACGGCGGCATCATGGTCGGCGCGCCGCGCATGGTCTACGTGCAGGGACACTTCGGGTTCTAACCGGCACGGACGAAAAAAAACGGCACCCCGTAAAGGGTGCCGTTCGGCTTGCTGTGCGACCGGGTATCCGGCCGACGGCACCAGCTTTCGCCAGCGCCGTCAGTCCGATTACTCTGCCGTCGGCTCTTCCACCGAGTTCGGCATCGGCGCAAACGCCTCTTCCAGAGCGATCTGGTCGTGACGCTCGCGATCCGACGTCTCGCGGGCCTTGCGGGCCTTGTGATACGCCAGACCCGTACCTGCCGGGATCAGACGGCCGACGATGACGTTTTCCTTCAGGCCACGCAGGTCGTCCTTCTTGCCCATGATGGCCGCTTCGGTCAGCACGCGCGTCGTTTCCTGGAACGATGCGGCCGAGATGAACGAATCCGTCGACAGCGACGCCTTCGTAATACCCAGCAACACGTTCTCGTACTGCGCCGGACGCTTGTCCGCGGCGTTCATGGCGTCGTTCTCGTACAGCATGTCCGAGCGCTCGACCTGTTCGCCGATGATGAAGCGGGTATCGCCGTTGTCGGTGATCTGCACACGACGCAGCATCTGGCGAACGATCACCTCGATGTGCTTGTCGTTGATCTTCACACCCTGCAAACGGTACACGTCCTGCACTTCGTCAACGATGTAACGCGACAGCGCTTCGATACCCTGCAGACGCAGGATGTCGTGCGGGTCGGCCGGACCGTCCACGATCATTTCGCCCTTGTTCACGACCTGACCGTCGTGCACCAGCACCTGCTTTTCCTTCGGAATCAGGAACTCGTGCTGGTTGCCGTCGAGGTCGGTAATGACCAGACGCTGCTTGCCCTTCGTGTCCTTACCGAACGACGTGGTGCCCGTGACTTCGGCCAGAATGCCGGCGTCCTTCGGTGCACGTGCTTCGAACAGCTCGGCCACACGCGGCAGACCCCCGGTAATGTCGCGGGTCTTCTGCGCTTCGGTCGGGATACGTGCAAGCACTTCACCCACCGGCACCGACTGACCGTCCTTGATGGTGATCAGTGCGCCCACCTGGAAACCGATCGTCACAGGGTGATCGGTGCCCGGGATCTTCACTTCGACGCCATTCTCGTCGAGCAGCTTGACCTGCGGACGCACGCTCTTCGACGCCGGACCACGACGCTTCGGATCGATCACGACCAGCGTGGACAGACCCGTCACATCGTCGATCTGCTTGGCAACCGTGACACCTTCCTCGACGTTCTCGAACTTGGCGAAACCGCCGTGTTCGGTAATGATCGGGCGCGTCAGCGGATCCCACGTACCGAGCTGGGCACCGGCCTTGACCTGTGCACCGTCGAGTTGCAGCAGCGTGGCGCCGTACGGCACCTTGTGACGCTCGCGCTCGCGGCCATGATCGTCCGTGATCAGGATTTCACCCGAACGCGAAATGGCGATCTGCTCACCGCGGCCGTTCGTCACGTAACGCATGGTTGCCGTGAAGCGAACCGTACCGTTCGACTTGGCTTCGATCGACGAGGCCACTGCCGCACGCGATGCCGCACCACCGATGTGGAACGTACGCATCGTCAGCT
>NZ_JBEBXS010000041.1:0-26368 GCF_040391475.1 Pandoraea pnomenusa | reverse complement strand
TCGCCGTGCCCATCATCGCCTTGCCCTGCTCGCCCATCACCGTCTTCACGTCTTCAAAGTCGACGTTCACGAGACCGTCGACGTTGATGATTTCGGCGATACCGGCCACGGCGTTATGCAGCACGTCGTCGGCGCACTGGAAGCACTTGTCCATCTCGGCGTCGTCGCCCATGACTTCGAACAGCTTGTCGTTGAGCACGACGATGAGCGAGTCGACGTTGTCTTCCAGTTCCTGCGCGCCCGTCTCGGCCACACGCATGCGCTTGCCGCCTTCGAACTCGAACGGCTTCGAGACCACGCCCACGGTCAGAATGCCCATTTCCTTGGCGATCTGCGCCACGACCGGGGCTGCGCCCGTGCCCGTGCCGCCGCCCATGCCGGCGGTAATGAACACCATGTGCGAGCCACGCAGTGCGTCGGCCACGCGCTCACGCGCCTCTTCCGCGGCCGAGCGGCCCATTTCCGGCTTCGCGCCAGCACCCAGGCCGGTCTTGCCGAGCTGAATGTTCACGCTGGCCTGCGAGCGGCCCAGGGCCTGCGCGTCGGTGTTCATGGCGATGAATTCCACGCCTTGCACACCACGGTTGATCATGTGCTGAACGGCATTGCCGCCAGCGCCACCAACACCCACCACCTTGATGATGGTGCCGTTGGTTTCCGTTTCCAACATTTCGAAGTTCATAGCGCCTCCAGTGACATAAAAGCAGATCCGGTATCGCAGGGCACGTGTTGCTCGGGTAAGCCTCGCGTGATGTCAATGCCGAATCCACACCCCTCAAAAAACTGCATTAGAAATTGCTGAAGAACCAGTCGCGCATCCGCGTCCAGACCTGGTTCGCTTGCCCCGACTGCACGGCGACCTTGCGGCCGCGCATGCGCTGGGATCGTCCTTCGAGCAGCAGGCCCATCGCCGTGGCGTAGCGCGGGCTGCGCACCACGTCGGCCAGACCGCCGGCATACTCCGGCACGCCAATGCGCACCGGCTTGAGGAAGATGTCCTCGCCCAGCTCGACCATGCCCGGCATCATTGCCGCGCCGCCGGTGAGCACGATGCCCGAGGACAGCAGTTCTTCGTAACCCGACTCGCGCACCACCTGCTGCACGAGCGAGAACAGTTCTTCGACGCGCGGCTCGATCACCGCCGCCAGCGCCTGACGCGAGAGCGTGCGCGGACCGCGCTCGCCCAGCCCCGGCACTTCGATCATTTCGTCCGGATCGGCCAGCGACTGCTTGGCGATGCCGTGTTGAATCTTGATGTCTTCGGCATCCGGTGTCGGCGTGCGCACGGCCATCGCGATATCGCTCGTGATCTGGTCGCCGGCGATCGGAATCACCGCCGTGTGACGAATCGCGCCTTCGCTGAAGATCGCGATATCGGTCGTGCCGCCGCCGATGTCGATCAGCACCACGCCCAGTTCCTTCTCGTCTTCGGTGAGCACCGAGATGCTCGACGCGAGCGGCTGCAAAATCAGATCGTTCACTTCGAGGCCGCAGCGGCGCACGCACTTCACGATGTTCTGCGCAGCCGACACGGCGCCGGTCACGATATGGACCTTCACTTCGAGACGGATGCCGCTCATGCCGATCGGCTCGCGCACGTCTTCCTGACCGTCGATGATGAATTCCTGCGTGAGGATATGCAGCACCTGCTGATCGGTCGGGATGTTGATCGCCTTGGCCGTCTCGATGACGCGCGCCACATCGGCCTGCGTCACTTCCTTGTCCTTGATCGCCACCATGCCGCTCGAGTTGAAGCTGCGGATGTGGCTGCCGGCAATGCCCGTGAACACGTTGGTGATCTTGCAGTCGGCCATCAGCTCGGCTTCTTCGAGCGCACGCTGAATGGACTGCACCGTGGCCTCGATGTTCACCACGACGCCCTTTTTCAGGCCGCGCGATTCACTCTGGCCGAGGCCAATCACTTCATAGCGGCCTTCAGGGCGCAGCTCGGCCACCACCGCCACGACTTTCGACGTGCCGATATCCAGGGCGACCAACAGATCCTTGTAATCTTTGCTCATAGCGTGTGTAAGTCCTGAAGTCTCACTGGCTTCGCTTGGCCGGCGCGGCAGGTTTCGCTGCCGGCTTCTGCGAATCCCGCTTCTGCACCGGTGCCGTGGCAAGCTTCTTGGCCTGTTCCTCGCTCAAGAAGCGCATGCCCGCAGCACGCACTGCAAAACCGTTCGGGTACCGCAGATCGGCATACTCGATCTGATTCCCCCAGCGCGCCGCAACTTGCGGATACGCCTGTACGAAACGTCGGCTGCGCGTAGCGAGGGTCTCGGGGGTTCGCTCCCGTCCCAACGCCAGTTGCACGCCCCCTGCGAGTCGCACGCTCCACGCGTAGCGATTCGACAGCGCGATCGCCTCGGGTTTCATGTTCAGCGGCGCGAACCACTTCACGAAGTCGTAGTACCGCGCCGTGACATCTTTCTCGCTGCCCGGCGGCCCCGCGAACTCGGGCAGCTTGCCCTCGTCCTCGGCTTCCGCCAGGTTGGCCGCGAAGAGCTCGCCGTCCACACTCACCAGACGGCCGTCGTTCCACGTGGCCAGCGGCTTGTACTCCTCGATCGTCACCGCGAGCTGGTTCGGCCAGACACGCCGCACGCTCGCATGACGCACCCAGGGCACCGCTTCGAACGCCGCTCGCGTGGCGTCCAGATCGATCGTGAAGAAGTTGCCCTTGAGCCGCGAGACGGCATTCGCGCGCAAGGTCGGACCATTGATGTGAGACACGTCCCCATCGATCTGGATCGCCTTGAGCGTGAAGACCGGCCGCTGGATCAACCAATGGCCGCCCGCCGCGAGCGCCGCCAGCACGACGAGTGCGACGAGCGCACTCGCGATGGCGTTGAGCAGGCGTACGTTGTGCCACATGGCGATTTGCTTTCCGTATCAGGGCGTTCTTCAACGCGTTCAATGTCTTACTCGGGTTTCCACTGCGCGTTCGGATGCAGATCGAGCGTCGCAGTTGCCAGAATTTCAACCACCAGGTCTTCATACGACAGGCCCGCCGCCCGCGCCGAGATCGGCACCAGCGAGTGGCCGGTCATGCCCGGCGACGTATTGATCTCCAACAGGTACGGCTTGTTGTCACGCTTGCGCAGCATCACGTCGGCGCGTGCCCAACCGCGGCAGCCCAGCACGAGGTAGGCGCGCAACACGAGGCGCTGCACTTCCTCCTGCAACGACACCGACAACGGCGGCGGGCATTCGTAGCGCGTGTCGTCCTTGAAATACTTGTTCTGGTAGTCGTAGTTCGCGTCCGGCGCGACGATACGGATCACCGGCAGCGCACGCGCGGCGGCCGCACCCTTCGTGCCCACGCCGAGCACCGGCACGGTCAGTTCGTCGCCGTCGATGAACTCCTCGGCGAGCACGTCCGGATCGAGCGCGGCGGCCTTCTCGTAGGCGGCCTTCAACTGCGACGCCTCGGTCACCTTCGTGAGTCCGATGGTCGACCCTTCGCGCGACGGCTTGACGATCAGCGGCAAGCCGAGATCGCGTGCCACGGCGTCGAAATCGCTGTCGGCATTGAGCATCGTGAAGCGCGGCGTGGACAACCCTTCGTTGATCCACACGCGCTTGGTCATCTCCTTGTCCATCGCCAGCGCGGAAGCCAGCACGCCGCTGCCCGTGTACGGCACGCCGAGGTGTTCGAGCGCGCCTTGCAGCGTGCCGTCTTCACCGTAACGGCCATGCAGTGCGATGAACACGCGGTCGAACTTCTGCGCGGCGAGCGCGGCCAGGTCGTGCATGCCGGTATCGAACCCATGCGCATCCACGCCACGCGAGCGCAGTGCCTCGAGCACACCATTGCCCGAGATCAGCGAGATCTGACGCTCGGCCGAGCGTCCACCCATCAGGACGCCAACCTTGCCGAAACGTTTCGGATCGAATGCACTCACGTCAAACTCCTTGCTGAACTTGCAACTTGCCGGGCACCGCGCCGATGGAGCCGGCACCCATGGTGATTACGACGTCGCCCGCTCGGGCAACTTGCAGAATGACGTCGGGTAGTTGCGCAACGTCTTCCACGAAAACCGGTTCTACCTTGCCCGCCACACGCAACGCGCGGGAGAGCGAACGGCCGTCGGCAGCCACGATGGGCGCCTCACCGGCCGAATACACTTCGCCCAGCACCACGGCGTCGGCATCCGAAAGCACTTTCACGAAGTCTTCGAAGCAATCGCGGGTGCGCGTGTAGCGATGGGGCTGGAACGCCAGCACGATACGGCGCCCCGGGAATGCCCCGCGTGCAGCCGCGAGCGTGGCAGCCATCTCGACCGGGTGATGCCCGTAGTCGTCGATCAACGTGAACGAACCGCCGCCGCTCGCCTTGGGCAGCGCGATTTCGCCGTAACGCTGGAAGCGACGGCCCACACCGTTGAACTCGGCGAGCGCCTGTTGAATGGCAGCGTCCGGCACTTCGAGTTCCGTCGCGATGGCAATGGCCGCGAGCGCGTTGCGCACGTTGTGCTCACCCGGCAGGTTCAGCGTAATGTCCAGCGGTGCCGCACCCGCACCGAACTGGCGCAATACGGTGAAGCGCATCTGGCCGCCGTCGGCACGCACGTCGATGGCGCGCACCTGCGCGTCGTCCGACAGACCGTAACGCACGATCGGCTTCGACACGAACGGCAGGATCTCGCGCACGTTCGGATCGTCCACGCACAGCACGGCAATCCCGTAGAACGGCAGGCGCTGCGTGAAAGCCACGAACGACTGCTTCAGACGCGCGAAGTCGTGGCCATACGTATCCATGTGATCGGCATCGATGTTCGTAATGACTTCGATGACCGGATTCAGGTTCAGGAACGAGGCGTCCGATTCGTCGGCCTCGACCACGATGAAGTCACCCGTGCCGAGCTTGGCATTGGCCCCGGCGCTGTTCAGGCGGCCACCGATCACGAAGGTCGGGTCCAGCCCGCCCTGCGCGAGCACGCTCGCCACGAGGCTCGTGGTGGTCGTCTTGCCGTGTGTGCCGGCAATCGCAACGCCCTGCTTCAGGCGCATGAGCTCCGCGAGCATCAGCGCGCGCGGCACGATGGGAATCTGACGCGCCCGGCCCGCGAGCACTTCCGGGTTATCGGCCGTGATGGCCGTGGACACGACGATGGCGTCGGCGCCGTCGATATGTTCGGCTGCATGGCCGCGTGCAATGCGCGCACCGAGGCCGGCCAGACGCTGCGTGACCGCGTTGTCGCCAAGATCGGAGCCGCTCACCTGATAGCCCAGGTTAAGCAACACCTCGGCAATGCCGCTCATGCCCGAGCCGCCAATGCCGACGAAGTGAATGTGTTTGACGATGTGTTTCATTTCAATCCTTGGCCAGAGCCGCGCACACGCGCGCCACTTGTTCGGTGGCGTCCGGCTTCGCGAGCGCCCTGGCTTTCTCTCCCATCGCGAGCAGCGATTCGCGCGTTTGACGGCGCAGCCACTCGGCCAGGGTCTCGACCGACAGCTCGCGCTGGTCGATCAGCGTTGCCGCGCCCTTGTCGGCGAGGAAACGCGCATTCGTTGTCTGATGGTCGTCGACCGCGTGCGGGAACGGCACGAACAACGCCGCCACCCCTGCCGCAGCCACTTCGGCCACCGTCATCGCACCCGCCCGGCAGATCACCAGATCCGCCCCGGCGTAGGCCGCGACCATGTTGTCGATGAACGGCACCGCTTCGACCGTCACCCCCGCTGCGGCGTAGTTCGCCTGCAGCGTCTGAATATGTTTGACGCCCGCCTGATGCGTGACTTGCGGACGATCCTCGCGCGGCAGCTTCGCCAGCGCCTTCGGCACGATCTCGTTAAGCACCGTCGCTCCCAGACTGCCGCCCACCACCAGGATGCGCAGCGGCCCCGTGCGGGCCTGATACCGCTCGGCAGGCGACGCCATGTCGTCGAAGTCGGCGCGAATCGGGTTGCCGACCCACTCGCCACCGGCGATGGTGTCGGGGAACGCCAGCAGCACCTTGTCGGCCACGCGCGCGAGCACCTTGTTCGCCATGCCCGCCACCGAGTTCTGCTCGTGCAACACGAGCGGACGCCCCAGCAGCGACGCCATCATGCCCGCCGGGAACGTGATGTAACCGCCCATGCCGAGCACCACATTGGGCTTGGCGCGGCGAATCGCCCCCAGGCTCTGCCAGAAGGCACGCAGCAGATTGAGCGGCAGCAAGAGCTTCGTCATCAGGCCCTTGCCGCGCAACCCGCCGAACTTCACGAATTCCATCGGAATGTCGTACTTCGGCACGAGCGTCGCTTCCATGCCGGCCGGATTGCCAAGCCACACCACGCGCCACCCCTGCACACGCAGGAAGTTGGCGACCGCGAGCCCCGGGAAGACGTGACCGCCCGTGCCGCCGGCCATGACCAGCAGCGTGCGTGTCTTCGTTTCCGGTGCCGGCATCGCGGTAGCGCGCTCGGTCATACTTTGCCTCCCCGCATCAGCACGCGGTTCTCGTAATCCACCCGCAGCAGAATCGCCACGGCCACACAGTTGAGCAAGATGCCCGAGCCGCCGTAACTGACCAGCGGCAGCGTGAGCCCCTTGGTCGGCAGCAGGCCCAGATTCACGCCCATGTTGATGAAGGTCTGCGCACCGATCCACACGCCCACGCCCTTGGCCAGCAGGCCGGCGAACGTGCGCTCCAGTGCCAGCGCCTGACGACCGATCTCGAACGCGCGGCGCACCAGCCAGTAGAAGAGCAGGATGACCACCACCACGCCCACGAAGCCGAATTCCTCGCCGATCACCGCGAGAATGAAGTCGGTATGCGCTTCGGGCAGGTAGTGCAGCTTTTCGATGCTCCCGCCCAAGCCCACACCGGTCCATTCGCCGCGTCCGAACGCAATGAGCGAGTGCGTCAACTGATACGCCTTGCCGAGCGCGTAGTCTTCGCGCCACGGATCGAGGTACGCGAAGATCCGCTCACGACGCCACGGCGAGAGCCAGATCAGCATGGCGAAGGTGCCCACGGCCGTGAGTGCGAGCCCGCCGAACAGGCGTCCGTTCACACCGCCGAGGAAGAGAATGCCCATCGCGATGGCCGCCACCACCATGAACGCGCCCATGTCCGGCTCGAGCAGCAGCAGCATGCCGACGAACACCACGGCAATGCCCATCGGCAGGAAGCCCTTGCCGAAGCTCTGCATGAATTCCTGTTTTCGCACGGTGTAGTTCGCGGCGTACAGCGTGACCGCAAGCTTCATGATTTCCGACGGCTGGAGGTTGAGCACGCCGAACGGAATCCAGCGCTTCGAGCCGTTCACGCCCTTGCCCACGTGCGGGATCAGCACGATCACCAGCAGGACCAGCGCCAGCAGGAAGACCTTGGGCGCGAGCTTGTCGAGCGTCTTGACCGGAATCCGGAACGTGATGGCCGCCGCGACGAGCCCGATCGTGAGCGACACGATGTGACGGCCGAGGAAGTGGTAGGTCGAGTAGCCGCTGTATTTCGGTGAATCGGGCAACGCCACCGATGCCGAATACACCATCACCAGCCCCAGCGACAGCAGCGAGATCACCACCCACATGAGCGCGTGGTCGTACTCGAGCATGCGCGAGCGCGTCGGCTTGATGCTGCCGAGCGTGCGGTTGGCCGCCTGCGTGGCCGCGCCCGGCGCCGTGGCCGTACCGGCACCGGCGAAACCCGCCTGACGCTTCTTGCTGAAGAACGACTTGATACGGTTCATAGCATCACCCCCGCGTCGGCGGCCAGATCAACCACGGTGTCGCGAAACACCTGCGCGCGATGCTCGTAGTTGCGGAACATGTCGAGGCTCGCGCACGCCGGCGACAACAGCACGGCGTCGCCGGACTGGGCCAGCTTCGCGGCCTCGCGCGTGGCGTCTTCGAGCGTCGCGACGTCGATCAGTTCGACGCCGGTGTCGGTCAGCGCCTCGCGCAGGATCGGCGCGTCGCGCCCGATCAGCAGCACGGCACGCGCGTGATGCGCCACCGGGTTGGCCAGCGGCGAGAAGTCCTGCCCCTTGCCGTCGCCGCCGGCGATCAGCACCAGCGTCTTCTGCAGCCCGGTGATTGCCGCCACGGTTGCGCCGACATTGGTGCCCTTGCTGTCGTCGTAGAACTCGACTTCGTTGATCGTGCCGATCAGTTGCACGCGATGCGGCTCGCCCGGATACTCGCGCAGGCCGTGCAGCAGCTTCGCCATCGGCAGATCGATGGCGCGTGCGAGGGCAAGCGCCGCCAGGGCGTTCGCCGCGTTGTGCTGTCCGCGAATGCGCAGGGCGTCGGCCGGCATCAGACGCTTGCCGAACACTTCGACCGCCGCTTCCACGGCGCCAGCCTTGCGGCGCTTCGGTGCAGGCGGCGCGTCCTCGCGCGTGAAGCCTTCGACCAGCCACCACATGCCGCCTTCCATCTCGAGACCGAAGTCGCCCACCGCGTCGGGCTTGCCCGTGCCGAAGGTCACGACACTGGCTTCGGGAGACGCGCAGGCGATCACGCGAGCGTCGTCGCGGTTGAGCACACGCACCGTCTGCGGACCGAAAATGCGGGCCTTGGCGTTGGCGTAGGCGTCCATGTCGCCGTGCCAGTCCAGATGATCCTGCGTGATATTGAGAATCGCGGCCGCGTCGGGCGCAAGGGAATGCGAGGTCTCGAGCTGGAAGCTCGAGAGTTCGAGCACCCAGACATCCGGCAGCGTGGCGTCGGCGATGCACTCGCTCAGACGGTCGAGCGCCGTGGGGCTGATATTGCCCGCCACGGCCGTGCGCTTGCCCGCGCGACGGCACAGCAGTCCCGTCAGGCTCGTGGTCGTGGTCTTGCCGTTCGTGCCGGTGATGGCGAGCACCTTCGGTGCGTAGCCGCTCGTCGACTGCATGTGACGCAGCGCCTGCGCGAAGAACTCGATTTCCCCCCACACGGGCACGCCACGCTCGGCCGCTTCGGCGAGCAGACCCGCCATGTCGGGCGCGAGCGGCGACAGCCCCGGGCTGATGCCGATGAGTTCGATATCGTCGAGCAGCGCGTCGATCTGGTCAGCGAACTTGCCGCCGACGAATTCGGCCTGCGGCGCGTCAGCGCGCAGCGTGGCAAGGTTCGGGGGTGTCTCCGACGACGCAAAGCGCGTGTCGGCCGCACGTACGCGGCAGCCGTAACGCGCGCACCAACGCGCCATCGCCAGGCCGGACTCTCCCAGACCCAGGATCAGGACACGCGGTTGCCAGGATTCACCAAACTTCTCGCCGAACACTTCGCTCTTTTCCTTTATCGATTCAAACAACCTACGAATGCATCGCTTCGATGACACCGATATACCGCTATCGGCGCGAGCGGCCCTACCTTTAGTCCTTCACTTCAAAACAGCGACATCGCAAGTGCTCGCGATCGCCGTTTTTCGACCCGGTCAGCGCAGTTTGAGCGTCGACAGACCGATCAACACCAGCATCAGCGTGATGATCCAGAAGCGAACCACCACCTGCGTTTCCTTCCATCCCGACAGTTCGAAGTGGTGATGCAGCGGTGCCATCTTGAAGATGCGCCGCCCTTCTCCGAAACGTCGTTTGGTGTACTTGAACCACGTCACCTGCAGCATGACCGACAGCGTCTCCGCGACGAACACGCCGCCCATCACGAAGAGCACGACTTCCTGACGCACGATCACGGCCACCGTGCCGAGCGCGCCGCCGAGCGCCAGCGCGCCCACGTCGCCCATGAACACCTGTGCCGGGTGCGTGTTGAACCATAAGAACGCGAGCCCCGCGCCCGACATGGCCGAGCAGAACACGAGCAGCTCGCCCGCCCCCGCGATGTGCGGGAACAGCAGGTACTTCGAGTACACGACGTTGCCCATTACATAAGCGAACACGCCGAGCGCCGCGCCGACCAGCACGACCGGCATGATGACCAGGCCATCGAGGCCGTCGGTGAGGTTAACGGCGTTGGACGAGCCGACGATGACAAAGTACGTGAGCGCGATGAAGCCGAACACGCCCAGCGGGTAGCTCATCGTCTTGAAGAACGGCACGATGAAGTCCGCCTTCGGCGGCAGATCCAGCGGGAAGCCGTTGCGCACCCAGCTGATGAACAGCTCGAAGACCTTCAGGTTGCTCGTCTCGGAGACCGAGAACGCCAGGTAGATCGCGGCGAACAGGCCGATCAGCGATTGCCAGAAATACTTCTCGCGCGACGACATGCCGCGCGGGTCCTTGTAGACGACCTTCCGGTAGTCGTCGATCCAGCCGATGATGCCGAAGCCCAGCGTGACGGTCAGCACGATCCAGATGAAACGGTTGCTCAGATCCGCCCAAAGCAGCGTGGCGACGGTAATGCCGATCAGAATCAGCACGCCGCCCATCGTGGGCGTACCCGACTTCACGAGGTGAGTCTGCGGGCCGTCGGTACGCACGGCCTGACCCACCTTCATTTCGGCCAGCTTGCGGATGACCATCGGCCCGAACGAGAGCCCGATCACCAGCGCCGTGAGGCTTGCCATCACGGCCCGAAACGTCAGGTAGTTGAACACGCGCAAATAGCTCGCATCCGCTTGCAGCCATTGCGCCAACGTCAGCAACATTCCATCAATCCTTTATCACTTGGCCGGGGCGTTGCCGCCCCCGCTTTCACTCGTAGCGCGCAGTTGTTCCAGCACGCGCTCCATCCGCATGAAGCGGCTTCCCTTCACCAACACCGTGGCCGGCGCACTCAGCGTGGCATTCAGCTCGGCCACGAGAGGGGCGACATCGTCCACGTTCGAAAAATGCTCGCCGCCCACGCCGAACGCGCCAACGCTTTCACGCGCCAGTTCGCCCATCGCCAGCAGACGGTCGATACCGCGCTGTGCGGCGTACTCGCCGACTTCGCGGTGATATTCCGGCCCGTTGTCACCGACTTCACCCATGTCGCCCAGAACCAGAACCCGCGGTGCGGGCGTCTGAGCGAGTACGTCGATAGCGGCCCGGACCGAATCGGGGTTCGCATTATAGGTGTCGTCGATCAGCGTGACACCGGCGAGCGGTCCCCTGGAGAGCGTCGACACCTGAAGACGGCCTTTGACGGCGGAAAACGCTTCGAGTGCCCGAACAATCGAACCAATATCGACATGCGCGCCCAACGCACACGCGATCGCGGCCAACGCATTGCGCGCGTTGTGCTCGCCGAGCAGCGGCAACGTGAGCGAAAACTCGCCCGCAGGCGATGCCACTCGCAGCACGCGCGTGGCCACGTCGTAGCGGCCGGAAACCGCTGCACGTGAATCGAGTGCGAAGTCGAGCACGCGGCGCTTGCCCGCGATCTCGCGCCACATCGGTGCGAATTCGCTCTCGGCCGGGAACACTGCCACGCCGTCGTCGGCGAGCGCCGCCAGCACGGCCGAGTGCTCTTCAGCCACCGCCGCCACGCTCACCATGAATTCCTGATGCTCGCGCTGCGCGTTGTTGATGACGGCCACCGTCGGCTGCGCGATCTTCGCCAGATACGCCGTCTCGCCCGGGTGATTCATGCCCAGTTCGAGCACGGCCAGACGATCGCCCGTCTTCAGGCGGAACAGCGTGAGCGGCAGGCCAATGTCGTTGTTGAAATTACCGGCAGTCGCCAGACGCGCGTCGGCCCCCACCGCCTCGGCGAAGATCGCCGAGATCATTTCCTTCACGGTGGTCTTGCCGTTACTGCCGGTGACGGCCACCACGGGAATCGCAAAGCGACGGCGCCATGCGGCGGCCAGCTCACCCAGTGCGATGCGCGTGTCCGGCACGATCAGTGCCGGCGTCTCGAAACCTTCCGGCACACGCGATGCGACCACGGCGGCTGCGCCGGCGCGCGCCACGTCGGCCAGAAAGTCGTGCGCGTCGAAACGCTCGCCCTTGATCGCCACGAAGAGATCGCCCGGCTGGACCGAACGACTGTCCGTGACGATGCGGGCAAACGACGTCGACGCCGCACCCGTGACTCGCGAATCGGTCACCGCTGCCTGTGCATCGCTCAGGTTCCACATCGTCATTCGCCACCTCCGCGCACAGTCGTCGCACGCGCGGCGAGTGCCAGACGCGCGTGCTCCTGATCGGAGAACGGCCGCTTCTTACCCATGATTTCCTGTGTACTTTCGTGTCCCTTGCCGGCGATGAGCACCACGTCGGCCGCCTGCGCGCCGCGAACGGCCTGCAGGATCGCGCTCGCCCGGTCTTCGATGCGGCGCGCGGCGTCGGGCTGCGCAAGACCGGCGGCAATCTGCGCCATGATCTCGGCCGGCACCTCGGTACGGGGGTTGTCGCTCGTCAGCACGACGGCGTCGGCCAGACGCTCGGCCACCGCGCCCATCTGCGGACGCTTGCCCGCATCGCGGTCACCGCCGCAGCCGAACACGCACACGAGCTTGCCGCCGCGCGCCGTCGCCACCGGGCGCAGTGCGTCGAGCGTCTTGTCGAGCGCGTCGGGGGTGTGTGCGTAATCGATGACGACCAGCGGCTGACCCGGCTGACCGATCTGCTCCATGCGGCCCGAGACCGGCGTGAGCGTCGCAATCGCCGCGATTGCCACGTCTTGCGGCACACCGGCAGCGAGCGCCGCGCCGAACACGGCGAGCGCATTGCTCACGTTGAATTCGCCGATGAGCGGCACCGTGATCTGCTGGCTCTGGTCGTCGATATGCAGCGTGAAGCGCGTGCCGGCGGTCGTCGCGCGAATGTCCTCGGCGCGCAGCACGCGATTGCCGTGCTTTGACTTGGCATCGCCGTGAATGCCGTACTCGATCACCGGCGTCTTGCCGGCCAGACGCGCCAGCAGGCGCTGCCCCATCGCGTCGTCGCGATTGATGACAGCGGCCTTCAGGCCCGGCCAGTCGAACAGTTTCGTCTTGGCCGCCTCGTACTCGGCCATCGTGCCGTGGTAGTCGAGGTGGTCCTGCGTCAGATTGGTGAAGATGGCGATGTCGAAGGCTACGCCGCTCACGCGCCCCTGATAGAGACCGTGCGACGACACTTCCATCGCCACTGCTGCGGCGCCCTGAGCGCGCAGGTCAGCCAGGCTGCGTTGCAACTGGACGGCATCGGGCGTGGTGAAGCCGGTCACCTCCAGGTGTCCCGGGAAGCCGCTACCCAGCGTGCCGATCACCGCGCTGCGCGTGCCGGCCTTCGACACCAGTTGCGCCAGCCATTGACTGCACGACGTCTTGCCATTCGTGCCCGTCACGCCGAACATCGTCATGCCGACGCTCGGCTCGCCGTACCAAAGCGCCGCCAACGGGCCCGCGAGCCAGTCGAGTCGCGACACCCCGAATTGCGGCACATTGGCGAGACTGGCCAGCGATGCCGGCCAGGTAAAGTCGTCGCTCTGCCACACCACGGCGGCAGCGCCGCGCTCGACGGCGTCGGCGATGAAGCCGCGGCTGTCGGCGCCCTTGACGGCGTAAGCCACGAACACGTCACCCGGCGTCACGCGACGGCTGTCGGCGTGCAGCGTGGCACCGGCCGGCACCGTGCGGCGCAGCCAGTCCCAGGCTTGCGCGAGCGTGGCGCGCTCGGTCGCGTTGGCGATCATGCCGAGCGTGGCGGGGTTCTGCGGCGTCGGGGTCACGGTGCCCATGGCTCGCTCTCCTCCACCTTGTCGCTCACGACGAGCTTCGTCACCGGCGAATCCGGCACCACGTTCAGCGCCCGCAACGTGCCGCCCACGATCGAGGCGAACGCCGGACCGGCGGCCACACCGCCATAGTGCGAACCGCGGCCCGGCTCGTCGAGCGTAACCGCCACGATGATGCGCGGCTCGGACATCGGCGCCATGCCGACGAACGACGCACGGTACTTGCTCTTGTCGTATCCCTTGCCCGATTGCTTGTACGCCGTGCCGGTCTTGCCGCCGACGCGGTAGCCCACCACCTGGGCGCGCGTCGCCGTGCCGCCGGGCGATGTCACCATCTCCAGCATCTTGCGCACTTCGCGCGCCGTGTTCGGCGAGATCACCGGCGTGCCCTTCACCACGCTGCCGTCCGTCTTGTAGATGGAGATCGGCAGCAGTTCGCCGTCGTGGGCGAACACGGTGTAGGCACGAGCCAGTTGGATCAGCGAGGCCGACAGACCATAGCCGTACCCCATCGTCGCCTGCTCGATCGGGCGCCAGCTCTTGGCGGGACGCAGGCGTCCCGCGACAGCGCCGGGGAAGCCGATTTTCGGCGCCTGACCCAGACCGACGCTGGTAAACATGTCCCACATTTCCTGCGACTTCATCTGCAGCGCGATCTTGGCGGTGCCGATGTTGCTCGACTTCTGAATCACCCCGGCCACGGTGAGCAGACCGTAGTCGTGCGTATCCGTGATGTTCGCGCCGAAGAAGTTGGCGCGACCGGTGGTCATCACCGTCGACGTGGGCTTGACGTAACCGTTCTCCATCGCGGCCGCGATGGTGATCGGCTTCATGATCGAACCGGGCTCGAACGTGTCGGTGATCACGCGGTTGCGCAACTGTGCGCCGGTCAGGTTCGTGCGGTTGTTCGGGTTGTACGTGGGCAGGTTGGCGAGCGCGAGCACCTCGCCCGTGCGCACGTCGAGTACCACGGCGCTACCGGCTTTCGCGCCGGTGCGCTCGATGGCGTCCTTGAGTTCGCTATAGGTGAGGAACTGGATCTTGCTGTCGATCGACAGCGTGATGTCGTGGCCGTCACGCGGCTGCGCCAGGATGTCGAGATCCTCGACGACGCGTCCCAGACGGTCCTTGATCACGCGACGACTGCCCGGCGTGGCCGCCAGGTCCTTCTGCATCGACAACTCGACGCCTTCCTGGCCAATGTCCTCGACGTTGGTGAAGCCCACGACGTGCGCCGCGATCTCGCCTTCCGGATAGAAGCGCTTGTATTCCTTGCGCTGATAAACCCCGGGAATGTCCAGATCGGCCACCTGCTTGGCGACATCAGGCAGCACCTGACGCTTCACATAGACGAAGCTCTTTTCCTGATTGAGCTTGCGGCGCAGGTCCGGTTCGCCCATCTCGAGCAGGCGCGCCAACTGACGCACCTTCTGCTGTGAGACGTCGTCGGGCACATCTTCCGGAATCGCCCAGATCGCCTTGACGGGCAGGCTGGTGGCCAGCACCTGACCGTTACGGTCGAACACTTTGCCGCGCGTGGCGGACATCTCCAGTGTGCGTTCGTAACGGCTCTCGCCCTGACGTTGATAGAAGCCGTTGCCCGGCCCCTGAATCCAGAAGGCACGCGCGACCAGCGACGCGAACGCGCCGAAGATCACGAAGACGAGCATCTTCGAGCGCCACATCGGCAGACGCACGGACAGGACCGGGCTGGCAGAGAACTGCACGTCCTTGGTCTTGGCCTTGGCGTCTTTGCGGCGGATCATCGCTTGCCTCCGCTCGCCGGGGCGGACGCTGCGCTCGCGGTCGGCACCGGCACGTCCACCATCGCGCCTGCGCTACCGGCCGGGGCGGCCAGATATTGCGTGCGTCCGGGCGAGACGGCCTGCATCTTCAGGTCGCTGCGGGCGACGCTTTCGACGCGGGCACTCTTGCTCTGCGCGCTCTGCTCATATTGAAGACGGTCCCAGTCCTGCAGCAGCTGGTGCTCGAGCGCCTGCTCGCGATTGAGCTCGACGAACGTGCCGCGCGCCCGGTACTGGGCGTTGATCAGGGAGAGCGCGCAGCCGATGAGCAGCGCGAGCAGAAGAATGTTGAGCCGGCTCATGTCGACACCCGCTCCATGACCCGCATGATCGCCGAACGCGCACGCGGGTTGGCTTCCACCTCGGCGGCGGACGGCTTGATCTTGCGGCTGGCCTTGAACGGCGGCTCCGGGATTTCGTGGGCGCGCAAAGGCACGCGACGATCCACCGCCGGCGCGCTCGTGCGCGCTTGCACGAAGCGCTTCACGATACGGTCTTCCAGCGAATGAAAGCTGATCGCCACGAGTCTGCCTCCCGTTTCGAGGACATCGGCCGCCACATCGAGTGCTATCTGCAGGTCCGCAAGCTCTTGATTGACGTGAATCCGTAGAGCCTGAAAGGTACGTGTTGCCGGGTCCTTGCCCTTCTCACGGGTTTTGACGGCACCCGCCACGATCTCGGCAAGCTCGCGTGTACTGACGAGTGGACCGAGGCGATCGGCGTTTGCCCGGCGAGCAACAAGCGCCTTTGCAATCTGAAAAGCAAACCGTTCTTCCCCATAGTCCTTGATGACCTCCGTCATTTCTTCCAGCGTTGCTCGGGCCAGCCAGTCGGCAGCCGACTCGCCGCGCGTGGGATCCATGCGCATGTCGAGGGGGCCATCGAAACGAAAACTGAATCCGCGCGCGGGGTCGTCGAACTGCGGCGACGAAACGCCCAGGTCCAGCAAAACACCCGACACTTTCTCGATACCGCGTCGGGCCAAGGCTTCGCGCAACGTCGCGAAGCTGTCGTGCTCAATCGAAAATCGCGGATCGGCAATCTTTGCCGCCTCCGCGATCGCTTGGGGATCCTTGTCGAACGCGATCAATCTCCCCTTCGCGCCCAGCCGCTCCAGCACCCTGCGACTGTGCCCGCCGCGGCCGAACGTGCCGTCGACGTACACACCGTCGTCGCGCCATAGCAAGGCATCCACGGCCTCCTCTAGCAGGACCGTGCGGTGCTGCATTACCGTTTCCACCGCGTGCGCCATGCTCGTCGGACCACCTGATTTGTCAAAAAGTGAAGTTTTTCAGTGCTTCCGGCATGCCTTGCGCCATCGCCGCCTGTTCCTTGGCGGCGTAAGTCGCGGCATCCCAGAGTTCAAAGTGACTGCCCATGCCCAGCAGCATGACTTCCTTGTCCATGCCCGCGGCCGCGCGCAACTCCGGCGCCACGAGGACACGGCCGGCCGAATCCATCTCGACATCGGCTGCGTTGCCCAGGAAGATGCGTCGCCACCAGTGCGCGTCCATCGGCAGTGCGGCGATCTTGCCGCGGAAGATTTCCCATTCGGGACGCGGGAACAACAGCAGACATCCATCCGGGTGCTTGGTGATCGTCACCTTGCCTTCAGCTTCGCCCTGCAGCACGTCACGATGCCGGGCCGGAATCGACATCCGTCCCTTTGCATCCAGTGAAAGTGCCGAGGCTCCCTGAAACACGTGCGCTCCCGTGAGGTTTCGTCCGCCTGCCCGTCATGCCGAAAGAGAAAGATTTTGTGCTCTACGCCACACAAAAATACACTTTCTCACACTATTTCCCACTTTAGAGGAGAGTGTTTGGGCGGTCAAGCGTTTCACCCGTTTTTGGAAGCGAATTTGTCAGACAGAACAATGACTTAGCGCACGTTTCTAAAGCTCGAAAACGGAATTTTGTCAGGAAAATTAAAGACATAACTGCGATAGTGAAAGTGGAACCTCAAACTTTGGGCGTCGCCTCGCGGGAGGCCCGCCATCACTATCGATACCGGGTAGTGCGCACTCACGCCGTGCCGGAAACCGGGCAATGACCGGTTGGCACGCTTCGCGCGCTGGTCGATCGACATGGGGGATGGGGTCAGTCGGGGAGGGGCGGTCGTTCGCTTTCGTGGATTCGGGGACTTTCCAGGCTCTCTATATATAGTAGGCCGTCGTCGTCATGACTTTGGCGGCGGCGCGCATCACCTGCCGCACCGGCGCCGGCAATTCTATACCACCCGCGTCGCGGGCCGCCTGACCGTGCTCGATCTCGTCGAGACGCATCTGATCGACAATGGCGCGCGAGCGCAAATCCTGCTGCGGCAGGTCGTCGAGATGGCTGTCCAGATGGTGTTCGACCTGTCGTTCGGTCTCCGACATGAAGCCCAGGCTGACCTTGTCGCCGCACTTACCCGCAACGAAGCCGATGGCGAATGCCCCCGCGTACCACAGCGGATTGAGCAGGCTCGGGCGCGAGCCGAGTTCCGAGAGGCGGTGCGCCGTCCACGCCAGATGGTCTTCTTCCTCCTTGCCCGCATGCTCGAACGCGGCGCGCAGCTCCGGGCGCTTCGTCGCGAGCTTCTGCGCCTGATAGAGCGCCTGCGCGCAGACCTCGCCCACATGATTCACTCGCATGAGTCCTGCGACATGACGACGCTCTTGCGGCGAGAGCGCATCGTCACCAACCGGGACATCGCTATCAGGGGATGAGGCCGCGACGGGCGTCGGGCGAGAGGCTTGCGTGACACCCGCGATCGCTCGCAAGCCACGGTCAAGTTCGGAAATCAGGCTGTCGGAGAACATCGTACTTTCAACTCACTCGAATCTTTCACCATGTGGAACACAGGACGATTCTTTCGCGTCCGTTGGCGATGATACGCGCCTTTACCCGGCGTGCCTTGCGCGGGCGCAAACGCATCAAAGCCCCGTCTGACGCCGGTTTTCGGGCTGTTGCGTAAACGAAACAAAGGTCGCCGCAAACCCCCGTAAAACCGGCCTTTTCCTTTGCCGCCCACAGTGAATTTGTTACATTACGTCCAACTTCTCGCGAAGTTGATTAGCAAGGACGTTATCACTAGTGACCTTGTTAAACAAATCTCACAATCCTTTGGAGATCACTCAATGAAAAAGTCGCTTCTCGCTCTGGGTGTGCTCGGCGCATTCGCTGGCGCTGCTCACGCTCAAAGCAGCGTGACCCTGTACGGTATCATCGACGCTGGCCTGCAATACGTCAGCAAGACCGGTGGCAACCTGGCTGGCACGGGTAACACGAACCACAACTTCCAGTTCGCCAACGGCAACCTGCAAGGTTCGCGTTGGGGCCTGAAGGGTGCTGAAGACCTCGGTGGCGGCCTGAAGGCGATCTTCGTCTTGGAAAACGGCTTCAACCTGGGCAGCGGCACGCTGGGCCAGAACAGCCGCATGTTCGGTCGCCAAGCTTACGTTGGCCTGAGCAGCGCAACGGCTGGTACGTTCACCATCGGTCGTCAGTACGACTCCGTGGTTGACTTCGTTGGCCCGTACGCTTCGGGTAGCCAGTGGTCGACGTTCGCGGGTGCTCACCCGTTCGACAACGACAACTTGAACAACTCGTTCCGCGTGAACAACTCGGTCAAGTACACGACGGCTAACTACAGCGGCTTCAGCGCTGGCGGTATGTACGGCTTCTCGAACTCGGCCAACAACGGTACGGACGGCACGGGCTTCGCGAACAACCGCGCTTACTCGTTCGGTCTGGGCTACGCTAACGGCCCGGTGTCGTTCGGCGCTGGCTACTTGTACCTCGGCTCGCCGAGCAGCAACACCACGGGCGTTATCGCTAGCAACGGCGATGCAACGACGGCCATGACGGCTGGCGGCGCAAGCGACAAGGCATGGATCGCATCGGTTGGCGGTTCGTACGCCTTCGGTCCGGCCACGCTGGGTCTGGTCTACGGTCACAGCTCGTACCAGTACGTTGGTGGCGGCAGCTGGAAGTTCGACAACGTCGAACTGAACGGCAAGTACATGCTGACCCCGGCCCTGCAACTGGGCGCTTCGTACACGTACACGTGGTCGACGATCAGCGGCACGGTCGGCAGCAAGAACGGCACGTCGCCGAAGTACCACCAAGTCAACCTGGGCGTCGACTACTTCCTGTCGAAGCGCACGGACACGTACCTGGTTGGTCTGTGGCAACACGCCAACAACGACGCTCCTGGCGGCGCATCGTTGAACGGCCTGGGCTTCTCGAACAGCACGAACCAGTTCGCTGTTACGGCCGGTATCCGTCACAAGTTCTAAGCTGACAGCTTCTGTCACTTAGGCTTTGACGAAAGGGCACCTTCGGGTGCCCTTTTTTTATGCGCGCCGCCAGGCGTGCGCGGCTCTTCCGGTGCCGTAATGTCGTTGTCAACCGATCACGGCCACCCGAGCGTATCGGAAAGTCGGCGCAACGCCGGCTTCGTAGCAGTCCCAGCTTGACCCCGCGTTTATTTCAAACCTAAAATTTCCATACTGTAAATTTCACACCATCAACCATGAGCCTCGCCGACTCCGACTCTCTCGATCTCGAAACGCGAGCTCACGATCGTGAGCACGACGCCCTACGGTTGTGGTTGCGGCTGCTTACGTGCGCCAATCTGATCGAGACGGATATTCGCTCACGGCTTCGTCAGGAATTCGACTGCACGCTCCCGCGCTTCGATCTGCTCGCGCAGCTAGACCGGCATCCGGAAGGATTGAAGATGGGCGAGTTGAGCAAGCGGATGATGGTGACTGGCGGGAATGTCACCGGCATTACCGATCAACTCGAGAAAGAAGGCTGGGTGACGCGCGAAACCGTCGCCAACGACCGGCGCGCGTTTCTGATCAAGCTCACGCCGCGCGGCAAGAAGGCCTTTTCCAATATGGCGCGGGCGCATGAGACATGGATCGAGCAGCGTCTTGGTCGTCTTCCGGAAGACCGCCAGCAGCAGCTTTATGGGCTTCTCGGCGATTTGAAGTCGGTGATTGGGTAGTGTTGGCGTAGCAAGGCCAGACTCGTTCGCCTCGGCTTGCAAGCGGCGGTCCTACGGTATTTGCGGGATGGTATCGCCGTGGTCGCGGGACCAAGTCAGGCTTACCTCGCCGCTTGCGCCGGCCCGTCCAACAGAGCACGCGCGGCGGCCGCCGCCGGCGTACCGTCAAGCGAGGACAGCGCCGCATTGCGCTCGGTTTCCGTCCGTTTGGATAGCGCTTTGACCGCAGCGTAGAACGCGGGCAGGTCATCGTGTTCCTGGGCAAGCAACGCCATGAATGCCGGAACCCACTGATTGTAGGTTGCGAACGAGCCGATCTTGGCGTTGTTCAGATCGGTGGCGAACCACAGATCGAAGCCCTTGTATCCGCCCCACGACACCTTCAGTGCATCGTAATCTGCCCGCATGCCGGCAAACAGCGCGTCTTTTTTCTCGGCTTTCTCCGCGTCCGACGCCGGCCCGTCATACAGCGCCTCGAGACGCTTGCGATACCCGTTGACCAGCATGCGGAACTGACGCCGGTGCGCGTCGTAGCGCTCGTATTCCATCGCGGCATCGGGGTGTGACGTGAGCCATCGATTGACACCGACCGTCTCGACCGTGACGGCAAACGATTCGTTGAAGGTGGTGTCGCCACGAACGAACAGGATCTGATGCGCGAGCTCGTGAAAGATCATGCGCGCGACTTCAGCGCGTGGCAGATAGATGAAGGTATTGAGTAGCGGGTCATCGAAATAACCCAACGTCGAGTACGCTGGAATACCCGCGACGAACGTCTCCCAGCCATCCCGATGAAGTTCGGCCGCGTAGGCCTCCGCCGATTCTCTGGAGTAGTAGCCCCGGTACTCGACGCATCCGACCACCAGCAAGCAGGACTCCCGCAGCTTCAACGACAACGCCGGGGCCGCGAAGACGTTGTAGACGACAAACGGTCGCTTGAGATCCGCGTAGCTGCGATAGCTACCGTTATCCGGCTCACCCAACGCCGTCACCGCATAGCTGCGGATCTGTTCGGCCTCGACAAGCCGGCTGCGCAGGCGCGGATCGATTGACGGGTCGGCAAGCAGATCGGTCACCGGCTGCGCATCATGCAGGACGGTGAAGTGGCCATTGATCGACTGCGCGTAATAGCCGACCTGACCGCACCCGCCAAGGCAGGCCAACAATAGTCCGCCCGCGAGTGCGAGGCGCGAGCGCGCTGCCATCGCTGCCTGCCGCGCGGAAAATGCCGGGAGCATCGCAGACGGTTCGGGCATCGCGGACTCCTCGGCGGTGAGATGGTGCGACCGGATCAGACCGGCGCGACTTCAACGAGACAGTCGTAAAAGGTCGGCGCCCGACCGAGGTCGGTGAGCTGTTGACTGGTGACTTCGTTGGCATTCTTGCCATCTGCCGCGAGCTTTTTCCACCAGATCGACAGGCCGACGACAACCCCCTCGCGAGCTTTCTCCGTGACCTTCGCCTTCGCATTCAACGTCCCTCGGTCATTGAATACGCGTACGCCTGCACCGTCCACAATACCTCGCAGCGCGGCATCTGCGGGGTGAATATCCAGTGTCGGCTCTCCCACCGACGCCCGCAGGCTATCGACGTTTACGAAGCTTGAATTGAGGAAGTTGCGCGCGGGCGGTGAAATCATCGCCAAGGGGTAGCGCGCCGCCAGTTCCGGATTGCTGGCCACCGATTCGTATGGGGGTACCCAATCCGGCAATGGATCGAAGCCCTCTTGCATCAAACGTTCGGAATAGAACTCGCACTTGCCCGAGGGTGTATGGAACTGTCCGTTTGCAAATGGCGCTTCCGGCAGGTCGTAGCGAATCCAGCCATCCCGCTTGAGCGATTCCCAGTCACTGCCCGCCATACGGGCATCGCTCCAACGAATCGATTGCTCGGCGAGTTGATCGTCGCTGTCCGAAAAGCAGGCGTCCTGCCATCCCATGCGCCCGGCCAGCAAACGGAATATCTCGGAATTCGGTTTCGCTTCGCCGAGTGGGGCGATTGCCGGATTGTTTGCCAGCAGATAAGTGTGCCCGTAGGCCTTGTGGATATCCAGATGCTCGAGCTGTGTCGTTGCCGGCAACACGAAGTCCGCGTAGTCGGCCGTGTCCGTCTGGAAATGCTCCAGTACCACCGTGAAAAGATCTTCCCGGCCAAACCCCGCAGCAACCTTGCCCGATTCCGGCGCTACCGCGACCGGATTGCTGTTGTAGACGACCAGCGCTTCGATCTTCGGGCCGAATGCGGCGTCTCCCGGGTGGCACAGCGCGTCGCCGATGGCGCTCATGTTGACCATGCGCGCAGGCCTGTCCTGACGCGCGCGCAAGTCCGGGCGGGCTTGCGCCACGGCGTCCACAGGCGCATAGCCGGAGGTGGACATCAGCAAACCGCCGGCCGGATCGCGCCAGGCGCCGATCAAGGCGGGAAGGCAAGCAACGGCACGCGTTGCCTGGCCACCGCCCTTTACGCGCTGCATGCCGTAGTTCAAACGGATCGCCGCAGGTTTGGCGCTGGCGTATTCACGTGCGAGCGTCACTATCGTGTCTTCACTGATACCGCAGATCCGTGCGACACGCGACGGCGTGTATTGCCGCACACGATCCTTGAGTTGCGCGTACCCCACCGTATGACGCGCAATGTATTCGTGATCGACCAGATCCTCGGCAATCAGCACATGCATCATGCCCAGCGCCAGCGCCGCATCCGTGCCCGGGAGCAGCGCAATATGCTGATGGCACTTCTCCGCCGTCAGCGAACGGTATGGATCGATCGCGATCAACTTCGCGCCACGACGCTTTGCTTCCTGCGCAATCGCCCAGAAATGCACGCTCGACGTGATGGGATTGCTGCCCCAGATCAGAATCAACTTGCTGTCGACGAAATGCTCGACGTGCATGCCAACGCCCGCGCCGTATGTATAACGCAAACCCGCCGCTCCCGCGCTCGCACAGATCGTGCGGTCAAGGTCGGAGGCACCCAACTTGTTGAAGAAGCGGGCGGCCATCGACTCGCCTTGCACGAAGCCCATCGTTCCGGCATAGCTGTATGGGAGCACCGCCTCCGGCTCGCGCGCGGCAATGGCACCAAGACGCGCCGCGATTTCATCGAGCGCCTCATCCCAGCTGACTTGTACGAATTGCCCGCTTCCCTTTGGACCCACCCGCTTGAGCGGGTGCAACAAACGATCGGGATGATAGGTGCGTTCGGTATAGCGAGCGACTTTCGTGCACAGGACGCCCTTGGTCGTCGGGTGGTCCGGGTCCCCCTGGACCTTGATCGCGACGCCGTTCTCCACGGTCACATGCAGTGCGCACGTGTCGGGACAGTCATGCGGGCATGCGGCCCGAACGACGTGGCTATTGGTCGTCATGAAAACTACTCCTCTCTCTACCGAATAACTGCGTCCGGCAATGGTGGGACGCTGGCGATATTGTATTACGTTCGTTCGCCCGGCGCCCCGCCACACGGGCGCTCACGCCCATTTCCGGACGATTCCGGGGCTTCGCCCGGACATTTCCTACCAAGGTGTCAGACCCCGCTAATAAGGGTAAGATGAGCCATTGCGCTCCGCAGGAACCCCGCCATGAAGCTCATCCCAGAAATCGACGCCGCCCGCGGCGAAATTCAGACCATCCGACGTGACATCCACGCCCATCCGGAACTGTGTTTCGAAGAGAAACGCACGTCCGACGTCGTCGCCGAAACGCTGACGAAATGGGGCATACCGATTCACCGCGGCCTCGGCACGACCGGCCTCGTGGGCATTATCAAGAACGGCAGCAGCGACCGTGCCATCGGTCTGCGCGCCGACATGGATGCCCTGCCGATCCATGAAGCGAACACCTTTGAGCACGCTTCGAAGCACGAGGGCAAGATGCACGCTTGCGGCCACGACGGCCACACGGCGATGCTGCTTGCTGCTGCACAGTATCTCCAGAAGCACCGCAACTTCGATGGCACGGTCTATCTGATTTTCCAGCCGGCTGAGGAAGGCGGCGGCGGTGCGCGCGAAATGATCAAGGACGGCCTGTTCGAACGCTTCCCGATGGAAGCCGTTTTCGGCATGCATAACTGGCCTGGCGTGCCGACGGGAACGTTCGCCGTGACACCCGGGCCGATGATGGCCTCCAGCAACGAGTTCAAGATCACGCTTCGCGGCAAGGGAACCCACGCCGGGATTCCGAACGCCGGGATCGATCCGGTGATCGCTGCCGTGCAGGTCGCACAGGCGCTGCAGAGCATCATCACACGCAATAAGCGTCCGATCGATGCGGCTGTCCTGTCGATCACCCAGATCCATGCGGGCGACACGACCAATGTGGTTCCCGACGTGGCATGGCTGGGTGGTACGATCCGCACGTTTTCCATCGAGGTGCTGGATCTCATCGAATCGCGTCTGCGCGAGATCTCCGAGTTTGTCGCCAAGGGCCTTGGTTGCTCGGCAGAAGTCGAATTCCTTCGCAACTATCCGCCGACGATCAACGAACCGGGCATGGCTGCGCTGTGTGCCGATGTCATGCGAGATCTGGTGGGAGACGAGAACGTCAACGACAAGGTCGAACCGACCATGGGCGCGGAGGACTTCTCCTTCATGCTCCTGGAGAAGCCGGGGGCCTACGTATTCATCGGTAACGGCGACGGTACGCACCGTGATAGTGGCCACGGCCTCGGTCCGTGCAATCTGCACAACGCCAGTTACGACTTCAACGACGACCTGCTCCCGCTTGGCGGCACCTATTGGGTGAAGCTCGTGGAGACGTATTTCGAACGTAACAAGTAACACGCCTCGATCCGGACATCCGGATCAACAACAAAAAAAGCCGGCAGATGTAGTTGCCGGCTTTTTTTGCTGATGACGCTTTGAATGCGCGCCTGAAGAAACCTATTTGGCTGCCGTTGTCGTCGGAATACCGTCAGTTTCGAGGCGGATGTCGCCATACCACGCGGTGTACTTCGTCTGCGTATTGTCGCCATCGCTCATGATGGCGATGCCAATCAGGCGCCCCGGCGGCTCTCCGAATGCCTTCTCGTAGTCCTTGGCGATGTCACGGGAATACGTCTGCCACTTGCCGAGTTGGCCATCCCCTCGCTCGACGACGATGGAACGAATGCGCCCCGTATATGGATTCGCGACGACGTCGTCGGGAGCGAATTTATTGTCACCCCAAGTGTACATCAGGGTCGCGAACGGCAACTCGCGGCCACTGACCATATGCGCCAACTCGCGATGGAGGTGGTCCTGCATGGTGAGTTTTGCGGGATCGCCGTCGAACGCCAGGGCGATGCGCACGGGTGCATCGTCGTAACGCTTTGTACGTATGTCCGCATTGGCTGGCATGGCGTCTGCCCGCCAGCGCCACGTCAGCTTCGTCCCCATGTACACGGGGACATCGAGCTTTTGCGCCAAGCCGGAGGCGGATCCGTCGACCGTTGCCCGCATGACGACGACTCCGTCGCTATCGACGGTTTGCTCGTACTGCGTGAGTCGCTTCTGCCGGGTGACCAGGTACGTTTCCCAGTGCGGCGGAAGACCGTTAGCCTGCACGGCCGCGGACAATGGCGCGATATCAGTCTGCCTCAGCGAAGTCGTGGCATTGTCCGGCTTCGGCGCCAACGGTGCCGACACACAGCCGGCCAATCCCCCGATAACCACTACCGCCGCTACGCACTTCGCCGTCGTACGCCAAACACTTCGCTGTCCGCGCCCCTGATCCTGACTCACCACTTTCACCACTTGTTTTGCTCCGCAAACTGCCACTAACCCCGTGGTCGAATGCTAAGCGAGAAGCGGCTGCCGATCTATGCGGAATTTCACATCTTTGCGGAGATGCAACAGCAACGCCGGTAATCGACCCTGTTGATACCAGAGCGTCCGCAGATCTGGTGTTACCTCGTGGAAGCAGGCCTGTCCCGATCGATATGGAAGTGAAACCACAGAGGATTTGCGCGGAGCAAGCGCACTTGAATGCAGAGTGCCCGGAAATGCAGGTCGCGCGAATAATCGAGCGCCCAAAGCAAAAACCCCTTGCTACGCGT
>NZ_JBEBXS010000040.1:0-26985 GCF_040391475.1 Pandoraea pnomenusa | reverse complement strand
GACGTAACGGCGCACGAATTCCGGTGCGTTCGGGTCTTGCGGGGCGAGGGCCATGCCAACTCCTTGGTACTTGTAATGGCGAAAACCGGTGTTACTCAAACGACGCTGGCTTCCCGGACAAACCTGCGCTCGCGCGCGAAGCCGTCGTCTCAGTCGCGCACGAGATCCTGCAAACGGAACCCGGCGATACGGAAGATCTGACGCAGGCACTCTTCGATCTCATCGGCGCGGCTGTTTTCGAGGCGCGTCGCGAAGTTTTCGATGATGCTGACACGCGTGTGACCACGCACGGCCAGGATGTAAGGGAACCCGAACTTGGCTTTATACGCGTCGTTGAGCTGCGTCAGTCGCGCAAACTCTTCCGCGCTGCACTGGTCGAGACCGGCGCCCGCCTGCTCACGCGTGGACTCGGCCGTCAGTTCGCCTCGCACCGCCGCCTTGCCCGCCAACTCCGGGTGCGCGCGGATGAGGTCGAGCTGCGGACCCTCGCCGGCATCGATGACGGCCTGGCACATGGCGTCCTGCAGCGCATTGACGGTGGCGAACGGGCGATCCTCCCAGGCGGCTTTCGCCACCCACGGGGAATGCTCGAAGATGCCGTCGAGCGCGGCCACGAACTCGTCTTGCGACAATGCCGACAATTCGGCTACGGTGCGTTGTGTCATAGGCAACGGGGCGTTCATTAACTGCTCTCCTGGAGAACAAGGGTGGCGCCCCGCCGCACGCTTCGCGCAGCCCGATGACGCCTGTCGGTTCAGTTTCAATGCTGGCGACCACTTGCCCTTCGGGCGCGGTCGCCGGGTTCAGGTGCTTATGCGGCCACGAACGGATGACGCTCCTGCCAGTGCCGCGCCACGTCGATTCGGCGACACACCCACACACGATCATGCTTTTCGATGTGGTCGAGGAACCGCTGCAACGCCGCGAAACGGCCCGGACGGCCCAGCAACCGGCAATGCATGCCGATCGACAACATCTTCGGCGCCTCGTCGCCTTCGGCGTACAAAACGTCGAAGGCGTCGCGCAGGTAGTGGAAGAAGTGGTCCGCCGTGTTGAAGCCCTGCGGTGCAGCAAAGCGCATGTCGTTGGTGTCGAGGGTGTACGGCACCACGAGATGCGGCTTGACCTCGCCGCTGCCGGTCTGCACTTGCGTCCAGAACGGCAGATCGTCGCCGTAATTGTCGGAGTCGTACACGAAGCCGCCCTGCTCGACGACGAGTCGTCGCGTGTTGGGGCTGTCGCGGCCGGTGTACCAACCCAGCGGCGCGCTGCCGGTCATTTCCTTGAAGATGTCGATGGCGATGCGCATGTGCTCGCGCTCGGTCGCCTCGTCAATATTCTGATAGTGAATCCAGCGCCACCCGTGGCACGCAATCTCGTGGCCCAGTTCCTGGAACGCGGCGGTGACTTCCGGATGACGCTGCATGGCCATCGCCACGCCGAACACGGTCAACGGCAGGCCGCGACGCTCGAACTCGCGCAGAATGCGCCACACGCCTGCACGCGAGCCATATTCGTAAATGGACTCCATGCTCATGTGGCGGGCCTCGTAGGCGGCCGCACCAATGATTTCGGACAGGAACTGCTCGGACGCACGATCACCGTGCAGGACACAGTTCTCCCCGCCTTCCTCGTAATTGAGCACGAACTGGACGGCGATACGCGCACGCCCCGGCCAGTCGGCAAACGGCACATGACGGCCGTAACCGATCAGGTCGCGAGGATATTCCTGGGTGCTAGCGTTGTTGCTGGCCATGATGTCTTGGCATCCTTCTGATGGCGAAACGATCGAAGAAGTGTAGCCAAATACATACGGCCGAGACATAGCCATATTCAGATATTCAGGCTGCGCTTAATCGTATAGTCACCCCGGCCGCGTCACACGTGGTCCACGCGCGCCACCGTCAAAATCTCCACCCTTCCGCCCTCGCGGGGCACCCGACGCCCAGGCCTTACCTGTTGAAATCATGGCCAAACATCTTGCAAGATGCGCAATCTTCGCCATATCTCGCACGCAAATGAAAAAAGCACGCCGAGCCGTCTTTTCGACTCAACGTGCTTCATTGGCCGCCGCAAGCGAACTTGAGGCGGCTCGCCCGGACCGTCGCTCGCGCGTGACTCGCGTTACGCGGCCATATAGGGATATCCCGTAAGCGAGAGCCTGACCTGCGCACTCGCCGTCTGCAATCGGGCCTGCCCGCCGACCGGCAAGGTGAGCTTGTCGGCACAATGCCCGAACGGCATGTCGGTCACAATTGGAATACCGACGACTTTGCGCATGCTCTCGATCATGGCAATCATGTCGTAGCCATTGTCGTAATCGCTCACCCGGTACTGCGAGAAGTCGCCGAGCACGAGCGCCCGCTGACGCGCCAGAATGCCGCTCTGATGCAATTGGTACAGCATCCGCTCGACCCGATACGGCGGCTCGTTGACATCCTCGACGAACAGCACCCCGCCCTCGATCTGCGGCAGGTACCGCGTACCGATCAAGCTGCACACCATCGCCAGATTCCCGCCCCACAAGGTGCCGGAGACGTCGACGTCGCCGCTCGCGCCGTCACCCTGCCACTCGACGACGTGTGTCGGCGAACGCAGGACCGTCTGGAATTGATTCAGCGTGAACTCGCTCAACGGGTCGGCGCCGAAGTCCGCCAGCAGCATGGGACCGGCGAACGTCGTCAGGTGGGACTGCGCAAGCAGCGCGAGCTGAATGGCGGTGAAGTCGCTGTGACCGACGATCGCCACCGGGGTGCCCGACAGTCGGCGATGCAGCCCTTCGTAGTCGAGCTGGTCGAGCAGATGCACGGCGCCGTAGCCGCCGCGCACGGCGAGGATGATGTCCGGCACGGGATGATCCCGCTCCGCCAGCGCATTGATCTCGGCAATGCGTTGCGCGTCGGTGCCCGCGAAGCGCAGGTACCGGCGTGACAACGCCTCTCGATTGCCTACGGTATAGCCAAGTTGCTCCAGCGCCTCGACGCCGCGCGTCGCCACGTCGGCATCCGGCGCGTAGCCGGATGGCGCAATCAGTTCAATCAGCCTGGTCTGCGTCAATTGGAAGATCCGGGGGGAGATGTGGAGGGATCGGCGGCAGCCGCCGCCTCGGACAAACGCCGTGCCTTCGCCGCAGCACGCCGCTCGCTGAAGAATGTCTGGAGTACGCCGACACACTCGTCGCGCATGACGCCGCCAACGACTTCGGCATGATGGTTGAGGCGCGGTTCCGCAAACAGGTCGACGACGCTGCCACACGCCCCGGTCTTGGGATCGGCCGCGCCGTAGACGACTCGTTTGATGCGCGCATGCATGATCGCGCCCGCGCACATGACGCACGGCTCGAGCGTCACGTACAGTTCGCACTCAGGAAGACGGTAGTTGCCCAATACCTGCGCCGCAGCGCGCAACGCCTGCATCTCGGCATGCGCCGACGGATCGTGGCCGCCCACCGGGCAGTTGTGCCCGACGGCGACCACCTGATCGTCGCAAACGACCACGGCACCCACGGGCACCTCGCCCTGCGCCATCGCGGCGCGAGCCTGCTGGAGCGCCAGGCCCATGTAGGTCTCGTCGGTCGCGGGTAAATCTCGATTCATGAAACGTTGACGAAAAGCCGCTGCGCATCGCCCCGTCCCCGCGGACGGCGCGCCGCACAGCGCAATTGGCCGCTATCGGCAATGCGCTATTCTCGCACAGCCCGCCCCCGCCAACGCTTGCGGGCTTTGCGCCGACCATCAGGTCATTGGGTCGTCAGGCCATCGCGGAATTGGATGCGCTTCGCTTCTGATAGAGCACAAACGTGGCGATCAGGCCGCACACCGCCGCGAAGGTCATCCACCAGGCGGGCGCCGCCTTGTTGCCGGTCAACTGGATCAACCCCGTGGCCACCGCCGGCGTGAATCCACCGAACAATGCGGTCGCCAGACTGTAGGCGAGCGAAAAGCCGGCCGTGCGCACGTCCACCGGCATGATCTCGGTCAGCGCCACGACCATGGCCCCGTTGTAGCTCGCATACAGGAACGACAGCCACAGTTCGACCATGAGCATCTTCTCGAACGTGGGCTGCACGACGAGCCACGCCATTACCGGATACGCCGTGAGGATGGTCAGGACGGTGAAGACGATCAGCAACGGACGCCGCCCCACGCGGTCGGACAATGCCCCCATGACCGGCAGCCAGAAGAAGTTGGACAACCCCACGCAGAAGGTGACGGCCAATGCGTCGGTGGTGGAGAGCTTCAGCACGGATTTGCCGAACGTCGGGGTGTAGACGGTGATCAGGTAGAACGAAACGGTCGTCATGGCAACGAGCATGGTGCCCGCCACCACCAGCCCCCAGTTCTGCGCGATGGAGCGGAAGATCTCGCCCGTACTCGGCCGGTGCTTGCGCGCCAGAAACGCTTCGGTCTCCTGCAACGAACGCCGCAGGATGAACAGCACCGGCACGATCAGGCAACCGATGAAGAACGGAATCCGCCAGCCCCAATCGGCGACCTGCGCCGGCATGAGCCATTTGTTGAGCAAGTAGCCGAGCATTGCGGCCACGATGATCGCGACCTGCTGGCTCGCCGACTGCCAGCTCACGTAGAAGCCCTTGTGGCCCGGCGTCGCCATCTCCGACAGATAGACGGACACGCCGCCGAGTTCGACGCCCGCCGAGAAGCCCTGCAGCAACCGACCGATCAGCACGAGCAGCGGCGCGGCATAGCCGATGGTCGCGAACCCGGGCACGAAGGCGATCAGGACGGTGCCCATCGCCATGATGGCCAGGGTCACGATGAGGCCCTTCCGCCGTCCGATCCGGTCGACGTAAGCGCCCAGAATGATGGCGCCCAACGGTCGCATCAGGAAGCCGGCGCCGAAGGTCATGAAGGTGAGCATCAGCGACGCGAACTCATCGCCCGAGGGGAAGAACGTCGCCGAGATATGGGTGGCGTAGAAGCCGAAGAGGAAGAAGTCGAACATCTCCATGAAGTTGCCACTCGTGACGCGAATCACGGTGGACACTTTGGAGGGAGACCGACTCGGAACCGACGCAGGGTTTGCAGCCATGATGGTTCACCTCACCAGAGACGATGACGCTCACGATAGCACCGGATCGAACGGCCGGTCATCATGATTTCGGATGCCGCCGCCATCGGGCGGCAGCCCCGTGTTACCGCATATTTCTGACATCCGGCCACGGCCGCAACCGCCGTGCCGCCCCTGCCGCGCCGCGCGCTCAGATGGCGGCGCGGGACAGAAAACCGACGTCTTCGCGCGCCATCGCCTTGATTTCGTTGCGCGTGGTGAGGATGTGAGATTCGAGCAACGACACCACCGTCGAAACATCCCGACGACGGCATGCCGCCAGAATTTCGTAGTGATCGTGCTGCGGCTGCTCTTTGCCCGTTGCCTGCGACATCGCGAGATGCGAATAGCGGTCGGTATTGAGGCAATACTCTTCGATGAGCATGCGCAGTCGTCGGTTGTTGGCAGGCGCCGAGAGCGCGAGGTGGAAACGCCGGTTGTACTCCGCCCATTCGGAAACGACTTCCGACGCCGAGTAGTCGGCCAGGATCTGCTCCATGAGCTGGAAGTCTCGCTCGGCCATGTTGGGCACCGCCAGCTTGGCCGCATGGCATTCGAGCGCCACGCGAATGTCGAGCAATTCGCACAACTGCTCGAGATTCATGCTCGCCACGGTCGCACCGCGGTTCAGATGGTGCGTGACCAATCCTTCCGCTTCCAGTTGTCGCAGCGCTTCACGAACCGGCACCCGGCTCGATTTGAAACGCTCGGCCAACGCTTCCTGACGTAGTTGAAACCCACCCGGGAGTACGCCGCTCAAGATCTCGTCTCGAAGCGTGTCGCGGATGGCCTGATGAAGTGCTTGGGGTCCGGGGGTTCGCATGGCGCGATTAGAGCATATTTCTCATGCCCGACGCGACTTCGGATCCCATCGCCAAGAATTGGATCCAAAATCGCATGTTTGGCAATTGGATCCTTTATTTCCCGGCGCGCGCCTCGGCGAGCGCGATGGTCAGGTGCGCCACTTTCTTCTTGAGCGCGTCGCGCTCGGCCGTCATGGCCTTGAGTTCCTTCGACAGGCGCGTAAGCTCGTCGGACGGATCGGCTGCGGTGTCCCACGGCGGCGTGCCGTCGTCGTCTTCGACGCTCTCCTCGTCCTTCTTCTTGCGCGGCTTGACCGGGCGCGCCTCACGCACCTGGCGCGCCAGCTCGCGCAACTCCTGCTTGCCCGCCTCCACGGCGGCGACCTGCGCCGCCTGCGGCAACGTCGACACGGCGGCCGCCGCGTTGATGGAGACTTCACCACGCTTCACGGCGTCGACGAGTTCCGGGGCCGCCGCGTTGTGGATCTGTTCGATCTGCCCCAGCGTATTGCTCGACAGACGCGCCGCACGCGCCAGCGCCGCGCGCGTCAGTGCCATCGTGTGTGCGGGAATCGACGTGTTGCCGCCTTCCGCTTCGCCGCGCTCGCTGAGCGCCGCCGCCTGCGGCACATCTCCCGGTGCAGGCGCTTCGGCATTGCCGCCACCCGTGCGCGCCTCGAGAATCGTCTTCTTGCGCAACGCCAGCACCCCGCGCTGGTAGTCGGACACGCTGCGGCGGCCGAGGTGGTTGTCGATCATCCACAACCGCACGTCATCCATCGATTTGAACGACGGGTTCTGCACCGTGCGGAATTCGATCGCGTGCTTGCGGCAGATTTCGTAGCGATTGTGGCCGTCGACCAGCACGTCGCCCCAGAGCACGAGTGCGTCGCGGCACCCCTCGGCAAGCAGGCTCTGTTCGAGCGCGGCAAATTCGTCAGGCGTGAGCGGATCGATGTACGCCTTGAGTTCTTCGTTGATCTGGACTGTCATGAGTGTGTGTGACGATGCCGCCGTACCGCGACCGCCGGAGATTGCACGGCGAAACGCGTTGATACGTCGGCAGGAAAAACGTGGCAGGCGGCATTATCGCCTGTTCCGGCGACCGCCGAGAAATGTCGCGTGGACGGGACGCGCTCCGGCGATCAGGACAACACGCCGTGATCGGTCAGAAATGCCTGAATGCGCGCGAGACGCGCCACCGGATCCGCCATGCCCAGCAGCGTTTCCTTCTCGTGCGGCGGCAGCGGCAGCAGTTCGGCCCAGCGATCGGCCACCCAGCCGCATTCGTCCAGCCGGTACGGCGGCGCCAGCGGCAATTTCGCCGCCCGTGCCGGGTCGCGTTGCAACCCCGCGATAAGTTTGCCCAGCGTATCCGCGCTGACCTGCAACGACTCGGGCACGGTCATGGCGGGATCGTCCGGCAGCCTCTCGGCCTCGCCCATCCACAATCCATATTTCCCCAACTCGACGGACGTCAACGCGAACTTGGTCGTGCCTCGGCACACGAGTTCGAGCAGCGCGGGCATGGGGGCGCGCCAGTCGTCGATGCGCGCCAGGGTGCCGATCATCGCGGGCTCCTCGACGGCATCCGGCAGGCGTACCTCGCTGCCCTGACGCAGCACGACGACACCGAACTCCGTGCCGTCGGCCAGACATCGCTTGATCATGTCGAGATAGCGCACCTCGAAGATGCGCAGATGCAACACCCCGGCAGGAAACAGGGCGTTACCGAGCGGGAAGAGTGGGATCTGTGCCATGCCGTATGATGACATGAAGTTCGCGCGTTACACGCGGCAAGTATCAATGTCCGGCCACGCCGCAGACGCCTGAGCAAACCGCTCGATCAGAAAGTCGAGCAGCGCCCGCACACGCGGCACCATATAACGCGTGCGATGTCGCACCGCGTACACACCCGGCTCCTTCGCGATGTAATCGGAAAGCAGGATTTTCAGCCGTCCCGCACGGACGTCTTCCGCCGCATCCCACAACGTCTTTCGCACGATACCGCGGCCGTCGAGCGCCCAGCGGCGCGCCAGCGTGCCGTCGTTCGTCTCCCATGCCTGCGCCAGCGGCACCGTGAACTGCCAGGTCGTCTCGTCGCGCCGGAAATGGAACTCGTTGAGCGGGCCAGATGACGTCACCAGCACGATAAAGCGGTGCTCCGCGAGCGCGTCCGGCGTCTGCGGTTCGCCATACCGGGCCAGATAGGCAGGCGATGCACACAGGACGCGACACATCGGCGCCAGCCGCCGCGCCACGAGCGTACCGTCATCCGGCTCGCTGAAGCGGATTGCGAGATCGACATCGTCCTGCACCAGGTTGGAGATCGAGTCGGTCAGCGTCAGCGAGAGCCGCACGTCGGGATATCGCGCCGTGAACTCGTCGAGCCACGGCGATAACGTATGCAACCCGAAGTCGGTCGAGGCCGACAGCCGGATCTTGCCGCGAATGGCCGCGCACCCTGCCTGCAGCGCCGCCTCGCCGTCGTCGATAGCCTGCAACGCGACGAGACAGTGCGCCAGATAGACTCGCCCCTCGTCGGTCAGGCGCAACTGACGCGTCGTGCGCACGAACAGACGTGTCTGCAACGTCGCCTCCAACTTGGTCAGACGTGCGCTGGCGGCGGCAGGCGAGAGCCCCAACTTGCGTCCAGCCGCAGAAAGGCTTCCCAGCGTCGCCGCCGTCGCAAAAAGACGCATATCGCCAAGTCTGTCTGTCGCCATCTTCCATCCAGATTTGAAAGTAATTCAAATTTCCAACGAATTATCAAATATAACGCGCATTGGCAGACTATATCGCATCGTCCCGTCCGGGTACGCCACATTTGATGAATGTCCATGTCTGCCACACCTCCCGCCTCCTCTTCCGCTCCGTCTTCAGCTCCGTCTTCAGCTCCCTCGTCCGCCCCCTCTCGCAACTCGGCCGCCCGTGCCCACGGTTGCACGACGAACGCGACGCAGAGACGGTCGGACGCCACACCCTGGGCATCGATGGTCGCGCTGATGCTTGCCACGTTCGTGGCCGCCGGCAACGAAACCGTGCCCGCCGGGCTACTGCCGCAACTGGCCGACGGCTTCGGTATCTCGGAATCGTGGGCAGGCCAGATGGTCACGTTCTGCGCATTGGGCGCGGGACTCGGTGCCGTGCCGCTCACCGTCCTGCTGCATCGGTGGTCGCGCCGCACAGTGCTGGTCGTGGCCCTCCTCGGCTTCGCCGTTTGCAACGCCGTGACCGCGCTCTCGACCGACTTCACGCTGACGCTTGCCGCGCGCTTTGTCGTCGGCCTCGCCACCGGTCTGGCCTGGAGTGAAATCGCGACGTACGCCCGGCGGCTCGTAAGCCCTGCCCGTCAGGGACGCGCGCTGGCGTTCGCCATGCTCGGCGTGCCGCTGGCCCTGGCCATCGGCGTACCGGCCGCTACGGCGCTTGGCCATCTCATTGGCTGGCGCTGGGTGTTCGGGGGGCTGTCGGCATTCGCGCTGGTGCTGATGGGCTGGATCCTGCTGATCGTCCCCGACGTGGCAAACACCGACAACGACGGCGAGCCGGACACACGCGCCCCTGTGCGCGACGTATTGCGACTGCCGGGTGTGCGTCCGGTGCTGAGCGTGGTCATGCTCTGGGTCGTAGCGCACTACACGCTCTATACCTACATCGCGCCCTTTCTCGCGTCGGCGGACATGGGCGACCGGCTCGCCACCCTGCTCTCGACGTTCGGCATCTTTACGCTCGTGGGACTCTGGGGGATCGGAATGTGGGTGGATCGCTGGCTTCGCAGGCTCGTTCTTTGGGCGCTCGCCTCGTTCGGGGTGGTGATCGTTGCCTTCGACGCGTGGCCGGCCTCGTGGCCTGTACTGGCGGCGGGTGCCGTGCTCTGGGGCCTGAGCTTCAGCGGCGCGCCAACCTTGCTGCAGACCGCGCTGGGCAACGCGGCGGGCAAGCACGAGAACGTCGCGCAATCGATGCTCGTGACGGTCTTCAATCTGTCATTCGCAGCTAGCGGTGTACTCGGCGGCGCCGTGCTCTCGACGTGGGGCGCCGGGGCATTGCCGAAGGTCCTGCTTGCCCTCGCACTCGCCGCGTGGGGCGTGGCGTTCGCGGCAAGACGGCACGGCTTCGTGCAACGCGGCCGGGGATGATTCAGGTGGACGCGTCTCGCGCTTCGCGCAACAGCCAGGCGTGGACGTCGGCAATCTGGGCGGCGTGACGCGTGCGCCTCGGATAAACGATGTAAAAGCCCGCGCCGGTTCGCAGCGCCGTATCGAACAGGCGAACCAGACGGCCGGCGACCACATCGGCTGCGACGAAATCGACGTGTGCCAGCGCCAGCCCCTGCCCGGCAACGGCCGCGTCGATGGCAAGCGCCGTCTGATTGAAACGCACATTCTTCGCCGCTGATAGTGGCGCGCCCGGCATCGCTTGCTCGAGAAACTGCGGCCACGCGTTGTGCGCGTCATGGAGCAAGGCGTGCCCGAGCAAGCTACCGGACGTTGCAGGGTGACCGCTTGTTGCGATCACGTGGGGCGACGCCACGGCAATCTGCATCTCCTCGAACAAGGGCTCCACGACCAGCCCGCCCCCGAACGGCGGGCGACCGTAGCGGACGGCGAGATCCACGGCATCCGCCTGAAAATGGGAGAGCCGGTCAGTGGCCAGAATACGCAGATCGATGTCGGGATGCGCTTCGAGGAACGCAGGAAGGCGTGGTATCAGCCACTTCGACGCAAACGTGGGGGTCACGCTGACCGTCAGTCGCAGCGGCTCGGGGCGCAATGCCTGCGTCGCTTCCGTCAGAAGATCGAACGCACGCCTCACGCTCCCGGCATAGCGCCGCCCGTTCTCCGTCAGCGTGAGCGCGCGCGGGTGGCGCTCGAAGAGCTTCATGTCCAGCTCGGCCTCGAGCCCGCGCACCTGCTGCGCGACCGCACCTTGCGTCACGCCAAGCTCCTCCGCGGCGATCCGAAAATTGAGATGCCGGCTCGCCGCTTCGAAGGCGCGCAGTGCGTTGAGCGATGGCAAACGGCCTATGGCTTCCGTCATGGTGTAATTTTTCTACTGAATAACGTGTCGAAATCTGATTCGTCTGGCACTCGTCGCGATGTTACGCTCTTATCCATCAATCATGCGGGCCGGACGCCATGGGTGTGTGCCGGCATCATCTGAAACACCCGGGAGAACATTCGAATGACAGTAGAAAAAGTGGCACTGATTACGGCCGGCGGCAGCGGCATGGGTGCGGCAGCCGCACGACGACTGGCCGCTGACGGCTTCAAGGTCGGCATTCTGTCCTCGTCTGGCAAGGGCGAAGCACTGGCTGCCGAGCTTGGCGGCGTGGGCATCACGGGATCGAACCAGTCGAATGAGGCGCTGGCCCAGTTGGTCGAGGTGGCCGTCGCCCGATGGGGACGTATCGACGTGCTGGTCAACAGTGCCGGGCACGGCCCGCGCGCCCCGATCCTTGAGATTACCGACGAGGACTGGCATCGGGGCATGGATACCTATCTGATGAACGTGATCCGCCCGACGCGCCTTGTCACGCCGATCATGCAGAAGCAAGGCGCCGGGGTCATCATCAACATCTCGACGGCGTGGGCGTTCGAGCCGAGCGAGATGTTCCCGACGTCGGCCGTGTTCCGTGCCGGGCTCGCGTCGTTCACGAAGCTGTTCGCCGACAAGTACGCAAAGGACAACGTGCGGATGAACAACATTCTGCCGGGCTGGATCGACAGCCTGCCGCAACAGGAGACACGCCGGGAAAGTGTGCCGATGCAGCGTTACGGCAAAGCCGAAGAAATCGCGGCGACGGTGGCGTTCCTGGCGTCCGAGGGTGGCGGTTACATTACCGGCCAGAACATTCGCGTCGACGGCGGGCTTACGCGCTCGGTCTGACGTCGGAAAGGAGCGGAAGGACCTCGGCCAGCAGGAGGGACCGACGTCATGAGGGCCGACTACCCAAAACGCGGTATCGATTCATCCGGGGGCGCCATGCTAATGTCGCTGCGAACCTCGATGCGCAAACGACCTGGCGACACCCTGAGCGCTGCGCGCCTTACCGGTTTCCTCGGTTTCCTCAGCTTCCCCTTCGTTCCGGAGTCCTCTCGCATGACCGAGTTCCAGCCTCACCGCAGACGCACACTCAAGCTCGCTGCCGCCTCGCTCGCAGCGCCCGCACTGCTCGTGCAGTCTCCCAGCGCAAAGTCGGCCGGCCGCCCGGCGCTTGACGACGCCGTACTGCGCTTCGGGAAACATGAGCCCGCGACGTCGAGTTGCCTGGTCATCGCAGACGTCCCCAATGGCACCGGCTGGACCTCGGCCTACGAACCCAATCGTTATCTGTTCGTCGGCAGTGCCGTCAAGACGTTCATCCTGGCGCAGTTTCTCATCGACGCCGAAACGGGCCGCAACGGCCTCGCCGGCACGAAACAATGCGACGTGAACGACACGGTTCGCACGCCGGGCAGTCCTGTGTTGATCGGCCTGAGCGGGCAGACGCAATACCGCACCGCGCTCGAATCGATGATCGCGCACAGCGATAACATCGGCACCGACATTACCCTCGCCGCAGTGGGGCCGCAGCGCGTACGCGACCTCATCCGCCAGGCGCAACTGAGTACGCCGCACGTTCCCGATTCCACGCGAATCCTTTTCTCGTATCTCGCGGGCGCCGCCCCGGGCACCGATCTCGGCTGGGCGGGCATGCAAAAGCTCGAACATGGTGAGACGCTCGGGCTCACGCCGCGCAGGGACGTCATCAACGACAAGCAGACCATGACGAGTTCGGCCACCGACCTCGTGAACTGGTATCGCGACACGCTGAACGGCCGCTTCTTCCATAAGCCCGAGACGCTGGTCGAATTCAAGCGCATCTCGGCCATGGCGGATGCTGCGTGGATGACGGTGCCCGACGGACTGCCGGCCTATGGCAAAGGCGGCAGCCTGGATTGGGAGAACTTTCACGCGTTGTGCTTCGCCGCACAAATGCTCGTGGGCAAGACGCGCGTGACGTTCTGCTTCACATGGAACTGGCTGGACGGAAAGACCAGTGTCGAGCGCACCGGAGAATTTATCGACAGCGTTCGCGACGTGCTGAAAGCCGCAGCCGACGCCGCACGGACCTGATCCCCTCCTGAGCATCTGCAGGCCCGGACGACCGATCGTCCGGGCCTTCGTCATTTCAATGAAGGCCGACTCAGAAGTGCTTCGCCAAGCGCAATGCAGCGCTTTGCACCGTCTGCGAAGGGGCCGTGCGAAGGCTGTACTCCGCACGGACTTCGAGGCCCTTGTCCGATAGCAATTCGACACCTGCCGACACGTTGCCGTACGCGCGCGGCTGCGACGCACTGACCGCAAACGACGCGCCGGGGAACTGTACGAACGAGACGTCGGTGCTCAGGCGGCGTGTGGACGCGAAACTCATGCCAAGCGACAGGTACGGGCGCAGCGTTGCGCCTCGCAGATCGAACCGCCCGCCCACTTCGACGGCGGGACTGAGGATCGCCGTCGTATGCCCCTGTCCCGACACGGCGAGATCGAACACCCCCGCCCCGTTCTCGCGATAGGCGCCGCTACGGTCGTACACGACGTCCAGATCGGTATAGGGCTTCACATACCACCCCGAAAAGTTGAGCTGATACGAGAGCCGCGACCGCGCCCCGACGAAAAACGCGTTCGGTTGACTGCTCGCTCGCACGGTGGCTTCCGGATACGCAACGGTACGGTTCTGCGTGCCGCTTTCGTACCCGCCCAGCAACGCCAGCGCAACCTGCCACGGCCCTATCTGCCGTTTGAGCGTGACGCCGGCTCGGAAACCATCGCTGGAAACGTCCAGCGACTGGTCGGACGATCGGGCGTGTGTCACCACGTAACTGGCCGAGCCCCCCAGGAACCAGTCCGGTGCGATTTCTTTTTGTGCGCCAAACTGATAGGTCACCTGCTGGCTGCGAAAGCCGACGTCGTCGGCCGTATCGTAGCGGTCTGCGCGGGTGCCGATCACACGGGCCCAGACGCAACTCCCTTCCGACAAGCGCGTTCCGCCACTCATGAACTGCGGGCAACTCATCAGGCGATTCAGAAAATCGAAGTTCTCCTGCCCCCGCGATCCCGCGCGCATGAGCGACGCGGCGCCCGACATCGTGTTGAGCGTCCGGCGATAGCTCGCTGCGTCTCCCACGCTGGCAAACGGCTGGAACAGCGGGCCGGCGTCAACCAGCCCCTGATCCCACAACCATTGCAAGTGATTGGCAAACGACGACTGATTTCCATTGAGCGCAACGCCTTGCGGTTTGAAGTTGGCGTCGACGGAGATCAGGGGATCCTGCGTGCCACCATAGTGGTCCTTCATCTGATAGCTGAAGACGAGCGCCGTGCTTTTCGCCGTCGCGGACTCGCCCGTCGGCGCACGGTCGAAGTGACCAATACCGAGCCAGACGTTCTTGACCGGATTGTGCAGCACCGGCACAACGCTGCCACCGAACGTGAGCGCACCCGTGGTCACCAGAAAATCGCTGTTGTGACGCGTGAAATCGAGGTCGGGCGCGTAGATACCGGTGCCGGTCTGCGAAAACGCGCCGTCAACGGTCGATGCCTGAAACACGCCCGGACCGCCCGGATTGAGCGTGCCGTAGTTCTGTAACAGCCCGGTCGTGACCCGGCTCGCCGTGTAGAACACACCGCTTTGCTGGTTGACGAATGTGCTGTCCGTCGTGAGCTGTACGTTCCCCTGAACCCGTCCCGTATTGTTCACGCTCGTGCGGCTCGTCGATTCGATTGCCGTAGCCGCAGTGAGCGTGCCCGCGTTGTCGAGGCTCACCCCATCCGTCGTGATCGCCAGCACGCCGATCCCGGATGTCGCATTGGCAGCCACGGTCGCCCCGTCGCCGATGCTCACGCTGATCGGCTTGCCTTGTGTGGTATCGCTCGCATTGCCCCCGGTGCGTCCCATGCTGATCGCGGCGATTGCCGGCGAACCCGCCCCCATCGCCACGACCGTCGCGCCAGGCTGAATCGCCACGCTCACAGCACCACCACTGTTACCCGTCGCATTGCCCGAATTCTTGAGCAGGATGCCAGCGTCGCTGAACACGGCCCCACCCCCGAGACTCATGGCGAGGATGGCCGGCGCGTTGGCGCCATACGTGGCGACGCTGCCCACAACGTTGACCGTCACCGTGTTGCCCGCGCCCACCGCCCCTGCGATGTCGGCCAGATGTACAACGCTCGCCCCATAGGTGACGGACGCTGCATCGCCGGCAATGCCACCGCCGCCGCCGACACTTTGCGCGACGACGCCGGCCCCGCCGTCTCCGGTCGTCTTCACCGCACCGGCTACCGATACGTTGACTGTGCCGCCATCGTTCGCGCCAGCGGCGGTGAATGTGTTGTTCACCGACGCAAGCGTAACGCGACCGGGGCTCGTCGTGAGGCCGGCGATACCGCCGCCGCCGCCCACGCTTTGCGCAACGACACCGAACGCGTTCCGACCCTGCGTCTGAATCGCCGATCCGGCGTCCGTCGTCACACTGACCTGCGCCCCCGCACCCCCGGTTTGCCCCTGCGCACCTAACTGCAAGCTGGTGACCGGCAGCGATGACGGCTGCCCGTCGCTCACCGATGCGGCATAACCGCCGCCCCCGCCAATGCTCTGCGCCAGCACACCGAACGAGAGCGCCCCTGCCGTCCATATCGTTGCCGGTGCGCCGAGCAGGACGCTCACATTGCCAGCCACACCCAAAAGGCTGCTGGCGCCCGATTGCGACGCGCCTAGTTGCATCACAGGCCCCGCGAGCAACGACGTCGCGCCGCCGCTCGAGACCCAACCTGCGGCACCGCCACCGCCCGACACCGATTGCGCGAAGATGCCGTGTGACAGGGCTCCCGTGGTATTGATGGCAGCGGTATTCGTCACCGTCACAGCGCCGCTGCGAACGAGCGCCGGTGCTGTCGTGCCGGTCACCGTCGCGCCCAGTGTCAATGTGGGTGACGTCGCCACCTGTCCTTGTGAGAGATGCGTGCTGACGTTCCCCGCCAGATTGGCGACGGCAACGCCACCGCCGCCCGCAATGTTCTGAGCGAGAACACCGCTCGAATCGTCTCCGTGCGTGCCGATGACGCCACCGCTTTTCACGACCACAGGAAACGAAGTGGCGCTCACGCTGCTGATCGTCGCGTCGTATGCGGCGCCGAGCGACAGCGATAGCGCGGGTTGCGTGGCCCCGATCGTCGCGCCGAGTGTGCTGGGTCCGAACGTATAGGCGCTTGCACCGGCGTAGCCGCCACCGCCTGCAATCCCTTGCGCGAGAATGCCCGGCGAACTGTCGCCGAGCGTTTGAATCCGGCTCGACGCGCTGCTCGCGTCGACAGTCACCGGCCCGGCATATCCCGCGCCTCCGCCTTTCGCGCCGACACTCACGTTCACATTGTGCTGGGCGCTCGCCAGATTGGAACCGAGCAGATCGACGATGCGAGTGATTTCGCTCAGGATGCCGGGCGCGTCCTTCGCGGCCCAGTTGGACAGGAAGACGTCGAGATTCTGTGCGGTCGAAACACCCGCGCCGCCGCCGCCGCCGATGCTTTGCGCCACGATGCCGGGAGAGGCGAAGCCCTTCGTGCCGATGGCGCCGGATTGCGTCACGTCGACCGGCCCGCCGTTGCCCCCGCTCCCGCCCGCACCGCCCACGGCAACGTTGGTACCGGTGTTCGGCGACACTTGAAAATACTGACCGACCTTCCCCGTCACCACACCGAGCAAACTGTCGATACTCGACATGAGGCTCGACGCGCTCGTCGACGTGGCCGTCCCGCCACTACCACCACCGCCCCCGACGCTCTGTGCGACGATGGCGGCCGCACCGTCTCCGGCGGTCGTGACTTGTCCACTGTTGAACACGCTGGCACCAACGCCATCGCCACCGCTGCCACCGGCGCCACCGACGCGTACGTCGACACCGAGCTTGAGCGAGCCGAACTTTACGTTCAACGACTGACCGGACTTCTCCAGCCATTGGGTTATCGTCTGCAACGTGCCAAGGGCGGAAGTCGGCGAACCGAGCGTTGCCGAGAACGACTGGGCAGTCTCCTGTTGCACGCTGCCGCCACTGCCGCCCCCGCCGCCGACGCTCTGCGCCAGAATGCCGATGGCGTGATCGCCGGATGTCTCGACGATACCGTTGATGCCATTCGTCACCGTGGCAACGCCCCCCGCACCGCCGCTGCCCCCCGCACCACCGATGGAAACGCCGACGCTGAGGTCAAGCCGACTCCCTGGCGCCGACACCGTTTTCGCACGCAACGGGGCGGCGGCGTTGCCGCCTGCGCCGCCACCGCCGCCAATGCTTTGGGCCAGAATGCCGAGGCTTCGGTCACCTTGCGTCGAGACGTTCCCGTCATTCTCCACCTGCGCCAATCCGCCGTTTCCGCCGCCGCCGCCTCGTCCCCCGAGGCTGACATGAGGGCTTATCGTGCCGGTCGGGAGATCGGGCCCAAGATCAGGCGCAATGGTGATGCTCGAAGCGCTGGCAAGGCCACCATACCCGCCACCGCCGCCAATGCTCTGCGCGACCACGGCGTCGCTACTCACGCCTTGCGTGGTCACGCTTGCGTCCTCGTCGACGCTCACGCGGGCTGTTCCCCCCATGCCCCCTTGCCCGCCACTGCCACCGTGACTGACGGCGACACCCAGACCAATGCCCACCGTGATCGCCGACGACGACCCGCCGACCCCGCCGCCGCCGCCAATACTCTGGACGACAGCGCCGGCCGCCCCCGCGCCCGCCGTGGAAATCGCCCCCGCCTGATCGAGCGTGGCGGTGCCGCCACTGCCACCCTCTCCACCGCGACCGCCTGTCGCAATGCCCACGATGATGCCCGTCGTATCTGCATCACCGCCATGCCCGCCGCCGCCGCCGATGCTCTGTACCACCGTGGCGGGGCTCTGGTCGCCCGTCGTGAATATCGCGCCGTTGTTCTGGACGTAGACATTGCCGCCTTGTCCGCCGTTACCGCCGGCACCACCACCGATGTTCATCAGTCCTTGACTGATTTCGGCGTTCCCTGCGCCACCGCCGACGGCGTGGGTGAGGATGCCGATCGCATCGCGGCCGTTCGTGAGAATGTTGCCGTTATTGACGATGTCGACCGCAAGCGCGCCGGTGTTGCCGCCCGCGCCGCCATCGCCGCCGTGCCCCGACCAGGGCCCGGACGCACCGCCATTGCCCCCGCTGCCGCCAACGACAGCCACGCGAATCCCCGTCGATCCGAGCCCCTGCGTTGCGATGCTGCCGAAGTTCGTCACGGACGCACCACCCGGGGTGCCGCCGTCGCCCCCGGGGAAGCCACTTCCCGAATTGCCATCGCCGCCGTCGCCGCCGTCACCGCCGAGGCTGTAGACAGCGATACCTGGGGCGTTGGCACCATCGGTGGAAATGGCCGCGCCGTTTTGTAGGGTCACACGCCCGGCATTGCCGCCATTCCCGCCTTTCACATCGGTGCCCGCCCCTTTCGGGCTGCTGCCTCCGACGGCGCGGGCCAGGACACCGACCTCGCCGTTGCCGTGCGTGGTAATCGTGCCGTCGGCAATCGTGACGTTCACGTTCCCTGCATTGCCTCCCCAACCGGAATCCACATAACCGGCGATATCGTCGTCGACACCGAGCCCGCCCTGACCGCCAAGCGATTCCGCGCGAATTGCGGCGCCCCCCGTGCCGCTCACCGTGATGGCGGCACCGCCCTTGACGGTGATGTTCGCGTCTCCGGCATTGCCGCCGTAACCCGCATTCAGGCCCGCTGAAAGGCCACCAAACGAGGGAATGGCGCTGTCTTTCCCGTTACCACCGATGGATTGGGCCGAGAGTCCGTAGCCGACAGCAGTGACCGAGCCGCCAATCAGCGTAAGCGCGGCCAGATGACCGTCGCCGCCGATGCCGTGACCGTTGCTGCGATTGCCCCACAGGCCACCGTCGCCACCGGCAGAAAGTACGGCGACGCCGATGCCGGTGCTTATGACGGAGCTCTGTGCGAGGGTGAAGTCGATGATGCGGCCGATGCCACCGTTGCCACCCCAGTGATCACGGCCGTTGTCGTCGTCGTTGGTATTGCCGTTTCCGCCGTTGCCGCCGCTGACGTCGACGAGCACGCCAGTGGTGCCGCCTGTCGTGCGAATGTTCAGTCCCGTCACTGTCTGCGTGACGTCCTGGCGGCCGTTTTCCCCGTTATATCCGTTGTTGGAGGTACAACACCCTCCCGCCGCACCGCGATAGTCGAGCACATACGGGCCGGACGACTGTGCTGCGGCGTGACCGGCGAAGAGGACGCAGGCCGCCCCGCAAAGGGTCGTGAGCCGCAGTGGTGCCGGCAATGCGACGGTTTTGTCTCGCACGCTTCCCCCGAAATTCCAGGCTGTGTTGCCGCTACGACAAGCGGTGTGCCCGGTTTGCAATGTGGTGCGCGTTTGTGATGTTTCGCCGGGTACGCTCAATTTTTTAGCAACATACCACCCGGTCGATACGGTAATCCATCCCCAGAAATGAGTAATACGAAGCATCGGCCGCCGTCAGCAACCGTCGGTGACAGTCGACATCCATCGCTGCCGGTCACTTTGAAACCGTGGGATCAGGCACTCCCCTGTTTCGGGGATGGCGGCCGCGTTGGCAGTCGTGCTATTTTTTGCTACCGAAGTTTTGGTGCCGCCCCCTTCTCTCCAATTCGTCTGCCATGCCTGCCAGCACGTTTCCGAATGCCGAATCGGTATTGCCCGGTCCGTTGTTGCTCGTAGAAGACGATCCGGGCATGCAGATCCGCATGCGCGCCATTCTCCGTTCCCTTGGCTACGCTGACGACGCCGTGCAGGTCGCCGGGAGCCTCGCGCAGGCGCGGGCAGTGCTCGCCGACGAACCGTTTGCGCTCACCTTGATCGATGTGGGCCTGCCGGACGGTAGCGGCATCGACTTGATCGGCGAGCTGCATGCGCACGATCCCGCCCTGCCGATTCTGGTAATCTCCGCGTGGAGTACTGAGCAGATCATCGTCGGGGCCCTGCAACGTGGCGCCACGGGATACCTGCTCAAGGAGCGCGACGACGCAGAGATCGCGCTGTCGATTCGCAGTGCGCTGCGCGGGGGCGCACCGATCGACCCGTTCGTGGCACGCCACATTCTGGGGCTGGTTGCGCTCACGGCCGGCGGATCAGGCACACCGGCAGCTTCGTCTTCCGGTAGCAGTGGCGGCGCGGCATCGGCGCGCATGTCCGATACGCCATCGACATTGAGCCCGCGAGAAGTCGAGATTCTCGGACTCGTGGCCAAGGGCATGACGAACCGCGAGATTGCAGCATTGCTCTCCATCTCCAGCCTCACGGTCGCATGTCACATCAAGAACATCTACAAGAAGTTGGCTGTCAACTCGCGCACGCAGGCCGTCTTCGAAGCCCGCATCTCCGGCTTGTTGCCCTGATACTGATCACGCTGCTCTGCCTGCTCGCCACGACAGCGCACGCGCAGCGATCCATCGCCCCTCGTCCCGTTTCCGTTTCCGATTCCGCTTCCGTTCCCGGCGCATTACTGCCGTTGGCGCACGTTGAAGCCGTGCGCAGCGACTGGCAGGCGATGCAGCCGCCGAATACCGGCTGGGTTCCCGTTACGCTGCCCGATGTGTGGACATCGCGTTGGCCGCATTTCGATGGTGTGGTCTGGTACCGGCTGACATGGCAAGCGCCTTCCCCCGTCAGGGCGCAGGGGCTGATGCTGGAATACCTGAACATGGCCGGGGCCGTCTATCTGAACGGCAGTCTGATTTCGCGTGACGATTCGCTGGTCGAGCCGCTGACTCGCGCGTGGAATACGCCCCGCCACTGGCTCGTCGATGCACCGATGCTGCGCGCCGGTGCCAACGTGCTGCTGATACGCGTCTCGGGCCTTGCCGCATACAGTCCGGGGCTCGGTCCAGTGCTGCTGGGATCGCCTGACGAGATCCGTTCGGCTTACGACAAGGCGCGCTGGCTACGCCACGATCTGCAGCTTTTCAGTCTGGCGATCACGGTCACGCTTGGCGTCGTGGTACTCACGCTCTGGCTATACCGCCGACAGGAGACGTCGTACGGGTGGTTCAGCCTCATGTCCTTCGCCTGGTGGCTCTACGCCGTCAACCAGATCGTCACGCGACCGTGGCCGTTTGCGACCAACGATGGCTGGCAGTTATTCGTGTCGATCGCGTTTCTTTTCTACTGCGCTTGCTTCACGATGTTCGTGCTGCGCTTCTGTGGCAGACGAATACCTCGCGTCGAGACCACGATGTGGGTCACGTTTGGCGTGGGCGCAACGATGCTGATCGTCGCGCCACGAACCTATACGGAAACGCTGCGCGCGATCTGGGCGGTGGTGCCCGGGGTGACGTGGTTGGCAACCTGCGTGCTGCTGTTCGTCCTGACGTGGCGCGAACGGCAGATCGAACAACGAATCGTCTCGCTCTGTGCGCTCGTGTTCGTCGCCGCCGGGTTGCACGACTTTCTCGTGTTTTTCGGCGTTCTCGACTCCAACGTCTACTACACCGCGCAAACGTCACAGATCCTGATGATCGGCATGGCTGTCGTGCTGGCACGGCGCTTCGCCGACGACGCACGGCGCATCTCGCAATTCAACGACGAGCTTCGTCAGGCGATCGGCGATGCCCGGCGCGAATTGTCCTCAACCCTGAACCGCCAGCATGAACTGGAGGTCGCCAACGTTCGCCTCGCCGAGCGGCTCAATCTCGCCCATGATCTGCACGACGGGTTGGGTGGCACGTTGGTGTCGGGCATCGCCGCCATCGAACATGCGCCGCACACGCTGCCACCGGAGCGTTTTCTGGACTTGCTGAAAGAGTTGCGGGATGAACTGCGCTTCGTTGTCGACAGCGCAACGGTGCATCCGGCCGGACGGCAGACGTTGGCGGAACAGATTGCTTCCCTGCGCCATCGAACCACCGCGCGCTTCGAGAGCCAGATGATCGATTGCGAATGGCACGTGGACGGCATCGAGCGATGCGAAATGGGGGCTGCCCGATCGCTGGAAGTCCAACGCATTTTGCAGGAGGCGCTGACCAACGTCTTCAAGCACAGCAAGGCGAGTCGCGTGCGCGTCGATCTCCGTGACGCCGACGGCGAGTTCACGCTTCGAGTGGAAGACAACGGCATCGGCTTCGACACCGGTCGTTTTGACGACGCGGGAGGCGCTCACCCTCGGCAAGCGCATGCGGGCACCGGATTGCACAGCATGAGACGGCGCGCCCAAAAGCTGGGCGGCACGATGACCATTGCGCGAGAAGGAACTTGCACAGTCGTGTGCGTGAAGATGCGAACCGCTTGAGTGGCCCCCCGCATCTCGTGCCTGCCGTTGAGTGTGACATCGTAGCGGTGTCAACGGAGTCAGGGGGACCGGACGATCGACATTTGTCGGGCGATTCACATGATTTCGCGCATAATTCGGGGTCTGCCATTTTTGCCGCATCCCGAATTGCGGCAACGCTTCGCACGAAAGCCATGCAAACCGTAGCCGTTCTCGACTTTGAAACCACCGGACTGTCACCCGCACAGGGCGACCGTGCCACCGAAATCGCCGTCGCACTGCTGCGCGATGGCCAAATCGTCGACCGTTATCAAAGCCTGATGAACGCCGGTCGATACATTCCCTCGAACGTCGTCGCATTGACCGGCATCACCAACGAGATGATCGCGTCGGCGCCGCCGGTAGCAACCGTCATGCGAGAGGCCGTGCGTTTTGTGGGCAAGCACCCCGTGGTAGCCCACAATGCAGGCTTCGACCGACGCTTCTGGCAGGCCGAGCTCGCCATGCTCGGCGAACGCGCCGACCACGCCTTCGCCTGCACGCTGCTCGCCTCGCGCCGCATCTATCCGCATGCGCACAGTCACAAATTGTCGATGCTGGCCGAGATGCTCGGCCTGCCCCGCACCGGCCGCTCGCACCGCGCAATGGTCGACACGGAAATGACGTGTCACCTCTGGCGTCGCTTGCAAGGCGATATCGCGCAGACGTACGGCCTGCCGAACGTCGATCACGCCCTCATCTCACGCGTGCAAACGACCACCAAGGACAAGGTACCAACCTTCCTGCGTTCGCTTTCGGGACGCTGAGCCTCGCACCTTCCCCTGGGGAGAGATCGGCTGCGCATGGCGATAGCGGTTCGCCAGGACGGCGATGACGTCGTCGTCGGTCAGCGCCGGTTGATCCTCTTCGTTGCGGAGCAGGTCGTAGTGCGGGCGCCGCGCTGGCCCGGACCGCGCCAACCTTTGCCGACCGAATCCACGCGTAAACGCAAAAAAGCCCACAGTGACGTGGGCTTTTCGGGAGGGGGAAATGCTAATCGGTGCCGGTCGGTGCCGGACGACTCATCACTCCCACTCGATCGTCGCAGGCGGCTTGCCCGAGATGTCATAGACAACGCGGTTCAGGCCACGCACTTCGTTGATGATGCGGTTCGAGACCTTGCCGAGCAAGTCGTGCGGCAGATGTGCCCAGTGCGCCGTCATGAAATCCTGCGTCTGCACGGCGCGCAGTGCCACCACCCATTCGTACGTGCGGCCATCGCCCATCACGCCCACGCTCTTGACCGGCAGGAAAACGGCGAATGCCTGGCTCGTCAGTTCGTACCACGTCTTGCCGCTATTCGGCTCGACCGTGTTGCGCAGCTCTTCGATGAAGATCGCGTCGGCACGACGCAGCAGATCGGCGTAATCGCGCTTCACTTCACCCAGGATACGCACCCCCAGGCCCGGGCCCGGGAACGGGTGACGATAGACCATGTCGTGCGGCAAGCCCAGCGCAACGCCCAGCTCGCGCACTTCGTCCTTGAACAGGTCGCGCAGCGGTTCGAGCAGCTTCAGACCCAGCGTCTCCGGCAGGCCGCCCACGTTGTGGTGGCTCTTGATCGTCGTCGCCTTCTTGGTCTTGGCACCGCCCGATTCGATCACGTCCGGATAGATCGTGCCCTGCGCCAGCCACTTCGCGTTCTTCAGCTTCTTCGCTTCGGCCTGGAACACTTCCACGAACTCGCGGCCGATGATCTTGCGCTTCTGCTCAGGATCCGTCACACCCTTCAGGTGCCCCATGAACTGCTCGGCGGCATCGACGTGTACGACCTTGGCGTGCAGACGACCCTCGAACATCTCCATCACCATCTGGCCTTCGTTCAGACGCAGCAGACCGTGATCGACGAAGACGCACGTCAGTTGGTCGCCGATCGCACGGTGAATCAGCGCGGCTGCCACGCTCGAATCGACACCGCCCGACAGGCCGAGAATCACTTCCTCGTCACCCACCTGCTCGCGGATCGCCTTGACGGCTTCCTCGATGTGGTCGCGCATGATCCAGTCCGGCTTCGCACCGGCGATCTCCAGCACGAAGCGCTCGAGCAATTCGCGACCCTTGACCGTATGCGTGACTTCCGGGTGGAACTGCACGGCGTAGTAATGACGCTTCACGTCGGCCATGCCCGCGATCGGGCAGCTCGGCGTGGAAGCCATCAGGGCAAAACCTTCCGGCAGCTGCGTCACCTTGTCGCCGTGGCTCATCCACACCTTGAGCATGCCGTGGCCTTCGGCCGTACGGAAGTCCTCGATGCCCTCGAGCAACGGCGTGTGACCATGCGCACGAACTTCGGCGTAGCCGAACTCGCGGTGATTGCTCGCCTCGACCTGACCGCCCAGTTGCACCGTCATCGCGAACATGCCGTAGCAGATGCCCAGCACCGGCACGCCCAGATCCCAGACCGCCTGCGGTGCACGCAGATCCTGATCCTCGTAGGTGCTCGCGTGGCTACCCGACAGAATGACTGCCTTCGGGTTGAATTCGCGAATGAATTCGTCCGAAACGTCGTTCGGGTGGATCTCGCAGTAGACGTGCGCTTCGCGAACGCGGCGTCCGATGAGCTGGGTGACTTGCGAGCCGAAGTCAAGAATGAGGATTTTGTCGTGCATCGTGAGGTACGGATGAAGTGGATTCGTTGGACGTCGGCGCCGTGGCGGAAGGCACGGGCGTGACAATGCCGGTGGTGCCCACAGGCGCGACCGGCGTAGTGTTGACGGAGGTGGAAGTGGAGCCGCCGCGAGACGCCTCCATGCGCGGCTCAGCGCGCGTGCCACGGGGCTCGTCGGCCACCCGGGCATCGGCATAGTCTCTCGGTGCCTCGCGCCGGGTGTCGCTCACGACCCCACCGCGGACTCGTTCTCCCGCATGCTGCGCAGCCTGCACGCGCTCTTTCGTGCGCACGCTCGACGCCAGCTTCACGAGAATGCCGCCCACCACCAGCAGGACAGCCCCGAGCGCCGGCATCAACAACCTGCCGCCGCCCGTCACCGAAAGTTGGCCGGAAATCAGCCAGCCCAGCACGAACGCGCCAATGATCCAGTTGATATGCCCCGTCACTTTCGCGACGGTCACCGTCAACTGGCCATTCACGGCGGCGTGCCATTGCAACCAGGCCACGCCAATGAAGGCCACCCCGAGCGCCTGCGCGTATAGCACGGGCGATGGCGCGGGCACTTCAATGGCCGCATACAGCGATGACCAGAACGACGCGATCAACAGCACACCGAGTGCAAGATTGAGCGCCGCATCGAGGAACAGTACCGTACGCAACATGGCCTTCATGGGTCATTACTCCACGTGGTAGTTGGGGGCTTCCTTCATGATCTGGACGTCGTGCACGTGCGATTCGCGCATGCCGGCGGCCGTGATTTCAACAAATTCTGCCTTCTCGTGCAGGTCCTGGATCGTCGGGCAACCCAGATAGCCCATCGACGAACGGATACCACCAGTCAGTTGGTGCAGGATCGCGTTCACGCTGCCCTTGTACGCCACACGGCCTTCAATGCCTTCCGGCACCAGCTTGTCGGCGTTGTTGGCCGGGTCCTGGAAGTAACGGTCGGCCGCGCCATCCTTCATCGCGCCCACCGAACCCATGCCGCGGTAGCTCTTGTACGAACGGCCCTGGTACAGGAACACTTCGCCCGGGGCCTCTTCGGTACCCGAGAACATGCTGCCCATCATTACCGTATGTGCGCCGGCGGCCAGTGCCTTGGCGACGTCGCCCGAGTAGCGGATACCGCCGTCAGCGATCAGCGGCACGCCGACTTCCTTGAGTGCTTGCGCCACGTTGGCGATTGCCGTGATCTGCGGCACACCGACACCGGCCACGATACGCGTCGTGCAGATGGAGCCCGGGCCGATACCGACCTTCACGGCGTCTGCACCGTGCTCGACCAGCGCCAGCGCCGCACTCGCCGTGGCGATGTTGCCGCCAACGACTTCAATCTGCGGGAAATGCTTCTTGACCCATTGCACGCGGTCGAGCACGCCCTGGCTGTGGCCGTGAGCCGTATCAACCACGATCACGTCGACGCCGGCGGCAACCAGCAATTCCACGCGCTCTTCGTTGTCCGGGCCCACGCCAACGGCAGCGCCGACACGCAGCTTGCCGTGTTCGTCCTTGCTGGCCAGCGGGTATTCCGTTGCCTTCGTAATATCCTTGACGGTCATCAGGCCGCGAAGTTCGAAAGCGTCGTTCACGACCAGCACGCGCTCGAGGCGGTGATCGTGCATCAGGCGCTCGGCGTCGGCCGGCGAGGCGCCTTCACGCACCGTGATGAGCTTGTCCTTCGGCGTCATGATCGCGCGCACCGGCTCGTCCAGGCGGCTCTCGAAACGCAGATCGCGGTTGGTAACGATACCGATGAGCTGTGCGCCTTCCACGACCGGGAAGCCGGAAATGCCATGCTGGCGCGACAGGGCGATCACGTCGCGCACCTTCATGTGCGGCGGAATCGTGATCGGATCGCGCAGAACGCCCGACTCAAAGCGCTTGACCTTCGACACTTCCCGCGCCTGCTCGGCCGGCTTCAAATTCTTGTGAATAATGCCGATACCGCCCTGCTGGGCCATGGCAATAGCCAGACGCGCTTCGGTCACCGTATCCATGGCGGCCGACAGCAAAGGCATGTTCAGGGTGATGTTGCGCGTGAGCTTGGTTTTCAGGCTGGTGTCGCGCGGGAGAACGGCGGAGTACGCCGGGACGAGGAGCACGTCATCGAAAGTGAGTGCTTTTTGGATCAGACGCATGGCAAATC
>NZ_JBEBXS010000039.1:0-28395 GCF_040391475.1 Pandoraea pnomenusa | reverse complement strand
ACGAGGAGCACGTCATCGAAAGTGAGTGCTTTTTGGATCAGACGCATGGCAAATCCTATAGGCGCAAAACCGAATTATACAGAAATCGCGCGATGCATGGCACGTCTGCCCCACATGTCAAGGGGCTTTTTCCCGAGCAAGCCTGCCGCTTCGCCCGGACGCCCGACATCCCCCCGCCCATGCCCGGCAGTTCGCCTGCCTACCCCCGGCTTTCGGTGTGCATGGGTGCCGGATTTCACAATCGCCCCCGATGGCACGCGTGCTACGCTTGCGCCCTGCTCGCCCGTTACCGGCCCGCCACGACTGGCCTGGGACTCGAGGCTCGAAACTCGAAACGGGGGGCACACCACTGGCATCCCAATAATACGACTTCAGGCACGACACTCATGGGGCGAGGTATTTCTTACGGATTGGCGGCAGGCGCCCTATGGGGGCTGGTATTTCTGGCGCCCCGTCTGCTGCCCGGGTTCTCACCGCTAGAACTTTCGGCCGCACGCTACGTGCTGTATGGGGTGGTTTCCGTCGTGCTGATTGCCCCGATCTGGCCGCGCCTGCGGCATACAGTGACCCGCGGCGACTGGCGGGCGCTTTTCCGGCTGAGCCTGGTCGGCAACCTGGTTTATTACCTTTTCGTCGCCGCATCGGTCCAGATGGCGGGGATCGCCCCGGCGTCGCTGATCGTCGGCGTACTGCCGGTGACCGTGACCCTGGTCGGCAGCCGCGACCACGGCGCGCTGCCGCTGTCACGGCTTGCCGGACCGCTGGCCCTCGTTGCGGCCGGGATCGTTTGTATCAATATCGATGTTTTCGCCCACGCATCGGCCAACGGCGGCGACTGGCGCCTGACGCTTGCCGGGATCGTATGCGCGGTGGGCGCGCTCGTGAGCTGGACATGGTATGCCGTGGCCAACGCCCGCTATCTCGCGCGGTTCGGCCACTTCACGAGTCAGGAATGGTCGCTGCTGACGGGCGTGGCGACCGGGGTGCTCGCCATCGGGCTGGCGGTACCCGCGGCGCTCCTGCCGCACCCGGTCGTGACGGATGCCTCGCGGGACTGGCAAATGTTCCTGCTGGTGAATGCTGCGGTGGCGATAGGCGCGTCGACGATTGGCAACGCGTTCTGGAACGCGGCAAGCCGCCTGCTGCCGCTGACCCTGTCCGGGCAGATGATCGTGTTTGAAACGCTGTTTGCCCTGGTCTACGGTTTCTTGTACGAACACCGTATGCCGCGTCTGCTGGAGCTGGCGGCCATCGTATTGCTGCTGGCCGGGGTGAGCGCGTCGGTGCGCCTCCATTCGCGGGGATCGACGCACTGAGTGGCATCGATCTGCACCGTGCGAGCCGAAGGGACTTCCGCGACCGGGTCAGGCAGGCACACGGCGCACGTAGTGAGCTGGCTTAACCGCCGCGACGGCTCCCAAGCCACTTCTGCCCTTCGCGACTCCCTTCGTTGCGCACTTTCTCGACGCGTCGCTGGCGGGCCACCTTCGGGTCGGCCTTGAGTGCGCGGTAGATTTCGACACGATCGCACGCCTCGACGGCCGCATCGAGCGCCCGTACCTTTCCGAAGACACCGGCCTTCATGCGGGAGATATCCAGCTCGGGGAATCGTTGCAGCAGGCCACTGCGCTCGATCACATCACGCAGGGTGGCGCCCTGCGGCACCGTCACCGGCACGATCGTCTGTTCGCCGGGCAATGCGTAGCAGACCTCGACGTTCAGCTCACTTGGCATAGACCGTCTCCGCACGCTTGACGAAGGCGTCGACGAACGTATTCGCGATGTGGCTGAACACGGGGCCGATGACCTTTTCGAGCAGGAAATTCGCGAATTCGTAGTGCAGGCCGAACTCGATCTTGCAGGCGTTTTCGCGCAGCGCGGTGAACTTCCACGTCCCGTGAAAACGCTTGAAAGGCCCTTCGACGAAGGTCATCTGGATGGAGTGCGGACGCTCCTGAATATTGCGCGTCGCGAACGAGTGCTTCAGGCCCTTGAAGTCGATGAGCAGCGACGCCTCCATGCTGTGCTCGTCCTGATGCCGAATTTCGACACCGCCACACCACGGCAGGAATTTGGGGTAATCGGCGACATTCGTCACCAGATCGTACATTTGCGCGTCGGAGAAATGTACGAGAACGGTTTTACTGACTTCGGCCATCGTCTGTCGGGCTGGGCAAACCGATGACGCGCGCCGATGTTGCACCGATGCGCATGCGTCGCAAGCCGCCTCTTGCCGAGACTCTTTGTTAAAATCGCTATTTTACCCGAGCCCGACTCACCGGGTCCGACCAAGTTACCCGCCAAGGATCCATGAGCATCATTGACAACAGGAAAGCCTTCTTCGACTACTTCATCGAGGAACGATTCGAAGCCGGAATCGCGCTCGAAGGGTGGGAAGTCAAGGCCATACGCGCCGGGCGGGCGCAGATCAAGGAAGGCTATGTCGTCATCAAGGACGGCGAGATCTTCCTGATCGGCACGCATATCAGCCCGCTCGTTTCGACCTCGACGCACGTCAAGGCAGACCCGGTACGCACCCGCAAACTCCTGCTCAAAGCCGACGAAATCAAGAAGCTCATCGGCAAAGTGGAGCAGCGCGGCTACACGCTCGTGCCGCTTAACCTGCACTACAGCAAGGGGCTCGTGAAATGCGAGATCGGATTGGCCAAGGGCAAGAAGCTCCACGACAAGCGCGAGACGGAAAAGGCGCGCGATTGGGAGCGCGAAAAAGCCCGACTGATGCGCACGCCGACGTAACACGTCCTATTGCTGCAAAACGTGCCACACCAACGCAGTGTAACGACCAAGGCGGCCCAAGGCAGCCCAAAGCGGCCCAAGGTGGCGCAAAGTGAAAACGGCCCGAAAGGGCCGTTTTTCATGTCAGCAACGAAGGGCCACTCTCAACGCCGCGTTACCGAATTGCCGAAGCCACCGGGATTGCCTTCGGTCGGGGCATTCGAGCCGCCCTCCGTCCCCCGCACGATCTTGAGCGCGGACGCGATCATGCCGCTCATGTCCGACAAATTGCCCGGCACGATCAGCGTGTTGTTCGTCTTCGCGATCTTGCTGAAAGCGTCGACATACTGCTCGGCGACCTTCAGGTTGACGGCCTCCATGCCACCCTGCGTCTGAATGGCCGTCGCAATCTTGTGGATGGCCTCGGCGTTGGCTTCGGCAACCGCCAGGATCGCCGCCGCCTCGCCTTGCGCCTGGTTGATTGCCGCCTGGCGCTCACCTTCCGATTTCTGAATCGCGGCTTCACGCGCACCGGACGCCAGGTTGATCTGCTCCTGCTTCTTACCCTCCGAAGCCGCGATCAATGCGCGCTTCTCGCGCTCGGCCGTAATCTGCGCCTGCATCGCGTGCAGGATTTCCTTCGGCGGCGTCAGATCCTTGATCTCGTAACGCAGCACCTTGACCCCCCAGTTGGACGCCGCCTCGTCGAGCGCATTCACCACGCTGTGGTTGATGAATTCGCGCTCCTCGAACGTCTTGTCGAGTTCGAGCTTGCCGACCACGCTACGCAGCGTGGTTTGCGCCAACTGCGTGATGGCGACAATGAAGTTGCTCGAACCGTACGACGCCTTCATCGGATCCGTCACCTGGAAGTACAGAATCCCGTCGACCTGCAACTGCGTGTTGTCCTTCGTAATACAGACCTGGCTGGGCACGTCGAGCGGCACTTCCTTGAGCAGGTGCTTGTATGCCACGCGGTCGACGAACGGCACCACGATCGACAGCCCCGGCGTCAGTGTCGCGTGATACTTCCCGAGACGCTCCACCACCCAGGCATGCTGCTGCGGCACGATCTTGATCGAGCGCGCGGCAATGAGCACGACAATGATGAAGAGAATAAACGCGACATTCGTAAACATGTTTTCCCCCAGAGTGCCCGCGACAACCGCAGGCAAATTCCTTACCACCTTTCCCCTGCCGTAACAGGGCAACACAAGCGCATCCGGAAAGACACGTGTCACATCCGATCACGCACCAGCATGCGCGACGAAAAGCCGACTCCCGCGAACTTCACGAATCACGAACCATCCGGCATCGGGCGACTCGCCGGGCATCAATTCGACGTCCCACTCGGCCCCTCGATACAACGCACGCGCCCGACCGTCCGCCTGCCAATCGTCCACGCGCAACCGCTGGCCGATGTCGAGAATCGTGTTCGGGTCTGCCGCCGTATCGACCTTGATACGCCGTCTGCCAAACCGGCTTCGACGCAGTATCCAAACCGCCACGCCCGCGACAACCGCGGCCACAAACCATTGCAACGTCCAGTCCGCGTGAACAACGGCAGCGATACCGCCCGCCGCCATGCCGAGTGCCACCATCAACAGATAGAACGTCCCGCTCGCCAGCTCCAGCACCACGATCAATCCGGCTACGCCGAACCAAAGCCAAGCCTGTTCCATCGCAACTCCCAGATACAAAAAAACCCCGGTGATATACCGGGGTTTATAGCACGAAACCAACCGATCGGCTGACGCGTCCCAAGGGATCCGCCAGCCTTTCGGTTGCGTCCGAGATGCCGCTCGGACGCGTCCCATCTCAGGTCGTGATCGTGACGTTTACTTCGCCAGCTTGGCGAGTTGTTGCCACGTTTCGATGACCGTATCCGGGTTGAGCGACATCGATGCGATGCCTTCCTTCGCCAGCCATTCGGCCAGATCCGGATGGTCCGACGGGCCCTGACCGCAGATGCCGACATACTTGCCCTTGGACAAGCAGGCCTTGATCGCGCGGCTGAGCATGAACTGCACGGCCGGGTCGCGTTCGTCGAAGTCCTTGGCAAGCAACTCCATGCCCGAGTCGCGATCCAGACCCAGCGTGAGCTGCGTCAGGTCGTTCGAACCGATCGAGAAGCCGTCGAAGTACTCGAGGAACTCGTCGGCCAGAATGGCGTTCGACGGCACTTCGCACATCATCACCAGCTTCAGACCGTTCTCGCCGCGCTTCAGACCGTAGTCAGCCAGCATGCCCACCACGCGCTCCGCCTGACCCAGCGTGCGCACGAACGGCACCATGATCTCGACATTCGTCAGGCCCATTTCGTCGCGAACGCGCTTGAGTGCACGGCACTCCATCTCGAACGCTTCGGCGAAGTCTTCGGAGATGTAACGCGATGCGCCACGGAAGCCCAGCATCGGGTTTTCTTCATCCGGCTCGTAACGCGAACCGCCGATGAGCTTCTTGTACTCGTTGGACTTGAAGTCCGACAGGCGCACGATCACGCTCTTCGGGTAGAAAGCCGCAGCGATCGTCGCAATGCCTTCGGCCAGCTTGTCGACGTAGAACGCACGGGGCGACGCATGACCGCGAGCCACCGACTCGACCGCCTTCTTCAGGTCCGCGTCGATGTTCGGGTACTCGAGAATCGCGCGCGGGTGCACGCCGATGTTGTTGTTGATGATGAATTCGAGACGCGCCAGACCCACGCCTTCGTTCGGCAGTTGCGCGAAGTCGAAGGCGAGTTGCGGGTTGCCGACGTTCATCATGATCTTCACCGGGATCTTCGGCATTTCGCCGCGCTGGATCTCGGTGATTTCGGTTTCGAGCAGGCCGTCGTAGATCTTGCCTTCGTCGCCTTCCGCGCACGAGACGGTCACGAGTGCGCCGTCCTTCAGCACGTCGGTGGCGTCGCCGCAGCCGACCACGGCCGGCACGCCCAGCTCACGCGCAATGATGGCCGCGTGGCACGTACGGCCGCCACGGTTCGTGACGATGGCCGAGGCACGCTTCATCACCGGCTCCCAGTTCGGGTCGGTCATGTCGGCCACGAGCACGTCGCCCGGCTGCACGCGTTCCATTTCGCTCGGATCCATGATCACGCGCACGGGACCGGCGCCGATCTTCTGACCGATGGCGCGGCCCGTGGCCAGCACCGGTGCGTCACCCTTGAGCTTGAAGCGCTGCTCGACCTTGCCGGCCGCCTGGCTCTTCACCGTCTCCGGACGCGCCTGGAGAATGTAGATCTTGCCGTCCTTGCCGTCCTTGCCCCACTCGATGTCCATCGGACGACCGTAGTGCTTCTCGATGATCAACGCGAACTTGGCCAGTTCCACGCAATCGTCGTCGGTGATCGAGTAACGGTTACGCAGCTCCATCGGCACGTCGATGGTCTTCACACGGCCCGGCTCGCCCGGTTGCGTGAATTCCATCTTGAGCAGCTTCGAGCCGAGCGTGCGGCGAATGATCGGGTACTTGCCGGCGTTGAGCGTCGGCTTGAAGACGTAGAACTCGTCCGGGTTCACGGCACCCTGCACGACCGTCTCACCCAGGCCATAGCTGGCCGTGATGAAGACGACGTCCTGGAAGCCCGATTCGGTGTCGATCGTGAACATCACGCCCGAGGCGCCACAGTCCGAACGCACCATGCGTTGCACACCGGCCGACAGCGCCACTTCGGCGTGCGTGAAGCCCTTGTGAACGCGATACGAGATGGCGCGATCGTTATAAAGCGATGCGAACACGTGCTTCATGCGATCGAGAATGTCTTCGATACCGACGACATTCAGATAGCTTTCCTGCTGACCGGCGAACGAGGCGTCCGGCAGATCTTCGGCCGTGGCCGACGAACGCACGGCGAACGACGCGTCCGGCTGGTCCGCCGTCAGGCGGGCGAACTGCTCGCGAATGTCCTTCTCGAGCGCCGGTTGCATCGGTGCGTCGACGATCCATTGACGGATCTCGGCACCGGCTTCGGCGAGCGCCTTGACGTTGTCCACGTCCAGACCCTCGAGACGCTTGGCAACGCGCTCGGTCAGATTGTTGTGTTGGAGGAATTCGCGAAATGCGTGAGACGTCGTGGCGAAACCACCCGGCACGCGCACGCCGGCGCCGGCCAGCTGGCTGATCATTTCGCCAAGCGATGCGTTCTTGCCGCCGACCGACTCGACGTCGGTCATGCGCAGATGCTCAAACGGCACCACGTAGGCGCCGTTGTGTGCAGCGTTAGTCATAAAAGCCCCTAAAGTAAGAAAAAAAATTCTCGGAGGGCCGGCTGGGACTGACGTGGGCCGGTCGACCTGTTGGATAAGAAATCGCGCCTTGACGGTGTCGGGTACCAGGGGCTAGCGCCCGACGACCTGCGTCGGACCACCGGGACTTCCCGCTGCGCCCCGCCCGGCGGGCCTGCCCCGGGCGAAACGCGATGGCCGCGCAATTGCTTATCCAACAAGTTGCCGCTATTCTACCGTGCAACGCACCATTTTGCGATTCTCCGCATGAGTGACTCCTCCATTACCGGAAATTCCCCGACGCCCCCTGCCGCACCGGCCAAACCGGTCGCTGCACGCCCCGTTTTCATCGTGTCCGACGGCACCGGCATCACCGCTGAAACGTTCGCGCATTCGATTCTCGCGCAGTTCGAGATGCGCTTTCGTCAGATTCGCGTTCCGTTCGTGGATTCCGTCGATAAAGCCTATGAAACGGCGCAACGGATCAACGAAATGTATCGGAGCGAAAACGTTCGTCCGATCATCTTCAGCACGCTCGTCGACGCGCGCGCCAACGAGATTCTGCGCAACAGCCAGGGCGTGATTCTCGACATGTTCCAGACGTTCATCGAACCGCTGGAAGTCGAGCTCGGACTCAAGTCCATGCACGCCATCGGCCGGGTTCACCAGAATGCGGATAGCGAGGCCTACAAGAACCGGATCGAGGCGGTGAACTTCTCACTCGCGCACGACGACGGCCAGTCCAACAAGAACCTGCAAAGCGCCGACGTGATCCTCGTGGGCGTATCACGCAGCGGCAAGACACCGACGACGCTCTATCTCGCCATGCAATACGGCGTGAAGGCCGCCAACTATCCGTTGATTCCCGACGACTTCGAGCGCGAAAAGCTGCCTTCCACGCTCGATCAGTACAAGGAAAAGATCTTCGGGTTGTCCATCGACCCGCTGCGGCTGTCCGAAATTCGTAACGAACGACGCCCGGGCAGCAAGTACGCCTCGCTGGAGAACTGCCGTTACGAAGTGAACGAGGCCGAGGCGATGATGCGCCGCGAAGGCATCAAGTGGCTCTCGTCGACGCACAAGTCGATCGAGGAGATCGCCACGACCATCCTGCAGGAAATCAAGCTCGAGCGCGACGTCTACTGACGCGATTCACCGCACGAACCATCGACAGGAAAGCAAAAAGGGACGCCATGAGCGTCCCTTTTTTCGTTGACGGCCTCAGCCGGCGCCAGGCCTCCTCACCCGAGCCGCTGCCGCACCGCTTCGAACAGGCAGATGGCAGCACATGCGGCCACGTTGAGCGACTCCATGCCACCCGGCTGGGGGATCCGGATTGGCGTCTGCACGCGATCGAGCCACTGCGGCGACACCCCGGCGCCTTCGTTGCCGAAAACCCAGGCGACAGGCGCACAAAGGTCCTGCTCGTACAACGACGTGCTCGCCTGCAAACTCGTCGCCAACAACGGAACGGACAAACGTGGCGCGAGCGAATCCGGCGTGCAATGCTCCACGATGTTCAGCGAGAAGTGCGCCCCCATCCCGGCGCGCAAGACCTTGCTGGACCACGCGAGCGCAGTGCCCGACATGCAATACACGTCACGCACCCCTGCCGCGGCCGCGCTACGCAGAATCGAGCCGACATTGCCCGCGTCCTGCACGGCGTCGAGAATCACGCAGTCTGCCGTTTGCGACGACGGCAAATGCCCGGAGGGCATCTCCACGACGAACAACAACGGTACGCCGTTCACCAGCGTCGACAGCGGCTCGAACAAGGCCTGAGGCAAACAGACGCGACGATCGGCATCAACCTTTGCCCAGATCTGGGCGACCTCGTCGTGATCGAGCGCCGTCTCCGACGCCACACACACCAGCGGTTGCCCCAATGCGCCGAGATAGGCATCGGCCAGATGCGCGCCTTCGAGCAGCGTCTGCCCAAGCTTGCGGCGCTGCTGGTTCGACTGCGCGAGCTGCTTCAAGCGCTTGTAAAACGGGTTGTCCTTGGAACTGATCAGCTTCATGACGTACGCACCAGGCGAGAAACGGTGAACGCACCAAAGACTTCGAACGCTTCGCGTACGGGCGCGAAAGACTGACGGTGGTGCGGACTTGGCCCGTGAAGACGCAGCGCCTCCAGGTGACGCGGCGTGCCATACCCGACGTGCTCGTCGAAACCGTACTGCGGGAATTCCTCGTGCAGCGCCACCAGTTGGCGATCGCGGGTCACCTTCGCCAGAATCGAGGCCGCCGAAATGGCTGGCACCTTGTCGTCGCCCTTGACGACCGCTTCGGAGCGCATCGGGAGCGTCGGGCAGCGATTGCCGTCGATGAGCGCCAATGTCGGCACGCGCGACAGACCATTCACGGCGCGCTGCATCGCTAGCATCGTGGCGTGGAGAATGTTCAGCGAGTCGATTTCGGCGACGCTTGCCTCGGCGATGCAGAAGGCAAGCGAACGCTCGACAATCTCTTCATAGAGCGCCTCACGACGCTGTGCCGTGAGCTTTTTCGAATCGGCCAGCCCCTTGATCGGACGTGCCGGATCCAGAATCACTGCGGCCGTCACAACCGGACCGGCCAGCGGACCACGACCGACTTCGTCAACGCCGCACGTCAGATCCGCCGCTACGTCAGCGAACAGATCGAGCGCCATTTGCGGCAGCGTCGCCTTGGTCGCGCGCGTGCGCGGCCTTGTGTCGCTGGTGGAGGCCGTTTTGCGTGGGACACGACGGGTTTTCACATCGTCGCTCATATCCGCCCCTTTTCACGCAGCACGCGCTCGATCACTTCCGCCGAACGCGCGGCCGTATTCTGGCGCAACTGCTCGTGAATCTTCGTGAAGCGGGCCTGCAGCGACTCGCGAAGCGCGGGGTCCGTCAATTGCTGCCAGACGGCATCGGCGAGAGCCTCGGGCGTCGCAAAATGCTGCAACAGCTCCGGCACGACGAACTCACCGGACAGAATGTTCGGCAAACCCACGTACGGCAGATAGCCCTGGCGCTTCATGATCTGCGCCGTCAGCCAAGGCACCTTGTACGAGATGACCATCGGCTTCTTGTAAAGCGCGGCTTCCAACGTGGCCGTGCCGCTGGCAAGCAGCACGCTGTCGGCGGCTTCCAGGGCAAGCGGCGCACGGCCGTCGGTGACCGTCACATTCAGATCGGCGTGGGCATCGAGGATCGGTTGCATCATCGTGCGCAGACGCGGCGTGGCCGCCGGCAACACAAAACGGATCGACGGTTCGCGCTTCGCCAGCAATCGCATCGCCGCGAAGAACACCGGCGTCAGACGCTGCACCTCCGATGTCCGGCTGCCCGGCAGGATCGCCACGACCGGCCCGCTGCCCTGCAACGCCAGCTTGGCGCGCGCGCCGGCCACGTCGGGCACCATCGGGATCTTGTCGGCCATCGGATGCCCGACGAACGTCGCATCGATGCCCGCGCGGTGGTAAATCTCCGGCTCGAACGGGAACAGACACAGCATGTGGTCGACGGCGCGCTTGATCTTCTTGATGCGCCCGCCCCGCCACGCCCAGATCGACGGACTCACGAAGTGGATCGTGGGGATGCCCGCCTCGCGCAGCTTGATCTCGAGGTCGAAATTGAAGTCGGGGGCGTCGAAACCCACGAACGCCAGCGGCTTCTCTGCGAGCCAATGCTCGCGAAGCTGCTTGCGGATGGAGAGAATTTCGCGCAGATGCTTGATGACTTCGACATAGCCCATGACGGAGAGCTTGTCGATCGGCCAGTAGGCGTCGAAGCCCTCTTCCGCCATATGCGGACCGCCGACGCCCGCATACGCGATGTCGGCCGGAAGACTCTGCTTGAGACCGGCAAGTACGTTACCGGCAATGAGATCGCCGGACAGCTCCCCGGCCACCATCGCCAGAGTTCGCTGGCCGGCGCCGGGAAGGGTCGGCGGCATAGGTCAGCGCACGATACCGCGGGTGCTGCTGTTGAGGAAATCGAGCAGCGCGCGCACGGCTTCGAATACGTCCGGCGCACCCGCATTGCCGAAGGCTTCGATCTGCACCTTGGCTTCGTCGAGTGTCAGACCACTCTTGTAGAGCAGCTTGTACGCGTGACGCAGCGCAGTGATCGCATCGGCGGTGAAGCCGCGACGACGCAGCCCTTCGACGTTGATGCCGTAAGGCACGGCACGGTCGCCCGAAGCAATGACGAACGGCGGCACATCCTGCACGAGCACCGAGGCGCCACCGACCATCGAATGCGCGCCAATGCGCACGAACTGGTGCACCCCGGTCATGCCGCCAATGATGGCCCAGTCGTCGACATGAACGTGACCCGCCAATTGGGCGTTGCTCGAGAACACCGTATGGTTGCCAACGTGGCAATCATGCGCGATGTGCACATAGGCCATGATCCAGTTGTCATTGCCCATGCCCGTCAGGCCGCCATCCTGCACCGTGCCGGTGTGGATGGTGGTGAATTCGCGGATCGTGTTTCGGTCGCCGATCACGAGCCGGGTCGGCTCGCCGGCGTACTTCATGTCTTGCGGAGCACCGCCGATCGACGCGAACGGGCCGATCTTGTTGCCCTCGCCTACCGTCGTATGCCCGTCGACGACCGTATGCGCCAGAATCTGCGTACCGGCACCGATGGTCACGTTCGGCCCGACGATCGAGTACGGACCGACGGCAACGTCGTCCGCCAGTTGCGCCTTCGGATCGACGACCGCAGTGGGATGAATATTCGTCATGAGCGTCTAAATTCCGGTTACTCGCCGTTCTTCTTGACCATGCACATGAACTCGGCTTCCGCCGCGAGCTTGCCATCCACCAGCGCCTTGCCCTTGAATTTGTAGAAGCCGCGCCGCTCGCTCAGGAAATCCACGTCGAGAATGAGCTGGTCACCCGGTTCGACAGGACGCTTGAAGCGAACGTTCTCGATACCCACGAAATAGTAGAGCGTGTTTTCGTCGTGCACGGCCTCTTCGGAGAACGTGAGCAGCGCGGCGGCCTGCGCCAGCGCTTCCACGATCAGCACGCCCGGCATCACCGGACGCTGAGGATAGTGCCCCGTGAAGTACGGCTCGTTGATCGTGACGTTCTTGATGACCTTGATGTTGGCGTGCGGCTCCAACGCGATCACGCGATCTACCATCAGCATCGGATAACGATGCGGCAGCAGTTTCAGGATCTTGTGGATGTCGATATTGATATTGGTCTCGCTCATTTCTCTTGCAGGTCTTTGACCTTCGCTTCAAGTTGACGCACGCGGTCGCGCATCTTGTCGAGATTGCGCATGATGGCCGCGTTTTTGTTCCATTCGGCGTTCGGAATCGCCGGAAACGCGCTGGTATAGGTCCCGGGGCCGGGAATCGATTTCGACACGCCCGACTTGGCCGTCACGATGACCCGGTCGCCGATCGTCACATGCCCGGCCACGCCCACGGCGCCGCCCAGCATGCAGAACTTCCCGATGGTACTGCTCCCGGCGATGCCCGTACATGCGGCGATCACCGTGAACGCACCCACGCGCACGTTGTGCGCGATCTGAACCTGGTTGTCGATCTTGCAGCCGCGCTCGATGACCGTATCGGCCATCGCACCACGGTCAATGGAGGTCGAAGCGCCGATTTCCACGTCATCTTCGATCACCGCGCGACCCACTTGCGGAATCTTGACCCATTCGCCGCCGGTAGCGGAGAAATCGGGGGCGAAACCGAAGCCGTCCGAACCGATCACGGCGCCGGCGTGGATCACGCAACGCGCACCAATGACGCTCGTGTGGTACAGCGTGGCATTCGGATAGACGAGCACGTCGTCGCCGAGTGTCGTGCCGCGACCGACGAACACGTTCGCCACGAGGCGAACCCGCTCCCCGAGTCGTACGCCCGCCTCGATCACCACGTTCGGGCCGATCACGCACGATGCCGGCACCACGGCTGTCGCATCGACGACGGCGCTCGCGTGAATGCCCGCAGGCGTGACCGGTGCCGCCGCCTCCGCGAACATCTGCGCCACGCGCGCGAAGTAAGCGTAGGGATTCGGCGCAACGATCCACGCGCGACCTTCATGCGAAGGCAGCTTGTCGAAATCGGCCCTGGAAAGAATCACGGCCGCCGCGCCCGAATTGGGCACTTCGGCCAGATAAAGTGGATTGGACAGGAACGCCAGTTGACGTGCGCCGGCCTTGTCGAGCGGTGCCAGACCCTCGACCGCGACCTCACCGTCGCCCACCAGGTCGCCGCCGAAACGAGCGACCAGCTGGGCCAGTGAGACCGATGGCTGAGGAGGTTTCGCGCTCGATGCCGTCATGGACTGCGCGCCCGTCACTTGCCGCCGGCGCCGCTACCCGAACCTGCGTTCAGGGTCTTGAGCACCTTGTCCGTGATGTCGATACGCGGGCTGACATAGACCGCTTCCTGCACGATCAGGTCGTACTTGTCCGTCTCGGCAATCTGCTTGATCACGCGGTTGGCGCGATCGAGAACCGCGGCGAGTTCTTCGTTACGACGCTGATTCAGGTCCTCACGAAACTCGCGCTGCTTGCGCTGGAACTCGGTGTCGGCAGCGGCCAGATCGCGCTGACGCTTGGCACGCTCGGCGTCGGACAACGTGGGGTTGTCCTTGTCGAGCTTGTCCGACATCGCCTTGAGACGTTGCGCCATGCCCTGAAGATCCGAGTCCCGCTTGGAGAACTCGGCTTCGAGCTTGGCTTGTGCGGCCTTGGCCGGTGCGGAATCGCGCAGAATGCGATCCGAATTGACAGCGGCGATGCGCGCATCCTGGGCCATGGCAGCAAATGCTGCACCAGCCAGCAACGCCGCGGCGACGCCGCGAAGGCAATGCTTACGGATACCGTTCAATGTATTACCCCTCACAACGATGAAACATTCGGAACCGGTCGAGTCACCGTCGTTAGAACGACGTACCGACCTGGAACTGGAATTTCTGATACTGGTCGCCCGTCTTCTTGACGAGCGGGAAGCCCATCGAGAGCTTGAGCGGGCCAATCGGTGAAATCCACGACAGGCCGAAACCGTAAGAATAGCGCAGGTTATTGAAGGTAATCGCCTGCCCGTTATCGAACACGTTACCGCCATCGAGGAACGTGAAGATACGCAGCGTGCGGTCATAACCCGTACCCGGCAGCGGGAACGTCAGTTCGATGTTACCGATCAGCTTCGAAGCCCCCCCCAGCGGTTCGCCGTTGGTGTCCTTCGGCCCCAGCGAGCTCGGCTCATAACCACGCACCGAACCGATACCGCCGGCGAAGTAGTTCTTGAAGATCGGGAACGGCTGACCGCCCATCCCGTGACCGTAGCCAACTTCGCCGTTCAACGCCAGCGTGAAGCCGCGGCTGACCGGGTAGTAGTACTGGTGCTGGTAGTACGCGCGGAAGTACTTGGTCGTTCCGATCGGCGTACCGACTTCGATGTTGGCCTGCTGGTAGTGACCGCGGTTCGGGATCAGCGCGCTGTCACGCGAATCGCGCGACCAACCGATCGTCAGCGGGTAGTTGTTGCTGACGTAGCCGAACTGGTTCGCGTAGTCGACGTAGCGCTGCGGCGTCGTGCCGTCGCTGGTCAGGTGCAGACGCGTCTGTTCGAAACCGATGCCGAAGAACACGGTGTCGACTTCCGAGAACGGCACACCGAACTTCAGGTTGCCGCCCAGCGTGTTGATACGGAAATCCGAATCGCTGGTCAGCAGCAGCGGCTGATACGTACGGTAGTACACGTCGGTAATGCGGCTCACACCGTCGACGGTGAAGTACGGGTCGACCTGCGTGACCGCCAGGGTACGGTACGTCTTACCCGTATTCACGTTCACCGACAGCGACGTACCCGAGCCGAACACGTTGTCCTGGCTGATACCGGCCTGCAGCACCACCTTGTCGGTCGACGAGAAGCCGGCACCGACGTTGATCGTACCGGTCGGCTTTTCTTCGACCTTCACCTGGAGATCGACCTGATCGTTCGAACCGGCCACCGGCTCGGTCGTCACGTTCACATCGGTGAAGTAGCCGAGACGGTTGATACGATCCTGCGACAGCTTCAGGCGGTCGGCGTCGTACCACGAGCTTTCAAGCTGACGCAGTTCGCGGCGGATCACTTCGTCACGCGTGCGCGAGTTACCGACGATGTTGATCTTGCGAACGTACACGCGACGACCCGGATCGATCGTCAGCGTCAGCGCCACAGTGTGATTGTTACGGTCGATGGTCGGCTGGGCATTCACGTTGGCGAACGCGAAGCCGTAGTTGCCGAGCATGTCGGAGATCGCCTTCGTGCTGGCCTGCAGTTTGGCTGCCGAGAACGTATCGCCTGCCTTGAGCTGCACGAGCTTCTGGATGTCGTCCTGCTTGCCCAGCATCTCGCCGGTCAGCTTGACGTCCGAGACCTTGTACGGCTCGCCTTCGTGCAGGTTGATCGTCAGGAACATCTCGTCCTTGTCCGGCGTAATCGAAACGTCGGTGGAGTCGATGTTGAATTCCAGGTAGCCGCGGTTCAGGTAGAAGGAACGCAGCTTCTCCAGGTCGCCCGTGAGCTTGTCCTTGGAGTACAGATCGTTCTTCGAGTACCAAGACAGCCAGTTCGGCGTGCCGAGTTCCATTTCTGCCCGCAGATCCGAGGACGAGAACGCCTTGTTGCCGACGAAGTTGATCTGCTGGATCGTGGCCTTCGGGCCTTCGGTCACGGAGAACTGGATACCCACGCGGTTACGCTCGAGCGGCGTGACCGTCGTCTTCACCTCGGCAGCGTAGTAACCGCGCGTGAGGTATTGACGCTTGAGTTCCTGTTCCGATTTGTCGAGCAGGTTGCGGTCGAAGGTGCGACCTTCGGTCAGACCGACCGAGCGCAGTGCCTTCTTCAGACCGTCCTTGTCGAATTCCTTGATGCCGAGGAAGTCGATGGAAGCAATCGCCGGGCGCTCGTTGACGTGCACCACCAGCACGCTGCCTTGCGCTTCAACGCTCACGTCCGAGAACAGCCCCGTTGCATAAAGGGCACGAATTGCTTCGGTGCCCTTATCGTCGTTGAACTTGTCGCCGGGTTTGACGGGCAGGTACGAGAACACTGTACCCGGTTCGATCCGCTGCAAGCCCTCCACTCGGATATCCTTGACCACGAACGGCTCGACGGCCCGTGCCAGGAAACTGTGTGCCGCCAGAACCGCAATCACCAGGGTCTTCGGAACAAGGTGGTATTTATTCGACAACTTGCTTCCCCAAGAAACAATTGAATCGTAAAAAACTCGGATTTGCCTGCGACCGGCAGGCGCGTGACGCTGTCTAGTGCAACAACTTCGACAGGTCATTGAAAAGTGCTACGGCAGAAAGTGCGAGGATGCAAACGATGCCCACTCGTTGCAGCACACCCTGCCACCGCTCGGAAACAGCCCGGCCGGTAATCGCTTCGACCGCATAATATAACAGATAGCCACCGTCCAAAACCGGAATCGGCAACAGATTCAATACGCCCAGGCTAATGCTGACAAGCGCCAGAAAGGCTACGAAATAATCGAGCCCGAGTCGCGCCGAACGTCCTGCGTAGTCCGCAATCGTCACCGGGCCGCTAAGATTCTTGAGCGATGCCTGCCCGGTAATCATCTTCCCGAACATCCGTACGCTGAACGCCGTCACGTCCCAGGTGCGTTGCGCCCCCCGGCCGATGGCCTCGAACAGACCATAGCGGACCGTCACCGAATCGATCTGGCTGGACAACGCCGCACCAATCTTGCCCACACGTACCCCGCCGGCTTCGGCCGGATCGACTTCCGCACTCGGTGTCAGCGTCACGTTGCGCACGGCGCCATCGCGTCGCACGGTCAACGTCATCGGCTTGCCCGGATGGGCGCGCACGGCGTCGACCAGCGCCTTGGCCGAGATCACGGGACTACCATCCACTGCCGTGATCTCATCGCCCACACGCAGCCCGGCAGCGCCAGCCGCTCCGCCAGCGATAAGTTGCCCCACCGTCACCCGTGCCGATGGCACCAGCCCCAGGCGTTGCATGAAGTCCTGCTCGCCGTCGGCATCGAAATGCTGCCCGGCGGCATCGAGCGTGAACTCGCCACGGCCGTCGCGGGTGCGCGCGACCAATGTGACACGCTGGCCTTCGATCATCGGGTCGACCAGACGCCAGCGAAGATCCTCCCAGGAGCGCACAGGCACCTCGTCGCCGACAGCTTCATCGGGACTGCTGCCGTTTTCCCGCACGCCCGTGATCAGCTCGCCACCGGACAGCCCGGCGCGCGCCGCAAGCGTACCCGCCGCCGGCGGCGCCACGCGGGCGACCGGCTCGGCCACCCCCACCAGGTTCAACCCGGCATACAGCGCGATGGCAAGCAGGAAATTGGCGACCGGACCGGCTGCCACGATGGCGAAACGCTTGTAGACGGACTGCTGATTGAAGGCGCGCGCCCGGTCTTCGGGGGCAACGATCTGCGTGTCGTCACGCTCGTCGAGCATGCGCACGTAGCCGCCGAGTGGCAGCGCGCAGACCGTCCACTCCGTCCGGTCGCGCCCCATTGTCCACTTGAACAACGGCATGCCGAAGCCCACGGAGAAACGAAGCACCTTCACACCACACAGGCGCGCGACCGTGTAGTGGCCCAGCTCATGGAACACCACCAGCACGCCAATGGCGACGGCAAACGCGAGCAACGTGGACAGCAGAGTCATGAGCGAGTCGGGCCCCGAAGACGTTACGACATAGGATCAGGCGTCAGGCCGCCGGGGCCGGCAGCTTGGCGACGATCGCCGTCGCCAGTTCGCGCGCGCGACGATCGGCTTCCAGCACCACGTCGAGCGACGTGGCTTCGCCGACGGCCACGGCGTCGAGCACCTGCTCGACCACTTGCCCGATGGCGGTGAAGCGGATGCGCCCTTCCAGGAACGCCGCGACGGCAATTTCGTTGGCAGCATTGAGCAATGCCCCCGCCGTGCCGCCGCGATGCAGCGCGTCGAACGCGAGACGCAGGCACGGGAAGCGTCGCAGATCCGGCGCCTCGAACGTCAGCTTGCCGATATCGGCCAGATTCAGGCCCGGCACGCCCGACGTCACCCGATCCGGGAACGCCAGTGCGTGGGCGATCGGGGTACGCATGTCCGGGTTGCCGAGTTGCGCCAGCGTGGAGCCGTCCGTATAGGTGACCATCGAGTGGATCACGCTTTGCGGATGGATCAGGACTTCGATCTTCTCCGGCGGCATATTGAACAGCCAGTGGGCTTCGATGACTTCGAGCCCCTTGTTCATCATGCTGGCCGAGTCGACGGAAATCTTGCGGCCCATGACCCAGTTCGGGTGCGCGCAGGCCTCATCGGGCGTCACATTCTCCAGCGAAGCCAGCTCGCGCTCGCGGAACGGACCACCGGACGCGGTCAGCACCAGCTTCTCCACGCCACGGGTCGAAATGCGGTCCTCGTCCGACACCTGCGGCAGGCACTGGAAGATGGCGTTGTGTTCGCTGTCGAGCGGCAACAACGTCGCACCGGCGCGCTCGGCCGTCGCCATGAACAGCGCGCCCGAGAGCACCAGCGATTCCTTGTTCGCGAGCAGGATACGCTTGCCCGCGCGTGCGGCAGCGAGCGTCGACTGCAGTCCGGCGGCGCCAACGATGGCCGCGACGACCGTCGTCGGCTCGGGTGCCTGCGCGATATCGATCAGCGCTTGCGGGCCATGCGTGACTTCGACTTTCAGCCCCGCATCGGCCAGACGGGCCGCCAGCGAGCGAGCCCCCTCGGCGTCGGCCACCACGGCCACTTGCGGGCGATGCGCGACGCATTGCTCGAAGAGGCGATCCAGGTTGCGGTGCGCCGACAGCGCGTAGACGGAGAAACGGTCGGGATGGCGCCCCACGACATCGAGCGTGCTAACGCCGATGGAGCCAGTGGAGCCAAGAATGGAGAGACGTTGCGACATGATCAGACGAAGAGCAGAGCCAGCGGGAGCACCGGGAGCAAGGCATCGATTCTGTCGAGCACGCCCCCGTGGCCGGGCAGCAGCGCGCTGGAATCCTTCACGCCGGCCTGCCGTTTGAGTTGAGATTCGAACAGATCGCCCACGACCGAGAACGCGACCAGCAGCGTCAGCGCCAATGCGCCGAGTGCCAGACCCAACGTGCTCGCGAGATGGGAAACGATCGTCGGTGCCTGCAGACCGCTGGCGAGCACCGCCGCAGCGGCAACCAGCACCAGCAACCAGCCACCGATCGCCCCTTCCCAGGACTTTCCGGGGCTGATGGAAGGCGCCAGCTTCCGACGACCGAACGCGCGGCCGGCGAAATAGGCGCCGGTGTCGGCAAGCCAGACAATCACGAGCACCGACAACAGGAACGCAACGCCGCGCTCACGCGCCAGGCACAACGCCTGCCACGCGGCGATCAGCAGTACCGGGCCGGCGACGAGCAGCAAACCACGCCAGGCACCTTTGGTCGCGGGCTTGCGCGCCAGCGTGTAGGGACCGGCGAGTATCCAGAAGACGGCGGCAGGCTTGAGCCAGATCGACGACAGCGTCCAGCCGCCGGCCCATGTCAGGCCCACGCCCAACAGCGCCAGCGCACCGTAAAACACGGCGCCCGTTCCGTTGAGCCCGACCAGCCGGCCCCACTCCCAGCCGGCCGCCGCGACGATCACGGCGGCAAGCAACGCGAACTGCGCCGGCGTACCGACGAAGATCACGGGCAACAGAATGGCGAGAAGTACGACAGCGGTAATGACGCGTGTCTTGAGCATCAGGCGGAGTGTCCCGAGGGGTTCTGGACTTGCGCGCTGGTACGGCCGAAACGGCGTTCGCGCTGCTGAAACTCGGCGACGGCCCGCTTGAGCGTATCGGCGTTGAAGTCCGGCCAGAATTCTTCGGTGAAATAGAGCTCAGTGTACGCCAGTTGCCAGAGCAGAAAATTACTCACGCGCTGGTCGCCGCCGGTACGGATGAAGAGATCCGGCTCGGGCGCATACGCCATGCTCAGATAAGGTGCGAGATCGTCTTCGCTGAACGACGTCTCGAGCGCAGCCGCCCCGCCCTGCGCCACGCGCGCAGCGGCAAGCTTCCGGGCGGCTTGCAGAATATCCCAGCGTCCGCCGTAGTTGGCGGCGATGGTCAGGGTGAGACCCTTGTTGTCCTGCGTGCGTTCTTCGGCACGCCGGACCAGTTCCTGGATGCGCGGCTCGAACGCTTCGAGCGCCCCGATCACACGCAAGCGGATACCGTTGCTGTCCAGCTTCCCCACTTCACGCTCGAGCGCGAGAATGAATAGCTGCATCAGCGTCGACACTTCGTCCTGCGGCCGGCGCCAGTTCTCGGAACTGAACGCGAACAGCGTCAAATACTCGACGCCGAGTTCGGCACAGGCCGTGACGGCTGCACGCACCGCATCGACGCCGCGCTTGTGTCCGGCCACGCGGGGCAATTTACGACTGGTAGCCCAACGCCCGTTGCCATCCATGACGATGGCAACGTGGCGCGGGATGCTCGCTGTCTCGGGAACAGAGAGCGAAGAGCTGAGAAAACCCATTGAGGTACGGCGCGGTAGTCGAGCGCGAAAGTCAGCGGAGATCTTGCGGTGAATGCCGAGGCACTCAGACCGTCATGATCTCGGCGTCCTTTTGCTTGACCAGTTCGTCGATCTCGGCAACGAACTTGTCGGTAAACTTCTGAACGTCGTCACCACCACGGCGCTCATCGTCTTCCGAAATCTCCTTGTCCTTGACGAGCTTCTTGAGTTGCTCGTTGGCATCGCGACGCAGGTTGCGCACGGCAACCTTCGCGTTCTCGCCTTCCGACTTGACCAGCTTGGTCATTTCGCGACGACGCTCTTCGGTCAGTTGCGGCATCGGCACGCGAATGAGATCGCCCTGCGTTGCCGGGTTCAGACCCAGATCCGACTCGCGAATGGCCTTCTCGACCTTCGCAACCATGTTCTTTTCCCACGGTTGCACGCCGATCGTGCGAGCGTCGACGAGGCTCACGTTGGCAACTTGGGAGATAGGCACCATCGAACCGTAGTAATCGACCTGGACGTGATCGAGCAGACCCACGTGTGCGCGGCCGGTACGGATCTTCGCCAGGTTGTTCTTGAACGATTCGATCGAGCTCTTCATCTTTTGCTCGACATTCTTCTTGACGTCAGCAACGCTCATGGCAACCTCCAAACCTTGAATTGATACGCAAACATAAATGATACGGCGTCGGCGCGCCAATGCACGCCGACGCCGCAATTTGAACTCAAACGTGGACGAGCGTTCCCTCGTCCTCGCCCAGGATCACGTGCTTGAGCGCGCCCGGTTTCACGATCGAGAACACGCGCACCGGCATCTTCTGATCGCGACACAGCGCGAAAGCGGTCGCGTCCATGACCTGCAGGTTCTTCGAGATGGCCTCGTCGAAGCTGATGGTCGAATACTTTACCGCGTTGGGATCCTTCTTGGGATCGGCCGAGTACACGCCGTCGACCTTGGTCGCCTTGAGCACCACTTCGGCGCCGACTTCCGAGCCGCGCAGTGCAGCGGCCGTGTCGGTCGTGAAGAACGGATTGCCCGTACCGGCGGCGAAGATCACGACTTTGCCCTCTTCGAGCTGACGGATGGCGCGCGGACGGATGTACGGCTCGACAACCTGGTCCATGCGCAGCGCGGACTGTACACGCGCTTCGATGCCGGCGTGACGCATGGCATCCTGCAGCGCCAGGGCGTTCATCATCGTGGCCAGCATGCCCATGTAGTCGGCCGTGGCACGATCCATACCCGCGGCACCGCCTGCCACGCCACGGAAGATGTTGCCACCGCCGATCACGACGGCCAATTGCGTGCCCAGGCGAACGACTTCGGCGATATCGCCAACCATGCGCTCGATGGTCGCACGATTGATGCCGAATGCATCGTCACCCATGAGGGCTTCACCAGAAAGCTTGAGAAGTACGCGTTTGTAAGGAGTTGACATGGCGGTCCTTAAGGAGTCTGGTCGGGCACTGTGAGGGTATTCTGGATGAAACAACGGGGACGGCACCGCCGCCCCCGAATACTACGGTACTGCGCGAATTACGACTGCTTTGCAGCGGCAACCTGAGCGGCCACTTCCGCCGCGAAGTCGTCCTGCTTCTTCTCGATGCCTTCGCCGACCACGAACATGGTGAAGTTCTTGACCGACGTGTTGTTGGCCTTGAGCATCTGCTCGACGGTCGACTTGTCGTCCTTCACGTACGCCTGGTTGAACAGCGAGACTTCCTTCAGGAACTTCTGCACGCTGCCTTCCACCATCTTCGCGACGATCTCGGCCGGCTTGCCCGATTCGGCAGCCTTCTCGGCAGCGACCTTGCGCTCCTTCTCGATCAGTTCCGGCGAGACCTGATCGCCCGACACGGCCACCGGCTTCATGGCGGCGATGTGCATGGCGACGTTCTTGCCCACTTCGGCGTCGGCACCTTCGTACTCGACGACCACACCGATACGCGTGCCGTGCAGGTACGAGGCCAGCTTGCCCGACGTCTCGTAGCGCTGGAAGCGACGGATCGTCATGTTCTCGCCGATCTTGCCGATCAGGTCGGCACGCACCTGGTCAACGGTCTTGCCGTCGAGCGGCAGTGCCGACAGGGCAGCCACGTCGGCCGGGTTGTTCTCGGCGACCAGCTTGGCCACGTTGTTGGCGAAATTCAGGAAGTCGTCGTTCTTCGAGACGAAGTCGGTTTCGCAGTTGATTTCGACCACGGCACCCTTGCCGCCGTCGATGTAGGCAGCGATCACGCCTTCGGCCGTGATACGGCTGGCGGCCTTGCTGGCCTTGCTACCCAGCTTGACACGCAGGATTTCTTCAGCACGGACCATGTCGCCGTCGGCTTCGGTCAGCGCCTTCTTGCATTCCATCATCGGCGCATCGGTCTTGGCGCGCAGTTCGCCCACCATTGCTGCAGTAATTGCCGGCATATCGTTACTCCTGTATATCGAATCAGAGTCGGGAGGGAATGGCGCCCGGACGGCCACACGGCCCGTCTCCGGCGCCCCGCGCACCCGACGCGGGGAAATCGGACTAAAAAAAAGGGGCGCCACAAGCAGCCCCTTTTGTTACGCAGCGGTGGCCGCTTACGCCTCTTCGTTCACTTCGACGAACTCGTCGCCGTCGCCGCGCACGGCTTCCACGACTTCCTTGACGGCGTTTGCACGGCCTTCGAGGATCGCGTCGGCAACGCCTTGAACGTACAGTTCAACGGCCTTGCTCGAGTCGTCGTTACCCGGGATGACGTAATCCACGCCGTCCGGCGAGTGGTTCGTATCGACCACGGCGATCACCGGAATGCCGAGCTTGTTGGCTTCGGTGATGGCGATCTTGTGGTAGCCGACGTCGACGACGAAGATGGCGTCGGGCATGCCGCCCATTTCCTTCACGCCACCGATCGACTTCTGCAGCTTGGCCATTTCGCGATCGAACAGCAGCGCTTCCTTCTTGCTCATGCGCTCTTGCTCGCCGGCTTCCAGAGCCTGCTCCATGTCCTTGAGCTTCTTGATCGACGACTTCAGGGTCTTGAAGTTCGTCAGCATGCCGCCCAACCAACGGTTGTTGACGTAGGGCATGCCGGCACGTGCCGCGGCTTCCGCCACGATTTCACGCGCTTGACGCTTGGTACCCACGAACAGGATCGTGCCGCGGTTTGCTGCCAGTTGACGCACATACTTCAGTGCGTCCTGGTACATCGGCAACGTCTTTTCGAGGTTGATGATGTGAATCTTGTTGCGATGGCCGAAGATATAGGGGGCCATCTTGGGGTTCCAGAAACGGGTTTGGTGACCAAAGTGGACGCCCGCTTCCAGCATCTGACGCATCGTGACAGACATGTGATTCTCCGTAAGGGTTAGGTCTTAGACCGGCTGCCGTACCCGCTTCTTCAGACTGCCACACAGCTTTGCATGACCCGCCTGCGAAGTTCGGGCACCCTGGGTGCGCCGGCCCGCGATTTCAAAAATTCCAAGCCGAAGACAGTAAAGTGCCACCGGAGCACCGCCGGGCGCAGCGCCTTTCGGCACCACATTGGGGCAAAAATACCCCGAAAATCCGGCGGAGACCCTTGAAAACCAAGGGGAAACCCTTGGGTTTATTGACAACTCGTCCTCGACTTAGCCCGAGATTATAGCATCGCAGCACGCCAGCACTCAAGTCGCTCGTGAACTTCCGATGACATGTGCAAAACGCCCGGCGTGCGCCGCTTTCCAGCCGCTTTCCAGCCGCATTCGCATCCGCATTCGCATCAATACGCAGCCCATCCGGGCAGGCTGCGCGAACATCGGAAATTCCGCCTCGGAACACTCCGAAATCCACGCCGGACGGGGCCAAAACCGTCCATTGGTGCGATAATGCGGCATTGTTTCTGCAATTTGTCCGATTCCGCAATGGCCATCACTCTGAAGAATGCTCACGACATTGAAATGATGCGCGTCGCCTGCCGCCTGGCCAGCGAAGTGCTCGATTTCATTACGCCGCACGTGCGTGCCGGCGTCACCACCGGGGAGCTCGACCGGCTTTGCCACGAGTACATGCTCAAGGAACAGGGCACGGTGCCTGCGCCGCTGAACTACCAGCCGCCCGGCTACCCGCCCTACCCCAAGGCCACGTGCATCTCGGTCAACGACGTGATCTGTCACGGCATCCCGGGCGACAAAGCGCTCAAGAACGGCGACGCCCTGAACATCGACATCACCGTCATCAAGGACGGGTATTTCGGCGACACCAGCCGCATGTTCATCGTCGGCGAGGGTTCGATCCTCGCGAAGCGCCTTGCACAGGTGACGTACGAATGCATGTGGCTCGGCATCAATCAGGTGCGCCCGGGTGCGCATCTGGGCGACATCGGCCAGGCGATCCAGACGCATGCCGAAGCGCAGGGTTACAGCGTGGTGCGCGAGTACTGCGGCCACGGCATCGGCCAGGTGTTCCATGAAGACCCGCAGATCCTGCACTACGGACGCCAGGGCACCGGCATGGAACTGCAGGCCGGCATGATCTTCACCATCGAGCCGATGATCAACGCCGGCAAGCGCGAGATTCGGACGATGCCCGATCAATGGACCGTCAAGACGCGCGACCGCAGTCTGTCGGCGCAATGGGAGCACACCATTCTCGTGACGGAGACCGGCCACGAAGTGCTCACGCGCTCGGCACTCACCCCGCCGCCGCCGCCCGGTTCGTCGTTCGTGACCTCGTTTGCTGCAGCCTGAGATTGACACGTCCGGCCGCCGATGATCCCGGCGGCCGCCCGGCCTGACCCGATATTTCACCCCAGGAAGCCGCCATGCACGCGCGTGCGCACGCCCCCTCTCCGCTACGTCAGGCGCTCAAGGAACGCAAAGCCGAACTCGTCGAGCGCTTTTCAACGCACGGCAAGATCGACGCGCTCCTGCACGGCCTGTGTCAGGCCGTCGATCAGGCCATGCGCGACGCCTGGGTCGAGTGCGAAATGCCCCCCGGCCTGGCGCTCGTCGCGGTCGGCGGTTACGGACGCGGCGAACTGTACCCGTACTCCGACGTCGATATCCTCGTGCTGCACCGGAATACTGCCGGCGAGGCGCTGACGTCGCACGTCGAGCCGTTCATCGGCTTCCTGTGGGACATCGGCGTCGAAATCGGCTCCTCCGTGCGCACGGTCGACGAGTGCATCACCGAGGCACGTGCGGACATCACGGTACAAACGAGCCTGCTCGAAGCGCGTCTGCTCACCGGTGATCAGGCGCTCTTCGACGAGTTCGAACAGCGCTTCTCGTCCGACCTCGATCCGCGCGCCTTCTTCCGCAGCAAACAGCTCGAGATCCGCCAGCGGCATGCGAAGTATCAGGACACGCCGTACAGCCTGGAACCGAACTGCAAGGAAAGTCCTGGCGGATTGCGCGACCTCCAGGTCATTCTCTGGATGACGAAGGCGGCGGGGCTGGGGAATAGCTGGGCGGAACTGTTCGCACGCGACCTGCTCACCGATCGGGAACTGAAGGAGTTGCGTCGCAACGAGCAATTCCTGAAGGGCCTGCGCGCGCGACTGCATCTGCTCGCCCGCCGTCGGCAGGACGTGCTCGTCTTCGACATGCAGACGTCGCTCGCCCAGAGTCTCGGCTTCGACGCGACGACCACGAAGCGCGCCAGCGAGCAACTCATGCGGCGCTACTACTGGGCGGCAAAGGCGGTCTCGCAGCTCAATACGGTGCTGTTGCTCAATGTCGAAGCGCGCCTGTTCCCGCAGACGAGCGGTGTGACGCGCGTGATCAATGAGCGCTTCGTCGAAAAGCAGGGCATGATCGAGATCATCGACGACGAGTTGTACCAACGTCATCCGAACGCGATTCTCGAGACGTTCCTGCTCTATGAACAGGTCGTCGGCGTGAAAGGCCTCTCGGCACGCACGTTGCGCGCGCTCTACAACGCGCGCGAATTGATGAACGCGCAATGGCGAGCGGATGCCGAGAACCGCCGCACGTTTCTCGCGATCCTTCAGCAACCGCAGGGCATCACGCATGCATTGCGATTGATGAATCAGACGAGCGTGCTCGGCCGCTATCTCATCAACTTCCGCCGGGTGGTCGGACAGATGCAGCACGATCTGTATCACGTCTACACGGTGGATCAGCACATCCTGATGGTCGTGCGTAACATCCGCCGCTTCGCCGTGGCGGAGCATACGCACGAGTATCCGTTCTGCAGTCAGCTGATCGCGAACTTCGACCGGCCGTGGGTGCTGACAGTGGCCGCCCTCTTCCACGATATCGCGAAGGGCCGCGGCGGCGATCACTCCACGCTGGGCATGGTCGATGCGCGACGCTTTTGCACGCGCCACGGCATCGACAAGGAAGACACCGAACTGATCGTGTGGCTGGTGGGCGAGCATCTGACGATGAGTACCGTCGCGCAAAAGCAGGACACCACCGATCCCGACGTCATTCGGCGTTTCGCGGAGAAGGTTGGCAGCGAGCGACGGCTGACCGCCCTGTACCTGCTGACGGTGGCCGACATTCGCGGCACCAGCCCGAAGGTGTGGAACGCCTGGAAAGGCAAGCTGCTCGAAGACCTCTACCGCCTGACGTTGCAGGTGCTGGGCGGCGCCAATCCGGACCCGCACTCGCAATTGAAAACGCGCAAGGAAGAAGCGCTCGGACTACTGCGCCTTTACACCGTGCCCGAGCGGGCGCAGGAAGCGCTCTGGGACACGCTGGATGTGGCCTACTTCCTGCGCAACGATCCGGCGGATGTCGCGTGGCAGACGCGTCACCTGTGGCGCCATGTCGACAGCAACGTGCCGATCGTGAAGGCACGTCCGTCGCCGATTGGCGAGGGGCTGCAGGTGATGGTCTATGTGCGCGATCAGGTGGATTTGTTCGCGCGCATTTGCGGCTATTTCGAGCGCAAGGGCCTGTCGATTCTCGACGCCAAGGTGCATACGACCAGCCACGGATTTGCGCTGGACAGCTTCCTGCTCACCGACCCGGGCCTCGACACGAGCTATCGCGACATCATCAATCTGGTGGAGAGCGAACTGGTGTCGTTGCTCACGCGCGTCGAGCCGCTGGCCGAACCGAGCAAGGGGCGCTTGCCCCGCCGCTCACGCAGCTTCCCTGTCACACCGCGCGTCGATCTTCGCCCCGACGAGCGCGGCCAGTACTACCTGCTGTCGGTGTCGGCCAACGACCGCACTGGCTTGCTATACGCGGTCGCTCGCGTGCTTGCGCGTCACGGCGTAAGTGTGCGGACTGCCCGTATCAATACCCTCGGCGAACGTGTCGAAGACACGTTCCTGCTCGACGGCAGCCGTTTGCAGGACAATCGTCTGCAAATTGCCGTAGAGACCGAATTACTCGAAGCATTGGAACCATGAGCGATACCCCGCGCGCCAAACTGAGCGCCAAACATCCCCGCACCCTCGACAAGACCCGCGCCCCCGTGCGGTCGTCCAGCGCACTGCGCCGCCCGACCAAATCGGTGCCGGCGTCGATGCTCGACGCCACGGGTGTGAAGAAGCCCGCCAAGCCGGCGCGCCCGCGTCCGGCAGACGACGCTGCAACCCCGACCGGCGCCCGCCGCCCTGCCGGCAGTGGCGCCGCCCCGCGCAAGCCGGCACCCGGTGGCGCCAAGCCCTACGAGAAACGCCCCACCACCGGGGAGCGTCCGCCCGCGCGAGGTCAGCGTGAGCGCGTCGCGGGTGCGCGTCCGGCACGATTCGACGACGAATCGCGCCCGCGTCGTTTCGATGAAGACCGTCCGCGTCGTGCAGGCGAAGGTGGTGCCCGCGGTGACTTCGCTCGCCCCGCCAAGCGTGGTTTCGATGATCGTGCGCCGCGTCGCTTTGACGAAGACCGTCCCCGTCGTGCGGGTGAAGGTGGCGCGCGTGGCGACTTTGCTCGTCCTGTGAAGCGCGGCGCCGATGAGCGCGCACCGCGTCGCTTCGACGAAGATCGCCCGCGTCGTGCGGGGGAAGGTGGCGCGCGTGGCGACTTTG
>NZ_JBEBXS010000038.1:0-30608 GCF_040391475.1 Pandoraea pnomenusa | reverse complement strand
TCAACAAGGATCCGGAAGCGCCGATTTTCTCGGTGGCGGACTACGGTCTGGTGGGGGATCTGTTCGCTGCCGTACCCGAATGGGTGAGTGGAGCTTAGTGCCTGCGCCGCGCGAGTGATTCGGGACACTCGCTCCGACAACGTATCAACGTCTGCCTGTTCAAGGAAATCCGGTCAAATGAGTGAAATTACGATTGGCATCGATGACGGCGTTCTCACGATAATTTTCAATCGCCCTGCGTACAAGAATGCGCTCACCGCCGAGATGTATCGGATCGTCACGAAAGCGATCAATGCCGCTGTTGAAGATCCGGATGTGCGTGTCTGTGTGCTGCGTGGGAATGACACGGTGTTTACTGCGGGAAACGATATCCGGGATTTCTTGACGCATCCCCCGACTGCCGATGATGGGCCTGCGTTCGCGTTTCTCCGAGCGCTCGCCGAGTTTCCAAAACCGGTGGTCGCGCAGGTCTGTGGGCCTGCCGTCGGGGTGGGGACAACGTTGTTGTTTCATTGTGACTTCGTGTACGCGGCGGATAACGCAACGTTTTCAATGCCTTTTGTCAATCTGGGGCTTTGTCCCGAAGCCGGTTCCAGTCTGCTCGGCCCGTTGATGCTGGGCTATCTGCGAGCTGCCGAGATGTTGCTGCTGGGCGAGGCGATTTCTGCGGCCGATGCGCGCGCCCATGGATTGGTGACCCGTGTTCTCCCTGTCGCAGAATTGAGTCCATACGCCGAAAATCAGGTGCGAAAGCTCGCGGAGAAACCGCTTTCGAGTCTGGTTGAGACGAAGCGGCTCATGAAGGCGGGTCAACGTCTCGCAGTGGCGCGGCAGATGGCGGAGGAAGAAGCCGCCTTTATCCGGATGCTGAGCGAGCCGGCAGCACGTGAGGCACTGGGCGCGTTCCTGGAGAAACGAAGGCCGGACTTTCGGCGTCAGTCCTCAAACGCCTGATTGAACGAGCCGGTATTGAAAGTGCTGCGGAACGCGTATCGACATTTCCAGACCTTCACCGCCCCGCAGCGCGTGAGCGCGTGTGTCAGGGTTATCCCCAGTGCGTTCGCCCGCCCGGTGCACTTGCTCTATCGCAACCGCGTTCACCACGCCACAAACATTGATCTATGTCTAATTCCGCGTGCGTCGCCTGCCTTTGCCGGGGTGCGTCCCGTCCATAATGGACTCGTCATGTTCTCATGACCCTGTCTTCCCGGGATTGTCATGGTGCCCCATGCGTTCCGGTTTTTGAGACCCGCCTCCCTCAGGCGGGTCTTTTTTCTTGTACACGCGTTTCGCCTCGCGCGATTGGCGTGACGCCGCGATGTCACCGATTGAATTCGAACGTGCTAGGATTTTTTAGACGACCGGACGTTATCGAATCCCAGTACCTCGCGGAGACCGTTATGGATCCCTTTCTGCACGGTGGCCTCGGACTTGTTCAGGATGGCGAGTTCGTGCGCTTCTACCTTAATGTCGACGGCAAGGTCTGGACGTGCCAGATCGCGCGCGCGACGCTGAATCGTCTCGCCAGGTCCGACGCCAGTGGGGAAGCGCTCTTCGAGCAGTTCGAGGACGTCGAGGACGAGATCGTCACGCGGGCGGCGAACCTCATCGCGCAGGGGACGAGCACCGAGCCCATTGTGGTCGACCTCAATTGAATGCGCGGCATCGTCGCGCAGCCGCACGCGATCGCATCCGTATCCAGCGTCATCCGTATCTCGCTAACCGGAGTCTGTCATGAGCTATTCGTCGCATGAGCAGGTCTACGAATACCGCGCGGGTTATCAGATTCGTGTCCGCGCTTTTCAGAATGAATACGCCGGGCCTTGGGACTATCTGGTGCAGGTCATCCGTCACGGCAACCCCGAGGGGCCGGAGGTACGCTCGCCGGACGGCCATCGCGACAATCGACTCGATGCCGAGATGGCCGGTCGCAAGGCCGGGGAGCGCATCGTCGACGAGTTGCTTGGCGACGGCGAGGACTGAAGTCCGGTTGGGTCCACCCGGGTGCTGACCGTGCCCGTGACGCGGGACGGTCGACGTGCGGGGGCGCAGCGCGATCAGGTCGCGGTGACGCCGCCGGTCAGCCGCCACACACCGTCCGCCGATACGGCCGCACGGCCATCCTCCTGCAACTTCTCCAGATGCGCCCGCAGTGAGCGTCGCGCAACGCCGTGTCGCGTGAGCGGCACGTCGGCGTACACGACAGGCGTCAGCGCCTCGAGCGTGGTGGCGCCCGTCTGCGCCAGGGCGTCGAGCACACGTGCCTCGCGCGCGAGCCGGTGTGCGACGAGGCGGGCGATCCGCTGCGCAGGACGATCCATCACGAAGCCATGGCCCGGCGCAAGCCAATCGGCGCCGAGAGACGCCAGCTTTTCCAGTGAAGCGAGATACGTTGTCATGTGCCCGTCGGGGGGATTGATGACGACCGTCGAGCCCTGCATGACGTGGTCGCCGGTGAAGACCAGTTTTCCATCGCCGAGCGCGTAGCAAAGGTGATTCGCCGCATGCCCGGGAGTATGAATGGCGTGAAGTACGCGCCCGTCCGGCAGCGTCACGGCCGTGTTGTCCGCGAGCGGGGCATCGGGGACGAACGACGTGTCCTGCCCTTCGTCGTGAAGGGCTTGCATGCCATACGTCGTCGCACCGGTTTTCGCCTTCAGCAACCGCGCGCCCGGCGAATGGTCGCGGTGCGTGTGCGTAACGAAGATCTGTCGGATGGGGCCGGGCGCGGCGCGGAGAATCGCGTCGATGTGCATGGGATCGTCCGGGCCCGGATCGATCACTGCCCAGGTGTTGTCCGCACCGCCGCCGATCAGGTAGGTATTCGTGCCCGGACCGGTCATCATGCCGGGGTTGGCCGCTGTGACACGCAACACGCCGGGCATCAGCGTCACCACACGCCCTGGCACGATGTCGTAGTTGCCGGCGCCCGTATCTTGCGGATCGGTCAGCATCAGTTCTGCCCACGCCGGATCGTCGGGCGTGATCGGCCAGCGCCCGCGCTTGCCTTGCGCGAGACGCGGCTGAATGCGCGGTATCGTCTGCAACGCGTCGGCGGCCGACACGGCATTGTCGAGTGTCGCCATGCCGTCGAGCCATTGGAGCAACTTGCGGGTGGGCGGTAGCAGTCGCAATTGATCGGCGTGCGTGAGCGCGTAGTGGGGGCGCATCCAGCGGTGCGCCGCTGTCTCGAGTCCATCGACCTCGACTTGCTGTCCCGCGGGTAATGTCGCCAGAAAGAAGCGCGTGTCGAAGCGCTTCGGCAGGCTCAGCGGCGTGACCCAGTGACTCAGATAGTGAAGATGCCGGGGCGTGAGCCGCACGTCGAACCTGCTGCATAGCGACGCAATGTCGGTCTTGCCGTCGTGCAGGGCGTCGCGTTGCGTTCGCATGGCATGCAGACGCGCGTCGTCGAGCGTCGCGCCATCGGCGTCGTCGGCCAGCAGGATCCCCGTCTCTTCGAAACACTCGCGGATCGCGGCCACGTAGTAGTCCAGACCGCCTTCGGGCAACTGCAGGCGACGGCTCGCATCGTCGTCGTCGAGCCCCGCACACACCGCATGACCCCGCCGGTCGCCGGCGTCGACCACGCCGCCGGGAAAGACGTAGGCATCGGAGCTGTGATCGCTGGCGTGCACGGCGCGTCGCAGCAGCAGGACTTCCATGCCGCTCGCGCGTGCACGCAGCAGGACGAGGCTTGCGGCCATGCGAAGGCTGCGGGGTACCAGGGGCGCGTCGGGACGTTCGGACATGTGACGGGCGGCGCTTGGCATCGCGGGCCGCGCGAAATCGGAAAGTCCCTAGTGTGCCATCGGACGCGCGCTACCGCAGGCGGGTGAGTCCCGCGGGGTAAATCCCGATGTACGACAGCGGTGAACGTCAGGCGGCGTCGTTGGCGGCGTGCGTCGACACGATGGCGGTGGGGCGGGGCCCGTACTGCCTCGACGACGGCATGCGGGCCGCAACGTCGAGCAGCCACTGCATCGTCGTCTCAGGTTGTGTAACGGGCAGCATGTGACCGCCATCGACCAGCGACACGCGCACGCGCTCGCTGGCGGCTGGCATCGACTCACCGTGGGCGCGAGCGCTCAGAATGCGGTCCTGACGTCCGAAAAGAATGTCGACGGGCACCGTCAGCGCGCCGTAGCGCGCGGCGATGCCGGGCATGTCGTGCTCTGCCGCGAGCATGTCGCCACTGCCCGATTCGAAGTTGCCCGGACGGAAGCCGAGTACGCCGCCGCCACGAATCAAAAAGTCCTTGGGCGCGTCTTCCGGACCGAAGACGTGGGTGAGTGTCGTGCGTCCCGTCATCATGCCGATCGGTACGGCCAGCGTGCGGGCGACCCAGCGGCGCCACCACGGGCTACGGATCGCGAGCGCGCGGAAAGGCGCGGGGACTTCCGACGCGGGCTGCGTCAGCGGCGCGATCAAGGCCAGCGCGCCCACGCGCTCGGGGTGATCGAGCGCCAGTGTCAGCGAGACGGCGCCACCCAGCGAATGGCCGACGACCAGCGGACGCTCGAGCGCGAGCTTGTCGATCAATTGCGCGATCACACCGGCTTGCGAGGCAATGGTGCCGTCGCCCGGGCGCGCGCGTGTCGAGTAGCCGGAGCCAGGGCGATCCACCAGGATGACGCGATGCGAGCTGGCCAGCGCTTCAAGCGGCAGGTAAGCGAAGTTGCGCAGTTGCCCGCACAGGCCGTGGATGAACACGACGGCGGGGCCGCGTCCGAAGTCGACGTAGTGCAGCCGCTCGCCGTCAATGTCGAGGAACTTGCCGTCCGGTGGTACGGCCGCCTCCGCGCGACGCGCCACACGGCGGGTGAGACGCCGCAGGACGAGGACGATGGCGACAAACGCGATGACGAGGCAACCGAACAGATAGGCAATGAGCATGATGTCGTGGCGACCGGAAAAAGGGGACGGCGTCAGCGAGACTGTATCGTGGCAACGCGACGTCGCTGTCGGGCATTGGGCTGCACGTCGCCGACTAACGCGACGCCGCAACCGCGCTCGCGGCCGCCGACGCGCCGGATTCACTCGCGGCACTCGCCGCAAGTCCCGATTCGACCGCATGCGTGGCGCGACGTTCGAATTGCATCGCACCGTCGTCGACACACCCCCAGCGCATGAGCCGCAGATCGCGCAGATAGCTCTGGTAGAACACCCACGGCTTGCGTCCGCCTTGCTTCGGCAGCACCCCGGCCGCGCGCTGAATATAGCCCGACGTCAGCCCGATGGCCGGCATCTCGGCATGCTCGCCGTCGCGCAGGCGCGGCACACACGTGTCGACGCCGTGCGCATCCATATGGATGATCAGACGGCAGACGTACTGCGCGATAAGCTCGGCCTTGAGCGTCCACGATGCGTTGGTGTAGCCGAAGATCGACGCGAGGTTGGGCACGTCGCTGTACATCATGCCCTTGTAGGCGACGGCGTCCGACAGCACGACCGGCTTGCCGTCGACCAGCAGCCGCGCGCCGCCCATCAACTGAACACGCAAGCCGGTGGCGGTCACGACGATGTCGGCATCCAGTGTCTTGCCACTGGACAGTGCGATCCCTTGCGGCGTGAACGACGCGATGTCGTCCGTCACGATGCTGGCCCGACCGCTGCGCAGTGCCTTGAAGATGTCGCCGTTCGGCGCCAGACAGAGCCGCTGGTCCCACGGGTTGTAGCGCGGCGTGAGATCGCGCGCCACGTCGACATGTCCCTGTGCCTGCCGTGCCGCGCGACGGATCAGCACGCGGCGGATAGCGTGGGGCCAGCGTCGTGCGGCGTTGTAGAAGCCGAGCGTGATCAGCACGTTCTTTATGCGCACGATGCGATGCGCTGCGCCTGCAGGCAGCCACCGGCGCAGCCGGTCGGCGACGCCATCGCGCTGGGGCATCGACAGGATGTAGCTCGGTGAACGTTGCAGCATGGTGACGTGCGCGGCATCCGACGCCATGCTCGGCAGCAACGTTACCGCCGTGGCGCCGCTGCCGATGATGACGACACGCTTGTCCCGATAGTCGAGTTCGGCAGGCCAATGCTGCGGATGCACGATCTGGCCGCCGAACGTCTCCATCCCCGGCCATGTCGGGGCATGCCCGGCGTCGTAGGCGTAGTACCCGCTGCACATGAACAGGAAGCGGCACGTGAGCGACTGCGTGTCTTGCCGGCCGTCGTCGTGGGTCCGCTCGACCTCCAGCGTCCAGCGCGCGATGCTCGAATCCCAGCGGGCTTCACGAACCTTGTGGCCATAGCGGATCCGGCCGTCGAGGCCTTCGGCGTGCGCGGTGTCCTTGAGGTAGTCGAGAATCTTGCTGCCGTCGGCAATGGCCTGTTCGCTCGCCCAGGGCCGGAAGCTGAAGCCGAGCGTGAACATGTCGGAATCGGAGCGCACGCCGGGATAACGGAAGAGATCCCACGTGCCGCCCAGTGAGGCACGCGCCTCGAGCACGGTGAAGCGGCTGCCCGGGCAGCGCTCGCGCAGATAGTGCGCGGCAGCGATGCCGGACAGGCCTGCGCCGACGACGATGACGTCGAGATCCGTGGCAACGCTGGCAATATCGGGGGGCGTGCGGTTTGTCGTCATGGGGATGACCTCCGGCCGTCGGTTATTTGGTCGCGGTGGGGCGGGTGGCCGCGTCGCGTTCGCGCGCCGCGCGCGGGCGTTTCATCGCCGTGCGCCGGTACAGCCAGACGACAAGGGCCTGATAGCCCGCGCCGAGCAAGCGTGCCAGTTTGTCGACACGTCGGGCGTCCGATCCCACAAGCACGCGTCGCGCATTGCGCTCGACGCCCGTCAGGATCTGACGGGCTGCGGCGTCTGCACTGGTCACGTCGATGAGCTTGTTGGCACGGCGCCGATGTGTCTGTGCGTCGAGGCCGGTGAGCGCGGTAATGCTGTCGTCGATGCGCGATGTCTGAACGATGTTGGTCGCCACGCCCCCCGGATGCACGCAGGTGCACGACACGGGCGCGTGTGCGAGTTCCAGTTCCATGCGCAGCGCTTCGGTGAACCCTCGCACGGCAAACTTGCTCGCGTTGTAAGCCGATTGCGTGGGCATGGCAATGATGCCGAAGAGGCTCGACGTGTTCACGATGTGACCGTCGCCCGATGCCGTCAGATGGGGAAGAAAGGCCTGGGTGCCGTGCACGACGCCCCAGAAATTGATATTCATCAGCCATTCGAAGTCCGCGAGGCTCGCGGTGGCGACCGGTACCGACAGCGACACGCCCGCGTTGTTGAACAGCAGATGGATCTTGCCGTGCGCCGCTGCCGTGTCGCTTGCCCAGGCAAAGACGGCATCGCGATCGGCCACGTCGAGCCGTTGGGATGTCACGCGCACGCCGAGCGCCCGGCAGGCGACGGCGGTGCTCGCCACACTGGCCTCGTCGATGTCGGAGAGTGCGAGATGCGTGCCGCGACGCGCCAGTTCGAGCGCCAGCGAGCGACCCATGCCGGAGCCGGCACCGGTGATTGCGGCCACCTTGTCCGTGAACGTCTTCATTGTGCTGTCTCCCGTCAGGGCTGCGTCGATGTGCCGTCTTGTCACGGTAATCGCGTCGTCTATAATTTGGTGATGCGTGTCGCCACTTTAGTTTTCCGTCCGGGTGATGTCAAATAGCGAAATGGAACAGGGACTCGAATCGAAGGACGCTGCACCGCCGGCACTGGCATCGCAAGGGGTGGCGGGGCGGCGCTATGGCGGCGTCGGGCAGGCGCAGCGCGAGCAGGCGCGCCGGGTGGCGCTGATCGACGCGGCGACCGAGGTGTTCGGCACGGTGGGCTTTCGGCGGGCGACGGTGCGCTCGGTGTGCCGGCTCGCCCGGCTCAACGATCGGTACTTCTACGCGGCGTTCGAGAACATGGAGCATCTGCTGCGTGAGACGTATGCCCATCATGCGGGCGCGCTGCTCGGCCAATTGCAGGCCGCAGTCGCGTCGAGCGCGCCGACACTCGACGCGCGGCTCGACGCGGGGCTGCACACGTTCTTCGCGTTCCTGCGGGATCCCCATGCCGCCCGCGTGTTGCTGCTCGAAGTGATGGGCGTGAGTCCGGAAACCGACCTGACCTATCAGCGCTACATCTTCGAATTCGTGAAGCTGATTCTGGGCATGACGGAGGCGCCGCTGCCCGCCGATGACGACACACAGGCGCAAGCGCGAATCGTCGGGCTGGCGCTGGTCGGTGCGATGACCAATGCCGGCACCGCGTGGGTGCTCACGGGCTATCAGGACAGCGAGGCGTGCATGGTATCGGCGTGCCGTCGCGTGCTGCGTGGCGCACTCGTCTGAGATTGCCGCTGCCGGGTGTCGCTTCCTGGCGCCTCTCAACGTTTCCCGAGGTTTGCTCATGACGTCGCAACGCCTCCCGATGTGCCGAATCGCGCACGGCCGGTCCGGCTCGCTACAATACGATTTTTGCGGATGACGCCTGCGGGCGTCGGCGCGCCTTATTTCTCACTCTCCAAAGGTCGAAAATGACCACTATCGGAACCCCGCTGTCGCCGAGCGCGACGAAGGTCATGTTGTTGGGCGCAGGCGAACTCGGCCGCGAGGTCTTGATCGCATTGCAGCGCCTCGGCGTCGAGACGATTGCCGTCGACCGCTACGAAAACGCGCCGGGGCAGCAGATCGCGCACCACGCGCGCACCATCGCGATGACCGATCCCGAGCAAATCAAGGCGCTGATCGAAGCCGAAAAGCCGGACCTCGTCGTGCCGGAAATCGAAGCGATCGCGACGCCCATGCTCGAAGCACTCGAGGCTGACGGCGTTGTGCGCGTGATTCCCACGGCGCGCGCCGCGCGCCTGACCATGGATCGAGAAGGCATCCGCCGTCTGGCCGCCGAAACGCTAAGCCTGCCGACGAGCCCGTACCAGTTCTGCGATTCGCTCGAACAATTGCAGGCCGCCATCGATGGCGGCATCGGGTATCCGTGCATCGTCAAGCCGGTGATGAGCAGCTCGGGCAAGGGGCAGAGCAAGATCGACGGCCCGGGCGACGTGAAGGCCGCCTGGGACTACGCGATGGCCGGTGGCCGCGTGAGCCACGGCCGCATCATCGTCGAAGGCTTCATCGATTTCGACTACGAGATCACGCTGCTGACGGTGCGCGCTCGCGGGGCCGACGCCCAGGTCGAAACGCACTTCTGCGCGCCGATCGGACATAAGCAGGTGAGCGGCGATTACGTCGAGAGCTGGCAGCCGCACCCGATGTCGTCGGTGGCGCTGGAGCGCGCGCGTCTGATCGCGCGTGAGGTCACGAACAATCTTGGCGGGCAGGGCATTTTCGGTGTCGAGCTGTTCGTGAAGGGCGACGACGTGTGGTTCAGCGAAGTGAGCCCGCGTCCGCACGACACGGGCATGGTCACGATGATCACGCAGTGGCAGAACGAGTTCGAATTGCACGCGCGCGCGATTCTCGGTTTGCCCGTCGATACCACGTTGAAGACGCCGGGTGCGAGCGCGGTCATCTACGGCGGTGTGGACGCGACAGGCATCGTGTTCGACGGTGTCGACAAGGCGCTACAAGTGCCGCGTACGGACATTCGTCTGTTCGGCAAGCCGGAGAGCTTCGTCAAGCGTCGCATGGGCGTTGCGCTGGCCTATGACGAGAATCTGGATGTGGCGCGCAGCAACGCCGTTGAAGCGGCGAGCCGGGTGAAACCGAGGGCAGTCTGATCGTCGATCGGTGTTCCGGCGGTCGTTGAGCGATCGCGAAGGAAAAGCGGGCGTGGTGAGCTTCGGCACACCACGCCCGCTTTTTCATGCCTCAAGCCGTGTTGAGGGACATGTTGACGCCATCGCTCAGGTGCGTTGCAGCGTAATCATCTGTTCGCGACCATGCGGGGCATCGAGGTCCTGCAGCGGCCCCATCGGCACGATGCCCGTCGGGTTGATCGTGCGATGGCTCTCGTAGTAATGCCCCTTGATGTGCTGGAAGTTCACTGTCGCGGCGATCCCCGGTTGCTGGTACACGTCGCGCGTGTATGCCGAGAGGTTGGGGTAGTCGGCGATGCGGCGCAGGTTGCACTTGAAGTGACCGACATAGACGGCGTCGAAACGGATCAGCGTGGTGAACAGGCGAATATCGGCTTCCGTCATGCGCTCGCCGGTCAGGAAGCGTCGCGTGGCCAGACGTTCGTCGAGCCAGTCGAGTGTCTCGAAGAGCGGTGCGACGGCTTCCTCATAGGCGGCCTGCGTCGTGGCGAATCCGGCCTTGTACACCCCATTGTTCACCGTGTCGTAGATGCGGGCGTTGAGGGCATCGATCTCCTCGCGAAGCACCAGTGGATAGTAGTCGCCGGGAATCGCGCCGAGGCCGTCGAAGGCACTGTTGAACATGCGCAGGATCTCGGAGGACTCATTGCTGACGATGGTGCGCCGTTGCGTGTCCCAGAGGACGGGCACGGTCACGCGGCCGGTGAAGCGCTCGTCGGCGGCGAGATAGACGTCTCTCAGAAACGGCGCATTGCCCACCGGATCGCCGCTCACGCCGGGGCCGGGGCGGAAGGTCCAGCCGTCGTCGAGCATCAGCCAGTTCACGACGGCGACAGGGATCATGTCCTGCAGCCCCTTGAGCGCGCGCATGATGAGCGTGCGATGCGCCCACGGGCACGCGAGGCTCACGTAGAGCAGGTAACGGCCTCGCTCGGCAGCGAACCCGCCTTCGCCGCCCGCGCCGGGGGCACCGTCGGGCGTGACCCAATGACGGAATGTCGCGGGACGGCGCTCGAAGCGTCCGCCCGTGGCGCGCGTGTCGTACCAGTCGGTATGCCACTCGCCATCAACCAGTAAGCCCATCGCATCACCTCCGGATCGAAAGGGTCAGCATACCTGCAAAAACGAAAAAACCCCGCGTGAGCGGGGTTTTCGGTTCGGACAGGCTTTGCAGCACTGTCCGAGTCGCGTCGATCGTCAAGCGATCATCGGCGAAACATCCTTCCGACGCTTAGATCGGCTGGATGTTGCTGGCCTGACGGCCCTTCGGTCCCATCTTCACTTCGAAGCTGACCTTTTGGTTTTCTTGCAGCGACTTGAAGCCCTTCGCTTGGATTTCCGAGAAGTGGGCGAAGAGATCTTCACCGCCTTCGTCCGGCGTAATAAAACCAAAACCCTTGGCGTCGTTAAACCACTTGACGGTACCAGTTGCCATTTCTTAAATCCTTAAAGTTTTCAAATGAGCGAGCGAGAAGCTCAGCGAGCGCATGACATTAAAGCTGATCAGGTACAACCGAGGTGACGCAGAGGGCGACATTAGATGAACACAAGACTCGCCATACAACGTTCATGCACCCGTTTTTTTACGGGAAAGGCCGGAAAGTGTCAAGCAGGGAAACTTTTAGATTGTTGATCCACGCCAGTTTCCAGCCAATTTTCGCTGCGACGCGACATGCAGAAGTCGATACCGGACGGCCGGTCGATTCACGTTTTCCATGCCTTGATTCCACGGCGGTTAGCACGCACTAACGCTGCCCGGGACGCCACTCGTAGCGCAACGCCGGAACTTCGATGCCGGGGGAGACCGCGATAGGGTGCACCGTTCCCGCGCTACCGCCCAACCGTTCGTAGAAACGCCGTGCGCGTACGTTGTGCGCCAGCACCCACAGGTACAGCGAGGCATCGGGGTCGAGCGCGCCGGCCCAGTCCAGCACACGGCGGAACAAGGCACCGCCTACGCCTTGGCCTTGCCAGGCGGGCGCCACATGCAGATTGTCGAGCAGGATGCCGTCGGTGCCCGACAGCGCGCAGACGAATCCGGCCAGCGCGCCGTCCCCTCTGTCGGGGCAGGCTTTCCATATACGCAGTGCGGGGTCGTCGGGACGCATCAGGCGTTCGCGCCACAACGCTGCGTGTTCCAACCGCAGATAGTCGCGCACATTCTGGGTAGGCAACGTATGCGCGTAAGTGGCTTGCCAACTGTCGGCATGCAACGCGGCGATGTGCGCGATGTCCTGCATCGTCGCGGGCAGGATACGGGGCGTCGTCATGCCGGTGCTCCCGCAATGCAGGAAGTCGCCGAAGGGAAATGGGAGCGGAAGATGCCGAAATAAAAAAGCCGGAACCTGCCACCGGAGGGTAAATCCGGAGGCGTGTCCTGTGGCGCGGGCGCAACGTGTGCGCCGCCGAACCGGGGTGTCATGGACATGTCACCGCGCTATGCGGGTCTGAACGAAAGAAGCGGATGACGCGAGCCTCGCTCGTCTGTCACCCGCCGTTCACTATAGCGCGGTTATGGACATGTGGCACGGGAGCACCGGCGGGCGCCGGTGTGCCCGATGGGCGATGCCTTACGCGCGCGAGGTGCGGGCGTGGGCGTGCCGACGGCTGGCGATGGTCGGGCGTGCCTTGTGTGTCGTCTTCGGCGTTACGGTGTGGTGCGCCTTCACCGTCTTCTTGCCGTGGCGCGGCGTGCCTGCGTTTGCTTGCTTCGCACTGTGGCCAGTGCGGTTTGCCGCGTGATGGGACGTACGGGACGTACGGGACGTCCGAGACGTGCGTGCATGCGCATGCGATGACGACTGTCCGACCGTGGCTTTTCGGGCGCTGCCGGTTTTGCGACGAGTCGATTGCTTTGCGGGCTTGGCCGATGCCGACTTGGCGTGTGCCTGAGTGTGATGCGTGGCGTGAGCCGACTTGGCGAACGCCGGGGCGGCGAACGCGGCGAGCGACGCCAGCACGAAGGCGACGCCGGCGTTGCGCAACATGCGCGGGTAGAGCTTGGACAACAGTGTCTCCGTGGGAAAGGTAAGCGGCCGCACAGACAGCGGTCGAGCGGCCGGTTCGCGCTGCCTGTCGGATCGATCGTCGTCGCCTGGAAGGGACCAGGACAGCGGACAGTGCGCGCGAGCGGCCGCGATTGTAGGTCCGCAAAATTCGCTTGTCGAGATGGCCGTCCGACCGTCCACGCGTCGCGAACGAGCGCCGACGCGCAATTTGGTGCACTGCCACACGGCTTACACACGGAGTAGGTATTTTCCCTAGTCTCGCAGAAAACCGCGCCACAGCTCGATTTCGGGGCTGCAAAATTCATCTTCGCTACCCTTCAAATTGATGGAAGGTTGCCGTTAACGGCCTCATGGTGGCTGCTTGACCGCTGCCATCATGGCCTCAATGTGGGTGCGAGCAGGTACACAAATGTCCGCTTGTGCCCGTCCTGGCGCCCCGATGCGCTATCAAGAACAGCACCGGGGCGGCAGGCACGATGCCGGGCAAGCACGCTAGGCGGCCGCGAAGTGCCGCGTGTCTCTCGAGACCTTACGTGGCAACCAACCAGGCACCGACGCTCGACGCTCTGCAATCGCTACTGGCGACCGTCCAGCGCAACGAGCGCTCGCTAAAACGTTTTCAGGACATCGAGCTGGCGCTCATGGGCGCGCCGGACTTCGGTCAGTTTCTGGAGGTGGTGCTCAATCGCCTGCGTCACGATTTCGATCTTTCCGGCGTCCATCTGATGCTGGCCGAAGTCGACGACACGCTGCGCGATCTCATCGATACCGCCGAAGGCATCCGCGCGCTCGACGCGGGGCTCAGCATCGCGCAGGACGTCGGCACGTTCTCTGCCGTTTGCGGCGACGGACGGCTCTGGATCGGTGCGCCCCGCGAGCGTCATACGCCGCTGTTCGGGGTGCGTCTGCCGGCGAGTGCCGTGATCATGCCGCTCGCGCGCAACGGCCGTTACCTCGGCGCCATTGCGCTGGGCAGCCGCGATGCCCGTCGCTTCACCGCCGAGATGGCGACGGACTTCATCGAACGCTTCGGTGCCGTCGTTGCCGTGTGCCTGGAGAACATGTGGAACCGTGAGCGCCTGAAGCGCATTGGCCTGACGGACCCGCTGACGGGACTGTCGAACCGACGCTACTTCGATCAGCGTTTGCGCGAGGAAGTCGTTCGCGGAGCGCGTTACGGCGCACCGCTTGCGTGCCTGCTCATCGACATCGACCATTTCAAGCGCGTGAACGACAGTCACGGGCATGCCACGGGCGATCGCGCGTTGCGTGCCGCGAGCGTCTGCATGCGGGCGCAGTTGCGGGTGACGGATACGCTCGCGCGTTACGGCGGCGAAGAGTTCGCGGCGTTGCTCGTGCAGACCGAGCAGAACTGGGCAGGGACGGTGGCGGAGCGAGTGCGTCGCGCCGTGGCCCGTCTGGAGGTGCCCGATGACGACGGCACGCTGGTGCCGCTCACGATTTCCATCGGTCTGGCGAGCGTGGACCCGCGCGATATCGCAGACCCCGAGAGTCTTCCCATGCGTTTGCTCGGTGCGGCCGATGCGGCACTCTATGCCGCGAAGCGTGCGGGCCGCGACCGTGTGGTCGTGGCGTCGACGGCCAGCCTGCGCTGATGGCGCACTGACAAGACGCCGACCCCGCCGTAGCTTCAGATGACTCGACTGGCGGTCTCGCCCTCAGCGAACGCTGAACCAACCGATCAGCAGCGACACCGTCACCACCGACAACACCGTAGAGATCAGGATCGCGCGCGATGCCACTGCTGCCTCGCGCCCGTAAAGTTGCGCGAGCATGAACGGCCCCGTGCCGATCGGCAACGCGGAAAGCAGCAGCGCGCTGTGCGCCCAGATTGTCGGAAGATCGAAGACGCGGAACGCCAGAAACGCCGTGATCGCCGGTTGGAACACGAGTTTCAGTCCGACCAGGCGTCCGACGGCGCGCGCGATTCGGGGTTCGCGCGACGCGCCCGAACTCTGCGCCAGGAACATCCCGATGGCCACGAGCGCGCACGGACTTGCGGCGCCGCCAAGCAACGTCGTGAAGTGAAGCACCGGCGCGGGCAAGGTCACCCCGGCGGCGGCAAATCCCATGCCGATGAACGGTGACACCACCAAAGGGTTGCGTATGAGCGCACGCGCGACGAAGCCCGCAGTGCGACGCCAGTTCGGTGTGGCCTGAAGATCCGTTTCGATGATGGCGATGGAGATGGCGAAGAGTACGGTCGCGGTGAGCAGCATGGCGACGACGACCGCCGGGACGCTGGCCGGGCCGAACGCCACCAGGCACAGGGGCAGTCCCATGAAACCGGCGTTCGGATAGGCGGCGCCCATGCCTTCGATGCTCGCGTCGGTCAGTCGGCCGCGCACCGCGCGATCGAGCAGGAACGAGAGCGCGAACGTGGCCGCCATGCCGCCGCCGAACGCGCCGAGAAAGCCCGGATTGAACAGTTCGGCCCACGTGATCTGCGCCATCGACTGGAACAGCACGGCGGGCAGCGCGAGATAGACGACGAAACGGTTGAGCGCGTCGAGTGCGGCGTCGCCGAGCCAGGCGCGGCGTGCGCAGAGATACCCGAGGAAGATCAGCCCGAAGACGGGCAGGGCGGCAGAGATGACGGCCTGCATGGTCAGTGCGCCTCCGCCAGACGCGTGAGCCATTCCCGGCGCGCGGTGCCGCCGTCGGCCTCGGTGTGCTGGCGGGCGGCCGCTTCGGCGCCGTCGGCATCGCCCGCCGCGATGCGAGCGACGATCTCGCCGTGTTCGTGCCAGACGACTTCCTGCATCGGCATCGCATCCAGGGTCGCGGCCATCGCCCGCATGATGTGCGGCCATTGTGGCGCGACGGTCTGCGCAATCAGCGGATTGCCCGAGGCATCGTGCAACGCGGTGTGAAACGCAACTTCCGCCCGGACCTGCCGCGCGACCGGCGTGCCATGCGTCATCGCCATGCCGGTCTCGACGGCATCGCGCAGACGTTGAAGCTCGCGCCCGGCCATCGTGCCTTGTGCAACGCGAACTGCCGCCAGCCGGGCCGCGAGTCCGTCAAGCGCGGTGCGCACCTCATACAGACGTCGCAGATGATCGGCATCGATGGGCGCGACTTCGAGCCCTTGCCGCCCGCTGTCGCACACCAGACCGTCGCGCTTGAGCAGTTGCAGCGCGTGACTGACCGGTTGCCGCGAAACGCCGAGCGAATCGGCCAGTTCCGCTTGGCGGATGCGTTCGCCCGGCGGCAGCGTGAGATCGGCAATGGCGTCGCGCAAACGCGAATACACCTGATCGATGAGGACGGGCGAGCTGGCCAGTGGCGCCAGCGGCGAATGCAGCTGGCCGTCGTCGAGCGTGGATGTGGGCGTGTCCGCGGAATGAGACATGGAATCCCGGCATTCGCCGGTATCGGTGATATTTGGAATTCCGAATTCTACGCTTGCGAACGGACGGCGGCGATCTTTTTTCCGATGAAGGTGTCGGGGAGGTCGGACAAGCAGGGTGCAAGGGGCGTGAAACCCCGTCGGCCCGGGCGCTGTCAGTCGCTGGCGTCCAGTTCGGGCGGCAGCAGGGTCGGCGAGGGACCGGGAGACGCGGTGGAGCGCGCGGGCGTCTGCAGGAGTGCCTGAACGGTCGTGCGCGTTCTTTGCAGGCGCCGGGCGAGGGCCCAGGCGTCGGCTTCTCGTTCGAATAGCCCGACGATCAGATGCGGTTCGGCAGCGAAACCGTCTGAAAACAGGCCGATGTTCTTGGCGACCATTTCACTGGCGCGCTCGACAGACACGGTGTACTGGCGTGGCGAGCGGTAATGATTGATGACGACGGCAAAGGCGTGGGAGAACACGTCGGACATGCGAGAGACTCCTCTGACAGCTCAGGCGCGTGGCCGGACGTCGAACGTCGGTGGCATCTCGGCCGCACGCACACAGCGTTGCACTTCCGGTGATTGTAGGCGATGGATGTGCCGCTGTCGGGACAAAACGATGACGCGAGGTACCGCATGTCGGGCGTCGGTCAGGCATAAAAAAACCGCCGAGCGGGTCGGCGGCGCAACAGAGAGGGTGACAGCGCAACCGAAGTTGCCAGACACGAGCATAGGGGGTGGGGATGACAGCGCCATGACCGTCGCACGTGTTTTGGTGCGTGCAGTGTCGAGCGCCGCGCCACTTCGGCAGCGCGCACGTCGCCGCAGGCGTGATCCTTCGGATCGCAACGCCCGAATGCAACAAAGCGCGGGCCGACAGCACCTCACTGCGCGTCACGCGCGCAGGCGGCCCGGCGTCATTCGATGCGGCGAATGCGTGTGCCGGCTATACGAGCACGGGCAACGCCTCCACGACAAGGAACGCGACTAGCGCCCCGGCCGCTGCGCCGGCGGCACGCAATCCATAGCGCGTCGTCCGGGTGGCGACCGGGATACCGCCAACGAGCAGGGCTCCGGCCACTGCCATCGGCAGGAACAACGTCAGGTCGTAAAGATTGAAGTGGAATGCGGGCATCGTTTTCGTCTCCTCACCTGAATTGCCCTTCCACTATAGGACGGTGCCGGAGGATGCCCAAATTTGGTGCGTCGCAGCATGTTGCGGCGACGGTAATGGCGCGACAGCGGCGATCCCGGGGGACCGCGCATATCGAGGGGTGACGGGAGGTGTCGGTCAGTCTTCCTGGCGCACGGCGTGCATCTTGCGACGCGCATTCCACATGGCCATGTCCTTGCGCGTAGGCGTGTGGTCGTTCACGTAGATGCCGGACGCGGTGCGAGCGGTGGAGACACCAGCGTCGGTCGCTTCGCTGCGCGCCTGCACCATCATGACGAGCGTAAACAGCGAGGCGGCAAGCGCCAGCAGGATCAGCTTCATATGGCCCCCGGGTGAATCTCTGGTCGATCTGGTCGGTGTTATGCACCATCGCCTGCGTCCTGACCGGTCCTGGCGGACCGTGCCGGCGCGGTGGCGCGATGCTTCTGTAATGCACTGCTGACGGATTTCGTTACCGCGACTGCATGACATGCCTGACGGGACGAGGCCTCTTGCGCCGATGCGATGGATGCGATCTCGCGTGCTGCGTTGCGCGACGCATCTTAGCCGGAGATTGTGACAACTTTCCAGAGCGCTCAAAATTCGCGCACGCACGCGCCGTGGCATTGCCGGTTGGCGCGGGGTCACCACACGTCCTTTAACGTATAGCGACGCCCCGGACGAAAAGTTTAGAAATCGTGACAATTTTTTTTCGACACGGGCCGAACACGCGTTGGCAGTGCGTCCCGGCCCGTGCCCCGTTGCTGCTTGGGTTACGGCTGACGGTGGGCGTCATCACCCGTGGGGCGCTCGGGCAGCGCCATCGCCGCCAGCGAGGCGACGGCGGCCCCGGCTTGCGCCAGCTCGTGGATCACGTCCTGCGAGGTACCGAGCGAGAAGGCGAGCCCCGTCAACCCGGCCCAGGTCGACGGTTCGAGCAGGCGAGACAGAATGAAGCGCATGGTCAGCCTCCCGAAGTCTCGTCGTCGAGCGCGGTCTTGCCGCTGAAGTAGAGCGGCTGCATGTCGATGTTCGAGACGGTGGCCGTCTGCCCCAGCCCCTCATGCGCCGCGTTGGCGAGCAGGCCGCTGTCCTGATCGATCGTCCACGTGAACAACCCGCCAAGCCCGTTGCGTCGAACGTATTCGCCCTTGGCCCGCACCGAGCGCGGCGTATCGAGCGAGAGGAAGAGCCCGTTCGACGGGTTGAACAGGAAGTCGGCGTCGGCGACCGGATCGGTGTAGAGCACGAAGCCGTTACGTCCGCCGCCGTGCTCCGGATCGAGGTAGTTGAACAGCATGTCGTAGTACTCGGTGGTCCCCGATTCGAACGTGCCGGCCGTGATGCCGTCGCCCGGCGAGTAGGTGCCCGAGAGCGCCGACACCTGCCCGATCCGGGCATCGAGCGCGTTGCGTGAGTACGCTGCATAGCCGATATGCACCCTGGCGAGCGGCACGCCGGCCTGACGCAGCCAGTTCACGGCACGATCGACGGAGAAGCCGTTCGGGTCCGAAGGGTCGGTATCGTGCAGGTTCGTGTGGTGGGCCAGTGCCGGGGCCCAGGGGGTGCCGAAGAAGTCGTAGGTCATCAGATTCAGACGCGAGACCCCCGCCGCGATGATGCCCGGCAGATTGGCCTTTTGTAGGTCGGCAACGTTGGCCGACACCGCGATCGAGATCTCGACGTCCTTTCGCCCGGCGGCCACCAGCGCGCGTTTGAGGTCGCCTACCAGCGCGGCGTAGTTCGGGCCGTCGCTGTCGTCAAAGGTGTTGCCGGTGTCGCCCGGCGCCCCCGGATACTCCCAGTCGATGTTGATCTCGGCAAACATCGGAAAGCGCCGGAACAGATCCACCACGCTTGCACAGAACGTCTTGCGTCGCGCGGCGCTCGCCGCCACGCCGTGGAACGCCTGGCTCATCGTCCAGCCGCCGACGGCCAGCGCCAGTTTGAGTGCCGGGTTCTTCGCGTGCAGCAGGCGCAGCCCGCCGAGCACGCCTTGGGCCCGCGACTGCTGGAACATGGCGACGGCGTCGTTGCTGACCCAGCCGTCGAAGCCGCAATTGCGATAGGACAGCACGTCGCCCCAACTGTCGACGGGCGTGACCTGATCGGGCTTGCGCCCGAAGTCGGCCGCCGCGCGCGCAATCGTCTGGGCCTTCTCGCCCTGATCGCCGATGATGCCGGCGAAGCCGACGATCAGGCGGTCGTAGGCGAACGGGTCGAGCCACATCAGATCCACGCCACGCCCGGCCGCGTCGTTGCTGAAATCGCCGTCGAGGCGACCGTCGTATTGCGACCAGTCGGTGTAGTAGCCGGACACTTCAAATGCATTCTTCGCGTAACGGTTGTAGACACGACGGGCGACGCGTGCCGACGTGTATGACAACTGCGCGGTGCTGGTCGCCGGGTCGAAGCCGTTTTGCGCATAGGTCGTCTCGGTGGCGCCGTCCTGAGGATCGGACGCATAGACGAGCTCGCTCGCGTCTGCGGTCTCGACGGACGGCGGGACAGCGTTCGACGTATCGACGACGGTGCGGGGTGTCGGGGCTGATGTCTTCGTTTGGGACATGGTGGACTCCTGAAAGGGAATGGACGATTGCCATTGCCGGGCGGTACTGGCTGCGACGGCTACGGCACGACCAGCGTCGCGGCGGCTCAACGCGCTCGCCAGCGCAAAAGCCTTGTCAGGGCGCCGCGTACGGGCAGCAGATGGGTGAGCCACCGTGCGACCGGGGACCCGGCGGGCGACAGCGGCGCATGGGGCGGGCACCCCGTCGAGAGGTCAGGCGCCGCCGCTCGTCCGGCGCACGTGAGCGGTTCAAAGCGATAACCGACACCGGGCACCGTGACGATGTGTCGATGGAGGTCGACGGGAATGAGCTTGCGGCGCAGGCGTGAGACGACCTGCATCAGATTCGTATCGTCCTGATCGGGGCGCGACGGCCACAGCAGCGCGATCAACGTACGTTTGTCATGCGCGACGCCAATGGGCGTGCGCAAGGCGCACAGCAGGCGATATTCGAGGTGGGGAATGCGCACGATCACGCCATCACGATGGACTTCGCCATGGCCGTCGCGCGCCACGTCGTGGTGGAGGCGGGGCGCGCCTGCCGATGTGGGCGCTGCGTCGCGAACTGTCACGGCGCACCGGTCGGCGTCGCCATCGCTATTGGCATCGACCGGCAACGGTGTGCTCGCTGCGGGGGCGTCGAAGCGATACCCCACGCGGGCGACGGTGACGATGGCGCGTTGCAGGCCCAACGGGGCGAGCGAGCGACGCAGACGTGAGACGAGCTGCACGAGGACCGCGTCTTCCATCCACTCGGCGCGCGTCCCCCACAGCGCCTCCATCAACGCACGCTTGCCAAACGCCGTGCCCTCGCGGCCTGCGAGCAACACCAGCAAACGCTTTTCCTGCTCGGACAGCCGCGCGGCAATGCCCTCGTGTTGCACGAGGTTGGTCACGTCGTCGAGATCGAACGGTGGCATCGGCATGGGGCGCTCCTGATATCGGGATAAGGGACGCCAACCGTAGCGATGCGATGGTGCCTGCCACAAGGCGACAAGCGCGACAAAGCGAGCGAGCCACCACTTATCGACGTACCTTGGCGATGTCACGCGCCGGGCGGCGAGGTAAGATAGCTGCCTTGGATCGTCGTGGCCGCCAGCGCGTTGCTGGCGCACCGTCATCGCCGATTTCCCGAAGATTTCCGGATTCCGTCATGCTCGAACTCATCTCCGAACACCGTTGTTTCGGCGGCGCGCAACGCTTCTATCGCCATGCTTCGTCCGTCATCGGCTTGCCGATGCGTTTTTCGGTGTTCCTGCCGCCGCAGGCGCGAGACGGCCGTGCGGTGCCGGCCCTGTTCTATCTCGCTGGGCTGACCTGCACGGAAGAGACGTTCATGATCAAGGGCGGTGCGCAGTGGCTGGCCGCCGAGCACGGCGTGGCGCTGATTGCACCCGATACGAGCCCGCGCGGTGCCGGCGTGCCCGGCGAGACCGACGCGTGGGACTTCGGCGTCGGTGCGGGTTTCTATCTCGATGCCACGCAGGCCCCGTGGTCGACGCATTACCGCATGTACAGCTACCTCGTCGACGAGCTTTACGGTCTGGTGACGCAATCGCTACCGATCGACGCGAACCGCATCGGGATCTTCGGCCATTCGATGGGGGGGCATGGCGCGTTGACGCTCGGCCTGCGCAACCCTGACAAATTCCGCTCGGTGTCGGCCTTTGCGCCGATCGCCGCGCCGATGCAATGCCCGTGGGGTGAGAAGGCGCTCTCGGGTTATCTCGGCGGCGATCGGGAAACGTGGGGTCAGTACGATGCCACGGCGCTGATCGCGAAAGCGGGGCAGGCGGTCTTCCCCGAAGGCATTCTGATCGATCAGGGGCTTAACGATCAGTTTCTCGAAAGCCAACTGCATCCGCATCTGTTCGAGGCGGCTTGCCGCAATGCCGGGCAGCCGTTGAACCTGCGACGTCACAACGGCTACGACCACGGTTACTACTTCATTCAGACCTTCATGGCGGACCATCTGTCGCACCACGCAGAGCAACTGCGCGCCTTCTGAACGACGCCCCGCCCGGCAGGAAACTCACACCGCCCGCGCCGTGTAACGGCGCGGCGGCGTAACGATCTCGTCCTGCGCTCGCACAATCTCCAATTCGTAGCCGCCGTGCAGATGCGTGACTGACAGCACGGCGTCGACGGCTGCCAACGTGTGCTCGAACGCTTCACGGACCGTATCGCCACGCAGCAGTCGCGCGAGGAACACCCCCGAGGTGAGATCGCCGACGCCCACCGGCTGACGCGCGAACGGATACAGCGGACGATGGCCGTGCCATGCCTCGTCGTTCGTCACGACGAGCATCTCGAAGCGATCCGCCGGCTTGCCCGCGTACTCCAGATGCTTGACGAGAATCATCTTGGGCCCGCGCGCGAGCAGGGCGCGGCAGGCGGCGATCGCATCGTCGAACGTGTCGATCGGGTGCTGCGAGAGCTTCTCCAGTTCGAGGTGATTGGGCGCCATGATGTCGGCCGCCGCCGGCATGTGCTCAACGAGAAATTGCTCGATGCCCGGTTTTACCTGACAGCCTTTTTCGGGATGGCCCATCACCGGGTCGCACAGGTAGATCGCGGCCGGATTCGCATACTTCACCCGCTGCACGGCGGCGAGTACGAAGCCCGCCTGCTCGGGGGCGCCGAGATAGCCCGAGAGCACCGCGTCGCAGTTGACCAGTTCGCCGATGTCCGCGATGCCGTCGACCAGTCGCAGAATCTCCTCGCTCGGCAGTGCCTGTCCGGCCCACTTGCCGTACTGCGTGTGATTGGAGAACTGCACGGTGTTGATCGGCCAGACATTGACGCCCAGACGTCGCATCGGAAATTCGGCGGCGCTGTTGCCCGCGTGGCCGAACACGACGTGGGACTGAATGCTGAGGATGTTTTTCATGGCGTGTGACGTGAAATGAACAACGCCCGCTGGCGGAACGATTCCGTCGGGAGACGAAACCGCACCCGTCGCGGGCGCTGCGCGTTCGGACGGCGAGGGGCAAGGTAGCCCGGGAAGGCTGTGCCGTGACCGCGCCGTCCGGCGCGTTACTTCTTGGAAGTGATGACCGCGTCGGCCACGTTCTTGGGCGCTTCCGCGTAATGCTTGAATTCCATCGTGTACGTGGCACGCCCTTGCGTGAGCGAGCGCAGCGACGTCGAGTAGCCGAACATTTCGGACAGTGGCACCTCGGCGCGCACGATCTTGCCGCCGCCCACGATATCGTCCATGCCCTGCATGATGCCGCGACGCCCGGAGAGGTCGCCCATCACGTTACCCATGAACTCCTCGGGCGTTTCGACTTCGACCGCCATCATCGGCTCGAGCAGCACCGGTTCGGCGCGGCGCATGGCCTCCTTGAACGCCATCGATCCGGCCATGCGGAATGCGTTTTCGTTCGAGTCCACATCGTGGTACGAGCCGAACGTGAGCGTGACCTTCACGTTGACGACCGGATAGCCGGCCACCACGCCCGTGTTGAGCGTGTCGCGAATGCCCTTGTCCACCGCGGGGATGTACTCGCGCGGCACCACGCCGCCCTTGACGGCATCGACGAATTCGTAGGGCTTTTCCTTGTCCGGTTCGAGCGTGATGACGACGTCGCCGTACTGACCGCGACCCCCCGACTGCTTGACGAACTTGCCCTGTACGTCTTCGACTTTCTTGCGCACGGTTTCGCGATAGGCGACCTGCGGCTTGCCGACGGTGGCCTCCACGCCGAACTCGCGGCGCATGCGGTCGACGAGGATTTCGAGGTGCAATTCGCCCATGCCCGAGATGATCGTCTGGCCGGATTCCTCGTCAGTCTGCACGCGGAACGACGGATCTTCTTGCGCCAGACGATTGAGCGCCAGGCCCATCTTCTCCTGGTCGGCCTTTGTCTTCGGCTCCACCGCCTGCGAGATCACCGGCTCCGGAAACTCCATCTTCTCGAGAATGATGATGTTATTCGGGTCGCACAACGTGTCGCCGGTGGTCGCCTCCTTCAGGCCGACGGCGGCGGCGATATCGCCCGCGCGCACTTCCTTGATTTCCTGGCGCGTGTTCGCGTGCATCTGCAAGATGCGGCCCAGACGTTCCTTCTTGTCCTTGAGCGGGTTGAGCACGGTGCCGCCCGACTCGATCACGCCGGAATACACCCGGAAGAAGATCAACTGGCCCACGAACGGGTCGGTCATGATCTTGAAGGCGAGGGCGGAGAACGGCTCGTCGTCCGACGGATGGCGCTCGATTTCCTTGTCGTCCTTGTCGTGTCCGGCAATGGCCGGCACGTCGACCGGTGACGGCAGGTAATCGATCACGGCGTCGAGCATGGCTTGCACGCCCTTGTTCTTGAAGGCGGTGCCGCACAGCATGGGCACGATCTCGCCCGCGACAGTGCGCTTGCGCAGCGCGCCGCGTATTTCCTCTTCGGTCAGCGTCTCGCCGCCGAGATACTTTTCGAGCAATGCCTCATCGGCTTCGGCGGCGGCCTCGATCATCTTGTCGTGCCATTCCTGCGCCGTGTCCTTGAGGTTGGCGGGAATGTCGACGTACTCGAACTTCACGCCCTTGGACTCTTCGTCCCAGACGATGCCCTTCATCTTCACGAGATCGACCACACCCAGAAAGTGGTCTTCGGCGCCGATGGGAATCTGGATCGGCACGGCGTTGCCGCGCAGACGCTCGTGAATCTGCTTGTGGACTCGGAAGAAGTCGGCACCCACGCGGTCCATCTTGTTGACGAACGCGATGCGCGGCACCTTGTACTTGTTGGCCTGGCGCCAGACGGTCTCCGACTGCGGCTGCACGCCGCCGACCGAGTCGTAGACCATGCACGCGCCGTCGAGCACGCGCATCGAACGCTCGACTTCGATCGTGAAGTCGACGTGCCCCGGCGTGTCGATGATGTTGATGCGATGTTCGGGATAGTTGCCGGCCATGCCGCGCCAGAAGCAGGTGGTCGCGGCGGATGTGATCGTAATGCCGCGTTCCTGTTCCTGCTCCATCCAGTCCATCGTGGCGGCGCCTTCGTGGACTTCGCCCAGCTTGTGGTTGACGCCCGTGTAGAACAAAATCCGCTCGGTCGTCGTCGTCTTGCCAGCGTCAATGTGAGCACTGATGCCAATGTTTCGGTAGCGCTCGATGGGGGTCTTTCGGGCCACGGTACACCTCTTTTCCAGACGGTGGGAAAAAGCATAGCAGCAGCCATCATACTCCAATGTTGCGATGCCGCGCTGACCGTGACATCGGCCCGAAGGCCAGCAGATACGGGGATTTGCGCCAGGCTGCGGCGTGCGGTCGCAGCCCTTGCGCTGTCACGGATGGTGCGGCAAGTTGCCCCGAAATTCGCCCCTTGCGCCACGCCCCGGCGTCGGGCCGGCGGCGCAGCGCAGCGGTCAGTGCAACGTCAAGCGCAGAGTGTCGTGCAGGGTGTCGCGCAGGGCGTCGCGCGCGTGCTGGCGATCACGCGACATTGCGCTGGCGCGCGAACGCAACGACGCTGCCGCGCGCGCCGTTGGCGGCAGGATCGGCGTTCTCACCCTGTGAGGCATAGGCGGGCGAGGCGACTTCCCCGTCAGCGAGGCGGAACACCGCGACCGCTTCGCGCAGGTGGCGCGCCTGATCTTCCAGCGACCCGGCCGCCGCCGTGGCTTGCTCGACCAGTGCGGCGTTCTGCTGCGTGACCTGGTCCATCTGCATGACCGCGGTGTTGACCTGTTCGATGCCGCCCGATTGTTCGCTCGAGGCCGCCGAGATCTCGCCCATGATGTCGGTCACGCGCTGCACGGCCTGCACGATGTCGGTCATCGTGCGCCCCGCGTCGCGCACTTGCGACGAGCCGTCCGTCACCTTGCTCACGGACGTTTCGATCAGCGCCTTGATTTCCTTCGCAGCAGCGGCGCTGCGCTGGGCCAGGGTGCGAACCTCCCCGGCGACCACGGCAAACCCCCGTCCCTGCTCGCCGGCGCGCGCCGCTTCGACGGCGGCATTCAACGCGAGGATGTTGGTCTGGAAGGCAATGCCGTCGATCACGCCGATGATGTCGTTGATCTTCGTAGAGCTGTCGGCAATCTCCTGCATCGAGGTCACCGCACGTTCCACGACCCGGCCACCTTCGCCGGCGATCTCCGAGGCGTTCGACGCCAGTTGACTCGCCTGACGCGCGTTGTCGGCGTTCTGGCGCACCGTTGTCGTGAGTTCTTCCATCGACGACGCCGTTTCTTCGAGCGATGCGGCCTGCTCTTCGGTGCGGGCCGACAGATCGGTATTGCCCGCGAGCAATTGCCCGGACGCCGATGCGATCGCCGCCGTGCCGCTGCGCACGCGCCGCACAATCTGATCGAGACTTTCATTCATGTGTTTGAGGGCGGCCATCAGTTGACCGGTCTCGTCGCGGCTCGTCACGTCGATGCGACTCGTGAGGTCGCCCTGGGCCACGCGCTGCGCCACTTGTACGGCATGTGCGATCGGGCGCGTAATGCTGCGCGTGACCGACCACGCGGCGCCGACGCCAACCACCACAGCCGCGGCGCCAATGGCGGCGAGCAGCCACTTGGCGAACGCGATGTCGGCGCTGGTCGCGGCGCCGGTGTCATCCACGATCTTTTGCTGCAGCGCGACCAGTTGCACGGACTCGACCTGCATGGCGTCGAGCGCGGGCAGGGCGTCGCGCTGCGCGGTGCTCATGGCGAGGTCTTGCTGGCTCGCGTTCAACTGCGCGAGTGTGGTGCTCCTGGCCTTGACGAAGGCATCGTTGTGTTGCCTCACGGCCGCCACGAGCTGCTTGCCCTGGGTTGTCGTGACGTACTTGTCGAGCACTTCCTGCGCCTTGCCGATGCGTGCGAGGTTGTCGTCAATGCGTTGGTTGAGCGTATTGCGTTGCGTGGCATCGGTCGTGGTGAAGATCTCCAGCAGGCGGCGCGCGTTGCCGCGCCCCATGGCGTCGATGTCGTGCGCGGCGTTGGCCTTGGCCCACGCGCTGGTGAGCAGCGCTTCATTGGCGCGTTCGATGGCAACGAAGCGCACGAGCGCGATGACCAGCATGGTGAGTAACAGGGCCAGCAGTGTGCCGAACCCGATGGATAGACGGGTTCGGATTTTGAGGTCGGCGATTCGCATGCGAAATGACTCCTATAGGGTTGTGATGCCGGGGCAACAAGGGCGGTGTTGCCGTCTGCGTTACGAGGAGTGGTCGCCGGAGTGCCGCGGACCGCGTCGATACAAGGGTAGGGCACGACGCGACGTAGGCCCACGCGTCGGATCGACACGTGTGACATGTCCGGCGACGCGCGACGGGGGGAATCGATGAAGCCAATCCGTCTACCTTCGTATACGACGCGAAATACGATATCTGAAGGTGTCTTACCCGCAGGCGGGGTAAACGACGACAGGCGGTTGCGTAGGAATTCTGACCGTTCGATCAGACAAACCGGACAGCGTAGATCGGCGGCAAATGCGCGGAGACGCATTGCCATTGTTCGCCTGCGTTGTTGCTGATCCAGAGTGCGCCGGTCGTCGAGCCCATCGCGAGTGTGTTTCCGGTGGCGTCGATGTCCAGACCGTGGCGGTAGATGAGGTCGTAGGACGGTGTCTCGGGCAGGCCGTGCATGAGTGAGGTGAACGATTCGCCGCCGTCGCGAGTGCGGGTGACGACGAGCCGCGCATCGACCGGGATGCGGCATGCATCGCGTTGCGCGGGCACGAACCACGCAACGTCCGGATCATGCGGGTCGACGGCCACCGCGAAGCCGAAGCTCGACGGCGAGGCCTGAATGCGCCGCCACGACGCGCCGTAATCGAGCGTACGAAAGATGCCGTTGTGATGCTGCGCCCAAAGTGCGTTGGGCGCATCGCGGCATTGCACGAGTCGGTGGACGTCCTGCGCGTTCGGATCGAGGCGGCGCTCGGGCGGCATGTAGTCGGCTTCCATGCCCGTGGCGGCCAGCGCCCAGGTGCGCCCATCGTCACGCGTACGCCACACGCCGCCGGTCGATACCGCGACCATCACCTGACGGCTGTCGTGCGGGTCGATGCAGATCGAGTGAATTCCGGCGTGGTCGTACCCGCCTCCCATCCATTCGGCACGCTCCGGACGCTCCCACAGGCTGCGGACCAGTTCCCAACTGCGGCCGTGATCGCCGGAGCGAAAGAGTCCGCCGGGAATGGTCCCCGCCCAGAGGACGCCCGGTGCATCCGGCCCCGCAGCTTCCAGCGACCAGAGCAACTCGACGGACGGCGCCTGTGTCTGCGCGTGCGGCGTGGGCGCGTCGGTCGCGGCGTCCTGTTGCGCGAAGGCAGGGGGCGCGAGTTCGGTCCACGAAGTGGCTTGCCGTTCTCGGCACCAGAGCTTCACGCCGAAGTGACCGAGATTGAGTGCTGCGTAATCCGTACCGTCGCGGGCGTCGTGCAGCACCATGCTCACCGGTTCCCCTGGAAAATCCGGGGTGCTCGATGTCAGGTGCCAGGCGTCTGCCGCACGCTGCCAGGTGAACAAGCCCTTGCGGGTCGCGACGAGTAGCGTGGCGCCAGTGACATGTTCCACGGTCAACCTCCTTGAGAGCGCGCAAGTCTTGTTCGGGGCTCGTGCGCTCGTCCGCCTTATCCGCCCGAAAGCGCCTGCGCGACGTACACGCGGCTCGCGGCGGTCAATGGATCACTCAGGGTCTGACGATCGCGGATCAGACGGCCGTCGACGAAAACCGCCACGTGCGGGCGCAAACGCCCCTGATCGTTGAGCAGATAGCCGCGCAAGGCGGGCGTGTGGTCGATACAGTGCCCGAGCACGTCCTGCACGGTCGAGCCTTCGACGTCTTGTTCGTCGACCGGGACGTGGCGCTGGATTGCGGGGGCGAAAGTAATCGTCGCCATATGGGTGTCGTGCGCGTGCCGGGGCGGTCCGCGTTCAGTGGGACGCCGCCGCCGGAATGCCGTGCTGCCGGGAGAGTGGGAGTTTAAGTGTAGACAATGAGGAACACTCGCACAGCATGCTTTGTTGCCGTGTTGCGCATTCGCAGCGCTATGTCACGCGGTGAATAACGCTCTCTGCGGGCTTACGTAGCGCGCAGGACGCGGTTGTGCGTCCTTCGCATGACGGACGACGCGTTTCGATGCCCGGGATGCGTGGACGTAGGGTGTGGCATCGCATATCGGACACTCCCCAACCCCATTCACCTCGATATTGTTCACCATTATCGGAGTGCCCGCGAGCGCAGTGCCGCAGGCGAAATTCAGGAGGAAGCGATGACAAGGAACCGGGCGAGAGATATCGGCATGGGGCGTTGGTCGGGGGCGGCGATCCGGCGTATGGCACGACTGCACAAGGACGGAGGGGCGGCGCCGGAGGGGACGGAGGCGGTCAAGCGTCCACCCGAGGTAGCGAAATGCGCGGGGTACTTTGTCTGGAGTGTGCGTCAGGCGGCCTTTGTCGGGCGGCAAGACGGCGGGCTGAAGGGCGGTGGGCGGCACTACGTCACGTGTACTGCGCACGCGAAGCGTTACGCGAGCGTGGCGCAGGCGAGGGCTGCCGGTGATGCGCTGGCGGGCGACGTCCTGATCATGTACGGTTACGCCGCCAACACCCCGTTGTACGCGGTGGGGCGTTGACGGCGCAAGCACGGCCGCGATCAGGCACCGGGCAGACGCACCTTCAGGGGTGCCCGGCAGGCGAGATAGCGATTACTTGCCGAGTTCGTGACCGATCACGCCGCCCACGACGGCACCGCCGATCGTGCCGGCTGTGCTGCCGCCCGTGGCTTCGTGACCGATGACGCCGCCGGCTGCGGCGCCACCCAACGTGCATCCGAAGATGGACGAGCCCATCGCAAGTGCCGTGATGACAACGAGAATCGACTTCGCAGCTTTCATGATGCTTCTCCTGTGACTCGTGCGCGCCGCATGCCGAACCGAGGCGCGCGGCGACATGAGTCCAGCATAGTGTGCGTATTAGCTGCGCACTATCGGTCGCGACTGAATTGGCTGTAGGAGGAAGATGACAAGCTGGCGCGGTGCTCGTCACCTCATTTGAAGAGCGTGAGTTCGAGCGCGAGGTTCAGGTCTTTGAGGTAGACCGACCCTTTGGGGGCGCCCTGCGGGCTGCGCTGAACGCCTGCGTTGAGCGTGTACTCGTTGTCTTGCTTCACCAGTTGGGTTTCGCCGAGCCAACTGTTTCCAACGCGGCAGATGGCCTTGTTGTTCGGATCGTCGATCAGGCGCGCGCCGACCATGCGATACGGCGGGGTGTACCCACCGTTTTTGCTGGTGCAGGTGCTCTTGATGGCGACCTGCACGCGATCGGCCGCAGCGACGTTGCGGCGCGAGTCGATGAAGATGAAGTCCGCATGGATATACAGATCCGCGGACACGCCGTCTTTCGTGCAGATCGCGTGCGAGCCCTGGCGACTGGCTGTGCCCGTTGCGCCCCCGGCATTCTGACAAGCGGTATTGAATGCGGTAACCAGATTCTGAATTTGCTCGGGGCTATTCATCGGATGGGTCGCGCAGCCGGCGAGTGCCGCAACTGCCGACACTGCGCCCAACATCAAACCGGTTCTGACAACAGATCTCACTCTCTGAACTCCTTGTGTGTATTACTGACGTTCCACGTGCTTTGCGCGGGGGAGAAGGGAGTTATCGGCAGGAATGCGACGCGCTTTAACAGGTAAATGTTGGCTTGCATTACACGGCATGCCGTGACGGCGTTCGCAGAAGATCTGTTGGAAGCGATCGCGGAGGGTGTGCTGCGGCCGAAAAACAAAAAGCCCGCCGGGAAGGCGGGCTTTTTGTTTGGTGACTTGGTGGGGCGTGAGTGACTCGAACACTCGACCTACGGATTAAGAGTCCG
>NZ_JBEBXS010000037.1:0-33664 GCF_040391475.1 Pandoraea pnomenusa | reverse complement strand
GACATCACCCTTTCACGGTGAGTACAGGGGTTCGAATCCCCTAGGGGACGCCAGATTCAGCGGCGTGGTTCTCGGAACATTCCGGAGCACGACGCGCAATCGGTTGTCGACAAACGCGCTTGGTTTCACGACCAAGCGCGTTTTGTTTTTTCTGCGGCCGATTCGTCTTCCGGATGACCGCGACGACGCGACGCAAGCGACTGGGACGTGGCATCCGAACCGCCTGCCGGGCGCATCTGCGTCCACGCCGGCGCGGCATGGTTCCCGGTTACCGCACCGGCGTGCTGGCCGTCTTGCCGACGACCGTTTTCCACGGCCGCACGCGCCACGATTTCACCAGACCATTCACCACGTACGGGTCCGCCTTCGCAAACGCTTCCGCGCCGGCCGGCGATTCGCCTTCGAAGAGCAGGGCGGCGGTGTCGACCGGGGACTCCAGCGCGCCCGCGAGCACCAGTTCGCCCCGGTCGGCCGCTTGCCAGGCGAGCGCGAGATGCGCATCGCGGAACTGCCCGCGTCGATCGAGATAATCGTCGACGAGGTCGTAAGTGAGCAGGTAGTGCATGGTGTTGTCTCCTTGAGCTTCGATTCGATACGGCGTCATTACCGGTAATAAGCCGATGGCGGCACGCCGAAGTGCCGCTTGAACATTGCCGCAAATGCGCTCTGGCTCGCGTAGCCGTGATCGAGCGCTACATTCACGATCTTCTCGCCGCGCGCGAGCGCTTCCAGGGCCTGGAGCAGCCGTGCTTGCTGACGCCAGCGGCCGAATGTCATCCCCGTCTCCCGCGCGAATCGCCGTTGGAACGTCTTCCCCGACAGACCGGCATTGCTGGCCCAGACGTCGATGGTCGCGTCGTCACAAGGGGCGTGCATGAGGTGATCGCACACGCGTGCCAGTCGGGCGTCTCGCGGCCACGGCAGGTACAGCGGCAGCACCGGCAACGCGATCAATTCGTCGAGCAGCAGTCGCATGAGGCGCGCGTCGCGCGAATCCGTCGCATAGTCGGGGGGGATATCGATGGCCGAGAGAATCAACTCGCGCATGAGCGGCGTGATCTCGACGACGCAACTGGCGTCGGGCAACGGCTCGGAACCCGGTTCGACGAACACGGTGCGCATTTTCACGTTACCGCTCATGCGCACGGTATGTTCCAGCCCCGCCGCGAGCCACACGCCGCGCGTGGGCGGCACGACCCAGCGCCCGGACGCTGACGCAACGATCATCACCCCTTCGATCGCGTAGAGCAACTGGGCGCGGCGGTGCGAATGCGAGTCGATGAACTCGTTGTGCGCATAGTCGACGGCCATCGCCGCCATCGGCATGGGGGTGCTCTCGAAGCGCAGATGGTCGGGCCGCTGGGTATCCAATGGCGCGACTGGCAGGCTCGCAAGGTTCACGGGTGTGTCCTTTTCAAGACAGGTTTGGTGATTTTAGCGCGCGACGCCCCAAGTCGCATCCCCGACGATGACGTTTCCTTTTCGGGTTTCTTTCATTCACGTCTGCGGAAAATCATCATGGGGTACTTCCTGTATCCGCTCGGCGCCATGCTGTTGTGGGCCGGCAATGTCATCGTTTCGAAACTCTCGGCCACGACCATCGCGCCGTCGGCCATCACGTTCTATCGGCTGGTGCTGGCACTGGTCGTCATGACGCCATTCGTCATCCGGCCGCTCATGCGCAACTGGGCACACATTCGTCCGCAGCTTGCGAAGCTGGCGTTTCTCGGCTTCCTGAGCATGTCGTTCTATCAGAGCCTGTCGTACCTCGCGGCGCACAGCACCACGGCGACGAACATGGCCATCGTCACGGCACTGGCCCCGCTGCTCACGTTGCTCTGGAGCGTGGTGCTGCTGCGCGAGCCGCCCACGCTCGGCATGCTCGTCGGCGGTCTGCTGTCGCTTGGCGGGCTGGTCTATCTGATCGGGCAGGGGCACCCCTCGAAACTGCTCGACGGCGGTGTTCACCTCGGGGACATGCTCATGTTGATCGCGTCGGCATCGTATGGCCTGTACAGCGTGTTGCTGCGACGCTGGCATGTCGCAGTGCCGCCCGCGCAATCAACCTATGTGCAGGCCTGGGCGGCGCTCGTCACGATGATCCCGATGCTCGCCCTCGTGCCGGAAGGGCAGGCACAGCTCAACGCCGCAACGGTGCCGCTGGTGCTGTATGCCGGGTTCGGTGCGTCGATCGTGTTGCCGATTCTCTGGATCCAGGGCATTCGCCATCTGGGCCCGAACCGTTGCAGCATGTTCATCAACGTATTGCCCGTGATGACGGCGGCCATTGCGGTCGTTTTGCTGGGTGAGCGCTTGCACACGTTCCACGTGATCGGCGGCGGTGTGGCACTGATCGGCGTGTTCATCGCGCAGCGTTGGCAGCGCCCGCTGCCGGGCTTCGGCACGGTGCCCGACGATTCGGACGAAGTCCCGGCTTGATGCGGAGGAAGGGGACACCCGGTGCGCCTCGCCCTGCGGCATCTGTGCACCGCAGGGCAGGGGACAGCGTCTTATGCGTTATGCACGGCGACCCCGTAAGTGCTCACTATGCGACGGTCCTGTTCGTCGGCGGAGAAGTCTTCCCACAGCAGGCCGTTGCAGTCGGTGCTGCTGGAGTACTCGGGCGCGTTGTCGTCTTCGAAGCCGACATGACGCAACTGTCCTGCGCGCTCCGGCGACTGGTTGATCGAGAAGTTCAGCAGATCGGTGCGCCACATGGCGTACGCACCGGGCACCACGGCGGCGGGCGGCTGGCCGAGGCGGGCGGAATAGTCGTGGATGGATTCGTCGAGATCGCGCACGGCAAGCGCGATGTGAAAGCGTTTCATGAAGACTCCTGGCGATGGGGAAGCGACGTGTGGCACATCGCATCGACGCTATGTGAGCGCCCGCTTGCGTGGCAGGGCGATGCGTCGATGAAATCCATCATAAAGACGGCCGGAGCCGCCAGCCAGACGGGCGATTATCCCGGTATCGGAAGTGATGGGATGGGCGCGTGCCGGGCCGGCGCACCGAAAGCGCCCAGCGGCGAAGCGCGGCAGACCGGTGAGATCCGTGTACGCCATCCTGCGCTGCGCGGAGAAAGTGCGACGCGCCGTATCGCTACGCCTTCATGGCGTGGTGGGGCTGCCCGCCGTTGCCTGACGTTGAGGCAACGAAGTCAGCGTACGCTCACTGGGGACGTCGAAACTGGTTGTCGACCCACGCCCGCGCGCTGTTGCGAGAGAGCTTGAACGTAGGCGGCACCTTGACCGAGGCGATGGTCTCGCCGAAGCGGTCGATGGCGCTCAACATCGCATAGGGATCGTACTCGTCGGGCACGATATCGAGCGTGACGTCGATGTCCCCGTCGGGGCCGTCGACGCTCACACGCTTGTGCAACTGTGCGTGCAATTGCTGCTCGTGACGGCGCAGCACTTCCGCGGCCGTTTTCACCAGCGTGTGGAAAGCACCGACGTCGAGCGGTTTCGGATTCTTCTTGTCGCGCCCCATCGTCCACGGACCCACGAGGGCAGGTTCCGACTGTCCGTCCTTGTACATGGCGACCGCCCAGCCGTCGTCTTCTTCGTTCTTGACGACTTTGGCTGTCCATCCGTCATCGCGCCACAGGCGGTCTTCATGGATGGCATCGCTGTGATCGAGGGTGTCGTCGGTCTGAGGAAGGTCGTTGGTACTGTGAGTCACTGTCGGAGGTTCGTGGCTTGGGGTGATTCGGGATGGCGAGACGCGGGCGCCGTGTGCGCCGTGTGCCCTGCTCGGGCAATTGGGTCGGCGCGCGTGCCGGGAGCGATTGCGCAGACGGCGATTTTACCGCGTCCGAGGAATGCCCGGACGCGGCCCCGACATCGCGTAGGTGCTGGCGATGCCGACGAGCCGTCAGCCTTTGACCAGCCCGCCATCGACGATGAGGTTCTGGCCTGTGACGGCACGCGCCCAGGGCGAGAGGAAATACAGCACGGCGTCGGCGAATTCCTCGGGGGACGTTACGCGGCGCAGCGGTGTGAGGCTCGCGATCAGGTCGAACACGGCTTCCGGCGTGGCCGAACTCGCGTCGGTCACGCGCAGCAGGCCGCCCGACACCATGTTGACGGTGATGCCGTCGGGACCCAGATCGTTGGCCGCCGTGCGTGTGAGCGCGAGCAGCGCGGCCTTCGCCGTCGTGTAGTCGTGATACGGGACGACCGGGTTCTGGAAGAGATTGGTGCCGACATTCACGACGCGGCCGAATCCCGCTTCGCGCATGCCCGGCAGTGCCGCCTGCATCGTATTGAGCGCACCCTTCACGGCGCCTTCGAGCTGTTGCGAGAAGCGCGACCACGAAATATCGGCCAGCTTGGGGCGCGCGTCGCCGTCGAACCGGAAATCGGCCAGCGCATTATTGACGACCGAAACGATCGGCGCGCCGGTGCGCTCGCGCGCTTGTGCGAACAGGCGGGCCACGGCCTTTTCGTCGGTCACGTCCGCTTGCAGGGCGATGGCACGCGGCCCGATGGACTCGGCCAGTTCGCGGGCTGCCACGTCGCTGCGCAGATAGTTGATGACGACGCCTGCGCCTTCACGTGCGACGGCGCGCGTAATTGCTGCGCCCAGCCCGCGTGCGCCGCCCGTGACGAGTACCCACTGAGAGTCCAGCTTCATTCCGATGATCCTTGACGTGTCCGTTAACCGAGGCCGCCCCCGTCGCGTTGGCATTCACTCTCGCGACAGGGAAAGTTCGACATTATCGCGCGTTCCGGCGCCGGATTCCGGCCGTACGCGATGGACTCGGAACGCACGCGCGCGGATCACTCGTTCGCGGTTGCCAACGCCGCGAGCAGCACCACCGGCAGCAACACGCACCAGAAACCCGCGCCGTGATACGCGAAGCCGCCGAAGATCGCACCGACGGCGAACGCGGCCAGCGCGGGGAGCATCTTGCGCAGACGCGCCCTTGCCGCCGTGCCGTCGCCGCAATTGCCGCTGGCGAGCTCGACCATGTCGATCACGATTTGCGTGGTGTTGCCGGTCATGATCGTCGTCGGGGCGAGATCGGCCAGCACCAGGCGTCCGATGGCGTTCTGTATGGCCAATGCGGCCACACCGAACATGCCGGAGAGAATCGCGAGGGGGGCGTCGGCGGAGACGATCGGCTGCGCGGCCATGCCCACGATCATGAAGCCGAGCAGCAAGACGGTCTGCGCACACAGCAACAGACGTAGCGGACGCCTGTCCGTGCGCGAGAACGCCTGCACGATCAGCTTCACGATGGCGACGAAGATCACGAACACCGGCAAGGCCAGCAACTTGGCCAGCACGCCGACGTGTGTGGCCGCGACCAGTTGCACGCCGATCATCACGAAGTTGCCGGTCACGTGTGCGGTGAACAACCCGAACAGGGCGATGAACCCGACGACGTCGATGTAGCCTGCCACGAAGGCAAGCGTCATGCCGATGATGGCGGGTTTGGAGAAGTGACTCACCCAGGTGCGGGCGAGCGTGGCGGCCTCGGTCGGCGAGGGGATATGGCGGGGGGTACCCATGACGGCTCCTCTGACAACGTTCACGACTTGCGTTTCCAGACTTCTCGCATGCGAGACGGTCGCAGCAGCGGGCCGCGTGGCCTGCCATGGGCAAGCGTGGAACGCTTGCGCTGCGCCGGGGGCTGATGAAGCATATCATCGGCGCATGACGCGAGGCGTCGCGTCGACTCGCTATACTGCAATGCAGGCAGGTGTGAGGCTACCGTCTCAAGGTCTTATTGCATCGGTTGGCGACACGCTTTGCCCGGTCGGACACCGGCCATGTACCCGATTTCTTTCTCAGGAGACGTTTCATGAAGACCAGCGCACGTAATCAATTCCACGGCAAAGTGATCGCCCTTGCCCGCGGTGCCGTGAACGACGAAGTGACGTTGCGCACCGACGCCGGTCAGGAGGTCGTCGCCGTTATCACCCACGAAAGCACGGTGAATCTCGGCCTCAAGGAAGGCAGTGACGCCTACGCCTTGATCAAGGCGTCGTCGGTGATCGTCATGGTCGATGCGGACGCCAGTAAGGTGTCCACGCGCAATGTGATCTCCGGCAAGGTCTCGCGCGTGCAGACGGGCGCGGTGAACAGCGAGGTCGAAATCACGGCCGACAGCGGTGCCGTGATCGCGGCCATCGTCACCAACGAGAGCGCCAAGCGCCTCGGACTGACGGCCGGCCGCGCGGCGGCGGCGTTGGTCAAGGCGTCGAGCGTCATTCTGGCGGTTGCCTGAGACCGCCCGAGGCGACAGTTCGCGACGACCGATGAGCGCTGCATCCCTCGCGTTGTTGACCCCTTCGCATTCGCGTACCGAGGCGGCGCTGTTCGCCTCGCTGCTGCTGGCAAATGCGTCTGCCGAGCGGCTGGCGCGTCTGGGACTGTCGGGTACGGCGCTCTCGGCGTTGCTGCGTCGCCATTTCGCACCGGTGTCTGCGCACTGGCAGACGCTGGCTGCCGGACTGCCCACGCCCGCGTGGGTCTCGGACGCCGTCTTCGTCGTGGAGATGCGCGAGATGCTGCGCCGTCGTGCCGATCCGATACTGCATCCGCTCGACGCGACCGACATGGCGACGATTCTCGCCACGGCGTGCTTGCGTCCCGATCATCTGTGGCGTGACCTTGGCCTGACAGGTCGCGACGATGTCACGGCGCTGCTTACGCACTGCTTTCCGTCGCTCGTCACGGAGAACACCGAGAATCTGCGCTGGAAGCGTTTTCTCGCCGAGGCATGCGCGCGCGCCTACGGACGCCCGCCGGCACCCGCGCCAGGGTGCCCCGGTTGCGAAGCGTTCGGCGAATGTTATGCCCACCTGCGCCCGGCGGGAATCGTTTGGCGCTGATAGCATGTGACTTTGTTCGACGCGTGCGCGTCGCGCGTCGTGCCACTCTCCGAGGAGTCCTGCGATGTCGATTTCCCTTTACCGCGCCACCATCCCCGTCTATCTGCGCGGCCTGACCGTCATGGCCGACTACATCAAGAAAGCGCGCACGCATTGCGAGGCCAAGGGGCTCGATCCCGCGACGATCCTCGGTGCGAAGCTCGCCCCCGACATGCTCGACTTCGTGGCGCAGGTGCAGCGCGTGAGCGATACGGCGAAGTTTGCCGTCGCGCGTCTCACGGGCATGGAGTCGCCGAAGTTCGAAGACAACGAAACGACGTTCGACCAGTTGCGCGATCGCATCGCGAACACCGAGGCGTTCATCGCCGGGGTGCTCGAAGATCGTTTTGCCGGGGCCGATTCGCGTCAGGTCACGCTGAAGTTCAAGGAGTACCAGACCACGATGGATGCGGTCGACTACCTCTTCAAGTTCGCGCTGCCGAACTTTTATTTCCACGTGACGACCACGCACGACATTCTGCGCGCGCAAGGCGTGGAAGTCGGCAAGATGGACTATCTCGGCCCGTTCGAGATGGAGAAGATCTGACGTCAATGAAAACCGCCCGCAAGCGCGGGCGGTGAGCAAGACACGTGCCGACGTGCGACGGTGTCAGCGTGTGGCCTCAACGTGTAGCTTCAACGTGTAGCTTCAACGTGTAGCTTCAACGTGTAGCCTCAACGTGTAGCCTCAACGTGTAGCAATAGGCAGGTACATTCGAAGCTCGTCCTGAAAGGCCTCGCCGATACGCATGGCGTCGGGCTCGCGGCCGATCTCGACGAAACCGAACGACTGGTACAGCGCGATCGCGGCGCGGTTGTCCGCGCTAACCTGCAAGGTCACGTGACGCAGGTTGGGCTGGGCACGCGCGAGCGCCAGCGCAGCGTCGACGAGCGCGCGGCCGACGCCACGCCCTGTGGCCCCGGACGCAACGTACATGCCCCACAGGAAACCCACGTGCGCATACTTCGGGCGTTGCGCACGTGCCAGTCCGAGCACCCCGACGAGACGCTCGCTCTCGAACGCCCCGAACACACCGCTGTCAGGCCGCGCCGTGAGCCACTCGCGCACCCGCTCGACCGGCCAGTCCTTCTCCTCCTCGTAGCTCGAACCGAACGCCTCCGGGTGCGCCTGCAACCCGGCAAGCCGCAGCGCCTGGAAGGCGAGGGCGTCGGTAGGCACGAGACGTCGCACATCCACGCCGGACGACATCGGACTCATGGCAGGCGCGGTTCCATCATGGCGAGCACGGTGCGCGCCGCCTCCTCCGACGAAGCGGGATTCTGACCCGTGACGAGCCGGCCGTCGCCCACGACGTGCGATTGCCAGTTCTCGGCCTTCTCGTACAGCCCGCCCAGACGCCGCAGTTCATCCTCCACGAGGAACGGCACCACATCGGTCAGGCCAACGGCGGCCTCCTCATCATTCGTGAACCCGGTCACATGACGGCCGCGCACGAGCGGCTCGCCATTCCCGGCGCGCACCTGACGCAACACGCCCGGCGCATGGCAGACAAAGCCGATGGGCTTGCCCGCGCGCTCGAAGGCTTCGATCAAATGGATGGAGTTCGGATCTTGCGCGAGGTCCCAGAGCGGGCCGTGGCCGCCGGGGTAAAAGACGGCGTCGTAATCGTCGGCTTTGACGTCGGCCAGCTTGCGCGTGGTGGCAAGCGCGTGCTGGGCTTCCGTGTCTTCCCGGAACCGGCGCGTTGATTCGGTCTGTGCGTCGGGTTCATCGCTCTTCGGATCGAGTGGCGGCTGCCCGCCGGCAGGCGAGGCCAGCGTGACTTCCAGACCTTCGTCGATGAAGACGTAGTAGGGGGCGGCGAATTCTTCGAGCCAGAATCCGGTTTTCTTGCCTGTGTCGCCGAGGCGGTCGTGCGAGGTCAGAACCATCAGGATGTTCATGAAACGTCTCCCTGTCGAGTCGGCCATTCGGGTCATTCTACCCGTCATGATTGCGCATCGCAGACGACAGACTGTCGTGCGTCAGGTTCCCATCGAAGTGAAGCGGCCGCCGGTGTTGCCGCCAGCTTGTGAGCGGAATTCACAGAAAGCCGCAATCGAATTCGATTTGCGACGTGACGGCACTCCGCTATGCTTGTGCGGATGCGGGCATCGCCCGCCACCTGGCAACGAGTGCCGCCACAGGAGCGAGACATGCGATTGATTGGAATGCTGGATTCCCCATACGTGCGCCGCACGGCGATCTGCCTGAAGTTGCTGGGGCTGCCGTTCGAGCACCGCGCCTTGTCGGTGTTTCGGACGTTCGACGAATTCGCCGCGATCAATCCGGTCGTGAAGGCGCCCACACTGGTAACCGACGACGGCACGGTCCTCATGGACTCCACGCTCATCCTCCAGTACCTCGAATCGCTGGTCGACCCGGAGCAGCGTCTGGTGCCGGTGGATCCCGCCGCCCGTTTGCGGGCGCTGCGATTGACGGGGCTCGCGCTCGCCGCGTGCGAGAAGTCGGTGCAGCTCGTGTATGAGCGAGAACTGCGGCCGAGCGAGAAGCGACACGGACCGTGGACCGATCGCGTTCGCAAGCAACTGCATGCGGCGTTTCAGGGACTGGAGATGGAACTGGCGCAGGTGCCGATCGTGGCCACGCCGGATCAGATCGGCGAGCACGGCGTGACGGTCGCCGTGGCGTGGCGCTTTCACCAGTTGCTGGTGCCGGAAATCGACTTCGGCACCGAATTTCCCGCGCTCGCCAACTTCTCGGCCCAGGCCGAAGCGCTGCCCGCTTTCCGGGAAACGCCGCCGTTGTAAGCTCGCCGTCTCGGGCGGTTCAGCAGACGAAAAAAATGCCGGACGGTGTGTCGTCCGGCATTTTGCGTTCCGGGGAGGCTCGCCGGGTCAGCTCTTGAGACGATAGCCCGTCTTGAACATCCAGGCCACGATGGCGAGGAACACGGCGAGAAAAACGAGCGTCATGCCCAGACTCACGCCGACGCTCACATCCGCCAGTCCATAGAAGCTCCAGCGGAAACCGCTGATGAGATACACGACCGGGTTGAACAACGTGACCGTGCGCCAGAACGGCGGCAGGATGCTCGTCGAGTAGAAGCTGCCGCCAAGGAACGTGAGCGGCGTGATGATGAGCAGCGGCACGAGTTGCAGTTTCTCGAAGCCATCGGCCCAGATCCCGATGATGAAGCCGAACAGGCTGAACGTGACCGCCGTGAGCACCAGAAACAGGATCATCCACAGCGGATGCTCGATGCGCAGCGGCACGAAGAGCGCGGCGGTGCCGAGCATGATCACGCCGAGGATGATCGATTTGGTGGCCGCCGCCCCCACATATGCACACACGATTTCCATGTAGGACACGGGGGCGGAGAGCACCTCGTAAATCGTGCCGGTAAAGCGCGGGAAGTAGATGCCGAACGAGGCGTTCGTCACGCTTTGCGTGAGCAGCGAGAGCATGATGAGCCCGGGCACGATGAACGCGCCGTAGGGCACGCCGTCGATCTCGGGAATGCGCGAGCCGATGGCCGCGCCGAACACCACGAAGTACAGCGAGGTCGAGATGACCGGCGAGATGATGCTTTGCATCAGCGTGCGACGCGTGCGCGCCATCTCGAAGTTGTAGATCGCCCTTACGGCGTAGAGATTCATGGCGCGACTCATCCTTCTTTCCTGTGCACGAGCGAGACGAAGATGTCTTCGAGCGAGCTTTGCGTCGTGTGCAGATCCTTGACCGAGATACCGGCGCGCTCCATGTCGCGCAGCAGCGCGGCAATGGAGGTCTGTTCGATGTTGGCGTCGTACGAGAACACGAGTTCGGTGCCGTCGTTGCCGAGTGTCAGTCCATAGCTGGCCAACATCTCGGGGATGGCGGCGAGCGGCTCGGTCAGTTGCAGCGCGAGCTGCTTGCTGCCCATGTGCCGCATGAGTTCCGTCTTCTCCTGCACGAGGGTGATCTGCCCGCCAGTGATGATGCCCACGCGATCGGCCATTTCCTCGGCCTCTTCGATGTAGTGGGTTGTCAGGATCACCGTCACGCCGGTTTCGCGCAGCGACTGCACGAGACGCCACATGTCGCGGCGCAGCTCGACATCCACGCCGGCGGTCGGCTCGTCGAGGAACAGCACACGCGGCTCGTGCGAGAGCGCCTTGGCGATGAGCACGCGTCGTTTCATGCCGCCCGAGAGCGTCATGATGCGGCTGTCTTTCTTCTCCCATAGCGAAAGCGAGCGCAGCACCTTCTCGATGTGCGCCGGATTCGCGGGCTTGCCGAACAGGCCTCGCGAGAACGAGACCGTGGCCCAGACCGATTCGAACGAGTCGGTGGTCAGCTCCTGCGGCACGAGGCCGATGGCTTCACGCGCGGCACGGTAGTCCGTGACGATGTCGTGACCGTCGACGGTCACGGTGCCCGAGGTCGGACGCACGATGCCGCAGATGGTGCTGATGAGGGTCGTTTTGCCGGCGCCGTTCGGGCCGAGCAGGGCGAAGATCTCGCCACGCTGGATTTCCAGGTTGATGTTCTTGAGTGCCTGGAACCCCGTCGCGTACGTCTTCGACAGATTCTGGATTGAGATCACGGATGGCATGGCGGCGACGATAGCACAGGCGTGAGGAACGCGCGGGGCACGCTTCGTTTGTCACGGGGTCGGTCGCGTGCACGGTCACGCTGATACGACAAGGGCGAGTCTGCGCGACCGGCAATGTCACCGGTCTCGCAGGCTCGCCCGGACAAGCAAGGGCGCGATTCGGACGCAAGGGGAGGGAAGCGGGGCCCGGCGCCCGGTACGCTCAGGTCGTTCAGCGCTTGGGCATTTCCTTCGGCACGATCACCATCCAGTTCATGCCGAACTTGTCCTTGACCATGCCGAACGTCTTGGCGAAGAACGTCTCGCCGAGCGGCATGTTGACCTGACCGCCGTCGGCCAGTGCATTGAACGCCTTCTCGGCGGCGCTCACTTCGGTGAAGTCGACCGACAGCGAGAAACCGTCGAACTTCGGCTTGCCGCTCACCATGCCGTCCGACGCCATCACCATCGAATCGCCGATGTGGAACTCGCCGTGCATGATCTTGTTTTCGCTGCCCGGCGGCAGCATGCCTTCGGGGCAGCTTTCCGGACTTTCCCCGTAGCGCATGAGTGCGCCGCGGCGGGCGTTCAGGGTCTTCTCATAGAACGCGATCGCTTCTTCACAACGGCCTTCGAAAAACAGATAGGAATGGACTTGCATGGAACGCTCCTCGTGGTGTCTGAAAGCGGGGCGGGCCCATCATGGGAAAGCCCCGAAGGGGGACTGCGAGTGGACTGCCAAGTGATTGCGAAATGACTGCGAAGGTTGCTACAGACGGAAATACGACTGCGTGGCGCGATGCTTCGTGGCGGGCTTCATCTCGGGCGCCGCGCCCGCCGGGTCGCGAGGTTCGAACGGTGTGCCGGTCTTCTCGCGGCACGCGGCGTCAAGCCATGCGACATTGAATGCACTGAACGGACAACGGGGGGCTTCGTCGGAGTGCGTTGGATACGTCTCAACCATAGTGCCTCCTGGTGCATAACGGGGATATGACGCACTGCAACTTGTCTTTGTGGACAGTGTACACAAACAATAGCAGACATAATGGACACTGTCCACAAGGAGTTGTAATGACAGAACAAGAGACGGCGACGGGGCCAGCACGTACGACTTACCGCCACGGCGACCTTCACCGGGCGTTGCTGGATGCGGGAATCGCCCTCGCGCGCGATGGCGGTCCCGACGCGGTGATCCTGCGCGAAGCGACCCGCCGGGCGGGGGTCGTGCCCAACGCCGCGTATCGACACTTTGCGAATCGTCAGGCGTTGCTCGACGCCGTGCGGGCCGCCGCGCTCGCCGAGTTGGCGGTGTCGATCGAAAGGGAGATGGCGGCGCTCGAGGCGTTACCGCAAGATGCGACGGAGCACGCCCGTGCGCGCCTGCGCGCCGTGGGCATCGGCTATCTGCATTTCGCGCGTGCGCAGCCGGGGCTGTTCCGCACGGCGTTTGCGCCGTCCGAGAACGTGCGCTCGGCGGGCGGCCCGGAGAAGGCGGGCGCGAGCGGGCTCAATCCGTTCGAACTGCTGGGGGCGGCGCTCGACGCAATGGTCGCCGCGGGCATCATCGGCGCGGCGCAACGGCCCGGCGCGGAGTATCTGGCCTGGGCGGCCGTTCACGGTCTGGCGGTGCTGGTCATCGACGGCCCGTTGCGCGAGTTACCCGACGATCAGGTCGACGGGCTGGGGCGGCGGCTGGTCGCGATGGTCGAGCGCGGGTTGTAACGTCGCAGCGTGGCTGACGTCAGGCGTTCGTGAGTCGTGGCGTCAGCAGGTCGGCCAGCCAGTTCATGAAAGCCTGGGCGCGGCGCGGCAAGTGACGGCGGTTCGCGTACAGCAAGGTCACGGCCAGCGGCTCGGCCTGATACTCGGGAAGCACTTCCTGCAACATGCCTTCCGCGAGATGCGCGCGCACGCCGCTCTCCGGCGCCTGAATCAGGCCGAGGCCTGCCAGGCATGCCGCTTGATACGCATCGGCATTGTTGACCGTCAGCACGCCCTCCATCGGCCATTGTGCGTAGCGCTCGCCATCGAAGTATTCCCATCCTGCCGGGCGTGTCCCCAGCGTCGTGGTGTAGTGAATGAGTCGATGCGTGCGCAGATCGTCGAGCGTGCGCGGCACGCCGTAATGCTTGAGATAGGCCGGGCTCGCCACATTGACCTGACGCATGCGGCCGAGCGGGCGTGCGATGAGGGTTGAATCGGCAATGGCGCCCACGCGCAGTACGCAGTCGAAGCCCTCGCGCACCAGATCGACGCGACGGTCGGTGCTCGAGAGTTCGATACGCAACGCCGGGTGCTGCGCCAGAAAGGCGGGCAACTGCGGAATGACGGTCGTGCGCGCCAGCGTTGCGGGCAGATCGACGCGCAACCGGCCCGTAAGCGCTTCGTCGCGTGCCACGAACATCGTCTCCCACTCCTCCATGTCGGCGAGCAGATCCTTGCAACGCTCAAGGCACGCCTGCCCGTCCTGCGTGAGCTGTACGCGACGCGTCGTGCGATGCAACAGCCGCGTGCCCAGCTTGGTCTCGAGCTGTTTGATGGCGTTCGACACGCTCGCGCGCGGCAGGCCGAGGCTGTCGGCCGCTTGCGTAAAGCTGCCGGTTTCCGTGACACGCACGAAGATGCGCATGGCGTCGAGTTGATGCATGGCGAGCGTAGGTGATTGTTATCGGAATTTGATCAGTGTAATTAAATTCGAGGGATTTATTGGTGAAATTCGTTGCAATAGGATGTTGAACATACCGCGACGCCTGAGCGCTTCCCTCCTGGAAACCTCGGCGGACGCGGGCAAGACGGCAGGTCGGATCGTTCGAGCCAGCCGTCGATCGCGTTCAACCGGGCGGGCAAATGTGCGACGCCCATCGCCATCAGGAGCCTCACCATGACTCGCAAGATCGTTCTCATCACCGGTGGTAGCCGCGGTCTGGGCCGCGCTTCGGCGCTCGCCGCCGCCCGTCGCGGTATCGACGTCATCCTCACATTCCGCAGCCAGCGCGCCGAGGCCGATGCCGTCGTCGCCGAGATCACGAAGCTTGGCGCGAACGCCGTGGCGTTGCCGCTCGACGTTTCGGATTCGGCACAGTTCGCCCCGTTCGCAGCGCAGATCAGGCATGTGCTGAACGACGTCTGGAAACGCGATACGTTCGACTTCCTCGTCAACAACGCCGGCACCGGTTTGCATCAACCTTTTGCAGAGACGACGGAAGCGCAGTTCGACGAACTGGTGCGACTGCATCTGAAGGGGCCGTACTTCCTGACGCAGGCGCTGCTGCCGCTGATCGCCGACGGCGGCCGGATCCTGAACGTGTCCAGCGGTCTCGCACGCTTCTCGCTGCCTGGCGCATCGGCCTACGCCATGATGAAGGGCGGCATCGAAGTGTTCTCCCGTTATCTGGCCAAGGAGCTGGGCGCGCGCGGTATCCGGTCCAACACCGTGGCGCCGGGTGCCATCGCGACCGACTTCAACGGCGGCACGGTGCGTGACAATCAGGGCGTTCATCAGATGGTGGCGGCGAACACGGCGCTCGGACGCGTGGGCGAAGCCGACGACATTGGCGGCATGGTCGCGGCACTGCTCGCCGACGAAACGGGCTGGATCAACGCCCAGCGCATCGAAGCGTCGGGCGGCATGTTCGTCTGAGGTTGATGGTTGCCGAGCCGTTTGCGCTCAGTGCGCGGTGCGGCGTGAGCGCATCGAACCGGACCAGGCCACGGCGCCGACGATGCACGCGCCGCCCACGGCCATCTTGAGCGTGGGCGAGGTGCCGAACAGTACCCACGCGAAGGCAATGGCGTAGACCGGTTCGAGTGCGATCACCACGGCGGCCTGACTGGCTTTGACAGTGCGCAGCGCGTGAATGAAGAGGGTGTAGGCGAGCGCGGTGCACACCACGCCCAGACAGGCGAGCCATCCCCATTGCACGGCGGGCAGCGTCAGGGCTTCGCGCCAGGCAAACGGTGCGAGCACCAGCACGATGCCGACGCATTGCCACCAGCTCGCCTGCAAGGGCGATGCCGTCGCGCCGAGCACGCGGTTGGAAAGCGCGATGACGGCATAGATCGCACCGGAGAGCACGCCCCACGCGAGGCCGATCGTCGCGCCCGCCTGCCAGTCGAACGCGGGTGTCACGAGCGCAAGCCCGATGCATACGAGCGCGATCACGCCAGCGTCGCCAGGCGTCGGGCGCTCGCGGCGCAACGGCCACTCGATCAAGATGACGAATGCGGGAAAGCAGGCGAAGCCGAGCGTGCCGACGGCCACGCCACCGGTCTTGATGGCGAGAAAGAATGCGAGCCAATGCACTGCGAGCAGGATCCCGGCCACGATGAGCCGCACGGCAGACGTCGGCGCGATGCCCCGCCACGGTAGCCCGCCGGACAGGCGAGCCGCGCTGCGCAGACCGGCCCATCCGACGAGGGCGATGGCGCTCAACGCGAGCATCGAGAACAGCCCGCGTCCGAACACGATCAGGGTGCTGCTGGCCGCGATATGTTCGCCGAACAGTGCCGATGCACCGAACAACATGGCCGCCACGTGTAGCGCGATCTGCTGACTCGCGCCACCTTGCGGCGCCTGGGCTGCCTGAGCTGCCTGAGCCGGCAAAGTGACATCGCTGATGCCCGCGCGAGCGGCGGCGGGCCGACCGGAGGTTTCGGCGGCGTCGGCGTCAGGCATCGCCGGACGCGTCGGGCACCGGTACCGCCGTGGTGTACATGACCTGCTTGAGCGCGAAGCTCGAACGGATGTTGCGAATCCCCGGAATGCGCGAGAGCCGGTCCGTGATGAGCGTCTCGTAGGCGCTCATGTCGCTGACCATGACACGCAACAGGTAGTCGGCGTCGCCGGACATCAGGTAACACTCCATGACGTTCGGCAGGGCGGTGACGGCCGCTTCGAAGGCGTCGAGTCCGTCGCGGTTCTGATTTTCGAGGGTGACGTGAATGAATACGTTGATGTGCAACCCGAGCCGCGACGGATCGAGCAGCGTCACGCGCTGCCGGATGTAGCCCTCCGCTTCGAGCGCCTTTACGCGTGCCAGACAAGGCGAGGGCGAGAGGTTCACCCGCGAGGCGAGTTCCACGTTGGTGAGGCGGGCGTCGGCTTGCAGCTCCCGCAGAATCTTCAGATCAATGGCGTCGAGTTCCATACCACTTAGCGCGCGTGCCCCGGATGGGGGCCGGCGTTCCATTCAATTAGCCGCTCGGTCGGCGACAGTGCCGCAATACTAGCCTATTTATTCGTTCGCCAAGCGGCTCGTATCCCGAGCGGTGCCAAGAGTCGCAGGCCGCCTGACGATTCGATCCGACGAGGCATTGCCCCCCGGCCATGCCGCCGGATGCGCGCGCGATAGCACAGATCCCCATCCCCTACCGTTGGTAAGGATTGGAAATGTTGTATTTCGGTGTTGTGGCGGACATCCGACGACAACATTTGTTGACGCTGGGCTGAGGTTTGCTAATATCCCGAAACTCAAATGAGAACGTTAACGATTCTCATTAATAAAACAGTTTTCGATAGATACACGGGAATTTCAGCATGTCTTCTGCTCACGCCCCTCGCACGCCGCGTGCGACCGGACGCCTCGCCGCGCAGCGCGCCTTTGGTGCTTTCGACGCCGTTCGTCCCCGTAGCGCACTTGCGCCGCTGGCCATGGCCACGTTGCTGACGTTCGCCGTCGCGCCTGCCTTCGCCCAGACGGCGCCGGGTGCCGCCGACGCCACGAATGCCGCCGATGCGACCAACGCGACCAACGCGACCAATGCGCCCAACGCGACTAACGCTGTAGGTGCGGCCGACGGCGCAGCACAAGCGACGCTCAAGGCCACCACGGTTACCAGCTCGGCGCTGCGCGAGACGCCGCAGAACCTCAAGCAATCGGTGGCGGCGGGCGCGCTCGGTTCGCGCAGTCAGCTCGACACGCCGTTCTCGACGACTGTCGTGAGCCAGGAGCAACTGGAGCAGCGTCAGCCGGCCAAGCTTGGCGACGTCTTCGTGACCGACGCCTCGGTGACCGACGGCAGCAACGCTTTCGACGCGTGGGCCGGGTACATCTACGTGCGCGGCATGCCCATCGACTGGCAGTCCGGCTTCAAGCTCGACGGCATGCCCGTGATGACCTACGGCGTGACCATGCCTTACGAGCAGTTCGAACGCGTGGAATTGCTCAAGGGGCTCTCGGGCTTCATGTACGGCTTCGTCGCGCCGGGCGGCGTGGTGAACTATGTCACGAAGAAGCCGACGGACGAGCGCGTGGCCAGTGTGGACGTCGGCTTCCAGTCCGAAGGCATCTGGCGTCAGCACGTCGATCTCGGCGGCCGTGCCGGCCCGAACGACATGTTCGGCGCCCGCGTGAACTACACGCACGAAGAAGGTCGCACCTATACCGACGGCAACCTGAATCGCGATACGGTCTCGGTGGCGCTCGATACGCGCATCACGCGCGATCTGACGTGGAACTTCGGCATGATGTATCAGGATCGCCGCGCCACGGGCACGTCGCCGTCGCTCTCGACATACAACTTCACCGGCACGCAACTGCCGGGCCCGATCAACGTGTCGAATGCGAACCTGCAAACGCAGGCCACGCACCTGAACACGATCACCCAGTTCTACACGACGGGCCTGCAATACCAGATCACGCCGGACTGGAAGGTCTCGGCGAACTACGCATTCAACAAGTCGACGCGCGACCGTAACGAAGCCACGCTGTACCTGCTCAACGGTGCGGGCGACTTCAGCGGCCAGAACGACCTGGGCGATGAGGTCAACATGTTCCGCGCGTGGCAGGTGACGGCGGAAGGCAAGGTCCACACCGGCCCGTTCACGCATCAACTGACGTTCGGGCTTGCGTCGCAGTACCAGACCAACGACTACGCCTATACCTACAGCCCGACCTACAGCGGCAACCTGTTCCAGGGCACGTCGTACCAGTTCTACGGCGACGGCACCCCGCTCAAGGCGCAGCGTTCCAGCGCGATCGAGCAGCGTTCCGTGTTCGCGTCGGATACGGTGCAACTGACCGATCGCTGGTCGGTGCTCGCAGGCGGGCGCTTCACGAACTACAACCAGACGAACGCGCAGGGCGTATCGACGTACTCGACCAACGGGGTGTTCACGCCGACGCTGGCCGTCATGTACAAGCTCACGCCGAATACCACGGCGTACGCCAGCTATGTTGAAGCGCTGGAAGCGGGCGAAGTGGTGGCGTCGAACTATTCGAACGCCGGGGCGGTGCTCAATCCGTTCAAGAGCCGTCAGTACGAAGTTGGCGTGAAGACGGAGCAGGCCACGTGGAGCACGACGGCGTCGATCTTCCGTATCGAGCGCGGTGCCGTATACACCAATAGCGCCAACGCCCGTGTGGCGGATGGCCAGTCGATCTATCAGGGGATCGAAGTGGCGGGCTCGGTGAAGCTCGGGCCGCAATGGACGCTCGGCGCGAGCGCGATGGCGCTGGACGCCTGGTATGCCCGCACGGCGAACGGCTTCGACGGCAACCGCGTGGGCGGTGCACCACGCTTCGTGCTCTCGGCCAACGTCGACTACAAGATCCCGTTCGTGCCGGGCCTGTCGGTCGGTGGCGACATTCGCTACAACGGTCGCACGGCGCTCAATCCGCAGAACTCGCTCACGGTGTCGGGCTACACGCTCATCAACATCGGTGCGACGTACCGCACGCGCGTCGCCGGCAAGGACGTGACGCTGCGCGCTGCGGTCAGCAACCTTACCAACCGCAAGTACTGGGAATATCAGTACGACAACTACATCAAGCCGGCCGACCCGCGCATGGTGGCGCTGAACGCGAAGATCGACTTCTGACGAAGTCCGGCCGCCAGGCGACTGGCGGCGATCTTGGCGACATCAAGAAACGGCGGCCTTCGGGCCGCCGTTTTGCTTTGGACCGGGCGGCTATGAGCACCATCGAAAATACCAATGACGCTTTTCGATGAAACGTCTTGACTATCTACCTATCAGTAGATAAAGTTCGTTTCATGAACCGCACAACGACATCGACCGCAGCACCGACCGTCAGAGAGCAACTGCTCGATCACGCGCAGACGTTTCTGATGACGCGAGGCTACAACGGCTTCAGCTATCGGGATCTGGCCGAGCGTGTCGGGGTGAAGACGTCGAGCATCCACTATTACTTCCCCGCCAAGGAAGATCTGGTGCTTGAAGCGGTGAAGGCTTACGACGCGGCGATCAGCGAAGGGCTGGCGACCATCGACGAGGCGCTGCCGCCGGTGCAGAAGCTGACGCAGTATGCGCAAGGGTTCGGACGTATCGTGGCGGATGGTCATCGGATCTGTCTGTGCGGCATGCTCGCCGCCGACATCGAGACCTTGCCGGAGACGGTGCGCGAAGCGGTGCAACGCTTCTTCACGTTTCACGAAGACTGGCTGGCACGGGTACTGGCCGAAGGCGTGGCGGATGGATCGATGACGCTGACGTCGTCGGTCGAAGCGACGGCCCGTGCGCTGTTCGCCGGGTTTCAGGGCAGCGTGATGGCGTCGCGGTTGTTTCGGGCGCCGTCGAGACTGGAGGACGTGGTGGCGTCGGTGTGCGGCGTCGCCTGAAAGGCACGGCGTCGGTCCGGAGTCCGGGCCGCGGTAACACGGGAGTCGAACTCCCGTTTATTTGTCGCTGACTACCTATCTAGTAATAGATAGTTTTGGGGGTGTGAAAATCGAGACGATCGCCGGCGATATGCCGCCGGGTAGTCACGATGGTTGTCGAGAAGGTGCATTAAGATCGTTGACGGTGTTTGCGTGCAACGCAGTTCGGCCCGGAAGGTGCCGGACACGTGGGGCACATCGGTATCGTCGACGCGGGAACACACGCGCCCGGAAAGCGTCATGACGTGATTCGACGCGCGTTTGTATGTCAGGCAGATCGTTCGGTCAGCAGGCAATGCCACGATGGCGCGCCGGGCCGGTGCGGTCGAAGTTTGGAAGTGAAATTCTCTACTTACCAGGAGTTCGTCATGTCGATCGAAAAAGTGCTGTACACCGCTCATGCCACCGCCACCGGAGGCCGTGACGGCCGCGCCGTCTCCTCGGATGGCGTGCTCGACGTCAAGCTGGTCGTGCCCAAGGAAATGGGCGGCCCCGGCGTTGGCGGCACCAACCCTGAGCAACTGTTCGCTGCCGGCTATTCCGCTTGCTTCCTCGGCGCGCTGAAGTTCGTCGCGGGCAAGGAAAAGGTCGCGCTGCCGGCCGAGACGAAGATCGACGGCAGTGTCGGCATCGGGCAGATTCCGACGGGCTTCGGCATTCAGGCCGAACTGAAGATCAGCGTGCCGGGTGTCGATCGCAAGGTGGTGGAAGACCTCGTGCAGAAGGCGCACATCGTGTGCCCGTACTCGAACGCCACGCGTGGCAACATCGACGTGACGCTCACGGTGGTCTGAGCCATCGTCAGCGACGCGCGAACCCGGCTGCAACGCCGGGAACGCAGATGCGACAAGGGCAGCCCTCGGGCTGCCCTTGTTCGTTACGGCGTTCGGTGCGCAGCGCGGGTGTCGACGGCAATTACTTCGTCTTGACCTCGACCTTGATGCCGTCGGGCAGCACGGTGATGGCGCCCGGCTCGACGTCGCGTCCGCCATAACGCAATTGCTCTGGCTTGAACGTATAGATCGGGTACTGGTTGAGCACCTGCTGCGCGACCGTGCCGCCGATCGCCGTCAGTTGCTGTCCGTAGGCGGGGGGCATGCCATTCACGTCCACGCGTTCCACGCTTGGGTTGTCCAGCAGCACGGCACGTTTGACCGGGTCGTACTTCAACGCGCTCGAGATCGCGAGCACGCCTTTGAGCGGCTGTCCTTGCAGCAGCACGTTCTGCAATTGCGCGTCGACCTGCGTGTTCACGCGGTTGGCCTGCGGATTGAAACCGACCAGCGGATGCGTGAGCTCGACCGTCAGCAACTGGCCGTAGTTAAGCGTCGTGGGGAAGCGTTTGTTGACGGCGGACTCGATGTCCTGGCGCGTCATCGTGTATTCGCCGGTCCAGATGTTGTAAGCGGCGCGTGCCGGGCGAACGAGTGCGGCAAGGCTCGCACCGAGCATGCCGATGGCGGCCAGGCGCAGCGCGTCGCGGCGCGAGATGCCGGTGGCACCGGGCTCGTCGAGCAAGAAGGACTGGGCAGGATGCGGCGGGCGGCGAGAAGTCATGTTGCGCGGGTCCGTGAGACGTGAGACGCGCACGGCAGGGCCGTGGCTGAAACGTCGATGCAGATGTGACACAACGGATGGGGAATCGTTCTGAGTGCTGTGCCGGACTTTTCAATAGTGCGGTGGAATCTCATGCTGCGGATTGCCATCGCCGCCGCTCTGTCCTTGCGAGAGCATTTGCTGGTAAAGCGCCTTGAACTGTTTCTGCAGCAAGTCGATTTGCTGCTCCTGACGCGTAACGATGCCATTGAGCGTTTCGAGCAGATCTTCCTGAAACGCCGTCTTGATCTCGAGTTCGACGACGCGGGCTTCCAACGATTCCATGAGCTTCTCCGGTGAACGCGGCATTGTAGGTCATTGTGCGGTGACGCATCGACATGGCGCCGGGCATAATCGCAGCCATGAAAACCTTTGCGCTTTACATCGCCACTGCGGTGGCGGAAATCGTGGGTTGCTACTTGCCGTGGTTGTGGCTCAAACAGGGTCGCAGTGCGTGGCTGCTCGTGCCCGGGGCGATTTCGCTGGCGTTGTTCGCGTGGCTGCTCACGCTGCACCCGGCGGCGGCGGGGCGCGTCTACGCCGCGTATGGTGGCGTATACATTACCGTCGCAATCGTGTGGCTGTGGCTGGTGGACGGCATGCGTCCGACGTCGTGGGACGTGGCCGGCGTGGCCGTGGCGCTCGTGGGGATGAGCCTGATCGCGTTCCAGCCGCGATAGCCGGCCAGCCGGCTGACCCGCTGTTCTCCGGACGGCGCCGGGCCAGTCGGCGCCATCGTGAATCAGGCGGTCCGCACGCGATACGTGCAGCGTTGCCCGCCAGCGAGAATATGGGTTTCGCGCGAGACCGTGCCGCGCTCGCCGATCAGTTCCTGAAACAACTCCAGCTCGGTGCGGCAAAAGCCCTGGCACGTCTTGGCTGCCGCGCAGATCGGGCAATGATCCTCGATCAGCAACCAGTCGTTGCCGTCGCGCTCCACGCGCGCCATATAGCCTTCCGACGAACGAATCTCCGCGAGCTTCTCCAGCCGTGCCGGAAGTCCCGGTAGCGGATCGACGGCCTCCCGGTAATGGGCGCGCGTCTCGAGCGCGCGCTGCGCGATCAATCGATCCAGGCCATCTTCGCCGAACAACTGACGGATCGAGCCGATCAACTGAATCGTGAGATGCGAGTGCGCGTCGGGAAAGCGGCCGTGACCGGCTTCGGTGAGCGCCCACGCCTGGCGCGGTCGGCCCGCGCCCCGTGAGGGCATCGTCTCGCCGACGAGCAAGCCGTCCGAGACGAGCTTTTGTACCTGCTGACGTGCGGCCTCCGCCGTAATCCCCAACCCTGCCGCGACCTCGGCGGTCGACGCCGGCCCCTGCGTCTTCAGCCAGTGCAACACGCGCTCATGCCCCGCACCGGGGGCAGGGACGACTGCCCTATTATCCAAGTGGTTATTTGGGTAATTCATTTTGCGGCATGTAATATCCAAGAACTTCCTTGCATATTAGTCGTCCGGCGGACGGCTGTCCATCCATGACAACGAGCACGACAAGAACAACAAACGCGGCGCCGGGCTGGCGCGATCTGTTGAGTGGCAACAATGGCTGGCGGTCGCTGGCGTTGGCGGGTGGGGTGGCGCTGCATGCCACCAACGTCTATGTGGCGACGACGGTGCTGCCGTCGATCGTGAAAGAGATCGGCGGGCTGGATCTCTATTCGTGGAACACGACACTGTTCGTGGTGGCATCGATTCTCGGATCGGTGCTTGCCTCGAAGCTGCTCGCCACGCTCGGGCCGCGCATTTCGTACGTGGCGGCGCTGCTCGGCTTCAGCGGCGGGACGATCCTTTGTGCCGCGGCCCCATCCATGCCGTGGATGCTGGCGGGCCGCACCTTGCAAGGCTTCGGCGGTGGCATTCTGCTCGCCCTCAGTTACTCGCTGATCCGCATCGTGTTCGCGCCAGCGCTGTGGTCGCGGGCGATGGGGCTGGTGTCGGGAATGTGGGGCGTGGCCACGTTGTGCGGCCCGGCCGTTGGCGGTGTGTTCGCGCAGTTCGGCCATTGGCGCTGGGCGTTCTGGTCGTTGCTGCCGGTGGTCGTCGGGCTCGGTCTGATCATTCGCGCGCAGGTTCCTGCCGGACGCGTGGCAGAACCGACAGCCCACGCTGCCGATGCGAACACCGCACCGTCGTCGACAGACGACGGGCAGACCGTTCCCTGGTTCAAGGTCATGCTGCTGTGCGCGTCGGTCGTCGCGATTTCGCTCGGCGCTGTCGTTGGCTCGCATTGGCTGGCCGCCGCATGGATGCTCGTGGGGCTGGTGCTCGCCTGGTGGTTGTCGCAACGCGAGCGCAGCGCGCGGCATGCCTTGCCCCGACTGATGCCGACAGGTGCCTACTCGGTGCGCACGCGGCTCGGCGGACTGTACGCGGCGATGAGCCTGCTTGGGCTGGCGACGACGAGTGAAATCTACATCCCTTACTTCCTGCAGACGATTCACGGGCAGACGCCGTTCGCAGCCGGTTATCTCGCTGCGCTGATGGCGGCCGGCTGGTCGGTCGGTTCGATGACGAGCGCGGGGCGCCAGGGGGAGGCCGCCGAGCGGCGCGTGCGAACCGGTCCGGTGATCGTCACCCTGGGCATGCTCGCGCTGGCGTGGCTGCTGCCGCAGCGCGCGCTGTTCGAGAGCGCGTCGGGCACGGCGGGCGTGTGTGTGGCGCTGTTCGGCGTGGGTGTCGGTGTGGGCGTTGGCTGGCCGCACCTGCTCACGCGGGTGATGACGGCGGCGCGCCCGGGTGAGGCGCAGCTCGCCTCGGCGTCGATCACGACCGTGCAGTTGTATTCGATGGCGCTGGGCTCGGCGCTCGCGGGGCTGGTGGCGAACTCGGCCGGTCTGGCGGAGGGGGCATTGGAAGCCGCGCAACGTGCATCGGCGTGGCTGTTCACGGTTTTTGCGCTGGCGCCGGCGCTCGCCGCCGTGATCGTGTGGCGCGGCAAGGTGGCGGCGCCGGTGACCGGGCAGGAGGCATCATGATCGATCGCATCACCGCCATGCGCACGTTCGTGCGTGTGGCCGAAGTCGGCAGCTTCACGAAGGCGGCGTCGTCGCTCGACATTCCGCGCGCCACGGCGACCACACAGGTGCAGCATCTCGAACGCTGGTTCGGCGTGGCGCTCTTCACGCGCTCGACGCGGCGCGTGGCGCTCACGATGGAGGGTGCAGCGTACTACGAGCGTTGCGCGGCGATTCTCGCAGACGTCGAGGAAGTCGAGTCGGGGCTCTTCGGTGCGCACGCGCAACTGCGCGGACGGCTGGCCGTGGTGCTGCCACCGGTCATTGCACGCGAAGTCGTGATGCCGTCGCTTGCCGAGTTCCAGACGCGCTATCCGGGGCTGGAAATCGCACTGGATGCGACACCGGCGCATGGCGACTGGCGCGGCGACGGCGTGGACTGCGGCGTGGTGCTGGGTGAGTTGCCCGACTCCCGGCTCGTCGCGCGGCATCTGGGCGATCTGCCGAGGGTGACGTGTGCGAGCCGCCGGTATCTGGAAACCCACGGGGTGCCCAATGATCCGGACGACCTCGCAACGCACACGTCGGTGAAGTGGCTGACGGCGCCCGCCGAGACGCTGATGCCGCTGCCTATGCAGGACAGGGCGCAGGACAGGCCGCAGGACAGGGCGCAGGACAAGGCGCAGGACAGGGCGCAGGACAGGGCGCAGGACAGGGCGCTGGGCAATGCGCCAGGCGGTGCGCTGGGCGGTGCAGTGGCAGGCGGTGCGCCGCTGTTGTCGCCCTCGACCTTGCCGACACGCTGCGGCGATCTCACGCTGCTGGTCGGCGGGCGTCCCACGTGTGTGCGCACGCGCGGGCAGTTGCATGTGGGGGACGAGGCGGCCTATCTCGCGGCCGGCATCGAAGGACTCGGACTCATTCAGCCGACGCTGCTGGCTGCCGCGCCGTATCTCGCGTCGGGGCGTCTGGTGCCGGTGCTGCCGAATTGCCCGCCGCCCGCGCTGCGCCTCTCGGCCGCCTATCCCGCGCAGAAGCGTGTGTCGCCGCGCGTGCGTGCGTTCGTCGACTGGCTCGCATTGATATGCGAGCCGTTAGGGCGGGGAAGCGATGCCGGCGAGGCGGGAAGCGCGGCCGCCTACGTGGCTTACGAGCCGCTGTCGCCCGGTGCGGCGGGCAATACGTCGAACCCGCGCCGTTCGTTCACGCTGCCGGCGTAATGATTGCGCTTCTCTTCATACATCAGCAGGTCGGCACGCTGAATGGTCGCCTCGAGCCGTTCACCGGCCTCGCAGGTGGCCGTGCCCATCGAGAATGAGAGTGGCGTGCCGGGATAGAACGAGTTGTTGAGTTCCACGAGCTGACGAATGCTCTCGATCACGGACGCACCGCCCGAGGCGTCGGTCGACGGCAGTAACAGCGCGAACTCGTCGCCGCCGATGCGCGCCGCGATCTGCGGCGCCACAACGGCTTTGCCGAGCACTTCGCCGGCGCGTCGCAGCAGACCGTCGCCCGCGGCGTGACCGAGTTGATCGTTCACGGCCTTCAGGCCATTCAGGTCGGCCACGACCACTGTCACCGGATACGGGCCCTTGCGCTCGAGTCGATTGAGTTCGTCCACGTAGAACGATCGGTTGCGCAGCTTGGTGAGCACGTCGTGCTTGCCGAGGAATTCGAGATACGACTCGGCCTTCTTGCGTGCGGTGATGTCGGTCAGCGCGACGAGCACCAGATCCCAGCGTGCCTCGTGACCGGGCAGCACGGCGAATTGCAGATGGACGTTGATCTCGTTGCCGTCGAGCGCATAGTTGATGACTTCGCGCTGCTGGAAGAGCTTGTTCTCCCACAGGTCGATCAACTGCTCGCGGAAGTTGTGACGCATGTCGTCGCGAAACACGTCCGGCAGCCGGGCGAGCAGCGTGGCCTTGTCGGGCGCGACGAACATCGCGAGCGTGTGACGGTTCACGTCGAGCACGTCGATCTCGTTCATGCAGCGCTCGACGAACTCCGGATGCACGTCGGTGAAGGTGCGAAAGTCGGTGATGCCGCGCGAGCGCGCGTCGTCGAGCAACAACTTGATCGCGCTGAAGTCTTCCACCCACAGCGAGACCGGTGAGTATTCGAACAGGCCGCGTGCGTATTGCTCGCCCATCGTCACGCGCTCACGGGCGTGTTCGAGTTCGGTCACGTCTTCGAGCGAGATCAGCACGCGTGCGAGCGTGCCTTCATGGCCGGGCAACACCGAGCCGTTGAGCAGCACATCGAGACGCCGGCCGTCGAGCGTGTAGTTGACCGTCTTGCTCGTGAAGTGCGTGCGGCCGTCCCACAACTGGCAGAGTTCCTCGATGTGCGTCTTGAGCATGTCGTCGCGGAACACGCGCGGCAGATTGGCCACGAGCGTGTCGAGCGACGGCGCGTTGAACATCGAGAGCGTTCGCTGGTTGACCTTGATGACGCGGATCCGTTGCGAGCAGGCCGAGACAGATGCCGGATCGGACTTGAAATGTGCGCGCAGGTCGGACACGCCCTGCGCGCGCCATGTGTCGAACAACTGCTTCACGCCGCTGAAGTCTTCTAGCCAGAGCGAGACGGGCGCGAGATCGAACATCAGGGCGTCGTCGCGCGCCGAGGCCGGCGCGGCGTGCCCCGTGGGAGGCACGGGGGAAGTCGTTGAAGCAGGTACGGCGGGCATGGCGTCCGACATGAGGCACCTAGTGTGTGAGCGGACCCGCAGGTCGGGTCAGGCCGCCATTCTACGGGCAAACGCACGCCGTGCCATCGTGCGCCGCCCTATGCGTCGACCTACAGCAACGGTGCGCCGCTGTCGCGTTTGACTTCACGCAACGACAGCATCGACTCGATGGACGAGACGCCGGGCAGGGCGCGCAGCACGTCGCGCGTGAACATGCCGTAGTCGTCGAGGTCCGTGGCGACTACGCCGAGCAGATAGTCGGCGCTACCGGAAATGTTGTGGCACGACACGATGCGATCGATCGCTTGCACTTCGCGCTCGAACTGTTCGGACAACGAGCGGTCGTGCACGGCGAAACGCACATGAACGAAAGCCGTGACACCCAGGCCCAATGCGCGGTGCGAGAGTTCTGCGCGATAGCCGGTGATGTAGCCCTCGGCCTCGAGCCGTTTCAAACGCCTCGCGCATGGGGTTTCGGAGAGCGACACGCGCTCGGCGAGCCGGGCATTGGAGATGCGGCCATCGCGTTGCACGATGGCGAGAATCGCCCGATCGGTGGCGTCCAGTTCGTTCATTGTAGGTATCCCGCTAAAAAATCCGCTTCAAAGATGGCATTCCACCACGAAAGGCCCCTTCGGGATAGTGTTGCCCTCATCCTTCCGGACTAGGGCGGATGGCGACGTGGCTTGCAGGTTTATTGGTAATACTCGATGGAATGGTGTTTCGTTGGCTTAATACGCTAATTATTTGGAATTTATTGGGTGGAAAACGCCATGTATCGCTCATGAATTGGCGAGATCATATGCCTGTTTTCGGTCGCTTCGACCGTCCAGGGGAAAAGTCATGGTTTCGCTGCAGTTGCTCACGGTTTTCATTGGCGCGCTGGTTGTCGTATACGCGTTGCCCGGCCCCGACATGGCGCTTGTCATGCAGACGAGCATGACGCGAGGCGTAAAACACGGCTTGGCCACCGCAGGTGGGCTGGCGCTCGCGCGCGCCGGACATGTAACGCTGTCGGCCTGCGGTGTGGCGGCGTTGCTGCGCGCGGCACCGTGGCTGTTCGAGACGGTGCGTCTCGTCGGTGCAATCTATCTTGCATGGGTGGCGATCCAGATCTGGCGCTCGCCGGCTTTCGGCATCGAGGCCGCCGCGCAGCCGACCGACGCGGCGCCGCCGCTCTCGCATGCCGTGCGCCGCGGCGTGCTCTCCAGTGTGCTCAACCCGAAGGCACTCCTGTTCTGTTCGGTGCTGCTGCCGCAGTTCATCCGTCCGGAAGCGGGGCCGGTGTGGTCGCAGGTGCTCGAGCTAGGCGTGCTGCTACTGGTCGTCGGCGCGATCTTCGATGTGACGCTCGCGTTCGGGGCGGCGCGCATCGCGCGGTGGTTGCGCCATCGGCCGCTTGCACAAAAAGTACAACGCTGGTCATTCGGGGCGGCGCTCATGGCGTTTGCCGTCCGGCTGTCGCTGGACTGAAATCCCGGGCACAATACCGCCACCCTACATCCTCCCTGCACACTCGCACCAATCTGGTGCGTTTCGCTGCGACACGGCAAATCAGGGTGCGACACAACGTCGCACCCGTTGAAATTTGCGAACCTTCACCCATTGCTGCATTGCACAGCGTTTACCGCCAAAAAGGTGTCGATCTGCTCGGAAATCGTCGCGCGCGTACGCGTGAGGGCTGCGCGACACATTGTCGCGCCGGTGGGTGGGCGATGGGCGGTCTAATTAAACTTCGGCATAATGCCGCACCGTGATGGAAGTAAAAGACAAGAAGTCGGACAGTGACTTGAGGTCTGCGGGCGGCAATCCGCCCCGGTTCACGTCGTTTCGATGACACAGTCGTCGTAGTTCGACCGGTGCAATACCGGCGTGACGACTGCTCCCGTCTCACCTTAACCCTTGCCAACCTCCTGCGACCCTGCATCAGGCCGGTAAGCCCGTGTTGTGCCGTTCGCTGGCCAACTCAACCTGTCGTGTGACATGAAGAAACACAGAAACCCGCGATTGTTTAGGCTCCTCGCCTTGTGCTCGCCGCTGATTTTGGCTGGCTGCGACATGACGCTGCTCGACCCTAAAGGGCAGATTGGCGTAGAGAACAAGAACCTGATCCTCACGGCCACGTGGCTGATGCTGATTGTGGTGATCCCGGTCATCCTGATGACGCTGTGGTTTGCGTGGAAGTACCGCGCGAGCAACAAGACGGCGCGTTACGAACCGAACTGGTCGCACTCGACGGCCATCGAGGTTGTGGTCTGGCTCGTGCCGATCATCATCATTGCGATTCTCGCGCGCATCACCTGGGTCTCCACCCACGAACTCGATCCGTACAAGCCACTGGAAAGCGAAGTGAAGCCGATCACGGTCGAAGTGGTGTCGATGAACTACAAGTGGTTGTTCATCTACCCGGACCAGGGCATTGCGTCGATCAACGAACTGGCCGTTCCGGTCGATACCCCGGTGAATTTCAAGATCACCTCGGAATCGATCATGAACTCGTTCTTCATTCCGCAACTGGGTAGCCAGGTCTACACGATGGCGGGCATGGAGACGAAGCTGCACCTGATCGCCAACCACGTCGGCTCGTACGACGGTATTTCGGCGAACTACAGCGGCGGCGGTTTCTCGGGCATGCGCTTCAAGACGCTGGCGATGACCGATGGCGACTTCCAGGCATGGGTGACGAAGGTGCGCGAGTCGAAGAAGGTGCTCGACAAGGACGCCTACGCTTCGCTGGTTCCGATGAGCGAGAACACGCCGGTCACGTATTACAGCTCGGTCGACGCGAACATGTTCCAGTCGATCGTGCACGCCCCGATGGCAACCGGCATGGCCCAGCAGCATGAAGGCCATGAAAACCACGGTGCCATGGAAATGAAGGGCATGGACATGAAGATGGAAATGAAGGGCGCGGGCACCGACGCCGCGACGGCTCCGGCCGCCGCTGCCAACGTGCAGAACGGCCAGTCGATGACCATGGCCATGGACAACGCCGGCGCGCACGCGATGCACGCCGGTGCGGCTGCGCACGCGCATAAGGAGTAAACAACAATGTCAACGCTGTTTGGCAAACTGACCCTCGAAGCCATCCCGTACCACGAGCCGATCATCGTCGGCGCGGTCGGCATGATGGTGCTGGGCGGGCTGGGCCTCGTCGCCCTGCTCACCTACTTCGGCAAGTGGAAGTACCTTTGGAACGAGTGGGTGACGTCGGTCGATCACAAGAAGATCGGCGTGATGTACGTGCTCGTGGCGCTTGTCATGCTGCTGCGCGGCTTTGCCGACGCCATGATGATGCGTACCCAGCTCGCGCTTGCCCATAACTCGGGCGGCATTCTCCCGCCGGATCACTACGACCAGATCTTCACCGCCCACGGCGTGATCATGATCTTCTTCGTGGCGATGCCGCTGATCACCGGCCTGATGAACCTGGCCGTGCCGCTGCAGATCGGTGCGCGCGACGTTGCGTTCCCGTTCGTCAACTCGCTCAGCTTCTGGCTGTTCGTGGCGGGCGCGGTGCTGATCATGCTGTCGCTGTGGATCGGTGAGTTCGCTGCCACCGGCTGGCTGGCGTTCCCGCCGTTGTCGGGCATCGAATACAGTCCAAGCGTCGGCATGGACTACTACATCTGGGGTCTACAGGTGGCGGGTTTGGGTACCACGCTCAGTGGTATCAACTTCTTCATCACCATCCTCAAGATGCGCACCCCCAGCATGAAGCTGATGCAGATGCCGGTGTTCACCTGGACTGCCCTGGTGACCAACGTGCTGATCGTCGCTGCCTTCCCGGTGCTGACCATCACCCTGGTGCTGCTGACCCTGGACCGTTACCTGGGTACGCACTTCTTCACCAATGATGGTGGCGGCAACGCCATGCTGTACATCAACCTGATCTGGATCTGGGGTCACCCGGAGGTGTACATCCTGGTGCTGCCGGCGTTCGGTGTGTTCTCCGAAGTCATCGCGACCTTCTCGCGCAAGGCGCTGTTCGGCTACAAGGGCATGGTCTACGCCACCGCCTGCATCGGCGTGCTGTCGTTCATCGTGTGGCTGCACCACTTCTTCACCATGGGCTCGGGTGCCAACGTCAATGCCTTCTTCGGCATCACGACGATGATCATCTCGATCCCGACCGGCGTGAAGATCTTCAACTGGCTGTTCACGATGTACCGTGGCCGCGTGCAGATGACCACCCCGGTCCTGTGGACGCTGGGCTTCATCGTCACGTTCGTGATCGGTGGCATGACCGGCGTGCTGCTGGCCGTGCCGGGTGCCGACTTCGTGCTGCACAACTCGCTGTTCCTGATTGCTCACTTCCACAACGTGATCATCGGTGGCGTGCTGTTCGGTTACATCGCCGGTATGAACTACTGGTTCCCGAAGGCCTTCGGCTTCAAGCTCGACGAGCGTCTGGGCAAGGCAAGCTTCTGGTGCTGGCTGATCGGCTTCTACCTCGCGTTCATGCCGCTGTACGTGCTGGGCCTGATGGGCATGACCCGTCGCCTGAACCACTACGACAACCCGGCATGGCAACCGTGGCTGATCGCCGCGCTGATCGGTGCCCTGTTCATCGCTGCCGGTATTGGCTTCCAGGTGCTGCAACTGGTCGTCTCGATCAAGAACCGCAAGGCGCTGGCCGACACCACGGGTGACCCCTGGAATGGCCGCACGCTGGAGTGGATGACGTCGTCGCCGCCGCAGTTCTACAACTTTGCCGAAGAGCCGCGCGTGCACGACATCGACGAGCTGGCCTATCGCAAGGAACACGGCATCAAGAGCGATCTGAAGACGAGCTACGCGCCGATTCACATGCCGAAGAACACGGGCGCAGGCTTCATCATCAGCGCGTTCTCGCTGGTGTTCGGTTTCGCCGCCATCTGGCACATCTGGTGGCTCGCCATCGTCGGCTTCGTGGGCATGATCGTCACGTTCATCTGCCGCAGCAACGACGATTCGATCGACTACTACGTGCAGTCGCCGGAAGTGGTGGCCATTGAATCGGCTCACCATCAGGCACTGGCCGCAGCAGCAAAGGCTTAATCATGACGAGCGAAGTTCTCAAACACTCTGGCGCGCATGCCGATGCGCATGCGCATGACCACGCGCACCACGACACCGGGGGCAACACGATCTTCGGTTTCTGGGTGTACCTGATGACCGACCTGGTGCTGTTCGCCGGCCTGTTCGCCACCTTCGCGGTGCTGCGTAACTCGACGGCGGGCGGCCCCACCGGCCACGAACTGTTCGACCTGAAGTTCGTTCTTGTCGAAACGTTCATCCTGCTGTTCTCGTCGATCACCTATGGCTTCGCCATGGTCGGTCTGCACAACGGCAAGAAGGGCGCCGTGATGAGCTGGCTGGCGATCACCTGGCTGCTGGGTGCCGGGTTTATCGCGATGGAACTGTACGAGTTCCACCACCTGATCCTCGAAGGTGCCGGCCCGAACCGCAGCGGCTTCCTGTCGGCGTTCTTCGCACTCGTGGGCACCCACGGTCTGCACGTGGCCTCGGGCCTGCTGTGGATGGCCGTGCTGATGTTCCAGATCGGCAAGAAGGGCCTGAGCACGACCAACACCACCCGTCTGCAATGCCTCTCGCTGTTCTGGCACTTCTTGGACGTGGTCTGGATCGGCGTGTTCACGGTCGTGTACCTGATGGGAGCCATGTAAATGAGCAATAGCAACTCGGTGCAATCGCACGGCCACGAAGCTGGCCACAATGCAGCCGGTGGCAGCCATGGCAGCGTGAAGTCGTACCTGATCGGCTTCGTGCTCGCGGTGATCCTGACCGTCGTGCCGTTCAAGCTCGTGATGGACGGTTCGATGCCGCCGTCGACGGTGCTGCCGCTGATCCTCGGCGCAGCCCTCGTGCAGATCATCGTCCACCTCGTCTACTTCCTGCACATGGACCGCTCGTCGGAACAACGCTGGAACGTGATGGCCTTCGCATTCACGATCCTGATCGTGGCCATTGTGCTCGTCGGCTCGCTGTGGATCATGCACAACGCCAACGCGCTGATGATGCCGGGGATGTAATTCTCTCCGGGCTTGCCTGCGTTTTTTCAGGTGAGCGGAAAAGGCGGCTTCGGGTTCCGGGCCGCCTTTTTTTTATGGCTTGTGGGGTGGGTGATGTCGGTTTCTCCATGCCCAGCGTTTGGGGTGCACAAAAAAGGCAGTTCGAATCATCGAACTGCCTTTTTTGCTCCCACGTTATCGATGTCGTCGACACCGCCCGTCCATCCACCACCAACGTCCTCCCCACCCCCCATACCCGCGGGGGGGGGGGGGGGGCCCGCGCCCCCCCCCCCCCCACAAAAAAACAAAAGGGCACGCCCCCACCCCCCCCCCCAAAAAACCCAACAGAGGGCGATGCGCCGCCAT
>NZ_JBEBXS010000036.1:0-43829 GCF_040391475.1 Pandoraea pnomenusa | reverse complement strand
GCGACTTGCCGTCTTCGACGGTGATCACGCCTTCCTTGCCGACCTTGTCCATCGCCTTGGCGATGTAGTCACCGATCGAGGTGTCGCTGTTGGCCGAGATCGAGCCGACTTGAGCGATTTCCTTGTTCGTGGTGCAGGGCTTGCTGATCTTGCGCAGTTCTTCGATGGCGGCGGCAACGGCCTTGTCGATACCGCGCTTCAGGTCCATCGGGTTCATGCCCGAGGCAACGTACTTCATGCCTTCGCGAACGATCGACTGGGCCAGCACCGTGGCGGTGGTGGTACCGTCACCGGCGTTGTCGCTGGTCTTGGAAGCCACTTCCTTGACCATTTGCGCGCCCATGTTCTGGAGCTTGTCCTTGAGTTCGATTTCCTTGGCGACCGACACACCGTCCTTGGTCACGGTCGGGCCGCCGAAGCTGCGCTCGAGCACGACGTTACGGCCCTTCGGGCCCAGGGTCACCTTGACGGCGTTGGCGAGGATGTTGACACCCTCAACCATCTTGGAACGAGCGGCATCGCCGAAAACGACTTCTTTAGCTGCCATTGCAGTAACTCCTTGAATACTTTACGTAGATGTCTTGGGGGAGACAGACTTAGGCGGCCACGACGGCCATGATGTCTTCTTCGCGCATGACCAGCAGTTCCTGGCCATCGACCTTCACGCTTTGGCCGGCGTACTTGCCGAACAGAACGCGGTCGCCCACCTTCACGTCGAGTGCGATCGCCTTGCCTTGATCGTCACGCTTGCCCGGGCCGACGGCCAGGATCTCGCCCTGGTCCGGCTTTTCAGCAGCGGCGTCCGGGATCACGATGCCCGATGCGGTCTTCGTTTCGTTGTCCAGGCGCTTGACAATAACGCGGTCATGCAAGGGACGAAGGTTCATTACAAGCTCCTCTTTTCTCTCAGTGAGATCGTCAAAACCAAATATGCAAACGTTTGCATATTTGATGAATTCATGGCGTTAGCACTCTGCGCCAACGAGTGCTAATTATAGGGACGGGGTTTTACGATTTCAAGACGCGGGGTTTTCCCGGATGTCATGCGGAGGGGCTGTCGAGACTCTCTGAGTTTCTAAACTTGTTCGATCCACTTTGAACCCGGCAAAGCAAAAATCAAAACAAATCATTAAAAATCAAAAACGTACAAGAAAATCACAGCCCTCTCCTCCCGGCGAGTGCACATGGGCTCAGCAATCAATGCCACAAATAGGCACGAGAATCGCACGGCGAGCTGCCAGCTCCCTTGGTGTGCCCTGATGCAAACCTCGCGGCGTCCACCACTCAGCCATGCCGCTTCATCCCACCTTCGTCACCTTGGCGGCCGCTTTCACACACGCCATGAACGTATCCGACGCGTCGGTCGCGGCGGTATCCGCGTTGTAGATGATCGACATGCGCAGTGACGGAAGCGGCTCGACAACGTTCACCGGCACGATATTCGCCGCCAGTCCCGCGACACGGATCGACGGCTCCGGAAAGATGCTGACGAAATCGGCACTCTGAACCATCGACTGCGCGATGACGAGCGACGAGCATTCGATCAGCGTCGCCGGGAGCGGCAGCGAGTCGGGCCAGAAGTTCGGAGACGAAAAAACGCCGCGCCAGTCCGGATGTTGCGGCACCACCCATTTGCAGTCCGTTAGCTCACCGAATGACGTCGCATGCTGATGCGCGTGCCCTTTTCGCACGACAATGCGCTGCGCCACGTCAAACAGCGGCACGGTCTGGATGTGCGGCGGGAAATCGCCGGGCCCCAATTGCAGCACCGCGAGGTCTAGGCTGCCGTCGAACAGACCATTCAACGAGCTCTTCAACGACGACTCGATCAACGTCACCCGGGCACGCGGCAAGCGCCTCGTGAATTCCTCCAGCGCCGCCGGCAGCAGCGTAATCGCGGCGGATGCACTCACCGCCGCACGCACCACGCCCCCCTGCCCGTCCTTCCTCGCGGCCATCGCCTCCTCGGCGCGCCGCATCTCGTTGTTGATCCGTTGCGCATGCTTGAGCAACGCCTGACCATGCTCGGTCAGGACCACGCCGCTGATGCTGCGCTGAATCAGCGGCAGGCCGACTTCCTTCTCCAATGTCCTGACCGTCTTGGTCACGGCAGGCTGCGTTAACCCGAGTGCTCGGGCGGCGCCGCGGATGCTGCCGTGCTCGGCCATCGCCAGAAAAAAGTTGAGATGCTGGGATTTCATTCGTCGATTTTCCGAGAAATCGGTGACAACTTTTCGTAAGAAAACACTGCAATTTTTTGTCTTTTCGTTATTTTTTGACGTTAGCACACTTCGTCCTGACAAGCGCAATACGAACAATTCAAACCCTACGAGCCTGCCCTGCCTGGCGAAGGACACGAACGTGAAAAACCTGACCCTGTCTGCTGAGATGCCGCAAACCCGGCCAGCCACCAGCCAACGCACGCTGGTGGTCGCCACAACCATCGGCAGCGCGTTGGAGTTCTTCGACTTCACCGCCTACAGCTTTTTCGCGATCGTCATCGGGAAGTTGTTCTTCCCGTCGCTGTCGCCCTACATGCAGTTGCTGATGTCGGTAACGACCTACGGCGTGGGGTACGTGATTCGACCGATCGGCGGCCTGATATTCGGCTCCGTCGCCGACAGGTACGGACGCAAGAAGGCGATGAAAGCCACAATTCTGCTAATGGCGGCGGGATGCGCGGTGATCGGCTTCGCACCGACTTACGCACAGGCGGGCGCTTTGGCCCCGCTGATCATCGTCTTCGGACGTGCGCTGCAAGGGCTTTCCGCTGGCGGCGAAGTCGGAACGGCAGCAACGATTCTGGTGGAGTCGGCCCCGCCTTCCCGGCGCGGCCTGCTCGGCAGCCTGACGTTCGCCAGCCAGGGACTCGGCGTTGTGATGGGCGCGCTGCTCGCGCTGGCCATCAACAGCAGTCTGACGACGAGCGACATCGAATCGTGGGGATGGCGAATTCCGTTCTACTGCGGCGTGTGCATTGCGTTCGTCGCACTGGCACTGCGCACCCGAACGCCGGAACTCGAAACGCAGCCGTCGCGTGCGTCAGGTAACGCCACGCCGGAATCGCGTGCCGCAAACCGCCCGGTGTACAACGCGTTCAAGCTTCACTTCCCATCGCTTTGCGCGGGAGTGCTGCTCATCATCGGCAGCACGGTCTGCGCCAATATCGTGACGTTCTATATGCCGACCTATGCCATCAGCGTGCTGCGCATGGCGCCGTCGAACGCGTTGTCCGCCGCGATCGTCTCCGGACTGGTCATCTGCATCGGTTCGATGTTGGCGGGCGTGCTTTCCGACCGGTTTGGCCGCAAGGCGGTCATCCTCTACGCGCGCATCGGGCTGATCGTCGCGCTGTATCCTGCATTCCACTGGATTTCCTCCGATCCGACGCCCCTCAATCTGATGGTCGCCGTTGCCATCCTGAGCCTGTTCTCCGCGCTCACGACAGCCCCCAGCATCACGATGATTCCCGAGATGTTCCCCGCATCGCTGCGTGCGAGTGGCATGTCGATCGTGTACAGCGTGGGCGTCTCCGTCTTCGGCGGCTTCGCGCAGACGAGTGCCGTCTGGCTGATCCACGTGACCGGATCGAACCTCGCCCCTGCCTATTACACGATGGCTTGCGTTGCCATTTCGACGATATCGCTGCTTTTCATTCGCGATAGAACGCGGCAGCCGATCTGAATCCCGTTCATCCACCGAATCGAGAAACCGAATGTCGACACCCTTTGATATCGTCATCGCCGGCGGCACCGTTGTCGACGGCTCGAAAACCCCGAGATTCGACGCCGACCTCGGTATCGTCGGCGACCGGATCGTCGCGATCGGCGACCTGTCGTCCGCACGCCGGAATGCCACCATCGACGCGACGGGGCGCATTGTCGCCCCCGGCTTCATTGACGTCCACACCCACGACGACCAGGCGGTACTTGCCGATCCGGCGATGACGGCCAAGATTTCGCAAGGCGTCACCACCGTCGTGACCGGCAACTGTGGCATCAGCGCGGCGCCACTCCCCTCGCCGCCCGCCGGGCAGGCGTTGCCGATGCCGTTGAGTCTTCTCGGACACGCGGATCTGCGGTTCGCGACATTTCACGACTACCTGGAATGCTTGCGCGCCTCAGCGCTATCGGTGAATGTCGTCGCGCTGGTCGGGCATTCGAGCCTGCGCGCGTGCGCCATGGACGATCTGAATCGCGCCGCTACCGACGCCGAAATCGCGGCGATGCGCGATTTGCTGTCGGAAGCGCTCGATGCAGGCGCGTTCGGATTGTCGACGGGACTGGCGTACCCGACGGCCATCCATGCGCCGACGTCGGAAGTCATCGGGGTCGGCCGGCCGCTGACGGCGTCCGGCGCGTTGTACGTCTCCCATATGCGCAACGAGTCGGACCATGTGATGGATTCGCTATCGGAGACGTTCGAAATCGGCCGTGCGCTCGATGTGTCCGTCGTGGTCTCGCACCACAAGATCGGCAACCCCAGGAACTTCGGCGCGACCGCACGCACGCTGCCGTACATCGCGTCGGCCATGGAAAAGCAGTCGGTGTGCCTGGACTGCTATCCGTACGACGCCGGCTCGACGATGATCAGCACCGACCCGAATATGCTCGACGGGCGCGTACTGATCGTCGCAAGCGAAACGCATCCGGAATGCGCGGGCCGCGACCTGGACGATATCGCGCGCGAATGGGATGTCAGTAAAGTCGAAGCCGCGCGCCGCTTGCAGCCGGGCTCGGCCATCTACTTCCTGCTCTCGGAAAACGACGTGCGGGACATCCTGCGGTTTCCCGACACGATGGTTGGCTCGGACGGACTGCCCGGCACGGAAAAACCGCACCCGCGCCTGTGGGGGACGTTTCCCCGCGTGCTTGGCCGTTACTCGCGCGACCTCGGCTTGTTTCCGCTCGAAACCGCGGTGTGGAAGATGACGGGACTCACCGCGAAGAACTTCGGGCTGGTCGATCGGGGCGTGCTACAGGCCGGTGCGTTCGCCGATGTCGTTGTGTTCGATTACGACACCGTCAATGATCGCGCCGATTATCAGCACCCGACGCGAGTGTCGTCAGGCATCGAGGTCGTCATGGCGAACGGTAGCGTGGTCTGGCGCAACGGCGAGCATACGCAGTGTCATCCGGGACGAGTGCTTGAGCGTGCGGCTTGAAGTGGCGCGCGAACCGTGGGCGTTCCGCCCCATGAAAACCGCGTGTCATGCCTGCCGAGGAAAACTCAGCCGGAAGCAGGCCCCCTTCGTCACGCATTCGAGATCCCCGTTGCATCGCCGAGATGACGCGATTTCGCGCGGCTCATGGTTGCGGCACCTCATCGTTGCATCGCGAGATGCTGTAGACGGTCGCAGGCGGGAAATTCAGATACGTCTTGCCCAGCCGGGTCGCACGCAGTCCCAACTCGCCTAGCACGTCCTCCGGCACCGAACAGGTGGCGCCGTAAGTGAACATGAAAAACTCGCCGTGCGGCTGCAGGTACAGGAAGGCGCCGCTCAGGATTCTGAAGACGGTGTCGCGCGGCATATTGAGAAAGCCCAGTCCGCAAACGACCGCACCGAACGTGTTGCCGAGGTACGGCGGCTGGAGACTCAGCACCTCGGCGCGCATCTGGAGCACGCGCGCCGACGGGAATTTCTCTCGAAGCAGGTCTGCGAAGCTTCGCCCGACCTCGATCAGCGTGAGATGGTCTTCGCTCACGCCGCGCCGCAACAGCGCCCTCGTGAACGCGCCGGTGCCCGGGCCCAGTTCGAGGACAGGCCCCGTCGCGGGGGAGATTTTCCGTGTGATGAGCGACGCCAGGGCGTGCCCCGAAGGGGCGACGGCCGCGACATCGCGCGGACTGCGCCCCCACTCACGGACAAACGTCAGAAGTTCGTTTATCGCCATTTCGCTGAACCATCCTTTCGCGGATACGGTGCTTCGGCCACTCACGCCACGGCACGATGCGACGACCCGCCGTGGGAATGAGGTCAGCTTGCCAGCGATGGCTGTCATCAGTCTGTCGTGGCGACCCGCTTGTTGGAAATTTGTGGATCGGCACGACCGCCATGCTGACGACAGGTACGGGGTTCACCATTCGCATGACGAAACAATGACAGGGTGAACCACCGGGACGCTGACGTGAGTGTCTCGCCAAGGCGCGACGCATCACCGCGCAAGCATACGCTTCTGGCCTAGCGCGCGTACGTCGCGTCTTCCTGCGCGAGCGACGCATCCGACGCCTTCGCAGGTGCAATGCGCTCGATCGCTTCTTTCGGCACGATTTCGAGCACGCGCACCACGCTCGCCACGTCCGGCACCCGGCTGGCCACGCTCGACGCCAGATCGGCCTCGTCCTTCGTCGCCATCCCCATCAGATAGACGACCTTGCGCTCGACCACGACCTTGAATGCCGAGGACGGCAGGCCCTTCTCTGCCACAAGACTCGCCTTGACCTTGGTAGCGATCAGCGTATCCGACGACCGGTCACCGAACGACGAGGCTTCCGGCGCGAGCACCGCCTCGTTGAACACGGCACGCACGCTGGCGTCCTGCTTCGTGGCGGCGGCGATCGCCTGAAGGTCGCTGTCAGCGGGCACCTCGCCAGTCAGCAGCACCCGTCGGTTGTAGCTGGAAACATTGACGTGAGCCGTGGGCGCAGCCACCTCGCCGACCCGGCTGCCAACCCTCAGCTCGATGCTCGTGTCGTCCATCTGGGCGCCCAGGCTTCGACGGTCGGTGGCCGCCATGCCGGTGGCCGTCGCCGCGCCGAGTACGATCGGCACGCACCCCGACAGGGTGCACAAATAAAGACTGGCAATCGCTATCCGGGCGGACGGGCGCTTCAGGCGAATCGGCATCTGAGAATCTCTCGGGGAGTTCGGAGATCCCGATGCTCCCACCCCAACATGTCGCCAGTCTGTCGGCGTGCGAATGTCGGAAAGCACGGCTTTCGGCAGCCTGGTGAACGATGGTGAAGAGATCGATTTCGCGGGAGGTCGGGGCCGTCAGACGGGCGTGTCACACGAAGCCGGTACAATCGGGGGGAAAATTCCTCCGGCAATTACTTGTGATGACGTCTGCATTACCTGTCCGCCACGTCCGCGCTGTCCGCATCGTCGATTCAGTGCTTCCCGCAATTCCTGTGCGGCGCGCTCTGGCCTTGAGCGCCCTGGCTGCCGCGCTGGCCGGTTGTGCCGGCCCTCAGCCGGGGGCCGTGCCGTCCGGCGCCGCCGTACCAACCGCACCAACCCAAACGGCCGAGGCCGCACCGCCCGAGGCGCAAGCGCCGCAGGCGGCCGCCCCGTTGCCCTGGTGCGTGCAAACCTCGCTGCGAGAAGAAGACGACCTGATGCGCAACTTCGGCGGCATTCCCGCCGGGGTTCGCCGTATCGAGGAAACGCGCTTCATCGCCAGCTACGATCGCAGCACGGGCAAGGTCGGCCCGCTCGACAACGGTAACCGGTTCGTGATGGAGTTCGATCAGGAAGGTCATCTGCTCGCCAGCACCGATCGCGGCCACTATGCCTACACGGCCGATGGCCGCCTGCGCAGCATCGACGGCGCGCCGGTCGACTGGCAGAACGCCGACACCTGGGTCGTGCGTGGCGCCGCACGACGCGGTGTCTGGACGGAACAGGTGCGTCAGGAAAGCGATGGGCGTCTCGAATGGACCCGCCGCATCATCGCGGCCGCCTCGGGCACGCATCATCGCCGCCCGGGCAGCCTGCAGGCCCGTCTGTTCGACGACGAGTGCTTCGCCCTGTCGCGTCAGTGGGAAGCGCCGAACGAGGCCCGCCAGGTCGTCACGGCCGACGGCAAGGTCCGGCCCGCGCCGAAGCACGTCTCGTATCGCACGTTCGCCAGTGTCGAGCGCAAGCCCGACGGCGGCCGTATCGTGCGCGACAACGGCGCCGCCGCGTTCATCGACGGCCAATGGCTGCCGCTTGCGTGGGACAACGAGGTCTCGGAATACTCGCCGCGCCACGAACTCAAGCGCGTGACCCGTACCGACGCCGCCACCGGCGAGCGTCACGTGTCCGAGTATCACTACAAGTACGACAGCCGCGGCAACGTTCAGCGCGTGGTCATCACGTCGCCGGCCGCGCCCGGCGAAAAGGTCGATCCGTTTGCCAACGTCTTCGTGCGCAAGCTGACCTACTTCGACGCGGCGCCCGCCGCGCGAGTTTCGGCGGCGGCCCCTGAAGCCTCGGGCACGTCCGCCATTCCGGCGGCCCCGGTGGCTCCGGTAAATCCGGTTACTACGACACCGCTCGCCGGCGACAAGCTCACGTCGGCAAAGTAAAGCGGAACGTCGCCCCCTGCCCGGCCTGACCGGCGGTCTCCACCAAGGTGATCCGCCGGTCGTGCAGTTGCAGGATGCGATGCACGATACGCAGGCCCAGCCCGCCCTCGCGACGGGCGCCCCCGACCGTGAACGGCCGCTCGAACAATCCTTCTCGTGCGCTTTCCGGGATTCCCGGACCGGTATCGCTCACCAGCACCTCAATGTCCGCCCCCGCGGGCGCCACGGCGACGGTGATCTCGCCACCCGGCGGCGTATAGCGCAGCGCATTGTCCAGCAGGTTCGTGAACACCCGCTCGATGAGCCCCAGATCCGCACGTGCAGCCGGGATTTGCGGCGCAAGTCGCGCACGCAGCGCCACCCCGCGCGATTCGGCGCTCAATTCGAATTTCTGGAACACGTCCTGAATCAGATCCGTCACCGAGAACGGTTCGGCCTCGGGCTGCACGAACCCGTGCTCGAGGCGCGCCAGCTCGAAGAGCGACTGCGCCAGCGCGCCGACCTTGCGGCTCTGATCGAGGGCGATCCCCAGATAGCGCTTGCGCTCGTCCGGTGTCAGCGTCGCGTCCTTGAGCGAGAGCGTTTCCAGATAGCCGTGCAGGGACGACAGCGGCGTGCGCAGATCGTGCGAGATGTTCGCGATCAGCTCACGTCGCTCCTGATCCTGTCGCGTGAGCGTGCGCCACTGCGTGCCCAGCCGTTCGACCATCTGCCGGAATGCACGCTCCAGCACCACGATTTCGTCGTTCGGACGCGCCTGCTGCGACGCCAGTTCGTCCGCCGACACGGCGGGCAGCGCCACCGGTGCGGCGTCGATATCGAACTCGCGCACGGTGTCGGTCAATCGCCGCAATGGCCGCGTGATGAGCGCAAACGCCGTCAGGCCGGCAATCAGGCACAGCGCCGCCACCAAACCGATGGACCACAGCGCGGTATTGAGCGCAACGCTCGTGGCACCCCGCGCGGCGAAACGGTCATGCGCTTCGCCGAGCAGCACGACATAGACGTATCCGACTTCACGCCCGTCCACACGCAGCGGTGCGGCACTGAACACCTTGCGCACACCGGCATTGCGCGGATCGTCGCCGTAGATCGGCAGCGCCTCGCCGTCGAGCAGCCGATGCACGGGCGCCAGATCCACCTCCATGCGCCGCAGATGCCCCTCGGGCGCCGCGTGACCGGTGATGCGGCCCTGCGCATCGAGCAGATACACCTCGACGCTCGGGTTGACCACCATCAACTGGCCGAAGAGTCGCCGCACGGCATCGGGCTTCATGCCGCTCGCGTCCATGAGCTGGGTGTTGGCCGCAATGTGCTCGGCCAGCCCGCGCGAGAGACCCTGAATCACTTCCGCTTCGTGCATGCGATTGGCGCGCACCTGCATCCATGCGGACGTGCCGCTGCAGACCAGCAGAAGCACCGCGAACACGACCGAGAGTCGCTGCGTGAGCGTGAGATGTCCGAGACGCCAGCGACGCATCATGCCGCTCCCGAGTCGGCGGCCTGCGCGTCGGGCGAGCCGTCATTGGCAAACTTGTAACCCCGCCCCCAGACCGTAAGAATGCGCGTGGGCTGCGCGGGATCGGCTTCGATCTTGGCGCGCAGGCGGTTGATGTGGGTATTGACGGTGTGCTCGTAGCCTTCGTGCTGATACCCCCACACGGCGTTGAGCAGATCCATGCGCGAGAAAACCTTGCCGGGCTGGCGCGCGAAGAAGTACAGCAGATCGAATTCGCGCGGCGTCAGGTCGAGCACCTTGCCGCCGAGCGACGCCTCGCGCGAAATCGGATCGATGAACAGCCCGGCAATGGCCAGGCTGCCCGCCTCCATGCGAGCGTTGCGGGCGAGCGCGTCGACGCGCCGCATCAGCGCCTTGACCCGCGCCACCAGTTCCAGCACCGAGAACGGTTTGGCCAGATAGTCGTCCGCCCCGAGTTCCAGCCCGAGAATGCGATGGACTTCGCTCGAACGCGCACTCGTGATGATGATCGGCGTGTACCGGGTCATTTGGCGAGCGCGGCGGCAGATTTCCAGGCCGTCGACGCCCGGCAACATCAGATCGAGAATCAGGGCGTCCCAGCCGCCCTCGGACAACCGGCGCAACCCCTCGTCGCCGTCGGCGCAATGCACGACTTCGAAGCGCTCATCGCGCAGATGCAGCGTGAGCAGGTCGGCGATATGCACGTCGTCTTCGACGAGCAGAACACGGCGCGGCGATTCCATCGGAGGGACAGCTCCCGGAGGTAGGGGTCTTGGAGCCCCCATTGTGCGCAGTTCACGCCGCTGGAGGTATCACGAATTGTTTAATTTTACGTGAGGACTTCGCCACCGCCGGGGCACTACGCTTCAGTCATCGATCCGGCGCGCAACAGCACTGTGTCCGTACGTTGCAAGCCCTCCGTCGCCCGGCTCCCCAGCATTCAGGGCGACGGGCCGGCCCCGCGCCGGATCGGCCCCACCCACCGGAGGATGTCATGCGTTTGTCCAAGCCAACCCCACGCCAGCCGTCCCGGACGGCGCGCACCCCCACCGCCGGCGAGCGGCAGGCCGCCTCGCGCCGGGTGTTTCTGCTCGGCGCCACCGCTGCGGCGGCGGCCATCACGGCCGGGCTGATCCCGCGAATCGTGCGTCCGGCGCGTGCCGACGACACCCGTAGCGCAGCGCGTTCCGGCGCCGCGAGCGAACACTTCGAAGTCGCCTACAGCGACGCCGAATGGCGCAAGCGCCTGACACCGGCCCAGTACGACATCCTGCGCCGGGAAGGTACCGAACGGCCGTATTCGAGCCCGCTCAACGACGAGCATCGGGCAGGCACCTTCGCCTGTGCCGGCTGCGCACTGCCCTTGTTCTCGTCGCGCACCAAGTTCGACAGCCATACCGGCTGGCCGAGCTTCTGGACACCGCTCGACCATGCGGTCGGTACCCACACCGATACGACCTTCGGCATGGTACGCACCGAGGTGCACTGCGCGCGGTGCGGCGGCCATCTCGGTCACGTATTCGACGACGGCCCGAAGCCGACCGGCCTGCGCTACTGCATGAACGGTCTGGCCATGACCTTTTCGCCGCAGGCGGCATGAGATTCGCCCGCGACCTTTCCGATTCCCCTGAACCCTGCTTCGCCGCCTTGGCGCGAAGCGCCTGGAGCCCTTCATGACCTTGCTCATCCTTGCCTACCTCGGCGGGATTCTGACGATCGTCAGTCCGTGCATCCTGCCGGTCCTGCCCTTCGTCTTCTCGCGTGCCGGCCAGTCGTTCTCGCGCAGCGTGCTCCCCATGCTCGCGGGCATGGTGCTGATGTTTGCGCTCGTCGCCACGCTCGCTGCCGTGGGCGGCAGTTGGGTCGTTCAGGCGAACCAGTACGGCCGCTGGCTCGCGCTGGCGCTCGTCGCAGTGTTCGGTGCCACGCTGCTGTTCCCGAAGCTCTCCGAGCGGCTCACGCATCCGCTGGTGTCGCTCGGTGATCGCTTATCGCAATCGGCACACGCCGACGGTCCCGCCCAGGGCGACGCCGCCACAGGGGCGCGTCCCGGCGCGTCGTTCCTGCTCGGCATTGCCACGGGCCTGCTCTGGGCACCGTGCGCCGGCCCGATCCTCGGGCTGGTGCTCACGGGCGCGGCCCTGCAGGGGGCGAGCGCAGGCACCACGCTGCTGTTGGTCGCCTACGCGGCCGGGGCGGCCACCTCGCTCGCGCTGGCGCTGCTCGTCGGCGGACGCGTCTTCACCGCCATGAAGCGCTCGCTCGGCGCCGGCGAATGGATTCGCCGCGTGTTGGGCGGACTGATGCTCGCCGGTGTCGCGGCCATTGCCTTTGGCCTCGACACCGGTGTGCTCGCGCAGGTTTCGACCGCATCGACCGGCGGCATCGAGCAAAGGCTCGTCGATCAGTTGGACGCGCGTCGTCACAACGCGGCGAATGCCGACGCCAACGCCAACGCCAAGGCGAACGCCCCGGCCACCGGTGCGCCGTCCGGGGGCAAGAACGACGGCGGTGCCGCCATGATGGCCGCCAGCGGCGCGATGATGCGCGCTGCAGCTACGGCACCGGCACCCGCGCCGTTGCCGGTCGAAGGTACGCTGCCGTCGCTCGACGGCGCCGTGCAGTGGCTGAACTCGCCGCCGCTGACCGCACAGGCGCTGCGCGGCAAGGTCGTGCTCGTCGACTTCTGGACCTACTCGTGCATCAACTGCCTGCGCACGCTCCCGTACGTGAAAGCGTGGGCGGAAAAGTATCGCGATCAGGGGCTTGTCGTGATCGGCGTGCACGCCCCGGAATTCGCCTTCGAGCGCGATGTCGGCAACGTGAAGAAAGCCGTGAAGGATCTGGGTGTCGACTATCCCGTCGCAATCGACAACAACTACGCCATCTGGCGCGGCTTCAATAACCAGTACTGGCCGGCGCACTATTTCGTCGATGCCCAAGGCCGCGTGCGCTATCACCACTTCGGCGAAGGCAATTACGCCGAGTCGGAACGCGTCATCCAGCAACTGTTGCGCGAGGCCGGCGCGACACAGGTCGCCGACAGCGTGACGAACGCCAACGACCTGAAGGCCAGCGGCGTCCAGCAAGCCGCCGATATGGGCGACGTGCGCTCGCCGGAAACCTATGTGGGCTACGAACGCGCCGAGCACTTCGCTTCTCCGGGTGGCGCCGTGCGCGATCAGGTGAGGGATTACCGCGCGCCGTCAATGCCGTCGCTGAACCAATGGGGGCTGGGCGGAAGCTGGCGTGTCGGACCGGAGCAGGCGACAGCGACACAAGCCGACGCACGCATCGTGTACCGCTTTCACGCTCGTGACCTGCACCTCGTGCTCGGTCCCGATGCCACCGGGAAGCCCGTGCGATTTCGTGTGACGGTCGACGGCAACGCGCCCGGCGACGCTCACGGCACCGACGTCGCGGCCGACGGCAGCGGCACCGTGACCTCGCAGCGCTTATATCAACTCGTGCGTCAGCCTGGCGACGTACGCGAGCACACGTTCAGCATCGAGTTTCTCGATCCGGGCGTATCCGCCTATGCATTCACCTTCGGTTGATGCGGCCCCGGCAGCGCCCATCAACGACGACATGGTCGTCGGCGCGCTAGCGAAAACGCGCGCCGATCCCGATTTCCCATCGCCTCAGCCAAGGCGTCTCGCGACGCCGGGAGTTTTCAGATGACACCGCACGATCCGCATCAAGCCTCGCCCGCCCGCAGCCCTGTTTCACAAGTGCCGCCGGCGGCATCGCAACCCTCAGGCAACCGCTCGCCTCGGGTCGCATACGTCCGACGCGCGATACGCGGCGTCGCGGCCGCGATTGCCGGGGTACTCGTCTGGCAGGTCGGCGCGCAAGCGTTCGGGGGCGCGGAGTCCGCCGTCGAAATCAGCGCACCGAAGCTCGACGAGCCCGCCACCGGCGCCCGCACCGAAACCGCAGTCTTCGCGGGCGGTTGTTTCTGGGGCGTGCAAGGCGTCTTCCAACACGTGAAAGGCGTGACGAAAGCCGAGTCCGGCTACGCGGGCGGCGCCGCGAAGACCGCCGACTACGAAACCGTCAGCGGCGGCGCCACCGGCCACGCCGAGTCGGTACAGGTCACGTTCGACCCGCAACAGGTCTCGTACGGGAAGCTGCTGCAGATCTACTTCTCGGTCGCTCACAACCCCACCGAGTTGAACCGCCAGGGACCCGACACTGGCACACAGTACCGCTCGGCGGTGTTCCCCATGACCGACGCGCAACGCCGCGTGGCCGACGCCTACATCGCGCAACTCGACACGGCGCATGCCTACAGCAAACCCATCGCGACGAAGGTCGAGAAGTACACGGGCTTCTATGCAGCGGAGGCCTATCATCAGGACTTCCTCACGGAGCACCCGAACTATCCGTACATCGTCATCAACGATCTGCCGAAGGTGAAGGACCTCAAGCGCCTGTTCCCCGCGCAATACCGCGACACGCCGGTTCTCGTGAAAACGGCCTCGGCGAAGTAGCTCGTTCACTGCCCGGCATCCGGCTACGACGCGTCGCACGAGCACAGGCAACGACAACGGCAACGACAAACGGCGAGGGCAATCCCTCGCCGTTTTCATGCCGTCACTGCGGATTGTCGGCCAGCTTGTACACGCGGATGCGATGACCGTCCGGATCGGACGCCACGAACGTGCGGCCGAAGTCCATCGTCGTGGGCTTTTGCAGAATCGTGATGCCGCGTCCGCTCCAGTCTTCCCACGTGGCGTCGACATGGGCATTGGACGCCACCGGCAACACGACCTCGCTGCCACCCGGCGGCGCGATGACCGTCGGCAAGACGGAGAAACGCGCCCACAGGCCGAGCTTCAACCCGGTCGGGAAAACGAACAACGCGAAACCGGGCGACGCTTCCACCGGCTCGAGATCAAACAGATCGGCGTAGAACGCCGCGCTTTCAGGCGGGCTGGCAACATACAGATTGACCATATTCGGATGCAGCATGACGAGCTCCTGTCGATAGGTATGAATGACTCGCTGCGTCGATCGCACACCGAACTTTCCGGGAGGAAACGGTGACATCGCGCGCTGTCATGAACGCCATCGTACGAAGGGATGCTGTCAGTTTTTGTCAGCAGTCGAACACCCATTTGAAACGCCGGGATCGGCCGTCCGGGTACGGCTCAAGGTCAATGTCGGCCAGTCGTCTCGCGCCACGCCTTGAGCAGCGAACGTCGCCCGCGCGGGTAGCGGGTTTCGGTCACCGTCATCGCTTCGATGCGGTCTGCGCGGAAGTTCCGGAAGCCGTCGCGCAACTCGCACCAGGCGACGATCATGCGCACGCGGTCGAAGAAGCCCAGCGCGAACGGCCAGATGACGCGCTCGGACACACGTCCCGCTTCGTCGCGATAGGCAAGCTGGAGTTTTCGCTCGGCGCGGATGGCCTCGCGGATGACGGTGAGGTCGACGATCATCGGTGGCAACGGATCGCCCGGGCCGATGAGCAGCGTCGACGCTTCGAGCGACGCCCGCAGATCCGCAGGGAGCACGGCGGCAATCTTGGCCAGCGCGTTGGCGGCGGCGTCGGCGAGCGCACCGTCGGTACGCTTGGCGACCCAGCGCGACCCGAGCACGATGGCCTCGATCTCCTCTTCCGAGAACATCAGCGGCGGGAGCATGAAGCCGGGCTTGAGCACGTAGCCGAGCCCCGGTGCACCTTCGATGTGGGCGCCTTGCGCCTGTAGCGTCGCAATGTCCCGGTACAGCGTGCGCAGGCTCACGCCGAGCGAGTCGGCCAATGTCGCGCCCGCCACCGGAAACCGGTGGCAGCGCAACAACTGCATCAGGGAGAAGAGACGTTGTGTGCGGGACATGGCGCGTCATTATGCGCCATGTCTTCGCCGATGGAAGGCCCGCCGTGAGGCCGTGCGCCGGTTACTTCTGACGCAGCTGTCTGACGATCTCGGAATTGACGTCGCCCGCCTGCCCGCCGTAGGCCACACGCAGGTAGTTGCTCAACTCCGCGATCTGCGCATCCGTTAGCCGCTTGCCGAAGCCCGGCATGTCCTGCATGGCCTCGAGGCCCGGGAAACGCTGCGGCTCGATACCGTCGAGAATCGTCACGATCAGATTGCGCGGATCCTTCTGACGCACGGTCGAATTGCCCAGCATCGACACGGCCACGTGCGGCTTGCCGGTGCCGTCGGCCGCATGACAGCCGGCGCACACGGCGAGGTACAGGTTGCGTCCGGCCATGAGTTTGCTCGTGTCCGGATTGTCAGGCAGCGGCTTGGGCGCGGGGGGTGCGTCACCGAGCAGATATGTCGAGAGGGCGCGCAGATCGTCCGGCGTGAGGTACTGCGTACTCAGGTGGACCACCGGAAACATCTCGCCGAACGCCGAGCCTTGCGGGGCAATACCCGTGCCGAAGAACGTCTGCAGATCCTTCACCGTCCAGCCGCGTGCTGCCAGCGCTTCCGGCGTCAGATCGGGCGCGGCAATGCGCGCGAGCGCCGCCCCGCCCAGCGGCTTCGCGCTGTCGAGCTGACCGAACGTACCGCGTGGCGTGTGGCATTCCGCGCAGTGGCCGAGGGCGTTCGCCAGATAGCGTCCGCGCAGCCAGTCCGCCGACTGTCCCTTCGAGGCATCGGGCAGCGTGTCTTTAAGGAACATCCAGTCCCAGAAGCGCATGCCGAAACGCATGTTGTACGGAAACGAGAGGTCGTGCTGACGATTGGGCACGGCCGCCGGCTTCACCGACATCAGGTAGGCGAAGATGGCGTCGCTGTCCGCGCGCGTCATCTGACGGTAGGACGTGTACGGCATGGCCGGATACAGCACCTTGTCCGGGGCCTTGCCGTCGTGCAACGCGCGGTAGAAGTCGTCGGCCGTCCAGCCGCCGATGCCGTGCGTCTTGTCGGGCGTGATGTTGGTGCCGTAGAACGTGCCGAACGGCGACTTGAGCGGCACACCGCCAGCGAATGGCGCACCGTCCGCACTCGTGTGACACGCCGCGCAGTCCGCCGCGCGCGCCAGATACTTGCCGCGCGCGATCATTTCCGGCGACGCATTGACCGCTGCCGCGGGTGCCGCTGCAGGTGCCGCCGAGGCTGCCGCAGCCGGCGCCGACGCCCCCGATGCACCCGACGCATTCGGCGCGTCCGCCGCCATCGCACTCGTCACAAGCGACGGCATCATCGATGTCTTCGGCTTCGGCGGCTGCGCCGGCTCGGGCGGCTTCGGCGCGGTCGAGTCGTTGCAGGCGGCAACGAACACCAGCGCGGCCAGGCAAGCCGCACGTGCACTCCACCGGGTGACGCGCTTCAGGTTCATGTCGTATCCCCTCATTTCGCGTCCTTCACACAGCCGGGCGTCTTGAGAATGACCTCACGCACGGCCTCGTAGTAGCGCACGTATCCCGTGCACCGGCAGATCTGATCGTTGAGCCCTTCCGTGATGGCCGCTTCGAGATCGGCACGCGCCACCGGATTGCGCTTCAGATGCTCGATCAGCACCGTCGCCGCATTCACGAAGCCGGGCGTGCAGTAGCCGCATTGGAAGCTGAAATGATCGAGGAACGCCTGCTGAATCGGCGCGAGCGTGACCTTGCCGTCGGCGTCGCGCGTGGCATGACCTTCCACCGTGCGCACGGTCTTGCCGTCGAAGTAATTCGCGCCAGTGATGCAGGTGCGCACCGTCTCGCTGCTGCCGTCGGCATGATCGACGATCACCACGCAGGCGTGGCAGATCCCCTGCCCGCAGCCCAGACGCGAGCCGGTCAGCCCCAGCGTCTCGTGCAGGAAGTCGATCATCATGAGACCGGCCGGCACGTCCATCGGGCCGTGCGACACACCATTGACCTTCACGGTGACGGGCAGCGTTTCCCAAGGCTTCTTGCCATTCGCGGGCGGTTGCATCGGAGCCGCTGCGGGCGCGGCTGCCGCGCTGGCGGCTGTCGGGGCCGATGCCGCGCTTGCGTTGTCCGTCGGTTGCGCTGCTGCCGCATCGCTTGCGCCAGATGCGGCTTGCGGTGCGCTGGATGTTACGTCCGTCATGCCAGTACCTCCTGGATTTTCTCCGGTGTCACCGGCAAATCAGTAAATCGATGGCCGATCGCGTGCGCGAGGCCATTCACAATCGCACCTACCACGGGAATCATCACCACCTCGGCGATTCCCTTGGGCACGTCGGTTTCGGAAATCGGCGGGAGCACTTCGCCCGTTTGCGTCCACACCGCGACGTCGACCGCGCGCGGCAGGTGGTAGCGGTTGAAGTTCCACGTGCCGTTGCCCGGACCGTCCTCATAGAGCGGCAGGTACTCGTGCAGCGCATGACCGATACCCATCGCGAGACCACCCTGCAGTTGCCCCGACACAAGCTGCGGAGAAATCTGATTGCCGCACTCCATGATCGAGTGGTGCGTGAGCAACTCGACCTTGCCCGAGGCCTCGTGCACCGACAGCTCCACGAGCGTGCCCACGGCGCTGTAGTAGGTCACGGCGGCGTTGTTGCGCTGGACCGGCGGGTAGAACACGCGCTTGCGATCGAAAGTGCGGTAGCCGGTGCCCGGCGTGGGTGCCGCGATCTGCGTGCCCGACGCACCGCCGTTGCCGTTATTGGCTGACGAGGCGCTCTTGGCGCCATTCGCACCATTTGCACCATTTGCGGTCGCAGCAGACGACGCCGACTTCGCGGGTGCATTGCCGCTGCGATGCGCGCCCTTGGCTGCGGGCGTCTGCATGGCCGGCGCCTGTGCGGCCACGGTCGAGGCATTCGCACCGCCCTTGCCGAAGCGCAACGAAATGCCATCCACGGGCAATCGCTGCACCACACCGTCGCCCAGATCCCAGTCCGCCTCGGCCCACTGCCAGCGGTTGAACACGTGCACGGTCGCGCCGGTCACGAGTCCGAGTTCGTGCGCGGTCTTGGCGAGCATGGCCATCGGCAGCGCTTCGAGACCCGCCGCGCTCAGCTTGCCTTCCACCCAGCGCGCGTCTTCGGCACGCACCACGAGCGGCGCGGCCTGACCGCCGCCGAGTCCGCGACGCCAGATCGACAGCGCCGCCGGCCACAAGCCCTGCAGGAATACCAGTCGCGCCGCTTCGCGCGTGCTGTGTGTGAAATAGAACGCCGAGTTCGTCGCGCTCGACGGCGACGCAAACCCGGGCGACCAGCGCGGATTCGCGGCGAGCTTGTCCTGATCGGCCTGCGACATCAGATACGGATCGCCGCTGGTCACCACCGGCAACTCCGGCCAGTCGGTAATCGCGATGTGCACGTCGGTGGCCGGCATGCCGAGCCACTTCGCCACGGCCACGGCTTGCGACGTCGACGTACCGGTGCCGATTTCCGCCGCCGTGTGATGCAGCGAAATCCTGCCGGTCTCGTCGAACTCCACGCGCGCGAACGACGTCTCCGCGCCGGTGCCGAAGTCCTTCTGCACGCAGGCGAAACCCACGCCGTAGCGACGCCCCGGATGCGCGGCCTCGTACTCGGCCTTTTTCTTGTCGCGCTGTGTCCAGAGCGGATGCGCCTTGGCGCGCGCGAGCACCTCGTCGACACGCACGGCCCCTGCGGGAATCGCACCCTGCGTGTTCTTCATGCCCGAGCGCAGCGCGTTCTTCAGACGAAAGTCGATGGCGTCGACGCCCAGTTGCGCGGCCATCTCGTCGATCATCATTTCCGTGGCGGCCATCGACTGCAACGTGCCGTAGCCGCGTGCGGAGCCCGCGTCGATGGCGCGCGACGCAATCGCCACGCTCGCCAGATCGCTCTTCGGGAAGTAGTAGATCGACTGCGCCGCCGTCGCCCCCACCATCGCCACCGACGGCGAGAAGTTCATGCGCCCGCCGCCGTTGCACTCCATGTCGGCGGTGAATGCCTGGAGCATGCCGCTTTCCTTGTCGACGCCAATGCGGTAGCGCATGGTGAATGCGTGACGCTTGAGCGACGTCTGGAACTGTTCGTAGCGATCGTTCGCCAGCCGGACCGGCAAGCCGTCGCCGTACAACGCGGCGGCCAGGCCGTAGAACGGCATATTGTAGTGATCCTTCGACCCGTAGCCCACCGTATAGCACGGGTAGACGATGAGCCGTTTGACCGGGAAGTGGCCCTTGGCCACCATCGCGGCGGCGTTTTCGGCCACTTCCGAGGGTGACTGTGTCGGCACGACCATGTGCAACGTCTGGGTCGCACCGTCGTACCAGCAGTTGGCGTTATCGGGTTCGAGCGCCGCCGTGTCCACCGACTGCGTGCGGTATTCGCGCGACATCACCAGCCAGTTCGCAGGCGGATTCGTCAGCGACTCGCCGATCTTGCCCGCGTAGGCCATGCCCTGCTCGTCGAGCTTCCCGTGGTCGTTGCCGTCCGGCCAGACCGGCAGATGCTTGCGCATCATGCTCGGGAAAATCGGCGCGTCCTTCAGGCTCGAGTAGACGTCGTCGTCATACGCCGTGTTGCCGCCCACGCGCACGTAGCGGAAGCTGCCCCACGGGTCGCGTTCGAGCGGGCCCGTTACGTCGCCATAGCGAATGATCTCGTCGTGGAACTTGAGCTTGTCCTTGGCAAAGCGGAATCGCGTGAAGTCGCGGTAGATCAGGATCGCCACGGCATGGCCGAGATACGCGGGTGTCTTGCCCGCGGGCAGCAGCATGTCGTCGCCGTAGAACTCGGGGAACGCCACGCCGTCACGCACGAGGTCGTCGGCCGTCACGACGCGATCGGGTTGCAGGCCGTCGTCCAGACGCGAGAGATCGAAACCGAGATACGGGCGATCGGCACGCGTCGCACGCAATACGAACGCGTGCGCCTGCTGCTCGGGCCAGCCCGGCATGTCGCGCGAGCGCACGTCGCGCGCAAAGATCTTCGCGCCAGTAACCTTGGCCGTGCCGTCGATGCGGAATCTGGCCTGGCCCTTGACGGCGTCCCACGCCACGGGCGTGAGGTTCTTGTCCTCGAACAGCGCGGCGAATGCACGGCTGCCCAACGGCGCGATGTACACGGAAATGCCCGCGATGACCGACGCCTTCAGGAACCCGCGACGCGTCAGCGCGAATCCGGGTGGCGTATCCGGGCTCTGGGATGTCGAGGAAGATTGGGGGGGTGCAGAAGCAGCATCGGGGCGAGCGTCATCGCTCGACACAGCCGCAGGAGGACAGTGTTTTCTTGGCAGGCGCGGCATAAGCGTTCCGTCCGTCTTGTTTTGGGGGGGACCTATCACGTCACGAAGCACGATCACGGGGCTCGTGCAGACGCAAAAGCGCACAAAACAGCACGGGAAGGATCACGGGGGCCTGGACTTTCGAACGGTTCGAGAAACCCGAGACGTTCAAATGGCGCGAAGCGTTGCAAGCGTGCCGAGAGCAAGTCGTCGACCCGCGATGCCTATCCACAATGCGTGACATTCACCTGCCGTGATGCGCTCGTGAAGCTCTCTGAGAACACGCTTCATGAGTGACATCGGACGTTTCAAGGCTACACGCCGACTCCCAGAATGACAAGGTTGGACGTGACGCACTGCGTGAGAAGACGCGCTATTGCAGGCCAATGGCGGACCGTGCGACAGGCGGCGGCGGGCGATATTCGAATGGCGTGATGTTGCCTATGCCCGATAAGAAATGCCGCTATATCCGGCCAGACACAGCGATGAATGGCGGGAGACAACGGCACTGTTATTTTTGTGCGACGCGTGGCGTTTTGCCGTCACTCGATGCGCAATTCCATGCAGGTCAGATCGAGCCAGCGACCGAACTTCGTGCCGACTTCGCTGAACGTGCCGACGATGCGAAAGCCGAGCTTTTCGTGCAGGCGAATCGACGGCGCGTTCTGTGCCTCGATGGCCGCGATCATCACGTGCACGTCAAGCGCACGCGCACGCTCGATGAGTCCACGCATGAGCGTCTCGCCGATGCCGCCGCCACGTGCTTGCCTGTCCACATAAATCGAATGCTCGACGGTGTGGCGATAGCCATCGAATGCACGCCAGTCGCCGAACGAGGCATAACCCACGACCGCGCCATCGCGCTCGGCCACGATCACCGGGTACCCGCGCTTGGCACGCGCTGCCAGCCACTCGCGCCTGTTCTCCACATCGACGAGCACCTCGTTCCAGATCGCGGTGGTGTGCTCGACGGCATCGTTGTAGATGTCGCGGATCACGGGAAGGTCGGCGTCGGTGGCGTCGCGCACGACGAGGGAGGAAGACGAGGCAGTCATTTGAGGGTCCCGCAAGCAAAAAAGCCGTGGTGACGGCGTGAACGGTGGAGCAATGTCGAACGATAGCAAACGATGCCATCTATTTTACTGGAAATTAATTTCCAGTAAACTGGACGCCATGGATATCAACGAACGCATCGCCCGCCGTGTGCGCGACTTGCGCAGTGAACGCGGCTACTCCCTGGATACGCTGGCCGAGCGCAGCGGTGTCAGCCGTTCGAGCATCTCGCTCATCGAGCGTGCGCAGACGAGCCCGACGGCCAACGTGCTCGACAAGCTGGCCACGGCGCTCGATGTCACGCTCGCATCGATGTTCGACGAACACGCGTCGGAAGACGCCCCGCCCTCCCCGCTCTCGCGGCACGCCGATCAGGCGGTGTGGACAGACCCCGACTCGGGTTATGTGCGACGCAATCTCTCGCCCGCGCAGCCCTCGCCGCTGCAGTTCGTCGAAGTGCGCTTTCCGGCAGGCGAGCGCGTGGCTTACGACACCGGCGCGCGCGATAACGAGGTCTGGCAGCAGATCTGGGTGATCGAGGGCAGTATCGAAATCACGCTGGGCGATGTCACCTGGCATCTGGCGACGGGCGACTGTCTGGCGATGCGACTCGATCAGCCGATTGGTTTTCATAACCCTGCGTCGTCGAGTGCGCGCTACCTCGTCGGGCTCGTGACGCTGCCGTTCGTCGCCGCAAGGAGAACACCGTGATGGTATCCCCCGCTCCCGCAAGTGCCTCAGCTTTCCCGGCCTACTCATTGCACCGGCTCGACGGCGCGCAGGCGGCGGCAAGCGTCGATGCGCTGGCCGACGTGCTGATCGACTGCGTGGAAGGCGGCGCGTCGGTGAGCTTCATGCTGCCGATCACGCACGAGCGTGCAAGCGCGTTCTGGCGCAAGGTCGCCGATGGCGTGGCGCGCGGCGAGCGTGCGTTGCTGGTGGCACGCGCTCACGCGCCGGGCACGGCAGACGACGGCCGGATCGTCGGCACCGTGCAGTTGATTCTCGATCTGCCGGAGAACCAGCCGCATCGTGCCGACGTCGCCAAGATGCTGGTGCATCGTTCAGCGAGGCGTCAGGGCGTGGCGCAACAGCTGATGGCGGCCATCGACGATCTGGCGCGCGCCGAAGGGCGTCACGTGCTGGTGCTCGACACCGTCACCGGCGGCGACGCCGAGCGCCTTTACCAGCGCAGCGGCTGGCAACGCGCGGGCGACGTGCCCAAGTTCGCCCTCATGCCCGACGGCGACTTCTGTGCGACGACCTTCTATTACAAGCACCTTTAAGGCGTTCAGCGAACGGCCGCGAGACCGTCGAGCAACGCCTTGTGGAAAGCTGCCGGGTCCTGCATCTGCGGGGCATGGCCCAATTCCGGAAACTCAACGAGCGTCGAGCCTGGAATCGCCGCATGCGTCGCCCTGGCGAGCGCCGGGTAATGGCCGATGCGCGCCTGCACCTCCGGCGGCGAGAAGTCCTTGCCAATTGCCGTGGTGTCCTTGTCGCCGATGAGCAGTAACGTCGGCACGCGAATCTGTCCGAATTCATAGACGACCGGCTGCGTGTAGATCATGTCGTACAGCAGCGCGGAGTTCCAGGCGACGATACGCTTGCCGGGGCCGCGATACATGCCAGCGAGCATCTGCACCCACGGCTCGTAACGCTCGTTCCATTGCCCCGCGTAGTACGTCGCCTGTTCGTATCGACGAATCCCGGGCGCACTCGTGCGCAGCTCGCGATCGAACCATTCGTCGACCGTCTTCGACGGCACGCCGAGCGCCTTCCAGTCTTCGAGACCGATCGGATTGACGAGCACCAGTTGCTGCGTCTCGCCCGGATACATCAGGGCATAGCGGGCAGCGAGCATGCCGCCGGTCGAATGCCCGACGATGGTTGCCGTCTTGATACCGAGCGACGCGAGCAGCGCATGCGTGTTGTTCGCCAACTGCTGGAAGCTGTATTGATACTGCGCGGGTTTGCTCGATTTGCAGAAGCCGACCTGATCGGGCGCGATCACGCGGTAGCCGGCGCCGGTCAGCGTGTCGATGGTCTCGTGCCAGGTCGCCGCGCAGAAGTTCTTGCCGTGGAGCAGGACGACGGTGCGTCCGTTGGGCTGTGCGGGCTTCACGTCGAGAAAGGCCATCTGCAACGGGAGTCGCTGCGACTCGAAGCGAAAACGCTCGACCGGATACGGATAGTCGAAGCCCTGCAACTCGGCGCCATACGCGGGCCCGGCGTTGCTTTGCGAGGCATCGGGCGCCGATGCGTCAGCCGCGTGCGCTGGCGACATCGTGAGCGCAGCGCTCAAGGTGACGAGAGAAGTGAGGCTGGCGAGGGTGCTGACACGCAGCGTCGCAACAGCTTGTCGCGACACATGGCGCAGCCGCTGTCGAAGCGATGACGTCATGAAGGAGTGGCGTGCCGCGGCACGCGAAGTGGCATAAAACGGAATGCGTCGATTGTGCCACGCAGCGTGTGCGCATGAACGTCACGTCAACCTCACGTCGACATGCTGGGCGCCATCACGCAAAAAACCCGCCGCATACGCGACGGGAAAGTCCTGTGCGATGAACCTCGCACAGCGACAGGAGCCAGCGGGCGATCACCGGAAATGCGCGAGGCATCGCAGAAGATGCCGGGAATTCGAGGTGATACTGCGGGGGATCCGGGCTCCGGCGCCGATGTCGTGCCGCGAGAGATCGTGAACCAACATCAACGCCGCAATGCATGCGGCACGCCGCAGCTCGCCGCCGAGGGGCGCGAGCTACCGGACGTGCCGGGAGAGTGCTTAGTTGCCGAAGTAAGTCGTGCCGGCACGTTGCAGGCCGCCGACCGAACCCGCTGCGACCGGTGCCGCTGCGGCGGCCGGTTGTGCGCTGGGCACTGCCTTCGGATACACGGTATCGTGTTGAACAACCAGACCAGCCTTCTGTGCCTGGATCAGTTCTTCACGAACCTGGGCACGCGTGAGGACAGTCGTTTGCGGGACCCACGAGAATTCCGACGGGCCGTCGAAGGCGTCGCTGGCGAAAGCCGAACCGGCCGACACAGCCAACATCGTGGAAATCAGGGCAGAGGTAATCAGAGTGCGCTTCATGGTGTTTCTCCTGTCTATTAAAGGGGGCGATGCTTGATTCATCGTCGACAGTTACAGTCTATTAGTGCGCACATTGATGATAAAGACGACATTCAATAATCATTTATTTCATATTAAGCAATAATTAGACCGGAGGTGACCGCATGCGATGTCACGTGCATCACACCCATCTCTATCCGGGAGCGCGGCTTACCGTCATGGATGGCCCGTTGGCCGCCGAGGGCGCCGTCATATTGGAGTTCAGCGATGGCGCCGGCAGCGTCGGGCAATGTCAACGACTGACGGACGGTGCAGTCGCGTTACGTGTGGCGCCCTACCGGACCCTCGCAGGTACGCAATTGCCCGCCAAACACTGGCGGCTGGTGCCGACTGGCGAGAACAACATCTGGCGCGTGGATCGCAAGCTGGACACCTCCGAGTAGCACCGACATCCGCGCGGCCACCGCCCCAATAACCATGCTACTATTATGGTTATTGGGTGCATTGCTTTACATCTTCAGCAATTTCTTCACCTGTTGCGCCGCCGTATGCTTCGGCACCCGCAACGCCAAGGCACCGAATTTCCCTACATGAAGTAAGTACGCGCGAACCCCGGTAAAACGGGGCTTACAGAGATGTCGGGAGACTTCAAACGCGCGTATTAGCAAGTGCTCGCTTCGGAAACCGAACGAATTGCGCATAATCCGCCATCGACTGATGCAGGTCGCGCATGTCCGCGCCAACATTGACGTGCTTGGAATGGTTTTCGGGACGTCTTGAGAATCTCGGTAAAATCCGCTGCGGCAGGAGGTAGGCGCGGTTCCGAGCGTGTCATGCCTTGTTCACGAGACGCCGGACCTGGTGGTGGCGGACTCGCCAAAGCACCCGGCGCGCGCGCCGCTCAACGGAAGACAAGCCTCAGATGAAAGCGCCCAGCAACCTGATTACCGGTGAAGTCCGGACGAAAATCCGCAGCATGATTCTCGCCTCGGAGCTCAAGCCGGGGCAGCGTCTCATCGAGGACGATCTGATTCAGTTGCTTGGCGTAGGACGCACGCCCGTGCGCGAGGCGTTGCTCATTTTGCAGGGCGAGGGGTTCATTGCCCGCAATCGCGGTTGGGAAGTTCAGGGCATCGATCATCTGAAGGTGCGCGCGATTTTCGAGAGTCGTGTCGCCATCGAAGCCGAAACGGCACGACTGGCCGCGCGCAAGATCACGCCCGAGGTTTGCGATACCCTGGCCGCGCTCATCGACCAGATGGAGCCGGGGGCCAACCTGCCTCGCCTGACGATCAACCGATTGAACACCGAGTTCCACGATCTGATCGTGAAAGCCGCGGACAACGTCGTGCTGTCGCAGTTTTATGAGCGCACGCAGTTCTACTACTGGGCACTGCGTATTCCCGTCATGTTCTCCGACGAACAACTGCGCGCCACCAACGCCCAGCACCGTGCGTTACTGGATGCCCTGCGCGCCCACGACGAAAATCGCGCCGAACAGCTCGCGCGCGATCACGTGGAGACAACCCGGGGCATCGTCGAGCCCGCACTGCCGCACTGAATCCCCCCGCCCGGCGCACCGTAGTGTCGCCGGCACGCGCGTTTTCCTTTCCGCCCCTGCTTTCCCGGCTGTCGTGTGTGCGTTCAGCGCACCAGATAGCCGGCAACCCGCCAGCGGTTGTCGATCCCCAGCACCATCGTGACCATTTCGTGCGCGCTGGCCTTCTTCTCGAAGGTCGTGTCGTACTGAATCACGACGTACTCGCCGTCCGGCTGGCCCGGGATGTGGCGCGTAAAGACCGCGTCGGTGGTTTTACGCGTCTTGACCTTACCCAACGGGGCCCGCGCCGCTTGCAGGCTCTGCGCCCAGTCCTGCGCCGTGATGGCGCGCTGGAATACCGGTGCGGCCTGCTCCCAGCTTTGCTGCGCACGGCTCACGTCCGTGAGCCCCAACCAGAGATTGGCGGCTTCGAGCGCCGGGCGCACGTCGCGATTGATGTCGGCTGCGGGCGCCGGCACGTTACTCGCCGGGGCCTGGAACAGCGGTGGCTGTGCCGAGCGTCGTTGCATCGGTTCTTGCGCGTGCGCGGGGAGCACGGCCAGGGCGGCCCCTACGCTCATCGCAAGCGCAAGAACGGTCGCCCCACCCGGAAAACGAGCACGAGATGACAAATAACGGCGGATCGTCGGCATTGACGCAAACTCCTGAAATCGAAAAACGAACCCGAACATTCTAACGGCGGATGTCGAGTATCTACCGAGGGCATGTAACGCGCGATGCAGCGTACATTACAATGCACAACACGTGCTTGACTCCCCCCACCGGTCATCGCCATGTTGACGACCTCTCTGCTTGCGATCACCTCACTGCTCAGCTTCATGATGTTGCTGATCGTGGGCTCCCTTCTTCGCTCTCGCGTCGCGGGCGTTCGCGAGTGGTGCCTCGCCAACGTCGCTGTCCTGATCGCCCTGCCCCTGTTCTCGCTGCGCGGCGTGGTGCCCGATTTTCTGTCGATTCCCGTGGCCAACATCGCGTTGGCGGGCGGCCTGCTGCTTTATTACGCGGGCACTGCACGCTTTCTCGGTCGCCCGCAGCACTGGCACGTGCTGGGCGCCTCGCTCGGGGTACTCGCCGCCGCCATCGTGTTCTGGCAATACGGTCTCGACAGTCCGCAGGCGCGCGTGGTCGTGGTGTCGGCCTATCATGCGACGTTCCTGCTGGCGATCGCGGCGCTGATCCTGCGGCACGTTCCGCCGCGCCGCCATCCCTATAACTATTGGCTGACGGCCGGAATGGCTGTGGCGTTTGCCGTGGGACACATCGTGCGCGGCGTGGTGTTCGGTTTCACACCGGCCCCCGGCCCGGAACTGTTCGCGCCGACGACCTTCAACGCGATCATGCTCACCATTGGCGCGATCGTCATGCCTGCCATGACGATGGGCTCGGTGCTGATGATTCACGATGCCATGCTCGCCACGGCCGAGGAAGCGGCCAACCGCGATTACCTGACGGGCGCGCTCTCGCGCAAGCACTTCGATCTGCTGGCGCGTCAGGAAATGGCGCGCGCGCTCTCGCACAGCTCACCGCTGTCGATCGTGGTCATCGACCTCGACCATTTCAAGCAGATCAACGATACGCACGGCCATGCAGGCGGCGACACGGTGTTGCGGGAGTTCGTCAATCTCGTACGCGACTCGCTTCGTGAAGGCGATGTCTTCGGGCGGCTGGGAGGTGAGGAATTCGCGGTGCTGTTACCGGGCACGGACACGCACGGTGCGATCCGCATTGCCGAGCGCTTGCGAACGCAGGCGAGCCGGCATCTGGTGGCGGGACCGTTCGGCGTGTGTCACTACACCCTGAGCGGCGGCGTGGCGACATGGCACGAGCATGAAAGCCTCGAAGCGCTCTGCGCACGCGCTGATCGTGCGTTGTATGCCGCCAAGATCTCCGGGCGCAATCTCGTACTCTCCGACGTGCTCTCCAGCGACGAAACCGCGCCGGAAGCGGGCTGACCGCAGCCGTCCGCACAGCACACGTCGGGACTACGTCGCTCCCGGCTTCAGGACTTGCACGGCCCTCAGGCGTGAACGCCGTCGCCGCCGTCGACGAAGAACTGGCGGCGCATGCGAACCAGATACTCCATCAGATTCGGATGCTGCTCGATCTCGTCGCGCAGGGTCATGTCGAAGTGCGGCGACGCTGCGCCCGAAATGAACCCGAACGCCGTGGCATCGGCACCGCACGGCGCGTCTCCGAAAAAGTACGGTTTGTCGCCGAGAAGTTGCGCGGCGGCCTGCGTGCCGCGTCGGAGCAATTGCGCCTGCTCTGGCGGCGTGAAGCGGCCGGTGCCCTGCCCGTGAAGCGTGCCACGGATCTTGCGACGGATGATGGACTGAACGACCGGACGAACCGGCCACGGCACGCCCTTGAAGAATGCGGCCGGCCCTTTCGCGAAATTCTCGTCGTCACACCAGCGCGCCTGCACGACATGCCAATAGAAGTGATCTTCCAGCGCCTTCTCGAACATCCACGCCGCACCGCGCTGCTCGGGCGTGAGGCCGGCGTCGAAATCGAAGCCGTATTTGCGCTCGATGTGCAGACGGATCAGCGTGGAGTCCGCCACGATCTCGCCATCGTCGTCGATATAGGGCAGCTTGCCCTTGGGCGCGCGCCGGAAGCCTCCGCGATCGGTCTTGTACGACAGGCCCGCGAGTTTGAGCAGCATCTCCGCCTTGACGACGAACGGACTGGCATCGGGCAGCCCGAACGCCGGGCCAAAGGTGTACAGGGTCAACATCGGGAGCAGGCTCCTGCGCGATAGGAATGGCGCAGAGTATTACACGCGCGGCGGGCGACGGCGAGGGGTAGCGCCCTCAGGCATCCGAAGCATCAGCGTGGCAAGCGCACTGTGATTTTATACAGTATCATATCCCCCAATCGAGGAATGTCTTATGGAAATCATCGACTGGGATCAATTGGCGCTGAGCGCCGCCGAGCGTGACCTTGCGGGGGTCGTGCGCGAAATCGCCGCACGCTACGCACAACAACGTTTGCAGGAATCGGACGCCATCCCGGCGCATCACACGACGGACGACGCGGCCTCCGCACACACCGGGGCGCGGCTGGATTGGCGCACGCTCGTGGCCATCGCCGACGAGGCGGAGGCCGACCTCGGCCTGCACGCGCGGCATGAGCCGTGGGTGCTCGCACGACTGCTGCGTCTGCCCGGCGACGAAGCGTTGCGGCGTCATGGCGACCTGCCGCCGCTCGAGGCGGCCGTCGACCTGCAATGGCCGGACGCCCCGGCACCTGCCGTATTCCGAGCCATCGTCGCCGCATTTGCGGGCGACGACGCCTCCGGCGAAGACGCGGCGGTGCTGCCGGCGGGATCGTCGGTGTTGGCGGGCGCATTGCGTGCCGCCGGCCCATCGTGCGCGGCATGAGCGCCGCCCGAGCCTGAGCGCCGTGGAACGCCGTGGAATGCCGACGAGGCTGATCGAGGATCGAGACGGGCCAGATGTCGCGCTCGACGACGCACCTGCCGTCGTCACTTCCGAAGCGATGGACCCGATAGACCCGATGGATCTGATGGATCCGGACATGCTCGCGCGCTCGCTGCCCGCGCCGATGGTCTTCGTCGATCTGGAGACGACCGGCGGCAATGCGCTCGATGACCGCGTCACCGAAATCGGCGTGGTCGAGGTGGGCCCGCATGGCGTCGAGCAATGGAGTACGCTGCTCGACCCCGCAACGCCGATTCCTCCGTTCATTCAGCAACTCACGGGCATCACCAATGACATGGTGCGAGGCCAGCCGTCGTTCGGCACGCTCGCGCAGGGATTGGCCGAACGTCTGCATGGCAAGTTGTTCGTCGCCCACAATGCCCGCTTCGATTACGGATTTCTCAAGAACGAGTTCAAACGTGCGGGCATCTCGTTTCAGGCGGACGTTCTGTGTACCGTGCGTCTGTCGCGTCTGCTGTTTCCCTCGGCGGCTCGCCACGGCCTCGACGCGCTCATCGCGCGCTTCGGCCTCACGCCGCAAGGCCGTCACCGCGCGCTGGCCGACGCCGATTTGCTCTGGCAGTTCTGGCAAAAGCTACACACCATCTATGCGCCCGACCTGATCGCGCAGGCAGTGCAACGCGTCACCAAACGGTCGAGCCAGCCGCCGCAGTTGCCTGACGAAGCGATCGACGCCTTGCCGGACAGCCCGGGCGTCTATCTGTTCTACGGCGAAGGCGACACGCTGCTCTACGTCGGCAAGAGCGTCGATATCCGGGCACGCGTGCGCTCTCACTTCTCCAGCGATCATCAGGTGGCCAAGGACCTGCGCATCTCGCAGGAAATCCGCCGCGTCGAAGCCCGCCGTACCGTCGGCGAACTTGGGGCGCTGCTGCTGGAGTCGCAGTTGGTCAAGCAACTGCAACCGGTGCACAACCGCATGCTTCGTCGCGCATCGAACCTCTATAGCTGGCAACTCACACCGCAAAGCGATACGCCGCAACTCGTGAGCGCGAAGACGGTCGACTTCTCCGGCGCCGAGGCGTTGTACGGCACGTTCTCGTCGCGCACACGCGCCGAGACGGCGCTGCGCGCACTCGCCGACGAGCATCGTCTGTGCTGCGCGCAACTCGGATTGGAGAAAGTCGCGGCTGGACGGCCATGCTTCGGTTATCAGGTCAAACGATGCGATGGTGTCTGTGTGGGCGCCACCCCGCTCGCCGCGCATACCGAACGCGTTCGCGACGCGCTCGCGACGCTGCAACTGGAAACCTGGCCGTACGAGGGCCCCATCGCCATCGAAGAGCACGGCCCCGGCAAACATGCCGACGATATCGAATACCACGTCATCGACCGCTGGCAGTATCTGGGCAGCGTGACGTCGACCGACGCCCTCGATGCCCTGGTCGAGCGCATGCCGGCAGTGACCGGGTTCGATCCCGACATCTACCGCTTGCTCGGACGGCGTCTCGCGGCGTCGGCACCGGCGGGCGACGAGGGGTCTGTCGACACCGCGGACACCGCAGACGCCACCGAGCGCATCGACGCACAGCCCGCCGGCGACACCGCGCCACCCACCCGGCGCGCGTACGCGCCACTCGTCGTGCTGACCTTGCACCGCCCGGCATTCCGTCTGAGTCCGGTCGAGCCACCGGAAGCTGTCGTGAAGCCGCAGCGCAGCGTGGCCTTGTTGCGCCGCCGCCAACCGCGTCCCGAAGATCCGTCGCAGTTGCGACTGCCGTTCGACGCGCACTGACCTCGCAAGCGGCCATCGGCCGCTTCGTTTTTCTCACCGTCCTCACCGCCACCGATGTTGCCGCCGCGCCGTTCCCGGCGCGGTTCGCGCACGCCGATCGTCTCACCTCGTGAGACGGCTCATGCACACCCCCGATTGATTTCTCCCCCGCGTCACCTAGGCAAAACCCTCCTTTGCACGCCACGGAATGAGCATATAAATATTAAGTATTTGCAAGACGCATGCTTCAGGTCAAAGAATACGCAATCCGAATACAACAGGTATTGCGAGATCGATGACCGTGGCGTCGTCGATTCGCGGACGCAGCGCGCGTGGGGTACGCGCCTTGCGTTCGTCCCCACACCGAGCCAGATGGAATTACGCCAACTCGAAGCCTTTGCGGCAGTCATGTCGACCGGCAGCATCACCGCTGCCGGGCGTCTGCTCGGGCGCTCGCAACCTGCCATCACGCGGATGATTCAGGAGCTGGAGGCCGAAATCGGCTACGCCCTGTTCACCCGTAGCGGTCCGCGTGTCACGCCGACCGAGCAAGGTTTCCTGCTGTTCGAAGACGTCGAACACGTGCTTGCCGGTCTGCAGCAGATTCGCGCCCGGGCCGACGAGATCGCGCGCGGCCAGACACGCCCATTGCATATCGCCGCCACCTCGGCCCTCGCCGCCGGCCTCGTGCCGGCCGCGCTCTCGCTGCCGGGGCTCGCACACGACACCGCGCAGATCCAGATGCGCAGTACCTCCCCCGAGCAAGTCGTGCACGCGGTGCTGACCGGTGCGGCCGACATCGGCGTGACGAGCCTGCCGCTCGAACATCGCGGCATCGTCGTGCACTGGATCGGCGAATCGGCCTGCGTGGCCGCCGTGCGCAGCGACGACCCGCTGGCACGACATGAACGTCTGCCGCTCGCCGAATGCGCGGGACGCCGCATCATCACCATGCAGAACCCGTATCGCCTGCGCCGCCGTCTCGATCAGGCCTTCGCGCAGGCTGGGGTGACGCCGGCGGGGCTCGTCGAAACGAACGCGTCGATCAATGCGATGACGGCCGTGCGCGCCGGTCTCGGTGTCGCCGTGCTCGAACCGGTGACGGCCTACGGCCTGCCGCTCGCGGATGTCGCCGTGCGTCCCATCGACGCGGACATCCCGTTCTTCTTCGGCGTCATCACGCGCGACGCCCGCGAGCCCTCACCCGCCGCCCTCGCCTTCGTCGACGCGCTGGCAGCCGCCGCCCGCGACCTGCTGCCCGATTTCGTACAGCACGCCGCCACCGAACACGCTCAAGTCTTGCAGTCGCTGTACGGCGACCTGCCCGCTCCCAAGGAAGCCCTGTCGTCATGACCCAGTCCCCGACACTCGCCACCGGCCTGCCCGCGCTCGAAGCGCGTCTGCGTCAGGACCTCGCCTGGCTCGAACTGCCCGCCAAGCGCTGGGTGCCCGAGCGCACCTTCAACAGCCAGCCCGTGCTCGATGTCGCCATCATCGGCGGCGGCATGGCCGGACTCGCGGCCGCCGCCTCGCTCACGCATCTCGGCGTGGGCGCGGTGATCTTCGATCAATCGCCACGTGGCTTCGAAGGTCCATGGGCGACCACCGCCCGCATGGAAACCCTGCGCTCGCCCAAGCAACTGACCGGCCCCGCGCTCGGCCTGCCTTCGCTGACGTTCCGGGCGTGGTTCGAGGCCCAGTTCGGCCTTGACGCCTGGGATGCCCTCGACAAGATTCCGCGTCTGCAATGGATGGATTACCTGCGCTGGTATCGCGACGTGCTCGCCATCGATGTGCGTAACGACCATCGCATCACCGCGGTCGCCCCGCGTGGCGACGACGGTCTCGTGGCGCTCTCGGTGACGTCGCCCGACGGCGAGCAAACCGTCCATGCGCGCCATGTGGTGCTCGCTACCGGTCGCGACGGCCTGGGCGGCGCCACCGTGCCGGGCTTCGCACGCGACTTGCCGCGACGCTTCTGGGCGCACTCGTCGGACGTGATGGACTACGCCACGCTGCGCGGCAAACGCGTTGGCGTGATCGGTGCGGGCGCGTCGGCAATGGACAGCGCCGCCACCGCGCTCGAAGCCGGTGCGGCCAGCGTCGACATGCTGATTCGCCGCGCCGACATCCCGCGCATCAACAAGGGCAAAGGGGCGGGCAACCCCGGCCTCACGCACGGGCACCTGAATCTGCCGGACGACTGGAAGTGGCGCATCCGTCACTACGTCAACGCACAGCAAGTGCCGCCGCCGCGCGGCAGCACGTTGCGCGTGTCGCGACACGAGAACGCGCGCTTCAACCTCGGCGCACCGATTCTCGATGTCACGCCGGTTGGCGACGTACTGCATGTGCGCACTGCCAAGGGCACGTTCGTGCTCGACTTCCTCGTGTTCGCCACGGGCTTTCGCATCGACATCGACGGACGACCGGAATTTGCCGCGTTCGCGAAGTTCGTGCGCAAGTGGAGCGATCGCTACACCCCGGCGGCGGGCGACGAAGACGTCGAACTCTCCGATTCGCCGGATCTCGGGCCGACCTTCGAATTCCTCGAGAAAGTGCCGGGCGCCTGCCCCGGTCTCGAGCGCATCCACTGCTTCTGCGCGCCGGCCACGCTCTCGCACGGCGCCGTCTCGGGTGACATTCCGGCCGTGAGCGAAGGCGCGAAGCGTCTTGCGCAAGGACTCGCGGGCACCTTCTACCGCGAAGACGTCGCGCATCACTACGCCAACATGGAAGCCTACGCCGAGCCGGAAGTCTACGGCGACGAGTGGACGCCGGCACCGCCACCGCCCGCGCTGGACGCGGCCACCGCCCCCAAGGGCGAGGAGCGCATCGCATGACAGCGTGGATTCTGCGCCGCCTGCTGCAGGCGGTGTTCGTGGTGTGGGTCATGACGCTGATCGTGTTCGTCGGCCTGCATGCGATCGGCAATCCGGTCGATATCCTGATCGGTCAGGACGTCGATCAGATCGATCGCGCGCGCATCATCGCGCAGTTGGGACTCGATCAGCCGCTGTGGCGCCAGTACCTGTCGTTCCTCGGCGGTGCACTGCACGGCGAACTCGGCAACAGCTTCGTGTACAACGTGCCGGCCATCCAGTTGATTCTGCAACGCCTGCCCGCCACACTGGAGCTCGCGTTCGCAGCGCTGATCCTGGCCGTGTGCATCGGCATTCCGCTGGGGCTGTTCGCCGGTCTCTATCCGCGCAACCCGATCTCGAAGCTGCTGATGACAGGCAGCATCGTCGGCTTCTCGCTGCCCACATTCTGGGTCGGCCTGATGCTCATCATGTTCTTCTCGGTGCATCTGGGCTGGTTGCCCGCGAGCGGCCGTGGCGAGACCGTAAGCGTACTCGGCGTGGAATGGTCGTTTCTCACTGCCGACGGCCTGCGGCATCTGATTCTCCCAGCGCTCAACCTGTCGCTCTTCAAAATCTCGCTGGTGTTGCGCCTCACGCGCGCCGGGGTGACGGAAGTGCTGCCGCAAGACTTCGTGAAATTCGCCCGCGCCAAGGGGCTCTCGCCGTTGCGCGTGGTGCTGGTGCACGTGTTGCGTAACACGTTGATCCCGCTGGTGACCGTCATCGGCCTGGAGTTCGGCTCGACGATCGCGTTTGCCGTCGTGACGGAAAGCGTGTTCGCGTGGCCGGGTGCCGGCAAGCTCATTCTCGACAGCATCAACTCGCTCGACCGCCCCGTGATCGTGGCGTATCTCATCGTCGTGGTGTGCCTGTTCGTGTCGCTCAACCTGATCGTGGACGTGCTCTACAAATGGCTCGATCCGCGTGTGCGCGTGGAGGCCGCCGCCTGATGTCGCTCAACCCGTCTCCCAACGCGAACCCGGCGCCAGTGCTCACGCCCGAGCCGGTACCGATGCGTCGCGAATCGCCCTGGCAACAGGGACTGCGTGAGTTCCTTCGCTCGAAGAGCGCCGTGCTCGGTCTGGTCATGCTCGTGGTGCTGATCGTGGCCGCGCTCGCCGCGCCGTGGATCACGCCGCAGAATCCCTACGATCTGGCGCAACTCGACGTAATGGACGCGCGCCTGCCCCCCGTCACGGCTAACGGCGCGGGCACCTACACCTACTGGCTAGGCACCGACGGCCAAGGCCGCGACTTGCTCTCCGGCATCATCTACGGGCTGCGTATCAGTCTGGGCGTCGGCGTTGGTTCGGCGCTCATCGCGGGCATTCTCGGCACGATTCTCGGTCTGGTCGCCGCCTACGCCGGCGGACGCGTCGACGCCTTCATCATGCGTCTGGTCGACCTGCTGCTGTCGTTCCCGTCGATCCTCGTGGCGCTGATGATCCTCGCCTACGTGGGCAAAGGTATCGGCAACGTGGTGCTCACCCTCGTGGTCCTCGAATGGGCATACTTCGCGCGCACGGCGCGGGGGCAGGCGCTCGTCGAGTCGCGTCGAGAATACGTGGAAGCCGCACGCTGCCAGGCGCTGCCGAACTGGCGCATCGTGCTTGGCCACATCTTGCCGAACTGCCTGCCGCCGCTCATCGTCGTGGGCTCGCTGCAAGTCGCGCGCGCCATCACGCTCGAAGCCACGCTGTCATTCCTCGGGCTTGGCGTGCCGATCACGGAGCCGTCGCTCGGCCTGCTCATCGCCAACGGCTACCAGACGATGCTCTCCGGCGAATACTGGATCAGCCTGTACCCCGGCCTCGCGTTGCTCGTCACCGTCGTCGCCATCAATCTCGTGGGCGATCGCCTGCGCGATGTGTTCAATCCAAGGTTGCAGAAATGAGCGGCGCCGTGACTTCCTCCTCTTCTCCGACGTCTGCGCTCACGCTCGAAGTTCGTCATTTGCGCACACAGTTCGTCACGCGCGCAGGCACGCTGCCGGCCGTGGACGATGTGTCTTTCTCGCTCCCGCCGGGCCACATCATGGGCCTCGTCGGTGAGTCCGGATCGGGAAAATCGGTGACCGGCTTCTCGATCATGGGTCTGGTCGACGCACCGGGCCGCATCGTCGGCGGTGAAGTGCTGTTTCAGGGCCGCGACCTCACCAAGCTGTCGCCCGGCGAATTGCGCCACCTGCAAGGCAATCGCATCGCGATGATCTTTCAGGATCCGATGATGACGCTCAATCCGGTGCTGCGTGTCGACGCCCAGATGATCGAAGCCGTGCGGGCGCATCAGCGCGTGTCGAAGGCGCAGGCACGCGAGCTCGCGCGCGACACGCTCGGCATGATGGGCATTCCGAGTCCCGACGAACGGCTGCGCGCCTATCCGCATCAACTCTCGGGCGGCATGCGTCAGCGCGTGGCGATCGCCATCGCCATGTTGCACCGTCCCGATCTGATCATCGCCGACGAGCCGACGACTGCGCTCGACGTCACGATTCAGGCACAGATCCTCTCGGAAGTGCAGAAGCTCGCGCGCCAGCACGGCACCGCGCTCATCTGGATCACGCACGACCTCTCGGTGGTGGCCGGGCTCGCCGACACGCTGGCCGTGATGTACGCCGGCCGGATCGTCGAGCAAGGTGCCGTCGACGCGGTCCTCGACGCCCCGCAACATCCTTACACCGCAGGTCTCATCGGCAGCCTGCCCAGTCTGAACAAGCGCGGCCAGCGCCTGCGGCAGATTCCCGGCATGACGCCGAACCTGCTCGCCATGCCGGCCGGATGCGCGTTCGCCTCGCGATGCGCGTATGCGAGCGCGGCCTGTGCGGAGCGTCCGGAAATGACGCAAACGTCGCCGGGTCGCCTCGTGCGTTGCTTCCACCCGGGCGCCGCGCTGCAAAAGGAGATGGTATGAATACGCCGCTGCCGCAAAGTCAGACGGCCCCCGTCAGCTACGGCAAGTCGCCCGGCCCGAGTGCCACGCTACCCGCCCCGATCGTGTCATTGCGTGGCGTGAGCAAGCGCTTCGGCGAGCGTCACGTCGGCGCGGCCGGTCGCCTGCTGGAACGCGCCGGTCTTGCGCATCCGCCCGCTGTCGTGCGTGCGGTGGATAACGTCGATCTCATCGTCAAACCGGGCGAGGTCGTGGGGCTGGTCGGCGAATCGGGTTGCGGCAAGTCCACGCTCGGACGCATGCTCGCGGGCCTGCTCAAGCCGACATCGGGTGAAGTGCAGATCCACGGTCGTCCCGCCGAATCGCTCTCCGCGCAGGAACAGCGCGACGCTCGCCTGAAGATCCAGATGATCTTTCAGGACCCGTACGCGAGCCTGAACCCGCGACTGCGCGTGGATCGCATCGTCGGCGAAGGCGCGCTCGTGCACGGTCTGACGGATCGCGCCGGCTTCGACGATTACGTGAGTGCGCAGCTGCAACGTGCCGGACTCGATCCGGCGCTGCGCCACCGCTATCCGCACCAGTTCAGCGGCGGCCAGCGTCAACGCATCGGCATTGCGCGCGCGTTGGCCGTGAATCCGGACCTGCTGGTGTGCGACGAAGCCGTGGCCGCGCTCGACGTCTCGATCCAGGCGCAGATTCTCAATCTGTTCATGGACCTGCGCGAGCAGTTGAAGCTCACCTATGTGTTCATCAGCCATGACCTCGGCGTGGTCGAGCATCTGTCGGACCGCGTGGTGATCATGTACCTCGGACGCGTTGTCGAGAGTGCGCCCGTCGAGGAAGTTTTCCGCCGCCCGAATCACCCGTACACGCAGGCGCTGCTCGCCGAGATTCCGCGCATCGATGTGCGTCACAAGACGTTCTCTGCGATTCGCGGTGAGATCCCGAGCCCGATCGCGCCACCCGGCGGCTGTCACTTCCATCCGCGGTGTCCGCATGCGATGCCGCGTTGCCGCACCGAGGTGCCGACGCTGCGCGGCGTGGCCATCAACCACGTGAGCGCCTGTCACCTGAACGACGTCTGAAAACCCGGCGCATGCGGCGGCGCACAGACACCGCCGCGTGCCCTTTACCGCATCACCAACGACCAGGATTGCCAATAATGAAACGTTTCTTGTTGTCCTCGCTGGCTGCCGCACTGCTCGTGACGAGCGCTGCCGCTTCGGCCCAGTCTTCCCAAACGCTGCGCATTGCGTTCGCCGACCCGCTGTCGTCGCTCGACCCGCAACTGAACAACCACGCGGGCGACCGCTCGGTAGATCTGCACTTCTGGGACCTGCTCGTCGAGAACAAGTGGAACAAGCTTCAACCGGGCCTCGCGGTGTCGTGGAAGGCCATCGACGCCAAGACGTGGGAATTCAAGCTGCGCCCGAACGTGAAGTGGCATGACGGTCAGCCGTTCACGGCCGCCGACGTCATCTACTCGTACACGCGTGCACGCAACGTGCCGGGCAGCGTGGCCACGTTCGCCGGTTACCTGCGCACCATCGACACGATGAGCGCACCGGACCCGCTCACGCTCGTCGTGAAGACGAAGATTCCGAACCCGGACCTGCCGCTGAACCTGGCGTCGGTGCACATCGTAAGCAAGCATGTGGGCGAGAAGTCGAACACCGACGACTACAACGCCGGACGCGCCATGGTCGGCACCGGCCCGTTCAAGTACGTCTCCTATACGCCGGGCGACCGTGTGGAAATGGTGCGTAACGACAACTACTGGGCGGGCAAGTCGGAGTGGGAAAAGGTCGACTATCGCTACATCAACAACGGCGCGGCGCGTACCGCAGCACTGCTCGCCGGCGATGTCGATGTGATCGACAAGGTCTCGGCCTCGGATATTCCGCGTCTGAAGAAGTCGCCCAACATCACGGTGTATCCGTACCCCGGCCTGCGCGTGATGCTGCTGCAACCGAGCTTCCGCGAAGGGTCGAACCCGTACATCACCGATAACGCCGGCAAGCCGCTCGCGAAGAACCCGCTGCTCGACGTGCGTGTGCGTCGTGCGCTGTCGCTCGCGATCAATCGCGACGCCATCGTCACGCGCATCATGCAAGGCACGGCCAGCGTGGCCAACCAGTGGATGCCGAAGGAGACGTTCGGCTACAACCCGGACGTGAAGGATATTCCGTTCGACGCCGCACAGGCCAAGAAGCTGCTCGCGGAAGCCGGCTTCCCCGATGGCTTCAAGCTGACCATGCACGTGCCGAACGATCGTTACCCGCAGGGCCCGGAAACGGCGCAGGCCGTGGCACAGTTCTGGACCCGCATTGGCGTGAAGACGCAGGTCGAAGTGGTGCCCTGGGCCGTGTATTCGGGCCGCGCGAACAAGAACGAGTACGCCATGTCGATGCTCGCCTGGGGTAACGGCACGGGTGAAGCGAGCTATGCGCTCGTGAACGTGCTGGCGACCGTCGATGCCAAGAAGGGGCTCGGCGCATCGAACTGGGGTCACTACAGCAACCCGGCCGTGGACAAGGCGCTCGACGCCTCGACCGCCGAGTTCGACGAAGGCAAGCGCGAGACGATCCTGCGTCAGTCGGTCAAGGTCGTGTCGGACGACGTCGGCGTGATTCCGATGTACCACTACCAGAACATCTGGGCCGCGCGTAAGGGCCTGAAGGTCACGCCGTTCACGAGCGATCGCACCGTCGCGATGCAAGTGACCAAGGCGGCCAAGTAAGCCGATCGACCACGCTATGACGTCATCGCTCATTCTCACGGCCACCCCGGCCGACGCGCTGATCGACGTGCCGCGCCACCTCGTGGTGCGCGGCGCGGCGCCCGGGGCTCACGTGACGCTGACCGCGCGCACCGCGCGCGCGGGTGGCGTCGTCTGGCACGCGCAGGCCACCTTCGTGGCGGACACCGACGGCATCGTCGACGTCTCGCGCGACGCGCCGGTCAGCGGCAGCTATCGCGGTGTGTCGGCGATGGGACTCGTATGGTCGCAGGTGCCGGAAGACGGCAAGAGCCGCGACGTGTTCCCGCAACCTGTCATCGCCCCGCTCGTCACCACGGTGGTGGCACAGGCGGGACAGGATCCTGCGGCGGGTAAAGGGGATGCTTCCGCTTCGGTCTCGGCTTCCGTCTCGGCTTCCGTCTCGTTCACGCAGCGATTAGCGGCGGAAGGGGTTACGCGACGCGAAGTACGCGAAGACGGCCTCGTCGGCACGCTGTACCTGCCGCCCGGCGACGGCCCGCACCCTGCCGTCATGATCCTCAACGGTTCCGGGGGCGGGATCAACGAGCCGCGTGCCGCGCTGTATGCGTCGCATGGCTATGCTGCCTTCGCGCTCGGTTACTTCAAAGGTCCCGGGCTGCCCGACTACATCTCCAATACACCGCTCGAGTACTTTGCGAAGGGCATGGCGTGGCTGCGCCGCACGGTGCGTCCGGCCCACGACTTCGTGGCACTCTCCGGGCAATCGCGTGGCGGCGAGCTGGTGCTGTTGCTCGGTGCGACGTTCCCTGAGGCGGTCTCCGCCGTGATCGGCTACGTGCCCAGCGCGTTGATTCACAGCGCGCAAAACGCGTGCGATCCGGCGACCGGCCGCGAAGGACCGACCTGGTTGCTGGGCGGCAAGCCCTTGCCGCACATCTGGGAGAACAATCGTACGGCGTCGTGGGCACCGTTTGACGAAGGACCGCCACCGCATCGTCATACGAAGGCGATGCTTACGGCGCTCGACGATCCGGACGCTGTCGCGCGTGCCAGCATTCCCGTCGAGAAGATTCGAGGGCCGGTGATGCTGCTGTCTGCGGAGGACGACGGCTCATGGCCATCGAGCCGTTATTCGCGGATGGTGACAGACCGTCTGGCGGCGCATTCGCATCCGTATCCGGCGAAGCATCTCGACTTCGCCAACGCGGGGCACGCCATCGTGTTTCCGTTCGTGCCGACCACGCAGCTCGTCTACGCTCATCCGGTATCGGGAAAAATCAGCACCAGTGGCGGCGAACCCGAGGCCAATGCGCTGGCGGACGAGCGTTCGTGGACTGCCGTGCAAGCCTTTCTCGCGCAGGCCGTGGCCGAGCGCGCCCAATCACAAGGACAATCATGACCGCCAATTCCTCATACGACATCGCCAACGATCTCGTCGACCGCGTCGCCGGTCTGGCGCCCGGTTCGGCCACGCATACGTTGCGCCATGTGCGCGACAAGGTGGCTGCCGCGACGCAAGGCAGCTATGACGGGCTGTTCGATCCGGCACTCGAGGGCATCTCCGTGGTGGAGCGTCTGCTCGTCGCGTTGTATGCGAGCCGTCTTACGCCTGCGCCGTCGCTGGTTGCGCACTATCGCGCCGAGTTGAGCAAGCATGACGTGGATGCTGCGCAGTTGAAGGCCGTGGAATCCGGGCAACCCGAGGACGTGGCTGACACGCGTGTGCGTGCGATCCTGACGTTCACGCGCACCTTGATCGAGAACCCGGTCGAAGGCGACAAGGCCGCGCTGGCGAAGCTGCCGGCCGCCGGACTGACGACGCCGGCCGTGGTCGCACTGGCACAACTGATCGCGTTTTTGTCGTATCAGACGCGTCTGGTCGCCGGGCTGCAAGCCCTCAAACAACTCGCCCCGCAGGAGACGGCAGCATGAGCGACATCATCCGTTCGCATGGATTTACCAACGAGTCGCTCGACTGGGACGCGTGGCTCGACGTGGTCGCGCTGGAGAACGCCACACCGGAGCAGATCGCGGTACTGGAGGAGAGCCATCCGAAGGCGAAGACATCGGATTATTACCTCTTCCTCGTGCATCAACCCGAGATCCTTCGTCAACGTTCGGCGGCGTTCAATGCCATCATGTACGCACCGGGCGGTATGCCGCGGGCTGAACGCGAGCTTTCGACGACGGTGGTTTCGCGCATCAACGGCTGCGTGTACTGCGCGTCGGTGCACGCGCAACGTTTCGAGCAGTTGGCCAAGCGCAATGACGTGATTCGGGAAGTGTTCGATGAGCCGCGCACGGCAGGTACGACAGATCGCGAAAAGGCGATTGCGCAGTTCTCCATTGCACTGACCGAGAAGCCCGGAGATGTGCGTCCGGAGCAACTTCAGGCATTGCGTGACGTCGGCCTGACGGATGCCGAGATTCTCGATCTGATTCACTCCATTGCGATCTTCGCCTGGGCGAACCGTTTGATGCTCAATCTCGGTGAACCGGTGTTTCCGGAAACGGTGGCGGCGTAAGGCTGACGGGCGGCGGTGTGCGGCTGTTCAGCAGGACGAGCAGATGCTTTGCTGAACATCGAGGCAGGGTGGGCACTGGTTTCAAGTGGGTGCACCTGCCTCGTAACGCTCATCGCGAGGCGTCGGTGTGCATTGCCCAGGGCGCTGTCTCCGCGACCCGGTGTTGGCTCTGGCGGATCGGGGAGTTCCGTGGTCTTCAGTGGCCATTCTTTAGATCAAAACGCGCTGTCCGTTCGGGCAGCGCGTTTTTTATTGCGCGGAATGATATAGGCTGGCGCTTTGACATCATCGACTTGCCTCGCCCATTTCATGAGTTCGCCTTCATTCGTCGTCCGGCCGGCGGAGGCCGCTGATCTCGCTTCGTGGCGCCAGTTGCGCAGAGCGCTCTGGCCTGATGCCACCGACAGCGCGCACGATCACGAAATTGCTGAAATCCTCGCCGACGCAGAGCGTTACGAGACATTCATTGTGTTCTCCGACACGCACACGCCAGTTGGATTTGCGGAAGCGTCCATACGACATGATTACGTCAACGGCTGCGAGACGTCGCCGGTGCTGTTCCTGGAAGGGATCTATGTGACGCCCGCGGTGCGTCGAAGAGGTGTGGCGAAGGCGCTGTTCGAATGTGTCGAACGTTGGGGGGCTTCGCATGGATGCGAGGAATTTGCGTCCGATACGGCCATCGATAACGTCGGCATACAAGCCTTACACGTCGCGCTCGGCTTCGAAGAGACCGAACGCGTTGTCTACTTCAGAAAGCCAATACGCAAGTGACATTGTGTAGTGCCGAGTCCATACGAATGGAAAGACCTGTGCGATATTTCGCGCCTGAGAATCCGCAATACCGACAATGTCGAGTAATGCGAAGCCCATTGCGACGCATCAAATGCCGAAATCGGAGGGATTTGTGCCGAACAATGCGTATCAGAGTTCAAGGCGCACTGAGTACTGGGTACTGGGTACTGAGTACTGGGTACTGGGTACTGAGCACTGAGCACTGAGCACTGAGCACCGAGCACCGAGCACCGAGCACCGAGCACCGAGCACCGAGCACCGAGCAC
>NZ_JBEBXS010000035.1:0-44162 GCF_040391475.1 Pandoraea pnomenusa | reverse complement strand
AGACGACGTGCACGGGCGTGGAAATGTTCCGCAAGCTGCTCGACCAAGGTCAGGCAGGCGACAACGTCGGTATTCTGCTGCGCGGCACGAAGCGTGAAGACGTTCAGCGTGGTCAGGTTCTGGCCAAGCCGGGCTCGATCAAGCCGCACATGGAATTCACGGCCGAAGTGTACGTGCTGTCGAAGGATGAAGGCGGCCGTCACACGCCGTTCTTCAACAACTACCGTCCGCAGTTCTACTTCCGTACGACGGACGTGACCGGTTCGATCAGCCTGCCGGAAGGCAAGGAAATGGTCATGCCGGGCGACAACGTTTCGATCTCGGTCAAGCTGATCGCTCCGATCGCCATGACCGAAGGTCTGCGTTTCGCAATCCGCGAAGGCGGCCGTACGGTGGGCTCGGGCGTTGTTGCCAAGATCGTTGCCTAATACGGATTGATCGACGGCGAGGGGCTTCGGCCTCTCGTTGTTGAATTGTTGTTTGCTCTTTGTGATTTACCCGGCACCCGAACGAGGGCTGCCACGCTCTTTGGAGAATTTCCATGCAGAACCAAAAGATCCGTATCCGCCTGAAGGCTTTCGACTACCGCCTGATCGACCAGTCGGCCGCCGAAATCGTTGAAACCGCCAAGCGCACTGGCGCGATCGTCAAGGGCCCGGTGCCCCTGCCGACCCGTATCGAGCGTTTCGACATCCTGCGCTCGCCGCACGTCAACAAGACGTCGCGCGACCAGCTCGAAATCCGTACGCACCAGCGCCTGATGGACATCGTCGATCCGACGGACAAGACCGTCGACGCGCTGATGAAGCTCGACCTGCCGGCTGGCGTCGACGTCGAAATCAAGCTGCAGTAAGGCTTACGAGCGACTTTGCTCTCGGAAGCCCCGCCAATGCTGGACCGGCGGGGCTTTTGTTATGCGATTTAGCAACACTTGTCAAGCGATAAAAGTCCGTCTATAATAGCGGGCTCAAGTGTAGTTTTGAAAAGATGGTCCACGTCCGTGGTCCATCCTTTTGTCATTTAGCCCCGGCCAATCGCAGTCGGGAATGGAGAAAATCATGAGCCTTGGCCTTGCTGGTCGCAAGGTTGGCATGACGCGTATTTTCACGGAAGACGGTGATTCGATCCCCGTTACCGTGATCGACGTGTCTAACAACCGCGTGACGCAAATCAAGACGGATGAAACGGACGGCTACACCGCCGTTCAAGTTACTTTCGGTAAGCGTCGCGCCACGCGCGTGACCAAAGCCGCCGCTGGCCACTTCGCGAAAGCGGGTGTGGAAGCCGGTGAAATCCTCAAGGAATTCCGCGTTGACGCCGCCAAAGCTGCAGAGCTGAAGGTGGGCGACGTTGTGACTACCGATCTGTTCCAGGTGGGCCAGAAGGTCGACGTGCATGGCGTGTCGATCGGTAAGGGCTACGCCGGTACCATCAAGCGCTACAACTTCGCATCGGGCCGTGCCTCGCACGGTAACTCGCGTTCGCACAACGTTCCGGGTTCGATCGGTATGGCGCAGGATCCGGGTCGTGTGTTCCCGGGTAAGCGCATGACGGGTCACCTGGGTGACGTCAACACGACGGTGCAAAACCTCGTGATCGCGCGTATTGACGCTGAACGTGGCCTGATCTTCGTGAAGGGTGCCATTCCTGGCGCCAACGAAGGCAAGGTTTTCGTGACCTCGGCTGTCAAGGCCAAACTCGCGAAGGGAGCGTAACAATGGAACTGAAGCTCCTGAATGAGCAAGGTCAGGAAGGCGCTGCTGTCAACGCGTCGGACGTCGTGTTCGGCCGTGACTACAACGAAGCGCTGATCCACCAGGTTGTGGTGGCTTATCAAGCCAACGCCCGCAGCGGCAATCGTGCGCAGAAGGACCGTGAACAGGTCAAGCACACGACCAAGAAGCCGTGGCGTCAGAAGGGTACGGGCCGTGCTCGTGCCGGTATGTCGTCGAGCCCGCTGTGGCGCGGCGGTGGCCGTATCTTCCCGAATTCGCCGGAAGAGAACTTCACCCACAAGGTCAACAAGAAGATGTACCGCGCCGGTGTGTGCTCGATTCTGTCGCAGCTCGCCCGTGAAGGTCGTCTGTCGGTCGTCGAGGACATCAAGCTGGATGCTCCGAAGACCAAACTGCTCGCTGAAAAGATCAAGGCCATGGGTCTTGAGTCGGTGCTGCTGATCACGGATAGCGTGGACGAGAACCTGTTCCTGGCCTCGCGCAATCTGGCTCACGTTGCCGTCACCGAGCCGCGTTTCGCCGACCCGCTGTCGCTCATCTACTTCAAGAAGGTGCTGCTGACGAAGGGCGCGATCGCCAAGATTGAGGAGATGCTGTCATGAGCGACGTGCGTAAAAACGACCATCGTCTGTACCAGGTCCTGCTCGCGCCGGTGATCTCCGAGAAGGCGACGCTGGTGGCTGACAAGAACGAACAAGTGGTGTTCCAAGTTGCACGCGACGCGAACAAGCAAGAAGTGAAGGCTGCTGTTGAGCTTCTCTTCAAGGTGGAAGTCGAGTCGGTGCAGATCCTGAACCGCAAGGGCAAGCAAAAGCGCTTTGGCCGCTTCATGGGTCGTCGCGACCACGAGAAGAAGGCATACGTTAGCCTGAAGCCGGGTCAGGAAATCAATTTTGAAGCGGAGGCCAAGTAATCATGGCACTCGTCAAAACGAAACCGACGTCGCCGGGCCGCCGTTCGCTGGTCAAGGTCGTCAACAAGGATCTGCATAAGGGCAAGCCGTTCGCCCCGCTGCTCGATACCAAGAGCAAGACCGCTGGCCGTAACAACAACGGTCACATCACCACCCGTCATATGGGTGGCGGTCACAAGCAGCACTACCGTATCGTCGATTTCCGTCGCAACAAGGACGGCATCACGGCGAAGGTCGAGCGTCTTGAGTACGATCCGAACCGTAGCGCGAACATCGCGCTGCTGTGCTACGCCGACGGCGAGCGCCGTTACATCCTTGCACCGAAGGGCATGACCGTCGGCCAGCAAGTGGTGAGCGGCTCCGAAGCGCCGATCAAGTCGGGTAACACGCTGCCGATCCGTAACATTCCGGTCGGTACCACGATTCACGGCATCGAACTGCAACCGGGCAAGGGCGCGCAAATCGCACGTGCTGCCGGTACGTCCGCCATGCTGCTGGCTCGCGAAGGCACGTACGCTCAAGTGCGTCTGCGTTCGGGTGAAGTCCGTCGCGTGCACATCGAGTGCCGCGCAACCATCGGTGAAGTCGGTAACGAAGAGCACAGCCTGCGCCAATTGGGCAAGGCCGGTGCGAAGCGTTGGCGCGGTATTCGCCCGACCGTTCGCGGTGTGGCGATGAACCCGGTGGATCACCCGCACGGTGGTGGTGAAGGTCGTACGGCTGCTGGTCGTCATCCGGTCAGCCCGTGGGGTCAGCATACCAAGGGTAAGCGTACCCGCTCGACCAAGCGCACCGACAGCATGATCGTTCAGCGTCGCGGCAAGAAGCGTTAATTGGAGCTAGCAAATGACTCGTTCTGTTAAAAAAGGTCCGTTTTGCGACGCTCATCTGCTGAAGAAAGTGGAAGCGGCAGCTGCATCGCGTGACAAGAAGCCGATCAAGACCTGGTCGCGTCGTTCGACCGTCCTGCCCGATTTCATCGGCCTGACGATCGCTGTACACAATGGCCGTCAACACGTGCCGGTGTACGTGACGGAAAACATGGTCGGCCACAAGCTGGGTGAGTTCGCACTTACCCGTACCTTCAAGGGCCATGCGGCCGACAAGAAGGCGAAGAAATAAGGGGCCGATCATGGAAGTGAAAGCAATTCATCGCGGTGCCCGTATCTCGGCGCAGAAGACGCGTCTGGTCGCTGACCAGATCCGTGGCCTGCCGCTGGAGCGTGCACTCAATGTCCTGACCTTCTCGCCGAAGAAGGCCGCGGTCATCATCAAGAAGGTGCTGGAGTCGGCAATCGCCAACGCCGAGCACAATGAAGGTGCTGACATCGACGAACTGCGCGTCAAGGGCATTTACGTCGACAAGGCGACCTCGCTCAAGCGTTTCACCGCGCGCGCCAAGGGCCGTGGTAACCGCATCGAGAAGCAAACCTGTCACATCACTGTGACGCTGGGCAACTAAGGGGTCACGATGGGACAGAAAATTCATCCGACTGGCTTCCGTCTGGCTGTCAGTCGTAACTGGGCTTCGCGTTGGTACGCCAACAACCAGAACTTCGCGCAGATGCTGAAGGAAGACATCGGCGTTCGCGAATATCTGAAGAAGAAGCTGAAGAACGCTTCGGTTGGCCGCGTGGTCATCGAACGTCCGGCCAAGAATGCTCGCATCACGATTTTCAGCTCGCGTCCGGGTGTTGTGATCGGCAAGAAGGGCGAGGACATCGAAATCCTCAAGGCCGAGCTGCAAAAGCGCATGGGCGTGCCCGTGCACGTGAACATCGAGGAAATCCGCAAGCCGGAAACCGATGCGCAGCTGATCGCCGACTCGATCGCTCAGCAGCTCGAGCGCCGTATCATGTTCCGTCGCGCCATGAAGCGTGCGATGCAGAACGCGATGCGTCTGGGTGCCCAGGGCATCAAGATCATGAGCGCCGGCCGTCTGAACGGTATCGAAATCGCCCGTACCGAGTGGTACCGCGAAGGTCGTGTGCCCCTGCACACCCTGCGCGCTGACATCGACTACGCAACCTCGGAAGCGAAGACGACGTACGGCATCATCGGTATCAAGGTGTGGGTGTACAAGGGTGACACGCTGGGCCGCAACGACGCTCCGGTGGCTGAAGAGCCGGCCGAAGAAAAGCGTCCGCGCCGCAACGCGCGTCCGGGCGACCGTCGCCCCCGTCGTGACGATGCTGGCGATAAGGCCGGCGCGAAGCGCGGTGGTGCACGCCGTCCGGCTGGCAAGCCTGAAGGCGACGCCAAGACTGGAGAATAATCATGCTGCAACCGAAACGCAGAAAGTATCGCAAAGAGCAGAAGGGCCGTAACACTGGCGTCGCCACCCGTGGCAACGAAGTGTCGTTCGGCGAATTCGGCCTGAAGGCGGTCGGTCGTGGTCGTCTGACGGCTCGTCAAATCGAAGCCGCACGTCGTGCCATGACTCGCCACATCAAGCGCGGTGGCCGTATCTGGATCCGTATCTTCCCGGACAAGCCGATCTCGCAAAAGCCGGCAGAAGTGCGTATGGGTAACGGTAAGGGTAACCCGGAGTACTACGTCGCCGAGATTCAACCGGGCAAGATGCTGTACGAAATGGACGGTGTGGATGAAGCGCTGGCGCGCGAGGCGTTCCGCCTGGCTGCAGCCAAGCTGCCGATTCAGACGACGTTCTTCGTACGTCGCCTTGGCGCCTGAAGGGAGAATTTGAAATGAAAGCATCCGAACTTCGTGCCAAGGATGTCGACGGCCTGAACAAGGAACTGTCGGATCTGTTGAAGGCCCAATTCGGTCTTCGCATGCAAGCGGGCACCCAACAGCTGAGCAACACCAGCCAGCTGAAGAAGGTGCGCAAGGACATCGCGCGTGTGCGTACCGTGTTGACTGAGAAGGCGAGCCAGAAATGAACGATACCGCTAAGACCTCGCTGAAGCGTACCCTCGTGGGTAAGGTTGTCAGCGACAAGATGGACAAGACGGTTACCGTGCTGGTCGAGCGTCAAATGAAGCACCCGCTCTACGGCAAGTACATCGTGCGTTCGAAGAAGTACCACGCGCACGATGAGACCAACCAGTACAAGGAAGGCGACATGGTCGAGATTCAAGAATCGCGTCCGCTGTCGAAGACCAAGGCCTGGACGGTCTCCCGTCTCGTGGAAGCCGCCCGTATCATCTAAGGCGCGCTGAAGCGAAGGCTTGACTTGCAAGTCCGGAATTATCATTGTATAATTCCGGACTTTCCGCTTCTTTCGCCAAAACCGGTCTTTGGTTTCGCAAGGGAGTGGATGGCTTCCGAAGCCGATTCGTATCCTCTACGGGTCTGGTCGAGGTAGCAAAGTTGTCCACTTTTGAACGACTCAACCCAAACAGTACCCTTTGGTGCTGACGGGGACCAAGACTGACCGACGCCTAGGTGTCGGATTAAGTTGGGAAGATAACACCATGATTCAAACTGAAACCCGGCTCGAAGTAGCCGACAACACCGGTGCGCGTGAAGTGATGTGCATCAAGGTGCTGGGCGGCTCCAAGCGTCGCTACGCCGGCATTGGCGACATCATCAAGGTCAGCGTGAAGGATGCTGCCCCGCGTGGTCGCGTCAAGAAGGGCGAAATCTATAACGCAGTGGTCGTGCGCACCGCCAAGGGCGTGCGTCGCCAGGACGGTTCGCTGGTCAAATTCGACGGCAACGCCGCCGTGCTGCTGAACACCAAGCTCGAGCCGATCGGCACCCGTATCTTCGGGCCGGTTACGCGTGAACTGCGTACCGAACGCTTCATGAAGATCGTGTCGCTGGCCCCGGAAGTGCTGTAAGGAGCCGACACATGAACAAGATTCGCAAGGGTGACCAGGTCATCGTGCTGACGGGTAAGGACAAGGCCAAGCGTGGCACGGTCCTGGCCGTTGATGGCGACAAATTGGTCGTCGAGGGCGTGAACGTTGCTAAGAAGCACGTGAAGCCGAACCCGATGAAGGGCACGCAAGGTGGCGTGGTCGACAAGACGATGCCGATCCACGTGTCGAACGTGGCGCTGGTGGATGCCAATGGCAAGCCGTCGCGCGTAGGCATCAAGGTCGAAGACGGCAAGAAGGTCCGCTTCCTCAAGACGACCGGCGCGGTCGTCGGTGCCTAAGTCGCAGGGAGTATAGATAATGGCCCGTTTGCAAGAATTCTATAAAGACAAGATTGTCGCCGAGCTGACTAAGCAGTTCGGTTACAAGTCTGTCATGGAAGTGCCGCGCATCACCAAGATCACCCTGAACATGGGCCTTGGTCAAGCCGTCGCTGACAAGAAGATCATTGAGCACGCCGTTGGCGACCTGACGAAGATCGCCGGCCAGAAGCCGGTGGTGACGAAGGCTCGTAAGGCTATCGCCGGTTTCAAGATCCGCGAAGGTTACCCGATCGGTACGATGGTGACGCTGCGCGGTGAGCGTATGTTCGAATTCCTGGATCGTTTCATCACCGTGGCTCTGCCGCGCGTGCGTGACTTCCGTGGTATTTCGGGCCGTGCGTTCGATGGTCGTGGCAACTACAACATCGGTGTGAAAGAGCAGATCATTTTCCCCGAAATCGAGTACGACAAAATCGACGCGCTGCGTGGGCTGAACATCAGCATCACCACCACCGCGAAGACTGACGAAGAAGCCAAGGCTCTTCTGTCGGCGTTCAAATTCCCGTTCCGTAACTGAGGTAATCGTGGCTAAACTGGCACTTATCGAACGCGAAAAGAAGCGCGCCCGTCTGGCGGCGAAGTACGCTGACAAGCGTGCTGCCCTCAAAGCGATCATCGAAGACACCAGCAAGTCGGAAGACGAGCGTTATGAAGCACGCCTGGCGCTGCAACAGCTGCCGCGTAACGCCAACCCGACGCGTCAACGCAATCGTTGCGACCTGACCGGCCGTCCGCGCGGTACCTTCCGCAAATTCGGCCTGGCCCGTAACAAGATCCGTGAAATCGCCTTCCGTGGCGAAATCCCGGGCGTGACCAAAGCAAGCTGGTAATAGGAGAAGCACCATGAGCATGAGCGATCCTATCGCCGATATGCTGACTCGCATCCGCAACGCTCAGATGGTTGAGAAGGCATCGGTAAAGATGCCCTCGTCCAAGCTGAAGGTCTCGATCGCCAAGGTCCTCAAGGACGAAGGCTACATCGAAGACTTCGCGGTTGAAGCAGAAGAAACCAAGCCGGTGCTGAACATCGCACTGAAGTACTACGCTGGCCGTCCGGTGATCGAGCGCCTCGAGCGCGTTTCCCGCCCGGGTCTGCGTGTGTACAAGAGCCGCAACGACATCCCGCAGGTCATGAATGGCCTGGGCGTTGCAATCGTCTCGACCCCGAAGGGCGTGATGACCGATCGCAAAGCACGCGCCACCGGCGTGGGCGGCGAAGTCATCTGCTACGTGGCCTAACCGAGGAGCGCTGAAATGTCTCGAGTAGGTAAGAGTCCTATTGCACTCCCGAAGGGCGTTGACGCAACGCTGACGGGCAACGTGCTGACGGTCAAGGGTGCCCTGGGTTCGCTGACCCGCGGCGTGAACACCCTCGTGAACGTCAAGATTGAAGACGGCACCATCACCTTCGCCCCGGCCGACGAAAGCCGTGAAGCGAATGCGCTGTATGGTACGGAACGTGCACTGGTCAACAATATGGTGACCGGTGTGAGCAAGGGTTTCGAAAAGAAGCTGCAACTCGTTGGCGTGGGTTACCGTGCCAAGGCTGAAGGTAACAACCTGAAGCTCGAGCTGGGTTTCTCGCACGATGTCGTGCATGCCATGCCGGAAGGCGTGAAGGCAGAGACCCCGACGCAGACGGAGATCATCATCAAGGGCGTTGATAAGCAACGCATCGGACAAGTGGCTGCGGAAGTTCGCGGTTACCGTCCGCCCGAGCCTTACAAGGGCAAGGGCGTCCGCTATGCGGACGAGGTGGTGATCCTCAAGGAAACCAAGAAGAAGTAAGGGTGCGAAACATGGACAAGAAACAATCTCGTGTGCGCCGCGCTCGCCAGACTCGTATCAAGCTGGCAGCCCAAAAGGTGCATCGCCTTTCCGTGCATCGCACCAACGTGCACATTTACGCGCAAGTTTTCTCGGAAGACGGCACGCAAGTGCTGGCCAGCGCTTCGACGCTGGAAGCCGAAGTGCGCAAGGAACTGGGCGACAAGGAAGGCAAGGGCGGCAACGCTGCCGCTGCTGCGCTGATCGGTCGTCGTATCGCCGAGAAGGCGAAGGCCGCCGGCATCGAAAGCGTGTCTTTCGACCGCTCGGGCTTCCGCTATCACGGTCGCGTCAAGGCTCTGGCCGACGCTGCCCGTGAAGCCGGCCTCAAGTTCTAAGTAAGGATCCGTCATGGCAAAGATGCAAGCGAAAGTTCAGGCTGACGAACGCGACGACGGCCTTCGCGAGAAGATGATCGCGGTCAACCGTGTCACGAAGGTTGTGAAGGGTGGCCGTATTCTCGGTTTTGCCGCGTTGACCGTGGTTGGTGACGGCGATGGCCGCATCGGCATGGGCAAGGGCAAGGCGAAGGAAGTCCCGGTTGCCGTTCAAAAGGCAATGGAACAAGCCCGCCGCAACATGTTCAAGGTGCCCCTCAAGAACGGCACCCTGCAACACAACGTTCTCGGCCAGCATGGCGCCTCGCGCGTCCTGATGTCGCCGGCGAAGGACGGTACTGGCGTGATCGCCGGTGGCCCGATGCGTGCGGTGTTCGAGGTGATGGGCGTGACCAACGTGGTGACGAAGAGCCTTGGCTCGACGAACCCGTACAACCTGGTCCGCGCCACGCTCGACGGCCTGAAGAAACAATCGACTCCTGCTGACATCGCCGCTAAGCGTGGCAAGTCGGTGGAAGAGATCCTCGGCTAAGGGTGATCAATATGTCGCAGCAAACTGTGAAAGTTAAGCTGGTCAAGAGCCTGATCGGCACGCGCGAAGAACATCGTGCGACCGTGAAGGGTCTGGGCCTGCGTCGCCTCAATTCGGTCAGCGAGTTGCAGGATACGCCCGCTGTGCGGGGCATGATCAACAAGGTCTCGTACCTTGTGAAGATCGTCGACTGAGCGAGGGCAAAATGGAATTGAATTCGATTAAGCCGGCAGAAGGCGCCAAGCACGCCAAGCGCCGCGTTGGCCGTGGCATCGGTTCGGGTCTGGGTAAAACCGCCGGCCGTGGTCACAAGGGTCAGAAGTCGCGTTCGGGCGGCTTCCACAAGGTGGGCTTCGAAGGCGGTCAAATGCCGCTGCAACGTCGTCTGCCGAAGCGTGGCTTCAAGTCGCTGACGCGTCGTTTCGTGGGCGAAGTTCGCCTGTCGGACCTGAACAACCTGCCGGTCGACGAGATCGATCTGTTGGTTCTGAAGCAGGCCGGTCTGGTGAGCGAGCTGTCGCTGTCGGCCAAGATCATCGCCGCAGGCGAGATCACCCGCAAGGTCGTTGTGAAGGGTCTGGGCGTCACCAAGGGTGCGCTCACCGCCATTCAAGCGGCTGGCGGTTCGGTCGCAGAGTAAGTTAGGACACCCCGGAGCCAGCATTGGCCAAGTCTCCTAATCTCGCTAAGCCTGGTACGCAGGGCCCGAAGTATGCGGATCTGCGCCGGCGGCTGGTTTTCCTGCTGCTGGCGTTGATCGTCTACCGTATTGGTGCGCATATCCCGGTGCCGGGCATCGACCCCGATCAGCTGGCGCAGTTGTTCCAGCGCCAGTCGGGCGGGATCCTGGGCATGTTCAACATGTTCTCGGGCGGTGCGTTGTCGCGTTTCACGATTTTCGCGTTGGGGATCATGCCGTACATTTCGGCGTCGATCATCATGCAGCTGCTGGCGATGGTTTCGCCGCAGTTGGAAGCCTTGCGTAAGGAAGGCCAAGCCGGCCAACGCAAGATCACGCAGTACACCCGGTATTTCACGGTTGTGCTTGCGCTCTTCCAGGCAGCCGCGATTGCAGTGACGTTGGAAAGCGAGCCGGGGCTCGTCGTCGATCCGGGCATGCTGTTCCGCCTGACGACGGTGATCACGCTCGTGACCGGCACGATGTTCCTGATGTGGCTGGGTGAGCAGATCACCGAACGCGGCCTCGGTAACGGTATCTCGATCATCATCTTTGGTGGTATCGCGGCCGGTTTGCCGAACGCTGTGGGTGGCTTGTTCGAGCTCGTCAGCACTGGTTCGATCGGCCCGTTCTCGGCGATCGTGATCTGTGTCCTCGTGGTGCTCGTGACGTTCTTCGTCGTGTTCGTCGAACGTGGTCAACGCAAGATCCTGGTGAACTACGCCAAGCGTCAGGTCGGCAACAAGGTGTACGGTGGTCAGGCTTCGCACCTGCCGCTCAAGCTGAATATGGCAGGCGTGATTCCGCCGATCTTCGCGTCGTCGATCATCCTGTTCCCGGCAACGATTGCAAATTGGTTTGGCGCGGGTGATAACGCGCGCTGGCTCAAGGATATTGCAGCGAAGTTGTCGCCGGGTCAGCCGATCTACGTGATGCTCTACGCACTGGCAATCGTGTTCTTCTGCTTCTTCTACACCGCACTGGTGTTCAACAGCAAGGAGACCGCCGAGAACCTGAAGAAGAGCGGCGCGTTTGTCCCGGGGATTCGTCCGGGCGACCAGACGGCGCGGTATATCGACAAGATCCTGACGCGTTTGACGCTGGCAGGTGCAGCTTATGTCACCCTGGTGTGTTTGCTGCCTGAGTTTCTGGTGTTGCGCTGGAATGTCCCGTTCTACTTCGGTGGAACCTCACTGCTGATTATCGTGGTGGTGACGATGGACTTCATGGCGCAGGTGCAGTCTTATGTAATGTCGCAACAATATGAGTCGCTGCTCCGCAAAGCGAATTTCAAGGGCGGCAATAACATGACGCTTCGCTGATCCGGGATCATGTCGAAAGACGACGTTATTCAAATGCAGGGTGAGGTCCTTGAAAACCTCCCCAATGCCACCTTCCGGGTAAAGCTGGAAAATGGCCATGTAGTACTCGGACATATTTCCGGCAAGATGCGGATGCATTACATCCGTATCCTTCCCGGGGATAAGGTGACGGTAGAGTTGACGCCCTACGATCTGTCGCGTGCGCGGATCGTCTTCCGGGCGAAGTGATTAGAGAGAGGGAATTGTCATGAAAGTTTTGGCATCTGTTAAGTGCATCTGCCGCAATTGCAAGTTTGTTAAGCGCAAAGGCGTGCTGCGTGTGATCTGCAGTTCGGATCCGCGCCACAAGCAACGTCAGGGCTAATCGGCCTTTAACGCTATTTAGTTGGGGAATTACGAATGGCTCGTATCGCAGGGGTTAACATCCCGAACCACCAGCACACCGCAATCGGCCTGACGGCTATTTTCGGTGTCGGCCGTACCCGCGCTCGCCAGATTTGCGACGCCGCTGGTGTGGCTTACTCGAAGAAGGTCAAGGACCTCGACGACGCCGATCTCGAAAAGCTGCGTGATCAAGTCGGTCAACTGACGGTCGAAGGCGATCTGCGTCGTGAAGTGACCATGAACATCAAGCGCCTGATGGATCTGGGCTGCTATCGTGGCATGCGTCACCGCAAGGGTCTGCCGCTTCGCGGTCAGCGCACCCGTACCAATGCGCGTACCCGTAAGGGCCCGCGTAAGGCCGGCGTTTCGCTGAAGAAGTAACCAGAGGATAGGAACTCATGGCTAAGCAACAGAACAACGCCGCTTCGCAGCGCGTTCGCAAGAAGGTCAAGAAGAGCGTTGCCGAAGGCGTCGTGCACGTCCACGCTTCGTTCAACAACACCATCATCACGATCACCGATCGTCAGGGCAATGCGCTGGCATGGGCGACGTCGGGTGGCCAGGGCTTCAAGGGTTCGCGTAAGTCGACCCCGTTCGCTGCCCAGGTTGCTGCTGAGTCGGCTGGCCGCGTGGCACTGGAATACGGCGTGAAGAACCTCGAAGTTCGCATCAAGGGCCCGGGCCCGGGTCGCGAATCCGCGGTTCGTGCACTGAATGCGCTGGGTATCAAGATCACGGCCATCTCGGACGTGACGCCGGTCCCGCACAACGGCTGCCGCCCGCCGAAGCGTCGTCGTATCTAAGACGCGTAAGAAAATCCTGCTATAATCGCGGGTTCGCGCACGGTCTCGGCCGTGCGCGTAGCAATTTCTAAGACCACCGTCCGGTACATTGGTACCGGACTTGCGTAGTGGGCAAAGCTCGCTGCGTCAAATTTTGAGATAAAGGAACAACCGTGGCACGTTATATCGGCCCGAAGGCCAAACTCTCCCGTCGTGAAGGTACTGACCTCTTCCTGAAGAGCGCACGTCGCTCGCTCGCCGACAAGTGCAAGCTGGATAGCAAGCCGGGTCAGCATGGCCGCACCTCGGGTGCTCGTACGTCGGACTACGGCAACCAGCTGCGCGAAAAGCAGAAGGTCAAGCGTATTTACGGCGTGCTCGAGCGTCAGTTCCGTCGCTATTTCGCGGAAGCCGACCGTCTCAAGGGCAACACGGGTGAAAACCTGCTGCAAGTGCTCGAGTCGCGCCTGGACAACGTCGTGTACCGCATGGGCTTTGGTTCGACGCGCGCTGAAGCGCGCCAGCTGGTCGGCCACAAGGCGATCGTGCTGAACGGTGTTGTTGCCAACATCCCGTCGATCAAGGTCAAGGCCGGTGATGTGATCACCGTTCGTGAAAAGGCCAAGAAGCAAGTGCGTATTCAAGAAGCACTGTCGCTGGCCGAACAAGTCGGTTTCCCGATCTGGGTTTCGGTTGACGCCAAGAAGATGGAAGGCACTTTCAAGGCACTGCCGGAACGTAGCGATATCGCAGGCGACATCAACGAAAGCCTGATCGTTGAATTGTATTCGCGTTAATCCGTATGATGCTGACGCGCCTCACGGCGCGTTTTGCGTTCCGTGCAGGTTGTCATCCATCAGCCTTATCGGTGTAACGAGCCGAGGGTATTGAAAAGGAAACCTATGCAAACCAGTTTGTTGAAGCCCAAGATCATTGCGGTTGAGCCGGTCGGTGAGCATCACGCCAAAGTCGTGATGGAGCCGTTCGAACGTGGCTATGGCCACACCTTGGGCAACGCGCTTCGCCGCGTGCTGTTGTCGTCGATGGTGGGCTATGCGCCGACCGAAGTGACGATCGCCGGCGTTGTGCATGAATACTCCACCATCGATGGTGTCCAGGAAGATGTCGTCAACTTCCTGTTGAACCTCAAGGGTGTGGTGTTCAAGCTGCATAACCGTGACGAAGTCACCGTTACGCTGCGCAAGGATGGTGAAGGTGTGGTGCGTGCTTCGGACATCGAAGTGCCCCACGATGTGGAACTGATCAACCCCGATCACGTGATCGCGCATCTGGCCAAGGGCGGCAAGCTCGACGTTCAGATCAAGATCGAAAAGGGTCGTGGTTATGTCCCGGGTAACGTGCGCCGTTATGGCGACGAATCGGCCAAGGTGATTGGTCGTATCGTCCTCGACGCGTCGTTCTCGCCGGTCAAGCGTGTGAGCTACGCGGTCGAATCGGCCCGTGTGGAACAGCGTACCGACCTGGACAAGCTCGTGATGAACATCGAAACCAACGGTGTGGTCTCGCCGGAAGAAGCGATCCGTCAATCGGCTCGCATCCTCGTCGACCAACTGTCGGTGTTCGCTGCGCTGGAAGGCACGGAAGCCGCCAGCGAAGCGCCGTCGCGTGCGCCGCAGATCGATCCGATCCTGCTGCGTCCGGTGGACGATCTCGAGTTGACGGTGCGTTCGGCCAACTGCTTGAAGGCCGAAAACATCTACTACATCGGCGACCTGATCCAGCGTACCGAGAACGAATTGCTCAAGACCCCGAACCTGGGTCGCAAGTCGCTCAACGAGATCAAGGAAGTGCTTGCCTCGCGTGGCCTCACGCTGGGCATGAAGCTCGAAAACTGGCCGCCGGCTGGTCTCGAGAAGTAAGGTGTAATGACATGGCCGCCCTTGGGCGGCCGTGTCGCTACGTAAGTGCGGCGCGTCGGAATGTTCCGATACGGCCGATAGCGAAGGTACCGGCCCGCGGTGATCGTCACCGATAGAAGAGCTTGGTCGAAAACTCTGTTTAAAGGAAAGTTGAAATGCGTCACCGTCATGGTTTGCGTAAACTGAATCGTACCAGCAGCCACCGTCTGGCAATGCTGCGTAACATGTCGAACTCGCTGCTGCAACACGAAGCGATCAAGACCACGCTGCCGAAGGCCAAGGAACTGCGTAAGGTCGTCGAGCCCCTCATCACCCTCGGTAAGAAGGACACGGTGGCTAACCGTCGTCTGGCGTTCAATCGCCTGCGCGATCGTGAAATGGTCACGAAGCTGTTCAACGAGCTCGGCCCGCGTTTTGCCAACCGTCCGGGCGGCTACCTGCGTATCCTGAAGATGGGTTTCCGCGTGGGTGACAATGCGCCGATGGCTTTCGTCGAACTGCTGGATCGTCCGGAAGTCGACACGGAAGCGCCGGAAGTCGCTGAGTAAGCGATGAAGCGCAACAGTCCCTCGGGACTGTGAGTCGTAAAAGAAGCCAGGTCACCGACCTGGCTTTTTTTATTTTCGGGGTGTTTTCCGAAGATCGGCTGGTCCCATTCCCGAAATCACGCGTCGATTGCGCAAGTTTTTCGGCGTCAGTGTACAGTGAACAATCCTTACGCTTGAGCTGTCTACCGCACATCATGGATGCCCTTCTCATCGTCATGACGACGTTCCCCGACGAGGCCAGCGCCGAGTCCGCCATCGACGGCATGCTCGCCGGTCGGCTGGCGGCGTGCGTGCAGCGGATGGCGCCGGTGCGTTCGAGCTATCGGTGGCAGGGCAAGCGCGAGACGAGTGTGGAAATCCCACTCATGATCAAAACCGCTGCCGGGCGCTACAGTGCGCTGGAGCAGTACATCAAGGAACACCACCCTTACGACGTGCCGGAAATCGTCGCCTGGCCGGCCAGCGCGGCACTACCGGCGTATGCACGATGGGTGGAGGATGAGACCCGGGGGGAGTTGCATGTCTGATGTCACGACGATGGACGCACTGGCGGGCGGAAGCGCTCGGCAGATGGGGGAAAACGTCCACGTACCGCTGCAGAAACGTGTTTGGCGCATCTGGTGGCTCGCACTGAGCCTCGTTGCCGTGATGCTGATGGCATTTGCCGGACGCGCACAGGCCGCTGACGATTTTCTCGATCCTGATGTCGCATTCAAGGTCGCGAAGACGGAGCAGCCGGGTGTGATCGTGCTGCGTTTCGATGTCGCGAAGGGCTATTACCTCTACCGGGAGCGTTTCGCTTTCGCGGCCGATAATCCGGCCGTGACACTTGGTGCACCGACGTTCCCGAAGGGCGAGGTCAAGCACGACGAGACCTTCGACAAGGACATGGAGGTCTATCACGAGCCGATCGAGGTGCACATACCTGTCAGCCAGGCGAGCGGGCCGTTCACGCTGAACGTCACCATGCAAGGGTGCGCCGACAAGGGGCTTTGCTATCCGCCGATGGACAAGCCGCTGAAGATCTCGGCGGCGGCAATCGGTGCGGCATCGGGCGGGTCCGGGGGCGCCGTATCGACGGCCGGACCGGTCTCGCAGGCTTTGCTTGGTGCGAGCCCGCAAACGTCGAATGCGTCGCCGACAGCGAATGCGGCCAATGCGGCGCCGGTGGCATCGAATACCTCCGGCGGATGGTTGTCGGCCCGTGAGGACTACAGCGAGGCGGAGCGGATTCTCTCGGGTGGCAACTTCGCCGTGGCACTGGGTATCTTCTTCGGGTTGGGCCTTGCGCTGGCATTCACGCCGTGCGTCCTGCCGATGGTGCCGATTCTCCTGTCGATCGTCGCCGGACAGGCCGCCAGCCGCGGCAAGGCCGTTCGTCTGGCGATCGCCTACGTGCTGGGCATGGCCATCGTGAACACGGTTATCGGCATTGCGGCCGGGTTGCTGGGGCAGGGCCTCATCGCGTTCTTGCAGACGCCGTGGGTGCTGGCCACGTTCGCGCTGCTGATGGTGGTGCTCTCGCTGTCGATGTTCGGGATGTATGAGATCCAGCTCCCCTCGGCGCTTCGCTCCCGCATTGACGATGCCGCGCGCAAGCAGCAGTCGGGACAGTGGATCGGCGCCGCCATGATGGGCGTGCTGTCAGGGCTGATCGTGAGCCCGTGCGTCACGGCGCCGCTGGCTGCTGCGCTGGCGTTCATCGCGAAGACCGGGGATGCGGTCTTCGGTGGCGCGGCCCTGTTCGCGCTGTCGCTCGGCATGGGCTTGCCGCTGGTGATTCTCGCGGGTGGCGGCGGTGCACTGCTGCCGAGAGCGGGCGCGTGGATGGACGGCGTGAAGCGGTTCTTCGGCTTCCTGCTCCTCGGCGTGGCGCTGTGGATCGTGCGTCCGTTGCTGCCGACGCCGATCCTGCTGCTGGCGGCGGGTGTCCTGCTGTTGGTCGCGGCGACGTTCATGCGCGTTTTCGATAGCCTGCCCGATGGCTCGAGCGGCGCGCGACGCCTGCTCAAGGGGCTTGGTGTGGCCGTCGCGCTGCTGGGGGCTGTCGCATTGGTCGGGGCCGCCGCAGGCGCGCGCGATCCGCTGACGCCGCTCGCCGGATTGACGACGGTCGCTTCGGGCGGTGCCATTGCCGGTGTGCCGGCAACCGAAGGTGTGAAGTTCCAGCAAGTGAAAAACGTTGGGGAGCTCGATCGGTTGGTGGCCACGGCGGGACGTCCCGTGATGTTCGATTTCTACGCCGACTGGTGTATCAGTTGCAAGGAGATGGAGCGCTACGTCTTCACGGACCCGCGCGTCAAAGCACGTCTCGATCAAATGGTTCTGGTGCAGGCCGACATTACGGCAAACAACGCCGACGACCGGGCGCTGCTCAAGCGATTCGGACTGTTCGGTCCGCCGGGCATCATTTTTTTCGACGGCACCGGCAAGGAGATCGACGGCACGCGGGTGGTCGGGGCGCAGTCGGCTGACCAGTTCCTTCGCAGCCTGGAGAAGGCCTACGGTCCGGCCGCCTGATGGGGCAGTGACGTCCTGAGTTTCGGCTTTGACGTCATCCGTTGGATCGCAGGTCGTGCAGCATCAACGCTGTTTCGCCAGCCAATAAAAAACGGCCAACCCGAATCCGGGTGGCCGTTTTTTGTGTACGCAGTGGCGCGACCTCGGTGGCGACGCCAACCGGCTACCGCACCAATACCCTTGCGCCCGTCATGCCTGCGCGCGAATCAGGCGTGCGGCGTCGAGCGCAAAGTAGGTCAGGATGCCGTCGGCACCGGCGCGCTTGAACGCCAGCAGCGACTCCATCATGACCTTGTCGTGGTCGAGCCAGCCATTCTGGGCCGCAGCCTTGAGCATGGCGTATTCGCCGCTGACCTGATAGGCGTAGGTCGGGAAGCGGAACTCGTCCTTCACTCGGCGAACGATGTCGAGATACGGCATGCCGGGCTTGACCATTACCATGTCCGCGCCTTCCTCGATGTCGAGCGCGACTTCACGCAGCGCTTCGTCCGAATTGGCCGGGTCCATCTGATACGTCATCTTGTTGCTCTTGCCCAGATTCGAGGCCGAGCCGACGGCGTCACGGAACGGACCGTAAAACGCCGAAGCGTACTTCGCTGCGTACGCCATGATGCGCGTATGAATGTGGCCGTTCGCTTCGAGTGCCTCGCGAATGGCGCCGATACGCCCGTCCATCATGTCGGACGGTGCCACGATATCCACGCCCGCTTCCGCTTGCGTGAGCGCTTGCTTCACGAGGATTTCGGTCGTTACGTCGTTGATGACGTAACCGTTCTCGTCGAGCACGCCATCCTGGCCGTGGCTCGTGTACGGGTCGAGTGCGACGTCGGTCAGCACGCCGAGATCCGGGAAGTGGCGCTTGAGCTCGCGAACGGCACGCGGGATCAGACCATCGGGGTTCGTGGCTTCGATGCCGTCGGGAGTCTTCAGCGAGGCCTCGATGTTCGGGAACAGCGAAATGACCGGCACGCCGAGCGTGACGCACGTATCGGCCACACGCAGCAGTTCATCGACCGACACGCGTTCGACGCCAGGCATCGAATCGACCGCTTCACGGCGGTTTTGCCCGTCAAGGACGAACACGGGATAGATGAGGTCGTCGCACGTCAGGTGGTTTTCGCGCATCAGACGGCGCGAGAAGTCATCGCGTCGCATGCGGCGCGGGCGAAGCAGGGGGTAGGAACTCATGCGATCGGTCCTTTGGACGAAAGAATGGCGCGTGGAAATTTCCCGCGAACCTGTCGTGCCGGCGTGTCCCGAAATCGGGATGTCGTTGCGGCCGACTCAACGATTCCGTAAGCGGAAAGGCGAGCAAAAAATGGCGCTTGCCGGGAAACTTTCGAACGCATGGTATATCATACCAACCGGATGTTCGCACTGCGTGCGGCGTCCCCCGCTTCTCCTCCCTGAGCGGGCGCCTGTCGTTCTACGATAAGGCTTATTTAAACCCGCCGTGCCTACACGGCGGTTTTTTTATGTGCGCGCGAATCGTCACGCCGACACCCCCGGCAGCCCTGCGTTGCGGCGCCATCGAAGTCACATCATCCGTTCGGCCGAGGGCACATCACGCGTGTCCGATGCGCTGGCCCGACCTCTGGAATTTCCGATGCCTGTTCGCGGTATGCCGCGACGATTTGTCGCGCCCATCCGTAGCCCATGACGCTTACCTTATGGCGTTGACACCGTCGGCAAGCGCCGAGCGACGCTCACTTTTTCGCGGTATCGCGTGCCGGAATGGCGAGCCAGTCTTCGAGCATGCGCTGGGCGGCATCGACGCCGGTGCGCTTGAGCGAGGAGAAGAGTTGCGCGGTGAACTGCGGCGCGACCGCCGGATCGTCCGACGGCAGGCCGTCGGTCCGCGGCAACGCTGCCAGTCGCTTTTGCGTATCGCGCAGTACGACCGTGGCTTCCTGGCGCGTGAGCTTGTCCGCCTTGGTCAGCAGCGCGTGGATGGGACGCCCGGTCGGCAGGAACCAGTCGATCAGCTCGCAATCGAGATCCGTGAACGGACGGCGCGAGTCCATCACGAGCACGAGACCACGAAGCTGCGGACGTTGTACAAGATAGTCGCCGAGCAGTTGCTGCCAATGCACCTTCACCCCGCCGCCGACTTCGGCGTAGCCGTAACCGGGCAAGTCGACGAGGTAACCGTACAGATGCTCGAGGTGCGCGATCTCGAAATAGTTGATGTGCTGCGTGCGGCCCGGCGTCTTGCTGGAGAATGCCAGACGCTTCTGGTTGCACAGGATGTTGAGCGCGCTGGACTTGCCCGCGTTCGAGCGACCCGCGAAGGCGACCTCGGGCACGGCCGTGGGCGGCAGGTCGCGCAGATGATTGACGGTCGTAAAGAAGCGGGCTTGATGAAGTAGGGACATGACGGAAACCGGGGAGCGCCGCAGCCATTGGAGACAGGCCGCAACGCGAGCGCAGACAGGCAATTCGGCAGGTTCGACGCCCACCGGCGACAGGCCGGGAAGCCCCGTTCTGCGGCCTTCTACATGGAATCCCCTAAAGCCGGGGAAAGTCTTTATTGTACAATATGAAAGTTAACCTTGGCCCGGCCAAGGCTTGCCCGAACGTCTCGCGCGCCGTGAGGTTGGAGGAGAAACATGGCGTCGGACGGTGAGTTCGAACGACCGATTTCCCGACAAAACAGATATAAGGTGTGCGAATGAACCGAGGAGTGTGGAAGTCTCTCGCTGCAACACCGTTGGCGCTGGCATGCTTTCTACTGAGCGGCGTAGGACAAGCCGCCGAGGCGCAGGCGCCTGCAAAACCAGACCTGAACCGGGGACAGGCAATTGCCACTCAGGTTTGCGCCACCTGCCACGCGGCAGACGGCAACAGTACCGGCGGCGCGTATCCGAAGCTCGCCGGTCAGCACGTCGAATACCTGAACAAGCAGCTCGTCGATTTCAAGGCGCAGCCCGGCAAGACCCCCGCACGTAACAACCCGATCATGGCCGGCATGGTGGCGGCATTGTCCGAACAGGACATGCGCAACGTCTCCGCCTTCTTCGCGTCGCAGACACCCAAGCCGGGTGCCGCACGTAACAAGGACACCGTACCGCTGGGCGAAAAGATCTATCGTGGCGGTGTCGCCGACAAGGGCGTGCCCGCCTGTGCGTCATGCCACGGCCCGGCCGGTGCCGGCATGCCGTCGCAGTATCCGAGATTGTCCGGTCAATGGGCGGAATACACCGCCGCCCAGCTGGTGGCGTTCCGCGACGGCACCCGCCTGAACAACGCACCGATGCACGATGTCAGTGCGCGCCTGTCGGACAAGGAAATCAAGGCGGTCGCGGATTACATCGCTGGGTTGCACTGATCGGCGTTCTGCCCTGACATCGTGTGAACGTCAGGGTATATTCGCTGACTTATAACGAAACCAGCAGCGGCGCCGCAGAGCGATCGGATCGAACTGGTTTAGCATACACAGGGTGGCGGGCGCGTGAAGAACGCGTCCCCGCCCTTTTTTGTTGTCGGAAACAGGATGAGCATCAGTACCTCGGGAATGCAGATCAAGGGCGCGCAACGATGGGTGCGCGACGGCGTCGAGCTGGTCAGTTCGATGCGTTTTGCCATCAGCCTGCTGACCGTGCTTGCGATCGCCAGTATCGTCGGCACCGTGCTCAAGCAGGGCGACCCCTATCCCAACTACGTCAATCAGTTCGGCCCCTTCTGGGCGGACGTCTTCCGCTCGCTCGGTCTGTACACCGTCTACAGCTCGTGGTGGTTCCTGCTGATTCTCTTCTTCCTCATGGCGTCGACGACGCTGTGCATCGTGCGCAATGCGCCGAAGATGATCGCCGACATTCGCAGTTGGCGCGATCACGTGCGCGAAGGCAGCTTGCGGGCGTTCGGGCACAAGGGTGAGTTCACCGGCCCGGCGCCGCGTGCGGCGCTTCTGCCGCGCCTGACCCAGTACCTCGGGCGCAGAGGCTATCGTTTCGTCGTCCGAGAGCGCGATGGCGCAACGCTCGTCGCCGCGAAGGCCGGTGCCATCAACAAGATCGGCTACATCTTCGCGCACAGTGCGATCGTCATCATCTGTCTGGGCGGTCTGGTCGACAGCGATCTGCTGATCCGCATTCAGATGGCGCTCTTCGGCAAATCGCCGCTGCAAGGCAATGCCGTCATCGCACAGATTCCGGAGACGCACCGTCTGTCGCCGAATAACCCCGCGTTCCGCGGCTATGCATTCGTGCCGGAAGGTGGGCGCTCGAATACGGCGATTCTGAATTTCCAGGACGGCTCCGTCGTTCAGGATCTGCCGTTCTCCATCGAACTGAAGAAATTCCACGTCGACTATTACTCGACGGGCATGCCAAAGCTCTTCGCGAGCGACATCGTGGTCACCGATCCCGAGACGGGCAAGACGATGGACGCGACGGTGAAGGTCAACGAGCCGTTCATCTACAAGGGCGTGGCGATCTACCAGTCGAGTTTCGAGGACGGCGGCAGCAAGCTCAAGCTCACGGGCTACCCGATGCGGGGTGCGTCGGACCGCACGTTCGCCTTCTCCGGCGATATCGGCGGTTCCACGCAACTGCGCGGTGGCGCGGCCGCGAAGGACGAGTACACCGTCGAGTTCAGCGATTTCCGTGCGATCAACGTCGAGAACATCAGCAACGGCAGCGGCGAGCGCGACGTGCGCGGCGTGGCGCGCAAGTCGCTGCGCGAGGATCTGAGCAGGCATCTCGGCTCGGGGGCACGCTCCGATCCGGGCAAGGATCTGCGCAACGTCGGCCCCTCGGTGCAGTACAAGGTGCGCGATCGCAGCGGGCAGGCGAAGGAGTACCGCAACTACATGTTGCCGATCCTCGTAGGCGACGGCGAGCGCGTGTTCATGACGGGCGTGCGTGACACGCCTGACGGCCCGTTCCAGTACCTGCGTATTCCGGCCGACGCCGACGGCTCCGTCAAGCAGTGGATGATGATCCGCGCGGCACTCCAGGACGACGCGGCCCGCACCGAGGCGGCACGCCGGTTCGCGGCACAATCGCTGCCGTCGCAGACGTCGGCCGAATTGCGTGCGCAATTGCAGGAAAGTGCCAAGCGCGAACTGGACCTGTTTGCCGGTGTGATCCCGGCGAGCAAGAACAGCCAGACGAAGGGCGGCCTGCAGGCGATCGCCGAGTTTGTGAACGAGAAAGTGCCGCAGGAGCAGCAATCGAGCGCGGCGGATATGTTCCGCCGCATCCTCGACGGGACCATCTGGCAATTGTGGCAAGTGGCCCGCGAGCAGGCGGGCATGCCGCCGGTGGCATCGTCGCCGGAGACGGAACTGTTCGTGCATACGGCGACCAACGCGCTGTCCGACAACTTCCTGTACGACGCCCCGGTTTTCCTGCAGCTCGATTCGTTCAACCAGATTCAGGCGAGCGTCTTCCAGCTCACGCGTTCGCCCGGAAAGAAGATCGTGTATCTTGGCAGCTTGCTGCTGGTGCTGGGCATCTTCTCGATGTTCTATGTGCGTGAGCGGCGGCTGTGGATGTGGCTGAAGGACACCCCGGAAGGTGGCAGTTCGGTATTGATGGCAGTGTCGACGACGCGCCGCACGCTGGACTTCGAAAAGGAATTCGCCCGCACGAAGGCGGAAATCGACGAGATCGTCACGAAACGATGAAGGTGAGGTGAGACAGATGGAGTTATCGCAAAGCTATTCGGATGCCTCGTGGTTGCGCCGCCGCAGTATCGGCGACTGGCTGTTCGCGTTGGCGCTGGCGATCGGTGCGGGCTTTGCCCTCAATCGCTATGGCCACTACATGGATTACTACGAGCACACGATTCTCGTGCTTGCGGTGCCCACCTTCGCGCTGCTCGGCTGGCACTGGCGCTCCGTGCGATGGCTGATGGCGGGCATCGCCATTCTGGCGCTCTCGGGCATCGGGCTGTATCACCATGATCTCGCTCGTGCGGATCAGGCGTTCTTCCTCAAGTATTTCCTCTCGAGTCAGTCGGCCATCCTGTGGATGAGCGCGCTGTTCTTCCTCTCGACGTTGTTCTACTGGGGCGGACTGCTTGCGCGCTCCCCGTTCGGCGCGAGCGTGGGGTCGTCGCTGTGTTGGTCGGCGGTGTTGCTCGGTTTCACCGGCATGATGGTGCGCTGGTACGAGTCGTATCTCGTGGGGGCGGACGTCGGCCACATTCCGATTTCGAACCTGTACGAAGTGTTCGTGCTCTTCTGCCTGATTACGGCGCTCTTCTACCTGTACTACGAGCACCGCTACGAAACCCGTTCGCTTGGGCCGTTCGTGTTGTTGGTGATCAGTGCGGCGGTCGGTTTCAACCTGTGGTACAGCGTGGCGCGCAGCGCCTATGAAATCCAGCCGCTGGTGCCGGCGTTGCAGAGCTGGTGGATGAAGATCCACGTGCCGGCGAACTTCATCGGTTACGGCACGTTTGCGCTCGCGGCCATGGTCGCGGTGGCGTATCTGCTGAAGTCGGGCGAAAACAAGCGTCTGGCGGCCGCAGGCAAGCCGCTCGACACCGGGTTCTTCTCGTCGCGCCTGCCGTCGCTCGAATTGCTCGACGATGTGATGTACAAGGCGATCGCCGTCGGTTTCGCGTTCTTCACCATTGCCACGATTCTCGGCGCGCTGTGGGCGGCCGACGCGTGGGGCGGTTACTGGAGCTGGGACCCGAAGGAGACGTGGGCGTTGATCGTCTGGCTGAACTATGCGGCATGGCTGCACATGCGCCTGATGAAGGGGCTGCGCGGCGTGGTGGCGGCATGGTGGTCGCTGACCGGGCTGCTGATCACGACGTTCGCCTTCCTCGGCGTGAACATGTTCCTCTCGGGGCTGCACAGCTACGGACAGCTCTGACGGACGCTGAGTCCGTTCGCCGGGAATCGGATCGGGAAAGCCGCCGCGCATGACTGCCGGCGGCTTTTTTCATCGGCATTCGCTATGCTTCGTCATATCGCACGCAGAACCCGTCAGGAGATCGTCATCATGAATACCCACAAGTCGCGCCTGCGCGGCGCGGATATTCCGGCAAGCAGCATCACGCCGCGTGAAATCGCGACCGGCCGGCGACGCTTCCTGCAAGCCTCCGGCCTGGGGCTGACGGGGTTGGGCGGGACGGCGCTCGGCATGTTGCCGCAACGCGCTGTCTTTGCCGCCGACAGCCCGGGGACCGGCCTGGCCAAACTCGGGGCCGCGCGCAATACGCGTTACGTCGTTACCGACAAGCCGACCGACATCAAGGATGTCACCACCTACAACAACTTCTACGAGTTCGGCACCGACAAGTCCGATCCATCGCGCCGGGCGGGTACGCTCAAGCCGCGTCCGTGGCAGGTGGCTATCGAAGGGGAAGTCAAACAGCCGAAAATCTACGACATCGACGCGCTGCTCAAGCTGGCGCCGCTCGAAGAGCGGGTGTATCGCCATCGGTGCGTCGAGGGATGGTCGATGGTGATCCCGTGGATCGGTTACTCGCTGTCAGAACTGATCAAGCAGGTGCAGCCGACGGGCAACGCGAGATATGTGGAGTTCGTCACGCTGGCCGACCCGAAGCAGATGCCTGGGCTCTCGTATCCGGTGCTGAGTTGGCCGTATATCGAAGGGCTGCGTATGGACGAAGCGATGCACCCGCTTTCGTTGCTGACATTCGGCCTGTACGGGGAGGTGCTGCCCAATCAGAATGGCGCCCCGGTGCGTATGGTGTTGCCGTGGAAATACGGCTTCAAAAGCGCCAAATCCATCGTGAAGATCCGCTTCGTCGAGAAGATGCCCGTTACGAGCTGGAATCGTGCGGCGGCAGACGAATACGGTTTCTATTCGAACGTGAACCCCGACGTCGATCACCCGCGCTGGAGTCAGGCGACCGAGCGTCGCATTGGCGACGGTGGCATTTTCACGCCCAAGCGCAAGACACTCATGTTCAACGGCTACGGCGAGCAGGTCGCCGGTCTGTATCAGGGCATGGACCTGCGTAAATTCTTCTGAGTCCGTCGACGGTGCCGATATTCCCATCCGATCGGAGCGGTGTCACCGGTACGCCGGCAGGCGTCGACGCCGCGGCACCCGCCGCCCGCGGCGTCCATCGCATGACACCCCGTTGGCTGGTCTGGGTGAAGGTCGCCGTGTTCTTGCTCGCATTGCTCCCGCTGCTGCGGCTGATCGTCTACGGCGCCACAGACCAACTTGGCGCGAACCCCGTGGAGTTCATCACCCGCTCTACGGGCACGTGGACGCTCGTCATGCTGTGCGTCACCTTAGCGATCACGCCGGTACGCCGCCTCTCGCCTCGTCTGGCATGGATGCTGCGCTGTCGTCGCATGCTCGGATTGTTCGCGTTTGGCTACGGCACGCTGCATTTCGCAACGTACTTCTGGCTGGATCAATGGTTCGACTGGACGAGCATTCTGCGCGACGTATCGGGCAAGCGCCCGTTCATCACCGTCGGATTTGCCGCGTTCGTGCTGATGGTGCCGCTCGCGCTCACGTCCCCGCACGCGATGGTGCGCTGGCTGGGCGGACGACGTTGGCAGCGGCTGCATCGCCTGATCTACGCGATTGCCGCGCTGGCGATCTTGCACTACTGGTGGATGAAGGCGGGCAAGAACGACCTTGCCCAGCCGGCGATCTACGCGATCGTGGTGGCCGGCCTGCTCGGCGCCCGGCTGATCCGGGGGCTGAACAGGCCGAAAGTGTGAGGGAACGGTGATGGGTCAGGCGTTGCCGGGCAACAGGTGTTCGCCGGCAAACAGCGACTCGATCGTTTCGCGCTCGCGAACCAGGTAGGCCTCGTTGCCATCGACCATGACCTCGGCGGCGCGCGGACGCGTGTTGTAGTTCGAGCTCATCGTGAAGCCGTAGGCGCCAGCCGAGCGAATCGCGAGCAGGTCACCCGGTGCGATGGCCAGTGCGCGGTCGCGACCGAGCCAGTCGCCGCTTTCGCAAACGGGGCCGACGACGTCATACGTCACCGTGTCGGCGGCGCGGCGCTCGACTGGGTCGATACCGTGATACGCCTCGTACATGGCCGGACGCGCGAGATCGTTCATCGCAGCGTCGACGATGGCGAAGTTCTTCGTCTCACCGTGCTTGAGGAATACAACGCGCGTGAGCAGCACGCCCGCGTTGCCGACGAGCGAGCGACCCGGCTCGAACAGCACCTGGCGGTGGCCGTGGCCGCGCTTGGCGATGTGGTCGAGCAGCGTGGTGGCGAACGACGTGATTTCCGGCGGCGTTTCGTCGGTGTAGGTAATGCCCAGACCGCCGCCGACATCGATGTGATGCAGCGAGATACCTGCGGCTTCGAGCTTTTCGACGAGATCGAGCACCTTGTCGGTGGCATCGAGATACGGCGAAATTTCCGTGATTTGCGAGCCGATATGGCAATCGATGCCGACGACTTCGAGATTCGGCATGGCAGCGGCCGCGCGATAGGCGTCGAACGCTTCTTCATAGGCCACGCCGAACTTGTTGCCGCGCAGGCCGGTGGAGATATATGGGTGCGTCTTGGCGTCGACGTTCGGGTTCACGCGCAGCGACACCCGTGCACGCTTGCCCATCTGACCGGCCACTTCGTTCAGACGGTCCAGTTCCGGACGCGACTCCACGTTGAAGCAGAAGACGTCCTTTTCCAGCGCGTAGCGCATCTCCTCGGCATGCTTGCCCACGCCGGAGAACACCGCGCGCTTCGGATCGCCGCCGGCGGCGATGACTCGGGCGAGTTCGCCAGCCGACACGATGTCGAAGCCTGCGCCGAGCTTGGCAAACACGCCAAGCACGGCGAGGTTCGAGTTTGCCTTGGCGGCGTAGTGCACGGCGGCGTTGCGGCCCTCGCAGGCCTTGGCGTAGGCCTGATAGGCCTTCGTCAGCGCGGCCTTCGAATAGACGTAAAGCGGCGTGCCGAAGCGCTCGGCGAGGGCGGGCAGGGCAACGCCCTCGGCGTGAAGAACGTCGTCGCGGTAGGAGAAGAGGGCGTCGGACATCGCTAGAACTCGCGCTAAAACTCGGTAATCAAAAGGACATTCCGCCGAAGCGGAGGGTGTCGGCAGGCTGGTGCAGCCGGTTCGGCTTCTGCCAGCTTACTCCGGCTTCGCCGCAGGCAGCGAAGCGGCCGACGGCACGTCGACCGACGGGCCACGTTGCGGTTCAGGCACGCGTGGCGGCGGGGGCAGCGGCGCGCCCGGGGGCGGCGTCGGTTTCACCGGTCGTGCCGGCAGATACAGCGGCCCGGCCTGGCCGCAACCGGCCAGCACGCTCAAAAGGGTAATCGACGCTACAATCGCGCAGGTTCGAATAGGTGCAGTCATGGGGGTATCGCCGCGTGGTGCGGCATGCAAACGATGACGCAAACCGTGGAGTTTAGCATGACGGAAAGTGAATTCCTGGCGCTCGCCGAGGCAGTGCTGGCGCAGGTGGAGGCGGCTGTCGAGGACAGCGAGGTGGACATCGATTGCGAGCGCACGGGCAATGTCCTGACGCTCGAATTCGAAGACGGCAGCAAGATCATCGTCAACCTGCAAACGCCCATGAGCGAAATCTGGGTCGCGGCGCGTTCGGGCGGCTTCCATTTCCGCCTGAAGGGCGACGAATGGCGCGATACGCGCGACGACTCGGAGCTGTTCGAAGCGTTGTCGCGCTTTGCTTCGCAGCAGGCCGGCGAGACGGTAACACTGCAAGCGGACTGACAAAAAAATCGCGGCGCAGACCTCGGTGTGCCCGAGGCGCTGCGCCGCGTGGCGATCCCGGATACTCTCGGGACCGCAGATTCCCACTCGCCTGTCAGGGCTTGCTGTTGAACATGTCCAGTATGCGTTGGCGCTCCTGACGGTCCACCGGCGCGGGCGCAGGGGCCGGACCCGGCTGGGCCGGCATCTGACCGGGCATTGCGCCCGTTGCCGGGCCCGGCGCGGCCGAACCGTCCGGCGCCGTTTCGGCGCTCAGGCCGACCGTGCTGACGGCACGGCCCGGCGGATAGTCGTCATAGAAGTAATCTCCATTCGCCTGAATCACGCCCTGCGGCATCGTGCGCGTCGATTCGGGAACCCCGCGCAACGCCTTTGCCATGTAGTCGATCCAGATCGGCAGGGCCAGTCCGCCCCCGGTTTCGCGATCGCCCAGGTTGCGCGGCTGATCGAAGCCGATCCATGCCACCCCGACCAATTGCGACTGATAGCCGGCGAACCAGGCATCGTGTGAATCGTTCGTGGTACCGGTCTTGCCCGCCAGATCGCTGCGCTTGAGCACGTTGGTCTTGGCGGCCGTACCGCGAGTCGCCACGTCATGGAGCATCGAATTCATGATGAACGCGTTGCGCGCCGGAATGGCACGAATCGTTTCATCGCCTGCCATGGCAGGCTTCTCCTCCATGATGACGTTGCCCTTCGAGTCGGTAATGCGCGCCACGATGAACGGATTCACGCGGTATCCGCCGTTGGCGAACACGGAGTAGGCACTCGCCATTTGCAGCGGCGTGACCATCCCGGCGCCCAGCGCCATCGGCAGGTAGGCGGGATGCTTGTCCGCCTCGAAGCCGAACCGGCCGATGAATTTCTGTGCATAGCCCGGCGTAATGCTCTGCAGAATGCGGATCGACACGAGGTTACGCGAGCGCATCAGGGCGACGCGCATCGGCATTGGGCCCTCGAACCCGCCACCGTAGTTCTTCGGCTCCCAGGGCTGTCCGCCGGTTTGTGCGGCGGTGAAGTACAGCGGCCCGTCGTTGATGATCGTCGCCGGTGCGAAGCCCTTTTCCAGCGCGGCGGAGTAGATGAACGGCTTGAAGCTCGAGCCCGGTTGGCGCCACGCCTGCGTCACGTGGTTGAACTTGTTCCGGTTGAAGTCAAAACCGCCGACGAGTGAACGGATGGCACCGTTTTGCGGGTCGAGCGACACGAATGCCGCTTCGATGTCGGGCATTTGCACGATCCGCCAGTTGTCCTTCGCGTCCTTCGTCACGCGGATCACCGAGCCGCGGCGGATCTTCTGCTTCGGCTGGGCCTTGGCGCTCAGGCCCGCGGCGGCGAAGCGAAGGCCGTCGCCGCTCACGGTCACGTCGTCGCCGTTGAGCAGCACGGCCTTGACCTGTTGCGGCGCGGCGGACAGCACCACGGCCGCGACCATATCGCCGCTATCGGGATGCTCGACCAGCGTGTCGTCGATCAGTTGCTCGCGCTCGTCCTGATCGTCCGGCAGGTCAATGTTTGCTTCCGGGCCGCGATAGCCGTGGCGGAGTTCATAAGCCATGACACCCGAGCGCAACGCTTCGTAGGCCGCTTCCTGATCGGCCGAGTTGATCGTGGTGTAGACGTTGAAGCCGCGCGTATAAATCTCGTCCTTGAACTGCGAATAGAGCAGTTGGCGGACCATTTCGGCCACGTAACCGGCATGGACGCTGAACTCGCTGCCCAGCCCCCGCACCACCAGTTCCTGCGCAATTGCCTGATCGTACTCGTCCTTCGAGATATAGCCGAGGTCGTACATCCGCTTGAGGATGTATTCCTGACGCACGCGGGCGCGCTTGTAATTGACGATCGGGTTGTAGGCCGACGGCGCTTTCGGCAGACCGGCGAGCATGGCCGCTTCGGCGAGCGTGATGTCCTTGAGGTCCTTGCCGAAGTACACGCGCGCCGCGCTGGCAAAGCCATAGGCGCGCTCGCCCAGATAGATCTGATTCATGTACAGCTCGAGAATCTGATCCTTCGTGAGCCGCGACTCGATCTTGTAGGCGAGCAGCGCTTCGTAAATCTTGCGCGTGTAGGTTTTCTCGCTCGACAGGAAGAAGTTGCGCGCCACCTGCATCGTGATCGTGCTGGCGCCTTGCGACGAACCGCCGCGTGCGAAGTTGGCCACGCCTGCGCGGAAGATCCCGATGAAGTCGACCCCGCCGTGCTGATAGAAGCGGTCGTCCTCGATGGCGAGCACGGCCTTCTTCATGACGTCGGGGATATCGGCAAAGCGCACCAGGTTCCGGCGTTCTTCGCCAAATTCGCCGATCTGGATTTCATCGGCCGTGTAGATGCGCAGCGGGATCTTCGGCCGGTAGTCGACGATCGTGTCGAGCGACGGCAACTGCGGGGTCATCACCACCAGGATGTACCCCGCGAGCAGCGCGCCACAGACGACCATCGCGGCGATCAGGCCGGCGAACCAAAGGGCGAGGCGCAGCCAGATGGAGCGGCGCGGTTTGGGTGGGCGCTTGTCGCGGGGTGTCTCGGTTTGGGGTGTGCTTGCCATGGGGGAACCGGAAAAAACGATTGGCCGATTATAACGAACGACCCGCGACCGCCTGTGGCAGATCCCCGAAATCGGATTTCAGGCATGCCGGGCATCGGAATCGGCTGAGGAAAAAGCGGCGTGGATTCCGAAAGCGGCGTTCGTCCGTTGCACGGCCATGTGAATTGGGACGAGTCCGATTGGGTTGCCGCACATGGCTCGCTAGCATCGATGCCATCGACAAGCCGGAAGGCGGGAGGAAGTCATGATCGAAGCGGTTCTGCGCGGTGCGCGCCACATGGGGGCTCAGTTGGCGGCGCTGTCGCCGCGTCAGTCGGGTGGCGGCTGCGGTATTCACTTTGACGCACACAGCCTGCATTTCGTTCGCCTGATGCGTGTGCCGGGCGGTGACGGCCTGCGGCTGGACGCATCTGGCGCCACTGTCCTGGACGACGGCATCTTGCAGGGTGCACGGATCGCCAAGCCTGAGGCGGCGGCGCGCAGTTTGAGCGGTCTGCTGGAGCGGATTGGCATTTCCGCCGCCGATCTGGGGGGCGACACCGTCGTGGCGGCGCTGCCTGCCCACGGGCTGAGAACGCAAATCGTCGACTGTCCGGCGGATTTGCCGCCGCGCGCACTGCGTGCGTGGTGCGAGCGACGCGCTGCCCTGCTGCTCCCAGGTGACGGCGACCTCGCGCTGCGCAATCGAGTGGGCGTGACATGGGCCGAGCCCGGCGGCCATCGCTTGCGTCTGTATGCGTGCGAAGCGGATCTGGTCGACGACCGCGCCGCCGTACTGGAGATGGCGGGCTTACCGGTACATGCCGTCGATGCAGCCCATGAGGCCGGTCGGCGAGCATTCCGGTGGGTGCAGTCAGACAGTGTCGGGGCGGTGGCGCCTGTCGCGTTGTTGCAGATCGATGCGAGCGATCTTGATCTAGCCGTGTTCGAGGGGCGTCTTTGCATTGCCGACGCGCGAGAGCGTTTCGATGGTGTGGGCGGACACCCTGAGGCGCTTGCGAGCGTGGTGCGCGAACTGGTTGGCGGATTTCCGGCGGCGCCAGACGCCATATACGTCGCGGCGAATGGCGCGAGCCCGGCTGGACTCGTGGCGATCAGCGACGCTCTGGCCGCTGCGTGCGCCGTTCCCGTCAGGCACTTCGACCCGCTGCAGCGATTCGAGGCCCCGGCTTCCACGACGGCGCGGCGGCACGGCTTCGTACCGCAAGCGTCATTGGCCGTTCCATGCGGATTGGCCTTGCGCGCGATGGAAATGCGAGGGATGTCATGCGGATGAACGTAACGCTCCCGCCGCTCGATTTCCTTCCGACGATTGCACAATATCGACAGCGCGACTTTCGGCGGCAATGGCGCGTTTGGGCATGCGTGGCAGCCTGCGGGGCGCTGGGGTCGTTGGCTCCGATCGCCCGCGATTTCGCACTGAAACGAGAGGCGCAAGCCCAACTGGCAACGATGCGTCTTGCCATTGCAAAGCGCGAAGGCGAGACGGCCGCGTTCGATCTTTCCACGCGCCAGTTGGCTGCACTGGAGGCACACCGCCGCGCAGCGATTGCGCTGATCGAGCGTCGGCAGCCCGTGGCGTACCAGCTTTTGGACCTCATGCGGGCCTGTGCCGACGGTGTCCGACTCGTGGGAGTGAAAACGGCGGAAGCGCAGCTGCGCATCGAGGGGTATGCGACCACGCAGTCTCGGGTGCGCGAGACGCAGAAGCGGTTGAGGGCGCTGTCCTGGGTGCGCAAGGTCGCGGAAGTGGAATCCAGCGTCGTGCCGCAGAGCGTCCGGCGTCAATTGGTCGGGGCAGACGACGCCGGCGTACCAAATCTTCGCCGCTTCGCATTACGTATAGATCTGAAGCCTGTGACGGTTGCCAGTGTTTCGACCCTCGATCGGGATATCGAGACCTCGCCACGCGAGGAGGTGCCGGATGTACGGTGAACCGCACCCGCCGGACGATGTTCGCGACCTGTTTCTGGATGTCAGGGAGCGCTGGCGCGCGCGATGGCGGGCCTGGACATTGGTTGCTCCGGCGCAATGGCCGCGGTCGTTGCGGTGGGGCGCGGCTGCGATAGCGTGGATGACCGGGCTGGCGACGGCGTGGTCCATCTGGTGGCTGACAAATCTGCCGGTCCGGGCGACATTGCAGAAGGATCTGGCGGTCGAACAACAGGTGCTGGATCGGGCCAACGATGCAGCGTTTCGACTTCCGTCGTTACTGGCCACATTGCGCAACGCTGACGCCGAGACCTCGGCATGGCGGCGCTTGTTGCCCGTCGCCGGCCGTGGCGACACTTCCGACTCGCTGACACCGATGCCGACAGCGACAGCGACATCGACACCGATACCGACAGCGACATCGACAGCGACATCGACAGTGTCATCGACAGCGACATCGACAGCGACATCGATACCGGACGAAGACGGGGATGGCGCCGCCACCGACGCGTTCGATGATTGGGGGGCGCCGTGGCGCGCCGACCTGGAGGGATCCGTTGCCCGTGCGGGCCTGATGCTTGAGTCTGCGCGTCCCGGACCATCGGCGTCCGTGGGCGAGATCGAGGTCGAGCGTGCCGAGATGCGCGTGCAGGGGACGGTGGCGAACATGCTCGGATGGCTCGCGGAAATCGACGGCATGCCGCGTCTCCTGATCATCGAGCATTTCTCTCTCGAGGGGCCAGGGATTCGGTCCTCAAATGCGTCGACCGCCAGTGATGCCCCGGCGACGCTGACGGTGATGATCGCCGCGTACGCCTGGCGCCGACCCGCCGATCTCCCCATGCGGCCGCCCACCCAACCGTTACCCACACTTCCCGAGCGAACGTCGCATTGGCAACTCCCGGCGGAGACCATCGACGTGTTCCAGACACCCCTGACCCGACGTTCGGCGCAGGACGCCGTAACCATGGCGGTGCCCGGGCGGCAAGTGTCGGGCGACGACGACAAACCGGTCGGGGCAATGCGAGCGGGCGCGCGTCGCGTCGTGCTTCGGCGCACGTCGGGCTCGGGATTTGCCGTTACATGGAGTCACGTGCCGCCGCTTGCCCGAGCGGGGGCTCATGGGGACGATACGCCGAGCGTGGATCTGACGCTCCACGGTGTACCGGCAGTCGACGCCTTGCGAGCATTCGCTCGCTTGACGGGCCGCAGCGTCGTCATCGGCGAGCGCGTTGCAGGGCTGCTCGACATGGAAGTGAGGGGCGTCTCAGCCGCCACGGCGTTCGATGTGATGATTCGCAGCGCGGGGCTTGGCGTGCAATCGATCGGGGGCGTCGACTGGATCGCGCCGCGCGCGGACCTTCTGGCCGACGAACAATCGCGACTGGAAGCTGCCGCGAAGCGTGAGGCGATGTTGCCGCTGGCGAGCCGTCGCTTCATGCTCAACTATCCGCGCGCCGTGGCGCTGCGCGAAATCATCATGGGCGGAAAGGACAGTAAGGGGCAGCGCCTGTTGTCGGCCCGGGGCAGTCTGATCGCGGACCCTCGTACCAATCAGCTGTTCGTGACCGACTTGCCCGAGCGGCTCGACGCGTTGGCGTCGTTCATTTCGCGCGTCGACGTGCCCGTGCGTCAGGTGCTGATCGAGGCGCGAATTGTCGAGGCGAATGACCGGTTCAGCGAGTCGCTCGGTGTGAGACTGGCGGGCGTGAGCGGCGGCGATGCACAAATAGATGGCAGCCGGTCCGCGACTCACGGCGAAGTCGGCGAGGCACGGGGCGGCGGTACGGACGGCGGTGGTGGAAAGCCTCCGGGCAGCACGGTCGATATCGGATTGCCCGCCGCCGCGCTGGCCGGTGTCGCACCGCCAAGCCTTGCGATCACCTTGTTCGGACGTTCCGCCGCGCGGTTCCTCCAACTGGAACTCTCGGCGCTGGAGACGCGTGGCCAGGGCCGCGTCGTTTCCCGACCGCGCGTGGTCACTGCGGACAAGGTGCCGGCAGTCATCGAACAGGGCACCGAATTGCCGTATCAGACCCGAAGCGGCAGCCGGAATACCCTATCGCTCCACTTTCGCAAGGCGACGTTGAAGTTGGAAGTCACGCCGCTGATTACCCCGGACGGTCAGGTGATTCTGGACGTCGACGTGCGAAAGGACAGCGTCGGGCAGGAGGTAGCGGGCGGATTTGCCGTCGACACCCGGCACGTCAAGACACAAGTGCAGGTCGAAGACGGCGGTACGGTCGCCATCGGCGGCATCTATCAGGAGGAGACGCGAGACAGCCGGGCCGGTGTGCCCTGGTTGGGGGACGTACCCGTGCTTGGCGCATTGTTCCGGAATCGAGCCAACGAAGATCGGCGCACGGAGTTGCTCGTATTTCTGACGCCCAGTGTGGTGCCGGAGGGGGCCTCCGGGCATGGTGGCGGGGGACTGGCTCCGGCGGCTTCCAGCGCGGGTGCCGCGTTGGAGATGCCGGCGGACGCGCCAGCGGTGTTGCCTGCGCCGGTACGGGGAGACTCGCCGGCAGGGCATCCGCGCCTTACGGGGACGTTCCTTGAGGTGACGCGTTCCGCACGCCCGACGCATATCCCGGTATTATCGGGGGTTGGAACCCAAATATCAGCGATTTATGCTGGAAAACGTAATACTCGTCGGACTGATGGGGGCGGGCAAGACCACGGTAGGACGCGCAGTTGCGCGGCGTCTGGGGCGGCAGTTCTATGACTCCGACCATGAGATCGAGGCGCGCACGGGCGTGCGTATCCCGGTCATTTTCGAGCACGAAGGCGAAGACGGCTTTCGTCTGCGAGAAGCCCAGACCATCGACGAACTCACCCAACGCAGCGGAATCGTACTCGCCACGGGCGGGGGCGCGGTGCTGCGCGCGGAAAACCGCGAGCACATCAAGTCTCGCGGCACGGTCGTCTATCTGCGCGCGAATCCGCACGACCTCTGGTTGCGCACGCGTCGCGACAAGAATCGTCCGTTGCTTCAAACGGCCGATCCGCGTGCACGCCTCGAGCAGCTCTTTCAGGAGCGCGACGCCTTGTATCGCGAATGCGCGACCTTCGTCATCGAAACCGGTCGGCCGAGCGTCAATGCGCTCGTCAATATGGTGCTGATGCAGTTGGAAATGGCAGGTATCGTGCCGAGCCACCCTGAGGTGTCGTCCGACGCGCAGGAGGACCCGGGTCTCGCAGACGTCGCGCTGCCGGAAGTCGCCGGCGACGCCGGGGCTCACGCAGACGGCGACGATACGGTGCAGCCCGTTCGCGATAACGACGCGGGGAGCGCATCCGTGCCACCCGCACGTGATACCTTGTCTCGCTAGGACACGCCAACCCGCGCGATGCAGCGTCGCCACGCCGACGTCGCGCCGATAACGCTGAACATGACAACAAGCGGCATGATTACCCTCAAACTGGATCTGGGCGAGCGCGGCTACCCCATTCACATCGGTACCGACTTGCTCACCCAGGAAGCGCTGTTTGCCCCCCACGTGCGTGGTACACACGCCGTGATCGTCACGAACACGACCGTCGGCCCGCTGTACGCCGAACGCGTTGCGGCAACGTTGCAGCGGCTTGGCAAGAAAGTGGTGACTGCGGTGCTGCCCGATGGCGAGAAGCACAAGAACTGGCAAACGCTCAACCTGATTTTCGACGAGCTGCTGGGCGCGCAAGCCGATCGCAAGGCAACGCTGATCGCCCTGGGTGGTGGCGTTGTGGGGGACATGACGGGGTTTGCCGCGGCCTGCTACATGCGAGGCGTACCGTTCGTGCAGGTGCCGACGACGCTGCTTTCCCAGGTCGATTCGTCGGTCGGCGGCAAGACCGGCATCAACCACCCGCTGGGCAAGAACATGATCGGCGCCTTCTGGCAGCCGAGCGCAGTGCTGGCGGATATCGGCACGCTGTCCACGTTGCCCGATCGCGAACTGGCCGCCGGCATGGCGGAGGTGATCAAGCACGGCGCGATTGCCGATGAACAGTATTTCGACTGGATCGAAGCCAATATCGATGCCATCAACGCGCGCGATACGGCTGCCCTGTCTCACGCCGTTGAGCGTTCGTGCGAAATCAAGGCGAAGGTCGTCGCGAGCGACGAGCGCGAGCAAGGCTTGCGGGCCACGCTGAACTTCGGGCATACGTTCGGCCACGCCATCGAAGCCGGCCTGGGCTACGGCGAGTGGCTGCATGGCGAGGCCGTGGGCTGCGGCATGGTCATGGCCGCCGATCTGTCGGCCCGACTGGGCTTCATCGACGAGGCGCTCGTCGCACGAATCAAGGCGCTGGTCCAGGCGGCCAAACTGCCTGTGACCGGCCCGGACCTCGGCGAAGACCGCTATATCAATCTGATGCGCGTCGACAAGAAGGCCGAAGGCGGGGATATCCGCTTCGTATTGCTTAACCGACTGGGGCAGGCGTTCATGACGAGCGTGCCCGACGCAGAACTTCGCGCCACCTTGCGCGCCAACATCTGACGACGGAGGGCTGGCGATGATCGATTACGAAGCGTCGCTTGCCCCCTACGCGGCACGCTCGCGTGCGTCGCGCGGCCGGCGATTCTCGGAACCCGCACCCGCCACGCGCACGGAATTTCAGCGCGATCGGGATCGCATCATCCATTCGACCGCTTTTCGCCGGCTCGAATACAAGACACAGGTCTTCGTAAATCACGAAGGCGACCTGTTTCGTACGCGGCTCACGCATAGTCTCGAGGTCGCGCAGATCGGCCGCTCGATCGCCCGCAATCTGCGTGTGAACGAGGATCTCGTCGAGGCGATCGCGCTTGCCCATGACCTCGGACATACGCCGTTCGGCCACGCGGGGCAGGACGCCTTGAATGCCTGCATGCAGGACTACGGCGGCTTCGAGCACAACCTGCAGAGTTTGATCGTCGTCGACGAACTCGAAGAACACTACGGTGGCTTCAACGGCCTGAATCTCAGTTTCGAGACGCGTGAAGGCATCCTCAAGCACTGCTCGCGTGCGAACGCGCGAGGTTTGGGGGAGCTTGGCGAGCGCTTTCTCAAAGGGCGACAACCGGGTATCGAAGCGCAGATTGCCAATCTGGCGGACGAGATCGCGTACAACAATCACGATATCGACGATGGCGTGCGCTCCGGACTGCTGACGCTCGAACAACTCGATGACGTACCGCTCTGGAAGCGTTTCTGCGACGAATCGCGCAATGCCTGGCCGGATATTGCGGGGCGCCGACTGGTGCACGAAACCACGCGCCGGATCATCAATGCACTGATCGTCGATCTGATTGCGACGACGCGCCAGCGCGTGGCGGACGCCTCACCTGCGTCGATGGATGATGTCCGCAGCGCAGGGCCGCTGGTGGCGTTCAGCGACGACATGCGCGAACAGGCGGGGCAGCTCAAGCGTTTCCTGTTCGATAACCTGTATCGACACTATCTGGTAATGCGCATGTCGGCCAAGGCACAACGTATCGTGCAGGAGCTGTTCGAGACATTTCTTGCAGATCCGCGCCTGCTGCCGCCAACCTACCGAACGGAAAATCCGACCGATCAACCGCGCTGGATCGCGCACTACGTTGCCGGCATGACGGACCGCTACGCGATCAAGGAGTACCGCCGACTTTTCACCATTGAGCCGACCCTTTGACGGTCTCGCTCACGTGACAGCAGGAAGCGTAGCCAGTGGTGGCGACCAAACAAAACAGCCGGCGTATAGCCGGCTGTTTTGTTTGAGACGTCGATTTCCGTGAGTGAGGCGGTGCGAAGCCGGTGGGCATGGGCCCGGACCGGTACGCCGCCAGATCGTCGGCGTCCGGCGGCTCGCGAGTCGCTCAGCTGCGTCCGGCGATGAAGCCAAGAACCAAGGCGACAGCGGCGACGGTGCCGAGCGTTTGCCACGGACGCTCATGCACATACCCGTCGGCCTCTTCCCACACTTCGTTGGCGCGATGACGCAAGTTGGCGCGTGCATCACCAAAGTCACTACGCGCCTGGCGTAGCTTGTCGCCGATTTCGGCCCGCAGGGCTTCCACGTCGGACGCCGACTTCGCATTCGACAAGGCGTGGTCAAGATCGTCGAGCAGATCACGGACTCGCGAGGAGACGTCGCCAGTGGCAAGGCGCGCCGCGCGTGCCGTGCGACGACCCGCAAACCGCGCATCTTCCAGCCCGCTGTTCAGTGCGGATTCCGCTTTCGAGGCAATTCCCATTTTCAGACTCCCAAGAGGTGGTATTGAAATGCGGTGTCCGGCGAGTCCGGGGGGATGCCGACACCGATGGAACCCTGATGCGAGCGGCCATTATGGCGCTGCCGCTCGTGTGCGTACACATGAAAGACCGATCGGGAAAACGGAAAGTTGCAGAACGTTCGCTGAAAATCGTGTGAGAAGGCGCCGACATGGCGCAATAAATGCGAAAACGCCGCGCAGGGCGGCGTTTTCGGAGCAACTTGGAGCGACTTTCGCGACGTTGAAGCGGCCTGAATGCAGCTCGGGTAAAACTTAGAAGCGGTAGCCCAGCGACAGGAACGTCACCACCGGGTTCAGCTTGACCTTGGCTTCGCTGGTCGTCGTGATCGGGCCGCGGGTCGTCGTCAGCTTGGCGGTCGTGCTCACCGGGATGTACGACACGGAGAAAGCGAGCGTCCAGTGCTTGTCCATGTTGTAGTTGATACCGGCGTTGAACACCGGTGCCCACGAGTTCGTCAGCTTGGCCGTGGTATTGCCGCCCAAGCCGCCAGTCAGGTTGGCGCTGGCCAGATTCTGGAAGCCGTCGGTCAGCTCGATGTTCGAGTACCAGAAGTAGCTGGCACCGATGCCGAGGAACGGACGCCACTTATCGTTCGCTTGGCCGAAGTAGTATTTCAGCAGCAGCGCGGGGCTCCATTGCTTGGCCGACGCCAGTGCGCCGTTACCCGGCAACGCGATCGCGCCTTGGCCGTAGAGGCGGAACTTCGGGGGTACACCGAACACGGCCTCAACGGCGATGTTGTCGGTGAAGAAGTGGGCGAACGTGATACCGACCGTGTCGGCGTTATCGACCTGTGCACCCGTGCCACCCAAGTGGCTGTTCGCAAGTTGCTGCAGTCCAGGAACGTTCGAGCCCGTCACGCTGAGCGGATCGCTCGATACCTGCGGCGCGAGGTGGAACCAGCCAAGGTTGACAACGTTATCGCCGGCTTGCTGTGCGAACGCGGCCCCCGATGCCGTCAGCATGGCCACGGCAGCAATCGTCAAATGCTTCAACTTCATCGATTCGTCTCCTGCTCAAGATTCTTTATTGTCGAGAATTTCGTTAAATGAAATTCAGGGCCATTATGCCGACGGCGCAAAGTGGCGGATAGCGAGAGTCTGGAGGCCGCGCTCTAAAGGTGTTGTATCCACGCATCGACTCATGGAATGCCCCTAGAAAAAAGCGCTGGACGAAAGAAAAGCGTGCCCTTATATGTCAGGCACGCTTTTAGGAATTCGATGTGGAGTCCGATATGCTGAACGCAGAATGCGTCCCGCACGCTGAGGTTAGAACTTGTAGCCGAGCGAGACGAAGGTCACAATCGGATTGAGCTTGATCTCGGCGTCCGAGGACGAAAGTACCGTACCATCCTGGGCCTTGATCTTGATGTTGGCCGTTGTCTTGAGCGGCAAATAGGAGACCGACGCGCTGGCAACCCAGTGCTTGTCGAATGCATAAGAAAAGCCGGCATTGAAAACCGGTTGCCACGACGCCGACGATTTGGCTTCAACGCTCGTCGGCCCGTTATGCCCGGAAGTGAACGCAAGCACACTGCCGAAATTCTGATTCAGCGCCGCTTCGAAATTCGGATTGAGACTGACGTTCGTGAAGAACGTGTAACTCACGCCGACACCGACAAACGGCCGCCACGTCGAATTGGCCTGCCCGAAGTAATACTGCAAGACCAGCGCCGGACTCCATTGGCGCACGCTTTGCACGATCGGATTGTTTTGCGCGGCACCGAGATCGATACTGGTGAGCGCGCCGGCCAGGCCCGGTGGCGCAATCACGCCTTCTCCGGTCAGTTTGAACTTGGCGGGAACGCCAGCGACGGTCTGCAGGGCGATGTTGTCGGTGAAGAAGTGGGTGACGACGAGCCCGAGCGTGTCGGCGTTGCTGACCTTCGCGCCGCTGCCCGGCGAAGTGAAGTTCGAAGGCACGAGGGTTGGTGTGAGGCCCTCTTGTGTGACACTGGTGGTCATCGGCTTGCTGGAGTCTTGCGGCGCGATGTGAAACCAGCCGAGGTTGACGACGTTGTCGCCGGCTTGTTGTGCGCTGGCGCTGGTGGACGCCAGGGAAATGCCGAGTCCGAGCGCGCATAAGCACGCCACGGACCGATAGGTCCGAGTTGCCATTTGTCTTTCCTCCCAAGATTATTTATTTATTTTTCGATGCATTATGCGCTTGGGATTTCGCCGCGCAATCGTCGTATCTAGAGCTTTTGCACGAATTAACGGGGTTTGGCTAGATATCAGAATTTAAAGAGTTTTTTATTCCGAAACTCTCTCGTGAATCGTGATATCCAGCTTTAAAGCATTACATTTGAATCAGCATGGCCCGATTACCGCGACTTTTTATTCCGCGCCAGCCGCAGCACGTCATTCTGCGCGGCAATAACCGGCAGGCGATCTTCGTCGACGACGAGGACCGGCGCGTCTTTCACGACCGTTTGCGCGATGCCGCGCGTGCGCACGGACTGGCGATTCACGCCTGGTGCATGATGCCGAACCACCTGCACCTGGTCGCCACGCCCGCAGACGAGCGCAGTCTCCCCGCGACACTGCAGGCCGTCGGCCGCTATTACGTGTTGTATTTCAACCGACGCCATCAACGTACCGGCACGCTCTGGGAGGGCCGCTACCGCGCAACGGTGATCGAGGCGGAGCATTACCTGCTGCTTGCCAGCCGGTATGTCGAACTCAACCCGGTGCGCGCTGGTCTTGTCGATGCGCCGGGAAACTATGTGTGGTCCAGCTACAACCATCACGTGGGGCTGACGGTCGACAGTCTCGTCACCGACCATGCGCTGTATTGGGCGCTGGGCAATACGCCGTTCGAACGTCAGCGCGCTTACGCAGAGGGGTTCTCGATTCCGCTGCCGGCACACGAAGTCGACGCACTGCGTACAGCAACACAGAAAGGCTGGTTGCTCGGCGGCCCCGAATATCAGTCGCGCATGGCGCTTGCCGCCAATCGCCGCGTCAGCCCGCTGACCCGCGGACGTCCCCGCAAGCCGGTCGCCGGCGCCCTCTGAAGTGTTTCTCCGGTAGGCCCAGGACGGCCTGCCGGTCATCTCCCTGCCGTAGCGTTCCCCCGCCAAGCATTTGAAATCACAGATTTTTCCGGCGCCGGCAGTTCATCCGAAATTAATCTGACCCCATTAAAAACAAGCCTTCTTTTGGTGCGGTTTTTAATTAGAATCTGACCCTATTAAATTATTTTGTCATTGTGAATTTCATAGCGTATATTCCAACTTCGGCCGATTGGTGCGATGCGCAAAAGCGTGCGCGCTGAGTCGGTTCCCTGTGGCGACGCCCGAGAATGACCTTCGACGCGCGCGGCTCCGCAGCTCTGGCCCGCCCGGCCAACCCCACTTAACCCGGCCGACCACGCGAGCATGCGCGCGGCGGCCTCGCCAAGAGACGGTGTAACTCGTGGAAAAGAAACAGCAACCGATTGCGACGGCAGCAGCGCTGCCGGGTGAGGCGTACTTGGCGCCGGACGCACAGGGCATGTACGACCCGGCCAATGAGCACGACGCCTGCGGCGTCGGCTTCGTGGCCCACATCAAGGGCGTGAAGAGCCACGCCATCGTCGAGCAGGGCCTGAAGATCCTCGAAAACCTCGATCACCGGGGCGCCGTGGGCGCCGACCCGTTGATGGGCGACGGCGCGGGCATTCTGCTGCAGATCCCCGATCAGTTCTTCCGCGAAGAGATGGCCACGCAGGGCGTGACGTTGCCGCCGGCGGGCGAGTACGGCGTCGGCATGATCTTCCTGCCGAAGGAGCACGCTTCGCGTCTGGCCTGCGAACAGGAACTCGAGCGCACCGTGAAGGCCGAGGGCCAGGTCGTGCTGGGCTGGCGCGATGTCGCGATCGACCGCGACATGCCGATGTCGCCCAACGTCAAGGCCACCGAGCCGGTCATCCGCCAGATCTTCATCGGCCGTGGTCAGGACATCATGGTGACGGACGCCCTCGAGCGTAAGCTGTACGTCATCCGCAAGACCGCGAGCCACCGCATCCAGGCACTCAAGCTCAAGCACGGCAAGGAATACTTCGTGCCGTCGATGTCGGCGCGCACCATCGTCTACAAGGGTCTGCTGCTGTGCGATCAGGTCGGTCGCTACTACCGAGACCTGGCCGATCCGCGCACGGTCTCGGCACTCGCCCTCGTTCACCAGCGCTTCTCGACGAACACGTTCCCGGCATGGGAACTGGCGCACCCGTACCGCATGGTGGCGCATAACGGTGAAATCAACACCGTGAAGGGCAACGTCAACTGGATCAACGCCCGCACCGGCGCGATCTCGTCGGCCGTGCTCGGCGACGACCTGCAGAAGCTGTGGCCGCTGATCTACCCGGGCCAGTCGGACACCGCATCGTTCGACAACTGCCTCGAAATGCTCACGATGGCCGGCTACCCGCTCGCCCACGCCGTGATGATGATGATCCCGGAAGCCTGGGAACAGCACACGCTGATGGACGAGAACCGCCGTGCGTTCTACGAGTACCACGCCGCCATGATGGAGCCGTGGGACGGCCCCGCCGCCATCGCGTTCACCGACGGCCGCCAGATCGGCGCCACGCTCGACCGTAACGGTCTGCGTCCGGCACGTTTCGTGATTACGGACGACGACGTCGTCATCCTGGCCTCGGAGTCGGGCGTGCTGCCGATCCCCGAGTCGAAGATCGTCAAGAAGTGGCGTCTGCAGCCGGGCAAGATGTTCCTGATCGACATGGATCAGGGCCGCATCATCGACGACAAGGAACTCAAGGACAACCTCGCCAACGCCAAGCCGTACAAGAGCTGGATCGACGCCGTGCGCATCAAGCTCGACGAGATCGAGCCGAAGGTCGAGGAAGCCGGTGTGCATCACGACACCGCCACGCCGCTGCTCGATCTGCAGCAGGCGTTCGGCTACACGCAGGAAGAAGTGAAGCTGCTGATGACGCCGATGGCGATCAACGGCGAAGAAGCCGTGGGCTCGATGGGCAACGACAGCCCGCTCGCGGTCATGAGCAACAAGAACAAGACGCTCTATCACTATTTCCGTCAGCTCTTCGCGCAGGTGACGAACCCGCCGATCGATCCGATCCGCGAAAACATGGTGATGTCGCTGGTGTCGTTCATCGGCCCGAAGCCGAACCTGCTCGACACGAACAACATCAACCCGC
>NZ_JBEBXS010000034.1:0-45599 GCF_040391475.1 Pandoraea pnomenusa | reverse complement strand
AACGTGCTGACGTCCGACGCGTAATCCGTCACCAGCAATCCGTCAGATGAGGCGCTCAGACGGGCGCCTCATCGAAGTACGCCGTCGCCAGCGACACCCAGTACCGCACGCCGTCGCGAAGAATGTCGTCGTTGAAGTCGTATGCCGGATGGTGCAGGCCGACGCCTGCGCTGTCTCGCGGCGCATTGCCGATCAGCACATAGGCGCCCGGCTTCGCTTCGAGCATGAAGCCGAAGTCTTCCGACGTCATGTTCGGCGGCACATCGGCGTGCGTGGCCGCGTCGCCGAATGTCCGACGAATCACCCGTTCGCACAGGGCCGCTGCGCGCGCCGTGTTGACCGTTGCCGGGTAGTACTGGAAGAACTCGACGTCCACCGCCGCGCCGTAGGCGGCGGCCATGCCCTCGCAGACACGGCGAATGTCGTCCTGAAGCTGGTTCAGCACCCCGGACGACAGCGTGCGGATCGTACCGCGCAACTCGGCGGTGTCCGGAATGACGTTATCGGTGTCACCCGCGTGGATCATGCACACGGACACCACGGCCGGCGCGACCGGGTCCTTGTGACGCGCCGCGAGCGTCTGACACTGCAACACCATGGAACAAGCGAGCGGGATCGGGTCCAACCCGAGATGCGGCTGCGCCGCATGGGCGCCCTTGCCCCGCACCGTGATCCGGAAGCGCACCCCGGCGGCCATGATCGGCCCCGTGCGCAAGCCAAACTCCCCCGCCGGCAGGCTCGGCCAGTTGTGCATGCCGAACGCCGCTTCAGTCGGGAAACGCTCGAAGAGACCATCGTCGATCATCTTCTGTGCGCCTGCGCCCCCCTCCTCGCCCGGCTGGAAAACGAAGTGCACCGATCCCGGCAATTGCGGCAACTGCTTGAGCACGCGCGCTGCGCCCAGCAGCATGGCCGTATGGCCGTCGTGTCCGCAGGCGTGCATCACGCCGTGATGGCACGAGGTGTGCGCGAAGGTGTTCGCTTCCTGAATCGGCAGTGCGTCCATGTCGGCGCGCAGCACGATGCCGCGCGACGGATCGGCACCGGGCAGGCTCGCCACCACACCGGTGCCCGCCATGCCGCGGTCGACCTCGTAGCCGAGATCGCTCAGATAGCGCGCAACGACATCGGCCGTGCGCCGCTCCTCGAAGCGCAGTTCGGGGTGTGCGTGCAAATCGCGTCGCAAGGCGCGCAGGGTGTCATCGCTGCTGGCGAGCAGCGCGTCCAGATCGCTCGAAGGCGTCATGTCGGAATGTCCGTGAAATTCGTTTCGGGGGCTTCAGCGGGGCGACGCATCGCGCCCCACGGCGGCGAGTGCGCGCAGCATGCCGGTACAGGCATCCGCCACTTCGCGGCCCTTGTGCTTCAAGTGCTCCGCGAAGAAAGCATGGTGTTCGTCGTGCGAATGGAAGTGATGCGGCGTGAGCGACATCGAGAACACCGGCACGTCGGTGTCAAGTTGCACGCGCATCAGGCCGTCGACGACCGCCTGCGCCACGAACTCGTGACGATAAATGCCGCCATTGACCACGAGGGCTGCGCCGACAATGGCGTCGTACTCGCCGGTCATGGCGAGCCGTCGGGCGAACAAGGGGATTTCGAAAGCGCCGGGCACGTCGAAGTACGCGATCCGGTCGGCCGGCACCCCCAGCTCCGCCATGCGGGTCTGGAATGCATCGCGCGCGCCGTGCAGCAGGTCGGCATGCCACCCTGCCTGCACGAACGCGACACGCTTGATATCAGAGGTATTCATCATGTCAGGTCATTCGCGCGAGGGCCTTGCGTCAATTGACACGCGACCCTCGCGCTCTTCTTACCAGCGGCGTTGCAAATTACGAGGCATCTGCCGACAACCGCACGGCCGATGCCGTGCGACGCGTGAGCAGCGACACCACCACCAGCGCGATCACGTTGAACACCAGCGCCACGATGCCGACGTTCAGATCCTTGAGCGCATCGGGCAGGAACGGGAACAGCGTGGCCACCGACTTCTTCGTGAGCGACACCCAGGCCACCGTGCCTTCGCCAACGATGATGCTGGCGAACGCCGCCGGACGCGTCACCCAGTTCTTCGCGAACAGGCTGGCCAGCAGCGCCGGGAACAGTTGCGTGACCAGTGCGTAAGCCATCAGCAGCAGCGCGACGATAGTCTGCCCGCCGTTGAGCGTGAACAGCACGGCCAGCGCCATGATGGCCGGGGCGAGCCACTTGGCCACCCGTGCCACCTGCGCGTCGGACGCCTGCGGACGCAGCGGGCGATACACGTTGTTCGCGAGCAGCGTGGCCGACGTCATCAGAATCATCGAGCCCGGCACGAGCGCCGTGAGTACGCCCGCCGCACCGATCACGCCGACGAACCACGGATCGAACGTCTTGAGCGAGACCTTGAACAGCGCCAGATCGATATCGCCGCCCGTCAGGCCCGGCACCGCGAGCACCGCCGAGAAGCCGACGAACAGAATGAACAGCAACATGAGCTGGTAGATCGGCAGCACGAACGCATTACGGCGCAGCACCTCTTCACGCTTGGCCGTGTAGACGGCCATGAACATGTGCGGCCACATGTAGAAGCCCAGCGTCGAGAGAATCACCGTCGAGACCATCCACACCGGGCTCTCGCCCACGTCGCGCAGCGCCAGGAAGCCGGGCTTTGCCTTCTCGATGGCCGCGAACATCTCGCCGACACCACCGTAGTAGTGATACGGCAGATACAGGCCGAGGAAGACCGCGACGAACATGACGAGCGCGTCCTTGACCACGGATGTCCATGCCGAGCCGTGCACGCCTGACAGCGCCACGTAGACGGCAACCACCACGGCACCGATAAGCACGCCCTGATTCGAAGAGAGCGCCGAGTACGACGACACGCTTACGATGATGCCCAGGCCTTTGAGCTGCAGCACCAGGTAAGGAATCAGCGCGGCAAAGCCGACAACCGCGACGAGCACGCCCAGGACTTTGCTCTCGTACTTCGCCGCGAAGAAGTCGGGCTGCGAGATCAGCTTGCGCTGCTTGGCATAGCGCCAGATCGGCGGCAACAGGAAATACGACAGAATGAACGGCAGGCTGCCATAGCCGAGCAGGTAGTACGCGCCCGCGCCATGCCCGTAGGCATAGCCGCTACCGCCGAGGAACACGAACGTCGTATAGATTTCGCCCGCCATGAGCAGGAAAACGATGGCGGCGCCAAAGCCGCGACCGCCCACCGCCCATTGCTCAAGGCTCATGTCCTTGCCGCGACGCGCCCGGATACCGAGGAACAGCGCAAGTGCAATGGCCAGAAAAATGAAGATCGGAGCGCTGTTCATCGATCGACTCCTTCGCGCGCAAGTCGTGCCTCATCGGCGTAGAAAATGATCGCCATCACGATCGACGTGAGCACGAGCGCCCCCGAAAGCCATGCCAGCAAAAACGGCATGCCGAGCACGTAAGGCGTCACGCGATTGACGAAGAAGGGTCCCACGAGCACGGCGAGTACCGGTAGGAGTGCTAAAAGATAGACGGGCCGCATTGACAATCTCCTGGTTTTTCCCGTTGGCTTATCGAGCCGGAGGGTCCGGCTCGCTGCGAATGCGGTGAAGCGTGTCCCGTACGATCACCGCGTGAGATCCGTCGTCGGGTTACGCCGGATCCATGAGGTGCGAGATGCTCTTGACGTGCGTGTAGCACTCGAGCCCCTCGGTACCGCCTTCCCGTCCGTAGCCGCTTTCCTTCACGCCGCCGAACGGCGTCTCGGAGACCGCCGAGACCAGATGGTTGATGGCAAGGTTGCCGACTTCAAGCGCGTCGCCCAGACGGTAGGCATTCGCCGCCGAGCGCGTGAAGGCGTAGCCTGCGAGTCCGTAAGGCACGCTGTTGGCGCGCTCGATGGCCTCGTCCAGACTCTCGACCGGCACGATCAGCGACAGCGGGCCGAACGGCTCCTCGAGCATGGCGCGTGCATCGGCAGGCACGTCGGCCAGTGCCGTGAACGGAAACACGTAGCCCGTGCCCTCCCAGCGATGGCCGCCGCAGACCACACGTGCACCGCGTGCCACGGCGTCGTCGACGAGCGAGTGCAGTGCGGCAAGACGTCGTTCATTGACCACCGGGCCGATGTCGCTCGACGATTCCAGTGCGTGGCCCGCACGAATGGCGCCACCGTGCCGGGCGAAGGCGTCGACGAACGCGTCGTAGACCTTGCGATGCACGAAGAAGCGCGTGGGCGCCACGCACACCTGCCCGGCGTTGTTAAGCTTGCCCTTCACGCAGGCGAGCGCCGCCGTTTCGGGGTCCGCGTCGTCGCAAATGATGACCGGTGCATGACCGCCCAGCTCCAGAATGGCGGGCTTCATGTGCTTCGCGGTCAACCCGGCGAGGTGCTTGCCGACCGGTGTCGACCCCGTGAACGTGATGCCGCGCACCACGGGGCTGGCAATCAGATGTGCGGAGATCATGCCGGGGTCGCCGAAGACCAGGTTGAACACGCCGTCGGGCAGACCTGCGTCTCGGAACGCCTGCGCCATCAGCACCGCACCGGCGGGCGTTTCTTCGGCCGCCTTCAGGATGATCGCGCAGCCGGCCGCGAGCGCACCGCCGACCTTGCGGGCAGGCGAACTCATCGGGAAATTCCACGGCGTGAAGGCCGCGATCACACCGACCGGCTCGCGCACCACCGTGTGACGCATGCCCGGCTCGGCGGGAATCACGCGGCCGTAAAGTCGCTTGCCTTCATTGGCATCCCACGTCATCAGATCGCAACCGCGCAGCACTTCGGCACGTGCCTGCGCCAACGTCTTGCCCTGCTCCAGCGAGATCGCGAACGCGATGCTCTCGACACGCTCCTTGAGCAGCGCGATCGCGCGCAGCATGATCTCGGCGCGCTGCGCGGGCGGCGTGCGCCGCCACACACGGAAGCCCTGCTCGGCAGCCGCGAGAGCGTCGTCGAGATCGGCCACACTGGCCGTGGGCACCATGCCGATCGGCGTGCCTTCCGACGGGTTCAGCACCGGTTGGCCGGGGGCGCTGCGCCACTCGCCGCCGATCAGCATCTTGATGTCTGGGTAGGAATACATGTCAACGTCCCGAAAATCTTGAGGTAAAGACGCGCACCGGTGTCCCGCTGCGTGTCATGTGCTTTGTCGTTCGCGCCGGATCACCGCTTGCCACCGGCCATGCGCCGCGCCTCGGGGCGCTGACGCAGTCGCCACATGGCAACGCAACCGAGTACCGGACCGATGGCCAGCAGGCTCATGCCACCCGACCATCCGAGATGCTCCACAACCACCGGCACCAGCCGGATACTGAACAGCGTGAGCAGAAAGCCGGCGCACGTTTGCGCCGTCAGCAGCGTGCCCACGGAGGTCGGCTCGGCCAGCTCCGCGACCGCTGCCGAGAACTGCGCCGAATCGGCAATCACCGAGGCGCCCCACACGAAGGCGACGGCCACCACCACCGCCAGCGGTGCCGCCGTCAGCCAGCCGATCACCGCCGCACACGTCGCGCTGATCGCCATCGCACCGATCGTCACGCAGGTTCGCCCCAGGCGATCGGCGAGCCAGCCGCCGGCCCACGCCCCTACGGCCCCGAAGGCGATCACGCCGAACGTCAGCATTTCCGCCTTGGCCCGAAAGCCCTCGACGCCGTGCGACGACAGCGTGTGCTGCAGGAACACGCCAAGCCACGCCCACATCGCGTACAGCTCCCACATGTGGCCGAGGTATCCGAGGTTCGCCAGTCGCACGGCCGGATTGCGCCACGCCTGCGTCACCTTCGAGAAATCGACGCGTGCCGCACGCTTGATGTTCGGCCCGATGCCGGCGAATCCGATGGCAACCCCTGCCACCACCGCCAACGCTGCTGCGGCGAGATAGACCCAGTGCCAGTCGAGATCCGGCAACCCGCCCACGAGGTGCGGGCTGGCCGACCCGAGCGTGAGCGCCGCCACCAGCAGGCCGATCAGCAAGCCGAGATCCGCATTGGCCCACGTCGCCACCAGCCGGATGCCGACCGGGTACACCCCGGCCATGCACATGCCCGTGATCATTCGCAACGCGATCACCTGCGGCCCCGTCGGCGGAAGCACGGCGAGTGCGCCTGTCGAGATCGCGGCGACCAGCGCGCTCGCCGCAAACATCCGGCGCAGGTCGTAGCGATCGGGCAGTGCCAGCGTTGCCGAGATCAACGTGCCGAGCACGAAGCCCAACTGCACCGCGCCCGTGAGCATCGCCTCGTCACCCGACGCAATCGGCTGCGTGCGCTTGATGAGTGCCACAGCGGTCGTCGACGAAAACCAGACGCCCATTGCCGCCACCTGGGCGAGCAGGACAATCGCGAGCGACGCGACCTTGCCGCGCGGGGCGCGTTGCCGCGTTACCGGGTCGGTGCCGCGCATCGATGACACACGTTCCATCGGGCTCACGTCCTCAGGCCGCCGCCGCTTGCGCGACCATTCCCACGCGGTGGAAGCCGCGTGCGAAGTAGATCAGGCCGTCGAGCGCGTCCGTCGTGCGTGCAGCCTTCACTTCACAGAAGAAGACCGTGTGCGTGCCGACTTCGGTGACCGACGCCACTTCGCAGTCCAGCGCGCTGACCGCGCCGTGCAGTGCTGGCGCGCCCGTGGTCATGCGATCCCAGTCGCCGCTGGCGAAGCGCGCGTCGATCGACAGATCCTTCTTGGCGAACTGCATGGCGATATCGCGTTGATCAGCGGAGAGGACATTCACGCACAGGCGGCCGTTCTCACGCATTACCGCGTTGTTGCGACTCGCCCGGTTGATGCACACGAGCAGCGTGGGCGGATCGTCCGTCACGGAGCACACCGCCGAGGCGGTGCAACCGGCCAGCCCCGCAGGGCCGTCGGTCGTGATGACATTCACGGCAGCGCCCAGGCCTGCCATGGCTTCGCGGAAGATCGCTTGGTCCATCGTGGTCTCGTCCATTTCCATTCCCTCGCTCGATTCGTGACAGATGCCAGACTGGCGACAACGCTTACTTGGCGAGCGCGCGATACTGCGCGGCGCTGTGCGTTTGCGGCAGACGGTCGCGACCGAACAGCTTCTGGCGATAGGTGCCGTCGCGATACGACGTCTTGTAGGCGCCGCGTTCCTGAAGCAGCGGCACGACGAGGTCGATCATGTCTTCGAAGCACTCGGGCACGACCGTGCGCGACAGGTTGAAGCCGTCGATGCCGGTGGCTTCGCTCCATGCCATGAACTGGTCGGCGATCTTCTGCGCAGAGCCAACCCACGGCTGTTGACGGCTGCCCAGCACCATCTGCTCGAGCAGCTTGCGGCGGGTCCATTGCGGACCGGCGGCGCGCGTCATGGCCGTCACGTTGGATACGATGGCCTGGCTCTTGCCGGTGTCGATGGGCTCGTCGATGTCGTACTTCGCGAAGTCGATGCCGAGCGACGCGGCGGCGTGCGCCAGCGCGCCTTCCGAACTCACGTAACGACGATACTCTTCAAACTTCTCCTGTGCCTCGGCATCGGTGCGGCCGACGATGGGCGTGGCGCCCATGAACACCTTGACGTCGTTGGCATCGCGTCCGAACTGCACGGCCTGCGCGCGAATCGTGTCGACGATCTCCTTCACGCCGTCCATCTTCTGACCGTTCACGAACACGCACTCGGCGTGCGTGGCGGCGAACTGGCAACCGCGTGCCGACGAGCCGGCCTGATACAGCACCGGCGTGCGTTGCGGCGACGGGGCGCTCAGGTGCATGGCGTCGACCTTGTATTGCTTGCCGTGGTGATGAATGACGCGAACCTTCGACGGATCGGCGTAGATGCCGCTGGCACGGTCTGCCACCACGGCGTCATCGTCCCAACTGCCTTCCCAGAGCTTGTAGACGAGCGACATGTACTCGTCGGCCAGGTCGTAGCGGTCATCATGGGCAATCTGCCCTTCGATGCCGATGGCGCGTGCAGCACTGTCGAGATAGCCGGTCACGATGTTCCAGCCGATACGACCGCCGGTCAGATGATCGAGCGTCGACATGCGGCGCGCGAACAGGAACGGCTGCTCGTAGGTCAGGTTGGCCGTCACGCCGAAGCCGAGGTGTTGCGTGGCAGCCGCCATCGCGGGGATCAGCATCAGCGGATCGTTGACCGGCACCTGCACGGCGTTGCGCAGCGCAGCGTCGGCATTGCCGCCGTAGACGTCGTAGACACCGACCACATCGGCGAAGAACATCCCGTCGAACAGCCCCTTTTCCAGCTTCTTCGCGTAGTCCACCCAGTATTGCAGCTCGCTGTAGCGCGCCGACTGGTCGCGCGGGTGGGTCCAGAGACCTTGCTGGATATGACCCACACAGTTCATCTCGAACGCGTTAAATCGGATTTCACGGGGCATGTCGACTCCTTGTCTGCAACAAAATGGTGACGGGCACAACCGTCGTTGCCGTTTACTATAGTAGACGTTTGACTACGATCAAAATTGTTTCACATGAGGGTTAACGCGAGGACTCGGTGGGTGATGCTTGCGGTACGGCGCGTCGGGAAGGTTGATGTGGCGGGCGCAGGCACGGTTGAGCGCGGACATTGCAAGGGGCGACTTGTATAATTTCCGCAACTGAATCTCTGGACACAGGCATGCCTCCCCCGATGGTCGATCCCACCCCCGCGATTTCCCAGCGCATCCGTATCGAACGCGAGTCCCGTGGCTGGTCGTTAGGCGACCTCGCCGATCGTTCCGGCGTGTCGAAGGCGATGATCAGCAAGATCGAACGCGGTGCGGCGAGTCCGACGGCCGCGTTGCTGGGCCGCCTGTCGGGCGCGTTCGGATTGCAGTTGTCGATGCTCCTGTCGCTGGCGGAGCAGTCGGGCGAGCGGTTGAGTCGCGGTGCGGACCAGTTGGTCTGGCAGGATCCGGAAACCGGCTATCTGCGCCGGGCTGTGTCACCGCGCAACGGCGGCATGCTGGAGTTGCTGGAGGTGACGCTGCCGGCGGGCGTCAGTGTGTCGTACCCGTCATCGGCGTTCACGTTCCAGCATCAGCAGATCTGGGTGCGCCAAGGCACGCTGACGTTCGTGGAAGGGGAATTGACGTATCAACTGACGGAGGGCGACTGCCTCCAGCTCGGGCCGCCCGCTCCGTGCACGTTCACCAATGCCGGCAAGCAGGATTGCGTGTACGTCGTGGCGCTGGTGCGGCGGTAGTCCTCGCATCAAGTGCGACAGATACTTCGGCCGCACGAAGCGAGATGGGTGCGGAACGCGACGACGACGGATGCGACAGCAGCCACATCGGTCATCGCGAGCCCGCTCACGCTACGTCTGCAGACGCTTGCGGCGTCGGCGACCGCATCGCGCGCACGAGGCTGGCCACCTCGCCTACGTGAGACTTGACGGCCATTTTCCCTGCCTCGGCCCACCCCGCGTGCGACGTGGTGCCGGTCACCATCCCGATGAACCCCGTCCCGGCCTGCGCCGCCGCTTGTGCATCCACCGCGTGATCGCCAACATAGATCGCTTCTGAGGCAGTGAGATTCAGCCGGCCAAGCGCCTGTGCAATCCCCTCCGGGTCCGGCTTGTGACGTTGCACGTCCTCGCCGCCGATCACCACGTCGACCTGCTCGCGCAGGCCTGCCACCGTGAGAATCGCGTCGATGCGGTGACGGAATTTCGTCGAGACGATCGCCACCGACAGGCCTTCCGCGCGCAGATTCGCCAGCAAGGCGGGGACTTCGGGATAGATACGCGTCGACTGCACCATGATGGCATCGGCACGCGCCACGAAGTGCTTCACGAACGCCGCCGCGCACTCGGGATCGGCGTCGTTGCTCAGGGTCTGGAACATCATCGGCAGCGACAGGCCGATGACCGCGCGAATTTGCGCAGGCGTCGCGTCGTGGCATTCGAGATGTCCGAGCGCATATTGCGTGCATTCGACGATGGCGTCGGAGGAGTCGGCCAGCGTCAGATCGAAGTCGAAGATGACGGCCTGAATCGAGGAAGCGTGCATGCGATGTGATGTTGTCGTGGTTTGTCGCCGTCCATACTAATCACGATTACGGTCGCGTGCACGTCCTCTCTTCCCCCTTCGAACAGGCACCGCCGGTCCAACCCGGCGCGAAACGGCAAAATGCCGCATCATGTGAGCCTCTGACACTAAGTTGCGGGTGCCGTCGAGCGGCGCGCCACTCGCACGGGGGGCGCCTGGCGCCGCAAGCGCGCGTTTGGCGCATATGACAATGGCCTCGTCCCGATTCGCCATAATGTGCCGTCTCATGGCGCAAATCCTGTCTCTGAAGTGCGCCGGCAGCGTATGATCGAGCGCTTTGCGCTATTTCGTTCCCGGCGCGCACCGATGCGCCGGCTGGTTTGACCCGGAGTCGATGATGAAAAGGCTGTTCCCCCTCGTTCAACTGTTCGCACTGGCCAGCGCCCTGTTCATGCCCGCCGCGCGTACGGCCCACGCCGAGGAAATTTCCGTGACGCAGTGGGGCAGCAGCCTGTACGGGCTGCCCTACGCCGTGGCCCTGGATCGCGGACTGTTCAAGAAGGCGGGCATCGACATCACCGGCATTCTGAGTTCGGGCGGCGGCGGCACCACCGTGCGCAACATTCTGGCGAGCAAGACACCTTATGGCGAAGTCGCGGTCTCCGCCGCGCTCGCAGCCGCGCGTCAGGGGCTCGACATCGTGATCGTGAACACCGGAACGCGCAGTGTGGCCGAAGCATCGATGGTCACGATGCCCGACAGCCCGATCCGCTCGCTGAACGATCTCGTCGGCAAGAAGGTCGCCATCACGTCGCCCAAAAGCGTGTCCGAGATGCTGTTTCTCATGGTCCTCCGCGAGAAAGGCATCGACGCCTCGAAGATCACGCGTGTCGCCTCGGGCGGCTATGTGAACGGCATGACGATGCTCGAGCAAGGCGCGGTCGCCGGTGCGGTCGCCATCGAACCGCTCTCGATCCTGCGCAAGTCGAAATACCGCACGCTCTATCGCGCGGGCGACGTGCTCAAGCCCATGACCACTTCGGTCGGCATCACCACGCGCGCGTTCGCGCAATCGCATCCCGACACGCTGCGCGCGATCATTGCCGGTCGCCGCGCGGGCGTGGACGCCACCTACGCCGACCCGGCCGCCGCCGCAAAACTGCTGGCGGTGCAGTTCAAGCTGTCGCCGGAAGTCGCGAAGGAAGCCGTGGACAACATGGTGCAGTCGCATATGTGGAGTCAGGGACAGTTCGACCGCACCGAACTGGATCGCGTCGCCAGCGGCCTCAAGCTCATCGGCGAGATCAAGGAAGACGTCGACTGGGCGAAGCTCATCGATTCGCGCTTCCTGCCCGCGGACGTCCGCGCAAAGGGTCAGCTATGACATCGCAGTGCCAGAACTCGCACTTGCATCTGGTCGATGGCACCGGCACGTCGGGCACCGGACGCGAACCGCATGCGGTGCTCTCGGGCGTGACGAAGGTCTTCGACACGCCTGACGAAAAGACCTCCCGAAAGGTGAAGATGCAGGCGCTCGGCCCTGTCGATCTGACGCTTCGCCGTGGCGAGTTCTTCTCCGTCGTCGGCCCGTCGGGCTGCGGCAAGTCGACGTTGCTCGAACTGATCGCCGGGCTGGCCGCGCCCACCGCCGGCACCGTGCAATTCGAAGGCAAGCCGGTGACCGGTGTTCCCGATGGCGTAGGTGTCGTCTTTCAGGAAGATGCCTCGTTCCCCTGGCTCACCGTGCGCGAGAACATCGGCTTCGGCCTTCGCATGGCCGGTGTCGACGGTACCGAGATCGCCCGTCGTGTGGATTACGCACTCGGTTTCATGGGGCTGCGTGACTTCGCGAATGCGCGTCCGGCGCAGTTGTCCGGCGGCATGCGTCAGCGCATGTGTATCGCACGCACGCTGGTCATCGCCCCGCGCCTGATCCTGCTCGACGAACCGTTCGGCGCCCTCGACCAGCAAACGCGCATGCTCATGGGCGACGAATTGCTGCGCCTCTGGCGCGAAACGTCAGCCACCGTGCTGCTGATCACGCACGCGCTCGACGAAGCCGCAGTGCTCTCCGATCGCGTGGGCGTGATGTCGTCGCGTCCGGGACGCTTCATCGACATCATCGAAACCGGCTGGGATCGCCAGCGCGACAGCCGTGGCGTTGCCGCGCCGCGCTTCGGCGACATCACCGCGCGGTTGTGGGAAACCCTGCGCGACGAGTCGCTCAAGGCCATGCAGGCGGGCGAGCCCTCGCGCGACGGCGGTGCACGCCGTCCGGGCATGCGCGGTCGTTGAGCCCCGAGTACGAAAACGTTGTCATGATTCACGCCGAACGCCTCATTCGCACGTGTGTTGTCGCAGGACTGATCCTGATCGTCGAAGGGTTGTGCCGCACCGGCACGATTCCGGCGCCGGTCATGATCGCCCCGAGTGCGATGGCGCTGCACGCCTTCGATGTCCTGCGCGAAGGCCGCTTCACCCACGATATCGCCACGAGCTTTGCGAGCATCGCCATCGCGGCGGTGAGCGCCGTGGCGCTCGGGTTCGCTGCCGGACTCGCGATCCATGCGATGCCCGGCGTGCGTCGCGCGTTGGAACCGCTCATCGCGAGCTACTACGCCGTACCGACATTCGCGTTCTACCCGGTCTTCATCGTGCTGTTCGGCGTAGGGGCGCTGCCGATCATCGCCATCGCCACGCTGCTGGCGGTCGTCTCGATGATCACGGCAACCATGACCGGCCTCGATCGCATTCCCCGCGCGTTCTCGAAAACGGCGCGCACGATGCGTCTGACACGCTGGCAGACCGTCTGGCACATTCAATTGCCTGCGGCCCTGCCCTATCTGTTCAGCGGTGTGCGGCTGGCGGTGTCGCACGCGTTTATCGGCGTGATCGCCTCCGAATTCATTCTCTCCGGTTCGGGCATCGGCTACGCCATCAGCTACGCCTACAACAACTTCGAGAACGCCGACATGTACGCGCTGATGCTCATGGTGCTGGTCACCGTGACACTGGTCAACGCCTTGCTCAACCACGCCGACGCGCGCTTTGCGGCGCGTCGTCGTCGCTGAAGCGGGGACCTGCATGGAAATGAAGAAAGCCAATCCGCTCGGCACGCTCGCTGTCCTGCTGGGCCTCATCGCCCTCTGGCAGGGTGTGCACATGGTCAACAACGCCGCGCTCGGCTCGCCGCTCACCACGGCGCAGGGGCTTTGGCAGATGATGGGCACGGCGTCGTTCTGGCTTGATGCCGCCGAGACGGGGCAAGCGCTGCTCTACTCGCTGGCCGTCGCCATCGTCGGCGGCATTGCGCTGGGACTGATATTGGGCGCGAACCGCCTTGCCGCGAACGTGGCCGAGCCGATTCTCGTCAACCTGTACTCGCTGCCGAAGGTCACGCTATATCCGTTCGTGCTGCTGATCTTCGGGCTCGGTCTCGCCGCCAAGGTCGCTTTCGGTGTCATGCACGGCCTGATCCCGATCCTCGTCTTCACGATGAACGGCATTCGGCAAATCCGGCCCGTCTACTTCCGTGCCGCCCATGCGATGCACCTGTCGCGCCGTCAGATCGCACTGCGCGTCGTGCTGCCCGCCGCACTGCCGGAAGTGTTCTCGGGGATCCGGCTGGGATTCTCGCTGTCATTGCTGGGGGTGTTGATCGGCGAGATGTTCGCCTCGCAAAAGGGGCTGGGCCATCAGCTTGCCAACGCCATGAATCTCGGCGACATCGACACGATCATGGCCGTGGCGCTTTTCCTGATGCTGTTCGCGCTGGCGGGCAATGCGCTGCTCATGCGGTTGAGCCGACGTTACCGCACCGTCTCCGTCTGAACCACGCCACTCAGGGATTTCTTAAGGCTCGCTTAAGACTTGCGGCATAGGATGCGAACTCCCAAGGTCATCCTGACCTTTTTGCAACCTCGCAATCCGCAAGCATCATGGGCATCAGTACGTATCGTCACGGCCGCGTCGCCGGCAGTCTCCTCGGCATCGCGCTTGCCGGATCCCTCCTCGTGGGCCCCGGATTGGCGAGCGCAGCCGAGACCAGCGGCCCGGCCTCGCGCGCCGGTGCAGGTGCCAGCGCGCAGGCACCCGACTTCGCGTCCATCGTGTCGCGCTACGGCCCGGCCGTGGTGCATATCGACGCCATCAAGGGCCGGCTGTCCGATGGCGGCAAGGCCGCCAGCCTCGGTTCCGGCTTCATCATCAGCCAGGACGGCTTTGTCCTCACCAACAACCACGTCGTCTCCGGCGCGGATCAGGTTCTGGTCAAGCTCGCCGACGGCCGCAAGCTTCCCGCGCGCGTCATCGGCACCGACCGCGCCGCGGACGTCGCCGTGCTCAAGATCTCCGGTAGCGGCCTGCCCGCCGTGAAGATCGGCGATCCCGCGCAAAGCCGCGTGGGCGAATGGGTTGTCGCCATCGGCTCGCCTTACGGCCTGGACAACACCGTGACGTCGGGCATCATCAGCGCAAAATCGCGCCAGATGTCGGAAGACAGCCCGGTGCACTTCATCCAGACGGATGTGCCGGTGAACCCCGGCAACTCGGGCGGTCCGCTGTTCAACCTGAAGGGCGAAGTCATCGGCATCAACTCGATGATCTATTCGCGTACCGGTGGCTATCAGGGCCTGTCGTTCGCCATTCCGATCGACGAAGCGATGCGTATCAAGGAGCGCATCGTGCGCGGTGGGCCGTCGCAAGGCCAGGGGCCGGATCAGGGCCTCACGCGTGTGTCGAAGCCCCGCCTCGGCGTGGCCGTGCGCCCGCTGTCGGACGACGAAGCCGACAGCCTCGGCATCGACGCGGGCGTGCTGGTGCAGGAAGCTTCCGGCCCGGCAGCGAAGGCGGGTATCCGCCCCGGTGACGTGATTCTCGGCGTCAATGGCCGAGTCGTGGAAGATGTCGAGCACCTTCGCGCGTTGATCAACGCGTCGCCGGCCACGGCGTCCATCGCGATCACGCGTCGCGGCGAGACGGGCACAGTGCGCGTGCGCCTCGCCGGCACCCGCACCGAGTGATAGCGCACGCTTGCGCCATGCGCGGCGTGCAGGCGTCGCGTCACGCGCGACGTCAACCGCTCACACGTGCCAGAACAACGGCACAAGCACGACGCTGATCGCCCCGGCGATCAGCGCCATCGGCGTGCCGATCTTCACGAAGTCCCAAAGCTTGTAGTTACCCGCGCTGCTCACGAGCGCGCTGACCGGCGTGGCAATCGGCGAGATGTAAGCGGCACTCGCCGCAATCGCCACCGTGAGCGCAAACGGATACGGCGACAGGCCCAGGTGTTCCGCCATCGTGATGGCCACCGGCGCCATCAACACGGCCGTAGGTGTACTCGACACGACCGTGCCGATCACCAGCGTCAACGCGAACACGGCAGCAATCAGACTGTGCACGCCCCACTCGCTGGCCACGTGCACCAGTGCGTCAGCCACAATGTCGATGCCCCCCGTGCGTTGCAGCGCAATCGAGAACGGCAGCATGCCCACGATCAACACGATCGTGCGCCAGTGAATGGCGCGGTACGCCGAGTCTAGCGTGATGCAGCCCAGCAGCCCCATCAGCAGACACCCCGTCAGCCCGGCGAGGACATTCGGGACGCTGGGGGTGAGCATCAGCGCGACCACCAGCGCGAGACATCCAATGGCCTGGATCGCCTTGTGCGGCGCGGGCACCGACGACTCGCTCTCGATGGGCATCGCCAGACACACCAGATCGTGTTCCACCGACTGCATGGCGAAGATGCTGTCCCACGTCCCGATCACCAACAGGGTGTCGCCGACCTTGAGGCGCGTATCCTGCAACCCCTTCTCGACCGGACCGTCCGCGCGACGCAAACCCACCACCGTCACCCCGTGACGATGCAACGCCGACTGGCTTACCACACCGCCCACGAGACTCGAGTCCGGCGGCACGATCACTTCCGCCATGCCGACGTCTCGCGTCTGATCCATGAAGTACGCCCCCGACATCGACAGCTCCAGCACGAGGTAGCGCGCGCAGAAAGCCCGCACGTTGAACGACTCGGCATCGGCGTCGAGCAGCAGCACGTCGCCTACGGCGATGGTTGTCTCCGACGTGCCGAGCATCACGACCGCCCCCATGCCGATGCGGCGTTCCACCGCAACCACATGCGCGCCACGGTCGGCGTCGTCGTCATCGTCGTCGTCGAGATTGAAACTGCCCAGCGTCTGCCCGACCAGCGGTGAGTTCACCCCGACCTTCAGCCAGAAGGCACGTCCCGCCAGTGAGTAGCGCTCGATCCAGTCCTGCATGGTCGGCCGTTGCTGCGTTTCCGTCTTCGTCTTGTGATTGAGCCATCGGCTCGCGAACAACATGTAGGCGATGGCGGCCACGAGAATCGGCACCCCGACAAAGGAGATGCCGAAGAAGCTGAATCCGTCGTAGCCGCGATACACCAGCGCACTGTTGACCACCAGATTCGACGTCGTCGCCACCAGCGTCAGCATGCCGCTGGTGAGCGCCGCCACGCCGACCGGCATGATGAGGCGCGTGTGCGCGATGTTCGACTTGCGTGCAATGTTGAGCACGATCGGGATGAAGATCGCGACGACCGCCGTCGAGCTCATCACCGACCCCATGATCCCGATGATCACCATCAGCAGCACCATCAGTCGCTGCTCGTTTGAGCCGCCACGTTCCATCAGGAACTCACCGAGGTGGTGCGCCACGCCCGTACGCACCAGGCCATCGCCAATGACGAACAGGGTCGCGATCAGGATGAAGTTCGGGTCGGAGAAGCCCGCGAGCGCCTGCGGCACCGACACAATGCCCAGCGCAGGGAGCGCCACGATCATGATGAGCGCCACGGCGTCGGCGCGCGGGCGTCCGATGATGAACATCACGACGGCGCTGCACAGCAGGCCGACGGTAATCAGAAGGTCACTTGGCACGGTACGGTACGTCGCGTGTTGGCGAAGAGGAAGCGGTTGCGGTCAATGCGGCGCGGCGCCGGTCAGGTTGTCGACGTATTGCGCCATGAGCGGATAGAACGGATTCGACGACAGACGCAGGAAGGTGTCGGAGCCGATCACGAGAAAGCCGACTTCGCCGCGCACGGACATGGCGCCGAGATGCACGCCGAAATCTTCCGGCTCGTCCGGATGCAGGCCGTACAGCGTGTCGGACATCGGGAACGGCAGCGCCACATGCGAGAGCGAGAAGATCTCGCCCGGATACTGGTAGGGAATCGGATTGACGACGGTCTCGGTAGCGCCCGCCTCGGTCACCTGCGCGACCATGTTCGGCGAGTCATTGCTCGCGTTCGTGATGACCGTCGTGCGGTAGGTGCGCGGCGGCGACGGCAGCAGACGCAGCATGGCGTCGGACGCGGCGGCCCGGAAGAACGGCGTCATCTTGGCCGAGCGGTTGATGTCGAACAGCACCAGTTCGCTGCCATTGGCAGGTAGATGCTGATACAGCGCGGTGACTACGGCACGCGTGCTCACCGTGAAATCGAGGACCGAATGGAATGTCAGTACCGGCGGAAGTCGGCCGTCGAGCACGCCATCGCGCGACATGCGCGAGATCTGCGACTGCAAGGCCTGCGTCAGCGCAAACGACTGACGTGCGCCGTTGACCGGAAACGAGTTGTACTTGAACGGGTTGAACTCCGGCACGATGCCGAGCCAGGCCGCTTTCGCAAACGGCGGCAGGAACGCGGGCAACGCGGCCAGCCCGGCGAAGCGCGCGAAACGCGTGATGCCGATCATCGGCGAGATCAGCAGCAGCTTGTCGGGACGGTCGAGCTTGTCGTCTTCCAGTGCGTCGAGCGCGAACTGCATGGCCAATGCCCCGCCGTTCGAGAATCCGACGAGATGCAGCGGTGCGGGCTTCGGCACGAGCGTGCGCGCCTCACGCACTGCCAGCCGCGTGGCCGCACGCCAGTCTTCCCACGTGGCGTCGGTCAGCCCGGAAGGCACGGTGCCGTGCCCCGGCAGACGAATGCCGACGACCGCGAATCCGTCCTCCTGATAGCGCCTGCCGATGTGCCGCAAGCTGTAGGGAGAATCGGTCAGGCCATGCAGGAGCACCACCACGCCGCGCGGCGTGCCCTGCGGCATGAGCGTGTACGAACGGTTCCAGTCGTGTGAAAAATGCGGCGGGTAGATGGCGCTTTCGGGGTTGAAGCGGTTGCTCAGCACCCGCTCGCCGGGGGGCAGCTTCGCGCTGACGTGCTGGCGCACATCGTCGAAGAGCTCGTTCTCGTGAGCGATGTATTGCGCCCAGGTGGCGTGGTCGATCTCGGACGCATGCCAGTCGGGCGGCACGTAGGTGTGCCAGAGCGAGAGCGACGGGCCACGCTGCGTCTCGTAGATGCGCAAGACAAGGAATGTGGCCAAAACCAGCAGCAGCGCAATCAGAAGGCGCTTGCTCCACTTCCAGAACCCACCGCGAGATTTCGCTTGCATGACAACTCTCGACTCTCTGTGGCGACCGTTGATCGTGAACCGTCCCCGCCGATGCTACCTCGAGACGGCAAAGCCGATACGCGCTATCCAGCGATGCTTGTTGTAATCGAGAATGTCTTCTCCATAGCCGTTGAAATAGCCGACCCAGATGTATCCCCCCCAAGCACTCGAAATGAGTTTGGCGAGCGGATAAGTGAATTGCGTGTCGATACTGCCCTTGCCTCCCTTCATCCCCTTGCGCAGGGTCGCGGCAAGCTGCCAGCCGTCGTTGCTGCCGTACTTCAGCAGCAGGTCGACGTAGCCGCGATAATCGGCAATGTCGCTGTTCTCGTCGGCTTTGTGCTCGTACCAATAGATCTTCGGTGCGACGGTCAGGTAATTCGCGTTGAGGTCGCCAAACTCGAAGATCGGTTTGACGAACAAGGTATCGATGCCGCGCGAATCCGGCCCAGCCTTGCCATTCGACTCATGCTCGTAGCCGCCCTCGAACCCCATGCGCGTGAACCAGCTCGTACGCCAGCCGGTGTCGGCCACGTAGTAGAACAGCGCCGGTTTGTAGCTGGTATCGCGGAATGGCGCCGAATACTCGCGCATGTCCCACAGTGACACCTGCGTGTAGCCGAAGTAAATGTTGTCGGTGAAACGACGCGAGCGCGGATCGTCCGGCATGATGAACCGGAACTTGATGCTGACCTGGAACTTGGCGAGATTCTCGCCGTGCGAGCCAAAGCCATCGGCAAAGTACATCGGCTCGTAGCTCGACAACCGTCCGCCCAGGAACGTGCCGAGGTCGGATGCCCTGGGCGGTGACGGTGAAATCGGCACCGTACCGTCATTGCGTGGCGACGTGGCGTCCGTGGGTGCGGCCGCCGTCATCCACGACGACGATGGCGAAGTGTCTTCGGCTACCGGCGCACCGTCCTTCATACGTGTGAGCAGCACCACGGACGGCGAGACGTCCGTGTCGGGTACATCGATTTTCAGCAGGCCGCGTGCCCACTCGGGCCAGGCTGCGCTATACGAAACGGCCTTCATTTCGCCGGGAGCGAGCGCCACTTGCGCGGGTGACGACGTATCGCGCGTCAGGGCAACGCGTCGCGGTGCAGCCTCGCCGTTGGTCAGCGTGACGGTCAGCTCCGCCGGAATCTCGCCGGTAAAACCGTTCGCGTCGCCCGAGTAGACGATGGTCACGACCAACGGCTGGTCGGAGCGAGCCTCGCGCGGCGGCCGCAACACGGACATCGCGGCATAGGCAGGTATGACAAGGGTGGCGAAGGTGGCGAATGCCGCCACCCTCGCGACGGCGCGAAGCCTGCGCCCCGAACGCCGTAGGATCGTCATCTCAATAGTCCACGGGATCGCGAATGATCGGGCACGTCATGCAGTGACCGCCGCCACGGCCGCGGCCGAGTTCCGCACCGACGATGGTGATCACCTCGATGCCTGCCTTGCGCAACAGCGTGTTCGTATACGTGTTGCGGTCGTAGGCGAACACCACGCCCGGCGACGCGCACACGAGGTTGGCACCGCTGTCCCATTGCGTACGCTCGCGCTGGTAATCGCTACCGCCCGCCTCGACTACGCGCAGCTTCTTGAGATTCAGCGCGCTCGCGACCACGTCGACGAACGGCTTTTTCTCGGCGCGAAGCTCCACGCCCGCAGGGCCGTCGCTCGGCCAATAGGAGAACGTGCGTGTCTTTGCCATGAAGTCCGGGGCCGTGAGCACGCAATCGCGATCCGCGAAGGTAAACACCGTGTCGAGGTGCATCGCGGCGCGAATCTTGGGCATGGCCGCAACAATCACGCGCTCGGCGGCACCGCGCTTGAACAGTTCGTTCGCCAGTTGGCTGATCGCCTGGCGCGACGTGCGCTCGCTCATGCCGATCAGCACGGTCTTGTTGCCGATGGGCATCACGTCGCCGCCTTCGAGCGTGGCCAGCCCGTGGTCCTGCGTCGGATCGCCCCACCACACATTGACCTTGCCGGCGAAGTCCGGATGGAACCGGTAGATCGCCGTGGTCAGGATCGTCTCTTCATGGCGCGCCGGCCAGTACAGCGGATTGAGCGTCACGCCGCCGTAGATCCAGCACGTCGTGTCGCGCGTGTAGAGCGTGTTGGGCAGCGGCGGCAGCAGATACTCTGTCGCGCCGGCGGCCTCGCGCACGACCTTGAGCGCCGCGCCTCCGTGAGTCTCGGGAAAGTCGTGAATCGACAGGCCGCCGAGCAGCGTCTCGGCCAGCTTGCGGTTGTCGAGCCCTTCGAGGTAACTGCGCAACTCGTCGATGAAACCGAGACCGACCTGATTCGGCACCACCTGATTGTCGAGAATCCACTGCTTGCCTTCAGGCATCGCCACGGTCTCGGCCAACAGGTTGTGCATCTCCACGACTTCTACACCGCGATCGCGCATTTTCGTGACGAAGTCGAAGTGATCGCGCTTCGCGTTGTCGACCCACAGCACGTCGTCGAACAGCAGTTCGTCGCAATTGCTCGGCGTCAGACGCGAGTGCGCGAGCCCGGGCGCACAGACCATCACCTTGCGGAGCTGGCCCACTTCCGAATACACGCCAAACGGGCTGGCGTTTGCGTCTGTCTGCTTCTTGCCGCCTTTCGTCTTTGCCATGTCGATCTCCGCTCGTTCAGATGGTCATGGCACCGGTCGCCATTGCCACGACCCCGGCAACCGCAGCCACCACCGCCACAATGAAGATGCCCCATTCGATCGGGGTTTCGAAAACCTTGAGCCCTCGCTCACGACGTGCCCATGCGTAAAGCACCGTGCCCGGCGCGTACAGGATGGCGGAGAGCAGAATGAATTTGACGCCGCCCGCCACGATCATGAAGAGCGTGTAGACCACCGCGATGACGGCGAAGGTGAGGTCGCGCCTGCGGTCGTCTGCGCCGGCGGCGTAGCCCTCTCCACGACGCGAAATCATCCAGCCGTATGCCGCCACCAGCAGATACGGAATCAGCGACATCGAGCTGGTGAGGTTGAGCATGAGCGAGAAGGCGTCACGCGAGAAATACGTGCTCGCCACCAGCAACTGCACAATGATGTTCGTGATCCACAGGGCGTTGGCCGGCACGTTGTTGGCGTTCTCTTTCGCGAACAGCGAGGGCATGTCGTTGTTCTTCGCGGCAGCGAACATCACTTCCGCGCAGATCAGCGACCAGGCGAGATAGGCGCCGAGCACCGAGACGATCAGGCCGATACTCACGAAGATGCCGCCCCATGGCCCCACCACGCTCTCGAGCACGGCCGCCATCGACGGCTGGCGCATACCGCCAACGTCGCCGCGAGGCAACACCGCGAAGGGCAGCATCGACACGAGCACCATCAGGCCCGTCACGCCGGCGAAGCCGGCAATCGTCGCGTAGCCCACGTCTTCGCGCTTCTTCGCATAGCGCGAATACACGCTCGCCCCTTCGATCCCGATGAAGACGAACACCGTCACCAGCATGGTGGCGCGAACCTGCTCCACGATGCCGCCCGCGTCCACCGACGCCGACTGGATGTTCAGCCGGAACATGTCGGCCTTGAAGGCGAAGATCAGGATCACGATGAACACGAGAATCGGGATGACCTTCGCGAACGTGACCACGGTGTTGATGAACGCGGCCTGCTTCACGCCACGCAGAATCAGGTAGTGGAACAGCCAGATCCCGACCGACGCCGTGCCGATGGCAATGAGTGTGTTGCCATCGCCGAAGATCGGAAAGAAAGCGCCCAACGTGGATTTGATGAGCACCCAGTAGGAGACGTTGCCGATACAACTGCCGATCCAGTAACCGAAGGCCGACAGGAAGCCCGGGTAGTCGCCGAAGCCCGCCTTCGCGTACATGAAGACGCCGGCGTCCATGTCCGGCTTTTTCTGCGCGAGGAACTGAAAGACCCGGGCGAGCATGTACATGCCGACACCCGCGATACACCACGCGATGATGGCGCCCACCGGTCCGGTGGCATTCGCGAACGTTCGGGGTAACGAGAAGATCCCGGCCCCTACCATCCCGCCCACCACCATGGCAGTGAGTTGAGTACGGGACATCTTGAGTTCGTTATTCGTCATCTGCGACCTCGCAATCTGGGGGAAATGCGCTAAGTCGAAACCGAATGAAACGCCCTGCTGAACCGTTGAAATGCCGTTTGTGTCGTTTCGCTGCCGACGGATGCGGAGCGGGGAATGAACGTGTTAACTTTCAAAGCCCGTATCGCGATGGAACATGTTGCGGAATACGGGCCTATCATGCACGGTGAAATCTTTGCGGGGAACCGGAGAAACCCGGCTTCCGAAGTTTTCAGAAGGCAATGTAGCATGCATTGTTGGAAAAATGAGCATTCGAGCGGCGCGAGGAGACAAAAATGAAGTCGTCCGACGAATCGAAAGTCTCGCTTCCTGTGCTGTGGGCCATTGTGGTCGGCTCCATGGTTGGCGCAGGCATTTACTCACTGCCACGCAATTTCGGCATGTCGACCGGGCCCGTGGGCGCGATCATTTCGTGGTGCATTGCGGGCGGCGGCATGTTCATGCTCGCGCGCGTCTTTCAATACCTTGCAGAAGTCCGGCCGGACCTGGATTCAGGCATTTTTGCCTACGCGCGCGACGGCTTCGGCGATTACGCCGGTTTTATTTCCGCCTTCGGCTACTGGATGGCCGGGTGCTTCGGCAACGTCTCCTACTGGGTACTCATCAAATCCACGCTGGGCGCCTATATCCCCGCCTTCGGCGACGGCAATACCGCCATCGCCATCGGCGTCTCGTCCGTTGGGATCTGGTGCTTTCACCTGATGCTGCTGCGAGGTATTCGCCAGGCCACGCTGATCAACTCGATCGTCACCGTCATCAAAATCCTACCGATATTCGTTTTTATCGGAATCCTCATTACCCGGATCGATCCCGATGCCTTCTCGTTGAATATTGCGACAGCCGAAACAGGACTGGGGACCCAAGTGGGTTCCACCATGCTAGTCACGGTATTCGTCTTTATCGGGATTGAAGGGGCGAGCGTTTACTCCCGATACGCGCGAACGCGTGAGGACGTCGGCAAGGCGACGCTGTTCGGCTTCGCCTTTGTCCTGTTGCTGCTGGTCCTCGTGACGTTGTTGCCTTACGCCGTACTGCCGCAGTCCGAGCTTGGCGTCATGCGACAGCCATCGATGGCCTCGGTGCTGGGGGCGGTCGCAGGCCCGGCAGGCGTGGCGTTCATTTCCGGCGCACTGATCCTGTCGGTATTGGGCGCGTATCTCGCGTGGTCGCTGATCTGCGCGGAAGTGATCTACGCGACCGCGCTCGCCCATGCGATGCCGAAGGTCTTTGCGCGGGTCAATGACAAACAGCTGCCGGTCAGCGCCGTCTGGTTGACGTCTTGCGTGGTGCAGGCGTTTGTCGTGAGTACCTATTGGTCGACCGACGCATTCTCGATGATGCTGCGCATGACCAGCACGATGGCGCTGATCCCCTATCTGCTGGTGGCGCTCTTCAGCCTGAAGGTGATCCGTGCCCGTGCCGCCGCCAACGAAGACAACCCGGGCGTCAGGCGGCGGCTTTATGCCATCGCGATCGTCGCCACGATCTACACCGCGTTCCTGCTCTACATCTGCGGCATCGACCTGCTGTTGCTGTCAGCGCTGTTGTACGCGCCGGGCAGCCTGCTCTACGCGTGGGCCCGGCACGAGCACGGAAAGTCGTTCTTCTCCGTGCCCGAGTGGTGCGCCTTCATCGGCGTGATCGCGGCGGGTGGCGTGGCCCTGTTCCGCATGGGCTCGGCGGCGTTCGCCTGAGGGCGCGACACCGCACGCCGCCGCACGTCACATCAGGCCGCGTCAGTACCGCGCGTCTGCCGGCTTCTTGTCTTTGGGCCAGTCGTTCGCCTTGCCCGCGAAGTCCGGACGCGGCTGATGCGTGAAGTATTCCGCGACGTCCACGGCTTCCTGATCGGTCAGCCCCCCCTGCCCGAGCGGGAAGCGGCCATGGAAGGCGATCGGCATGTTGCGCTTCACGAACGCGGCCGCCGTGTAAGTTCGGGCCATGCCGGCGCCGATGTTGAACGAATCGTCACCCCACAGCGGCGGGTAGGTCCATTCGCCGCGTGCGTTCTTCACGCCTTCGCCGTTCTCACCGTGACATAGTGCGCACTGGGCCGCGTAGATGCGCTTCCCATTGACGCTATCGGGCACGATCTTCTGGCTGATCTTGCCGATGCCGCGTCCCTCCACCTTGCCTTCGGGCGAGGTCTCGGCGCGCATCCAGTCGAAGTACGCCACCATGGCCTTCATCTCCGTCGACTCGAGCGGCAGCGGCTTACCATTCATCGAGCGGTTGAAACACCCGTTGATGCGCTCTTCGATCGTAATGACCCGGCCCGAGCGGGCGATGTACGTCGGGAACGAAGCCGACACGCCGACATACGGCGATCCATCGGCGACGGTACCGGCGTTCAGATGGCAACTGGCGCAGTTCAACGCGTTGCCGACGTTGCGCGGCAGCAGCGTGCGCGTGTCGATGTTGAGCCGTGCGCCCAGCACCAGTTGAGACGCATTGGGCGCCGCCAGCATGTCGGCCAGTCGCGGTGTCACGAACGTCGAATTGTCGATCTTGACGTCGAGCTGCTTGCGCATCTTCGCCACCATTGCACTCGTCACCGGCGGCGACCCTGCGCGTCCCCAGGCGGTACGCGCAAAGGTCAGGATGTCGGCAATTTCGCCGTCGCCGAGTCGCGAGAAGCCCGGCATCGTCATTACGCGCGGATGAGCGGCGGTCTTCGGCGACGCCCATCCCGTGAGCATGATGTGCACCAGCGTGGAGGCGTCCGCCGACTGCAACGCCGGGTTGCCGGCCAGTGGCGGGAAGACGTTCACGACACCCGCGCCGTCGGCACGGTGGCAGTCCACACAGAATTGCAGGTAGCCGAGGCCGCCACGGGTCGTATAAAGCCCCACGGGCTCATGTGCGGCACTGACAGCCATCGTCGTACCCGGCACGATGTCGGGCGCGGGAACAATGTTCACTGCGCCGTTGCGGGCCACCGTCATCGGCTTCTCCACATCGGAGACCGGCAGCGACTTCAGGTAGGTGCCGATCGCCAGCAGGTCTTCCTGCGTCATGTACTGCGTGCTGTGCTGCACCACGTCAACCATGTTGCCCGACACGGTGCCGTAGTCGTTGCGGCCGGTCTTGAGCATGCGTGCGGTTTCCTGCGGCGTCCAGAGATTGCGCAGACTCAGCGCGCGCCAGTGCTCCACCGTCTCGCCGGACAGGAAGAATTTCCCGTTGCTGCCGGCATCGCTCATCGCCTTTTCCTGGAAGCCGACCCCGCGCGGTGTGTGACAGGCACCGCAATGGCCCAGCCCCTGCACGATGTACGCGCCACGGTTCCATTCCACGCTGTTCGCTTCGTTCTTCACGAACGGTGTATTGTCGAGGAACATCCAGTTCCACATCGCCAGACCCCAACGCTGATTGAAGGGGAAGCCCAGACCCAGCGGCCGGTTCTCCTGACGCACGGGCGTCACCCCCTTCATCAGATAGGCATAGAGGTCGCGCATGTCCTGCGGCGTCATCTTCGCGTAGGACGGATAGGGCATGGCCGGATAGAGGTTGTGGCCGTCCGCAGCGACGCCCTTTCTCATCGCCTTCTCAAACTGCTCGAACGTGTAGCGACCGATGCCCGTGTCGGGGTCCGGCGTGATGTTCGTGGAATGCAGCTCGCCGAATGGCGTCTGCAACGACAGGCCACCGGCGAGCGGCTTCGACTTGTCGCCCGTGTGACAGGCAACGCAGTCGCCCAGGCGAGCCAGATAGCGACCCCGAATGACTTGCGCCCGGGTGGCGGCGTCCATGTCGGCGGGGTAGTTCTGCGGCAGATCGTCGATGATGACGGACGATGCGGCGTTGGCGGGCACTGGTTCGGGCGTGGCGGCTTGCGAGATGCCGTGCCCCATCGTCAGGGCGAAGACAACCGTCGCGAACGCGCGACGGACAAAGGCTGGTCGGTTGATTTTCATCGTGTGCCCGCGGGGGAAGGGCGATATTGTTAGTATGGCGAATCAACCATATCACGATGATTTTTCCGGCAATTGATCAAACGCAAACGTTCAGTCCGGAAATCGGGAACGCGTCACCACAGGATGAGAATCGCGTGGCAATCCTGCAGACATCATCCGGACGTCCACGACCGCCCGGGCGCTTTTGACACCGTGGTATCGAGTGCCTCCACCAGATAATCGATGAACGAGGCGATACGCGCGGAGATGGCAGTATTCCGGTAGTAGACGGCCTGAATCGGCTGACGCACCTCCTGCGTCTGACGGCTCAGGATCTGCACGAGGCGCCCGGCTTCTCGATCGCGCACCGTCATGAAGTCCGACAGGCTGACGATGCCCGCGCCGTCGAGCGCCAGTTGCCGCAACGTCTCGCCGCTCGACGCCGTCACGTCCGGTGCGATCCGGTACGGCGCGCCGTCGGACCCCGGTATCGGCCAGTCATTGAGCGATTCCGGCTCAGTGAAGCCGAGCAGCGTATGTCTGGCGAGATCTTCGACTTTACGCGGCGTACCGTGCGACGCCAGATAGGCCGGACTCGCGAAGAGCCGCACGCGGCTGTGGCCGATCAGGCGGCTATGCAGCGTGGAGTCCTTCAACCGGCCGATGCGGATCGCAACGTCGGTGCGGCGCTCCAGCAAGTCGATGATGCCCTCGTTACTGTTGAGTTCCAGTTCCACCTCGGGATAACGTTGCCGGTAGCCCTGCACCAACGGCACGATCACGTGCAGCATGAACGGCGTTGCGGCGTCGACGCGCAGTCGGCCCGACGGCTTTTCGCGCCGCATGAGCATCTGCTCCTCGGCGTTCTCGACCGAATCGATGATCGTGCGCGCGCTCTGCAGGAACGCCTTGCCTTCCTCGGTGAGCGCCAGTCGCCGTGTCGTGCGCCGCAGCAGCGTGGTCTTCAGCTTCTCCTCCAGCCGCCCCAGCGTGCGGCTCGTAGCCGACACCGTCAGGCCGAGCTGCGGCGCCGCCGCCGTGATCGACCCCGTGTCCACCACGGTAGCAAAGGCCTGAAGCTCATCGAGGGTGATCTTCATTGTTGATTTGAAATCAAAATAATTTCGTTTATAAGCGACTTTTTCATCAAAAGTAAAGCGGGCAAACTGCGACCGACTTTCCCCATTCAAGGAGCTTCGTCATGAGCAACATTCCCGCCTTCGGTCTCGGTACGTTCCGCCTGCAGGGGCAAGCCGTCATCGACTCCGTTCGCAACGGCATCGATCTCGGCTACCGCGCCGTCGATACGGCGCAGATCTACGGCAACGAAGCCGACGTCGGTCAGGCGATTGCCGAGTCCGGCGTGCGCCGCGACGAACTGTTCCTCACCACCAAGATCTGGGTCGAGAACTACGGCAAGGACAAACTGGTGCCGAGCCTCGAAGACAGCCTGCGCAAGCTTCGCACCGATTACGTCGATCTCACGCTGATTCATTGGCCGGCGCCCGGCAACGGCGTATCGCTCGACGAATTCATGACCGCGCTGGCGGACGCGAAAGCCCGGGGCCTGACGCGCCAGATCGGGGTCTCGAACTTCAATATCGACCTTACGAAGCAGGCGATCGCGGCGGTCGGCAAGGAGAACATCGCGACCAACCAGATCGAGTTAAGTCCGTATCTCCAGAATCAGAAGCTCGTCGCGTTCCTGGCGCAAGCGGAGATTCGCGTCACGTCGTACATGACGCTGGGCTACGGCAAGGTGTTGGGTGATCCGGTCATCGGTGAGATCGCCCGGCGCCATCGAGCCACACCCGCGCAGGTGGCACTTGCATGGGCGCTGCAACGTGGCTTCTCCGTGATCCCGTCGTCGACCAGGCGAGAGAACCTCGCGAGCAACCTGCTGGCGCAGACGCTGCGCCTGACAGACGATGACATGGCGCGAATCGGCGCGCTGGAGCGCAATGGACGCGAAGTCAGCCCTGAAGGCCTCGCGCCGGCGTGGGACGAATGACGGTTTGACGGGCACGTCGCCGCCAGCCGGTGGCGGCGTGCGCGCGTGGCCCGAGTCGCTCGCATGCCCGCTCCCGCATGCCGAACATCGAGGGCTGCACGAATGCTGACCGCCTCTGTTCTGCCCGACGCAGGCACGATCTGTATCTGTTCCGAGCACCCCTTTCCCGCCTAGAATCGGGCTGTCGGACAATCCCGTCCTCCGCATCCGTCCCTCGATCAAGGTGCCTCATGCTCCGCATTCTCGGCAGACCGTCGTCCATCAATGTACGCAAGGTGTTGTGGCTGAGCCATGAGCTCGGTCTGCCGTTCGTGAACGAACCGTGGGGCGATGGCGATGCGTCGCGCACGCTGGACAATCCCGCATTCGCCGCGCTAAATCCGAACCTGATGGTGCCGGTCATCGAAGACGACGGCTTCGTGATGTGGGAGTCCAACAGCATCCTGCGCTATCTGGTCACCTCGCGCGGGCGCACCGATCTGTATCCGGTCGCCCCCCGCGAGCGCGCCCGTCTCGACCAGTGGATCGACTGGCAAGCCACCGATCTGAACTGGTACTGGCGATATCCGTTCATGTCGCTGGTACGTCGCTCCCCCGACTATGGCGATGCTCGCGCCCTTGCCAGCAGTATCGAGCGCTGGAGCGGCCTGATGCGCGTCCTCGATCGTCAGTTGCAGGCGACGCAAGCGTTCGTGGCCGGCGACGCCTTCACGCTCGCCGACATCCCCATCGGCCTGTCGGTACATCGCTGGTTCAGCGTGCCCATCGATCACCCGCCCCTGGAAGGCGTTTCGGCCTACTACGAACGGCTCTCCACACGGGAAGGCTTCCGACTCTACGGCCGCAACGGCGCTCCCTGAGGCCTTGCCCGGGACAGGGTGGCTACCGCTACGCCTGCGCCGCCATCGTCTCGTGCATGACCTGCGCCAGCGCCACGATTCCCGCCTCGATGTGTTCGAGGCGGATCGACGAGAAACCCAGCCGGAACATGTTTCGCGGTGGCGTGTCCCCCATGAAGAACACATCCCCCGGCTCGATCAGAATGCCGCGCGACTTCGCCCGGGCGGCCAGCGCATTGGCATTGAGCGAGTCCGGTCCGCGTACCCAGCACGACGCCCCGCCCTTCACCTGCACGAACGACACCTCCGGCATGTGCGTGGCGAGCGCAGCGCTCAACACTTCCGCGCGCTTCGCATAAGTGTCGGCCAGACGGCGCAACAGCGCGTCGTGGTGCCCCAGCGCGAGGAACATCGAAAAGGAACGCTGAATGAAGGCCGACGGATGGCGGATCATCAGGCGTCGCAACGCGCGCAGCTCGGCCACCAGCGCCGCCGGCGCCACGATGTAGCCTAGCCGCAACCCCGGCGCGAACGACTTCGACAGACTCCCGATGTAGATCACGCGATCGCTGCGGTCCAGGCTCTTGAGCGCCGGAATCGGGATGTCCGAATAACTGTTCTCGCTTTCGTAGTCGTCTTCGATCACAACGAAGTCGTCGGTCTCGGCCCGGCGCAGCAGCGCCTCCCGATGCGCCAGCGGCATCGTCGTCGTGGTCGGACACTGGTGCGATGGCGTGACGTAGACGTAATCGCACTGCGACAGACGTTCGTCGACCGGCAGGCCGTGCTCGTCAACCGACAGGCCGACAAGCTTCGGTGTGCGAATGGCAAAGATATTGCGCGCGTCGGGATAGCCCGGGTCCTCGATGCCGACCGTCGTGCGCGCACCGACCAGCAGGTCGGCCAGCAGATACAGTGCCTGCTGCGCACCATTGGTGAGCACGATCTCGTCGGCGTCCGCCCAGACACCCCGGCGCGGCAGCACGCGGGTGCGAATCTGCTGGATCAGCGTCTCGTCGTCGCGGGCGATCATGTCCGGCGCCCAGTCGCGAATCTCCATGACCGTGAGTGCCTTCTGGCAACACTCGCGCCAGTCGGCCGTCGGGAACATCGTCGGGTCGAACTGCCCGTAGATGAACGGGTACTGGTATTGCTGCCAGTCGACCGGCTTGACGATGTTGCGCTGCACCGAAGGCCGCACCACGTAGCGCCCCTCCCAGTCGGGCGTGGACGGATCCAGCGGTGCAATGGTGCCAGCGTCGGGCTCGGTGGTATCTCTCTGCGCCCCGCTTTGCGACCCGACGCGCGGCGCGAGGATGTCGCCATTGACGAAGTACCCACGCCGTTCTCGCGCGATCAGGTACCCCTCGTCGACCAACTGCTGGTAGGCCAGCACCACCGTGTTGCGCGCCACGCCCAGCCCTTCGGCCAGTTCGCGCGACGACGGCACGGCCGCACCGCGCATCAGGCGCTCGTCCAGAATGGCCGACACCAGCATCTGACGTATCTGGCTCTGCAGACTCATGCCGGCACGTGCCGACACCAGAAACAACTGGTTCCACATCGCCGCTGAAATCCGGCTCGACATCGCGCCTCCCGCTTCTTGTCACTTCCAGAGCGTCAATTATTACTCATCAAGCGGTGACGTTAATTCCGAATTCGGGTTTATCCGCAGTCCGGGCGAATCTCGTCGAAATCCAGCATTCATGCGGCTTTCGAGACGATTCAGTCCCGACTGGACCAGTTGGCATCATCAAATACGGCCAACTGGCTCTAACGAACAAAAATGCGCGCGGCAATGATGCAGTCACTTGACGCGTATCTGAAACGCCAAATGCGTCAATCCGAGTGTTCCATCGAAAACTTCCCGATTAGAGGTGAACCATGAATGGACTTCCGAACCGGCTGCGACGGGTGTTCGCTGCCACAGCATTGGCGGCAGCGGCATTGCCTGCCGCCCTGACGCTCGGATTGACGGTGCCCGCCACGGCACAGGCGCAGGAAAAAGAGGTGACGATCGCCTACCAGCAGATCGTCGATCCCTGGCTGGTCGCCATCGCCAGCGGCGAGTTCGAGAAGGCGACCGGCTACAAGATCCACTGGCGCCAGTTCGAGTCGGGTGCCAAGGTCGCCACGGCGCTCGCGTCGGGTGACATCAAGATCGGTGTGCTCGGTTCCAGCCCGATGGCGGCGGCCGTCTCGCAGGGCCTCGACCTGCAACTGTTCTGGATTCTCGACGACATCAACCAGGCCGAAGCGATGGTCGTGCGCAATGCCTCGAACATCAAGTCGCCGGCCGACCTGAAGGGCAAGAAGATCGGCGTGCCGTTCGTCTCGACCACGCACTACCACACCATGTACGCGCTTCAGCGTTGGGGCATCAAGCCGACCGAAGTGCAGGTGCTGAACATGCAGCCCAACCAGATCGTGGCGGCGTGGGAGCGTGGCGATATCGACGCGGCTTACGTGTGGGATCCGGCGCTCGCCCAGATCAAGCAGAGCGGTCACGTGCTCATCACGTCGGGCGAGTTGACGAAGGCCGGCAAGCCGACCTTCGACGGCATTGCCGTGGATCGCAAGTGGGGTGAGGCGAACGCCGACTTCATGGCGAAGTTCGTCAAGGTGATCGCCGATGCCGACGCGGCCTATCGTCAGAATCAGGCCGCATGGACGCCCGCCTCGCCGCAGGTCAAGGCGATCGTGAAGATGATCGGCGGCAAACCGGAAGACGTTCCCGGTGCGCTCTCCCTGTACGCCTACCCGTCGGCACAACAGCAAGCGTCGGGCGAATGGCTCGGCGGCAAGGACAGCCGCGCGGCCAAGGCGCTCAAGGACACCGCCGACTTCCTGAAGGGTCAGCAGAAAATCAACGCCGTGAAGAGCGACTATGCGCCGTACGTCACCTCGCGCTACGTCGACGCCGCACTCAAACTGAAGTAAGCCGTACCGGGGCCGCTGCGCCGGAAGTCTGCGGCGCAGTCGCCCCTCCCCGATCGCTCGATCGACAGGAGAAGGGCTTCATGGAACAACTCATCGTCAACGACGTCAGCGTCGTGTATCCCGGCCGGCGTCCCGGCGAGCAGGTGCAGGCGCTCGCCCATGTCGACCTGACCATCGCACCCGGCGATTTCGTGGTGGCGCTCGGCGCCTCGGGTTGCGGCAAGACCACGCTGCTCAGTCTGATGGCCGGCTTCATCGCCCCCACCTCCGGTGAACTGCTGCTCGGCGACGCGCCCATCGAAGGTCCCGGCGCCGATCGCGGCGTGGTGTTCCAGAAGCACGCGCTGCTGCCCTGGCTGAACGTGATGGAAAACACCGAGTTCGGCCTGAAGCTGCAGGGCGTACCGAAGACAGAGCGACGTGCACTTGCGGCGCGCAACCTCTCGCTCGTCGGCCTGCAGGACTTCCACAACCACATGATCTATCAGCTCTCGGGCGGCATGCAGCAGCGGGTGGGCATTGCGCGCGCGCTCACGTGCAATCCGTCGATGCTGCTCATGGACGAGCCGATGGCCGCGCTCGACGCCCTCACGCGCGAAACCATTCAGGAACTGCTGCTCGACGTATGGCGCGAGACGCAGAAGATGATCTTCTTCATTACGCACAGCGTGGAAGAGGCGCTCTTTCTGGCGAGCCGCCTGATCGTGATGTCGCCGCGCCCGGGTCGCATCACGCACACCTACGAACTCGACTTCAACAAGCGCTATCTCGAGTCCCGCGATGCGCGCGCCATCAAGTCGAGCCCCGATTTCATCGCCATGCGCGAGACCGTGCTCAGCATCATCTACGGCGACGAGCGCGCAGGTCAGACGGCAACGTCCGACGCCAACGCTGTCGCGGCCTGATGCCGCAGGAGATGTTGCCATCATGATGACCAAACCCGTCACGACGCCTGGCACCGGTATGCCCCGCCCGGCCTCCCCCGCCTCACCCGCGTCTTCGCCCCGCCCGCCGCGTCAACGCGGGTGGTTCGCCCGCCTGTTCGCGCCGCGCCCGGTCAAGGCCGGCGAATCGTTTGGCGCGCCCGGACAAGGTCCCAGCCTGCTCATCAGCATCGTGACCGTGATCGCCCTGCTGCTGCTGTGGGTCGCCATTACGTCCTCCGGCATGATCAAACCGCTGTTCCTGCCGGGTCCGCGTGCCATCGTCGAGAAATTCATTCAGGTCTCGACCGAAGGTTTTGCCGGATCGACGCTGTGGCAACACACGCTCGCGAGCCTCTACCGCGTGTTCGGCGCCTTTGCACTGGCTTGCGTGACGGCGATTCCGGTCGGCATTCTGATGGGCGTGTCGCGCATTGCGCGCGGGGTCTTCGATCCGCCCATCGAGTTCTATCGTCCCCTGCCGCCGCTGGCCTACTTGCCGCTCGTCATCATCTGGTTCGGTATCGGCGAGTTCTCGAAAGTCTTCCTCATTTACCTGGCCATCTTCGCCCCGCTCGCCATCGCCGCACGTGCCGGCGTGCGCTCGGTCTCGATGGAACAGATTCACGCGGCATATTCGATGGGCGCTTCCCCGCGCCAGATCGTCATGCACGTGATCGTGAAGTCCGCGTTGCCGGAGATCTTTACCGGCATGCGTATCGGCATCGGTGTGGGCTGGACCACGCTGGTGGCCGCCGAAATGGTCGCAGCATCGAGCGGCCTCGGCTTCATGGTGCTCAACGCGGCGGAGTTCCTCGCGTCTGACATCGTGATCATGGGGATCATCGTGATCGGCTTCTTCGCTTTCGGTTTCGATCTGATCATGCGCCATCTCGAGCGCGTGCTGGTGCCCTGGAAAGGCAAGGTCTGACAAGGCAGTTGCGGTCCGTTGGTCATCACAAAAGACGCAGGGCGGCTCCCCCGGCCGCACCTGCCGTCGAATAAGGCATTCAGGAGGTTGTGTGGCAGTCGAGACATTGGTTGTTTCCCCCCATGTAGTCCCATTCTTCCCATCCCCCGTTTTCCGTAGCGCCCGGCACTCCCCCCGCGTCGTCGCAGCGGCGCGCGCCGACTACGCCGATGCATGCACGGGAGGTCGTCATGGCCGATCGTGACAGCGGAACGCATCTCCAATCGAGTCTGAAGCAACGGCACATGAGCATGATCGCGCTCGGTGGCGTGATCGGCGCGGGCCTTTTCGTCGGCAGTGGCGTTGTCGTGCACGCGGCCGGTCCGGCTGCGGTGCTCTCCTTCCTGATTACCGGCGCGCTGGTGGTGCTGGTCATGCGCATGCTCGGCGAGATGGCCTGCGCCCTGCCTGCCGTCGGCTCGTTCTACGAATACGCGCGCCTCGCGTGGAACGACAAACCCGTGGGTGGCGAGCTGGCCGGTTTTCTCACCGGCTGGATGTATTGGTACTTCTGGGTCATCGTGGTTGCCGTCGAAGCCGTGGCAGGCGCCAATCTGATCCAGTTCTGGTTGCCGGACATTCCCGCCTGGGCCATCAGCCTCACCCTGCTGGTCGTGCTGACGCTGACGAATCTGGTGTCGGTGGCGTCGTACGGCGAATTCGAGTTCTGGTTCGCTTCGATCAAGGTGGCCGCCATCGTCGTGTTCCTGTTCCTCGGCGCGCTCTTCGTGTTCGGCATGTGGCCCGGCGCGGTTGCGAGCACCGGCCATCTGCTCTCGCACGGCGGGTTCATGCCGAACGGCATCGGTCCCGTGATGGCTGGCGCGGTCGCCGCGACCGGCTTCTACTTCGGCGCGGAGATCGTGACGATTGCCGCAGCGGAAGCCGCCGAGCCGCAACAGGCCGTGGCGCGCGCGACCAATTCGGTGATCGGCCGGGTGCTGTTCTTCTACATCGGCTCGATCCTGCTGGTCGTGATGCTGGTGCCCTGGAATTCCGCGGGCATGGCAACGCCGTATGTGAGCGCACTCGAAGCGATGCGTATTCCGGCGGCCGCGCACATCATGAATGCGGTGGTGCTTACGGCGGTGCTCTCAGCGCTGAACTCCGGCCTGTACGCGTCGTCGCGGATGTTGTTCGCACTGACGCGTCGCGGCGATGCCCCACGGTCGCTGGCGAAGCTCAATGCACGTGGCGTGCCGGTGCGCGCGATTCTCGTCGGCACGCTGTTCGGCTATGCCGCCGTGGTGATGTCTTACGTGTCGCCCGATACCGTGTTCGCCTTCCTCGTGAATTCGTATGGCACGGTAGCGATCTTCGTGTACGTACTCATCGCGTTCTCGCAACTGAAGCTGCGCAAACGGCTCGAGCGCGAGGCCCCGGGCAAGCTCAAGGTGCGCATGTGGGGCTTTCCGTATCTCACGTGGGTGGCCATTGTCGGCATGCTGACGATCGTCGGCGCCATGGCGTTCATTCCGGATCAGCGCACGCCGCTCGCGCTCGGCGTGGCCAGCCTGACGGTCCTGCTCGTCGCGTTCACCGTGCGCTCGATCTGGCGCAAGCTGCGCGCGCCGGATCCGGGTTACGAGCTGTAAATGAATTCGGGCGATCGCGTATGCGGTCGCCCGGATTTGATCGTTCGAAGGGTATCGGTGTCAGTCGAGTCAGGAAGCCTGCAACGCATTGCGCAGCTGCGCGATCTCATCGTCCGAGAGTACCCCGATGAACACGATCGACGACGCCCGAGACGAGATCTCCGGGCGTCGCACGAATGCCACGCGCGAACCCACGGCGTGCATTTCGCTCATGCCATGCGACAAGGCGACAAACCCCTTCGCGCGCAAGAGCTTCCCCGGGAACATTGCCAAAGCGGATTTCAGACGGGTGCGATCCAGCACCGCGTCCGTCTGCCAGGCGAAGCTTCTCAGCCCTGCGGGCAAGGCGTCTCGCGTGGCGCGCAGCGGTCTCGGACGCAACAGGCCCGGCAAGGTGAACGTGTCGTCCGGGAACAGGATGGCGGGCGGCACGACGCCGTTATCCGCCCTGACGACGATCTTCGTGGCGCCAAGCGCATCGAGACGAGCCCTCACCTGCGTCAGATGGCTGTCGGAGATCAGATCGGTTTTGGTCAGCACGATCGTGCTCGCCGCCGCGATCTGCTTGCGGGCGATGTCGCCCACGTAGCGGTCGTCCAGGGTTTCCTCGATGCCGTTCGCATCGACGGCGACGACAATCCCGTGCAGCCGGAACGCGCGGTCGAGTAGCCCCACTTGCGCGATGCGCAGCGGATCGGACACACCGCTCGCTTCGATCACCAGCAAGTCGGGCCGGACCTCGCGCTCACCGAGGGCGATGAGCGTTTCGACCAGGCGTCCGCCGATGGTGCAGCATACGCAACCGTTCTCCAGACCGATCACATCGTCGCCGCGCTCACGGATGAGCGACGCGTCGATGTTGATCGATCCGAAGTCGTTCACGAGCACGGTCACGCGCAGACCGTTCGCATTGCGCAGCAGCGCGTTGACAAGCGTCGTCTTCCCCGCGCCGAGATAGCCGCCGAGGACCACCATCGGAATCGGCGCTCGCACGCCCGTCGCAGGTGCAACGGGCGTTGGGATTGGCTCGTCTGGCATGCGCGTCTCGTTCTGCGTTGTCTGCCCCGTCGTCATGCGGGCGCACGGAACACGTCGCCGCCGAGCACGGTTCCCCACACCGGCATCTGGCGCAGATCATCGACCGGAACTTCGAACGGATCGGCGTCGAGCACCGCAAAGTCGGCGTACTTGCCGACTTCGATGCTGCCGATCAGGTGGTCCATGCCCAGCGTGAACGCAGCACCCAGGGTAATCGCATGCAGTGCGTCGGCCACCGGCAACCGCAACGACTCGCCAAGCACACGGCCCGACGACGTCTCGCGCTTTGCCGCGCACCACGCGGTGAACAGCGGATTGAGTTGCGTGATCGGGGCATCGGAATGCAGCGCGAACGGTATCCCGAGCTGGCGCGCCATCTCGGCGGCATCCATTCGGTTGGCGCGATCGGGCCCCATCGTCTGCCGATAGTGCGCGTCGCCCCAGTAGTAGACGTGATTCGCAAAGAAGTTGACGCACATCCCCAGCCGCTGCGCGCGCGTGAGTTGCGCGACATCCGCCATCTGGCAGTGTTGCAGCGTGTGCCGATGGTCCGCACGCGGGTGCAACTCGAGCAGCTTTTCGATGGCGTCGAGCACGACTTCCGTGGCTTCGTCGCCGTTCGTGTGGATGTGCAGTTGCAGGCCCGCCGCGTGGAACGGCAGGAACGTCTCGACCAGTTGCGACGGCGGAATCAGCCACAAGCCGTTGGGTTTGCCGTTGTGATAGCCCGGCCAGCGAAGGCGTGCGGTGAAGCCCTGGATCGAGCCGTCGACGATGAACTTCACCGGACCGTAATGCAGTTTGTCGGTGTTACCCTCACGCGCGGTCAAGACGCGCTGCGGCCCGCCCTCCGGGCAGCGTTGCGGCGCGAATGCCGGCACGATCCGAACCGGGTACGTCGGATCGCCGGTAACCTCCCGGAGATTTGCCGTGCCGGTGGGCGTCAGGTCGTTGACGAGGTCGGTCGTGGTCGTCACCCCGGCAAGCTGCGCCACGCGCCCGAAGTTCCAGATCGCCCGCACACTCTCGCTCGCGGCAATGGACAGGCCCTCGCCGATCACCCGGTAGACGGGTAACATGGCCGCGAACTCCTGAAGCTCGCCGGTCGGCTCACCGTCCTCGCCCATGACGATCCCCTCGATGTCGGTGTCGCCATCGATGCCCGCAAGTTCGAGCATCGCGGTATTCACGTTCATCAGATGCACGCTGGCGTGGAGAATCGCGATCGGACGCGTGATCGACACACCGTCGATGTCCCTGGCGACCAGCGGCGTATCCTCGAAGAAGATCGGATCGTAGCCCCAGGCGAGCAGCGGCTTGTGATCGTCGGTCAACTTTCGCTGCGCCGCTTTCAACCGCTCCAGCACTGCCGCCGGCGTTTTCAACCCTTCCCACAGATGGCCGTCGGGGCCGCGCCGGTCGTAATAGCCGACATAGACGGCGTCCCACATCGCCCCTTCCATCAGGTGACAGTGCCCTTCCACGAGCCCGGGCATCAGCACCTTGTCTTGCAACGTTTCGATGGGTGCGGCATGGGTCCAGCGACGCATGTCGTCGGGTCCGCCGACCGCGAGAATGCGCCCGTCGCACACGGCCACGTGCGTGGCGACGGGCTGCGCCGGGTTCATCGTCAGGATCTTGCGGGCCACGTAGACGCGGATGTCCTCGTGGATCGCGGCGTTGTCGTTGCGGGTATCGGTACTATTGTCTCTGTCTGTCATTGTGACTTCTTATAGGTGGAAAGCGTGCCCACGCCCGCGTCCATCGATCCGGCGCGCCGGCCGCCGAGGATCAGGTTGAGCACCGACATCACCACGACGTTGACGATCAGGCAGATCAGCCCGAGGTTCACACCGCCGAGGTCAGGATTCTTGTAGTAAAGCACGAGGGCGAGTCCTTGTCCGGCCAGTACGCCGGCCGCGACCGCCGTTGCCCGCACGCGCATGCGGAAGACCACGGCGATGACGCCTGGCAGGAACTGCGTCACGCCGTAGTACGCCATGTTGATGAGCGTGAGCATGAGATTCGGCGTGAGGAGCGTGAGCACGATGGAGCCAAGCAGGTACAGCACGATCACGAGCTTCGAGCTTTGCTTCTGGCGATGCTCCGGCATGCCCGACAGAATGTTGCGCGTGACGATCGGACCCAATGCGAGGCAGATGCCCGCGAGCACCAGCAGCCCCGACAGTGCCGCACCGGCCGCCACCAGACCGACGAGCCACTGCGGCAGCAGCTGCGTCACGGCGGCGAAGAATGCTTCGTTGGGCGAGGCCAGCTGGATGTTCTGGCTGATCGCGTAATACGAGGCCAGCACGAGGAACGGATACATCAGCATGTAGAGCGGCATCGCGACCTGCGTGCGGCGAATCGTCGACGCGCTCTTCGCCGTGAAGAAGTTCTGCACGCCGAACGGCATCACGTACATGCCCAGCGACTGGAACACGATGGTCGTCATCGCGAACGTGAGCTGCTGCGTGCTCATCGCATTGCTCACGTGCTGGCTCGCTGCCTGGAACACGGGCGTCACGCCCGATTCCCACGCCACGGCCACACCGGTGATGACAATGGCCGCCACCATCAGCACGTCCTTGAGCACCGCGATGTAGGCCGACGCACGCACCCCCGCAATCGCGATATAGACGAATGCCAGCAACGCGGAAAAGCAGATGAGCCACAGCGGCTGGAAATTCCAGCCCAGTCCCTTGAGCGCGGCCACCAGACCGGTGAACTGCAACTGGCCCCACGGCAGCAGGAAGACGATGGCCGTCACCGCCACGACCAGTTCAAGGAAGCGATTGTTGAAGTGCCCTTTGAACAGATCGGGCAGCGTGATCGCGTTGTAGCGCTTGCCGGCGTCCCAGATCTTCGGGCCGAGGAAGTAACCGACCGGATAGGCCAGCAGGATATAGCCGAGAAACCACACGCCATACGTCGGCCCCTTGGCATAAATGCCGCCAGGGAAACCGACCATCGTGCCGATGCTGTAGATCTCACCTGCGGCGAGGAAGAACACCAGCCACGCGCCGAACTGGCGTGACGCCACGAAAAAATCGTGAACGCTTTGCGGGCCGCGTCCGCCGCGCGCGCGCAATGCGAGATAGACCGACAACAGAATGAAGCCGGCAAAGATGAGGGTTGCCATCGACGTAATCTCCGGATTTTCGAGGCCGGGCGCGGCGGGTCATCGGGGGGACCGGGCCGCACCCGCAGAGGCACGACGCCTGCCGGCGTGTGCCACGAGGGGCATTAGGCGATGCGCGGGATCAGGCCGGTTCTTCGGCGGCGTGCCGGTCGAAGAGCATCCAGCACACCCAAAGGCAGCCGGACGTCAGCACGAACCACAAAAAGATCCAGCCATAAATAAACGGCACGCCGAACAGGTAGCGTTCGACGGAAGCTGCCCAAGGCAGCAAACCCACCACACCGAGATACGGCAATCCAAGGCCAATCAACAATCTGAGCATGTCCTGTCTCCACTGTTCTGGCCCAGTATCCCCAGCCAAAAATCGCGCCGTTTAGAGCCACATGGCAGAAAACTGTGGTGCCAGAGATGTGTTCACACCGCGCCGGAAACGCTGCGGCCGTAGTGCTTTTCGCTGGCACCATCACAAAGCGCCGGTGGTACTAATCCCGCGAAAATGTTCTTGGCAGTATTGGCTCATTTCCGTCAGGAGCCTACCGTGGGTACGATTGAATCCTTCGCGCTGGATCGCCGCTCCGAAGCTGCGCCATACGATCCGCTTTACGATCCGCTTGTCTCGTCCAGTCCCGGTCTCGGGATGGAGTACGCCCCCACCTACTGGGTCGCCACCGCCGGTGAGCCGCCCGAAGACGACGGGCCCCTGCCCGGCGATGCCGACGTCGACGTAGTCATCGTCGGTGCAGGCTTCACCGGCTTGTCTACCGCCCTCTTCCTCGCTCGCGAACACGGCATCCGGGCCACGGTGCTCGAAGCCAATCGCACTTGCTGGGGTTGCACCAGCCGTAACGGCGGCCAGGGCCAGAACGCGAGCGGACGACTCTATCGCTCGCAGTGGATCGCACGCTGGGGCAAGGAAACGGCACTGCGTCTGGACGCCGAGATCCGCGAAGGCTTCAACACCTTCAAGTCGCTCATCGCCGAAGTACCCGAGTGCGACCCGCAACCGGGTGGCCATCTCTATATCGCACACCGCGATCGCAAGATGGCGTTCCTGCGCAACGAAGCGAAGGTCATGCGCGACGTATTCGGTTACGACACGCGCATTCTCTCGCGCGCCGAGGTCAGCGAGCAGTACGTCGACGATCAGGAAAACTGCGGCGCGCTGCACGAGCCGGACGGCATTGGCGTGCATCCGCTCAAGCTCGCGTTCGGCTATCTGCGCATGGCCCGCGCCCTCGGTGCCCGTGTGCATCCGTCCACCCCCGTGCTGGGTGTCGAGACGATCAACGGCATGCATCACGTGCGCACGCCGCGCGGCGTGGTGCGCGCCAAGGCCGTGGCATTCGCCACGGGCGGCTATACGCGCAACGATGTGACGAAAGCGCTGCGCGCCAAGATCATGCCGATCCTGTCGAACTCGCTCGTCACGCGTGTGCTCACGCCCGACGAAATCGCCGCGACGAACTTCCGCACGCACGAAGTCATTACCGACACGCGCACACTGCGCTACTACTACCGCCTGCTGCCGGACAACCGTCTGCAGATCGGAAGCCGCAGCTCGATCACGGGCGCCGATGCGACAAATCCGAAACACATGGCGGTGCTCGTCGAGGGACTCCATCGCAAGTTTCCGGCGCTCAAGGGCATTCGCATCGACTACTCGTGGTGGGGCTGGGTCGACGTGAGCCACGACATGATGCCGCGCGTCACGCAACCCGATCCACGCCAGAACCTTTTCTACGCCGTGGGCTACGGCGGCAACGGCGTGTCGTTCTCGGCCCATGCCGGACGCCGCCTCGCGCAGCGCATCGCCGGACAACGCGACCCGTCGTGGGATCTGCCGATCTACGACTCCGCACTGCAATACCCGAACGTCTTCGGCGCGGTGCAGTGGCAGGGCTTCGCGCCGTTCCGACGGATCGGCCAGCGCTTCCTCTATCAGCGATACCACGCGCAAGACGAAGCGCGTTGAGACCGACCGAGCGCCGACTGGCGACCCCGAATTGGCCCCCTTTTACTTCCGCTTCATTTTGGAACCTGCAATGACGACTCAGAACGAATCCGCCGATATCCAGTTGCTCACGACGTTCAACGACGCCTGGAATCGTCACGACATCGACGCCCTCATGGCCTGCATGACCGACAACTGCGTATTCCACGCGGTCGCCGGCCCCGACATGCTGGGCCGCACGTTCGAAGGGCGCGACGCCGTGCGCGCCGCGTTCCAGTCCGCATGGGAAAACTTCCCCGATGCCTCGTGGACGGAAGGCGTGCATTTCGTCACCGGCAATCGCGCCGTGTCCGAATCGACGTTCCGCGGCACGAAGGCCGACGGCTCGCGTGTCGAGGCCCGCATGGTCGATGTCTTCACCCTGCGCGACGGGAAGATCGAAGTGAAGAACGCGTTCCGCAAGGATCGACCGGCGTTCTGATGTCGCCCACGCACCCTCGCGGTTTCAGGGCATCGCCAAGGTCAATGCAAATTTTCAATACAAAACGTACCAAATAATAAAAATACCGATTGACCACGGCAGACAGATCACCTAGATTTTCACTTACGCAATGAAATCGGAATTATTTGTTCCGTTTATTTTTCACTGGAGACACCCATGAACGCCAAAGATCCGGCTACGGCCACCCAGCAAATGACGGCCTCCGACGCCGGTCCTCAAACGATGACGCCCTCGGAGGCGTTCGTCGAAACGATGGTCGCCAACGGCGTCAGCGAGATGTTCGGCATCATGGGCTCGGCCTTCATGGACGCAATGGACATCTTCGCGCCGGCCGGCATCCGTCTGATTCCGGTCGTGCACGAACAGGGCGCCGGCCACATGGCCGACGGTTACGCTCGCGTGTCGGGTCGTCACGGTGTCGTGATCGGCCAGAACGGCCCCGGCATCAGCAACTGCGTGACGGCCATCGCCGCCGCGTACTGGGCCCATAGCCCGGTCGTGATCGTGACGCCGGAAGCGGGCACGATGGGTATCGGCCTCGGCGGCTTCCAGGAAGCGAAGCAACTGCCGATGTTCCAGGAGTTCACGAAGTATCAGGGCCACGTGACGCACCCGGCCCGCATGGCCGAATTCACCGGCCGCTGCTTCGATCGCGCGATGGCAGAAATGGGCCCGACGCAGCTCAACATTCCGCGCGACTACTTCTACGGCCAGATCAAGGCCGAGATTCCGCGTCCGCAACGCCTGGATCGCGGCGCCGGTGGCGACGAGCGTCTGAACGAAGCGGCCGAGCTGCTGGCCAACGCCAAGTTCCCGGTCATCATCTCGGGCGGCGGCGTGGTCATGGCCGACGCTGTCGAGGAATGCAAGGCCCTCGCCGAGCGTCTGGGCGCACCGGTCGTCAACAGCTATCTGCATAACGACTCCTTCCCGGCCAATCACCCGCTGTGGTGCGGCCCGCTCGGCTATCAGGGCTCGAAGGCCGCAATGAAGCTGCTGGCACAGGCCGATGTGGTCGTGGCCCTCGGCTCGCGTCTCGGACCGTTCGGCACACTGCCGCAGCACGGCATGGACTACTGGCCGAAGAACGCCAAGATCATTCAGATCGACGCCGATCACAAGATGCTGGGCCTCGTGAAGAAGATCTCGGTGGGCATCTGCGGCGACGCGAAGGCTGCCGCGATTGCCCTGTCGCAGCGTCTGTCCGAACGCACGCTCGTGTGCGACGCCACGCGTGCCGCGCGTGCCGATCAGATCGCGACGGAAAAGGCTGCGTGGGAGAAGGAACTCGACGAGTGGACCCACGAACGCGATCCGTACAGCCTCGACATGATCGAGGAACAGAAGCAGGAGAAGACGTTCAACGGCGGCGAGTATCTGCATCCGCGTCAGGTGCTGCGCGAGCTGGAAAAGGCGATGCCGGAAGACGTCATGGTCTCGACCGACATCGGCAACATCAACTCGGTGGCCAACAGCTACCTGCGCTTCAACAAGCCGCGCAGCTTCTTCGCGGCAATGAGCTGGGGCAACTGCGGCTACGCGTTTCCGACGATCATCGGCGCCAAGGTCGCCGCACCGCACCGTCCGGCCATCTCCTACGCCGGTGACGGCGCATGGGGCATGAGCCTGATGGAGACGCTCACCTGTGTACGTCACAACATTCCGGTCACGGCCGTGGTGTTCCACAACCGTCAGTGGGGTGCGGAGAAGAAGAACCAGGTGGACTTCTACAACCGCCGCTTCGTCGCGGGCGAGCTGGAGAGCCCGAGCTTCGCGAACATCGCGCGCGCGATGGGTGCCGAGGGCATCGTGGTCGATCGTCTGGAAGACGTCGGCCCGGCGCTCAAGAAGGCCATCGACCGCCAGATGAATCACGGCAAGACGACGATCATCGAAATCATGTGCACCCGCGAGCTGGGCGATCCGTTCCGCCGCGACGCACTGTCAAAGCCGGTGCGCACGCTCGACAAGTACAAGGATTACGTCTGAGCACCTGAGGTTGATCGTGTTACAGCGCTCCCGGCTCTGTGGGTGCCGGGGGCGCTTTTTTATTTTTTCGACATCATGAAAGCCATCCATCGCATCATCGATACGGCGCACCGCGCACCGATGCGCATCGTGCTGTGCGAATCGGAAGACGAACGGGTCCTGAGTGCCGCCGCCCGTGCCACGCGCGAGGGGATCGCGCGCATCGTGCTCGTGGGCGATATCGGCAAGACACAACGCGCCGCCGATGCAGCTCGCATCGATCTCGCCGGCATGGAACTGATCGATCCCGCTACGTCGGACATGACCGACGCGTTCACCGAGACATGGCACGGCCTGCGCGCAAAGAAGGGCATGACACGCGCACAGGCCGGTGAGGAAATGCGCACGCCGCTGGGCTTCGCCAACATGATGGTGCGGCTCGGGCACGCCGACGGCTCGGTGGCCGGGGCCGTCAACACCACCGCAGACGTGGTGCGCATGGCGATCCAGATCATCGGGATTCAACCGTCGTTCCAACTCGTGTCGAGCTTCTTCCTGATGATGCTCTGCGAGCCGTTCCACACCATGAAGGGCGGCCTGATCTTCTCGGACTGCGCGCTCGTCGTCGATCCCGATGCCGCGCAGTTGGCCCAGATCGCGCTGGCCGCGGCCGATAGTGCCAACGCCCTGCTGATGGAACCACCGCGCGTGGCCATGCTGTCCTTCTCGACCAGCGGCAGCGCCCGGCACGCGGCCGTCGACAAGGTGGTCGAAGCCACCCGTCTCGTCAAGGAAGCCCGGCCTCAACTGGCCATCGACGGCGACGTGCAACTCGACGCCGCCATCGTCTCGGAGATCGCACAGCGCAAGGTCGTGCATTCGCAGGTCGAGGGACACGCCAATACGTTGATCTTCCCGAATCTCGATGCGGGCAACATCGGCTACAAGCTGGCCGAACGCATCGGCGGCGCAAAGGCCATCGGTCCGCTGTTGCAGGGGCTGAATCGCCCGGCGAACGACCTCTCGCGAGGATGCAGCGCCGACGACATCTATTACGTGATCGGGGTCACCTGCGTGCAGGCGCAGGCGGCCCGCGCCAAACTGACCGGAACGCCGGCGCCGGCCATGCGAGGATGACGCTGCACGTCGCGTTGGGCTACTTGCCGCTGATGCTGTTGCTGGGCTTCGCCACGTACTTCCAGACAGTCACGGGTTTCGGGTTGGGCATGATCGTGCTCGGCGGCGCGAGCGGATTCGGCCTCGCGCCGGTCGCCAGCGTGGCCATTCTCGTGAGTCTGGTCACGCTGGTGAACAGCGCGCTGGCCCTGCCGGGCACGTTGCATCACATCGACTGGCGTGCGGTGCGCGCGGCGACGC
>NZ_JBEBXS010000033.1:0-50503 GCF_040391475.1 Pandoraea pnomenusa | reverse complement strand
ACTTTTAGGTTGTCGTCCACCCCGCCCGACAAACCACAACCAAGGCCCACCCCACCCCCCAACCCGGGGGCGTGGGGGGGTCCCCTGCGGGCGCTCAACCTTACCGTCGACCGTACGGGGCCCCGCCACGCGCCGCTCATATATCCTGTGACGTCGATGTCTTCGCCTTCGATTGGGACACCGCCCCGGGCAGCACGACTGCAAGGACGGGAGGAACGTTGCGGAGATCGAGTGCCGGCCGAGCCGTCCGTTCCATTGCATTCGATGGGTGTCATCGCATCGCTAACGCCGGGAATCGGATCGGGGGCCGCCCGCGGTGCGACTTAACAAGCAATGGAGTGCCGCGGGCGGCCCCCGATCCGATCCACCGCTGAGGTGGGAACCGGGGAGGGCGCTTCCGTCACTGGCCGGTGTGCCCCACCGTTGTTGTACGAAGCGGGATAGCGCGCGTAACGCCCCGGAAGCCCCTTAACCGTGCGAGCCTTTGTCGTCCGGCGGCGTATCGGATGTGGGCGCCGCCAGAATCACGCCGGGCCGCACCGGGAGATCCGGACGAATGCCCAGCAACGGCAGCGCCTGCGACGCAATCTCGGCAAACGCCGGGCCCGCCGCCTGACCGCCAAAGTGCTGCGATGCCTTCGGCTCGTCCACCGACACGGCAATTACCAGTCGCGGTGCCGACAACGGCGCAATCCCGACGAACGACGCACGGTACTTCGAATGGTCGTAACCGTGAGCGCCCGCCTTGTAGGCCGTCCCCGTCTTGCCGCCGATGCTGTAACCGGCCACCTGCGCCGTCGTTGCGGTACCGCCGGTATCCACCACGCCCGCCAGCATCTTGCGCATCTCCGCCGCCGTGCGCGTATCGATGACGCGCACACCCTCGGGCTGCACCGGCGTATCGGGTTTGATGATCGAGATGGGCACCATCACGCCATCGTTCGCGAAGATGGTGTACGCGCGCGCCAGTTGGAACAGCGACGCCGAAATGCCGTAACCGTAAGCCATGGTCGCCTGCTCGATACGTCGCCACGACTTGTACGGTCGCAGACGGCCGGACACGGCGCCCGGGAAGCCCAGCTTGGGTTGTTGGCCCAAACCGATCTCGGTGAACATGTCCCACATCTCCTCCGCCCGCAACATCGTCGACACTTTGGTCATGCCGATGTTGCTCGACTTCTGGATGACGCCGGCCGCCGTCAACACACCATTGGCGCTGTCGTCGCTGATGGTCGCACCCTCGAAGACATAGCGTCCCGGGCCCGTGTCGATCAGCGTGGATGGGTTCAGCCGATGCAGGTCGAGTGCCAGCGCCATCGTGAAGGGCTTGAGAATCGAGCCCGGTTCGAAGACGTCGGTGAACACGCGGTTACGCAGTTGCTCTCCGGTCAGATGCTCACGGTCGTTGGGGTTGTAGGTCGGCAGGTTCGCCAATGCCAGTACCTGGCCGGTCTTGGCGTCGATGACGACAGCCATCGCCGCCTTCGCGCCGGTACGCTCCAGCGCGTTTTTCAACGCTTCGTGGGCAATGTATTGCACCCGGGTATCGAGCGTCAGACGAATGTCCTTGCCGTCGCGCGGCGGACTGGAGTCGTCGAGATCCTGGATGGTGCGCCCGATGCGATCCTTGATGACGCGGCGCACCCCTGCGGTGCCCTCGAGCAGCGGCTCTTCACCGAGCTCCATCCCTTCCTGCCCCTTGTCTTCGACGTTGGTGAAGCCGACCACGTGCGCCGCGACTTCGCCCTCGGGATAGAAGCGCTTGTATTCGCTGCTCTCGTACACGCCCGGAATGCCCAGCGCTTCGACCTGTTTGCCGATCTCCGGCGAGACCTGACGCTTCACGTAGACGAACTTCTTCTCGCCGATGAGCTTGGCGCGCAGTTCCTTGACCGGGAGGTCGAGCAGCTTGCTGGCCTTCTGGATGTCGCTGTCGGACAGGTCGTCGGGCACTTCGGTAGGTACGGCCCAGACGGTGCGCATCGGCAGGCTGGTGGCCAGCACACGGCCGTCGCGATCTTCGATCTTGCCGCGCACGGCAGGCATGACGATGGTGTGCTCGTATCGCTTCTCGCCCTGCGCGATGTAAAAACCGTTCCCCGGCCCCGCAATCCAGAACGCGCGAACGACGAGTCCGATGAAGGCGAGGGTAATCGCGATGACGACGAGTTTGGAGCGCCACAACGAGGTGCGCGATTGCAAAACCGGACTGGCGGCGAACGTAACGTCCTTGGGCTGGCGATTCTTTTGCATGGCGCTCGCGATGGCGTGTGAAAGGCATGAACTGCGTCAAGCCAGTCGACAGACTCTGGCTCGAATTCTAGGCGAGATAGCGTAGCATGCAAGCGACTGTTGCAATAGCGCAAAAGCCCCGTCGGACGGGGCTTTCAGGGTATTTTTCGATGCGGTATCGTCACCTTTTGGCATGGGTGTCGTTAGGTGAAACCGGAGCCGCAATTCGGGGCTTCCGAGCGGCGAAAAAACGGCGCTGCTTTGGCACTATTTCGGCACTATTTTGGCGCACTGAATTTGACGTCGCCATACCAGGCATGTGCGCTCGCATGCGTGTTGTCGCTGTCGGTGAAAACGCCGTACCCGAGCAGCTTGCCCGGCTTCTCTTTGTAAATGCGTTCGTAGTCGGCCGCGACGTTGCGGCTGAACGTCTGCCATTTGCCCAATGACGCGTCGCCGCCCGCTACCACGAGCATCTGCACCCGGTCGGTGTGCGGATTCTGAATCACACCGCCCGTTGTCGCATCGTTCGACCAGATGTACATGAGCGTGGCATACGGCAGATCTTCGCCCCCCGCCTTGGCCAGACTCATGGCCGCCCGGTCGCCAAACGGCAACGACGATTTGTCGCCGTCGAAGAAGAATACGAGCCGCGCCGGGGAATCCTCTTTGTCAGCCACGCGGTTGTCCGCGCCGGGAATCGCCTTGTCGACTTTCCAGCGCCACGTGACGACCGGCGTTGCGCTCAGGTCGATGCCGTCACCCTTGGCCATGAGCGCCGATGCCGAGTCGACGGAGTTGGCCTCGATCACGTTGCCCCGCCCGTCGGCCACGACAGTGTAGGTCGTGAGCTTCTTGCCACTCACGACTGGCAGGTTCTGCCAACCGGCAAGCGACGTGCTGCCAGTCGCCGCCTTGGAAAACGGCACGGCGGCCGGTGCGGGATCGGCCGCGAAGGCGTGCGGACCGGCGATCAGCCCCACGGTGATGGCGAACACGGCCCGTCGCACCATCGAGCGCGTGTGTCGTGATGCGGCGTACCGATCCGGTGAACCCGATGAACGTAGTGACGAGACGATGCTGGGCATGGTGAGCGACTCCGACGTTGCCGATGCTCCCGGCGTTCTCAAGGTGGCGCGGCAACCGCCGCGCGTCTTCAGCGTTGCTGCAGGGCCACGCGCAGGCCGAGGCCGATGAAGATGGTGCCGATGATCTTGCCCTGCCAGCGCAGCAGCCACGTGAAACGCTTCACGAACTTGCCGAGCGGACGCACGGACAAGGCAATGGCCGCCGTGTACATCGCACTCATGGCCACGAAGACCATCCCGAGCACGAGGAACTGCGCGAAGACGTTGCCCTCGCTTGCATGCACGAACTGCGGCATGAAGGCCAGGAAGAAGAGGGCGGTCTTGGGATTGAGCACTTCGGTCGCCACCGCCTGCACGAACGCGCGTCCAGGCGAGACTTTCGGTGCCGACGGCAGTTGCGGATCGGACGGACGTTCGCGCAGTGCCTTGATTCCCAGATAGATCAGGTACGCCGCCCCCACGTATTTCACGACATCGAAGGCCAGTGCCGAAGTCATCAGCACCGCCGACAGGCCGACGGCTGCACACAGCGTGTGGACGAGATCGCCAAGGGCAATGCCCATGCCGGTCATGACGCCGGCGCGGCGCCCGCCCTGAACGGTGCGCGTGATGGTCAGCAAGACGGCCGGGCCGGGAATGAGGAACAGCCCGAGGACGACAACGACGAACGTGGCAAGCGTGGCAAAGGTCGGCATGGAGCCTCCGGTGGGTCGACGGCGATGCAATGGCGACATCATCCCAGATTCTGCGTGGGTTCGCCCGAAAGGCCCGTGGGCGATTCCTGAAGCGGCGCGCGCGGCCGCAGCCGACGATGCTGGCCTCATTCACCACATCGAAAACAAGGAGATTGCATCATGCTATCTGCGTCCACGGCGGTTGCCGTCCTGCCGACCGGCCTCTCCCCGCAGCCTGTTCCGGCGAATGCGGCAAACGCGGTGCTGCGTTTGGCGAGCGAGGCCGCGAACTGCATTTGCGACGGGTTTCGCAGCGACTTCGCCAATGCCGCCGCATGCGTGCGTGAGAACGGTCTTGCGCACGCGCTGGGCGATGTCTGGCAATGCGCGCGCGATCGGCTGCTGAGTGGCGGCAGCGGTTTGGCCGGCGCGGTTGACGTGACGTTCGCCTGCGCGCTCAGCGCAGTGACGGTCGGTGCCACCTGCCGGTATCTATGGCCGGAACTTCGGTCTCTGGAGAACGCCATCGGGCAAGGTCAAGCTGCGCAACGCCAGTGGGCGATCCATACCGACGCGATCCTGTGCCGCCGCACGCTCGGCGAAGTGACAGCGATGCGCCAGTGCATGGTGGCGTTCGACGCAACGCAGGCCGCCGCTGACAAGTGTCCGAGCGCATCCGCGCTTCGGCACGCTTCGCCGCAGGCACGCCGCAAGTTTGCCGAAATGCGCATCTCGGAAGCGCTGGTCCTGCATGTGGCCGATGCCCCGCAAATCAACTTCAACCAAAGTGATCGGGTCGCCGCGCTTTGCCAGTTGCTGGCACACGGCCTTGGGTTCAAGCTGCCCGCCGCCTCGCTGCGAACGCTGCAGATCAACGACGCGCAGCCCTCACTGATTCGCTACGACGACGCCTTCGCGCTCCTGCGCGACCGGCTCGAACCCGACTGGCGCAACGACGATCCGGGTTCGCCGACGTTCAACGTGCATCCTGTGGACGTGCAACTGCTGGATCCGGCCGAGACCACGGACGACCTGTCGCGCGACACGCGCGATGCCCGCCGCCTGCTGACGCGCCCGGATGCGCTCCGGCGAGTGCGTACCCGCGTGGTCTCGCTGATCGCCGACAGCGTGCGCGAGGATTGTGGCGGCGTAGGCGACTGGCGACATTTCGCAGAGAGTGCGCTGCGGACGGCAACGGAAACGGGGATGGCGTGCGAGCAGGTGATGTTCGCGCTGGGGATTGCGACGTGCGCGTCGGTCAGTGCGCGTCGAACCTGGTGCTGGACGGACGAGTCGCCTCAGGCTGCCGGCGACATCGGTACGTCCACGATCCCGGTCGACGTGGCGCAATGGATCGCCCGTGTGATGCTGGTGGCAGGCAACTCGGGTCTCCGTGAGCCTTGCCCGCACCGGCTGGCCGCGTTGGCCAGGGCGGATACGCCGGCGTCGCTCGTCGTCGGATCCGAGGACTGGAGGCATCTCGTCGACGGTATCGACACGCTGGGCCGCGATCACTGGCGCGTCGACTATGCAAACGTCTGCGAGGTCAGCCGGGCCTGAGCGCGTCAGAGCGTGGGCGCGGTGCCCACGCATGCGTCAAAGATAGGCGCCGCCAACGAGTCCCGCCACGCTGCCCGCCGCCAGCCACCACAGCGGGTGGACGCGGGTGCGAATCGCGAGTACCGCCACACTCGCGGTAATGCCCGCGAGCAGCCACGACGTGGCGGAGGCCTCGGCGATCAGCGCCGCGCTCGCCGCGACGAGCCCGGCAGTCATCGGCGCAAGACCGGCCTGCACGATGCGGCGCCAGGGCCGGTCCTTGAACCGCTCCCACAAATGCAGCACGCCCACGGTGATGAGCGACGACGGGCCGAACTTCGCGAGTGACGTCACGAGCATGCCCTGCCACCCGGCCACGTGCCAGCCGACGAGCGTCACGATCATGAGATTCGGACCGGGCGCCGCTTGCCCCAGCGCGAACAGCGCACTGAATTCTTCCGACGTCATCCAGTGATGCAGATCGACAACCTGACGTTCCATCTCCGGCAGGATCGTGTTGCCGCCGCCGAACGCCAGCACCGACAACTGCGTGAAGATGATCGCGAGCGAGATGAGCGTGCCGGTCATTTTGACACCCGCCACGTGGCATAGATCGAGAGCGGCGTCATCACGGCCATCGTGATGACCAGGGGCACGCGCAGCACGGCGATCATGATGAAGCACGCTGCGGCGACGCACGCGAGCACCAGCGACTTGCGCAATGGCCACGACACTTTCCACGCCATCTGGATGAGCAGCCCGGCCGCTGCCGCCGCGAGCCCTGCGAACAGATGCTTCACATGCGGATCGTTCTGGAAGTGCTGGTAGATGGTGCCCAATCCGATGACGACGGCCGACGGTGCGGCGATCAAACCGAGAATCGACGCCAGCGCCCCGCGCCAGCCGTGAAAGCGCATGCCCAGCGCCACGGACAGGTTGATGATGTTGCCGCCGGGCAGAAACTGGCACAGGCCGAGCAGGTCGGTGAACTCGGCGGACGTGAGCCACCGGTGTTTATCGACGATCATGCGTCGCGCAAGTGGCAGCGCGCCACCGAAGGCCGTCATGCCAAGACCGAGGAAGCCGAGGAACAGCGCGCGAATGCTGGGGGTGTCGTGGATGTCGTGGGTGTGTGGGGTGTCGCCGCTCACGGTGGCCGTCGTGGGGACGGCCGGTGCGGCGCTGGCGGATGGCGTGGACGGAGCCGGAGTACGCATGGCGAAATCGTTCGGAAAACCTGACAGAGAAGCTGACTACGGAGGCCGCCCGGCCAGAGGTGCCATCGAGGGAGACGATGCACGGGTGCCGCGCGGGACCCCTTGAGATTAGGCCGATTGCGCTATATTGTCCAATATATGGAAGTGACTTGAATCATATCGAACCAATATGGCAAACATCGACGTGCGATTGCTCCGCTATTTCATTGCGGTGGCCGAAACGGGGCACATGACGCGGGCGGCGGAGCGCCTTGGCATCGGGCAGCCGCCGCTCTCGCAGCAGATCCGGGTGCTGGAGACACAACTGGGCGTCACGCTGTTCGAGCGTCTGCCGCGCGGCATGGCGCTCACGGACGCCGGGCAGGCCTTTCTTGGCGACGCCTACGAAGTCGTGCGCAAGCTCGATCAGGCGGTGGACGATGTGCGTCGCGTGGCGGCAGGCATCAAGGGGCGGCTGTCGGTGGGCTTCACCAGTTCATCGGCCCTGCATCCGTTCGTGCCGACAGTGATCCGCGCGTTTCGCGCCGATGCGCCGTCGGTCTCGCTGATGCTCGACGAAGCGAGTACGAGCGAGTTGCTCGACGGCTTGCGCGACGGACAACTGGACGTCGCGTTCATTCGTCAGCCGCAGGGGGATATCGGGCAGATTGCCTTCGTGCCGGTGCTGGAGGAGTCGATGGTGCTGGCGGCGCCGTCGGCGCATCCGCTGGCGCTCACCGGGCGCGCGGGCAAGGCCCCGGTGCCGATGACGGCGATTGCCTCGGAGAAGCTGATTCTCTATCGTCGCCGTACGGGGCAGGGACTGTATGACGCCATCATCGCGGCGTGTCACGGCGCGGGTTTCAGTCCGAACATCGAGCAGGAAGCGCCGCGTCTGCTCACGACGCTCTCGCTGGTTGCCGCAGGGCTCGGCGTGTCCGTGGTGCCCGCGTCGCTCATGCGCATGCAGGTCGAAGGGATCGTCTACCGGCCGCTCGACCCGTCGCCTCGCGCGCCGTTGTACTGCGCGTACCGCGAAGGCGTGCTCGCCGGGCCGACGGCGCGGCTGCTCGATCATGTGTACGCCACGGCGCAGAAGGTGGCGCCGGAATAACGCTGCTGGCGTCAGGCCGACGCGTTGCCTTTTTGCGTCAGCAGCGCTTCGATGTGCCCGTGCAAGCCGACGTCGCTCCATTCCAGTTCGCCCATGCGCCAGAAACGAGCGTTGCCCGCTCGGTCGATGAGGTACGTGGCGGGCAGGCCGATCGCGCCGAAGCGCTTGTACACGGCGCCGTCGGTGTCGAGTAGCACGGTGCCGTCGATGGGGAGTTTGTCGACGAACGGTTTGACCGTGGCGAGCGGTTCCTTGTAGCTGATCGCCACGAGCGCCAGGCCGCGTTCACGGTACTGACGCGCGACCGCCCCCATCGCCGGAATCTCTTCGCGGCACGGGGGACACCACGTCGCCCAGAAGTTGAGGATGACCACACGACCCCGCCATTCGGACAAGGCGTGCGGCTTGCCGTCGAGCGCCGGCAGGGTGAACGCCGGTGTTGCGCCGCGCCATGCCGACAGTGCGCCGCCGGAGGCGCCGGCGAGTGCACTGTCGTCGACTTCGGTCGCGCCCCTGGCCGGTCCGGCAGCCAACGCCGGCGTGGCGGTGCCGGCCAGCGCACTGGCCGTCCCGAGGGCCCCGAGGGTATGAAGAAAATGACGGCGATGCATGGCGAGGCGCTCCTTCGCGGGCGAGATCAGGCGGTCAGTTCGCGGGCGGTCATCCGATAGCGGAAGGTGTCCGGATCGAGGCTGTCGAGCCGGGCGCTTGCCACTTCGCCATTCGGATACATGAGGAACGGGATCGTGCCGTCGCGCGTGTTGGACGCCCCCGGCAGCGGCACATCGGCGCCATGATTGAACGCCACCCAGTTCATCTCCCACTGACCGAACAGCATGGCACGGGCCGCACGCACGCGAAGATCGTCGAGCGGGAGGCCGCCCGGGACTTCTTCGAGCACGACCTTGCGCACGTCCGCCGGATCGACCGGCACCCAGCCGTAACCCGCTGCGTAGAACTCGGCACGGCAATGCTGCGCACGGGTGACGTCGCCCGCCTTGCCCAGACTGTTGAAGCCATGTTGCGACGTTGCGACGCGCACGCCATAGGCGTCGCGCGCGGGAATGCCGACCGAGCGCGCGAGCGCCGTGAACAGGGCGTTGATGTCGGCGCACTTCCCGGCGAGATCGCCCGTGGTGAGCATGTAGCGCACGTCGCCGGTACCGCAGCCGCGCACCGAGCCCTCGCGACGGCAGTTGTCCACGATCCACTCGTAAATGGCGCGGGCTTTCTCCACGTCGCCCTGTTTGCCGCGCGTGATTTTCTCGGCGGTCTCGCGCACGAGGCCATCGGTCGGCTGTAGCTCGGTGGGTTGCAGATACTGGCGCAGCACGGCAGCCGATTCTTTCGGCGCGTGGGGCGAGGGCGGTTGCGACAGATCGACCTGCCGGTCGCGCGTGGTGAACGTGTTGACCAGCGTCACCGAGCGCGCTGCGGCCGTGCCGTCAGGCCACGCGACGGCGAGCATCGGCACCCCGACGCCCGAGGCGCCGCGAACGGTGCGCAGTTCCGCCTTCGCGCCAGGCGCCTCCCAACGCGTGCCGAGTGCCTGCTGGTAGCTGCCGCCGGGCGACGCCGCCACCGGCAGCCAGACCTGTGCCGGCGCATTGCCGGCGGGCAGATCGACTTGCGTGGTGAGTTCGAAGGTGCGCCAGCCGTCGACCGTTTCGCGCGACGGTACGTTGCGCGGTGCGCCATGGGCGTAGGCGGGAAGCAGGGAGGTCGACAGAAGCGAGGCGGGCAGGGCACAGGCGCCCAGAGACAGGAAGCGGCGGCGTTGCATGATGAGTCCCCTTAGCGCGCACGGCGCATGTTGGTTAGGGTGCTATGGAGGCAAAGCTGCTCCATAATACGTCGAGTTTCGACAAACGAACACCAACGACCATGACCGCAATCGATGCATCCCAAGCGGGCGGCGCGCAAGCCGCGCCGCGTCTGACTTCGCTCTCGCACGGCGGCGGCTGCGGCTGCAAGATCGCGCCGGGCGTGCTGTCCGAACTGCTGGCGCGCAACGAGACGCCGCTGCCCGCTCCGGCCGCGCTGCTCGTCGGCACGGAAACCTCCGACGACGCGGCCGTCTACCAGCTCAACGACGAGCAAGCCATCATCGCGACGACCGACTTTTTCATGCCGATCGTCGACAATCCGTTCGACTTCGGCCGCATCGCCGCGACCAACGCGTTGTCGGATATTTATGCGATGGGCGGCAAGCCGATCTTCGCACTCGCCATCGTCGGCATGCCGATCAACGTGCTCCCGCGCGAGACGATCCGCGACATTTTGCGCGGTGGCGAATCGATCTGCGCCGAAGCGGGCATTCCGATTGCCGGCGGTCACAGCATCGACTCGGTCGAGCCGATCTACGGACTGGCGGCGCTGGGCGTGGTGCATCCGAAGCGTCTCAAGCGCAACGCCGACGCGCAGGCGGGCGATGTGCTCGTGCTCGGCAAGCCGCTCGGCGTCGGCGTGATGTCGGCCGCGCTCAAGAAGAACCAGCTGGACGATGCGGGCTATCGCCTCATGATCGACGCGACTACGCGTCTGAACCGTGTCGGTCCGGCGCTGGCCGCGCTGCCCGGCGTGCATGCGCTGACCGACGTCACCGGCTTCGGGCTGCTCGGTCACACGCTCGAGATGTGCCGCGGCGCCAATCTGGCCGCCTATCTGCGCATGTCCGACGTGCCGCTGTTCGATGGCGTGCGCGAACTGGCCGACAAGGGATGCATTACCGGCGCGTCCGGACGCAACTGGGCGTCTTACGGCGCCTCGGTCGAGCTTGGCGATCGTTTGACGGAGCGCGACCGCGACCTGCTGTGCGATCCGCAGACGGCAGGCGGCCTGCTGGTGTCCTGCGCACCGGGGGCGGTCGATGACGTACTGGCGGTATTCCGTGCCGACGGTTTCGCCGAAGCCGGCATTGTGGGCGCGATGCGTCCGGGCACGCCGGGCGTCCGCGTCATCTGAGGTTTTCCGGGGGAATGCAGGATGGGACACCGACGGGCGTCCTCCGCGATCGGAGGCCTACCCGTCGGGTCGACTTGCGCCACGTGACGTGGCGCGTCGATCAAGCCGCCTGACGCTCGGCGTGCGCGCCAATGAACGCGACGATGGCCTCGCCCAGCGGCACCGGCGCGTCGCGGTGCGGCGAGTGGCCGCAGGCGGGCAGCTTCACGACCTTGGCGTGCGGTACGTGCGCGGCAATGCTGTCCATCTGCGCCATCGTGCCGTACTCGTCGTCTTCCCCCTGAATCGCGAGCAGCGGCTTCGAGATGCTGGCCACGGCGCCGACCAGATTCCAGTCGCGAAACGCCGGATTCAGCCAGATGTCGTTCCAGCCCCAGAACGCCGAATCGACGTCGTCGTGATAGCGGCCGAGCTTCGCGCGAAGGTCGGTCGTCTCGTACACGGTCCTGGTCTTCGCAATGCTCTCGACGGACAGATCCTCGACGAACAGGTGGGGGGCGAGTACCACGGCGCCTGCGAGGCGATCGGGGAACGCGGCGGAGAACAGCAGTGAGATCGAACCGCCGTCGCTGTGTCCGACGAGCCACACACGGTCGGCCTGTTCGAGGCCGACGCCGATCGCGTCGAGAAACGCAGGCAACACTTCGCGCGCCTGACGGTGCATGAAGTCCACTGGCCATTTCTCGTCGTGCGGCCTCGGCGTGGAACGGCCGTAGCCGTTGCGCGAGTACACGACGCCTCGATAACCGCCCGCGTCGCACAACTGTTGCGGCCAGTCCTTCCACATGGCCACCGAACCCAGTCCTTCATGGAGGAAGACCAGCAGCGGTGCATGCGTGCGTTCAGGGTGAATCCACCGGTATTCCAGCGAGAGCGGACCGTGCGAGGCGGTCTCGATCTGCGCGAACTGTACGTCCGACATCGTTCTCATCTCTCCTAAAGCAACTCGCGCAGCTTGAAGCGCTGCACCTTGCCGGTGGCCGTCTTCGGCAGGTCGTCGACGAACACCAGCTCGCGAGGGTATTTGTGCGGCGCGAGTCGCGCCTTGACGAAAGCCTTCAACTCGGTGGCCATCGCGTCGGTTTGTGCAATCCCGGGCTTGAGCACGACAAATGCCTGCGTCTTGGTCAGGCCGTTGTCGTCGCGGCCGACAACGCCGGCTTCGAGCACGGCGTCGTGTTGCATCAGCACCATCTCGACCTCGATGGGCGAGACGTATTGACCGCTGACCTTGAGCATATCGTCACTGCGCCCGGCGTAGACGTAATAACCACTGGGCAGACGCTGGTACTTGTCGCCGCTCTTGAGCCAGTCGCCGAGGAACGTGGTGCGCGATTTCTCACGGTTGCACCAGTACATGAGGGCGGCGCTCGGCCCCCGGATGTAGAGATCGCCGATCTCGCCGTCGGGCACGCACTGGCCGTGCTCGTCGCGCAACTCCACTTCGTAGCCCGGCACCGGTTCGCCCGTCGTGCCATAAGCCACCTGACCGGCGCGGTTCGACAAAAAGATGTGCAGCATTTCGGTCGAGCCGATGCCGTCGAGAATCTCGGCGCCGAAGTGTGCGGTGAAACGCTCGCCGATTTCGCGCGGCAGGGCTTCGCCTGCCGAGGTGCACAGGCGCAGCGCCACGTCGGCACGGGCGGGCAGGTGCGGCGAGGCGAGCAGGTTGGCGTACAACGTGGGCACGCCATAGAAGATCGTCGGGCGATGCTGGCGCAGCCGCAATGCGACGGCCTCGGCCGTCGGACGCTCCGCCATCAGCACCACGGTGGCACCGACCGACAGCGGGAACGTGAGCCCGTTGCCGAGCCCATAGGCGAAAAAGAGCTTGGCGGCGGAAAACGCGATGTCGTCTTCGCGAATGCCGAGCACGTTGCGGCCATATGTCTCGGCCGTCCAGTAAAGGTTGGCGTGCGTGTGCACGGTGCCCTTCGGCTTGCCCGTGGAACCCGACGAGTACAGCCAGAAGGCGATGTCGTCGCCTGCCGTGTCGGCGGGTACGGCGCTCGGCGGGCCGTCGACGAGGGCGTCGAATGTCGGGTATGACGTCGTGCCGGCGTCCGCTTCGGCAGCGATCGGCTGCGAGACGATGCACGGCGGCACCGGTCCGGATTGGGCGACCTTGTCCAGTGCGGCCTGCACTGTCGGCATGAGCGCGCCGGAGGTGATCACCAGTTGCGCCTTGCTGTGCGTAATCATGTACGCATAGTCGTCTGCGGTGAGCAGCGTGTTGACGACGACGGGCACGACACCCGCGTATAGCGCACCGAGGAATGCGATCGGCAGATCGACGGTGTCGAGCATCACGAGCAGTATGCGTTCTTCGCGGTGCATGCCCGCGCGCGCGAGGCCGGTGGCGAAGCGCCGGCTCTGTTCGGCCAGCTCGCCATAGGTGAGGGCACGCGTGTCGTCGAGATATGCAGTCTTGGTGGCGCGCTCGCGGTTGAGCGTCTCCAGGTGCGCGGCGAAGTTGAAGTTCGCCGGCGGTGGGGTGAGTACGGCTTCCATGTTGCCTCCGGTGGATCACCGCGCGGCACCCGTTCACATGGGAACGGCGCTCACGCGGCGTGAGCTCTCTTTTTTGGCGCTCTGACGGCACCTGTTTGAATCACCTTGACTGCGACGGCTTGCGGCTGGCTGCTGAGTGGTTACGGCAAATGCGGTTCGGTGACCCGACGTGCGTCAGGCCTTGGGAAATTCGACGGCGTCCTGCGCGAGTGCCTCGACCATCGCGGCCGGACCCTGAACGGCCGAGCGCACGTGATAAAAGCGCAGCGCACGCAAGCCGCCCAGTTCTTCGCCGCCACCGGCGCGCCCCGGTCCGCCATGCAGCGACTGCGGCATGACGTTGCCGTGGCCCGTCTGGCTTTTCGCGACAGACGGATCCACGGCATGCACGCGACCGTGCGCATCGGCCAGCGTCACGGCAGGGGCGCACATGGCGACGGCGTCGTTGCTGTACAGCGAGACGACGAGCGAACCCTGGCCGCGCTTGGCGAGCGCCACGGCGTCGTCGAGATTGCGATAGCCCACGAGCGTCGCCACGGGGCCGAAGACCTCCGTGTCGTGCACGCGCTGCCCGCTTGCGCCGTCGCGCAGGCCGAGCAGTACCGGCGCCACGCAGGCGCTGTCCGGCGTGGCGTCGACGAACGCGGCATCGCGATTGCCGTCGTAAAGCGTTTCGGCTTCCGCTTGCAGATGGACAATGCCTTCGAGCACGGCGCGCTTTTGCGCAAGGCTCACGAGCGAGCCCATCTTCACGGTCTCGTTGCGCGGATTGCCGACGACCGTTCGGGCGAGACGCTCGGCAATCGCGGCAGCGGCCGCATCGAAGTACTCGACCGGCACCATCGCGCGCCGGATGGCCGTGCACTTCTGCCCCGACTTGACGGTCATCTCACGCGCCACTTCGCGCACGAACTGATCGAACGCGGCGGTGCCGGGCGCGGCATCGGGCAACAGCACGGCGCTGTTCAGACTGTCGGCCTCGACGTTGATGCGCGCCGAGCGATGCGTGAACGCGGGGTGCGCGCGCAGCGTGGCGGCGGTATCCGCCGAGCCGGTAAACGACACGACATCGAACGGACCGATGCGATCGAGCAGCCCGGCTGCGCTACCGCAAATCACGGACAGGCTGCCCGGCGGGAGAATGCCGGCGGCCACGACATCGGCCACCATGCGTTGCGTGAGCCAGGCGGTCGACGTGGCCGGTTTGACGATCACGGGCACGCCGGCAAGCAAGGCGCCGGCTGCCTTCTCCCACAATCCCCAGGCCGGGAAGTTGAAGGCGTTGATGAAGAGTGCCACGCCCGGCGTCGGACGGAAGACGTGACGCACCGCGAACGAGCCGTCTTTGGCGAGTGGCACGGCGGCGCCGTCGAGCAGCGTGTGCGCGTCGCCAAGCGATGCACCGAGCTTGGCATATGTCGACAAGGTGTAGATGGCGCCATCGATGTCGACGGCCGAGTCCGTGGCGACCGTGCCCGAATTGGCGGTGGCGATCGCGTAATAGTCGTCGCGATGTGCTTGCAGCGTAGCCACGATTTGCGAGAGCCGTTGTGCGCGCTCGCCATACGACAGGGCGCGCAAGGCGGGGCCGGCCGTGTCGCGAGCGAAGGCGAAGGCCGCGTCGAGATCAAGTCCGGCGCTCGAGACGAAAGCGAGCGTGTCGCCCGTCACCGGGTCGGTCAGGGCGGTGCGTTCGCCGCTGCCGGCCACCCATTGGCCGGCGACGTAGTTTTCCAGCAAGGCAGGGGTACTCATGACCAGTACTCGATAAGAGTCAGACAGTTGACGTGTGTGCGTCGCGCGAACCGGCGTGCGGAAGCCGCCCGCTCAAGCGCTGCGCGTGAATTCGATGGCGCCGCCGGGCAGCAGGTAAAGCACGAGGGCGCGTCCGCTGGCGACGGTCGGCCGGTGGGCCGTGCCGGGGCCGTACACGCACCATCCGGCCGGGTGTCCGTCGAACGTCGCACCCGGCGTGAGCGGCATGATGAGATCGATTTCGCCGTTGGGATGCGTGTGGTGCGGTCCGGCCAGATCGGCCATGTCCACCACGTCGACGGAAAAGTCGTGCGTGTCGGGCGTGGCCTTGATGACGCGTCCGTAACGAATGCCACCGCCTTCGCGATTGCATAGCCAGCCTTCGGCCACGCCGGTGCGGCAGGCGTCGGCGAGCGTTTCGTAACCCGGGGAACCAGCACCATAGTGCGTGTTGAGCCAATCGGCGAGGGGGGCGTCGAGGGGGCGGCCGTCGAGCTGGCGCGTGAGGTCGGCGATCAGCGCCTGAAATTGGGGCACATCCATCCATGTCTCCTGGGGACGTCGCAGTCGCTATACCGGTCGCGGCGGCAGCAGGGGCCCAGTCGATCGATTCAGCCGGGCCGGCATCGCGTTGACAATGCCCTGTCGTTCGCGCGCATCACGGTCCGCGCACTGTCTGTTGATATGACGTCGGTCAATGACGGTGCGCAGAATGTCTGGCCCGCGTTTGCTTTTTTACCGACGCATGGTGAAAATTAGAGCATGCAAATTTCGCTGTCAAGCAATATATTACATGTTATCTGCTTCGAGGATCTTGCCTGATGAATAAGAGTGCGCAAGCCGATGGGGTGCCGACGGCGCGTGGCGCCGGTGAGAAAGACCCGTTTCTGGTCGCGCTGGGCGAGCGGGTACGAACGCTGCGCGCGCGGCGAGGCCTGACGCGCAAGGCGCTGGCGCTCGACGCCGGGGTATCCGAGCGTCACGTGGCCAATCTGGAGTCGGGGGTGGGAAATGCCTCCGTGCTGTTCCTGCGTCAGCTCGCACAGGCACTAAATTGCACATTGGCGGAGATCGTGGGCGACGAGACGACGTCCTCTGCCGAGTGGTTGCTCATTCGCGAAATCCTGCACGGGCGCGATGGGGAGGCGCTCACGCGCGCGCGTCAGGCGCTCACCGAGTTGTTCGCGGGCAGCGAGCGCGACCCGGATCGGCGCGGCCGCATCGCGCTCATCGGACTGCGTGGCGCGGGCAAGTCGACGTTGGGCCGCATGCTGGCCGACGACATGCACGTGCCGTTCGTCGAGCTCAATCGCGTGATCGAGCAACTGGCGGGCTGCCCGCCGTCGGAGATCTACTCGCTGTATGGGGCGAGCGCCTATCGCCGTTACGAGCTGCGCGCGCTCGAGGCCGTGGTGGCCGAGCATCCGCGCGCTGTCATCGCGTCGCCCGGCGGTATCGTCAGTGACGCCGCGACTTTCAACTTCCTGCTCACCCATTGCTACACGGTCTGGCTGCAAGCCTCGCCCGAGGAGCACATGAAGCGGGTGGTCGCGCAGGGCGACCTGCGGCCGATGTCGGGCAACGCGGAGGCGATGGACGATCTGAAGCGCATTCTGGCAGGGCGTCAGGACTTCTACGCCAAGGCCGACATGAGCTTCGACACCGGCGGGCGGGCGCTGGCAGACGCCTATCTGCAACTGCGCGGCCGCCTGGCAGTGCAGTTATCGTCCGATTGATTGTGGCTTGACTGCAAAATAATTCATTTTTCTTTCGGTAAACGGTTGACGGTGGGTTTGTGCTGCACTATATTGCAATCCAACAAGATCATTATTCGTGTTGGAGGCAATCATGTTCGGCAAACCCCACGTCGACTACCGTACGGACCCCACGCAGTACAAGCACTGGAAGTTGAGTTTTGATGGCGCTGTTGCCACGCTCGCCATCGATATCGCAGAAGACGGCGGCATTCGCGAGGGCTACAAGCTCAAGCTCAACTCGTACGATCTGGGTGTGGATATCGAACTGCACGATGCCGTCCAGCGCATCCGCTTCGAGCATCCGGAAGTCAAGACGGTGGTGGTCACGAGCGCCAAGGACCGCGTGTTCTGCTCCGGCGCGAACATCTTCATGCTCGGCCTGTCGTCGCACGCATGGAAGGTCAACTTCTGTAAATTCACCAACGAAACGCGTAACGGTCTCGAAGACTCCAGCCGCCACTCCGGCCTGAAGTTCCTCGCCGCCGTGAACGGCGCATGCGCAGGCGGCGGCTACGAGCTGGCGCTGGCTTGCGACGAGATCTATCTGGTCGACGACCGCTCGTCGTCGGTCGCGCTGCCGGAAGTGCCGCTGCTCGGCGTGCTGCCGGGCACGGGCGGCCTCACGCGTCTGACGGACAAGCGCCACGTGCGCAACGATCGCGCCGACATTTTCTGCACCATCGTGGAAGGCATTCGCGGCGAGCGCGCCAAGCAATGGCGCCTGGTCGACGAAGTCGTCAAGCCCGCCCAGTTCGCCCAATCGGTTTCGGCCCGCGCGCTGGAACTGGCGCAGGACAGCCATCGTCCGGGCGGCAAGGGCGTGACGCTCACGCGCATCGAGCGCACTGACGAGCCGGATGCCATCCGCTATGAATTCGTCGAAGTCGAAATCGATCGCGCCAACCGCACGGCAAGCCTGACCGTGAAGGCACCGAAGTCGGCGCCGCCGGCGGACATCGCCGGTATCGAAGCCGCCGGCATCCACTGGTGGCCGCTGAAGATGGCCCGCGAACTCGACGACGCCATCCTCAATCTGCGCACCAACGAACTCGACATCGGCACCTGGCTGCTGCGCACGGAAGGCGAGGCCAAGCATGTGCTGGCCGCCGACGCGTCGCTGCTCGCGCATCAGGACCACTGGTTCGTGCGCGAAACCATCGGCATGCTGCGCCGCACGTTTGCCCGTATCGATGTGTCGTCGCGCTCGCTGTTCGCGCTGATCGAGCCGGATTCGTGCTTTACCGGCACCCTCGCCGAGTTCGCGTTTGCCGCCGACCGCACGTACATGGCGTCGTTGCCGGCCAGCGAGGAAGACGAACCGGCGATCACGCTCACCGAAGTCAACTTCGGCCTGCTGCCGATGGTCACTGACCAGTCGCGTCTGGCACGTCGTTTCTACGAAGACGCCGAGGAACTCGACGCCGTGCGTGCCACCATCGGCCGCCAGGTGCGTCCGGATGAAGCGGAACGTCTGGGGCTGGTCACGGCCGCCGTCGACGATCTCGACTGGCCGGACGAAATTCGTATCGCCATCGAGGAGCGTGCGGCCATGTCGCCCGACGCCCTGACCGGCATGGAAGCGAACTTGCGCTTCAACGGTAAGGAGACGATGAACACCCGCATCTTCGGCCGTCTGTCGGCGTGGCAGAACTGGATCTTCATTCGCCCCAACGCCGTGGGCGAGAAGGGCGCGCTGAAAGTCTACGGCAAGGGCAACAAGGCGCAGTTCGACCTGAACCGCGTCTGACGAATGCGATGCGCCGCCGCCGGTGACCCGCACCGGTGAGCGGCGCACCGACGAGACGTTTTCCACAGAACACGCACGAGACACGAGGATTCCCACGATGGCTTCGATCAACTACAGCGAGAAGATCCCCAACAACGTCAACCTGTCGGACGACCGCACGTTGCAACGCGCGCTCGAACAGTGGCAGCCGAACTTCCTGTCCTGGTGGGGAGACATGGGCCCGGAAGGCTCGCATGGCTTTGACGTCTATCTGCGTACGGCCGTGAGCGTGGACCCGAGCGGCTGGGCGCACTTCGACCACGTGAAGATGCCGGACTATCGCTGGGGCATTTTCCTCACGCCGGGCGAAGCGGATCGCAAGATTCACTTTGGCGAACACAAGGGCGAGGCCGCGTGGCAGGACGTGCCGGGCGAGCATCGCGCGAACCTGCGCCGCATCATCGTCACGCAGGGCGACACGGAACCGGCATCGGTCGAGCAGCAGCGTCACCTCGGGCTGACGGCGCCGTCGATGTACGACCTGCGCAACCTGTTCCAGGTGAACGTGGAAGAAGGCCGCCATCTGTGGGCGATGGTCTACCTGCTGCATCGCTACTTCGGCCGCGACGGTCGTGAAGAAGCCGAAGCGCTGCTCGGCCGCCGTTCGGGCGACGAGGACAATCCGCGTATTCTCGGCGCGTTCAATGAAAAGACGCCGGACTGGCTCGCGTTCTACATGTTCACGTACTTCACGGACCGCGACGGCAAGTTCCAGCTCTCGGCCCTGGCCGAGTCGGGCTTCGATCCGCTCGCGCGCACCACGAAGTTCATGCTGACCGAAGAGGCGCACCACATGTTCGTGGGCGAGTCGGGCGTGTCGCGCGTGATCGCCCGCACGGCGCAGGTGATGAACGAACTCAAGACCGACGATGTCTCGAAGCTGCGCGCCGCCGGTGTGATCGACTTGCCGACGATCCAGCGTTACATCAACTTCCACTACTCCGTGACGATCGATCTGTTCGGCGCGGACCAGTCGTCGAACGCCGCGATCTTCTACAGCTCGGGTCTGAAGGGCCGTTACGAAGAAGGCAAGCGCGACGACGATCATCAACTGAACGGCCAGATGTATCGCCTGCTCGACGTGGACAACGGCAAGCTCGTGGAGCGCGAAGTGCCGATGCTCAACGCGATGAACGAAGTGCTGCGCGATGACTACATCAAGGATTCGGTGGCCGGTGTGAACCGCTGGAACAAGGTGCTGGAGAAGGCCGGCATCGACTTCCGCCTGACGGTGCCGCACAAGGCGTTCAATCGTCAGATCGGTACGTTCGCGGGTGTGCGGGTGTCGCCGGACGGCCGCGTCGTGAGCGAGACGGAATGGGCCGCGCACGAGCGTGAGTGGCTGCCGTCGTCGGAAGATCGCGCCTACGTGGCATCGCTGATGGGTCGCGTGACCGAGCCGGGCAAGTTCGCCAACTGGATTGCGCCGCCCCCGCTGGGCATCAACCGCCAGCCGATCGACTTCGAGTACGTGCGCTTCAACTAAAAATGCGGGGGCCACGCAGCCCCCGAAGCGCATTCCCCACAAGGAGACAGCATCATGAACGGCCCCGTTCCGGTCGAAGTCCTGAAGCAGCATCTGATCGATCCGGAGATCTGCATTCGCTGCAATACCTGCGAGGAGACGTGTCCGATCGACGCGATCACGCACGACGAGAACAACTACGTTGTGCGCGCGGACACGTGCAATGGGTGCATGGCGTGTATTTCGCCGTGCCCGACGGGGGCCATCGACAACTGGCGCGACGTGCTCAAGGCCGAGGCCTATTCCGTCGACGACCAGCTCACGTGGGACGAACTCCCCGCGCAGGACAACGCGGTTGCCGGTCAGGGATCGATCGGCGAGGCGGCCGAGTCGAGCGGCGGCGCGGGGGCGGGTAACGCGTCCGATGCCTCGGAGCCGGTCATCGGCGGCTCGGATCTCGTGCGCGGCTCGGTCGTGCCGCCGTGGTCGGCAGCCAAACCCTACGTCAACCTGTACAACCACAAGGCGCCGGTGCAGGCGACCGTGGTCGGCAATTACCGGTTGACGGACGCCAGTACCGAGAGCGACATCCATCACATCGTGCTCGACTTCGGCAAGCAGCCGTTCCCGGTGCTCGAAGGCCAGTCCATCGGCATTATTCCGCCGGGCACGACGGCCGACGGGCGCGCGCACCACGCACGGCAGTATTCGATTGCGTCGCCGCGGGACGGCGAGCGTCCCGACTACAACAACCTGGCGCTGACGGTCAAACGCGTGACGAAAGACCATCACGAGCAGGCCGTGGGCGGGGTGTGTTCGAACTACCTGTGCGACCTGAAGAAGGGCGACGTGGTGAACGTGATGGGCCCGTTCGGCAGCACGTTCCTCATGCCGAATCACGCCGATTCGCATCTGCTGATGATCTGCACCGGCACGGGCGCCGCGCCGATGCGGGCCATGACGGAATATCGCCGTCGGCGTCGCCTGAAAGGCGCAACCGGCAAGCTGATGCTGTTCTTCGGCGCACGCACGCAGGGCGAGTTGCCGTACTTCGGCCCGCTGCTGAACCTGCCGAAGGATTTCATCGACACGAACCTCGCGTTCTCACGCACGCCGGGCCAGCCCAAGCGCTACGTGCAGGACGCCATGCGTGAGCGTGCCGCCGACGTGGCCGCGCTGTTGCGTCACGAGCATACGTACATCTACGTGTGTGGCCTGAAAGGCATGGAAGACGGCGTGCTGCAGGCGCTGCAAACCATTGCCGGCGAGGCCGGACTCGACTGGCAGGCGCTGTGGCAGCGCATGAAGACGGAAGGCCGTCTGCATCTCGAAACGTATTGAAGCCAATGGCTCGCGCGGCGCCCCGGGGGGCGGTGCCGCCGACAAACCGCTTGACCGACGGCGTTTTGCGCCGGCTTGACACCGCGTGCTTCGGCACGCGGTTTTTTTTGTTCAGATCGTTGAAGAACGTGCGGGGACGGTTGCCCCGGCGTCGTCACCGGAATTGAGTAACATGGAGGGGCTGTTTCTCGGTTTCTCCTTCCCTCATTTCTCTGAATGGAGCGTCACATGGGCAAGAAGCGGATTCTGGTACTGGCAGGCGATTACGTCGAAGACTACGAGCTGATGGTGCCGGTGCAGGCACTCATGGCCGTGGGGCATCGCGTGGAAGTCGTCTGCCCCGGCAAGAAGGCGGGCGACAAGGTGCGCACGGCCATTCACGACTTCGAGGGCGATCAGACCTACAGCGAAAAGCGCGGTCACGACTTCACGCTCAACGCCACCTTCGACGGGCTCTCGCCGGCGGACTTCGACGCATTGGTCATTCCGGGCGGGCGCGCACCGGAGTATCTGCGTCTGAATGAGGAGGTCCTGGCGGCGGTGAAGCACTTCGCCGAGCACGACAAGCCGATTGCCGCGATCTGTCACGGCGCACAGTTGCTTGCGGCCGCAGGTGTGATCGAGGGGCGGGAGTGTTCGGCGTATCCGGCTTGCGCGCCGGAAGTGCGTCTGGCGGGCGGGAAATACATGGAGATCGCGATCGACGACGCTCACACCGATGGCAATCTCGTGACTGCGCCCGCGTGGCCCGCGCATCCGGCCTGGATCGCGCAGTTCCTGGCCGTGCTCGGCACCCGAATCGAGCTGTAGTCGCGCGCGGGTGTTCGTTTTTTTTGCGCGCTATCGAGGGCTCTCGATGCTCCCGATGCTCCCGATCGCGCGCAGTCTTGCATCGGCGTCGGCGAGCGTGTGCTCGCTGAACACTTCAATGCCGTGACGGCGCAGCCAGGCTGCCGCCACACCGTCTCCCGCAACCTTCCTGCCCGTGAACGTCCCGTCGTAAATCGACGCGCTGCCGCATGACGGGCTGTCTTCCTTCAACACCGCAATCCGGATGCCGTGACGCTGCGCCAGGGCCAGCGCCTGCCTTGCGCCGTCCAGAAACGCGGCGGTGACGTCGGCGCCGGTGTCGTCGACGACACGCGCGAGTTGTTGCCAGACGGCGTCGCCCCCCGCCGCCCGTGCGATTTCCGCGGGCGGACGCGGCGTAGGAAGTCCGCCGGCAACTTCGGGGCAGATCGGCACGATGAGGCCGGCGGCGCGCCAGCGCTCGAGAATGGCGGCACCGGCCTCGAACGGGGCGGCGCGCCCGTGATAACGAACGGGGTGACCGAGCAGACAGCTGCTCACGAGAATGCGGGGGGGCGTAGACATACGGCGAGCCTACCACGCGTGGGCTCATGGCCACACATGACCTCACGCCATCGAACTGCGTCCCGTCTGCGCAACGTGCGCCGGCATGTGCCGACGATGCGTGGCGGATTTGTCCGATGTTGCCTCATTTTCGAAAGCCAGCCGTTCGCTGCCGCAGCAAGATCGCCCGATCTCGATCGGGGTGTTGGGCTCGCCTTGTGCGCCGAATGCCCCGCCAAATGACGAAGGGGGGGGCGTGATGAATCCGAATGCCTGTTCGCGTTGGGGACATGTGCCGAGCGGCGTTGCGTGGGAGGAGCGGTCGGTCCGGGTCCCCGCGTGCGGCATGTCCGAAGCCTACGGTGCGGTCGCCGGACACGACGGCAGCGGCGCGCCGTTACCTGGCATCGGGCCGCACGATTTTTCTACGGCGCAACGAGTCCACGAGGTGGGGACGACGGTGTCGTCGGAAAGTTGGGCGCGTGTGGTGCTGGCACCTACGGCGGAGGCTGCGCAATATGTCGTCCGTGCATGCCCGGACGTCTGGCAGGCGACGCAAAGCTGGCTCGCGTCGCGACTCTTCGGCGCGCTGGGGCTGGCCACGCCGACCGCCATACTGGTGCGCGGTTGTTCGCAGGCGTTCGATGCGACGTGCGACCCCGAGCGCGTCTTTCTGGCGACGGCCTTCCTGCCGGGCTGTCAGGCGTTCGGCGAGTGGCTGGAGGGCGTCGCTGCGTCCCGGGCGATCGAAAGTGCGTTGCATCGTCCGCCCGATGAACGGGGGCGCGTCGGCCGGGACAGCGGCGCGCGCGTTCCGACACTGGCGCAAGCGTTCCCGGATCAGGCGGCCAGGCGAGCCAAGATCTGCACCCTGCTGCCCGACATCTATCAGTGCGAGCTCGAGCGACAGTACTTTGCGGCGCTCTGGCTCGGCAATCGCGGACTGTGCGACGCGGGTCTCGATAACGTGGGCATCTGGCGCGACCGCGAGGATCTGCCGCGCGTGATGACGATGAACTTCGACGCGTGCCTGTTCTCGCGAGGTGTCGGCCAATACCCCGCAGCGTTGCCCGACAGCATCCTCGAGGCCGTCGCGACGTCGCCGTGCGGCGAACACGACGCACCATTCGTGCGACGCCTGTCGTGCCTGACCTCGGATGCGTGCGAGAAGGCGGTTCGCGACGCCCTCAAGCAGCCCGATGGCGTGCGCGCCGTGGCCGCGGAGATGGCATACCGGCTTGGCCGCATCGATGCGCCGGGCGTACAGCCCTGGGTCGTCGCCGCGTGCGACTTCGTTCGGCACGCGAGGGGGTGCACCGGAACGCCGGTCGACACGCCCGATGTCGACGGCCTGATCGAGCGCCTCCTGTCCCGGCGCGACAGCGTAGTGAAACTGTTGGGCGGGGCGTCGGCCGCTGCGATGTGGGCGCGATGGCATTCGACGCGCGCCGCAGCGATCAGCGCGCAGCAATTGCCCTTTCTGACGCAGGCATAGGCGACGCTACCCTTGCCACCCTTTCCCGACGCCTCGAGCGTGCGCTAGGACGTACGAGGCACGCCGAGAAGGGCGGGGGCGGCGCTGACCAATGCGTCGATGGCCGCCCGCAGCTTTGGCGACGGATGACGCGTGTCGGGCCACACCAGATGCAGAGGCGTGCCGGGCGTGTAGGTGTTCGCCAGCAGTTGCACCAGCTTGCCGGTGCGCATCGACTGCGCTGCGACCCACTGGGGAATGCATGCGATACCGAGCCCCTGTTCGGCCGCTTCGACGAGGGCTACGAGATCGTCGAGCACGAAGCGTGGCGTGCGGCGCGTGGCCTCGGGCGTCACGGTGAGTGCCGGCCATTGGTAGAGGTTGTTGCCGCGACCGTACATCAGACGTTCGTGCCCGACGAGATCGGCGGCCGTTTGCGGCGTGCCATGCGCAGTGAGATAGGCGGGGGACGCGCACAGCAGCATCGTCTGCTCGCCGAGTGACCGTGCCTTGAGTCCGGGCGTGTCGTCGAGTCGTCCGCTGCGCACGGCGAGGTCATAACCTTCTTCGACGAGGTCCACGCGACGATCGCTGAACGCCATCTCAAGCCGCAATTCCGAATGCGTTTTCGCGAGCGTCAACAACACCGGGGCGATGCACTGTCGGCCGATCTGCACCGGCATCGTCACGCGCAACTTGCCGCGCGGGGTCACCGCGCCGGCACTCAGTTCGTCTTCCGCTTCGGACAACTCGGCGAGCACCCTCGTGCAACGTAGATAGAACGTTTGGCCTTCATCGGTCAGATGCTGGCTGCGGGTGGTGCGATGGAACAGGCGCACACCGAGACGGGTTTCCAGTCGGCCGATGCGCTTCGCGACGGCCGAGCGCGTCAGATGCAACCGTTCGGCGGCACCGGCGAAGCTCCCCGCATCGACCGCTGCGACGAACGCCGAGATGCCGGACAGCCGGTCCGGTGTGTAAGTCTCATTGGTTCCCATGATTCGCCAATCTGTTGATGAATTGCCGTCACTGCTGCGAAGTATTCTCCAATAAGCTGGGACTGTCCACCCGGCGGACCGGGGATTTCCGTTTTCAGACAAAGGATTGGCAATGACAACGATGAAGCAGTGGCAGATGACGACGCTTGGCGAGGCTGCGCTCGAACTGACGAATGTGGACGTACCGACGCCTGGACCCGGCGAAGTCTTGGTCAAGGTGAATGCGGTGTCGCTCAACTTCCGGGACGCCCTCATGATCGACAGCGGCATGGGGTTGCCACTCTCGTTCCCTTACGTGCCCGGCTCGGACATGGTCGGCGAGGTGGTGGGGCTGGGCACAGGGGTGACGCGCGTGGCGCTCGGCGAGCGGGTCGTCAATACGTTCTGGGATCGTTGGGTCGGCGGGGAGCAGGCGCCGTCGGGGCTGCAGATCTTCGGCGGAACGTTGCAGGGCGTGCTGCGCGAATACGCCGTGTTCCCCGAAGGGGCGCTGGTGCGGGCGCCGTCCACGCTCGACGATGTGGCGGCCTCGACGCTGACCTGCGCGGGGCTCACGGCCTGGTTCGCGCTGTTCGGCATCGGCCGTAAGCTCGTGGCGGGCGAGACCGTGCTGGCCATTGGCACGGGCGGCGTGGCGTTGTTCGGCGCGCAATTGGCCGTGGCGCACGGCGCCAGCGCGATCGTCACGAGCGGCAGTCCCGACAAACTGGCCCGGGCGGCGGCGCTCGGCGTCACGCACGGTGTGCTTCGCCGCGACGGATGGGCCGACGAAGTCCGAACGCTGACCGAGGGCCGGGGCGTGGAACAGGTGCTGGAACTGGCGGGGGGCGACATGCGCGAGAGCATGGCTGCGCTGGCAGCGGGCGGCAAGGTTTCCATCATTGGCACGTTGGGCGGCGATACGCTGGCGTTGCCGGTGTATGACATGTTGCTCAAGCGCGCCCATGTGCAGGGAATCGGCGTGGGGCACCGCGACGGGCTTGAGGCGCTGGTGGCTGCCGTCGACCGGCATGGGATCGTGCCGGTGGTGGACGCCGTCTACGATTTCGACGCGCTCGGACAGGCGCTGGCGCACCTGCGTCGCGGGGCGTTCGGCAAGGTCGTGGTGCGGGTTTCCGGGCCGGTTGCCTAACGCCGAAAGCTCGCATAAACTATCGACGCCACAAACCCCGCGTGACTGGCGATTAGGGCACACAGCCTGTGTGCCCGAGGTGGATCAACCCACCGGGAAGCGCCGGGGTCTTATTTGCCGTTCGCCTGGGCAGCCGTGATGGTTGGTGCTGCCCTGTCTATCGTCTTCCGAAGCACAAAGGAAGATGCGCTGCGCCATCCCCTCCCGGAAAACCTGTTCAATTCAACGGAACCGCCATGTTCGACAAATCGAAATCTACCGTTGCCGCCGTCGACCACGAGGTCTGGGCTGCGATTCAGAAAGAAAACCAGCGTCAGGAAGATCACATCGAGCTGATCGCTTCGGAAAACTACACCAGCCCGGCCGTGATGGAAGCGCAGGGCTCGCAACTGACCAACAAGTATGCGGAAGGTTATCCGGGCAAGCGCTATTACGGTGGCTGCGAGTATGTGGACGTGGTCGAACAACTGGCCATCGACCGTGTGAAGGCACTGTTCGGCGCCGAAGCCGCGAACGTGCAACCGAACTCGGGTTCGCAGGCCAACCAGGGCGTGTACTTCGCCATGCTCAAGCCGGGCGACACGATCATGGGCATGAGCCTCGCGCACGGCGGTCACCTCACGCACGGTTCGCCGGTGAACATGTCGGGCAAGTGGTTCAACGTGGTGAGCTACGGCCTGAATGAAGCCGAAGACATCGATTACGACGCTGCCGAGAAGCTCGCGCAGCAACACAAGCCGAAGATGATCGTGGCAGGGGCTTCGGCCTTCGCCCTGAAGATCGACTTCGAGCGCATGGCCAAGATTGCCAAGTCCGTCGGTGCGTACTTCATGGTCGACATGGCGCACTACGCCGGTCTGATCGCTGCAGGCGTCTACCCGAACCCGGTGCCGCACGCCGACTTCGTGACGACGACCACGCACAAGAGCCTGCGCGGCCCGCGCGGCGGCGTGATCCTGATGAAGGCCGAGTTCGAGAAGCCGATCAATTCGGCCATCTTCCCGGGCATTCAGGGCGGTCCGCTCATGCACGTGATCGCTGGTAAGGCCGTCGCGTTCAAGGAAGCCGCGACGCCGGAATTCAAGGCATATCAGGAACAAGTCGTGAAGAACGCGCGCGTGCTGGCCGAGACGCTGGTCAAGCGCGGTCTGCGTATCGTGTCGGGCAAGACCGAATCGCATGTGATGCTGGTCGACCTGCGCGCCAAGAACATCACCGGCAAGGCAGCGGAAGCCGCCCTGGGTGAAGCGCATATCACCGTCAACAAGAACGCGATTCCGAACGACCCGGAAAAGCCGTTCGTGACGAGCGGCGTGCGTCTGGGCTCGCCGGCCATGACCACGCGCGGCTTCAAGGAAGCTGAAGCGGAGCTGGTCGGTAACCTGATCGCCGACGTGCTGGACAACCCGGAGAACACCGAGACGCTGGCCCAGGTCCGCGCCAAGGTGGCCGAGTTGACCAAGCGTTTCCCGGTCTACGGCTAAGCGAAGGCGTCGCACGCATGCGCTGCCCGTTCTGCCGGCACGACGACACGCAGGTCATCGACTCGCGTGAAGCGGAAGACGGCGCTGCCATCCGGCGGCGCCGCAGATGCCCGTCGTGCGACAAGCGTTTCACCACGTATGAGCGGGTCGAGCTCATGATGCCGGCGGTCGTCAAGAAAGACGGCAGTCGGGCCGAGTACGACCGCGCGAAGGTGCGCGCCAGTATGCAACTGGCGATTCGCAAGCGTCCCGTCAGTGCCGAAGCGATGGATGCCGCGATTGCGCGCATCGAGTACAAGCTGCTGGCCGGAGCGGAGCGCGAAGTGGTGAGCCAGCGTATCGGCGAGTTGGTGATGCATGAGCTGAAGCGTCTGGACAAGATCGCCTACATCCGGTTTGCGTCGGTGTATCGCAGCTTCGAGGACATCGCGGAATTCCGCGACGTGCTCGAGGAGATCGACAGCGCCGACATCAAGCCGAAACGCAAGCCGGTGGCGTAACGCAGACGCACGTGTGACACCTCGCCGGAGGCTGTGAAGCCTGCCGCTGCGACGATGGACGGAAAAACCCGTCGTGCCCGAAAGGGCACGGCGGGTTTTTTTATCGGCCATCGAAGCCAGTTAATGGCGCGACGCGAAAAGGCATGCGGGTCATTTCCCAATGTTTGTGTTTAGGCGTTGTTTGCGTACGTCAAAATTTATGTTTTGGGATTTTTCAATTAAATGGCATTGGGAATTTGTCTGGATATAAGGATTTAAATTGTAATTTTGATGTGAGTATTCACAATCCTTAAAAATTGGGTGCTTTGAGTTAAGTATTAAAAAACAATGATTTCTGGGTTGTTTCAATAGTCTGGCTTTTAGACTCCGTGAGCCTTGACGCAGGTCGTAGCGCCGTGTCTGGAGTGCGATGGGAAAAATCATCGCTTTTCACGAATCAACTCATGGATTATTGAATGTACAAGAATCATCCGAAGTCGAACGCACTGCGTCAGACGAAGATTTGCATGGCCGCAGCGGCGGTAGTGGCGGCAGCGGCTTTGCCGAGCTATGTCGGAGCAGAAGAGGCCGTGCCGGAGTGGCAGACAACGAAAAACACCCGACTGAACGAGCTGAACGGCAAGATCGAAACCGATAAGAATGCATCGGGCGAAATGAACCTTGCTAAGGAGACGCTAAAGCATAAGGAGTCATACAAAGGCTTCTCGGATAGCGTTCGCGAAGCGTTTAATAAGAGTACGGCGAAAGAGAAGCTTGACGCACTCGATCAGGTGGCGAAGGACATTCAAGTCGAAATTACCAAGCTCTCGAAAGTGGTCGACAATGGTCAGCCTGCGCATCACCAAGCGCAGTTGGCTGCACTGGAAAAACTTAAGGCCGCTCTGGGCAAAATCGACACTGACAAACTCGGCGGCCATCAGGACAAAACGGACCTCGAAGGGCTCGTTGCGCAAGCGACGGTGACGCAAGCCGTCACGACTGCGACGACTGCGCTCGCCAAGGCCAAGACGAAATTGGACAACCTCAACCTGCTGAAGCACAAGCAGGACGCGTGGGACAAGGTTAGCGCCGACGCTGACGTGCAGACACTCGCGAAAACGTTCGTACTCGACGCGAATGCGAGCGGCGTCGAAAAGAATGGCGCCAACACCAAGCTGGCATGGTCCGACAAGAACCTCCAGACGTTCGCCACAGATGATGCGGTCAGCACGACGGCCAGCGCACACACCAAAATCGATGCTGACGCCACGCTCGAACTCGGCAGCTTCTCGGGAAGCGCATCCGACGCCATTCATGGCCTGACGGAAAGTGGCGGCAATCCGAAAACACGCAATATTGGTACCCTTCGCGCGCTCGAAGGCGCCGACCACGCAGTGGACGTCACCGGCGGCGTGATGAACGTGAAGAATGGGATCGAAGGCAGCGGTAAGCTCTCGATCGACGTGGGTGCCAAGGGCGAGCTGAACTTCCTCAAGGACGGCAAGGGAATCGATGCCGGCGCCGAGCAAATCTCGCTTACGGCGAAAGGGGCGGCAAGCGGCAGCGACCCTGCCGGCAAGATCAATTTTGGCGAGAACACCAGTGCCGGGAAGGCCAGGATCGACGTCTCCAATGGCGCCGAGCTGAATTTCGCGAAGGACGCCAAAGCGGGGGGAAGCACGATCACGATCCGCGGTGAAATCACCGCACAAGACGTGAAAGATGCGAAGGCGCTCGATGGGGACAGCCAACTTGCCGAATCCAAGTCGGCCAGCGCGACTTTCGATATGGCATCGGCGGAAAACGCCACGATCAACAACAGCGGCAACTTGACCTTCAAGGGCGGATCGCTGGGTAACGCGAAGATCACGAACGAAGCGAAGGGTACGGTCACGATTGAAGGCAAGGACGTTCCCGATCTGGATGCCGAGGGCGAGCAGAAAGAGGACGCCGGCGGCAACAAGCTGACGAAGAAAAAACAGTCGCTTGGCGGCAATGCCAACGTCACCAACCGAGGCAAGCTGACCGCTACGGATACGAACCTCCAGAAGCTGACGCTGACGAACGATGGCGGCACTTCGACCATTGCGAAGTCGAGTGGTGATGACGTGACCATCTCGAACTTTGGCGCTGAAGCCAAACTGGTGATCTCTAACTCGAAGGTTGCCAAAGTCGCACTTTTCAACGCTGCAAGGGCTGAGATTTCAGGGTTGACCGGCGATAAGGTGATCATCGCGAACAGCGGTGAGAAGGGCGATTTGACCGTTTCGAACTCGACGATCCATGAGTTGGGTTTGATTAACGATGCGAAGGCTGAGGTATCGGGTCTGCGCAACGCCAAGGCGAGTATCTCGAACAGCGGCGAGTCAGGCAATTTGACCGTTGACGGCTCACAGTTCACCGAGTTGGGGATGGTCAATGACGCTCAGGCTGAAATCTCGGCGTCGGCGGCGACAAACGCCATTGTTAGTAACAAAGCCAATGGCAATCTGCGCATCGCTGACTCGAAGTTCGCAAGTCTTAACCTCACGAACGACGGCAACGTCACGATGCGGGGCAACACGACCACCGATAACGCGACGATTGTCCAGAATGGTGGCAAGTTTGACGTGTCGGGCATCACGGCCGATGGTGGCGTGAAGTTTGGCTCGCTGAGCGGTGCGGGTGACATCATCGTCGGAGAAAACGCCCTCACGATCGGTTCGCTCAACCAGGATGAGACGTTCGGCGGCAAGATCCTGGCCTCCGAACCGAACGCATCCGCAGAGGATGAAGCCACGGCTGATGCCCAACGCGCTCCGCGCACCACCGTCGATCCGTCGTTGACCAAAGTCGGCAGCGGCAACCTGACGCTGTCGGGCGATCAGAGCGCAGTCAAGTCGATCGAGATCGACGCCGGCAAGCTGACCGCAGCGCACCAGAACGCCCTCGGTTCGGGCGATGTCGGTATCTCGAGTTCGGCGGCTTTGGTGGTTGCAACGTCGCACGTCTCGGGTGTTAAGACGATCACCAACGCTGGTGAAATCAACCTCGGCCTGAACAAGCTGTCCGTCGAGACGTACGAGTCGGCAACTGGCGCGAAGATCAAGACGACCGCAACCAAGGCGGACGGCAAGGTGTCGACCGGCCTCATCCACGTTGAGAAGAACGGTGACTTCAGCGATACCGATCTTCAGATCAATCGCGATGGCACGGTCAAGCTGAAGGACGTCGTTGGTCAGAATATCCAGGTCGTGACGAAGGGCAACGGCGCTGACGTCAATGCGAAGTTCAATTCCGTGAGATTCGGTAGCGTTCTGGCCGACGGTACTGACGACGGCAACGTGACCATCACGAAGGACAGCCGCGTCGGCTTCCTCGCCAAGGACGGTGCCTACACCGACAACGAGCGCGCGGCGCTGGCCTCGGTTGATGGCGTGACCTACGGCGATATCACCACGGGCAAGGTGGGCGGCGACGTGCTCGCCGAGATGCTCGAGCAAACGTCCGGTTCGGCCGAACAACGCCGCTCGGCGGGCCTGCTTTCGGGTGAGTCGTTGGTGAACAATGCCTATGCGGCACAGGGCTCGGCAACGGCGTTCCAGCGCGGCATGCAGACCCGCATGATCGCCGGCGGCGCGATGTTCGACGAGAAGACCACCAACGGCGCCAATGCCAATGCCAACGGCAGCGGTGTCGCCGGCTGGGCAGCGTTTGCGGGCGGTAACACGGCGCAACGCGGCAACGGGCCGTCGTTCGATGTTCGCAGCCTGGACGGTGCGATCGGTGTCGACAAGCGCGTTGGCGACAACACGATCGTCGGGGCATCCGTCGGCATGGGCAACCAGGATTCGAAGGCCAGGGGTGTGTCGGGCGAGTCGAAGATCAACAGCGTGAGCTTGGGTCTGTATGGTTCGCACCTGAACGACACGCGCTGGTTCGTCAACGGCGGTGCGTCGTACACGAACCACAGCGTGCGCACGGATCGCGCGGTGGCCGCAGGTGATGTGTCGGCGCGTCTGTCCGGTAGTACCGGCGGCCGGACCTTCGGCGCGTTCGGTGAAGTGGGCAAGCGCTTCGAGGTGTCGGGCATGAACATCGATCCGTCGGTGGGCGTGCGTGTGGCATCGACGCGTCTGAATGCGTTCGACGAAACGAACCGCGACGGCGGCAGCAACGACGGCCTGAACGTCGGTGCGCAGTCGCAGACCTCGACGCGTGGCGTGCTGGGTGTGCGTCTGTGGCGTGAGGTGGCAAACGTGGGGGGGACGAAGGTGGCACCGTCGCTGCGTCTGGCCTACGAGCACGAGTTCGGCGACACGCAGAGCATCCTGACCAACACGATCTACGGCGCACCGCGCTCGTTCAATGTGAAGGGTGCGAAGCTGGGCGCGGACATCTTCACGGCGGATCTGGGCGTGAACGTGGAAGTGAAGAAAGCGCTCGACGTGCGTCTGGGCGGTAACCTGAGCGTGCGTAAGGGCGAACGCGCCGTCGGTGGCAGCATCTCGGCGATGTATCGCTTCTAAGCGCTCCCTGAATGCGTAAGAGAGGCACGTCGTGCCTCTTGAGCGCAGTCTCAATGAAACCCGCCGTGCCTGCAAGGGCCGGCGGGTTTTCCATTGCGCGACCCGGGCCATCGCGCTCGCGACCATAAAAAAGCCGCCCGGCAAAGCGCCGGGCGGCTTTTGTGCGTCTGTCTTCCGCTGCGAACTCAGAACGAGTGCGACACCCCGATATACGCACCGGTCTGGCCCTTGCCGGGAGGCGGGTTGTCGAGCGAATCGCTCGGAATCGCGGCCACCGAGAAGCTCTGGTTGGAGCTGTTCTTCACGTACGCGATGGTGCCGTACAGGAATGTGCGCTTCGACAGGTTGTAGGTGGTGCCCAGTTCGAACATCGTGGCGTTTCCGAACCCGCCCGGCACGTTCACGTGATAGATCGCGGCGTTGGCGGCCCACACATTGGTCGCCTGCCACTTCACACCGGCCCAGTAGTGATCGGCGCGCGTGGCGAAGTCGGGAGCGGGCGCGTCGGGTGCCGCCATGTGCGTGTAGCCCAGCGAGATCGTGAAGCGGTTCAGGAAGATGTTCGCCCCGGCGAAGTACTCACGCGACGTAGCGAACACATCAGTGAACTGTCCGTTGGCGTCGCGAATTTCGTCATACAACGCGCGCAACTGGAACCGATCGTGGGTGTACGTCAACTGCGCACCCATGCCCCGGCCGTTGTTGAACTGGCCCGCGATGTTGGAAAACGCGTACTGGCCCGCGATGTCGAAGCCGTACCAGTTGGGACTCTGATAGTTGACGGTGTTACTCGCCTGCGGCCAGTTACGTCCGCGCACGAGCGACGCCGACGAGAAGGCCTGCTGCTGGAACGGGTCGAAGTCCCAGACGCCATTGCTGATGAACAGGTTGCGCCCGAGCGTGAGCTGGCCCCAGGAGCGGGAATTGAAGCCCACCAACGCGCGCCGGTCGAAGATCGAGCCGGAGCCGTTGTTGTTGAAGCCGTTCATCAACTGGAAGCCGCCTTCCAGATTGAATACGGCATGCAATCCTTGCCCGAGATCTTCATAGCCGCGCAGGCCGAACAGGCTCGTGCCGTAGTCGCCGCCTTGCGCGCTCCAGCGCGACGTGGTGCCGCCGTTGCCGTCCTGCAGGTTGTTCATGAACTGAAAGCCGCCGTCGACGCGGCCGTACAGTTGCACACTCGATTGCGCATGCGCGAGCGTGCCCGCACAGCAAAGCAGGCTGGCTGCAATGAGCTTTTTCTTCATGGTCTGCTCCCCAGGTTGCGTTTTGCCCCGCACCTTTCTTGCGTGGTTATGCCCGTCGTCGTCGCGCGCCACCCTTGTCGGGGCGAAGCGGGATGTCGTCGGAAAAGCCTGAAATATCGTTACGAGTGACGAGAAATCGGCAAGCGGGGACGCCTGGGCAACGGGCGCCGCATGGCAGCATGCGGGCGGTTGCGAGTGATGCCGTCACGCTCTGGTCGTCAGAGATCGTTTTCATGGCAGTCCACTGGCGTTGGGCCTGCGGCGGCGGGAGGCTGCGTAGCGCACAGGCGTTACGCGCACAAGCCACCGAGCGGCCGGATTCGGCTGACGAGGGGGCGCCTGGTAACAGATGTCTTGTACTGCGAGATAACGCGCACCCGTCGTCCGGATGGCTTCTTTATATCCGAATTCCCCCGCGTGCAACATAAGGGAAAGGCTTAGTGTCCGAACTGTTGCGTGCCAGCAACCGAAACACGCCAAAACCGGACGATGCGGCGGCCCCCCCGGACGGGGCTTTCCATGCGGCCGTTTCAAAAGTTGTGGCGCGTGGCGGTGGCACCTCAGTCCGGTGCGCCGAAGGCCTCCATCTTGCTTGCCAGGTGCGTGAGCAGCCGGTTGGCAGCGCCGGACAGTCGCCGTCCGGCGCGCGTGACGAGATGCGCTTCCGCACGGTTGAGCAACGGGTGATCGATCGGCAGCGCACAAAGTACCCCGGCGTCGATCTCCTGGGAGATGGCGAACGCGGGCAGGAACGTCGCACCCAGTCCCGCACGTACGAAGTGCTTGAGCACGGAAATCGAATTGGTCGTGACGGTCGGCACGAGCCGGTGTTTTTCGGACTGTTCCGCCAGTTCCATCAGTTGACGCGTGCCGTAGGCCCCGTGCATGAGCGCGAGCGGCACCTCGTAGAGCGCCTCCATCTTGAGCTGCCCGGCCTTGGCCGCCTGGGCGACCAGCGGGGAGTCGGGGGCGACGATGGCGTGAATCGGCTGGCGCAATTGCGCCCGCGAGACGATCTTGGGTTCGGCCGGCGGGTTGTAGACAAGCCCGATATCGGCATCGTCCTCGGCCACGAGCCGCATGACTTCGTTGGTGCCCGCCAGGTCGAGCGTGAGCGTGATATCGGGATAGCGCTTGCAGAAGTACTGCAGGGGCAGCCCCATCAGATCGCTGACGAAGCCCTCGCCGACCGCCAGCCGGATGTGCCCGCGCCGCAACCCGCGCACTTCCTGCAGCTTGGCGAGCAAGTCTTCCTGGTGAGCGCGCTGCTCGCGGTAGTACTCCATGAGCAGGCGTCCGGCCTGCGTGAGATGCACGCCGCGCTTGTGACGTTCGATGAGTGGCAGCGCCAGCTCGGCCTCCAGCAGGGCGATCTGGCGGCTGACGGCGGACGGGGCGATGTCGAGTCTGTCGGCGGCGGCGCGCACGGTGCCGCACTGGACGGCCTCGAACAGATACGACAGGCGGCTTTCGTTGAAAGTGGGTGTCATGGCCTAAAGACTAATTATTAGAACAAAAATCTTCAAGCGTTGTCATTGAGCGTCATTTTTTTTCAATCCACACTGCAACGCATGCGGATCGGCCCCATTGCCCGGCAACGAACCCAGGCGAGGCCGGGTGACGGCGGCTCGATTCCGCGCCAGTTTTCAGTGCATCCCGGCATGCCGGGAGGGAACGAGCCGTGCGTCGAACCCGCAAGCGGTCCGAGACAAAGACGCCGGGGAACCGGAGATTACGGAGACACCCGATGATTCCTCCGCGCAACACGCGATTCGGTATCGATCATCCGCTGGTCACCGTGCATGACCATCCGCGGCGGCTGGCGCACTACGAGCGTCTCGGTTTTGCACCGTCGCCGGTGTCGTATCACCCATGGGGCACGGTCACGTCGCTCATGATGTTCGGCGACAACTTCATCGAATTGATCGGCGTTCACGACGCCACGAAGTTCGGCACGAACGCGGTGGGCGACTTCTGTTTCGGACGCTATCTCGGTAATTTCCTGGTCCGCGAAGAGGGCGTGTCGCTCGTTGCGCTGCACAGTAAGGACGCTCGCGCCGATCACTCACGTCTCACGCAGGCCGGACTCGACACGCAGGGCATTCTCGATTTTCGCCGGGCCATGCGCAAGCCGGACGGCTCGGCCGGTGAGGCCGTCGTCTCGCTCGGCCTTTTCCTCGACGATTCGCTTGGCGACGCTTCCAACTTCATCTGTCATCAGCATCGCCCGGAGCTGATCTGGGTGCCCGAGTGGCAGCGGCATCCGAACGGCGTCACTGGCATCGTGGGCGTGACCTACGTGACGCCGGATGCGGCGTCGCTGCGCGCGCTCGCTACACGCTGGCAACGCTTTTACGGCGCGCGTCACGTCGATATCTACGAGGGCGGTGCGGTCGCCGACACCGGTTGCGGGCAATTGCTCGCCATGTCGCCCCAGCGCGCCGAGGCGCGCTACGCGGCGGTGGGATTACCGATGGCGCAGGGCGTGCGCACGCACGCGGTGGCGATCACGCTGCTCGCACCGGACCTGGCGCGCATCGAGGCGTTGTGGCGCGATCACGGCGTGCCTTACGGCTATAACGAGCATGGTCTGGTCGTGGAGCCCGAGTTCGCGGGCAACGTCGTGCTGGAGTTCGTGAACCACCCGCACTGAGCTTTCCTCACGCATTTCCGACGTGGGCCGGACAAACCGGTACACGGCTGACATATTACGCGGCGCCGTCCGTGGGGACGACGTCATCATCGCAGTCAATCTGGAGTCAACATGAAAATCATCGGAGTGGTCGGACTGGGCAACATGGGACGCGGCATGGCGCTGTCGTTGCAGCGCGGCGGTTTCACGGTGCTCGGCTTCGACCCGTCGCCCGCGGCGGGTGCCGCGCTGGCCGACGCGGGCATCGGCCTGCGTGCTTCGGTCGCTGAACTTGCACGTGAAGCCGACGCCCTCGTGCTGTCGCTGCCGACCTCGCAGGTCGTCGAGGCGGTGGTGAACGGCGCCGACGGCATTGCCGCAAACGGTCGCGAAGGCCTAGTGGTCATCGATACCTCGACTGCTGATCCGGAGAGCACCCGTGCGCTGGCCGTGACGCTGCGCGAGAAGGGCATCGCGCTGGTTGACGCGCCGGTCTCGGGCGGCCCGAAGGGCGCGCTCAACGGTGCCCTGACGATGGTGCTGGGCGGTTCGGCCGAGGATGTCGCTCGCATCGAACCGGTGCTGGCGGCCATGTCCGCCAAGCGCGTGCATATCGGCGACGTGGGCGCCGGTCATGTCACGAAGCTCATCAACAATCTGATGTGCGCCGCGCACCTGATCGTGGCGGGCGAAGCCATGCGGCTGGCGAAGGCGGCGGGCGTGGCACCGGAACAGGTGCTCGAAGGCCTGAACGCCGGTTCGGGCCGCAGCGGCATCACGCAGACCAATTACCCGACCTGGATTCTGAACGACGCCTTCGACTCCGGCTTCACGATGAAGCTCATGCGCAAGGACGTGCGTCTGGCGATGGCGCTCGCCGAGCAGACGGGCACGTTCGCGACGGGGCCCCTGTCGGCGGAAGTCGGTCGCCTGTGGGCCGCCAGCGCTGCGACGGTGGGCGACGACGAGGACTTCAACCGCATCGTGCAGTTCATCGAGCCGGACCGCGCGTAACTGCGCACGTTCGCACCGGATCGCACTGGATTGCGGCGGTCCGGACAAGCTGGGAAGGGCGGGGCCGTATGAGGGTATGAGGGCCACGCCCGGTAGTCGGTAGTTCTTGCGTCCAATTTGACGAAACGGTGTGCCGGTCGCGGCGCATCGCATGTATTGCACGGAGTTTTCTCATGGCAGATCAACAAGCCGCCGCGTTGCTCGGCGCATTCGCGAAGTTCTTCCCCAACGCCACCACCATCGGCTCCTACGTTAACGGTGAGCTGGTCGAGGGCACGGGCGACGCCAACATCGACATCGTGAACCCGGCCACCGGCCAGACGGTGCTGACCTATCGCGACGCCGGTGCGGCGGTCGTGGCCCAGGCGGCCGATGCGGCACAAGCCGCACAGAAGACGTGGTGGGCGCTCACGCATGCCGCGCGCGGTCGCGTGATGCAGGCCGTCGGCGCGAAGATTCGCGAAAACGCCGAGGCGCTGGCGCAGCTCGAATCGATTGGCGCGGGCAAGCCGATCCGCGATTGCCGCGGTGAAGTCGGCAAAGTGGCGGAAATGTTCGAGTACTACGCCGGCTGGACGGACAAGTTCTTTGGCGATGTGATCCCGGTGCCCAGCACGCACCTGAACTACACGCGTCGCGAAGCCATGGGCGTGGTGTTGCAGATCACGCCGTGGAACGCGCCGGTGTTCACGTGCGGCTGGCAACTCGCCCCGGCGATTGCCATGGGCAATGGCGTGCTGCTCAAGCCGTCGGAACTCACCCCGGCGAGCTCGCTCGTCGTCGCCGCCCTGGCCGAGCAGGCCGGTGTGCCGCGCGGTCTCATCAACGTGCTGGCCGGTTTCGGTCATACCACCGGCCAGGCGGCCATCTCGCATCCGGTCGTCAAGAAGGTCGTGTTCGTCGGCTCGCCGGCCACGGGCAGCAAGATCGCCACGGCCGCGGCGCAGCGCCTGCTGCCGAGCGTGCTGGAACTGGGCGGCAAGTCGGCCAACATCGTCTTCAACGACGCCGATCTGAAGCGCGCTTGCCTGGGCGCCCAGGCGGCCATCTTCTCGAGCGCGGGCCAGAGCTGCGTGGCGGGCTCGCGTCTGCTGGTGCAACGCGGCGTGTATGACGAGATGATCGAGATGCTCTCGCGCGGCGCCGAAAAGATTCGCGTAGGCGAGCCGCTCGACGACGCGACCGAAGTCGGCCCGATCTGCAACCGCACGCAATATCAGCACGTGATGAACATGATCGACGCCGGTGTCGAAGGCGGCGCGCGTCTGGCGGCGGGCTCGCAACAGCGCAGCGATGGCGGCTTCTTCGTGCGTCCGACCGTGCTGGCCGACGTGAACAATGCGATGGGCGTGGCGCGTACCGAGATCTTCGGGCCGGTGGTGGTGGCGATTCCGTTCGACACGGAAGAAGAGGCGCTGGCGATCGCCAACGACAGCGAATTCGGCCTGGCCGGCGCCGTCTGGACGCAGGACGTGGCTCGCGCGCACCGTGTGGCGTCGCAGGTCAATGCCGGCACGTTCTGGATCAACGGCTACAAGACGATCAACGTGGCGTCGCCGTTCGGCGGTTACAACCACAGCGGCTATGGTCGTTCGAGCGGCGTGGAAGCGCTGTACGAGTACACGCAGACCAAGAGCGTGTGGGTCGAGACGGCGGCCAACCCGGCCACGCCGTTCGGTTACGTCTGATCTGCAGGAATCGTGCTGTCATCGTGCGTTCCCCGGTAGGGAACGCATTGGAAATGTGTGAAAGGCGTGCCGGGCGCCGGTCGTGAGACCTCGCGCGGCACGCGGCCGTTTCAGCCTGCGGGACTGGGGGCCGGAACGGCAATTTTGACCGCGTATAATGCCGCCCTCGGGTGGTTCGGCGCGGGACGCTGTTGCTGTCACCGAGGCGTGCCGACATGGCGAGCGTGATGACGTACATCATGGCGCCGTGAGGCAATCGTCTGCCGGGTCTTGCGACCGGGCAGGCGGTGCGCCGAATTTCCTTAACCACCGAAATGTTCGCGCATCTTCCGGGCAACCGGACGGCACCGGACCGGTTCAATAGCAAGTGCAGTGGAGACCCAGATGGCAGTCATGGAACAAAACGCGGCAAAGCCGCAAGGGGGCGCCTTCAGCGATGGCGTGCGCCTGTATGTTTGGGCAATCGTGATTCTCGTGATCGCGGAGCTGATCGGGGCGATCAGCATCAATGCCGGTCACGGCAAGATCGTGTTGTTGCCGATGGTCTGGGCGTTGCTGCTCGGCGCGGCACTGGGCCTGTCGCAGTCGCGTCTGCCGCGTTTCGCGCAGATCGACCTGCCGATGCAGCACAAGGCAGCGGCCATTCTGCAACCGGCGCTGCTGCTCTTCGTGGCCAAGCTGGGCCTGCTCGTGGGCGGCTCGCTGCCCAAGCTCGTGGCTGCCGGCTGGGCACTGGTGTTCCAGGAGTTCGGTCACTTCGTGGGCACGATCATTCTGGGCCTGCCGGTCGCGCTCATGCTCGGCATCAAGCGTGAAGCCATCGGTGCGACCTTCTCGGTCGGCCGTGAGCCGAGCCTGGCCATCATCGGCGAGAAGTACGGCTTCGATTCGCCGGAAGGCCGTGGCGTGCTGGCCGAATACCTGACGGGTACGATCTTCGGTGCCGTGTTCATCTCGCTGTTCGCCGGCTTCGTCGCCAGCCTGAACCTGTTCCACCCGCATTCGCTCGCGATGGGCGCCGGTGTGGGCTCGGGTTCGATGATGGCCGCCGCTGCCGGCGCCATCGCTGCACAGCAGACGCCGGAAGTCGCCAAGGAAGTCGCCACGTTCGCTGCGGCGTCGAACCTGATCACCACGACCATCGGCACGTACTTCACGCTGTTCATCTCGCTGCCGCTCGCCATCTGGGGCTACCGCGTGATGGAGCCGGTGCTGGGCCGCATCAGCAAGCGCGGCCGTGCCAACGCCGAAGCCGCTGCCGTGGCCGATGCAGACGCCGCCAAGGAACTCAAGGCCGCCAGCAAGGCGCACACCGTCGAGATGAACTTCGGTGCCCGCCTGTTCGCCTGGGTCTTCTCGGGTGCGCTCGCGCTGATCGGTAACAGCATGGCCTTCAAGACGCCGTTCCTCGACGGCGTGCCGGGCATGCTGATCATCATCGGCGCCGTGATCGTCGGCGAAGCGCTGTACTTCGTGACGCGCCGCAAGGTGCCGGCCGTGTGCTGGGTGTCGCTGATCGCGATGTTCCTGACCTCGCCCGCCTTCCCGTTCGCACCGGTCGTCGAGCAGTTCACGGGCAAGATCAACTTCCTCGCGCTGGTCACGCCGATGCTGACCTACGCCGGTCTGTCGGTTGCCAAGGACGTGCCTGCTTTCCGTCGCCTCGGCTGGCGCATCGTGGTGGTGTCGTTCCTCGCGAACGCCGGTACGTTCCTCGGTGCCGCGATCATCGCCGAGTTCTTCCACGTGTAATTCCCAAGACTCCCCGACGGGTGCGGCGGTGACAGGCCGCGCCGCTGTCGGGGGCGTGGATACGTCAACGTCAACAAAAACGCCACGGCATACCGTGGCGTTTTTGTTTTCCGGACCCGATCTCGAACCGACGGGCTCCGGGCGTGGTGCAGACCTTGGCGGACGTCGGCGTTCAGGGCTTGGTGGTCGCCGCGTCGGCCTGTGCGCGCTGATGGTAGTAACGACGGAAGAACGCGCGAATCTCCGCCGGAGAGAGCTTGCCGTCGTGATTGACGTCGATCTCGTCGAAATGCTGGTACAGGAACGGTTCGGAAGCTGCCGTTTCGTCCCGGCTCAGATAACCGTCGCCGTCCTTGTCGGCGGCCTTGAAGTAGCGCTCGAACGTGGCGCGGCGCGCTTCCAGTTGACTGCGCTGGTAGGCCGCCCATTCGTTGCGGTCGATCTTGCCGTCGTGATTGGTATCGATGGCGTCGAACGAGCGTTGCAGGTACAGGCCAAGGGCAGCGTTCTGGTCGGCGGCGTCGCCGTAGTCCGGCCCCGACGACGGCGGTGGCGGCGGTGCCGTGGGCGTGGCCGGTACCACGCCCGTCATGGGGGCGCCCGATTGCGCATGGCTCGGCAGGGCGACGAGCGAGAGCACCGCAGCACCGGCGCAAAGGGTCGCCGCCGCGAGCGTCTTTCGTGCGAAGCGACGCGAGGAAAGCGTCCGAAGCGTACGTTGGCGGAGTGTTTCTTGGGAGTTCATGTCGCGCTTCTCCTTATGTCGTGAGCCATATCAGCGGCGATGGCGGTCGTCCGTGATCACGTTACCGATCACGCCACCGACGACGGCGCCACCCACTGTCGTGCCGAGATCGCCGCCCGAGATGAGCGCGCCGCCGAGCGCACCCACACCGGCGCCGACCGCCGTGTTACGCGACTCGCGAGGCGTCATGCCGCCGCACCCCGCCAGCGCACCGATGAGTGCCGCGCCCACGAGCACCGGCCCGACCGAGCGCGAGAGATGTGAGAGGTGCGAAGTCCATCGTTGTGTGGTTTTCATGTCGCAAGGCTCCTTCAAAGGGGCGGGAGGCCCCGGGTATTCGCAGGTCTGGCCTGCGTTCAATGAAAGCGATCGCTTTCGCTACTGGCTCGCGAGGGCGATGCCGGGGGAGATCGTCGTCGCGTTGCCGCGTTTGCCGATCTCCCGGGGGGCGTCCGATGACGTTCAATGCGCTGTCGCCGAGCCGTTTTCCGGAGCGCCGGCGCCATTGGCCGGATAGGTTTCCTGATAGGCGGGTGGCGGCGGAGGCGGCGGGTACGGGCGGCCCTGCGCATCGGACGGGTACGGTCGGCCATAGCCATCGGTAGGCGGGTAGGGGCGTCCGTAGGCGTCTGTCGCCGGAGCCGTCGCAGGCGGCGGGGCCGCGTACGGACTGCACGCCGAGCCGGGCGCGTACGGCGGCGGTCCGCAATTCGGCTGCGCCTGGTACGACGGGTTGGTCGGCTCGTTGCCGCGATACGGCAACCGCGGCTGCGGCGGTGCTTCATACGCACAACCGGCCAGCGCCAGCAGCACCGCCGTCAATCCCGTGGCGGCGGCAAGCCTCACGGCACGGGTGTCGCGTGACAACGGGTTCGGCGTTTGCGTCTCCTGCTCAGGGTTCGTTCGCATCATGACCTCCTTGCGAGAGCGGTGTTGATTCCCGCTCGTCGTCATCATGGATTCGATGAAATCGGATCGGTGCTCTCGTCGAAACCGCGCACGAAGCCGCAGATTGCCGTGCGGCGATCGAAGACGCGGTTCAACGAAGCGGATCGACAAGGGTTGGACGCAAGTTGCGCTGTTTGGATCGACGGATCTTGTAATACTTTGTAATCGGGCTTGGGGCAGGTGAGGTGTGCAGGTTTTTCGCGGGTTTTAAAGACACCGTATGTCGATGGGATCGCGATATGCAATGCAGTCCGAAGCAAGGCAGGAATCCGCCGACGGCGCCCGTGGGACGATGATGTAGGTGCCGTGGTGTAGGAAGCGCCATCGACGTTTCTGCGATCGCGTGCGTCGCCCATATCACCGATGTCGCATACGTCACCCATGTCTCGTATGCTGGTTTCGTTTTTGAGGCCGCCGCAAGACTTGGCCACATCGTTGGCACCCCCAATGCGTATCCATTACGTACTCCGCCAACGTACGCGAGAGACATTGCGACAGTCATTGCGCTATGCCGCTTTCGCGCCGTCATGCGATACATGACATCGAAATTGTTCAATTTTGAAGTATTGGCTTCGGCCACTATCGACGGGGTTCTCGCGTGGAAAGCAACCTCATCGATACATCACATACGATGCGCACAACACGCGGCAAGACGGCGCGTTACGCGACGAGTGACATCGCAATCCGCGTTGAATGCGTTGAAACACCGGGAAAGTCCGGGGGCGTGTTTGCGCGTAGTTTTCGCCGCAATCTGCGTTTGCACTGGCATACTGTGCGCGCTGACATTCGATAATCGCTTCAGCGGTCGTTGAGAATTTTCGATTGAGGTGTCCGGTCTGCCCGGGCAGGTTCACACATGCCACAAGTCAAGAAAGAAGACATCCGTCTGGCCATCCTCGAGGCGTCGCATGCCCTGTTTCTCGAGAAGGGATATGTCGACACCACGATGGTGCAGATCGCCAAGCGTGCCGGTATTTCGCACGCGAACATCTACAGCTACTTCACCGCAAAGCTGCAAGTCTTCTTCTGTGTTTACGAGAAATGGTTCAAGGCGCGCGTGAGCGCAATCGAAGCCGAGGTGATGGCTGCGCAGGGCGCTCACGCCCGTATGCGGATGTTGCTGGGCGGCGTGCTGGTTCAGATGCCTCGACTCGACAACGGCTTTTCGCACAACCTGGTGCAGGCGCTGGCGACGGTGGGGCCTGGCGATCCGTACGATCCGACGTTGTTGCAGTGGTTTCGAGAGCGTTTGTCGGTCATGCTGGCCGCGTGCGCGCCGAGCCTCGCACACGACGGCGTGCGTCGCGCGCGTCTGGTCGACATGCTGGTGCTGACGTTCGACGGCTGCCTGGTCAACCATCACGTCAATCCGGCCTCGCTGCCGGACATCGCCATGCTCGAGGAGTTCGTGGCGGCGTTTCTCTCGTCGGAGCCTGTTGATCCTGCGCCGCACACACCCGTAACAACGGTGACGCCGAGCGGCTCGCCAGCCGCGGCTTGAGCGCGACGTCGATGCGCTCACTCCCCTGGACGGCTCTTAACCTCGGACGCAAGCTCAAGTTCCACCAGCTTCAGGTCTTCGACCGCGTGCTCGAGACCGGCTCGCTCGTGCGCGCCGCCAACGAAACCGGGCTCACGCAACCCGCCGTGAGCAAGATCGTGCATGAACTGGAGGCCTGCTTCGAGGGGCCGCTGTTCGTGCGTAGCAATCGCGGCATGCAGCCGACGGAACTCGGCGAGTTGCTCGGTCATCGCGTGAAATCGCTGATGGCGGAGTTGCGTTATCTGACGGATGAGGTGAACGCGTTCAGCGCGGGCACGAGTGGTCACGTCATTGTCGGCACGCTCATCTCTGCGTCTGCCGATCTGCTGCCGCGCACCATCGCCATGCTCAAGGCTCGCACACCGGGCGTGCGGGTCACCGTGCGTGAAGCTACCACGGCGCAGCTTTTTCCTGCGCTGGCCAGCGGCGATCTCGACATTGTGGTGGGGCGTCTGCCCGAGCGCGCGTTGCCCGTGGCGAACGCCTTCGCATTGACGCACGAAATCCTGTTCAACGAATCGCTCTGTGTGGTGGGGGGCAAGCGTCACTGGACACACGCCCCGGAGCGCGTGCCACTGGCGCAGTTGCGCGAAGGGGCGTGGATTTTGCCGGTGCCGGAGTCGCCGTCGCGTCTGGCGGCCGAACGACTCTTTCACGATGCGGGGCTGGCGCTGCCCGACGACATCGTCGAATCGCTCTCCGTGCTCACCAACATCGGACTGATGCTGGAAACGCCGCGTGTGGCGTTGATGCCGCGCGCTGCGGCCACGCCGTTCGTCGGTTCGGGGTTGCTGCGTGTGCTGGCGGATACCATGCCCGGCAGTTTCGGCGACGTGGGCTATTCGCTGCGCGCTGACAAGCAACCCAGCCCCGCCTGCGAGCGCTTCGTCGCCTGTCTTCGCGAGGCGTGCGGTCTCGAGCGCTAGCCTCGCCTGCACGCGCCGTAACCTCGGCACAACATCCGTGGATTGACCGTAAACGCTTCAGGGCGGCGTGCCGAGGTGATCGGCACGCCGCCCTGTGTGAAGTGACGTCAATCGTGAGCCGGCACGTTGCCCGGCCGTGAGCCCATGTCCGAACGACGCACCGACGGACATTCAAGGCCCATCAGAGACGGGCAAGCGAAGAGACCAGCCCGGGGTTCTGTTGCACGAGTCGAATCAGGCAGGCCGCCTGGGCATTGGGACGCGCGCGGCCCTGTTCCCAGTTCTCCAACGTGCGCGGATTCGTTCGCAGGTAGTGGGCGAAGACATTGCGCGACATGCCCAGATGCTTGCGCAGCGCCAGGAGTTCGTCGGGAAACACCTCCAGTTTGGGAAGCGGTGTGCGTGGTAATTCCTTGATGTTGAGCGGAAGATCCGCTGGAAGGCCGTTCTTGACGTGTGCCGGCTCGGCAGGTGGTGGCGCACCGGTGTCCTGCGCGAGCAGCCAGCGGAAGGGATTTGAAGGCGTATTTGAGTAAGCCATAGTCCTGCCCGGGAGTCTGAATGTTGGAAATCGGAACGCTTGCAAAGGCAATCAAGCGGAGCCGATTGCACCACAGAGTCCTGCTGGGTGCTTTCACAAAACACTCCCGGTTTTCGCGTCTGGCACCTATCGAGTACTACGCACGCTGCATAAGTCAGGTGTCGCGCAGTGAACGCAGACGGGCCGCCTTCGCCCGGCTGCGTCGCACTCAGACCCCCAGGTAGGCCTGCAGTTCCGGCAGTGCCTGGCGCAGGCTCGGCGAGTCTCCCTGCCATGCCACACGGCCTTTGTCGACGATGTAGTGACGGTCGCCGAGTTCCAGCATGGGGGCAAGATTTTTGTCGATGCAAAGAATCGACAGCCCGCTGCCTTTGAGTTGCTTCAGGCATTGCCAGATTTCACCGCGAATGAGCGGGGCGAGGCCTTCCGTGGCTTCGTCGAGAATGAGTAATTTCGGATTCGTCATCAACGCGCGCCCAATCGCGAGCATCTGCTGCTCGCCGCCGGACAGGTTGCTGCCGAGGTTTTTCTCGCGCTCGCGCAGGCGCGGAAACAGCGCGTAGATGCGCTCCAGCGTCCACGGCGAACTGGCGCCGTGGCGGTTACCTGCCGTGGCGACGAGGTTCTCGCGTACCGTGAGCGTCGGGAAGATCTGACGCCCCTCAGGCACGAGGCCCATGCCCGCGCGCGCGATGCGATGCGACGGACTGGCGTGCACCGGCTGGCCGTCGAACACGATCTCACCCCGTGCCGGGCGCATGAGGCCGGTCATCGACTTCACGGTGGTCGACTTGCCCATGCCGTTGCGACCGAGCAGGGTCACGAAGGCGCCGCGTTCGATTTCCAGCTGCATGCCGAACAGCGCCTGGCTCGCGCCGTAGTACGACTCGACGCCAGACAATGACAACAAGGTGCTCATGCCGTCGCTCCCAGCATTTCGTTGCGGGTTTCGTCCCCGAGATAGGCTTCGCGCACACCCGCATCGTTGCGGATGGTGTCGGCGGTGCCGCAGGCGATCGCACGTCCGTAGACAAGCACGGTGATGCGGTCGGCGAGGGCGAACACGGCATCCATGTCGTGCTCCACGAGCACGATGGCGTAATCGCCCTTGAGCTCTGCGAGCAGATGCGTCATCTGTTCCGATTCGGCCTGGGACATGCCTGCCATCGGCTCGTCGAGCAGCAGCAGTTTCGGACGACTCGCCAGCGCCATCGCCAGTTCGAGCTGACGATGCTCGCCGTGGGCGAGGGCGCTGGCCGGCACGTTCATGCGCGCAGCCAGCCCGGTGCGCGCCAGAATCTCGCGGGCCGGTTCCACCAGAGCCGCTTCGCGAATGGCCGGACGCCAGAAGCCGAAGCTGTGCCCCTGCATCGCCTGTACGGCGACCAGCACGTTCTCCAGCGCAGTGAATTCCCGAAACACGGACGTGATCTGGTACGAGCGAGCGAGTCCCGAGCGGGCACGCTGCTCGATGGGCATGGCGGTAATGTCCCGTCCGTCGAAATGAATCGTGCCTTCGTCGGAGCGCAGTTCACCGGCCAACTGGCCGATGAGCGTGCTCTTGCCCGCGCCATTCGGGCCGATGATGGCGTGCAGTTCGCCCGGTGCGACATCGAGGCAGAAGTGATCGGTGGCGGTCAGTCCGCCGTACCGCTTGACCAGTTGGTCGACGCGAAGGAGGCTCATGCTTTGCCCTCCACGGCGCCGGCGCGACGCGACAGGCGCACCTGCAGATCGCCGAGCAAACCGTACAGGCCACGTCGCGAGACAAGCACCGCAACCACGATGAGCGGCCCGAAGATGATCATCCAGTGCTCGGTCATGCCCTTGAGCCACTCCTCGATCAGCAGCATGGCGGCGCTGCCCAGCACCGGCCCGAAGAACGAACCCAGCCCGCCGAGCACGACCATCACGATCAGTTCGCCCGAGGCCGTCCACGCCATGTAGGCGGGTGAGACGAAGTGCGTGAGATTGGCGTAAAGCATGCCCGCCACGCCGCACGTCATGGCGCTGAGAATGTAGGCCACGAGCTTGTAGCGCAGTGTCGGGTAGCCGAGTGCGCGCATGCGACGGTCGTTCTGGCGGGCGCCGCGAATGACCATGCCGAAGCGGGCATCGACCAGACGGCGGCCGGCCCACACGCAAAGACACAGCACGGCGAACGCCACGTAATACAGCACGGCCGGATCGTCTAGCGTGACGCTGCCGAAGCGGCTGCCCGCCGCCACAGGCAGGCCGTCGTCGCCGCCGTACTGCTTCAGGCTCACGGCGAGGAAGTAGAACATCTGGGCGAACGCGAGGGTGATCATGATGAACGCGATACCGGTCGTGCGCAGCGAGAGCAGGCCGGTCACCGCGCCGACCACGGCGCACAGCAGCAACGTCACGCCGAGATGCGCGAAGCCGTTGTCGACGCCGTGAAAGCTCATGATGCCCACGACATAGGCGCCGAGCCCGAGATACAGCGCGTGGCCGAAGCTCACCATGCCGCCGTAGCCGAGAATCAGATCGAGCGAGACGGCCGCGATGGCAAACACCACGATGCGTCCGAACAGCGTGAGGAAGAACGGCTGCTGCGCATAGTTGGCATACAGCGGCACCAGCGCCAGCACGGCTAGCAACAGCAACGGCACGGCGGTGCGAAGATTGAGTTTCATTTCCATCGTTTCCATCGTCAGCCGTGTTTGACCGGGAAGAGACCTTGCGGACGCACGGCGAGCACGGCCGCCATGACAAGGTAGATCAGCATCGATGCGAGGGCGGGGCCCGCCGTGTCGGCCGTGCTGCGTTCCATCAGACTGCGCAGCAACGTGGGCAGCGCAGTGCGCCCGACCGTATCGACCACCCCCACGATCAGCGCGGCGAGAAACGCACCGCGCACCGAGCCGATGCCGCCGATCACGATCACGACCATCGTCAAAATCAGAATCGGCTCACCCATGCCCGGCTGCACCGACAGAATGGGACCGGCCATCAGGCCGGCAATTCCGGCAAGGATCGCTCCCAGGCCGAACAGCAGCGAATTGAGCAGCACGATATTCACGCCCAGCGCGCCGACCATCTGCCGATGGGTGGAGCCTGCGCGGATCAGCATGCCGATGCGTGTGCGGTGAATCAGCACATAGCAGCCGAGCGCTACGGCGAGACCGACCACGATGATGAGGAAGCGGTACGCCGGATAATCCAGGCCGAACAGGTTGACGGTGCCCGACAGCCACTCCGGCACTTCCATGTAATAGGGCGACGGGCCCCAGATCATGCGCGCCAGTTCATTGAAGAACAGAATCAGGCCGAAGGTGGCGAGGACCTGATCGAGGTGATCGCGGTCGTAGAGCGTCTTGAGCGCGACGAACTCGACGATGAGCCCGAGGAGCAGCATGGCAGGCACGATGGCCACTGCCGCGAGCGCGAACGAGCCCGTGTGGTTGTAGACGGTCGCGGCAATGAACGCGCCCATCATGTAGAGCGAGCCGTGCGCGAGGTTCACGAAGTTCATGATGCCGAAGACCAGCGTGAGACCGGCGGCCATCAGGAACAGCAGAATGCCCAGTTGCAGCCCGTTCAGGCACTGCATGATGAAGAGCGTCAGACTCATGCCGCCTCCCGGGGCAGGCCCATCTGCGCAAAGATGGCCTGCGTGAGCGGGCTCGAGGTGTCGTTGAGCGTGAGCACGATGTCGAAGTGATTGGTCCCCGGCATCGGCACGTACTCGCCGGCGAAGCCCCTGGCACGCCAGGCGGCGAGATAGTCGTCGGTCTGGCGCTTGAACTCCGCCGTCTCGGTCTCGCCGTAGGACGCGACCAGCGGGCAGCCGTGGGTGGGCAACTGGAAGTACGGGCTGTTGCGGCGCGCATCGTCTTCCGAGAGCTTCATCCATTCATTGATGTGCGTGAACGGAATCGGCGTGATATCGAAGAGCCCGGACAGCGGCGCGGCCCCGGCGATGACGTCGTGCGGCACGCCGTAGTCGTCGTGCCAGCCCTGTGCGAGCAGCATGCCCACGAGATGTCCGCCGGCCGAGCTGCCGCATACGTGAATGCGGCGCGCGTCGCCGTGATGCTCGCCGATGTGGCGATGCACCCACGCCAATGCCCGGCGCGTCTGGTCGACGATGGTGTCGAGCGAGGCTCCCGGTGCGAGCGAATAGTTGATCGCGACGACCGTTGCGCCCGCGCGGGTGAACGCGGGTGCCATGTTGCTCGAATCGCTCTTGTTCAGCGCGCGCCAGTAGCCGCCATGAACGAAGAAGAAAACGGGGGCACCCGGCGTTGCGGCGGGGAAAATGTCGAGTGTTTCGTCGGGGTGGTCCCCGTAGGCGACATCGAGGACGCAAGGCGTGGTCGCGCGGGCGTGCGCGCTCTCGTCGGCGTATTGCTTCAGGATGTCGAGAATATTGGGTGTGGTGGCGCGAGCGTTGTACTGAACGTCCAGCTCGGCATCGTCGAAATTGCGGTAGCGCTTCATAAACCCTCGATAGTGCTCTGGTATTGCTCGGGTCGTGCAACGGCGGTGGGGGGGGGGCCACCCCCCCCCCCCCCCACAAAAACCGCCCCCCGGGGTGAGGGCCCGGCGGGGCCGCACCCCCCCGCGCGCCCCGCCGAGGAAAAAAAACAA
>NZ_JBEBXS010000032.1:0-51419 GCF_040391475.1 Pandoraea pnomenusa | reverse complement strand
AGTACTTGGCTACGAACCAAGGGGTCGTGGGTTCGAATCCTGCCAGCCGCGCCAACTCAGTTGGCAAAAACGCTCCAGAGGCGAAAGCTTCTGGAGCGTTTTTCGTTTGTGCGTGCCCTTTTGCACCTGCCCTGAGTGCGGTGTGTGCCGTGAGAGCCGATGGTTTGCGTCAGGCATACGCGGGGAAGGGCGCCGAGGGATCGGTGCAGCCTGTCCTTCCCCCGAAGCCTGTGTGGCGCTATCCCCGGCTCGACGATGCCTCGCGGACGCCCTTGACGGTCGCCGTGGCGCTGCCGTTCGTGGCATTGGCGGCATTCGCGTTCCCGGCCGTTTTCCCCGACGTCCCTCCGCCGGTTTCCGGCCCCACTTGCCATCCCAGTCCCAGCGCTTTTTGCAGCGTGACGAACGACTTCAGCAGTTGTGCGTCGCCGGCGATGCGATCCTGCTCGGCCGAGAATCGTGTGCGTTCCGCATCGAGCCAGTCCAGCGTACTGGCAGTCCCGGCACGATAGCGCTGACGGGTGAGTGTCGCCGCCCGGGTCGCCGACGCTTCCACGCTGCGTAACCGGTAGACGTTCTCTCGCTGATGCCCATACCGCGCGAGCGCCACATCGGCATCGCGCAACGCACCGAGCACCACACTTTCATACTTCGCTTCTGCCTGATCGCGCCCGGCTTTTGCGCCATCCACGCCCGCCTGCACCCGACCGAAGTCGAGCACATTCCACTGCAGGCGCGGCATCGTCATCCAACTGAAGTTTTCCTTGCGCACCAGATGCCCCGGGTCGAACGCCGAATACCCAAGCTCGCCCATGATCGAGAGCTTCGGAAACCAGTTGGCGGTCTGCACGCCGATCTGCGCGTTCTGCGACGCAAGGTGCCGTTCGGCTGCGCGGATATCCGGACGCGCCTGCAACAGCGCAGACGGATCGCCGATGGCCACTGTCGCGGGCACGTTCGGCAATGCCTTGGACGCCTTCAACGTGTCGTCGAGCGCCCCCGGTGCGCGGCCTGTGAGCAGAGCCAACTGATCGAGCGACTCGATGACGTCGGCTTCGAGCGGCAGCACGCGCGATTGCGTTTGCTCGACTTGCGTGACGAGCCGTTCGACGTCGAGTTCCGATGCCACGCCACCCGCGCGTCGTTGCCGCGTGAGTTCGAGCATCTCCCCTTCGAGCTGTGCCGAGTCACGCACGAGTGCGAGCCGTGCCTGCTGATCGCGCAGCGCGACATACGTCTGCGCCACTTCAGCGGCGAGCTGGACGTGTGCATCCGCGAGGTCTTCCGACGCAGCGTCGGCGTCGGCACTCGCGGCCTCCACGGCGCGACGCGTGCCGCCGAACAGATCGACCTCCCAACTGGCGTCGAAGCCGGCGAGGTAAAGGTCGAGCGGCCCACGCCCGCCGCCGCCACTGTCACCGCCGAGCAAACTCAGATCGGGCGAGCGCGTGCGCACCATCGTGAGATCGACCCCGGCCTTCGGCAGCAGATCGGCCTGATGACTGCGAAGACTCGCTCGCGACTGACGCACCTTCGCCTGTGCGGCGCGAATGTCCGGACTATGGGCGATGGCGTCGTCGATGAGCGCGGTGAGTTGCGCATCGTCGAGCGCGGTCCACCAGCGTGCGACGCCTGGCGTGTGTGCCTGTACGCCCTCGCCGGCGTGGGCGAATGTGGCGCCCGTGCGCAGTGCGTCGCCTGCGACCTCGGGCGCGCCGTGATAGTCGGGACCGACCGTGCAGCCGGTGACGAGAAGGGCTGCCGCGACAGCCAGTGTTCGGATAGGAAGCGTCATGTTCGTTCAATGCCCGCCAGAGCTGAAGCCGGTCGGTTGCTTGAGCATCAGGGCCAGCGGCACGCACAGCAGCAGCGCGATCCCCAATGCGTAGAAGGTCTCGGAAAACGTCATCACGCTGGCTTGCCGCGCGATCTCGGCGGCGAGTTGCGCGGTCGCCTGCAATTGCGCATGCACCATGTCGCCCGACTGCGCGAAGAAGCCTGCCGCGTTGGCCGCCAGATGCTCCTGCCCCAGCGCGCTGTTCGCCGTGATCGTCTCGCGCAGCATCGCGTCGTGATAGTCGGTGCGGCGGTCGATGAGCGTGCCGAGCAGCGCCAGCCCGACCGACCCGCCCAGATTGCGGGCCATGTTGTAGAGCCCGGCGGCGTCGCCCGCGTCCTCGGCTGCAACTGCGGCCATCGACGCCTGATTGAGCGGCATCATCGCGAGCATCTGACCGACGCCGCGCAGCAGTTGCGACAGCGTGAAGTCATGACCCACGCTCTGTGCCGTCAGATCGATGTCGAGCATGCAACTCGCGAAGAAGCAGAGCAGACCGAGAATGACGAGCAGGCGAATGTCCACGCGGCTGATGAGCCGGGGCAGGAACGGCATCATCAGGAACGCCGGCAGCCCCGAAAGCAGCATGATGTTGCCCGACTGCTGTGCGTTGTAGCCCGCGATCGTCGCCAGGAACTGCGGCAGCAGATACGACACGCCATACAGCCCGGCGCCCACGGTAAAGACGATGTAGATCACGCTCGCATAGTTCTTGTTGCCGAGCAGCGAGAGCTTGACGATGGGCTTCTCGGCCGTGAACTGCGCCACGAGCATCATGCCGATGCCCAGCACCGAGAGCGCGGTCAGCCAGATGATCATGTGCGAGTCGAACCAGCGTTCGCGCTGGCCTTCCTCGAGCACGACCGTGAGCGAACTCAGGCCGATGGTGAGTCCGACAATGCCGAGCCAGTCCGCCTTGAAGAACGCTTGCAGGTTGGTCGGTTCACGCTTCAGGCCGAGCATGAGCAGCGTGACGATGGCCGCCGAGATCGGCAGGTTCAGGAAAAAGCACCAGCGCCAGTTCGCGTTTTCCGTCAGCCAGCCGCCGACCACCGGCCCGAGCAGCGGGCCGAGCAACACGATCAGGCCGAACATCGCCATGCCCACCGGCATCTGGTGCCGCGGCAGGCGCGTGCGGATGATCATCTGCGCCGTCGGAATCATCGCGCCACCGGCGAAGCCTTGTCCGATGCGTCCGACGATCATTTCCGTGAGGCTGCTCGACGCGCCGCACATCATCGAGAAGATGGTGAAGAAGACGGCGTTGAGCATCAGGAAGCGTCGCAACCCGAGCACGCGCGTGAGCCACGCGGCCAACGGGATCATGACGATTTCCGACATCAGGTAGCCGGTCGAGATCCAGGTGCCCTCGGTGCCGGAAGCGCCGATCTGTCCCTGAATCTGCGGCAACGCCGAGTTGGTGATCGAGATGTCGAGCGTGGCCAGCAGCGCGCCGAGCGCCCCGGCGGCGACGGCCACCCAGTCGGCTGCCGACGCGTTGCGTGGCTGCGCGGGAACGGTCGTTGCGACACTTGCCGAACCGACGTGCGCGACCTTAGCCACGCTTGACTCCGTTACCCGGCGAAGACGGCGCGGGGCTTGCATTGGACGGCAGGCCGACCGCAGGCCCGATGCCGGAATTCAGCGGTGCGCTGAGCGAGACGTTTGTCGGCGCGGCTTCCGTGGCCGGCGCTTTCGTGGGCGCCGCTTCCGTCGACGCCGCTTCCGTCGACGACACGATGGCATTGCCCGCCACCGGCCCCGCCTGCTTTGCCGGGGCGCTTTGCGCACGGCGATGCGTATCGACATCTGCCGTCACCGACAATCCGGGCAACAGCGCGGCACGTGCAGACGCCGGCACATCGAGTCGAATGCGCACGGGCACCCGTTGCACGATCTTCGTGAAGTTGCCCGTGGCGTTCTGTGCGGGCAGCAGCGCGAACTGTGCGCCGGTGCCTGGCGAGAGCGAATCGACCACGCCATGAATCGGCTCGCCGGGCAGGGCGTCGACATGCACTGTCACCGGCTGGCCGGGACGCATATGCCCCACCTGCGTTTCCTTGAAGTTCGCCGTCAGATAAACGTTCTGCACCGGCACGACCGTGAGCAGGCGCGTGCCCGGTTGTGCGAACTGGCCGACGCGCACGGCGCGGTCGCCGACGCGTCCGGCCAGTGTGCTCTTGACCACCGTATCCGCCAGGTCGAGCTCAGCCTTGCGTGCGCTCGCCTGGGCGACCGTCAACTGCGCTTTGGCCTGCGCCAGTGCGGCGGTGAGCGTATCCGTCTGACGCTCGGTGGCTTGCACGCTGGCCTCGTTGCTCTTGACCGTGGCGTCGGCACGTGTGCTCGCATTGCGCAGCTCGGCCAGACGTTCGTCCGTCTCCGCGCCGGTGGCGACGAGCGGCGCGTAGCGCTTGACCTGTCCAGCCGAGTACACGGCGTTGGCGCGCGCGCTGTCGAGTTCGGCGCGCGCCTGCGCGATCGTGGCGGCGTGCTGCGAGAGTTCGGCTTGCGCGCGAGCCACGTCGGCCTCGCGGGCCACGACGGTCGCCTGCGCTTCGTCGAACGCAGCCTGATACTGGCGTGCGTCGAGTCGCACCAGCGGCTGACCGACGCTCACGGTTTCGTTGTCGCCCACCAACACTTCGGTGACGTAGCCCCCCACCTTGGGCGCGACGGTCATGCTGTCGGCCTGCAAATAGGCGTCGTCGGTCGATTCGATGAAACGCCCGACGAACCACCACTGCGCGCCCCAGCCGAGGCCGGCAATCACACCGAGCGCCAGCGCGCCGAGCAGGATTTTCTTGCGACGCGGATTGCCGGGCTTGGCCGGCGCCGGGCCGGACGCCTGCGACGTTTCGTTGGCGCCGTGGGCCTTGCCCGCCGGGCTGTCAGCCTCGCGCACGACGGCGGGCGCGGATTCTGCCGGTTTGACCTGTGCTGCGGTGGTCATGGGAATTTCCTTAAATTATTCCAGTTGGCAGAATTATTCCAGTTGATCGATTTATGTCAAGTGTTATATTTTTGACGAAAGTTTTGGCAAGCAAGGAGCGACATGACAGGGACATCACGCGCGGGGCGTGCACAAGGTGCCGCCGTGCGCCCGCGACACGCGGTCGACACGGGATACCAACGTGGTGAGGAAACGCGTGCGCGCATCATCCTCGCGGCGATCAAGTGTTTTGGGGAATACGGTTTCGCGGGCGCGTCCACGCGCGACATCGCCACGGAAGCGGGGGTGAATGCCCCCGCCCTCCAGTACTACTTCGATAACAAGGAAGGGGTGTACAAGGCGTGCATCGAGTACATGGTGGGACTGGTGATGGGCCAGATGGGCGAGGCCATCGAAGCCGCCGAACGGGTGTTGGCCAACCCGGATTCGACTGACAGGCAACTGATCGATGCCTTCCTGGAGTTGCAGAACCGCAAGTCCGGCTTCCTGGAGGAAGTCCCTGAAGTCGAAGGCTGGCACATGTTCATGGCGCGCGAGCAGGCGGGACTGGGGCCGGAGGCGGGCTTCAAGGTGTTCCACGAGCGCTTCTCGAGTCGCCTGGCCGCGGTCGGCGCGGGGATCGTGACGCGTCTGGCCGGCGTGCCCGAAGACGACGAGGCCATGCGCGTTCGCGCCGTATGCATCAGCACGCTGGGCATGGCGTTTCGCGTGATGCGACGCTCGGTCGACAGCTCGATGGGCTGGAACAGCGAGCCGAACCCCGAGCGCAACCGGATGGTGCGCGAAGCCGTGCTCGACCAGACGCGATATCTGCTCGAACGCACGGTCCGGCAGCGCAAGGCGGCCGGGCGATAGTGCGTTTGTGAGGAAAGCATGAAAGAAGGGGCGCCGGTGGGCGCCCCTTTTTTGTTGCCGATCCGACAGCCCGAGCGTCTGCCTGAAAGCAGGCCACTTACAGCAGGGACTTCATCCGTCGATCACGACTGCGCGGCGGTTCGCTGCTGCGTCTCGCCATCGCGCTTGCGATACCAGAGGAAGTAAACCAGCAGCACGGCCGCGACGAACGGTACGCCGAAAATCAGCGTCATGCGGAACACGTCGGTGAAAAGCGTGGTCAGCATGATGGCGGCCATGAGACCGGCGCCGAGCAGCGTCAGCCACGGGAAACCCCACATGCGGAACGCCAGTGGCGGATGACGCTCGCGTCGCCATGCGCGACGGAAAAAGAAGTGCGTCACGAAGATCATCATCCACGTGAGCATGGCGCCGAACATCGAGATCGCCATCATGAACGTGAACGACGACTCCGGGTACAGGAAATTCACCAGCGTGGCGAGTGCGATGCCCACCGTCGAGAGCAGCAGCGCGGCAAGCGGCACGCCGCGGCGGTTCACCTCGCCGAAGCGCGCCGGCGCGTAGCCGGCGCGCGAGAGCGAGAACATCATGCGCGTGGTGATATAGAGCTGGCTGTTCATCGACGAGAGCGCGGCGATGAGCACCACGAAGTTGATGACGCCTGCCGCGCCAGGAATGCTGATCGCTTGCATCACCTTCACGAATGGGCTTTCGTCGTGACCGGCGGCCGTCCACGGCACGATGGCGAGCATGAGCGCGAGCGTGAGCAGATAGAACAGCACGAGGCGAACGACCGTCGAGCGGAACGCCCGCGTGACGGCACGCTCCGGATTCTCGGCTTCCCCCGCTGCCACGGCGATCATTTCGATGGACAGGTAGCTGAAGATCGAGATGATGACGGCGACCCACATGCCCCACAGGCCCTTCGGGAAGAACCCGCCGTGCGCGGTGTAATTCGCGAATCCGGCCGGTGTGTGGCTGCCGCCCGCGACCGAGCCCGGGGCGATGAACACCACATACGCCCCAATCAGAATGAACACGACGATGGCAGTGATCTTGATGAGCGAGAAGCCGTATTCGATCGCACCGAACAGGTTGACCGACATGGCGTTCACGAATACGAGTGCCGCCGAGAAGCCCGCGACCCAGTACCAGCCGGGTACCTGCGGGAACCAGTACTTCATGTAGACGGCGATGGCGCTCACTTCGGTGCCGACCGCGAGCACGATGCACGACCAGTACGCGTAGCGCACCAGGAAGCCGGCCCACGGGCCGATGTAATGCTCGGCGTAGGCGCCGAACGAACCGGATGTCGGGTGCGCGACCGTCATCTCGGCGAGGCAGCCCATGAGCATGAGGGCGATGAGCGCACCGATGGCGTACGAGATGAGCACGCTGGGTCCGGCAAAGCCGATGGCGAACCCGCTGCCGAGGAAGAGGCCCGTGCCGATGGCACCGCCAATGGCGATCATCGCCATCTGACTCGCCGTGAGCGAGCGTCGCAGCCCCTGTTCGCGCCGCGTGATGTGCGAGAAATCGCGAGGTTGACTGGAGGAAGACTGGGGGGAACGCGTCATGACACACCTCTTGGGCGCCGCCGTGCAACGCATACGGCACCCGCTTGAGTACAGCATTGCTTGTCATTGCCCGTTGGCGCATGGCGTGCGTGCCGTGACGGCCACGACAAGCACGCGAGCGCGAGCGAGCCCCGCCACCCCGGCCGGAGCCGGGGCGGGTCATACGAACCTGCCGATTGATGCATTGCTACGGGATGAACCGCTGCGGGCGAAACCGGGAAGGCGCGAGCGAGTCGCGCCGCCGGATCAGAAGATGTGGCGAATACCCGTTGCCACGCCCACTTGGGTCGAGTTACCCGGCAGTTCGACGCGTGCGGCGCCGCTGACCTTGTTGTAATCGACCGTGCCGTAGACCTGCGTGCGCTTGGACAGCGCGTACTCGGCGAGCAGCACGTACGTGTAACGACGGCCCGAACCGGCATCGCCCGCCTGGGCGTTGATATTCTTGATGTCGTCGAAATACGCGGCGCCCGTGATCGCGAGGTTCGGCATGGCCTGGATGGTCGTGCCGAGATAGAACGTCATGTCCTTGCGCGGGTTGTTGACCAGGTCGCCGGTGGTGACGGTGTGTGCCGGGTCGTTGAGCGTGCCGTCGAGCCAGCCGCTGCGGTCGCGACCGCCCATGTAACCGACGAACACCTTGGCGATGGAGACGCTGTAGATACCGCCCAGGCCCCACATCTGTTGCACACGCTTGGCAGCGTCACGCGCTTGCTGATACACGCCGGCGACCTGGAACGGGCCCATCGCGTAAGCGGCGCGTGCGCCCCAGTAGTTGCTGGCGGCCATCGTGCCGGCGGTGTTGCCGAAGCCGTAGGTGGCGCCGACCGACAGGCCGCCGAACGTACCGGCGTAGCTCACGGCGTTATCCACACGACCGCGCGTGATGTTGTACATCCACGAGTTGTTCGCGTAGTTGCCGATGGTGAGCGGGTCGAAGTCGCCGTAGACGTTGAACGCCTCGGTCGCCTGACGGCCGATCTTGATCGTGCCGTACTGGTTCTGCAGGCCGACGAACGCATAGCGGTCGAACAGGCGCGGGCCGTTGGCGAGCGTGCCGTTCTGCGGATTGATGCCCGATTCCAGCTGGAAGATCGCCTTCGTGCCGCCGCCGAGGTCTTCCGTACCCTTGAAGCCGAAGCGGCTGTTGGTCACGGCGCCGTTGGCGACTTGCCACGAGGCGTCGTTATTGGCGTTGGCGTTGGTCTGGTAACGCACGCTCTGGTCGACGATCCCGTACAGGGTGACGCTTTGCGCTGCGGCAGTGGTGCTGAAGGCGAGGCCGCACGCGGCCGAAAGAATGGCCAGGCTGGCCGGAATTGCAGACTTCATGGGTCTCCTTTTCTTGTCTTGTAGACGTCTTAGAGCTTATATAAAACGATCCGCGGTGCCCTCCGATGTAGGCCTCGCGGATTCTTTCCAGTCACGACAACGGCAATATGCAGAACATCGCCCAAACGCCGGAATGCCTCATCCAGCCCGGCCCAAGGGCGAGAGCTATCATAGCAACGCAAAAACCGAATTTGGTTGTTATTTCTGGCGGGGAACTGGCGGTCGTTCGAAGGATCTGCCAGAATCCGGGAAAACTTGACGGATTCTGCCAATGAACCTCGACCTTGCCGATCTGCGCATCCTCCGCCATCTCGAACTCAATGGCCGCATCTCCAACCAGGAGCTGGCCGACGCCGTCGGCTTGTCGCCGTCGGCATGCCTGCGCCGGGTCAAGTTGCTGGAGGATCGCGGGGTGATTTCCGGATACCGCTGCATCGTGGACGCACAGCATATCGGGCTGGAGTTCGAAGCGCTAGTGCAGATCACGCTGCGTCCGGACGTCGAACAGTGGCACGAGAAGTTTCTCGCCTGCGTGCAGAACTGGCCGGAGGTCGTGACCGCCCGGATCGTGACCGGCTCCGCCAACTACATTCTGACGGTAAGAGCGCGTAACCTCGCGCATTACTCCGACTTCATCGTCAATGAGCTATACCGGGCCCCGGCTGTCATGTCGATCCAGTCGAACATCGTGTTAAAGACGATCAAGAACGCCCAGTCGCTGGTGGACCTCGTCAAACAGAAATAAAAAATCTAGAACATATTAACTAATTTACAACAGTTCTCAATTCGCAGCCGGGAATTCCCAGTGCGAAAGAATAGGGAAAGAGACGCAGCATGGCAGTCATTACCACCATCGAGGACCTGCGGGTTCTCGCACAGCGGCGCGTGCCGCGCATGTTCTACGAATACGTCGATTCGGGCTCCTGGACGGAATCCACCTATCGCGCCAACGCGGCCGATTTCGCGGACATCGCGTTCCGTCAACGCGTTGCGGTCAACATCGAGCATCGGAGCACGCGCACCACGATGCTGGGCCAGCCGGTGGCCATGCCGGTCGCGCTGGCGCCCACGGGCATGACCGGCATGCAGCACGCCGACGGCGAGATCCTTGCGGCCCGCGCGGCGGAGGCGTTCGGTGTGCCGTTCACGCTCTCGACCGTGTCGATCTGCTCGATCGAGGATGTGACGGCGCACACCAAGGCGCCGTTCTGGTTTCAGTTGTACGTGATGCGGGATCGCGACTTCATCGAACGGCTCATCGACCGTGCCAAGGCGGCGGGGTGTTCGGCATTGATGGTGACGATGGACTTGCAGATCAGTGGCCAGCGTCATCGGGACATCAAGAACGGCCTGTCGGCGCCGCCGAAGCTCACGCTGCCGAACATTGCCAACATGATGACCAAGCCGCGCTGGTGCATGGGCATGCTGGGCACGCGACGTCGCACGTTCGGCAACATCGTCGGGCATGCCAGGGGCGTGGACGACATCGGCTCGCTCGCGACCTGGTCGGCCGCGCAGTTCGATCCGTGTCTGTCGTGGGACGACGTCGAGTGGATCAAGAAGCGCTGGGGCGGCAAGCTGGTGCTCAAGGGCGTGCTCGATCCGGAAGATGCCCGTGCGGCGCGCGATACGGGCGCCGACGCGATCGTGGTGAGCAATCACGGCGGCCGTCAGCTCGATGGTGCGATTTCGACCATTCGCGCGCTACCCGACATCGTGGCGGCGGTGGGCCGCGACACCGAAGTGTGGCTCGACGGCGGCATTCGCTCGGGGCAGGACGTGATCAAGGCGATGGCGCTGGGGGCAAAGGGGACGATGATCGGCCGCCCGTTCCTGTACGGGCTGGGGGCGATGGGCGAGGCCGGGGTGCGCCGGGCGCTGGAAGTGATCGCGAAGGAGATGGACGTGACGATGGCGCTGACCGGGCGCACCACCATCGACCGTCTCGATCCGTCGATGCTGATTCCCGGGAGCTATCCGACGGGCATCGGTCCGTACCTTCCCGAGCCGGGCGACCGCTGACAAGCGTCGCAGCCGACAAAAAAAGCCGCAGCCATGATGCTGCGGCTTTTTTGTTTGCATAGGGGCTTTCCGATAAACCGCCGCGCCCCTCCCGAAGCAGCGTCCGGGCGGCGATGATGTCACGAGTTGATTCGGCGGCATGGCGGCGACGCGAGGGGTGATGACAACAGATATGTTGTGACCGATGCGCAGAATTCACAACAAAACTGTTGTACCATTCAAATCCATCGCAGGTGAGGCATGAAGTACAGCGAATTTCGCCGGTGGCTGAGGCGGCAGGGTGCGACGTTCGAGCAGCACCGGGCCGGTTCGAGCCACTTTCGCGTAACGCTTAACGGGCGTTCGACGGTGTTTCCCGATCACGGTGCGAAAGAGATCGGCACGGGCCTTGTGAGTGCGATCAAACGACAGCTGGGACTGCAATGATCCCCGCCTGTCCCCCGGCCAAGCTACGAATCCAGAGGTAAGCCATGTTGACCTATCCCATGACGCTCAAGCGTGACTCGAACGGAACGCTGCTCGTTACATTTCCGGATGTGCCGGAAGCGATCACCGTCGGCGAAGACGAGGCCGACGCGCGTGAGCAGGCGCTCGAGGCGCTGGAGGCCGCACTGGAGTTCTACTTTGCCCAGAAACGGCCGATCCCCTGGCCCTCTCGCCCCAAGCGCGGGCAGTCAACGGTGACGTTGCCGATCATGGCGTCGATCAAGGTCCTGTTGGCAAACGAGATGGTTGCGCAGAACGTGAGAAAAGCCGAGTTGGCCCGACGCATGCATGTCAATCAGGTGCAGGTCGACCGTTTGTTGAAGCTTGGCTATGCGTCGCGGCTGGACGCTGTCGAGACGGCGTTCGCTGTCTTGGGAAAACGGCTCGAAGTCAGGGCGGTATGAGATTCGCGCCTTCGCAGCCTTTGCAAACCGCATAAACAAACGCCCCGCATCTGCGGGGCGCTTCGTTTCGGCCGACGCAGCTCGATCAATGATGGTGCTTGCGATGGCCGCGGCGCTTGCCGTGGTGGTGATCGTCGTCATACGAGCTGGAACGCGACATGTTGCCGCCGAGCGCGGCACCGGCGCCGCCGCCCACGGCCGCGCCGAGCAATCCGCCCGTGCGCCCGCCCATCGCATTGCCGGCTGCCGTGCCGGCACCGCCGCCCAACGCACCACCGAGGATGGCGCCCGTACGCTCGCGTCGGTTCGACGTCATCGCGCCGCCGGCACCGCCGCCGACCGCGCCGCCCACCACGGCACCGGTGCTGCCGCCCAGCGCACCGCCCACGGCCGCGCCCGCGACACCGCCCAGCGCACCGCCGAGGGCATTGTTCATATCACTGGCCGAGGCCGTCAGGGAGGTGGTTGCTGCCAGCGTGGCAATGGCCACCATCGGGAGAATTCGCTTGAACATGGGTCTTGATTTCGATTCGGGTTGACGCGAGGGAAGTATAAAGACGCGATCCCCCCGTGCTGCGGCTCGATTGTTTCGTCGCGCGTAAGACGGGTAACAAACTGTTACTGCGCGTGCATTCGCGCCGATTTGGTTATAGCGAATCGCCTGTCGCTCGACGTCGCGAAGGCACTTTCATGTCCGCGACGTGGCGGTACAACTGCGCCGCTGCGGGCGAGAGCGGACGGGCCTTGCTGCGGATCAGGCCCACGCGTCGCGTGACCACCGGGTCGATCAGCGGCACGCTCGTGAGCAGTGGATGGTCGCCACCGGGCATTGCCATCGTCGGGACCGCGGCCACACCGAGTCCCGCCTCGACCAGTCCCAGCATGGTGGTGACGTGCTGCGTCTCGCAAATGCTCGGCGGACGCTGCGGCAACCCCGTCAGCGCCTGATCGAGCAAGAGCCGGTTGCCCGAGACCTTGCCGACCGTGATGTAGTCGTATTCGTAAAGCTCGCGCCATGTCACGCGCTTCTTGCCGGCGAGCGGGTGATCGCGGCGGCAGGCTGCCACGTAACGCTCCTGCAGCAGAAGCTTGAATTCGATGTTCGGCTCCTGGCTGCCGATGAAGTTCAGTCCGAAATCGGCCTCGCCGTTCGCGACCGCCGAGAGCACCTCGTTGGCGCTCGCATCGAGCACCGAAATGCGAATGCGGGGAAACGCCCGGTGATAACGGGAAATCACCTGGGGCATGAAGTAGTACGCGGCAGACGGCACGCACGCGATCGTCACGTGTCCCAGACTCGACGACGCCACGTCGCGAATCCCGAGCAGCGCGTTGTCGAGGTCGTCGAGAATCCGCTCCGCATCGCGGGCGAACGCCCGCCCGACATTGGTCAGCGCGACCCGCCGCGTGCTGCGCTCGAACAGCTTCACGCCCAGCGCGTCTTCGAGCTTGTCGATACGACGCGAGAGTGCGGGTTGCGAAAGGTGAATGGACTCGGCCGCGCGGCGAAAGCTCGCGAGTTGCGCCACCGCGCGAAAGGCCTGCAAGTCGTTCAGATCGAAGTTGATCGCCATGAGATCGTCGGTAAAGTGCCTGGCGCCGGGGCAGCCGGAGGCTGAGCGGAACAAGGCGGCGCAGAGTGTACCGTGTTACCGCTCGGTAGGCGCATCAGCATCTTACGATTGATAGCGGATGCGCATCAATCCTTCCAAAACTTGCAATTCACAACGGGGGAACTTCCGGCGCACCATTGGCGGCTTCAAAAAGCGTCCGTGACGATGAACAAGTCCCAGGCAGAGACGCAGTGCGACGATTCATTGTCGGCTCGACCCCCCGGGCCGCAAGCAACACGGAGACAGCGCATGTCACAGCGCCCCCAAGACGCGGTTACGCGTCGCCCCTCGAAAGTCGGCGCAGTCGTGCGCGTGACGGCCGGTAACTTCCTCGAACAATTCGACTTCTTCCTGTTCGGTTTCTACGCCACGCAGATCTCGCGGGTCTTTTTCCCGACGGACAGCGAATTCGCCTCGCTCATGCTGACCTTCGCCGTGTTCGGTGCAGGGTTCCTGATGCGACCGCTCGGTGCCATCGTGCTTGGCGCGTACATCGATAACGTTGGCCGCCGCAAGGGCCTCGTCACCACGCTGGCGATCATGGCCAGCGGCACCATCCTCATCGCCTTCGTGCCCGGTTACGAAACCATCGGACTCGCTGCGCCGGTGCTGGTGCTGATCGGCCGTTTGCTGCAAGGTTTCTCGGCCGGCGCCGAACTCGGCGGCGTGTCGGTCTATCTCGCGGAAATCGCCACGCCGGGCCGCAAGGGCTTCTACACGAGCTGGCAGTCTGCCAGCCAGCAGGTCGCTATCGTCGTCTCGGCGGCGCTCGGCTTCACGCTCTCGCTCACGTTGACCGCGCAGCAGATCGCGGCGTGGGGCTGGCGTCTGCCGTTCCTCGTGGGCTGCATGATCGTGCCGGTAATCTTCGCGCTGCGCCGCTCGCTCGAAGAGAGCGACGAGTTCAAGCAGCGCAAGCGTCATCCGTCCGTGGGCGAAGTGTTCCGTTCGATGGCGGCGAATGCCGGCGTCGTGATTGGCGGCACCATGCTGGTGGCGCTCACCACCACCGCGTTCTACCTGATCACGGTCTACGCGCCGACGTTCGGCAAGAGCGTGCTGCACCTCTCGAGCGCCGACGCGCTGCTCGTGACGCTGTGCGTGGGGGTATCGAACTTCATCTGGTTGCCGATCGGCGGCACGTTGTCGGATCGCATCGGACGCCGTCCGGTGTTGCTGCTGTTCGCCGGACTCACGCTGGTGTCCGCGTATCCGGTGCTGACGTTCCTTGTGCAGGCGCCGAGCTTCACGCGCATGCTGGTTGCGCTGCTGTGGCTGTCGTTCCTGTACGGCATGTACAACGGCGCGATGATCCCGGCGCTGACCGAAGTCATGCCGCCCGACGTGCGGGTGGCCGGCTTCTCGCTCGCCTACAGCCTCGCGACGGCGCTCTTCGGCGGCTTCACGCCGGCCCTGTCGACATACCTGATCCACGCCACGGGCGACAAGGCTGCGCCGGGCTACTGGATGAGTTTTGCTGCCCTGTGCGCGATCTGTGCGACGGTGTTGCTCTATCGCGGCCGTACTGGTGGCCAGGGCCGCACTTCCACCGAACTCGCGGCTGGCTGACGTTCGAGAGACAGGCGCGAAGGGCTTCGGTCCGGCGCGCCTGTCGTGATTTTCGAGCCGTACGCCATCCGACGTACGCACATCCCCAAGAACAACACTCAGAGAGACAACTTCATGAACACGATGACCGCCCCGGCACGCGTGCGCCGTCTGCTTTCCGTCCTCGGCGCCGGGATCGCCGCGACTGCGCTCCTTGGCGCTGCCCCCGTGCATGCCGAAGATCTGCGCGTGATGAATTCCGGCGGTTTCACGGCTGCCTACAAATTGCTGCTGCCTAAGTTCGAAGCGGCGAGCGGCGACCACGTCGACACGGCGTGGGGCCCGTCGATGGGCAAGGCGCCCGAGGCGATCCCCAATCGACTGGCGCGCGGCGAGTCGGCCGACGTCGTCATCATGGTCGGCTATGCCCTCGACGATCTCATCAAGGCCGGCAAGGTGCGCGCCGATTCGCGCGTCGATCTGGCCGACTCGCGCATCGGGGTCGTCGTGAAAGCGGGCGATACGGTGCCTGATGTCAGCTCGCCGGAGAAACTGAAGGCCGCGTTGCTCGCTGCGAAGTCGGTGGCCTATTCCGACAGCGCCAGCGGCGTGTACGTCGAGCGCGAGTTGTTCAGCAAGCTCGGCATTGCCGATCAGATGCGCGGCAAGTCGGTCATGGTGCAGAAGACGCCCGTGGCCGAGAAAGTGGCCGCAGGCGACTACGCGATGGGATTGCAGCAGGTGAGCGAATTGCTGCCGGTGAAGGGCGTCGCCTTTGCCGGGAAGATCCCCGAGTCGCTGCAATCGGTCACGCGCTTCGCCGGCGGCGTGCCGGTCGCGGCACCGCATCCGGAAGCGGCGAAGAAGCTCCTGATGTACATGGCTGCGCCTTCCGTGGCGAAGGACGTCGAGTCTACCGGCCTCGATCCGCTCGTCCACTGACTATCGATGGCGTCGTCCCCAACGGGCGGCGCGCATCGATGAAGATGTGAACCAACGTGTCTCGTGTGCCCGGGCGGGCTTAACGGGCTTAATTTTCCCCTCGGCATCTTTGGCGGGTTTGGCTGACAATGACGTGTCAAACCAAGGCGTCGTCAACGACGACGCCACGCCAAGGAGAGAGACATGGCCCTCGCGCCAGCGACACCGTCCAACCCATCCACATACGCCCAGGCTGCCCGATCGGGGGCAGCCGCGCCCGATCTGAACGACATCGTCGCGCTCGACGCGCTGGCCTTGTCCAAGGCCATCCACACCCGGCGTGTATCGTGCCGCGAGGTGATGCAGGCCTATCTCGCCCACATCGAGGCGGTCAATCCGGCGGTCAATGCCATTGTGTCGATACGCGATACCGACGCGCTGCTCGCACAGGCTGACGAGCGCGACCGGCAACTGGCGAGCGGACAGTCGATGGGCTGGATGCACGGCATGCCGCATGCCGTGAAGGATCTCGCTTCATGCGCAGGGCTCCCCACGCGCAAGGGCTCGCCGTTGACCTCGGCCGATCCCGACACGCAGGACAGCATCAGCGTGGCGCGCATCCGCGCCGCAGGTGCGGTGTTCATCGGCAAGACCAACGTCTCCGAGTTCGGTCTCGGCTCGCACAGCTACAACCCGGTGTTCGGCACCACCCGTAACGCGTACGATCCCACGCGCATCGCGGGCGGCAGCAGTGGCGGGGCGGGCAGCGCGCTCGCGCTGCGCATGCTCCCGGTGGCCGACGGTAGCGACATGATGGGTTCGCTGCGCAATCCGGCCGCCTTCGGCAACGTGTACGGCTTTCGTCCGTCGCAGGGGCGTGTGCCTTACGGCCCCGCACCGGAAGTCTTCGTCCAGCAATTGAGCACCGAAGGGCCGATGGGCCGTACCGTCGCCGACGTGGCGCAATTGCTCGCCACGCAGTCGGGCTACGACGCCCGCAGTCCCCTCTCGATTGCCCATGATGCGTCGCACTTCACGAACGCGCTGCAACGTGATGTGAAGGGCCTGAAACTCGGCTGGCTGGGCGACTACGGTGGGCATCTGCCGATGGAAGACGGCGTGATGGCGCTGTGCGAAGCGTCGTTGCGCGACTTCGCGGCGATGGGCTGCGAGGTCGAAGCGTGCGTGCCGGATTTCGCGGCGGACCGTCTGTGGCAGACGTGGCTGACGTTGCGGCACTGGCTGGTCAATGGTTCGCTCGGCGATCTGTATGCCGATCCGGCGCGCCGCGGCAAGCTCAAGCCGGAGGCGCAGTGGGAGGTCGAGGGCGGTCAGGCGTTGCGCGCCTCGGATGTCTTCCGTGCGTCGATCGATCGCAGCGAGTGGTATCGCGCACTGGCGCGTCTGTTCGAGCGCTACGACTTCCTGCTGCTGCCGTCGGCACAGGTGTTCCCGTTCGAGGCGCAAACGCACTGGCCGTCGTCGGTGGCGGGCCGGTCGATGGACACCTATCACCGCTGGATGGAGGTCGTGATCGGGCCGACGCTGGCGGGCTTGCCGGCGATCAGCGTGCCGGTCGGCTTCGACGCGCGCGGCTTGCCGATGGGATTGCAGATCATCGGCCCGGCGCAGGCGGATCTCGCGGTGCTGCAACTGGCGCACGCCCATGAGCAGCAGACGCAATGGGTACAACGCCATCTGCCATCCATGCTTACGCGAGGCTGATACCGCATCACTGATGCGCAAAGCGCGGCCGGGCTCCTGTCCTGCCGCGTCCCCGCCGACGGGGCCGTTGGCGGTTCTCCATCGAAACCCTGGCGAATCGTCGCCAACCCGTCAGCGGCCCCGGGCGCCTTGGGCATGCGCGCGCAAAGGCCGCAGTAGCTCGCCCAAGGCGTTGTGATCGATCTCGTGCATGAGGGCGAGCAGGCGACCGATCTCGCCCGGCGGGAAGCCTTCGCGTGCGAACCAGCTCAGGTAGTTGCCAGGCAGATCGGCGATGAGCGTGCCCTTGTGCTTGCCGAACGGCATGGGCGTGGTCACGAGACGCATGAGCGCGTCGGCATCGAAATCGATCATGAAAGGCGGAGCAGGGCGGACGAAAGGCATCACGCTACCACACGCCCTGTCCTTCGTGCCCGACGTGTCTGCCACGTCGTTCAGATGCGTGACGTCAGCAATTGCCAGCCGGCGGTGCCGAAGACCACGGCGAGGCAGCCGTCGAGCCAGCGGCGCAGGCGTAGATAGACGCGTCGTGCTGCACGCGTGGAAAACAGAACCGCGTAGCCGCAAAAGATCGTCAGGCCGAGCGCGGCGCAGCCGGGCACCACGATCCAGGGCATGCCGCCGTCCGGCGTAGACGACAACGCGGCGACGGAGACCCATCCGAGCACGGCCTTGGGATTGGTCAGGTGCAGCAGCGTGCCGCGCAGGTACAGCCGTCGGAGCAAGAGCTTGCCATCGGCACCGACCGGCACCGTGGCCGCCGAATCCGACGCACGCATCGCCGAGCGCGCCGACTTGAACGCCAGCCACAACAGATAGAGGCCGCCGAAGAGCTTGATGACGACGAGAAACTGCGAATAGGCGAGCAACGTGGCCGAGACCCCCAGTGTCGCGATCATCGCCCAGAAGAGCGAACCCGACATGACGCCCAGTGCGAACGTCAACGCGGGGCGGCGGCCGTGATTCGCCGCGATGGACATGATGGCCAGGTTGCTCGGCCCCGGACTGGCCGCGTTGACGAAGTACGCCGTAAAGGCGATCAGCAGATGCGCGGAGAGTGTGGCGCTGGCGAGCATGGCAAACCTTGGACCGGGCGGTGGGAACCTGCGAAGTGTCACGGCGCGCATCTGCGAACGCCATAGACACTTCGTCAATCTTCGACCGAGCCAGTTGCATCGGGCGCAGAGGCTCGTGGTGTCACACCCCCAGCGGAAAGCGCCGATCAAATGTCGGCCTCACGTCGAGCGGTTGGCGCAGCAGGCCGACCTGCGAGTAGAAGTCGGCCGTGCGCTGTTGCTCGGCGATCAGCGCGTCGTCGATGTTGCGCCACTTCGTGGCACGTCGCGAGAACTGAAGTTTCGCGGCTTCGGGCGGAATGCCGATGATGCGCGCCATCGTGGCCGAGTAGGCGTCGACATGTTGATACGACCAGACCTGCGCGCGCACCACGCGTGCCAGGAAATCCCGCAGCACTTCCTGCCTGGCGGCAATGGCGGCGTCGGTCGCTGCGAGGTAGCTCAGTCCCGACCAGAGGCCGCGGCCGTTGGCGAGCACCCGGGCGCGTCCGGTCGTCTCGGCCACGGCGGTGTAAGGCTCCCAGGTCGCCCAGGCGTCGACGGACCCGCTGGCCAGTGCCGTGACCGTGTCGGCGGGCGGCAGGAACCGGAAGTTGACGTCGCCCGGCGCGAGACCGGCGGCCGTGATTGCCTTGAGCGTCACGAAGTGCCCGATGGAGCCGCGCGTCGTGCCGATGTTCTTGCCTTTCAGATCGGCCGTCGTGCGCAGCGTGGCATCCGGGCGGACAAGCACGGCGGTGCCGTAGGCGTCGGAACGGTTGGCGCCGATGATCTTGATCGCGGCCCCGGCCGAGAGCGCGAAGATGACCGGCGCGTCGCCGATCGGTCCGCAGTCGACAGCACCCGCATTAAGCGCTTCGGCCAGCGGTGCGGCTGCCGGAAACTCGGTCCATTGGATGTCGTAGGGCAATTGCTTGAGTTCGCCTGCGGCTTCGAGCAACGCGCGAAGCCCGCCTTTCTGATCGCCCGCCTTGAGCAACGGGCGGCCGGATTGGGCGTATGACAGTCCGGGCAGCGCGAGCGTGGTCAGGGTGCCTGCGGCGCTGGAAGTCGTGAGGTATTGCAGAAAGCGGCGTCGGGAAATCGTCATGTGGAGTGCCTGTGAAGCGTCGGAAGAATTGAACGGGTGGCGCCTGCGGACTAATGCACGAAGCCGCCTTTGACGAATCGCACTGGGTCGTCGTCGATCTCGCGCAGCGTCACACTGAGCGGGTCGGCACGCATTGCCGTCGGCGTGCCGCGTGGCGACGTGTCGAGATTGGTCGACGTGGTGCACATCAGCCCGCCATCGGCCCAGCCGCGACGTCCGGCCGGCGCGAGCGCGCGCAGCCAGCCGTCGCGATCGGCGAGCCATTCGGTGCCGGCCAGACGTGATGGCGACGTGCCGGCGATCTGCGCGAAGACTTGCCATGCCCCGGGCGTGTCGGCCACGCAGTCCGCGCGTGCGCCGTAAAGCGGGGTGACGGTGGCGGGGGCGGCATCGTCGCGGCGTGCCGCCACCTTGCGAAGGCCGGGCGAGGCGAGCGTCTGGCGGGGCACCTGACCGTCTTCCGTCACGAGCAGCGTGACAAAGCGCGGGTCTTCGAATGGCGCGGGGTGCGTTGCGTCGACGGCAACGACACGAACCCGTTGCGTCGCGCGCCATGCCGCGATGTCCCGCGCGGGTGCGTTCGCGCATTTCACGGCAAGCGCCGGCAGGCCAATCGGCACCGGCCAGCTACCCCCCGCTGCCATACCCGCAGACGCCGAGAGCACACGCATGTAGTCGAGCGCCCCCCAGATCTCGCGCTCGCTCAGCCGTCCGGCAAAGGCGGGCATGGTCACGCCCTGATCGTCGCGCATGCCATACAAGACGTGCCAGAACAGATCGCCGTCGGCGCGACGGCCCAACAGCGCGCTGGCCATCGTCGGTGGCCAGCGCCGCAGCGTGTCGGCGAGCGGTCCTTCGCCGCGTCCGTCCGCACCGTGGCAGGCGGCGCATTGCGCCGTGTACACGCGTTCGCCGCGCGCAATGCTCTGCACGGTGAAACCCGTCGGGTTGCTGTGGAAACTCGTGGGCACGGCCGCGGTGAGCCATAGCGAAGGCGACGGCCACGGGGCGATGGCGACGGCGGCCAAGGCCGCAATCAGCAGCCGGTGCCATGCGCGTCGCCAAACGAGAGCCAGCAACACGCAGGCGAGTGCGAAGGCGATCGCCGCCAGCATCCACGCGAATTGCCGCGCGAGCGCCACATCGATCACGAGATTTTCACCGGCGATGCGCACGTCCCACGGCCACGCCGGGGCGCCGTAAATGTCATCGGTGATGCCGAGCGCGTACAGTGCGTGCAGCACGGCGGATTGGGCGAACTGAAGCGCTTGCAGCAGCGCGTTCAGCCAAAGGTGCGAGGGCGGCGACGTCATCGGCGCCCCCCGCCGTGCTTGCGAAGCTGGCGGGCGTTGCCCGCATGACTCGCGTTTCCCGAATTACCAGCTTGCATCGAGCCCCAGATGTCGGAGCGCTTCGTGGCGCAGTTCGTTGATGCGTGCATCGCCGCGATGGCGTGGATACGGCAGGTCGACGCGCAGCTCGGCCACGATCCTCGCCGGACGCGCACTGAAGACGATCACGCGCTGCGCGAGAAAGAGCGCTTCCTCGACATCGTGCGTGACGAGCAAGGCGGAGAAACCGGCGCGTTGCCACAGATCGACCAGCTCGCTTTGCATGGCGAGCCGCGTGAGCGAATCGAGCTTGCCGAGCGGTTCGTCGAGCACCAACAGACGCGGATCGTTGACCAGCGCGCGAGCGAGCGCCACACGCTGCGCCATGCCGCCGGAAAGTTGATGCGGAAACGCGTCGGCGAAGTCGGCGAGCCCGACCCGCGCCAGCGCGGCATCGACTCGAGGGCGCGCTTTCGCGAGCACGCCACGCGCCTGCAAGCCGAGCGCGACGTTATCACGCACCGTACGCCACGGGTACAACGTGGGGTCCTGAAACACCACGATGCGCGAAGGATCGGGGCGCGTAATGACGTCACCGTCCTGCGTGATGCTGCCACGCGTGGCGGTTTCGAGTCCCGCGACCAGACGCAGCAACGTGGACTTGCCGCACCCGCTCGGGCCGAGCAGCGCCACGAATTCGCCGGGCGCGACGTTCAGGTCCACGCCGTCGAGCACCTGCAGTGGCGACTGCTGCGTGCCGAACCAGTGACTGACGCCCCGAATGTCGATTCGTGCGCCGGTGCCGTTGGCCGCATGCGGCGGCAGCAGGGGCGTTGGCGGCTCGGCGGCGAGAGACCGCGCGTGCGTTGCCGTGGAGGTTGCCGGGCTTACCATTTGACGGTTCCTTTCTGCCAGGCGAGCGCGCGGTCGCGCACGGTGAAGAGCAGGGTGATGACGCCGGAGAACAGCAGCGCCATGACGATCAGCGCGGCGTACATGTTGACGTACGACGCCCAGCCTTGCGCCCAGGTGAGGTACCAGCCCAGGCCGGATTTCACGCCCATCATCTCGGCCGTCACGAGCACGGAGAACGACGCGCCCAGTCCCATGAACAGTCCGACGAACACGTTGGGCAGCGCCGCGGGAATCGCGACGCGCAGTACCAGAAACGCTTCCGAGGCCCCGAGCGTGCGCGCCACGTCGTAGTAGCTCTTGTTCACGCCCGCGACGCCCGACCACGTGAGCACCGCGACCGGGAACGCCGTCGACAGGGCAATGAGGAACGCGGCCGCCGAGTAACTCGAGGGGAAGAAGTAGAACGTGAGCGGCAGCAACGCGGTCGCGGGCACCGGTCCGAGCACGCGCAGCACCGGATGCACCCAGTAGCCGATCGCGCGGGACCAGCCGATCGACACGCCGATCAGAAACCCTGCGACGGCACCGAGTCCGAAGCCGATGCCGAGCAGCTTGAGGGTGTTCACGGCGCTGTCGCCGAGCCGTCGCCAGTCCTCCGTATAGACCTCGATGAGCGACTGCGGCGGCGCGAAGAACGGCGTGGGCAACGTGCCGGTCTTCGCCGTGAGGATCTCCCACGCGGCGAGCACGAGCGCGATGGCGACGAGCCACGGCCCGGCGCCGGTCAGCGCCTCGCGCAGTCGCAGCAGGGGGGGCGTGGCCCGCCCCGCCACGGACAGTACCGCGAGCGACGCCGCCACCACGAGCGCGACGACGCCGAGTTCGTCGGTGAAGGCCCAGTCGGAGAAGCCGACCACCTTGTTGGGCCAGCGCAGCGTGAGCGCGCCGAAGGCCGCCCAGGCAAGTGCAGCGGCAAACCCGACGCCCCACAACGCAGGCGTACGCGGTGCAGCGAAAAGCTGATCGATCTCGGTCTCGTCGAAGGGCTGCGCGGGCAAGCGCAGCGGCGTGCCCTGCGTCTGCTCCGCCAGTTCGAGCGCACCGGCGGGGGAAGCCCCGCGCAGCGCGGCGTTATCCAGAATGGCACTCATGGTCGTTTATCCCAGGACATTGGCGTAGACGTGCTGCGCCAGTTTCTGCGGATCGGTGGACTTCTTGAGTACACCGATACGGCGGAAATCGTCGGCGAAGAACGCGATCTCGTCGCGCAGATCGACGCCGGTCGGATGGTGCGAATAGGTCAGCGTGGCGTACAGCTTGCGCAGGTCCTCGGGGCTGATCTTCGGTGAGTATTTCGCGAAGATCTTCGCGGCTTCGTTCGGGTTCTCGTTGACGAATTCCGTGGCCTGCACGATCGAACGGGCGAGCGCACTGGCGGCGGCGCGGTCGTTGCGCACCAGTTCGCCACGCGCGCCGATCACGCAGCACACCTTGCGGGCGTACTCGCCGCTCAGGTTGGTGGCCAGCTCCACGTAGGCGCCGTTGGTGCGCTTTTCCAGCAGATACAGATTCGGATCGCCGTCGGCGATGGCCTGAATCTCGCCCTTGTCGACGGCCACGCCCAGCAGGTCGGCCGGGTACTGACGCCACGTGATGTCGCGATCGGCGTCGATGCCGTGCTTGGCGAGCAGAATCTGGAAGAAGTGCTTGCCCGGGGCGGCGAGGTCGGACACGCCGATGGTCTTGCCCTTGAGCGCGGCAAGCGACGTCACGCCCGCGGCCTTCGCGCCGAGCAGTCGCACGCAGCCGCCGTGCGAGCTGCCGATGATCTTCACGTCGAAGCCGGCCTCGAGCGGCTTGAGCCAGCGGTGGATCATGCCCACGGCGGCGTCTGCCTTGCCGGTGGCGATGGATTCGAGCAACTGGTCGGTGGAACCGCTGTAGTTGATCAGATCGACCTGAAGCCCGTTCTTTTCGAAGAAGCCGCGCTCCTGCGCGGCGACGATGGGCGTGAGGCAGAACGAGTTCTGGTTCCAGGCGAAGGTGAGCTTGCGCGGCTGCGACCACGCGCGACGCCCGAGTAACAGTGCCGGGGCGGCGAGCGCGGCGGCGGTGCCCGCACGAAGCACCTTGCGGCGGCTGGCGCTCACGTCAAGTGATGTCGTGACGGCCGATTCGGTAGCGGTGTGGCGAAACTTCATGGAGACGACTCCCCTTTGGCATTCTGATGGTTGTGTGAGAGAGACGCGCGAGCGCTTCAGTCGAGCAGATCGGGCTCGGCGGCGACGAGCCCTTCATACAGGCTCTCGAACGAGTACAGCGCGCCTTCGGGGCCGCCGACCTGACTGTGCGTGTAGCGCGCGGTCGCTTCGTCGATGGGCACCGGCGTGCCGGCAGCCTGCGCAAGCAGTTGCGTGTGCGCGGCGTTCTCCAGTGCGATGTACCACCACGCTGCGGCCTCGACCGTCGGGCCGGCGGTGAGAATGCCGTGGTTCTTGAGGATCACGCCCTTGACGGTGCCGTTGCCGCCGGGTTTGTTCAGGGCGTTGGCAATGCGGTTGCCTTCGCTGTCGTCGACCACCATGCCGGTGAAGTCGTCGAACAGGGCATGGTCTTCGAAGAAGCCGCACGAGTCCTGCGTGAGCGGATCGAGCGGGCGGCCGAGCGTCGACCAGGCCTTGCCGTAGGTGGAGTGCGTGTGTGCGGCGGCCACGAGATGCGGATGCGCCTCGTGGATCGCGGCGTGAATCGCGAACGCGGCCTTGTTCAGCGGCCGATCCCCCACCACGGTTTCGCCGCGCGCGTTCACGAGGAGCAGATCCGAGACCTTGATGCGCGAGAAGTGAACCCCGAGCGGATTGACCCAGAAGTGATCGGTCAGCTCGGGATCGCGAGCGGTGATGTGGCCCGCGAGTCCGAGGTCGAAGCCGTGGCGCGCAAAGATGCGGAACGCGGCGGCCAGACGCGTCTGACGATGGCGGCGCTCGGCGAGTACGTCGCTGCGAACCGGCGGCGGATCGAACCAGAAGCGCTGCTGCGGCGCGGCGTTGAGCACGAGGCCGGTCGGCGTGATCGTGGTGCGGGCGGTGCCGGTGGCGGTGGCGGGAGTGGGCGGCGTCGGACGGGCAAAGGCCTGGGAATCGACGGGCAGAACGGCGGACATGGGGCAGGCTCCTGGTGATCGATGGTGGCGGCAGATGGCGTCAGGCGGCGCGGCGATTCGCGTCGGTACCGTTCGCGCGGTCGCGTTCGGCGACCAGTGTGCGCAGGCGCGGAATCAACTCGCGGCCGTAGTCGATGGCGTCGCCCAGCGGGTCGAAGCCGCGGATGAGGAACGTGCTCACGCCGAGGTCGTAGTAATCGAGCAACGCGTCGGCCACCTGCTCGGGCGTGCCGACGAGCGCCGTCGAGTTCGAGCGTCCGCCGATGAGCTTGGCGATCTCGGTCCACAGCACCTTGTCCAGACGCGCGCCCTTGTCGGCCGCTGCCAGCAGGCGACGGGCTCCTTCGCTCTGCAGGGCCGAGCCTTGCGGCAGTCCCGCGGCCTCGCGAATCGCCTTGGCCTGCGCGAGGATCCGGTCGGCACGCGCCCACGCTTTCTCTTCCGTCTCGGCCAGGATCGGGCGGAACGACACGGAGAAGCGCGGGGTGCGTCCGTGCACCGCGGCTGCGGCGCGCACACGCGTGGTGAGGTCGCGCACCTGATCGAGCGATTCGCCCCACAGTGCATAGATGTCGGCGTGTCTGGCCGCCACGTCCAGCGCCGCAGGCGACGCGCCGCCGAAGAAGATCGGCACGTGCGGTTGCTGTACGGGTTTGACCTCGGAGAAGCCTTGTTTGAAGCGGTAATACTTGCCGTCGTGATCGAACGGGGTGTCCTCCGTCCAGATGCGGCGAAGGATGTTCAGGTACTCGTCGGTGCGGGCATAGCGCTCGTCGTGCGAGAGGAAGTCGCCGTCGCGTTCCTGCTCGGCATCGGAGCCGCCGGAAATGAAGTGAACGCCCAGTCTCCCGCCGCTGAACTGGTCGAGCGTGGCGATCTGGCGTGCGGCCAGCGTCGGCGCCACGAAGCCCGGGCGATGCGCGAGCATGAAGTGGATGTTCTCGGTCACGGTCGACGCGTAGGCAATCGTGAGCGTCGCCGACGGGCTCGTGGAATGATGCGGCACGAGAATCCGGTCGAAGCCCGATTGCTCGTGGGCGCGGGCGAAGTTGCGCACGTAGTCGCGGTCGACGGCGGCACCTTGCTGCGGATGTATTTCGGATTGCTTACTGCTTTGGATCATGCCGATGATTTCGACGCTCATGACGCACTCCTGGTAGGGAAAAGAGGCGCGTGCACGGCGACGACGTGGGTCGGTTTGCGCTACACGCCCATCGTTCGATAGTGGAAGACGATAAGACAGTGAACGGGAGTGAGCCTACGCAAACAATCTTCGGCCGTTAAATAATCATTTACGCAAAGATTATTCGATATGGATGGTTGGGCCGCGGCCCGCAGCGTCTTACGCTATCGGCACTACGCAAGACGGCGCATGGTGCGCTCCGCGCGTATTTGCTTATTCCAAAATCATGGCTTCTTCCGCTCATCCGGTGGCGCGCTCGGGCGCGTCTTCGGGCACATCTTCGGGCACATCGTCCAGCGTTTTGCTGCTGCCCCGTGCCGAGGGCATTGCACGCCTCGCACAACTCGATGCCTTGTTGCCGTCCGTCACGTGCGCGTTCGCCGAGGGGGCATCGCTGCTCGATCGGGACGCTCGCTTTCCCTTCGATCACTTCGCACTGTTGCAGCGTCACGGACTGATTGCCGAGGTGGTGCCGCGCGATGCCGGCGGCGGCGGCGGCGGGCTCGTCGTGGCGCGTCGCATCGTGGGCGCCGTCGCAGCGGGCGAGTCGGCGACAGCGCTGGTGTTGACGATGACCTATCTCCAGCATCGTGCGCTCGCGCGTGGGAACACGCGTTGGCCGCAGGCCCAACGCCACGCGGTGTTCGAGAGCGCAGTGCGCGACGGGGCCCTCATCAATGCGCTGCGCGTGGAGCCCGATCTGGGGACGCCGGCGCGTGGCGGGTTACCGTCGACCATCGCCCGGCGTACGCCATCGGGCTGGCGTCTGTCGGGGCGCAAGCTCTATTGCACCGGCATTCCCGCGCTGCGCTGGCTGTCGGTCTGGGCGCGCACGGACGAACCCGAGCCCCGCGTCGGGGTGTTTCTCGTACCGCGTCCGGCCGGATCGCAAGACGTGCCGGATCGTCCCGGAATTCGCGTGGTGCAGAACTGGGACCATCTCGGGTTGCGCGCCTCCGGCAGCCATGAAGTCATCCTCGAAGACATCGATCTGCCGTTTGGCAACGCCGTCGACATCCGGCCTCTGCACGAGTGGGCGCCGGCGGGCATCGGCCAGCGCGACACCGACGCTCACATCGAGCAACAGGCGTGGATGAGCGTGCTGCTCGGCACGTTGTACGACGCCGTGGCGCGCGCGGGCCTCGACTGGCTCGTCACGTTCCTGAATACTCGCGTGCCCGGCAATCTGGGCGCGCCGCTGGCCACCGTGCCGCGCATTCAGGAGACCGTGGGCGAGATCGCCGCACTGCTCCACGTCAACCGGCGGCTGCTCGATGCCGCTGCGGTGGCGGCCGATGCGGGAGAACCCGATGACGATATTGCCAGCGGTGCGCTAAAGTTCACGGTGACGGGCAATGCGATCCGGGCGCTCGAACTGGCGTTGCAGTTGTCGGGCAACCATGGGCTCTCACGCAACAACCCGCTCGAGCGCTATCACCGCGACGTGCTGTGCAGCCGCATTCACACGCCGCAGAACGACTCCATTCTGGGCGCCGCCGGCCGGCAGGCGCTCGCTGTTTTCCGGGAATCCGTATGACTGCAGGTGTGAACGACATCAGTCTGGCTGGCGATCTGGCCGGGCACGATGCGAAAGTTTACGAAGCGCTCGATCCCTTGCGCACGTTCGTCGCGGGGTTCTCGCGATTGCTCGAGCGCCGTCCGCACGAGACCACGCTGCTTGAAGAGGGCGCCGGGCTGCTTGCCCAACTCGTCGCGCGCGACGACTGGCTGCCTGAGGCGTTCGCCACGCCGCATCCCGAGCATTACCAGCAATTCCTGTTGCACTGCGATTCCGCGCAGCGATTCTCGATCGTGAGCTTCGTGTGGGGCCCGGGGCAGCGCACGCCGATTCATGACCACACCGTGTGGGGCCTGATCGGCATGTTGCGCGGTGCGGAAGATTCGCAGCCGTTCGTGCTCGATGCGAACGGTGTGCCGGTCGTCGCCGGCGATCCGGTCCGGTTGTCGCCGGGCGATGTGGAAGTGCTTTCGCCGCGTCTGGGCGACATTCATCGCGTGAGCAATGCGCACGCCGACCGGGTGTCGGTGAGCATCCACGTCTATGGCGCCAACATCGGCGCCGTGCATCGCAGCGTCTTTACCGAGACGGGTGAACGCAAGGGATTCGTCTCCGGTTACGCCAATGCGCAACTCCCCAATCCGTGGGGACGCCCCGCCGAGCGAGCGCCTGGTCGTTCGCAGTAAGATCGAATTCACTTCTCACGCATTCAAGGAATTGCCGTGCCCGTCCAAACCGATTCATCCGACCTCGCTTTCCCCGTGCTGCGTTTTGCCGACGTGCGCGCCGCCTTGCTGGCCCGCGAGGAAATCGCGTTGCTCGACGTGCGCGAAGAAGACCCGTTCGCACAGACGCACCCGCTGTGGGCAGCGAATCTGCCGCTTTCGCGCGTGGAAATCGAAGCGTGGGCGCGCATTCCGCGCCGCGACACGCGCATCGTCCTGTATGGCGAGCATGACGGCCACGATCTCGCGCCACAGGCCGCTGCCGTGCTGCGCCAACTCGGCTATACCGACGTCAATCTGCTCGAGGGAGGTCTCGACGGATGGATTGCGGCAGGCGGCGAAGTCTTTCGCGATGTGAACGTGCCGAGCAAGGCGTTCGGCGAATGGGTCGAGGGCTTGCGTCACACGCCGTCGCTCTCGGCGCAGGAAGTGCAGGCGCTGATCGACGCCGAGGCCGACGTGGTGATCGTCGACGCGCGTCGCTTCGATGAATACCAGACCATGAACATTCCCGGCTCCACGAGCGTGCCCGGTGCCGAGCTGGTGCTGCGCGTGCGCGAACTGGCGCCCGACCCGGCCACGCGCGTCGTCGTCAATTGCGCGGGACGCACGCGCAGCATCATCGGCACGCAATCGCTGGTCAACGCCGGACTGCCGAATCCGGTGGCGGCGCTGCGTAACGGCACCATCGGCTGGACGCTCGCCGGACAGACGCTGGAGCGCGGGGCCGACCGCCGACATCCGGCAACGGTGCGCGAAGCGACACTGGCGGTCGCCAGAGAGGGCGCGCGCGCCGTGGCGGATCGTGCCGGGGTGCGTCGTATCGCTTTGGCGGAGGTGCCGTCGCTCAATGCGCCGGGACGCACCGTCTACCGGTTCGACGTGCGCACGCCGGAAGAGTACGCGGCCGGGCACCTGCCGGACTTTGCGAGCGCACCGGGCGGTCAACTCGTTCAGGAAACCGATCATCAGGTGCCGGTGCGCGGCGCGTGGATCGTGCTTGCGGACGACGACGGCGTGCGTGCCGACATGACCGGGTCGTGGCTCGCGCAGATGGGCTGGACGGTGTATGTCGTCGAGCCGCATGGCGAACTCGAGCGCGATGCGCAGGGCGGGTGGCCGCTGCACACACCGAGCGCTCCCGACGTGGCGAGCGTCGCGCCCGCGTTGCTCGCACGCTGGCTCGACGAAGCGACGCCGGGGCAGGTGGCCGTGCTCGACTTCACGTCGGGCGTGAACTACGTCAAGCGGCACATTCCGGGGGCGTGGTTCGTCATTCGTGCGCGTCTGGCCGAGGCGCTGCGCAAGGTCGGGCCGGCGCAACGATACGTGCTGACATGCGGCTCCAGCCTGCTTGCACGGTATGCGGCGGCGGATCTGCGGCGTCTGACGGATGCCGAGATCGTCGTACTGGAAGGCGGCACGCAGGCATGGATCAACGCCGGACTGCCGCTGGAATCGGGCGAGACCCGTCTGGCCAGTGCGCGCGACGACCGCTATCGCCGACCGTACGAAGGCACTGACAACGCGGCCGAGGCGATGCAGGCGTATCTCGACTGGGAGTTCGGCCTCGTCGAACAACTGCGTCGCGACGGCACGCATCATTTCCAGGTCGTGTAAGCGACGTTCGTAAGCCGATGGCCTGCGCGCGCCGATGGGCACCGGGGCGCGCATTATCGGCGGTGTGGGTAGACGTGGCATACTCCCGAACTTCCGACGCCGCCGCCTGAGCCGTTCGCGACAGGGGCATCGCTCGCATGACCGCGAGCGATGCCTGAGACACGGACGGGGGGCCGCGGCCGACTCGCTTCCGATTCGACCATGCCATTGCAGCGTTTCATTGCCCGTCGACTGGGCGCCCTCACCGAGCCGAGCACCCGCATTCCCTATGCGTGGGTGTATCACGAGCCCGACGTCTTCATGCAGCGCACGTCGTCGCTCACGGTGGCCAAGAAGTATTTGCACCGCCGCTTGCGTCTGGCCATGAGCGGGCAGGCGAACCGTGAGGTGCCTCACGTCGCCCCCGATGCGCGCGTGCTGTGGATCTACGGCGGCAAGGCGTCGGTGGGCGATGCCGTGATGGACATGTCCGGGCGCGCATTGCTGCGTGACCGGGAGGGTCCCATCGACCTGCTGATCTCGCCAGGGCTGAAGGCGGTCTTCGAAGGCGACGATATCTTCCGGAACATCTTCGACGATCCGGCGCGCGTGAATCCGGGCGACTACGACGTCGTCGTTCTGCAGGAATTCAACTATCCAACCTTGCGCCTGAAGCGCAAGCACTTCGCCGCGTTGCCGTTCGCGTGTCTGTTCCGTTTCTTTCACGGACCGGATCGCAACCAGACGCAGTTCAGTCTCGCGGCCGTCAACGACGTCTTCTCGCTGGGGTTGTCGTCCGATGCATTGTTCGCTCGCGCCAAGCCGTACTTGCGCGAGGAGTCCGACCTGCCCGATACCATTGCGCAGCAATTGCCGCCGGGGCCGTTCATCATGCTGGCGATGGGCGGTGTCGAGCCGCGCCGCACGTATGCGCACTGGCGTGAGTTTCTGCAGGCCTACGACATTGCGTACACGCCCGGCATGCCGGCCGGGATCGTGATGTTGGGGTCGGGCAACGGGGTGGACGCCGCGCGCGCCCTGATGGAGGCGAAGTTCGTCCATCTGCAACTGACCTCGTTCGTCGGGCAACTGACCCTTCGCGACGCCAAGCGCGTGATTGCCAATGCGTCGCTCTTCGTCGGTGCCGACGGCGGTCTGATGCACGTGGCGCACACCACCCCGACGCCGAGCGTCACGCTGTTCGCCAAGGCAGAACCACCTTATCTGCGCCTCACGCCGCGTTGTCAATCCACGCCATTGCAGACGGAGAGCGATGTGAGCGCAGTGGATCCCGACGAACTCGCCAACACCGTCATCGACGCGTTGCGCGCGGCACCCGCCCGTTTGCGCTGACCCGGCCAAGCCATTTGCCGCCACCGTCCGGGGAGCGTGGCGCGACGCGACGTCGCCGAATGGATCCTGCTGCGGCCTGTCACAGGCGGGCGTGTCAGCCCCACATGACCAGGCGAATAGCGCTCTGCACCTTGTTGCGGCAGCCCGTCTTGTCCAGGCAATTGCGGATGTGAAAGTTCACGGTGCGTGTAGAGATGCCGAGGATCTCGCCAATTTCGTCGGCAGTTTTCCCCTCGGCGGTCCACAGCAGGACTTCTCTTTCTCGCGCCGATAGCGAATCGAAATCGAACTGCCGAAGTTGCGGGCGCAGCAGCCGGCTCATCGCCTCATGCGTGTAGTTCGCCAGCACGCCCATGCCGACGCGAAGCGAGTTCAATTCCGTTGCGGTGAGTGCGTCTTCTCCTCGGCTGAAAGTCAACAGCCCGAACTCGCCGTGTGGCCCCCAGCTGGAGCGGGCGACACCGTGATTCAGGCCGAAGTCATGCGCGTCGCGCCATAGCGCGTCTGCGGGCAACAGCGTTGGATCGTCCCACGGGATCAACGACTGACTGCGCATGCCGGCTTCGATCGTCGGATCGATCGCGAGATAGCCTCGCTCGCGGTAATGCCTCATCCAGCCGGCGGGATAGCTATCGAAGACCAGCGTTTCCGACTGCGTGGCACTCCGGTGGTACCGGAAGCCGTAGCTGCAAAACGCGAAACCGATACGTTTCGAAAACTGATCGACGCGCTCGAACAGCAGGTTCGCGTCGTTCACTTCGCCGTAGTCCGAATGGATCGTTTCGAGCAGGCGCATCAGGTGCGGCATCACGTCCTCCGGGACGATGGGTCACGACAATTTGGCCAGTTTCACTACCGAAGCACGATTCGCACGCGCGAACGATTCCGGCGCGGCAACTGGCGATGGCCGCGTGTCCCCTTGGGCAAGGTCAGAACGTCGGATTCGAGAAATGAATAAAAGCGTAGTGATGGTGTTGCTCACGTCAGGCGTCGATTCTTTTGATCTCGTCGATCAATTAATCAGCGATGACGTATCAATGCCGGTGAGGTCTATCCCCGTGTAAAAAATGCAATCCGTGCATTAATGGAATGAAGAATATCAACCGCCTATCGGGATTGCAATGTGTGCATCAAAAATATCGCAAATCGGGACTTCTTGAAAATCAAGATATTTTTTAATTATATGAGTATTATTTAAATCAATGACTTGCACGTGAGTTGGCTGGGATCGGGTACGGGGGCATCTGGGCGGCGGTCGCGATGTATTACATGTTTGCGTGTAAAAATGCTGTAAAAATTTGGTGATTTCTAAAATTTCTTTGTCTTGAAATGGTTTGAAAGTTTAATTTTGGTGAATTTGTTGTTTATCGAAATGCACGGTAGTTTTTGGTGGGTTTTCTGTGAAAATATTCGGATCTGAATGTTTTCTGATTTAGACGGAAAGTGTCACGATCTATTCGCTTCGATTGCGGCGCGAATCAATTGGGTCAGTGCTTTTTCGTCGATGGCGTCATCTTGATGGAAGTCGATGGCGCGTCGGGTATTGCCTTCGAGGCTTGCATTGAACAGATGGGCGGGGTCGGGAAGCGTGGCACCTTTCGGGAAGGTCATTTTGACGGCGTTCTTATAGGCTTCGCCGGTGCAGAGGATGCCGTTGCAGGACCAGACGGGCACGCGCCATTTCCATTCCTCGACGACGTTGGGAGATGCGTGTGTGACGATCTTGCGCAGATGGGCGAGGGTAGTGCCTCGCCAGTCATCGAGCTCGGCGATGCGGGCATCGATGAGGGCGGAGGCTTCGGCTGGGGAGGGGAAGGTTTTCGGCATGTCGCGGACTCCGGCAGGGGAAACACGATAGAGGAAGGGGCATTGTAGCGGGCCGACGGCGCTGGGTATCGACGGGGGCAGTTGGGGAGAATTCGGGGGAGTGAAGCATGGAGACGGACCGGGGCCCCTTTCCGAATCGAGTTGGGTCTATGTCTGAGAGGCGGAAAGGGGCCCCGGTCCGTCGGGGGGCGATCAGAACCCGAGAGGGGGGAGCGATCAGAACCCAGGAAGAGGGACGATGCTCGGGAGGGCGCCAATACGCCACTGGGAGAGCGTAGCGCCGGATCAGCACGCGGCCATCAGGAATGGCACTCGGAAGGGCAAACTCAGTACCGAGCGGACCCGGGGGGGCACGCTCGGTACTGAGTCGAGGGCCGGTTAGAACGCGGCGGAGTAGATCGCGAAAGCGTCGGCTTCCTTGACCTCGCGGGGATTGTTCACCAGCAGACGGGTCTGGAGCATGGCATCGGAGGCCATGCGGGCGATGTCCTCCTGCTTCACGCCGACTTCGCGCAGCGTGCGAGGAATCGCGGTATCGACGACCATTGCTTCGATGTGACGGATGAGGGCATCCGTTTTCGCTTCGTCGCTGCCGGTGGCTTTCGAGGGCAGGATCACGTCGGCGAGTTCGGCGTACAGCTTGCTGGCTGCCGGGGCATTGAAGCGCATCACGTGCGAGAGCACCAGTGCGTTAGACAGGCCGTGGGCGACGTGGAAGATGCCGCCGATCGGATAGGCCAGCGCGTGAACGGCGGCCACTGGCGAGTTCGCGAACGATTGCCCTGCGAACATCGCGCCGACCAGCATGGCTTCGCGGGCGTTACGGTTGGCGCCGTCGTTGCACGCGGGCAGCAGATTGCGCGAGAGCAGTTCCAGCGCCTTCACCGCCAGCATGTCCGAGATCGGATTCTTCAGATGCGCGGACGTATAGGCCTCGATCGCATGCACCATCGCGTCGATCCCTGTCGCTGCCGTAGCGGCGCGCGGCAGGCCGAGCGTCAGTTCCGCGTCGAGAATTGCCAGATCCGCGAACAGCTGCGGCGCGACCACGCCCATCTTTGTCGTCTCACCCGTCGTCACGATCGACACCGCCGTGACTTCCGAGCCCGTACCGGCCGTCGTCGGCATCTGGACCAGCGGCAGTCGCGAGCCCGTCACCTTCTTGATGCCGTACATGTCCTTGATCGACTGCGTGCCCGGCAGCAGCACGGCGAGCAACTTCGCCACATCCATCGACGAACCGCCGCCCAGACCGAGCACGATCTCCGCGTCGGCCGCGCGCGCGCGTTCTGCGGCTTCGAGCACCACATGCTCGGGCGGATCGGCGATCACGTCGTCGATCACCGATACCTGCCAGTCATGCTTTGCCAGATCGGCCAGCGCCGGGGCCAGCAGACCGCTCTTGTGCAAAAAGCCGTCCGTGACCACGCACAGGCGCTTGCCTGTCGGAAACTGTTCACGCAGCAGCGCGCCCAGACGGCGTGCAGCCCCAAATTCCACGACGACGGTCGGTACCGTCTGGAAACGAAATGCGTTCATGATCGTTTTCCCTATTCGTTCTCTTCAAGCGTTTTCAGATACTCACCGGATGCTCACGCCACCATCTGGCCGCGATCGATCCGATAGACGTTATCGAGCACAGCACCTGCGTGTTGCAGATCCGCGCCCGAAAGAATGACCGCGAGGCCCTCGCCGCGCATCTGACCGATCACCTCGGCAATGCGCTTCGACAGGGCGGGGGCCACGCCTTCAAACGGTTCGTCGAGCATCAGCAGGCGCGAGCTCGTCATCATCGCGCGGCCGACGGCCACCAGTTTCTGCTGGCCCCCCGACAATTGCAAGGCGCGACGCGGCGCCCATTCGCGCGCTTCCGGAATGATCCGGTAGACCTTGTCCAGGCGCGCCTGCACGTCCTTCGCCTTCAATGCCCAGGCCGGCACGCACAGATTCTCCTCCACCGTCATGTCCGGAATCAGACGACGGTCCTCCGGCGCATAGCCGATGCCCAGCGACGTACGTTGATGCGACGGCGCCTTCACCAGATCCACGCCATCGAACGTCAACGTGCCGCCGTTCGCCTTCACCAGCCCCATGATCGCGCGCAGCGTCGTCGTCTTGCCAGCGCCGTTGCGGCCGATCAAACCCACGATCGCGCCCTTCGGCACCGAGAACTGCACCCCGCGAAGAATGTCCGTCGCGCCGAAGCGCACATTCAGATTTCCGACTTCAAGCATGGGCCACCTCGCTTGCCACCCCTGCGGTGCCCGGCACTGCGGCCACCGTCTCGCCAATGATCAACTCGCGCACCTGCGGGTCGGCCAGCACCACGTCCGGTGTACCGTCCGCGAGAATGCGGCCGTCGCAGAATGCGAGCACGCGGTCGCTGTAGCGCCGCACAATCTCCATGTCGTGCTCCACGAACAGCACCGTGATGCCCAACACGCGTGCCGCATCCAGCACTCGGTTCATCACGTCGAACTTCTCTTCCGCCGCCACGCCCGACGTCGGCTCGTCGAGCAGCAACACCTCCGGCTTGCAGACCATCGCCAGCGCAATGTCGAGCAGCTTGCGCACGCCTTCGGGCAACGTGCCCGAGATCATGTCCGCAAACTCCAGCACGCCCAGGCGCGCCAGACTCTCGTTCGCCAGGTCGGCAGACAAACCCGAGATCGCCAGTGCGATCTCGATGTTCTCGCGTGCCGTCTGCGAGCCGAAGAGCTGCGGGATCTGGAACGAACGCGCAATGCCCAGACGCGTAATCTTGCGCGGCGCCAGCCCGGTGATGCGCTTGCCGCGGAACACGATCTCGCCGCGATCCGGCTTGATGTAGCCGGTGAGCATGTTCACGAACGTGGTCTTGCCCGCGCCGTTCGTGCCGATCAGGCCGACCACGCTCTGCGCGTCGATGTTGACCGTGATGTCCTTCGCCGGCGTGACGCTGCCGAAGGTCTTGTACAGGCCCGTGGCCTCAATGATGTGATTCGATGCCATCTCGTGCCCCTTATGCGGTGTCGCCCGATGCGGCCGCAGTCGTCGTCGGCGAGGTCTGGGAGGTTTGGGTGACCGGATGCACCGCCGCCGACTTGCGGCGGCCCAGGCCCAAACTCGTCAGACCGCCCGGCAGGAACGCGATGATCGCCAGCATGATCGCGCCCATCACGATCTGCCACGTATTCGGTGCGTAGCGATACGCCATCGCGCGCGCCACTTCCAGCAGCAGCGCACCGATGAACGGCGAGAACGCGAAGCGCGTACCCGAGAGCACCGCGATGAAGACGAACTCGCCCGAGGTCGTCCAGAACGCCATGTCCGGATCGATGTGGCCGATGTTGAACGCCTGCAACGCACCGCCCAGACCGGCCAACGCGCCCGCGATCACGTACGTCAGATGAATGTTGGCGCGCGCCGACGTCCCGAGATACTCCACGCGAATCTCGTTGTCCTTGATCGCGGGGCCGAGACGACCCGGCGTCGAGCGCATGTACACCGCCACCACCATCACACAGACGATCGCCGCGATGAAGCCCACGGCGAACAGGTTCGTCCCCGTGAGCTGCCACGGCTCGGCGCTGCTGCCCAGCGTCGGGGCATTCACGTTGAAGCCGTCGCTGCCGCCGAGTTCGACGTTATTGAGCAGCAGCCCGTAGCAGATCATCGACAACGCCAGCGTGAGCATGGCGAAGAAGATGTCGCGGTAACGCGCCAGCAGGAAGCCGAGCACGAACGCCAGCACCGCCGACACGACCATCGAGACCGCCAGCAGCGCGAACAGCTCCGTGAGGCCGTAGTAGTTCATGCCGAGGCCCACGCAATACGCGCCGACCGCGAAGAAGAGTGCCTGCCCGAACGAGGCCAGTCCCGTGCGCAGCAACAGCGCCAGACCCAGCGCGACAATGCCCTTGGACAACGCCACCGACACCAGGAACTGCCACTGCGGCAGCGCGAGACCCGCCGCACCGATCACGACGAAGCCGACCACGGCGAGCCACGTGCCGGGCGCGCGCAGTTGAGAACAGATTGCGGAACTCATATCTTGCGAGCCTCCAGCGGAGCGAAGATGCCTTTCGGGCGCACAGCCAGCACCAGCGCCATGACGATGTAAATGGAGAAAAGCTCGCCTTGCGGCCAGTAGTGCACGGCACTCGCGCGCACCAGCCCCACGAGCAGGGCGCCGAACGCCGCGCCGGGCAGCGAGCCGAGCCCGCCGATCACCACCACCGCAAACGTCAGCACCACGATCTCGACACCCATGCCCGGTGCCACCGAGACCGTCGGCGCGGTCAGCGCACCGCCGATGGCCGCGAGCACTGCCCCGGCCATGAACGTGAATACGAAGTAGCGGCTCACGCGAATGCCCATCGCCTGACTGACTTCACGATCGTGAATCACCGCGCGCAGCAGACGACCGCTGCGCGTGAACTTCAGGAACGCCGTGAGGCCGACGCCGGCCACGAGCGCCACGCCCACGATCAGGAAGTTGTAGTTCGGGTACGAAAGATCGCCCAGATCGAAGTTGCCGAGGAAGCTGTACGGTTCCGAGACCGAATACGGATCCACGCCCCAGACGAGCTTGATCGCGTCTTCCATGATGAGGAACAACGCGTAAGTGACCAGCAGCAGCACCACCGGGTCCTGCCCGTAGAAGCGCTTGAGGACACCGCGCTCCATGATGAAGCCGATGGCTCCGCCGGCGACGATGGCCGCCAGCACGAGCAACAGATAGCTCACGTAAAGATTGCCGCCCTGGGCAACCCACGGGCCGATCAACGTCACGCCAGCGTACGCGCCCAACGCGTACAGGCTGCCGTGCGCCATGTTCAAGATTTTGAGCACGCCATAGACGAGGGTCAGTCCCAGGGCAACCAGGAACAGCCACGCGGCGTACATCACCCCGTCCACCAGGACGGCGTAGATCTGCGACATCTCGCATTCTCCTTGGAACGCAAAGCGGCGGGCGAAACCCCGTTCGCCACGCCAGCCTTGCGGGTACGACTCAAGGTCGGTTACTGCTTTCTTGCAGGGAAGGCGCGAACGCCCTCCCGAACGTGATGCCTGCGATGCTTTAGTGCTTCAGGCCGCCCTTGATCCAGTCGGCAGACTTCACGCCTTCCGGCGGGGTCACTTCCGCGATCGAGTACTGCTTGACGTCGGTCACGGTGACCTTGCCGTTCACGTTCTTCACCACGCCGAATGCCGTACCTTGTGCCGCCTGGTGACCCTTGCCCAGCGTCAGGCCGATCTTGCCGGCCGGGGCATCGAACGCCAGGTGCTCGAACGAGGCGATGACCTGCTCGGGCGTGGGCTGCTTGCCGCCGTTTGCGGCCTGTGCCTTCTCATAGGCGGCCTTGAGCGCGAGAATGCTCTGGTTCATCTTGTACGACGGGTAGCTCGGCGTATCGTTGAACTTCGCGCTGTAAGCGGTGCGCAGCCAGCGGTTCAGGGCGTTGTCCGGCGCGAACATGCCGTACATGCCGCGTGCGCCGATGATCACGCCGTCCGGCAGACGCGTCTTGCCGTGCGTGGCAGTCTCGCCTGCGGTGAGTACCGTGAGCGATTTCTTGAACAGATCGCGCGGACCGGCCTGCACCACCAGACCTTCCAGATCGCCACCCCAGAAGCTCGAGTGCAGCACGTCCGGGTGGGCAGCCAGCAGGCTCGAGATACCGGCGTTGTACTGACCGGCGCCCAGTTGCGGCATTTGCGAGCTGACCGACTTCGCGTTCGGCTTGAGCGCCTTGAGCGTGCCTTCGAAGTCGGCCCAGGCGTCCTGACCCCACGCGTAGTTCTGGTTGATACCGGCGTAGGTTTGCAGATCCGGCTTGCGCTCGGCGACGTAACGGGCGGCGCCCACGTTGTCCATCGTGGCCGTGGCGACCGGACGGAAGACGTACTTGAAGCTGGCGTCTTCGAACACGCGCGGCGTGCCGCAATCGAAGAACAGCGTGACCTTCTTCATTTCTTCAGCCACGGGCGCGATCGCCAGGCAGTTGCCCGACGACGTGTAGCCCACCACGTAGTCCACGCCCTGGTTCAGCAGGTTGCGGTACTCGCTCACCTGCTTGCTCGTGCTGCCGGCTTCGTCGATGTAGACGAGCTCGATCGGTGCACCGCCAAAGCCCTTGGTGGCGTAAGGTGCCGGCACCTTGCCGGCGTTGAGCTCGGCAGCGGTGACTTCGGCGGCATTCTTGGCAGGCACGCCGAAGGGGCCTGCAGCGGCGCCCGACATGAACGTCACGATACCGATCTTGACCGGCTTCCCATCGGCCTGTGCCGTCGTGGCAACCGAGGCGATGGCGGCGCCGGCCGCCAGAGCGAGAGCGAGCGGCTTCATGCCGCGCTGGATAACGCGCTTCATACTGGTTTCCTTTGGTGGTGTTGCGACTTGTCAGTCGATTTTTGGAGTGACGGAGTTCTTGTGCTCCAGTGCGGTGTCGGGGCCCGGCGTGCGGGCCCGCGTCATCACACTTGCAGGCACAGGTACTTCAGTTCGAGGTATTCCTCGATGCCGTAGTGCGAGCCTTCGCGGCCCACCCCGGATTGCTTGATGCCGCCGAACGGGGCGACTTCATTGGAAATGAGGCCGGTGTTCAGGCCGACCATGCCGTACTCGAGCGCCTCTGCCGTGCGCCATGCGCGGGCGACGTCGCGCGTGTACAGGTACGCGGCGAGACCGAACTCGGTGTCGTTGGCCAGCGCCACGGCGTCGGCATCGCGTGTGAAGCGGAACAACGGTGCGACCGGGCCGAAGATTTCCTCGCGGGCCACGCGCATTTGCGACGTGGCGTCGGCGATCACGGTCGGGGTGTAGTAGGTGCCGCCGAGTGCGTGGGCGTTGCCGCCGACCAGCACGCGGGCGCCGCGCGACTTGGCGTCTTCGACCAGCGTCACGACCTTTTCCACGGCCTTGCCTTCGATCAGCGGTCCGATCAGCACGCCGTCTTCCAGACCGTTGCCGACCTTCATCTCGGCCACACGCTTGGCAAACTTCTCGGCGAAGGCGTCGTAGATGCCGTCCTGAATATAGAAGCGGTTCGCGCACACGCATGTCTGGCCGCCGTTGCGATACTTCGCGGCAAGCGCGCCTTCCACGGCGGCGTCGAGATCGGCGTCGTCGAACACGATGAACGGTGCGTTGCCGCCCAGTTCCAGTGACAGACGCTTGACCGTCGGTGCGCATTGCGCCATGAGCAGGCGGCCCACGCCCGTCGAGCCGGTGAACGACAGCTTGCGCACCGTCGGGTGCGAGGTCAGCACGCCGCCCACGGCGCGTGCGTCACCCGTGACCACCTGGAACACGCCGCCCGGAATGCCGGCGCGATGCGCCAGCTCGGCCAGCGCGAAGGCGGACAGCGGCGTGAGTTCCGACGGCTTGACCACGATGGCGCAGCCTGCGGCCAGCGCCGGGGCGACCTTGCGGGTGATCATCGCTGCGGGGAAGTTCCACGGCGTGATGGCCGCGCATACGCCGACCGGTTGCTTGATCGTCACAAGGCGCTTGTCGGCAGCGGGCGTGGCGAGCACGTCGCCGTCCACGCGCTTGGCTTCCTCGGCGAACCATTCGATGAAGCTCGCGGCATAGGCGATCTCGCCACGGGCTTCCGCCAGCGGCTTGCCCTGTTCGCGGGTCATCAGGTAGGCGAGATCGTCGGTGTTGGCGATCATCAGGTCGAACCAGCGGCGCAGCACGGTGGCGCGTTCCTTGCCGGTGCGTGCGGCCCACGGCTTTTGCGCGGCCTCGGCGGCCGCCACGGCGCGCGTGGTTTCTTCCGCACCGAGTTCCGGCACCTTGGCCAGCACTTCGCCCGTGGCCGGATCGACCACGTCGAACGTCTTGCCGCTGTCGGCCGCGATCCATTGACCGTCGACCCAGGCAAGGGTCTTGAAGAGATTGGTGTCTTTGAGTTGCATGGCAATTGGCCGGACTCGCCGGCGGGTCGTGTGTGGATGAAGGGCGCGCGACAGTGTCTCGTGGTGTCGCTTGCCGTTCTATCTATTGAACGGTATTCTATGTATTGAATGTGATTCTACGTATTGAACGTTTTGGGTGCAACTAAGGGGTTTTCCTAGGGCGGGATGAGAATGACTTGCCCGTACCATGCTGGCGGCGTGGCCCCGAGATTCGGGGCTGACCGGTCCCGAAGCGGCCCCGACGCTGCCCCCGGGCGGTGATCGAACCGATCCCGGCGTGCCTGCCGGACCGACGGCCTTTCACGATTTTTCGAACCGACTTCCGATTCCCGATTCATGCCCAAGCGCAAATTCGACGTACCCGCCAATGCCACTTCCCCGGAAGCCGAGCCGCTCAAGACCACGGCACCCGCCGTGGTGCGCGCCGTGCACATCCTCGATGTGATCGCCGCGTCGCCAGAGCCGGTGGCGCTGGCCGATCTGGCGCGCGAGACGGGCGTGCCCAAGAGCACGCTGCACGGGTTGTGCGACACGCTGGTCAAGCTGCGCCTGATCAAGCGTCACGCCAACGGCGGCATGACGATGGGGTCGTATGTCATGGGATGGGCCAACGCATTTCTTTCGCAGACCAACATCACCGAGGAGTTCCGCGCGGTGTGGGAGGCGTCGCGAGCGTTTGCGCAGGAGACCGTAACGCTGTCCGTGCTCGACGGCGCCGAGGTGATCTATCTCGCCTGTCACAACGGCAACCGTCCGCTGGGCGTGACGTTCCGCATCGGCATGCGCTTGCCCGCGCCGTACACGGCGACCGGCAAGGCCATGCTCTCCACGCTCCCGCCGGGCGAAGCGGCCGAGTTGCTCGCCGGAACCTGGCCCGAACCGCTCACGCGCGCGAGCGTGAGCACCTATCCGGCGCTGGCCGAGGAAATGGCGCAGGTGCGCCGCGACGGGTATTCGATCGACAACGGCCAGATGCGCGAAGGCATGATCTGCTTCGGCGCACCGGTGTTCGATGCGAGCGGCGAGCACGCTGTGGCAGGGCTCGCCGTCAGTTTCCTGACCAATGAGATCGACGCCGAGACCGGGCAGCGCATCGGCCGCCAGATGCGTGAACTGGCCGACCAGCTGTCGGTCCGTCTGGGCGCGCCGGCCCGACGCTGACGCACAGTTCGGCGCAGCTGGCGGGCGTCTCGGAGGATTGCGGCGTGGGCTTGGGCGTGAAGTGACGGTGTGGTCTGCCGCGTGCGTTACGGCGTATTACCGTGCTGTGGCGCATGTCAGCGTACGGCCAACCGCCCGTCAGGCTGGGGTTGGCCGGCGGACAGCGTGGCGTGGCCATCCGATTGTTATCTTTGGCGGAACAGTCATGTTCAGTTATGCGGGCTATTCCCTAAGGGTTATCACTGGCATCATCTGGCCTTGACTGATGTCCAGACAAGCCAGAGGAAGCGTAGGGAAGCGCGATCCCGGCGGTGCCATGGGGCGGACATCCAATAGGGAAGCACTACGCCATGTCCAATATCGCAATCGTCTATTACTCGCAAGGCGGGGCAACCGCCATGATTGCCCATTCGGTGGCTCAGGGTGTGAATGAGGCGGGCGCTCACGCCCAGTTGCTCAGCATCGAGCCGCATCAACTCATCGACGGTCAGTGGCACGACGAAGCCACGCTCATGCGTCTGGCTGGTGCCGACGCCGTCATTTTCGGTGCCCCGGCGTTTCAGGGTGGCATTGCCGCGCCGTTCAAGGCGTTCGCCGATGCGGCCACGCGCTGGCGCGCCCGGAGCTGGCGTCACAAGGTGGCGGGCGGGTTCTCGTTCAGCTATCGTCCGGGCGACGAGAAGCGCAACACGCTCGACTACTTCGCGGCGCTCGCCCATCAGCACGGCATGGTTTGGGCCGACGCCGAGATGCAGGACGAGACGCACGCGGCACCCGTCATGGCAGATGCCCGTGAGCCGGCCGATTTTCCGGCGATCACCGCGCCTGGCGTGGACGTCGATGCCGCTTACGCACTCGACCCGGCCGACGTCATTGCCGGCAAGCAGTACGGGCGTAATGTCGCGGCGCTGGTGGCCCGTCTGGCCGGCGAAGTCCTCGAGTCGCCCGCCGTGCTGGCTCGCCGGGCCCTGAAGGAGGCCGAGCGCCGTCTCTGATCTGAGCGACTTCGCGAATCGTAGCAAGCACAGGCGACGGGCGGGCTCGCGAAAGCCTGTCAGAGACGGACAGTAGAACGTATCCGAAGACCGAAGAAAAAAGGCGTGGGTGCCGGCGGAAATGCCGGCCCCACGCCTTTTGCATTGGGATCGCGTCGTTTCAATTGCTTGGCGCGTCGCCGGACGGCTCGGCATGAATTTGCAGGACGGCGTCACGCTTGGCGAGCAGATGCTTTCGCAGGATTTCGCCCAGACGCTTGCCGTCGTGCTTTTCGAGCGCGTCGATCATCTGCTCGTGCTCGGCAATCGCTCGATCCCATTTGTCCACATGGAAGTTCGAGCGAAAGCGCAGCGCCATCAGACGGCGATTGATGGACACATAGGTCTGGCGCAGCGCCCCGTTGCGCGCCGCTTCGTTGATGCGATCGTGAATGGCCTGATTGCGCGCGTAATAGCCCGGCAGGTCCTGCTGCGCGCGGCACGCGAGCATGGCGTAATGCAGCGCCTTGATCTCGGCCAGTTCGACGGGCGTCATGCGCTCGGCGGCCAACTCGCCCGAAAACGCTTCGAGTGCGCTCAGCAACTCGAACATTTCCCGAATTTCCTTCTCGGTCATGCGCGCCACGCTCGCACCCCGGTTCGGGGCGATTTCGATGAGGCCTTCGGCCGCCAGCACCTTGAAGGCTTCTCGCAGCGGTGTGCGCGAGATGCCGAGCGTTTCGCACAGCTCGCGCTCGTTGAGCTTCACGCCGGGGGAAAGTACCCCTTCGATAATGAGGCGGCGCAAATGCTCGACGACCGTGTCGTGCAGGCGAAGTCGCTCCACACGCGGGATCTCGGGGGCGGCAATCGTCGATGTGTTTTCCATGTTTTGCATTCAAAATCATCAACCCTTCATGGTCGCGATTGTAGCGCACGGTGTCAGGCCGCCGTATCTCTAGGGTAAACGACTGTATTAAAAGCGCTTCTCACCCCTTGCGAAAGTCTTCGGCTCTGCTAAAGTATTTTGCATGCAAAATTCAAAAGCGAATTTTTGAAGAGGAGAGAGACGTCCATGTTGAAGCTCGATTTCCATCCCTCGGGCCGCCATTTCCTGCAGATCCCCGGGCCGAGCCCGGTGCCCGATCGCATTCTGCGCGCCATGAGTTACCCGACCATCGACCATCGCGGCCCGGAGTTCGGCGCGCTCGGTCGCAAGGTGCTCGCCGACATCAAGAAGATCTTCAAGACGGAACAACCGGTGGTGATCTACCCGGCGTCGGGCACCGGCGCGTGGGAAGCCGCGCTGACGAACACGCTCTCGCCGGGCGACCACGTGCTCATGTTCGAGACGGGACACTTCTCCACGCTGTGGAAGAAGATGGCCGAGAACCTTGGCCTGAAGCCGGAATTCATCGGCCTGCCGGGCACCGACGGCTGGCGCCGTGGCGTGCAGCCGGACATGATCGAAGCGCGTCTGCGTGCCGACACGTCGCATGGCATCAAGGCCGTGTGCGTGGTGCACAACGAAACATCGACCGGTGTGACCTCGGATATCGCCGCCGTGCGCCGCGCGATCGACGCGGCGGGCCACCCGGCGCTGCTGCTCGTCGACACGATCTCGGGGCTGGGCTCCGCGGACTATCGCCACGACGAATGGGGCGTGGACGTCACCGTCTCGGGCTCGCAGAAGGGCCTGATGTTGCCGCCCGGGATCAGCTTCAACGCGGTCTCGCCCAAGGCGCTCGAAGCGGGCAAGCAGGCGAAGTTGCCGCGCGCGTTCTGGGGCTGGCAGGAAATCATCGAAGCGAACAAGAACGGCTACTGGCCGTACACGCCGAACACGAACCTGCTGTACGGCCTGTCCGAGGCGCTCGACATGATTCTCGAGGAAGGGCTGGATAACGTGTTTGCACGTCACCAGCGCCTTGCCGAAGCCACGCGCCGCGCCGTGCGCGCCTGGGGGCTGGAAATCCAGTGTCAGGACCCGGCGGTGTACAGCCCGGTGCTCACCGGTGTGGTCATGCCGCAGGGTGTCGACGCCGACGAAGTGCGCAAGCGCATCTACGAACGCTTCGACATGTCGCTCGGCCAGGCACTCGGCAAGATCCGCGGCACGATGTTCCGCATCGGCCACCTGGGCGACTGTAACGACCTCACGCTCATGGCAACGCTCTCCGGTTGCGAAATGGGCTTGCAGATTTCCGGCGTGAAGCTTGCCGGTTCCGGTGTGGTGGCCGCGATGGATTACCTCGCGCAAGCGCAGGCGACGCCGTCGCTCAAGGTTGCCGCCTGACGTGCCGTAGTCCGAAGTATCAGGAGACACGAGGGGCCGCCGCACAACGGCGGTGCCCTCAGTCACGAACGCTTTACTTGTCATTCAGGCGTCACAGGACCTCGACACAGAAAGGTCCGTGCCCCAGCAACACCTTTGTGCGCCGGCATGTCGCGGGTGCACTTCACAGGATGTTTCAGGAGACAATGCAATGAAGCTTTTCAGAGCGACAAGGGTCGTGCTGGTGATGCTATGCGTCATGTATTTCATCACCTATCTCGATCGCGTCAACGTAAGCACGGCGGCCGCCGGCTTCGGTAAGGAATTCAATCTCAACAAGACGGAAATCGGTCTTGTCTTCTCCGCATTTGCCTATCCCTATCTCGTCTTCCAGATCATCGGCGGTTGGGTGAGTGACCGCTTCGGCGCCAAGCGCACGCTGCTCGTGTGCGGTGCGTTGTGGGCCGTGGCGACGATCCTGACCGGTATGGCCGGCGGTCTCGTCACGCTGCTGCTCGCGCGTTTGCTGCTGGGTCTGGGCGAGGGCGCCACGTTCCCGGCAGCCACGTCGGCCATGTCGCGCTGGGTCGCCAAGGAAAAGCGCGGCTTCGCACAGGGCATCACGCACGCGGCCTCGCGTATCGGTAACGCGGTCGCCCCGGCCGTGGTCGTGTTCATCATGGCCACGCACGGCTGGCGCGAATCGTTCTATCTGTGCGGGATCGTGAGCCTGGTCTGGGTGGTGCTGTGGGCGTTCACGTTCACCGAGCGTCCGCAGGACCATCCGCGCATCACGCCTGAAGAGCTTGCCGTGCTGCCCGCGCTGAAGGCCAAGAGCGCCTCCGTGCCGTGGAGCCCGCTGTTCAAGCGCATGATGCCGGTCACGATCGTGTACTTCTGCTACGGCTGGACGCTGTGGCTGTTCCTGTCGTGGATTCCGCAATACTTCCTGCACAGCTACGACCTCGATCTGAAGAAGTCGGCGCTGTTCGCCTCGAGCGTGTTCTTCGCCGGGGTGATCGGCGATACGCTCGGCGGTATCGTGACGGACAAGCTGTACGAGCGCACCGGCAGCCTGAAGCGCGCCCGCAGCTGGATGGTGTCGGTGTGCATGCTGCTCACGCTGATTTCGCTCGTGCCGATGATGTTCACGCACCATCTGTATGTCTCGATGGCGTGCCTCGCGTTCGGCTTCTTCTTCGCCGAAATGACGATCGGCCCGATGTGGGCGATTCCGATGGACGTCGCGCCGGAATACTCGGGCACGGCCAGCGGCATGATGAATACCGGCTCGGCGCTCGCCGCCATCATCTCGCCGGTGCTCTCGGGCTACCTCATCGACCGTACGGGTAACTGGGAACTGCCGTTCGTGGGCAGCATGATCCTGATGGGCGTCGGTGTGGTGCTCGCCTTCCGCATGCAACCCGAAAGCAAGTTCTCGCTCGCGGGCGACGACGCCGCCGCAAGCAACGCACGTCAGCCCGCCTGACGCGCACCGGATGACCGCCTGCGCCGTCGCGTCATCTTCGCGACGGCCGCGGCATCGCAGCACGCTACCTGCCGGGCGGACACGCGTTTCGTCCGGCAGGCCCGCCACACCACGACGATCGTGCGCCGCCCCGGTGTCCCCGGTGAGCCAGCCAGCCGGACCCGCCAGTCGTCGACAGGTCGACAACCATTACACGCGGCCCCCACAGCCGGCAACATCATGAATTCCCAATCGAACGCGAACGCCAATCTCATCAGCCAGCCCGTGCATCTGATGCCGATGCAGCGTGGCGGGGTCGCACTCACGCCGTTGCAGGACCGGCTGCGCCGTGAGCTGCGCGGCGACGTGCTCTTCGACCGCGCGAGCCGCGGCCGCTATGCGACCGACGCGTCGATTTACCAGATATTCCCCATCGGCGTGGTCGTGCCGCGCGATCAGGACGATCTGATTCGCGCCCTCGACATCGCGCGCGATCAGAAGGTGCCGGTGCTCGCGCGCGGCGCGGGCACGAGCCAGTGTGGCCAGACCATCGGCGAGGCCCTGGTCATCGACAACAGCAAGTGGCTGAACCGCGTGGTGGCGTTCGACGCCGAGGCGCGTACCGTCACCGTCGAGCCGGGCATCGTGCTCGATCATCTGAACGCATGGCTCAAGCCGCACGGCCTGTGGTTCCCGGTGGATGTGTCGACTGCGGCACAGTGCACCATCGGTGGCATGACGGGCAACAACTCGTGCGGATCGCGCTCGATCGAGTACGGCAACATGGTGCATAACGTGTTGTCTATCGATGCCGTGCTCGCCGACGGGGCCCAACTGCATTTCGGCTCACTGCACACGCCGCCGTCGGACGCGCGAACCCGCGAGATCCTGGCGCGCGTTCACGAGATTGCGGTGCGCGAGCACGACGAACTGCGCGAGCGCGTGCCGCGTGTGCTGCGTCGTGTGGCGGGCTACAACCTCGATCTGTTCGACTGCCTCAACCCGCGCGCGTACACCGACGACGGTGTGGCGAACCTCTCGCATCTGCTCGTCGGCTCGGAAGGCACGCTGGCGTACAGCCGCCAGGTCACGCTCAAGCTCGCACCGTTGCCCACGCACAAGACACTCGGCGTGGTGAACTTCCCCACGTTCTATCAGGCGATGGATCTCACGCAGCACATCGTCAAGCTGGGGCCGGTCGCCGTGGAATTGGTCGATCGCACGATGATCGATCTGGCGATGGATAACGCCGCGTTTCGTCCGGTGATCGAGAAGGCGCTCGTGGGCGATCCGCAAGCCATTCTGCTGGTCGAATTCGCCGGCGAGGATGCTGCCGCGCTGCGCGCTCGACTTGATGACCTTGCCACGCTGATGGGCGATCTCGGTCTGCCGGACAGCGTGGTCAAGATGCCCGAGGCCGGACCGCAAAAGGCGCTGTGGGAAGTGCGCAAGGCCGGCCTGAACATCATGATGAGCATGAAGGGCGACGGCAAGCCGGTGTCGTTCATCGAAGACTGCGCCGTGCCGCTCGAACATCTGGCGGAGTACACGCGACGTCTGACCGAAGTCTTCCATCGCAACGGCACGGAGGGCACGTGGTACGCCCATGCGAGCGTGGGCACGCTGCATGTGCGCCCGATTCTCGACATGCGTCGCGACGGCGCCGTGAAGATGCGCGCCATTGCGGAAGAAGCGGCGGCGCTGGTGCGTGAGTACAAAGGCGCTTACTCCGGCGAGCACGGCGACGGACTGTGTCGTGGCGAGTGGGTCGCATGGCAATACGGCCCGCGTATCAATGCGGCTTTTGGCGAGATCAAGCAACTGTTCGATCCGGAAAATCGCTTCAACCCCGACAAGATGGTCCGTCCGCCGAAGATGGACACGCGTGAGCTGTTCCGCTTTGCGCCGGGCTACGCCGCCCGGCCGATCACGCCGGCGCTGGACTGGGCCGCATGGAACGTGAAGCGCGATGCGCTGACCGGCGCGCAAACCGCACCGGACACCGGCAGCGATGCGACGCATGGCCTCGCGTCGGCGGTGGAGATGTGCAACAACAACGGCCATTGCCGCAAGTTCGATGCGGGCACGATGTGCCCGAGCTATCGCGTCACGCGTGACGAACAGCATGTCACGCGCGGACGGGCGAACACGTTGCGCCTCGCGGTGTCCGGACAATTGGGCGAGGACGGGCTGGCCGGCGACGAGGTGAAGGCCGCGCTCGACCTGTGCGTGTCGTGCAAGGGCTGCAAGCGCGATTGTCCGACGGGGATCGACATGGCGCGCTTCAAGATCGAGGCGCGTCACGCGCGGGCGCAACGTCATGGTGTCTCGCTCCGGGACAAGCTGATCGCCTACCTGCCGCGCTACGCGCCATGGGCGAGCCGCGTGGGCGGCCTGCTCGACGCGGCGCAGCGTCTGCCGGGCAGCAATGCGGCCAAGCGCTGGCTCGGCCTCGCACTGGAGCGGTCAGTGCCTGCGTTGAAGACCTCTTTCCTGTCGCGCGAGGCGCCGTTGGGCGCCGCCCCGACGACGGATGCCACCGGACAGCGTCAGGTGTTGCTCTTCGTGGATACGTTCAACAACTACATGGAGCCGGAGAACGCGCGCGCGGCCAAGCGGGTGCTCGAAGCGGCGGGCTACACGGTGCACGTCAATCAGCGGGCGGGCGAGCGGCCGTTGTGCTGTGGTCGGACGTTCCTCGCTGCGGGACTGGTCGACGAGGCGAAGGCGGAGGCGCGGCGTTTGCTCGATGCGGTCATGCCATTCGTTGAACGGGGTGTGCCGATCGTCGGGCTGGAGCCGTCGTGCCTGTTGTCGTTGCGCGACGAAGTGCTCGGTTACGGCTTCGGCGATGCGGCCCGTAAGTTGGCCGACAACGCGTTCCTGTTTGAGGAATTTCTGGTTCGGGAGAAGGCGGCCGGACGCCTGGAAGTGGCCTGGCAGGCACTGCCCGATGGCGTGGGCGAGGCGCTGGTGCACGGTCACTGCCATCAGAAGGCGTTCGACGCCTATTCGCCTGTGACCAAGGTGCTTGGTTGGGTGCCGGGGCTGAAGGTATCATCGATCGAGTCGTCATGCTGCGGCATGGCAGGCAGTTTCGGTTACGAGGCCGAGCACTACGATACCTCGCGTGCGATGTCGGAATTGACGCTGTTGCCGGCGATCCGCCAGCGCAACGCGAACGCGATCGTCGTTGCCGACGGCACCAGTTGCCGACATCAGATTCATGATGGGGCGCAGGCGGAAGCGATTCACGTGGCATGCGTGCTGGCGCGTGCGCTGCCTGCGTGATGTGCGCTTCGACGATGCCCCTCCCGCGAACGCTTCTGAAAGGATTGTGATGCCCGATTCCGTCAACACCGCTTCGACGTCTGCGAATGTCCACGCACCCTTGACGGTGCCGCCAGTCGCTCGCCCGGGTGATTCGCTCGCGCAAGTGGCCACGCCGTCGCTTCTGCTCGACCTCGACGCGTTCGACGCGAACGTCGCACGCATGGCGAGCGCGGCGGCCGCGCGCGGTGTCGCCGTGCGCCCGCATGCGAAGGCGCACAAGTCGGTCACGATCGCGCGTGCGCAAATGGCGGCAGGTGCCGTGGGCATCTGCTGCCAGAAGCTCACGGAGGCGATCCCGTTCGTGAACGCGGGCATCGGCAACATTCACATCAGCAACGAGTTCGTCGGCAACGAGCGTGTGGCACTGGCGGTGGCGATGGCTTCGCGTGTATCGCTGTCGGTGTGCGTGGAAGACGTGCGTCAGGTCGCACCGCTCGGCAAGGCTGCACAGAATGCCGGCGTGCGCATCTCGGTGCTGCCGGAAGCCGACGTGGGGCAGGGCCGCTGCGGTATCGACTCGACGGATGCGATGGCGCGGCTGGTCGACGCGATCGATCACTACGAAGGGCTGCGTTTCGGTGGCATTCAGGCGTATCACGGCAGTGCGCAGCATATCGCCGGTTGGGACGAGCGCCGCGACACGGCGCGGCGTGCCGCAGATCAGGCCGCGGCGTATGTTCGCTTCCTGGCCGCGCGTGGCATTGCGTGCCCGGTCGTCACGGGCGGCGGCACCGGCACTGCAGAGTTCGATATCGAGAGCGGCGTCTACACCGAGATCCAGCCGGGTTCGTATGTGTTTCTCGACGCCCACTACGGCTCGCTCGAGTGGCGCGACGACTGGCGCTACCGTCATGGGTTGTTCCTCGCCTCGACGGTCATGAGCACGGCGCGTCGGGGCATCATCGTCTGCGACGCGGGGCTCAAGAGCGTGGCTACGGACTCCGGGCTGCCGCGCTTCTGGTCGTCGCAGCAGGCGGGCAAGCCGCAATACCGTTCGGCATCGGACGAGCACGGCGTGCTGGATCTGGCGTCGCCCTCGGAGGATGGTGCTGACTGGCTGGGCGAGCCGATCCTGCTGGTGCCGGGGCATTGCGATCCGACGGTGAACCTCTACGATCGCTATGTGGCCGTGCGGCATGGCCGGGTCGAAGCGCTGTGGCCGATTGAAGCGCGGGGTCTGAGTCAGTGAAAATATTTCGACTGAGGGCTTCCCAAGATTCGAAAACCACGCTATAGTCTCACTTCTTCGCCGTACGGGGGTATAGCTCAGCTGGGAGAGCGCTTGCATGGCATGCAAGAGGTCAGC
>NZ_JBEBXS010000031.1:0-54067 GCF_040391475.1 Pandoraea pnomenusa | reverse complement strand
CGACCATGCGCCACCAGGCCAGGTTGTCGAGCGCGGTGCCCCACAGCACGGCCTTTTTGCCGCCGGCGTTCATGGCGATATTGCCGCCCACGCACGAGGCTTCGGCCGAGGTCGGGTCGACGGCGAACACAAAGCCGGCCTGTTCGGCGGCTTCGGCCACGCGCTTGGTAACGACCCCGGCGCCGGCGTCGATGACGGCGGCCGGCTCGGCCAGGCCCGGCAGGATACAGGACTCGACCTTGCCCAGGGTGTCGAATTTTTCGGTGTTGATGACCGCCGACTTCCAGGTCAGCGGGATGGCGCCGCCGGTGTAGCCCGTGCCGCCGCCGCGCGGGATGATGGTCAGCCCCAGTTCGATACAGGCGGTGACCAGCGCGGCCATTTCGTCCTCGGAGTCGGGCGTCAGCACGACGAACGGATACTCCACGCGCCAGTCGGTGGCATCGGTCACGTGCGAGACACGCGACAGGCCGTCGAACTTGATGTTGTCATGCGCGGTCGTGCGGCCCAGCACCTTCTTCGCGCGACGGCGCAGCTCCGACATCTTGTCGAATTCGGCAGCGAAGTCGGCCACGGCACGACGGGCGGCGGTTTCCAGTTGCGACACGCGCGCGGCGCGCTCGCGGCCGTGTTCGTCCGCATGCTCGGCCACGTCGGCGCGACGGCGCTTGTCGATCTCGTTCAGACGGTGATCGAGCGCGTCGATCAGCAGCTTGCGCCGCTTCGGATTGTCGAGCAGGTCGTCCTGCAGATACGGATTGCGGCGAACGACCCAGATATCGCCGAGTACTTCGTAAAGCATGCGGGCCGAGCGGCCGGTACGGCGTTCGGCGCGGAGTTCGTCGAGGATCGCCCAGGCGTCGGCGCCGAGCAGGCGCATGACGATTTCGCGGTCCGAGAACGACGTGTAGTTATAGGGAATCTCGCGCAGGCGCGGGGGCTGGGCGGCTACGGCATGCTTTGCGTCGTGCGGCTCGAAGGCAGGCAAGGGTGCGTTCATCTTGTCGGGCTCGTCAGTGCGGCGGTGCGTCCGCCGTCGGCGTTCGTCTCGCGGGACGCGCCGAAAGTCAAAATCGGGTATGCGCTGGAAATGCCGGCGGCGCGACAGGTGTCATACGTGCGCGCGGGCCGGCAACAGACGATCTGCGGGTCAGCGAGATCGACGACTGCCGTGCTGGAATACCGTTCGCGCCGATGACGAATCGTGTCCGGTCATCGGGCAGAAGCACAGAGGGGTGAGGCAGTGAAAGCGCATGCCCAGATCTTTCTTCCGGCTTGGGAAAGTGTTGGTAGGGGAATGTAGGCCGAATTGTACTTCATTGCACCGCAACACGTCGGCGCCGCACCGAATTTGCCCCGGCGACGCGCGATTCCCCCAAGCCCCGTCGCTTCGCCACGCTCATCGCCGCGTTGACTGCACGTTCACGGCGCGTTCAGGAGCGCGCACCGGCAACGTTGCAGAACACATTCCGACGATCCGTGCCGAGCGCTATATCCGTTCAAATACAACGACTTGCGACGCATTCTTGCACTGAAATTTCCAGAGAATGGGCGTATCGTTTGCCGATCCCCCGATCCATCCACCCGACAAGAGGTGTCTCAATGGCTTCGTTTGAACTGAACGGCAAGCCGGTGAAGGTCGACGTCGACCCCGCCACTCCCCTGCTCTGGACCCTGCGCGACGCGCTCGACATGACCGGCACCAAATTCGGATGCGGCATGGCGTTGTGCGGTGCCTGCACCGTCCACATGGAGGGTTCTCCCATCCGCAGTTGCGTCACCCCGGTGTCTGCGGTCGAAGGCAAGAAGATCACCACCATCGAAAACGTCGGGGCCGATCCCGTCGGACGCGCCGTGCAGAACGCCTGGATCAAGCACGACGTGCCCCAGTGCGGCTACTGCCAGAGCGGCCAGATCATGTCCGCCACAGCGCTGCTGCGTGACAACAAGGCGCCCAACGACGAACAGATCGATGCCGCCATGTCCGGCAACATCTGCCGTTGCGGCACCTACGCCCGCATTCGTGCGGCCATCAAGGACGCTGCTGCGTCGCTGGCCTGAGGCGAGGAGACACTCCCATGCGTGAACTTCGCTTCTCCCAATACCCCGGCGTTGCCGTGGGCGACTACACCGGCCTGACCCGTCGCGGCTTCCTCAAGACCTCGGCGCTGGCGGCGGGCGGCCTCATGCTCGAAATGTCGCTGCCCGGCGCCATGCGCAGCGCTGGCGCTCAGGGTGCCGCGCCGACGCCCGTCGTGCCGTCCGCCTTCGTGCGCATCGCGCCCGACGACACCGTCACCATCCAGGTCAACCGTCTGGATTTCGGACAAGGCGTACAAACCGCGCTGCCGATGCTTGTCGCCGAAGAACTCGATTGCGACTGGGCCAAAGTGCGCGGCGAGCTGGCCCCTGCGGCAGACGTCTACAAAGACCCGTTGTTCGGCATTCAGATGACCGGCGGCAGCGGATCTGTGGCGCACTCGTGGCTGCAATACCGGCGCATTGGTGCGTCGGCGCGCGCCATGCTCATCGCTGCGGCGGCCCAGCAGTGGAAAGTGCCGGCCGCGCAGTTGAAAACCGAAAACGGTGTCGTCATCGGCCCGAATGGTCAGCGCGCGAGCTACGGCAGTCTCGCGGCAAAGGCGCAGGTCATGCCCGTTCCGGCAGACGTTGCGCTCAAGGCTCCGTCCGAATTCCGCCTGCTCGGCAAGCCGACCGGCCGTCTCGATGCGCGCGCCAAGTCCATGGGCACGCCCATGTACGGCATGGACTTCAAGCTGCCGAACCTCAAAGTCGCTGTCGTTGCGCGCCCGCCCGTGTTCGGTGCCAAAGTGAAAAGCTTCGACGCCAAGGCGGCGAAGGCCGTCAAAGGCGTGCGCGACGTGCTCGAGATTCCCGACGACCGTGGCGGCACGGCCGTGGCCGTCATCGCCGACGGCTACTGGCAGGCCAAGACCGGCCGTGACGCGCTCAAGGCCGAGTGGGACACCAGTGGCGTCGAACACGTCGACACCACGGCCCAGTTGGCCAAGTACAAGGAAATGGCCAAGACGCCGGGGACCGTCGCGATCGATGCCGACATCAGCAAGCTCAAAGGCGCGCCCAAGACGCTGGTTGCCGAATACAGCTTCCCGTACCTCGCGCACGCGCCGATGGAGCCGTTGAACTGCACCGTGCAGCTCTCCGACAAAGGTGCGGAAGTGTGGACCGGCACCCAGTTCCAGACCGTCGATCAGGCGGCCATCGCGCGCACGCTCGACCTCAAGCCTGAGCAGGTCAAGCTGCACACGCTGATGGCGGGTGGCGGATTTGGCCGCCGTGCCGTGCCGACGTCCGACTATGGTGTCGAAGCCGCGCAAGTGGCGAAAGCGTGGCGCAAGGCGGGCCATCGCGAGCCGGTCAAAGTGATCTGGAGCCGTGAAGACGACATCCATGGGGGCTACTACCGTCCCATGTATGTGCACCGTGCCGAGATCGGGACGGATGCCAAGGGCAATGTGCTGGCGTGGAATCACACCATCGTGGGCCAGTCCATTCTGGCGGGTACGCCGTTCGAGAAGATGATGGTCAAGAACGGCATCGACGGCACGAGCGTCGAGGGCGTGTCGGGCACACCGTACGCGGTGCCGCTGCGCCTGACGTTGCACAGCCCGAAGGTCAATGTGCCGGTCTTGTGGTGGCGTTCCGTGGGCAATACGCACACGGCATACGTGATGGAGACGCTGATCGACGAACTGGCGAAGAATGCGGGCCAGGACCCGGTGGCCTATCGCTATGCGTTGATGGGCGACAAGCATCCGCGGCACAAAGCGGCGCTGGCGTTGGCGGTCGAGCGTTCCGGCTATGGGAAGACCAAGTTGCCGGACGGTCAGGCGTGGGGCGTGGCGGTGCACGAGTCGTTCGACTCCGTGGTGGCGTACGTCGTCGTTGCCGAAATGCGCAACGGATCGCCGAGATTGGTGAGTGCGACGGCGGGCGTGCATTGCAACTTCGCGGTCAATCCGTTGACGGTGGCGGCGCAGGTCGAAGGTGCGGCGTTGATGGGATTGGGAACGACGTTACCGGGCGCGGCGATCACGTTGAAGGATGGAGAAGTGGAGCAGAGCAATTTCCATCAGTACATGGTGGCGCGATTGCCGGACATGCCGGCGATCAGCGTGCACATCGTGAGTTCGGGCGATGCACCGACGGGCATGGGCGAGCCGGGTTTGCCGGCGTTGGCCCCGGCGTATGCGAATGCGCTGTTCACGTTGACGGGAAAGCGCCAGCGTTCGTTGCCGTTCGAAGTGGCGAAGGCATAGCAAACGGGGCGAGGGAAAGGGGGGCCGAAGTAAGCATGACGAAAGGCCGGATCGGGGCCCCTTTCTGAATCGAGTTGGGTTTATGTCTGAGAGGCGGAAAGGGGCCGCGGTCCGGCCGGCCCGGACCTTGGCCGGGACTCCAGGCGGGGCCTCCGGAAGAACGCCCCGGGGAGCTGCCTACCCCACGAGCAAATGCTTGAACGGTGCGAAGATGCCCTGCCAGAACGACTCCGGCACCCGCAGCATCAGATAGGTGATCGTGATGTAGCGCAGGGTTTTACCGACTGCGATATAGAACAGGCAGGCGCGCCACGAGAGACGAAGCCATCCGGCGAGCGTGCACAGCGGGTCGCCGACCACGGGCAGCCACGAGAGCAGAAGCAAAGGCGGCCCGAAACGGCGCATCCATCGGTGATAGCGCTCGTTCATCGGCGCTTTGCCGTCCTGGGGTTTCGCGGGACGTGCCGCCCGTTCCTCCACCACCACGGAACCGCCATTACCGCCTGCGAGCGCCACTGCCCGCGCGTGGGCGCGTCGACGGGCCTTCAGGCGGACGAATGCGCGCCGGGCGGCGAAGCCCATCCACCAGTCCAGCATGCCACCGGCGGTATTGCCCACGCTCGCCACCACGATCGCGGGCCAGAACATGTGCGGGTTGAGTGCCACATAGCCGAAGAGCGCGGGCTCCGAGCCCATTGGCAGCAGCGTGGCCGAGAGAAACGACACCAGGAAAATGGCGGGCAGGCCGACGCCGGGCAGTGCCAGCACGCCGAGCAGCCAGGTGATGAACGACTCCATGCAACTCCGGAGAAAATCAGAATAAAACCAACCCAATGCGCCCAACGACGTCCATCATGACCGACTGGACGGTTGGCGTATCCGGCGCGAGTGACCGCACGCGAGTTTGGCAGAAACAAATAGTCTGGCGCATAATGCGAGACCATGACCCGACCCTCGACGCCGCCCGTGGCCATTCTACTGGCAGGCGGACTCGGTACCCGCTTCGATGCGGCGGGGCGCCGGAACAAGCTGCTCGCGCCGCTGCCCGGAGATCCCCTGAACCGACCCGTTGCCCTTGCCAGCGCCCACGCGCTGCTGGCCGCATTGCCGCGCGTGATCGCGGTCGTGCGTCCGGACTCGGCCGAGCTCGAGAACGTGCTGCTGCAAGCCGGGTGTGAAGTCGTCATGAGCCACGCCACCAAGCGCGGCATGGGGGCAACGCTGGCCGCCGGCATCCAGTCCGGCGTCGACGAAGACCCGCCTCCCGGGCTCGAACATCTCGATGGATGGCTCGTCGCACTGGCCGACATGCCCTACCTCCATCCGAATACCATTCGCGCAATCGCCAACGGGCTCACCTCGCCCGAGGCCATCGTTGCGCCGAGTTATCAGGGACAACGCGGCCACCCCGTTGCGTTCGGTTCCGCCTATACCTCGCGCCTGGCCGCCCTCGATGGCGACATTGGCGCGCGCGACCTGTTGATTAGCGAGCACATTACGATCGTCGATGTCGACGACGCCGGAATCGTGCGCGACATCGACACCCCAGACGACCTACGCTAGGGCGCGCACTCCCCTTTCCGTTTTTCCCGAGAGACCAAGCGCGACCGCCCCGGCGGACGTGCTGGTCTATCATTGTCCTTTTGTTCCTTGATGTGCCTAACCTGAAGAAGCCTTAAATCATGTCCGACGCAGCTCCCGACTATCTGAAGAAGATCCTGACCGCAAAAGTCTACGACGTCGCCAAAGAAAGCGAACTCGAATTGGCACGCACGCTCTCCATGCGGCTGCACAATCGAATTTACTTGAAGCGCGAAGACAACCAGACGGTGTTCTCCTTCAAGATTCGGGGCGCGTACAACAAGATGGCCAACCTCAGCGAGGCCGAACGCGAACGCGGCGTGCTCACGGCTTCCGCCGGCAACCACGCCCAGGGCGTGGCCTACTCCGCCGCACGCCTCGGCTGCAAGGCCGTCATCGTCATGCCGGTGACCACGCCGCAGGTCAAGATAGACGCCGTCAAGACCCACGGCGGACGCGCCGTCGAAGTCGTGCTCGCCGGTGACTCCTACAGCGACGCCTACGCGCACGCCATGACCTTGCAGGAAGAGCGCGGGCTGACCTTCGTGCCGCCGTTCGACGACCCCGACGTCATTGCCGGACAGGGCACCATCGCCATGGAAATCCTGCGCCAGCACCAGGGCCCGCTGCACGCCATCTTCGTGCCCATCGGCGGTGGCGGTCTCGCCGCCGGGGTGGCCGCCTACGTCAAGGCCGTGCGCCCGGAGATCAAGATCATCGGCGTGCAGTCCGTCGACTCCGACGCGATGGCGCAATCCATCCACGCCGGTGAGCGTGTGCTGCTCAGTGACGTCGGCCTCTTCGCCGACGGCACGGCCGTCAAATACGTCGGTGCCGAGACCTTCCGTCTGTGCGAAGCCTATCTCGATGAAGTCGTGCGCGTGGACACCGACCAGCTCTGCGCGGCCATCAAGGACGTCTTCCAGGACACCCGCAGTGTGCTCGAACCGTCCGGCGCGCTGTCCGTCGCGGGCGCCAAGTTGTATGCCGAGCGCGAGAAGCTCAAGGCCGAAACGCTCGTGGCGATCACCTCCGGCGCCAACATGAACTTCGACCGCCTGCGCTTCGTCGCCGAGCGTGCCGAAGTCGGTGAAGCGCGCGAAGCCGTGTTCGCCGTCACCATTCCCGAGGCGCGCGGCAGCTTCAAGCGCTTCACCGAAGTGGTGGGCAGCCGCAATGTGACCGAGTTCAACTACCGAATTAGCGAGGCGTCGAGCGCCCACATCTTCGTGGGTATCCAGATGCACAACCGCGACGAAGGGGAGCGCATCAAGGCGGGCTTCGAGCGTCACGGCTTCCCCACGCTCGACCTCTCGAACGATGAGCTGTCCAAGCAGCACATCCGCTACATGGTCGGCGGCCGCTCCGCGCTCGCGAGCCACGAGGTGCTGTACCGCTTCGAATTCCCCGAGCGCCCGGGCGCGCTCATGAAATTCCTCTCGGCCATGAGCCCGAACTGGAACATCAGCCTGTTCCACTATCGGAATCAGGGCGCGGACTACAGCAACATCCTCGTGGGCATTCAGGTGCCGGACGACGAGAAGGCCGCGTTCCGCGACTTCCTCGCCACGCTCGGCTATCCTTACTGGGACGAAACCGACAACCCCGTCTACAAGCTGTTCCTCGGGTAAGTCGCCAGCCTCACGACGCACACAACGTACACAACGCATCAGGACAGGACACCACCGCCACCATGCCGATCACGCTCGAGAACAAACTCGTTGTCGCGATATCCTCGCGCGCGCTGTTCGACTTCGAAGAAGAGAACCGCGTGTACGAGGCCGGCGTGGCGAGCGGCGACGACCAGTCCTACATGCAATATCAGCTCGACCGCCTCGACGTGCCCGCTCGCATCGGCGTGGCGTTTCCCCTCGTGCAGAAGCTGCTCGCCTTCAACGGCAGCAGCGTCGACCAGCATCGCGTGGAAGTCGTCGTGCTCTCGCGCAACGATCCCGTGAGCGGCATGCGGGTGTTCCGTTCGGCGCGCCAGGTCGAGCTCAAGATCGAGCGTGGCGTGTTCACGCGCGGACGCGATCCTTTCGGTTATCTCAACGCGCTGGGCGCGCACCTTTTCCTCTCCGCTAACGAGCGTGACGTGCGCAGTGCGCTGGCGGCCGGATTCCCGGCGGCGCGCGTCTATCCCGACTCCGCCAAGAAAGCGGAACTGCATCCGGACGAAATCCGTATCGCCTTCGACGGCGACGCGGTGCTCTTCTCCGACGAAGCCGAACAGGTGTTCCAGCGCAACGGCCTCGACGCGTTCCAGCAACACGAAATCGAACGCGCCGCCACGCCGCTGCCGCCGGGCCCGTTCAAGCCGCTGCTGCACGCGCTGCACCGCCTGCAAACGCTCGCGGGCCACGAAGTGCCGGTCAGAATTCGCACGGCGCTGGTGACCGCACGCTCTGCGCCGGCGCATGAGCGCGCGATTCGAACGCTCATGGACTGGAAAATCGACATCGATGAGGCGATGTTCCTGGGCGGGCTGGACAAGGGCGCATTCCTGCGCGAGTTCGAGCCCGATTTCTTCTTCGACGATCAGACACGCCACTGCGAGTCCGCCGCACGGGTGACCCCGACCGGACACGTCATCAGTGGCATTGCAAATCATGACAACGCCTGACCAATCTCCGCTCGGCAAGGAAGTTGCCTACACCGAGCAATACGCCCCGTCCCTGCTCTTCCCGATCGCCCGCGCGCCTGCGCGTGCGGCCATCGGCGTGCCCGAGTCCCTGCCGTTCTTCGGCGCGGATATCTGGAACGGCTACGAACTCTCGTGGATCAATGAAAAGGGCAAGCCGCAGATCGCACTGCTCGTCGCGATGGTCCCGGCCGACTCGCCGAACATCATCGAGTCGAAGTCGTTCAAGCTTTATCTCGGTTCGTTTGCGCAGACCAAACTGGCCAATGCCGACGCCGCACGCGCCCTGATCCAGCAGGATCTGTCGGAAGCCGCAGGCGCACCGGTGCAGGTCCGCCTCGTCGAGCCGGGCGGCTTCGGCAAGCTCGAACTCGACGAACTCGACGGCCTGCTCGTCGACCGTCTCGACATCGAAACCGACATCTACGCGCCCGACGCCACGCTGCTCAAGGCTGCGTTCGACGAGCCGCATGTGGACGAAACCCTCGTGTCGAACCTGCTCAAGTCGAACTGTCCGGTGACCGGGCAACCCGACTGGGGCAGCCTGCAGATTCGCTACGTCGGCCCGCCGATCGACCAGGAAGGCCTGCTCAAGTACGTGATTTCCTATCGGCGCCACACCGGCTTCCATGAGCAATGCGTCGAGGGCATCTTCATGGACATCCTGCGTCAGTGCAAACCGAGCCAACTGGCCGTATACGCACGCTATACGCGACGCGGCGGCCTCGACATCAACCCGTTCCGCACCAACTTCACGTTGCCGATGCCGGACAACGCGCGTACTGCGCGCCAGTAATGAAGCTATCGGCGCGACCGGGCATTGTCCGCAGCGTCTGACGAAAAAACGGCGACGGGTTGCAAGGCCCCGTCGCCGTTTTTGCTTCTTTCGATCCCCCGTGGGCATGCAATGCGCTTTCACACGCTGTGGCGGGCCTTCTCCATGAGATGGCGTGCCGCGCTCTTCACGTCGGCATACTTCCCTTGGGTGCCACAACGCAGCACCGTCTCGTGCATGGCCTGACAGGCCGCATCGAACGACGCCAGCGAATACAGACAACGCCCAACGCGATACATCGGCTCGGGCGACGTCTGATCGATCAGCGCGGCGGCCATGAATAGCGGAAGCGCCGCCTCAAGCTCGCCGAGGTGCTGGGCGCACAGCGCGAGCGCCTCGGCGTAGCCCGCCACGTGCGGGCAGGCGGACAGCAACGGTGCGAAGCACTCGACGGCCTGCAGATAGTCGCCTCGATCGAAAGCATCGTAACCACGACGATAAGCGGCGTCGCACTGTGCGGCGTCCCAGGCGCCGGGCGGCGGCAGGTTCATCGCTTCAAGTTGCGCTGCGGTGCTGCGTATGACCTCGAGAACGGCGCCAATGTCGTGCCCGACATACGGCATCGGCCTTTCTCCGAGCGGCCGCTCATGCGAAGTCACGAGAATCCTCCACGGGCGCCGAGGTGGTCCGCACGGTGACACTCATCGCCAATATTTCGCGATCCGCCTCTCGCCGCTTCTTCGCGCAACGACAGACCTCGCGCAGGCCAACCATCGTGGACATCGTCGAGATCGCCGCGACGCTGCCGGCAATCGCATACCCCAGCCATTTGCTTTCCGGTGCAGCCCTGCCGTCGTCGGTCAGCGCCGTTGACTCCGTGCAGATGTAGGCGCTCGCCCCCAGCCCTACCAGCCCTGTCACGATCATCGCCAGCCCGGTCACCCCCGCGCTCCAACCGACCTGGGCCAGATGACTCATCGTCTGGCTATGCAATCTGATGTCGTCCGGCGTCGGCGGGAATTCGAGGCGCACCGATGGCTCGAGATAGTTGCGCAACGACGCGTCGGTATGCGCAGAGGCATTCGCCCCTGCACCCGGGAGTCGCTCGGTGGGCGCAGATACCGCACCCGTCAGGGAATGTGGAAACACGGTCGTTCTCCTCTGCGTTAGGGAGACGTCAGACTGCGCGCGCCCAACACCCTGCGCCATCGAAGCCAAACCGCAACCTTTGTGAAACGGGCACCGAAGTTACCGTGAAGGCAAGTGTGCACAGCACCCGGCCTCGGGACGAAAAAAAACCGCCGATATCCAGGATATCGACGGCCTTTCATGCGTTCGGCAAGCGTCGCCCGCGCCCTCAGGCAGCCGGCTTCTTGTACGCCACGCAGTCCACTTCCACCTTGCAGTCGATCACCATGCTCGACACGACGCAGGCACGCGCGGGCGGATGATCGCCGAAGTACTCCTTGAACACCTTGTTGAACGAGGCGAAGTCGCGAGGATCGTCGAGCCACACGCCAATGCGCATCACATGCTCGGGTCCGTAACCGGCTTCGGTGAGAATCGCCACCATGTTCCGGATGGCCTGATGCGACTGGGCAACGATACCCCCGTCGATCACTTCGCCGTCTTTCATCGGGGTCTGTCCCGAGACGAACAGAAAGCCATCGGCTTCGGTTGCCCGGGCGAACGGCATGCGCTGGCCACCCGTGCCCTGCCCGCCTTCCACGCCATATCGTTTGATGCTCATCGTCACTCCTTTCGATTCATCGAATTCGTTCAACAACATTGATTCACAGCACAGGCCGCGGCATGCCACGACGCACGAAGCGTCCGGCGCGCGCGTTCTGCGTCGGCTTGCGATCCTGCCAGGACAACACACCGTTGACCCATACCGCCGCGATACCGTGTGCGGGCTGCATGGGGTCGGTAAACGTTGCGGCATCGGCCACGGTGGCCGGATCGAACAACACCAGATCGGCCCAATATCCCTCGCGCACGAAACCGCGTTCGGTCAGCCCGAAGCGCTCGGCGGACAGCCCCGTCATCTTGTGGACGGCCTCGGCCAGCGGGAACAGTTGCTGCTCGCGGCTGTAGCGACCCAGCACGCGCGGGAACGCGCCCCACAGACGCGGGTGCGGCAGCGGATCGTTCGGCAGGCCGTCGGAGCCGACGACCGTTGCCGGGTGACGAAGAATGCGCCGCACGTCGTCTTCCTCCATGCAGTGATACACGGCGCCCGCCGGTTGCAGACGCTTCGCGGCTTCCATCAGATCGACGCCCCACTCGGCAGCGATCGTCGCGAGCAGCTTGCCGCCCTGATCGGGGTGCGGTTGCGACCACGTCACGAGAATGTCGAAGTCGTCCGTCACCTGCTTGAGATCGAGCGTCGACGAACTGGCCGTGTACGGATAGCAGTCGCAGCCGACCGGCTGGAAACGTTGCGCCTTGTCGAGCGCGTCGAGGATCTCGGTGCTGCGGCCCCAGTTGTCCACGCCAGCACATTTCAGATGCGAGACGACGACCGGCACGCGCGCGTGCCGGCCGATGCGGAAGGCTTCGTCGAGCGCTTCGAGAATCTCGGCAAACTCGGTGCGCAGGTGCGTGGCATAGAGGCCGCCGGCTTCGGCCAGCGGCTCGGCCAGTGCGAGCACCTCCTCGGTCGGTGCGGCGTTCGCATTCGCGTAGGCGAGCCCCGTGGACAGTCCCAGCGCACCGTTCGCGAGCGCTTCGCGCAACTGCGCGCGCATGCCATCGATTTCCGTGGGTGTTGCGGCACGGTCGAGCCGGTCCATGTGGTTGCTGCGCAGCGCCGTGTGGCCGATGAGCGCCGCCACGTTGATCGCCGGTTGCGCCTTCTCAAGCGCTTGCACGTAGGCGGCGAAGGTCGGGTACTGGAACGCATCCGTTTCGCCGAGCAGGTTCATCGGGTCCGGCGGATCGCCCTTGAGCGACACCGGCGACGCGCTGATGCCGCAGTTGCCGACGATGACTGTCGTCACCCCCTGCGAGAGCTTCGGCGTCATTTCCGGCCCGCGCACGACATTCGTGTCGTCGTGCGTGTGGACGTCGATAAAGCCCGGGCTCAGCACCTGGCCGTTGCCCTGGATGCGTTGCGCGGCCTGCCAGCCCGCGAGGCTTCCCGCAGCGGCGACCGTGTGGATGCGACCGTCGCGCAGGGCGACGTCGAAGCGCTCGTCCGTCATCGGCGTGCCGGAGCCATCTGCCAGACGCACGTCCGTGATGAGGGTATCGACCGTGCGATTCGCGAGGCAGTCAGTCATGTCAGTCTCCCAGGGGCTGGCGATCGCCGCCGCCCCGATGCGTGTCGAGCACGTACTTGATCCTGCGCAGCAGCGCCTGGCTCTGCGGCTTGGCGAGCAACGCCAGTTCCGTGGCCAGCACGTCCATTGCGAGCAGCATCGCGTAGCGCGACGACGACGGTTTGAAAATGAAATCCGTTTCCAGCGCGCGGACCGGCAGGACATCGTCCGCCAGCGCCGCGAGCGGAGATCCGGTGGCCGTGACGGCCACCACCTGAGCGCCGTACTCTCGCGCGATCTCGCAAGCAGAGACCAGCTCCGGCGTATGACCGCTGACCGAGAACGCGAGCACCACATCTTCGCGACCGAGCGTACCCGCCACCATCCGGGCCAGCACGGCGTCCTGATAGCTCGCCACCGGACGTCCCAGGCGCACCAGCCGGTAGCGGGCTTCGTCCGCCATGAGCGACGAGCCGCCGCCCATGCCGAACGCGTAAATCATGCGGGCGGAGAGCAGCCGCTCGGCCGCCCGGCGCACCACATCGGGCTTGATGAGACCGCGATGCACTTGCAGCGTGGTCTGGATGTCGTCGGCGATGCGGTCGATCGTTTCGCCCGAGCTGTCCTGCCCGTTGGCGGCATTCGCGCCGAAAAAGCGCTGACCGACCACAGCGGCCTGCGCCAGACGCAGCTTCAGATCACGCACGTCGCGACAGCCCATCGCCTTGGCGAAGCGCGTCACGCTCGCCTCGCTCACGCCGGCACGCTCGGCGAGCACGTTGATCGACGCCGCTGCCGCACCCGCTACATCCTCCAGCACCACCTGCGCCACTTTGCGCTCGGCCTGACTCAGGTCGTCGCTGCGCTCGGCAACGCGCGTCACGATATCGAAGGTTTCCGTCATGTCTCTGGTCCGTGCGGCGCCACGGCCGTTCGCCGGGATGCCGTATTGTAGGTTTTTTTCGATTTTTTGTTACTTTATAACAAATCTGTCAAACGCTGGTAATTAAACGCTATTATAGGAGCCATCCGGCGGTCGTCGGCGCAATGTCACGTGGAGGATTCTCAATGAGTGATACAAACTATCAGCATGGCATGATCGATACCCTCAACAAGGGTCTGGGGGCAATGCGTGCGCCGCTGGCGCCCAGCGCCACGACCGGCCTCGGGTGGAATCTGCTGAACGAAGACCTGAGCCTGCCCACGGCTGTGCTCTATGAGGACAAGATCCGTCACAACCTCGCGTGGATGCAGCGCTTCGTGCACGAATACGGGGTGAAGCTCGCACCGCATGGCAAGACGACGATGGCCCCGAAGCTGTTCCGCCGCCAGCTCGACGGCGGCGCGTGGGGCATCACGCTGGCGACCGCCCAGCAGACCTATGCCGCCTATCATCATGGCGTGCGCCGCGTGCTCATGGCGAACCAGTTGGTCGGCAAGCGCAACATGACCATGATCGCCGACCTGCTCACGGATGCCGACTTTGAATTTTTCTGTCTGGTTGACTCTGCGGCAGCGGTGTCGCATCTGGGCGAGTTTTTCCGCGCGCGCGGGCAGTCGATTCAAGTGCTGATCGAACTCGGCGTGACGGGCGGGCGCACGGGCGTACGCGACAGTGCACAGCAACAAGCCGTGCTTGACGCCATCGCGCAGTATCAGGGCGCCGTCAAACTTGCGGGTGTGGAAGTCTATGAAGGCGTGTTGAGCACTGAAGCCGACATTCGCGCGTTCCTGCAACGCGCTGTGGGCGTCACCCGCGAGCTGATCGCGGCGGGCCGCATCGAGCGCCAGCCGGCGGTGCTCTCGGGTGCCGGGTCGGCGTGGTACGACGTGGTGGCCGACGAGTTTGCGCACAAGGACGTCGGCGCGCCGCTCGACGTGGTGTTGCGTCCCGGCTGCTATCTCACGCACGACGTGGGCATTTACAAGGCGGCGCAAGCGCAGATCGCGACGCGCAACCCCATCGCCAGACAGATGCGTTCCCAGCTGCAACCGGCGCTGCAACTCTGGGCGTACGTGCAGTCGATTCCGGAACCGGAGCGCGCGATCATCGCGCTGGGCAAGCGCGATGCCGCGTTCGATGCAGGCATGCCGGAACCGGCACAACTGTTCCGCCCGGGCGAAAGCAAGACGCCGAAAGCCACGCCCGAGCATTGGGAAGTGAGCGGCATGATGGATCAGCACGCCTACCTGCGCATCGCGCCGGGCGACGACATCCGCGTTGGCGACATGATCGCGTTCGACATCTCGCATCCGTGCCTGACGTTCGACAAATGGCGTCATCTGCCGGTCGTCGACGGCGACTACAACGTCGTGGAGATCGTGCAGACCTTCTTCTGACGTCGGACGCACGCGCCTGCGCAGGAAGACAAAAGCCGCCCGATGGGCGGCTTTTTTGTATCGCGTCGACGTAGGCTCAGGCAGTACTGCGCGACGAGCGCTTGCGCGGCGGCGACGCCGGTTCGACCGACGCCGCGTCTCCCGACGAGCGCCGTTTGGCCTCGCTTGCCGAGCCACTGGCGCCGCCCGATTTCGCGCGCGTGACCACCGACTTGAACTGCGCCTCGAGATGCCCCAGCGCGCTCTCGAGCGTGGCGATCTCGGCAGCGGTCATGCCTTCGAGCGCTTCGTCGAAGAACGCCTGACGGCGCGGCATGGCCTCGTCGTAAATGGCTGCGCCGTCGGCCGTCAACGTCACGTTCGTGAGACGGTTGTCATCCGGATCCGCTGCGCGGGAGAGCCAGCCCAGCGCTTCCATCGACTGAAGCTGGCGCGTGAGCGACGCCGGATCGAGGCGGCAATGCTCCGCGAGGTACTTCTGCGAGCAGGTGCCATTCTCGGCGAGCGTGAGAATGATCCGCCAGCGGGGCAGCGGGTGTCCGACCTGTGCGTCGAAGGCCAGCATCATCGAGCGGTACGTCAGGCTGAGTTGCTGGATGACGTTGCGTCTTTGCGGTGTCGGCATGGCGTCACTCCCCGGCGGGCGGCGCCTTGGCGCCGCGCGTCAGACGAATGAGGGGCACACGGCGTACGAACCACAACCCGGCGAGCGCCGCCGCGAGCGACATCATCTGCCCGTTATGGATCGCCGCGACGAGCGCCAGGCGCGCGGACTCGATGAACAGCGCGCCGTTCTGCCCCGTGTGCGCGAGCGTGGTGAGAAAGTCGCTTTGCGCCTGCGCGTTCACGAGAATCTGCGGGTCGGTCAATTGCGCCGACCATTGCGTGCCGTCGTGGGCTGCGAGGACATCCTTCACGCGCGCGGTGTAGCTGTGATTGACGAGCGTGCCGACGATCGCGGTGCCGAGCATTCCGCCGATCATGCGCAGCGACTGCATGAGTGCGGTGGCGATCCCCAGATGTGCGCGCCCGGCCACTTCCTGCGCGAAGACGGTGAGGTTCGGCATGACGAAACCGAGGCCGAGCCCGGCAAGGAACATGTAGAACGCCAGCACCCAGTGCGACGTGCCACGATGCGTGGTGATGATGCCTGCACACGCCAGCGCGAGCAGCAGGAAGCCGAGGTAGAGCATGACGTTCGGATTGCGCAGCCGGGTGATGAGGCGCCCGTTCACAATACTGCCCACCGTAATGCATACGACGAGCGGCGTGACGAGCAGACCGGTCTCTCGCGGTGACAGGCCGAATCCGCCCTGCAGCATCAGCGGCGCGTAGAACAGGATGCCGAACATCGTGAAGCCCGCGAACACGGACAGGACGAAGAGTGGCGCGAGGCTTTTGTCGCGGAACATCTCGAACGGCACGATCGGATGCGACGCGCGCGTCTCCCAGGCGTAAAGCGCGTAAGCCGAAGCGACGAACACCACGAGCAGCGCGAACACACCGCGTGAAATCCCGTCGGCGGGCAGCCATTCGACGAGCATTTGCAGGCTGCCGAGCGCGGCGGCAATGAGGACCGCGCCGAGCCAGTCAAGGCTCGCCTTGCCGTGCTCATCGGCACGCATTTGCGGCAGGTGTCGGCCGACGAACCAGACACCGAGCAGACCGACGGGCAGGTTGACGTAGAACACCGACCGCCAGCCATACGCTTCCGTCAGAAAGCCCCCGAGCGACGGGCCGATGGCGTTGGCGATACCGAATGCGGAACTGAGCATGACTTGCCAGCGCAGGCGCACGTGCGGATCGGGGAACAGTTCGGGGACGCAGGCGAAAGCGGTGCCGACGAGCATGCCGCCGCCGATGCCTTGCAACGCGCGCGCCACGACGAGGAACGGCATGCTGTTCGCCGCGCCGCACAGCACGGACGCGGCGGTGAAAACGATGATGGCCGCCATGACGAAGCGTTTGCGGCCATAGTAATCACCGAGGCGTCCGAAGATCGGCACGGTGATGACGGAGGTGAGGAGATACGACGTTGCGACCCAGGCGTAGAACTCGAACCCTTTGAGTTCCGCGACGATGGTCGGCAATGCGGTGCCGACGACGGTCTGGTCGAGCGCGACCATCATCGTGCAGAAACAAAGGCCGAGCATCGCCACGAGCGACTGCCGGAACGGCAACACCTGCCCCGCCGAGTGCGGGGTGCTGGGACTGGGAGCCATTTTTTTGATGGATCAATGTTTGATCAGTCAAACATTCTAGCACGACGGGGTCGGTCGACTGGACGTGGTCGCGTTTGTCATGGACAAATGCGACCACGTCACAGCTGTCGAATCGTGTCAGCTCAAGTCTTGGTTAGTGCCGTTGACGGCCTCATTCGGCTGCCGGTGCAGCGGGCTCGATCTTGATCGGCCTGGCACTCTGCGCGAGCTGCTTAAGCGTTACGGAGAGCTTTTCGTCCGAAAGGTATGGGGCGACTGAAATCTTGCCCACATCCATCTGGATCAAAGCGGCGACGACGATGCCGCCGATGGCGCCGCCAGCGACACCTGCACCGCTAACCTGGCCGCCGGTGAACGTGCCGGACGTTCCCATCTGCAGTCCGGCCTCAAAGCCGGCGTTGGCTTCGGCGGTACTTGCGCCACCGACGGCGGGTTGCCCGGAATTCTCGCGGGTGACGTACCTCACCTCCCTGACACCGCTGGTGCCTTGACCTCTTACGGCAATCGCGTTCGCGCAGCTCACGCCGCTCGGTGGTGTCGTCTTCGGATCCTTCCAGGCGAAATACGTGTACACCGCGGGCGCCTGATCGCCTTTGCGAGGCACCCAGATACCGCCGTCATACATGCGCGACGGTTTTGGGAAGCTGTCGGCGTCGGCCGTTATCGCCTCGTAGGGACCGCGATAGTACGTTCCATCCGCATCCTCGCCCTCGGAAACATAGGCGCCCGGGGCGAGCTTTGTTGTCCAGTTGTAGCGGAGCAATCCCTGCGTCGTGTGGGATTCGATGCCAGCGGGAACGTCGATACAACTGATGGCTTCCGGTCGCTTGAGATCGTCCGGTCTGACCATCGTGCCGCACGCCCCCAGCGCGAGAACACCCCCCAAACCCATTGCGATGCCGCCCATCCGGGCAATTATTCTAGTTTTCATTTTTTCTCAGAATTGCTCACAAAAGTCACGGTATGACAACTACAGCCGCACAAAAATGATCGCTTGCCGGGAAAAGCCAAAACTGATGCACAATCGCATTGTGGAATCCGAAGCAATGCAAGAAAGTAATTCAAAAACCGAATTTTGGCCAGAACCAGGGACACGCGCCAAAACGCAGCAAGGCGAGTCGATGACCGTTAATCGACGCTGAAGACCAGCGAATTCCGACGTGCGAGCGCAGCTGACGAGCCACAAAAAGCGTTGACGGCGTTCGCCGGAGGAAGACGGGACGGGATGAGGCCGGAACTGCGCCCATTCAAAGCCAAATGCCGGTGGGGCGCCGCCTGGGGAATTCAGATAGAAAACAAGAAGAGGCGGACCACGATGAGAAGCATAAAAGTGTGGGCGGGCTTGATCCTGATAGCAAGTTGCGGTGCCTGCAAGCCGCAGGTTTCCACAGTCAGGGTAGAGGCAAATGGATTCGTCCTTGGCGATGACACCAAACCGCCGGTGCCGCTAGTGGTGGGTGTTGGGGAATCGGTGGACCAGTTTTTGGCGCGCAACCCCTTTCTTCAGAAAATGAAACACCCGGGCGGCGATCATGTTTTGAATCTTCCGCTACTGACGCGCACGGACGCCAGCTATGACGACGGTGAAATCAAGTTCCACGCAGGATGTTCGTTCACGACCAATATCGACGGCAATTCCAAACACGTTGGCATCAATTCCGTCGGATTTGAACTCTGCGATCCTGTGATCAACGACTGGATGTTGGCAACACATCGAACCGCGCAAATAATCGCTGAGTTCGAACGACAGAATCCCGGCCTGATCAGTTTGCGAGAATTCAGAAAGTCCAACTCTCCGGAGGAAGCGGAAAAAGTCTGGGGAGGCATCCTGTCTGATCGCTGGGCTCACGTCGAATACCCGCTCACAGAGGATCAGGCGAATGATTACTTCAAGAGGGAGGCCGATGAAGGTCACGTCCGGCAGCTGCGATACAGTCAAAATAATTACGTGGTTATGGCGGCCTTTATGAATCAGAAGACGTCAATTCGTTTTGCAATCTCCAAAGAAACATATTGGGGCGGTCAGAACCTGACGGACGAGCAAAGGAACACCATGAAATATGTGACCATCATTTCGCTTTTGCAGCGCAAGGGCACAGCCAAGCCTTGTGCGGAAGACGATGACTGGATGCGCTGCAAACAGTAACGTGCGAATCGTCACAGACGCATTTGACAGGACGCCGGGCATCGGCCGGGAGCAACTCGGCGGGCAAAGCGAGGTGCCGCTGGAATGAGGGTTCGGGCGGACCCTCTCTAGAAAGTTCTCAAGAATGGAAAATGGCCAAACCGAACACGCAAAAACTGCTGGCAGTCTCGCTGTCACTCTTTATCAGCGGACCGGCTTTATCGACCCCGTTGGAGAAACTTGAAGGCGTCTACGTCGCGCCCGGCCGAGCCACACACAAACTGACGGAAGACGGCCCCTTCGTACCGGTCAAAAATGCCACAGACTGCCTGGTCATCAAACGCTCGGCATCTGGCGAGGCTGAGATCTATATGAGTTCGATTCAGGAGCGAGGCGCGAGCTGCAATATGGATGGCGTGCTACAGACAAAGGATGGTCGCCTCCTTTATCGCGACGAAAGCGATCCCCTGCCGGGACAAGGCGCGTATCTTAATCTCGTCCACGGGCGCATCAAGTTCGTCGCAGCACGCTCCGGCACTCAGGCCTTTTGCGGGGTGGGAGCGGGAATAGACGTCATCGAATTTGATCTTGGCAAGAGGAGCGTCCCGTGGCGAAACGACCCGCTTGCGAAGAATCCCGACCTAAGCACGTACTGCCCTGCATGGAATCGCTGATCAGACGTTTCACTGCCACCCCCTGAACCCTTTTTGGCAATGTCGTCGCCGGCAACCGATTCGGGTCCGTAACCGCCGTCGAAGTTGACTCCACCTCGCGAAGTCTCGATTCAGGTATTTCAACCGCGTCAATAAATAGGGATTACCGTGCCCCAACCACACATCTCGTGGGAACCTGAGAATGCAACGCCATTGATTGAAATTCGCGCGTGCCTCAAACCGCTTGTTCAGAATCGAGGTGGTGTGACGATCATGGAGAACGGCACCCTCCTGTTCATCAAGAAGACTGATGACGACTTACAGAGCTCGCGCTGACATTCAAACGGCGCGATTCCTCGATATCGGACAAGTCATGCCCGATCCGCCCCGCCTCATTCACTCGCAGGCGTCCACGCAGCAACCAGTTGCAACAACCCCGGAAACCGCGACGCCAGATCTTCCGTGCGCACCCGGCTTCGCCGCTCCAGCCCATATTGCCGCTGACGAAGCACCCCCGCCTCTCTTAGCGCCTTGAAGTGATGCGTCAGCGACGATTTCGGACGGTCAAAGCCGAACCAGCCGCACGGGTGGTCGTATGCCTCCGACTCCAGCATCAGCTTGCGAACGATCGTCAAACGCAGCGGATCCGCCAGCGCGCCAAGTATTGTCTCGAGACGCAAGTCGGCAACGGCCGGTTCCGGCAGCGGATCGGGCAGGTCGGCAGGCGCCGGGATGCCTGCCTCGTTTAGCTTCTTGGGTTTCATGACGCGACTATACCACCTGTACGAGTTTTTTCGAACTAAGCTATAGTTCGAAAAAACTCGTACAGGAGAACCCTTGTGTCTGACACGCTAGTCGTCCCGCACGCTCCCGCCGCGCAACGCATCAGCCCTGACATGTGGCGCGCTGCATGGACGGTCACCGCCGTATTCATGCTCTCCAACTCACCGACACCGCTATACGTGGTCTGGCAACACGCACTTGGCTTTTCGTCGGGAACCCTCACGGTCATCTTCGCGCTTTACATCGCCGGCTTGCTCGGCACACTCCTGCTGGCCGGTCAGCTATCCGATCGGTATGGACGCAAACCTGTTCTGCTACCCGGACTCCTCGCGGCCCTGATCGCGTGTGCGCTGTTCGCGAGTGCGACGTCCGTTGTCATGCTCGGCGCTGCGCGGCTGTTGGCCGGGGTCGCCGTGGGTGTCATCGTGTCGGCGGGCATGGCATCGGTCGGCGATCTGGGTGGCGTACAACGACGCAGGCAGGCCGCACTGCTGGCTTCCGTGGCGATGGTGCTTGGCGCAGGTGTCGGTCCGCTGCTCGCAGGTGCGATGGCAAGCGCGCTTCCTCATCCGATCCCCTACGTCTTTGGCGTCGAATTCGTCGTCCTCGTGAGCGCGTTCGTCATCGCTGCCCGATTGCCGTTGAAGCGCCCGGCGCAGGCGGGGGCGTCGCGCGTCCGGCTGCGTTTGCCGTCTGTTCCGGTACCCAACCGGTCCCATGTGGCAAGCGGGATCGGCGTCTTCGGGCCGGGGATCACCGCCACGTCGTTCGTGTTGGCGCTCGGGCCGTCGTTACTCTCGCGTCTGCTGAACGTGCATAGCCCCCTGATTGCCGGCGGAATGGCCTGTGCGATGTTCGCTGCGGCCACCGGTGTCCAATTCGCCGTGCGTCGCTGGTCCGTGCGGGGTGTCATGGCGGGTGGGACGACCGCAACGATACTCTCGATGGGTGCGCTGTGCTTCGCGGTACAGGCCTCGTCCGCTCCGTTCCTCGTAGTCGCCGCCCTGCTCGCGGGCGTGGGTCAGGGCCTGGGGCAATTGGGAGGACTGACACTCATCGGTCTGCATGTACCGGACACTCACAGGGCCGAGGCCAATGCAGTCATGAACATAGGGGGCTACCTGCCCGCCGGACTCCTGCCCGTGATGACGGGATATGCGATCGATTTCGTCGGGCTGCCGACAGGTGCGACAGGATTTTCCGTGGCGCTCGCCGGTATTGCATTGATATCGGGCAGCGCGGTATTCCGCTACCTGTCGTCGCACGACGCAACGGCAGGCGCGTGAGCCAGAATGCATCGAACCTCGGCGCGGGCTTCGCCGCGCCGGTGCCGCTTCAGAAGAACGTCATCATGCCGATGCGAACGATTGCCTGACTGGATGTGCTCGATGCCGCGTCCGGCCCGGCAAGTCCGTTGATCTGCGCATTCGCCCCCTGGTTCGCGACTTGCCAGGCGCCGGACAGATAGACCGACGTGCGCTTCGAGAATGCATAGTTGAGCGCAGCCGAAAGTTGGTGGGCGTGGTTGCGCCCGAGAAATTCATTGCCGAGCAAGTACGCATACGCCCCCGCGACCGACCACGCCGGCGTGATCTGGTATCGCTCGGCGATCTGTGCCGACCAGATGCCGCCACCATTGGCGCTGTTGTGCACCGTGGTGAACAGCACGCTCGTATGGAACGCGCCGGCGGCGTAGTGTGCCCCCACGCCCCACGTGCGCACACTGACCTGCATGCCGCCATCGTCGTACTTCGCATTCGTGTACGCCGCGCCCGCGCCGAACGGACCGTTGGCGTAATTCAGCCCGGCGCTCGTCGAGTTGTTCGCGCCGATCGATCCTGCCACGCCCCCAAACCCGTACATCACGCCACCGCTGAAGCCGCCCACGTTCGGCGACGTGTACTTCACCGTGTTCGGCAGCGCCGAATCGCCGCCGATGCGGTCCCAGTCCATCGCGCCCGTCGGGTTCTGCGGGAGCGCCAGCTTGGTGAACGGCCCCGCGCGGAAGCTGTACAAGCCTGCGCCGAACATCGACGCACCGTCGTTCTCCCCGAAAAACAGCGAATCGACCATGAAGTCGTATTGCTTGCCGAGCGTGAGCTTGCCTGCCTTGCCGAGATCAAGCCCCATCATCGCCTGACGGGTGAACAGGCTCTGCTGCGGAATGAACGTGCCGGTACCCAGCATGTACTGATTTTCCAGACGGAAAACGGCCGCCATGCCGTCGCCGAGATCTTCTCGCCCCACGAAGACGAGCAGGTTCGGTCGACCGATACCGTCATCGAACCGTGTATTGGCATGCCCGCCCTGATTGCTCACATACGACACGCCGCCGTCGATCAGGCCCGTGATGTTGACACTCGATTGCGCTGCCGCCTGTGTCGGCGCAATGGCCCCGACGAGTGCCCCCAGCACGGCTGCGGCTGGCCACAGACACGAAACCCGAGGCGGCGAGTCAGCGGCACGCGTGCGTCGCCCGACGGCGCGCGTTGGAAAAGCGAAATGCATGGTTGTCTCCAGAAGTCATTTTTTGTGTGCGAGTGAAGCGAGGAAGTCCATCGCCCCCAAGCGCTTGCATGATGCGCACCACCACACAATTCAAAAATGATCGTTAACACCAATTTGACCTATTTGTTCATTTTGCGATTTAATGACGACACAAAACCCATCACGTCGGCGAACGACGCCGTCGGACGAAGGCCCGACACGAGACACCGAGACGACCATGAAAATGACTGAAGAATTGCTGGAAGTGCCTGTCCTGATCGTCGGGGCGGGCCCGGCGGGGCTGACGATGGCACTGTTGCTGCGTCAATACGGCATCGAGGCTTTGACGATCAACCGCTATGCGTGGACCGCCAACACGCCACGTGCGCACTATCAGAATCAGCGCTCGATCGAGATCCTGCGCGAGCTCGGCCTCGAAGCGGAGGTCGGCGCGCAGGGCATGCCGACCGAGCTTGCGCAGCATGTGGTGTGGACGGAGACGCTCGCGGGCGTGGAGTTCGCACGTATTCCGACCTACATGAAGACGCGGCAGGACGCCTTTCGCAAGGCCAGTCCATGTCGGTCGGTGAATATCGCGCAGAGCCTGCTGGAGCCGATCATGGCGAGTGCGGCAATGGCGCGCGGCGCCGCCATTCGGTGGAATCACGAACTCATCGACGTGCAGCAGGATGCCGACGGCGTCACGGCGCTGATCGAAGACCGCACGGACGCACGGCGCTATCGTGTTCGCTGTCAGTATCTCGTCGGTGCGGACGGCGCCCGAAGCCGGGTCGCGGAGGCGGTAGGCATCGCCCATACCGGGCAGGCGGGCTGGGGCGCGGCCGTCAACGTGTGGTTCAAGGCGGACCTCACGCGTTACTGCGCGCATCGACCTGGCTTCCTGTACTGGACCAATCGGCCCGGCGTCGACTTCTGGGTAGGGAGTGGCGGATTCGTCAATGTGAAGCCGTGGAACGAATGGGTCATGTCGTTCATGTACGACCCGGCACACGGCGCGCCGGATCTCAGCGTCGACGCCATGTCGGCGCGCGTTCGCGCGCTGGTGGGCGACGACGATCTCGCCGTCGAGATTCTGTCCGTGAACCCGTGGCAGATGAACGCGCTCGTCGCGGACAGGATGCGCGCGGGCCGCGTGTTCATTGCAGGCGATGCCGTGCACCGGCACCCGCCGTCGGGTGGCCTCGGCTCCAACACCTCCATGCAGGACGCCTACAACCTCGCGTGGAAACTCGCAGCCGTGCTTCGGTCCGACGCAGGCGAAGCGTTGCTCGACTCCTACGAAGCCGAGCGCTTGCCGGTCGCGCAAAAGGTCGTGCAGCGCTCCATGCAGAACATCGATTACTTCATTCAGGTCGCGCGTGCGCTCGGTTTTGAGGAAGGACAGAGCCCCGAGCAGGGATGGCGTCGTTACCAGGCGCTGCATGAAGACTCCGCCGACGGCGCGCAACGACGAGCGACATTGCGCGAAGCCCTCGCACTGCAGCAGTACCACTTCTGCGCGCACGGCACCGAGCTGAACACGCGCTACGACAACGGGGCGCTGGCGCCGGAGGCGTCATCCGCGCCATCCGGCAGCGAGGAGCCGGCGGTTGATGCCGAACTGCATTACCTCCCCAGCACACGCCCGGGCGCGTCGTTGCCGCACACGTGGGTAGCACAGGGTGCCGCTCATGCATCGACGCTGGATCTCTGCCGCCCCGGCCGCCTGACGTTGCTTTGCGGACATGGTCACGCCCGGTGGCGCGAAGCGGCAGCACAGGTTGCGCAGTGCGTCGGCGTACCTGTCGACGTCGTCGCCATCGGCGTCGGTCTCGACTGGCGCGACATCGACGACGACTGGCACGACCTTCGTCAATTCGAAGACGGCGGCTGCGTGCTGGTCCGGCCGGACAAGGTTGTCGCATGGCGCAGCCAGACCACCGTCGACGCCGAAGGCGCCGGCGCTGCGTTGCTGCGCGCCGTACGCCAGGTCCTGTCCCGCCCGGCCGCCTGAAAACAAGAGGAAAACACAAACATGAAACTGTTGAATTTTCTGCGCGACGACGAGCGTCGCGCGGGTGTGATGACGGCGTCCGGCATCGTCGATCTCACGGAGGCCCTGCCCACTCGCCTGACCGAAATCATCGACCTGTTCCGCATTGGAGAACCCGCTTTGCGCGCTGCACGCGAGCGTGTCGCGGCGGCCACGAGCTACATCGACCCGGCGACGGTTCGCGTGATCTCGCCGGTGCGGCGTCCCGGGAAGTTTCTCGGCGTGGGCGGCAATTTCCGCTCGCATATCGAGGAAGTGCGTCATCTGGGCATTGCGGAGCCCACCGCACCGATCTGGTTCAACAAGCAGACGACATGCGTCAACGGGCCGTTCGATCCGATATGGGCGCCGCGCGATTCGGGTCAGCTCGATTACGAAGGCGAACTCGGCCTGGTGATCGGCCGACAGTGCCGCCGCATCTCACCTGAGGAAGCACTCGACGTCGTCGCGGGCTATCTCGTGTGCAACGACGTCAGCATTCGCGACTGGCAGATGCGAAATGCCACGGCCACTATCGGCAAGTCGTTCGATACGCATGGCCCGATCGGACCTTGGATCGTGACGCCCGACGAACTGGGCGACGCCGGCACGCTGCGCATCCGCACGTGGGTCAATGGCGACTTGCGGCAGGACGGCATGACGTCGGAGATGATTTTCGATTGCGCACAACTCGTCAGCGATCTGAGCCAGCGGTGCACGCTGGAAGTGGGCGACGTGCTGAGTGTCGGCTCGCCGGCCGGCGTCGGTGGACTGCGAAACCCGCCCGCATGGCTGCGCCCCGGAGACGTGGTGCGTGTCGAGATCGATCGCATCGGCGCCATCGAAAACACGGTGTGCGAAGAACCCGCCTGAGCCTGACAAGGAGACCCTCATGACCCTCGAGAATCACCAACAACACCTGCGCGACAAGGCGCGAGCACTATCGCCTTTCAAACTGGCCCACGTGATCTGCCTGACGGACCGGATCGGAGCGATGCGCGACTGGTATCTGGCCGTGCTCAACGCGAAGGTCGCGTTCGAGAACGAGAACCTTTGTTTCCTGCGGTATGACGACGAGCACCATCGCGTCGGCTTCATCCGCGCGCAGGGAATGCAACCGCTGCCGGCCGCACCGTCTTACGTCGTCGATCATTATTCATTTACCTATCGCAATCTCGACGAGCTGTTCGGCACCTACCTGCGACTTCGCGACGCCGGTATCGCGCCTTACTGGTGCATCAATCACGGCCCCACGACGTCGCTTTACTACAAGGACCCGGACGGCCACAAGGTGGAGTTGCAGGTGGACAACTTCACCGACGAGGAGTGCGATGCGTTCTTTGCGTCGGGCGCCTATGACGAGAATCCGATTGGCGTGATCTTCGAGCCGCAGGCGTGGATCGAGCGTCTGGCAGCCGGGGAGCCGGTCAAGCGCCTCACCGAGCGTAAGCCGTTGCCTGCGGGGACGAACCCGTGGGACATGGTCCGCATGTAATCGCGCGAAAGGCGTATTCCGGCGTGGACGATGCGGTAAACTCGCTCGCTCAGGCAAACGGGGCGAGCGGGACAGACATGGCGAAAGCGACAGTGGATTTGGCGCGGCGCGCTGAGATCGGCCGGGAGCGGCGGGCACGCATGCGCGCCCACATCATCGATCTGGCACTGGCAGTGGTGAAGGAGCGAGGCGCCGACGAGCCTACGCTGGACGACTTCATCGCGGCGGGCGACGTCGCCAAAGGCACGTTCTACAACCATTTCCGAACGAAGAACGAACTCCTGTTTGCCGTCGGCGCTCACGTGGCCGACGAGATCGACGACCGCATTCGTCCGATCATTGCCGACATCGACGATCCGGCGCAACGCATCGCCATTGCGAGCCGGATGTTTATCCGAAGCTGCAAGGAACACCCGGAATGGGGATGGATGCTGCTGCGCTCGGTGCCCAACCTGCACTCCGGCTGGAGCGAAGACATGCGTCGCGGTGTGCTGGCCGATATCCGGAGCGGCATTCGTGCGCAGCGCTTCGACGTGCCGTCCGTTCAGGTCGCCGTAGTGATGGGGCTCGGCGCATTGACGATGGCGATTCAGACGCAACTCGTGGAGAAAACCCCTGCGGGCTTTGCGGAAGCCGTTGCGGAATCGATGCTGCGCGCCATGGGCATGTCGGCAACCGATGCCCGCGCGATCGCCAGGCTGCCGGTCCGTCTCTGAATCACGCAACCCAATTCACGGGACATCCGGGAACCGCTCCCGGTGTGACGTTCGCTCAAACTGCGCCATGCGTCGCGATGTTGCGATACTGCCCTTTGAAATACAACAACGGCTGGGCCGCCGCAGTGTCTTGCAGGTTCAACGCCTTCACCTCGCCAATCACAATCAGGTGATCCCCCGCCGCGTGCTCGGCGTGGATTTCGCAATCCAGCCAGTGAAGGCTGCCTGCGATGATCGGATTGCCCAAGGGCGAATCCAGCCGTTCAACGCCATGCCACTTGTCCGCACCGCGCCGGGCGAATTGGTTGGAAATCCCGACTTGCTCGTCCGACAGGATATTGACCGCGAATCGGCCAGCCTGACGAATTTTGGGATAGCTCGCCGAACCGGACATCACGCTGAATGACACCAGGGGCGGATTCATCGACACGCTGTAGAACGACTGGCACGTGAACCCGATAGGCTCGCCGTCGACGTGTGAGGTAATGACCGTGATACCGGACGCGTAGTGCCCGAGCGCTTCGCGAAAACGCAATGGCTCGATCGGTGTCGACGCGGGGGGCATTCCCCCGCGTACCGCGTCCGACAACAGCGCAGAACTACTTCGAGAGTTCATTTCGAACGATTTCCGCGCCGGCGCTCAGCGCCTTGAGCTTGCCGCGTGCGACGTTGCGCGACAACGGGGCCATGCCGCAGTTGGTGCAAGGATAGAGCTTGTCGGCATCGACAAACTGCAGCGCCTTGCGCAGCGTGTTGGCGACCTCCTCCGGGGTTTCAATGGTATCGGATGCCACATCGATGGCCCCTACCATCACCTTTTTCCCCCGAATGAGTTCGATCAGGTCGATCGGCACGTGCGAGTTGTGACATTCCAGCGAGACCATGCTGATGCTGGACTTTTGCAGCTTCGGGAAGGCCTCTTCGTACTGGCGCCACTCCGAGCCGAGCGTCTTCTTCCAGTCGGTATTCGCCTTGATGCCGTAGCCGTAGCAGATATGCACGGCGGTCTCACACTTGAGCCCTTCGATGGCCTTTTCCAGCGTGGCGACGCCCCACTCGTTGACCTCGTCGAAGAAGACATTGAACGCGGGCTCGTCGAATTGAATGATATCGACACCTGCCGCCTCCAGCTCCCGGGCCTCTTGATTGAGAATCTTGGCAAATTCCCATGCGAGCTTTTCGCGGCTCTTGTAGTGGTTGTCGTAAAGCGTGTCGATCATCGTCATCGGCCCCGGCAGCGCCCATTTGATGGGCTGCTTGGTCTGCTGACGCAGAAACTTGGCGTCCTCGACGAAAACCGGCTTTTTTCGGGCCACGGCACCGACCACCGTCGGTACGCTCGCGTCATAGCGGTCGCGAATACGGACGGTCTGGCGGTTCTCGAAATCCACGCCGTCGAGGTGTTCGATAAACGTCGTCACAAAATGCTGACGCGTTTGCTCACCGTCGCTGACGATATCGATACCGGCGTGCTGCTGTTCTTGCAACGACAGGCGCAACGCATCGCGCTTGCCCTCGACCAGTTCCTCATCCTGCAATTTCCATGGCGACCAGAGCTTCTCGGGTTGCGCAAGCCAGGAGGGCTTGGGCAGGCTACCGGCGGTCGACGTGGGCAACAATTTCTTCATGATCAATGACCCTGTATTTTTTTGATGAATCAAAGAGCGTAGTTGGCAGACCACTGCTCAAGAACAGCTTGGTACGGCTTGATAAATTGCTCTTCGACAAACTTTCCTTGCTCAATCGCCAGCCGGCTACGCTCTTCTCGGTCGTAAACGATTCGAGTGAGCGAAAAGTCCTCGTGCTTCAAGCTCGGCTGATAGGATTCCCCCGCCGCTGAATTGGCGTTGTAGATCTCGGGACGATAGATCTTCTGGAAGGTGTCCATCGTGCTGATGGTGCCGATCAGCTCAAGGCTGCTGTAATCCGCCAGCAGATCGCCGGAGAAATAGAAAGCCAGAGGTGCGACGCTGTTCGCAGGCATGAAGTAGCGGACCTTCAACCCCATCTTCCTGAAATACTCGTCCGTCAGCGAGTAGTCATCCTGCAGGTACTCGACGCCCAGCACAGGATGTCGATTCGCGGTCCGATGGTAGGTCCGGGTGCTCGACACGCTCAGACAAATCACGGGTTGTTTGTTGAAATGACTTTTGTAGGTGCTCGAGTTCACGAAGCACTTGAAGAGCTTCCCGTGCAGGTCGCCGAAGTTATCCGGCGTGCTGAATTCCGGCTTGTTCTTATTGTGCTCGAGCAACAAGACGCTGAAGTCGTAATCCCGCACATAGGAGGAAAAGTTGTTCCCCGCAATGCCTTCCGTACGCTCGCCGGTCTTGCGATCGAGGATCGTCGTCTTCAGGATCTCAATGAGGGGAAGCGCATTGCCACTGCTTTCCCCATCGATATTCATCTCGACAGAGACGATCTCGAGGTTGACGGAATAGCGATCACCCTTCGGATTGTCCCAATGCGCGAGGGCATTGAAGCGATTGTCGATCATCCGAAACGTGTTGCGCAGATTCTCCTGCCGACTTTCCCCTCTGGCCAGGTTGGCAAAGTTGGTCGTAATGCGCGTGTTGTCCGACGGTTCATAGTCCTCGTCGAAACGAATTCGCTTGATGGCAAATGTGAAATCTTTACTCATTTTGATCTGATGGCCTTATTTCCGAGACAAATACCTGCGCTTACTCGTCGTGCTTCTGCGCAGGGTCGTCGTCCCCATAAAACTTCACGCCGAGCTCGATACGCTCGCGCCCGCTTTCCACGCGATGACGGTTCGTGTCGCGCAACGAATAGACGCAGCCGCAATACTCCTGCTGGTAGAAGTTCTCGCGTTTGCTGATCTCGATCATTCGCGCGGAGCCGCCGCCTTTGCGCCAGTTGTATTCCCAGTACAGCATGTCGGGGTAGTGCGACGCGGCCCGCACGCCGCAGTCGTTGATCTGCTGCATGTTCTTCCAGCGGGAGATCCCCAGCGAGCTGGTGATGACCGGGAAGCCATGCTCATGGGCATACAACGCGGTGCGCTCGAAGCGCATGTCGAAGCACATCGTGCAACGCACGCCACGCTCCGGCTCGTGCTCCATGCCCTTGGCACGTGCGAACCAGTTATCGCGGTCGTAATCGGCGTCGACGAACGGAATCCCGAACTGCTCCGCAAAACGAATGTTCTCGTTCTTGCGCAGTTCGTATTCCTTGAGCGGATGGATATTCGGGTTGTAGAAGAAGATCGTGAAGTCGATGCCGGAGGCCTGCATCGCTTCCATCACTTCACCCGAGCATGGCGCGCAGCACGAGTGCAACAGCACCTTCTGATGGCCGCCTGGTAACGCCAAAGGCTTGCGTTCGGTGGCGGACGCCATGAGAACTCTCCATGTAATACGTCCGCGTTCGCTGGACTGGAAGGCTCGAATTATGGTGTCCGACCGGGTCTCATGAATATCGATAAGTTCTCATGTGTTCATGAGCGCCACTCATGGAGCGGCTTGCCACAAGGCCTCACCCCTTGGCTGGCAGTTTCGCCTGTTCGATGAATGCGCGCAGATAATCGATATCCATATCGGCTTCGCGAGCGCCGAGAAAGATGTGTTTGGCAATGCCGTTCTTGCCCAGTCGAACGGGCACCACGTCCATCTTGTCGGCATATTCCAGCACCAGCCAGCGCGGCAGCGCGGCTACGCCGCGGCCGCTGGCGACCATTTGCAGCATGATGTCGGTGGTCTCGATCGCCTTGTGGCGTTTGGGCGTGATACCGGCCGGCGAGAGGAACATGTTGTAGATATCGAGGCGGTCGATCGGCACCGGATAGGCCACCAGTACCTCATTGGTCAGTTGCTTCGGCTGGATGTATGCCTCTTTGGCCAGCTTGTGGTTGCCGGCAACGACGAGGACCTGCTCGTAGTCAAACACCGGTTCGAAGACGAGGCCCGGCTTGTCCAGCGGATCGGGCGTGACCAGCAAATCGATCTCGTAGCCGAACAGCGCGCCGATGCCGCCGAACTGGAATTTCTGCTTGACGTCGACGTCCACGTCCGGCCACGCGGCCAAATAAGGCGACACGACTTTCAGCAGCCATTGATAACAGGGGTGACATTCCATGCCGATGCGCAACGCGCCACGCTCACCCTGGGCGAACTGCCGCAAACGGTCTTCGGCCAGGCTCAACTGTGGCAGCACCCGATTGGCCACGGCCAACAGGTATTGACCAGCCTGCGTCAAACGCAGGCTCCGGCCTTCGCGCAGCCAGATGTCGGTGCCCAACTGCTGCTCGAGCTTCTTCATGCTGTGACTCAAGGCCGACTGCGTCACGTGCAGAACGCCTGCCGCTGCTGTCAGCGACCCCTGTTTTTCCACTTCCTGGACGATGGAGAGATGAATACGATCAAGCATGATAAATGAGAAAAATTCATGTTTTTTGTGGATAGCATCATTTTACTTCATCATTTGGCGCCGCGCTGTGGTCCACAACGACGGCGCTGATATGCTTGACGCCGGCCGAACTTTCCTTCGACAGCCGTTGTGGAAAGTCACAGCTTGGGAAAACAGACACTGACGGTGCATGGCCCGCCCCCGTCAGCCGTCATCAGGAGACAAGTACCGAATGCCGAATCGTGATCGCACGAAGATGATTCTCAGAAAGACACCGGAATCCGCAGCGATGTCAGCGAACGTCAAGCGAGCGATGATCATCACCGCAAAACTCAACCAGTTGACGTTCAACGACGCCAATGACGTCCGGGCGATATTCAGCGAGCTCATCGGCAAACCGGTGGACGACAGCGTCCTGCTTATCCCCCCGTTCTACACGACGGGCGGGGTCGACATCAGCGTCGGGCGCAATGTCTTCATCAATCAGAATTGCACTTTCTACGACCTCGGCGGGATCGATATCGGCGACGACGTGCTGATCGGACCGAACGTCAGCCTGATCACGTCCGGCCATCCCATCGCACCCTCACAGCGGCACAGCGGTGTCGTGGCCAAGCCCATCACAATCGGAAATAACGTCTGGATCTCCGCCGGGGTCACGATCATCGGCGGCGTGGACGTGGGTGAGAATTCAGTGGTTGCGGCGGGCGCGGTCGTCACCAAAGATGTCCCGCCGAACACGCTGGTCGGCGGCAACCCGGCGAAGGTCATCCGCTCGATTGCGGACGAATGAACGTCACGGGCGATCACACTGCCCCCGCGACCTTACAGATGAAAATCGCCGGCGGCTTCCGGTTGGTAAAGGACTTTCTCGATGCGAATTTGACGGGTCCGATCCCGAATCCGCCAGTCGATCGCGTCACCCTCCTGATAGCCGAGAATCGCCGAGCCGACGCCGGAGAAAACGGATAGCTTCCCTGCGCTGCCATCTGCGTCCTGCGGATAGACGAGGTCGACTTCCATCGTCTCGTCGTCCAGCTGCAGCACGGCACGGGAGTTCATCGTGACCACATCGCGCGACACTTGTCGCGCATCGACGACAATGGCGCGCTCGATCTCGTGCTCCAGCTCGACCACCTCGGGCCCCTGCTCCAGCGCGACAAGATTCCGGAGCCGGGCCTGATCGATCTCCGTGATGTAGATATCGGACGGTCCGCCCACACGACCTTCGCGCAAGCACTCAAGATAACGCTCTGCCGTCATCACGTAGGACTTCAGCGCAGGGGTTTCACTGTCGAGCAGGAAGCCACAGCGCAGGAAGGCCTTGACCGAGCGCGTGTTGTCCGCATGAATCTTCGCGATGAGTTTTTCGGCCCGCATGTCGAAGAAGGCGAGCTTCATGCCCTCGCCCAAGGCACTGGCGCCGAGCTTTCTGCCCCAGTTATCGCGGTTTCCGATGACCAGAACGATCTCGCAATCCGGACCTGTCTTCACCAGGCGAACGAAGCCTACCGGCTCGTCGTGCCGGTCGTAGGCCATGAAAAAGCGGCCACCCTGATTGAAGAGATGCGTGAGGGTCGGCAACTGGACCCGATTGACGACTTGTTCGATGAACCGGGAGGCATGTCGCGAATCGCTCAAATAGCGGATCACGCTCTCGTCTTCCAGCCAATCGATCAAATGGAACGCGTTTGCCCGAGTGATCTCCGGGCACAGAGAAATGAAAGGCTTGCTCATCTTCGCCACACTGGGTTGCAAGAATGAAAGCCTTTCGCGGCAACGGCCTTGACGGTTCTTTCGAAAGAACCGCCATTTTAAGGCAGTCCGCGCGAACGAGGAAGTCCGTCGGCGCCCGAACCGCGTTTCTCACGGATGAATGGTTTCGCCGCGACTCAGCATGCCGATGAACGCGTCGATCTTGCGCGCTCGCGTTGTCGGCTTTTTGGCGTTCTGTATCCGAAAGAGGATTGCGTAGCGATTTCGGCTATTGAGCGTCGCAAAAAACGCGGCGGCCTTGGGGTTCGCATCCAGTGCGGCCTGCAAGTCGTCGGGCACGACGGCATTGGCTGGCGATGCATACGCGGCCGCCCATCGGCCATCCGCTTTGGCGCGCTCGATTTCGCGCAAGCCCGCAGGGCGCATTCGCCCCGCCGCGATCATCGCTTCCGCCCGTTCGGTATTACGCTTGGACCAGAGACTCTTTTCCGTGCGCGGGGTGAACCGCTGCAACCAGTACTCATCACTCTCCGCCTGCTTCTGACCGTCGATCCAGCCGTGACACAGGGCAACCTCCAACGCCTGTTCGTAGGTCAAGGACACCTGAACGGTGCCCTTTCGGGCAAGGCGCAGCCATATCCCGGCGCCACTGGTGCCGTTTTGCTTCAACCAGTGTTCCCATTCCGTCGGGTCAGAAAAAGTCAGGCGAGGTTCGGTCATGGCGCCATCCGTTTCGTTGGATTAAGACGAACATGTAGAGTGGTATAGCATGCGGCTACATGTTCACGACCGTCAGGAGGTGGCGTTGCTTCCCCAAAGTCTCGAAGTCATGGAAGAGGCCATGCGCACTGCACTCACGCCAGCGTTCCTGCTCGCCGGGACGGCCGGTTTCAGTCAGTTATCGGCGGCTTCGCACACTACACTCCGAATTCGACTAACGCTTCTGCACCGAACATGACAGCCCACAGTGCACGCCCCGTCAATTTCACGTTTCGTCGCACCGCCCTCTCTGACGCGGAAACGCTGGTCGAAATCCGCATTGCCGCGATGCGCGAGAGTCTCGAGCGCATCGGACGCTTCGATCCTCAACGCGCACGTGAGCGCTTCCTGAATACGTTTGACCCGTCGCTGTGCCGATTTATCGATGTCGACGGCGTGCCGGCAGGCTTCATTCTGATCCGCCCGCACGACGACCACTGGTTGCTGGATCACTTTTATATCCTGCCAGAATTCCAACGCGCCGGTCTCGGCGCGGCCGTTCTGCGGACCGTGATTGACGACGCCGACGCCCGGCACATCCCCATTCGCCTTGGTGCGCTGCGGGAGAGCGATGCAAACCGCTTCTATCAACGCCACGGCTTCCTCCAGGTGGAAGAAGCGGAGTGGGACATCTACTACGTTCGTCAACCGGGACAGCCGCGTCAGGACAGTTCAATCGGGAGCTAGGTGTGCGCGCAGTTCAAACCATCCCGCCGTCTCCCGAAGCGTGATTAATTCATGAAAATCGACGACAATCCGAAAGCGCTGCCCTCATGCCAATTCGGAGCACTAAATGTCGATTTCTCTCTCGAGATTGATCCTGTACGTTCGCGATGTCGAGTTGTTGAAGGCTTTCTACCAGACCCACTTCGGCTTCGCCGTCACCGAATCCATCGAAAACGAATGGGCGGTGCTTCAAGCGGGCCCCACCGAGATTGCATTTCACAGGGTCGGCGAAGCCTATCGGGATCAACCGGCCCACGGCAATATGTCGAACGCGAAAATGGTCTTCTCACTGGCCTCGGGGATCACGGAACTGCGCGAGAAGCTGCTAACCGAAGGCGTGCGAATGCGTGACCTGAAGCGCTACGACGGCTTTCCCCAGTTGATGTGCGACGGCGAGGATCCCGAAGGCAACGTTTTTCAGCTTTCGCAGGCCGACTGAGCGCACACTCTGGCCGGACGCCCGATCGGCGTTGGCGTCATTCGAGGGCATCACCGGCCGCGTAGTCATCGATTAACGTGCGCAATCCTCCGCGCACGTTAATCGTCACGCGCGCTTCAAGAACGTCGTAACACAGGTTTCAGATCCTCATCGAGCGCCCAATGGTCGCTTCGTGGCTGAATGCGGACGCCGCCGACCCAGCGCGTCTCGCTGGCGTGATCCAGCCAGTAGGCTTCGCCACGCAGCACTTGCTCGCCCAATGGCGTCAGCCCGACGACGCGCGTCTGCGGTTCGCCTTCAGCGTCGTGGACCTTGATAAGCGGTGCCGTGCCATTCATCAACGAACGCGCGATCGTGTGGAACATGGCGTCGCCGAGAAATGGCAACGGATCGCGACGTGCCGTCAGTTCCGCGAAGACATCTGCCAGGGTCGTGCGCTCCGCGTCGCGAATGGCCGTCAACGCAAGTCGCTCCGTCAGCGACAACCCGTCGCGCAACGCGGGCACCTCCTGCAATTGCCGGGCCAACGCGGGCGCCAGGAGCGGAAGTTCGTCGTGAGGCTCCCGGCAGAACGCCGACAGCTCAAGCGGTGACGCATCGCGAAAGGCATCCCACGCGGCACGGGCGAGCGCAATCGCGCTTTGGCCGATGCGCCGCCGCTTCGGCCAAAGCCATGCGAGTACTTTCGGCGAGAGTTGCCCCATACCGACGAATCGCTCAACGCCCGGCACCCTGTCGATGTCGATAAGCTCCAGCAGCGCAGGCGTGTGCGACATATTGGCGAGTACGGCAATCAGGAACAACTGATCGTAGGCGTCGGCTTCGCACCACATCACGACGCGTTTGGCCTCCGACATGCGGGCTAACGCGCCGTACTCCACCTGTGCGCGCTGACGCACCGCCGGCATCGGGATATCGAAGGTTCGGCTGATGAATTCACAACGCGTCTCGATAAAAGCCTGTTCGGGCAATCGGGGAACGGGGCCCATGCAGAATGGGTCGGCAAACATCCGGAATTCACCGCGAAAGCCGGCCACCTGCAGGGCATGGGCGATGTCGTTGCCGCAGCGCCAGTGTTGCGTGCTGGCTTCGTCATCGGCGATAAAACGGGGATTTTGTGCGGCAAACGCGACGGCATCGGCATGCGCCTTAAGCTTCGGCCAACTGGCGAAGCCAAGTTCACGGGCGACCAGCCACTGGGCGTCGGCAAGGACAGGGGCGTCTGCGCGATGCAGCAAGTCACGTTGCGCATCAGGGAAAGTGGCGTGCTGCATCTGCCTGAGCCGTTGCTTGGCGCGTTTGCGCAGCTGATTCAGGTCGAGCTCGCCGTTCTGCACGGCAATGTCGGGGCGTTGAGGCATACGATCTCCGGAGATGGCCGTATCCGCTCATTGGCCGGGAGTCGCATGGAATATGCGGTAGAACACTGAAACCTGGGAGCAAGCCCTTTCCGCGGAATGGGGGCGCGGTTGCACGCCGTGCACGAATTCTAGCCGACATTTCCAATCGTGGCATCGCTGTTTTGTGACTATGATTGACGAGATCTCACGAGCATTTCGCACGGCTCGCCCGGAGGCAGACAATGACACGCGTTCGCGTAAACGGTTTTACCCTTTCACTTGACGGCTATGGCGCCGGTCCGGAGCAGGACATCAACCATCCGCTCGGCATCGGCGGGACCGACCTGCACCAATGGCTGATCCCGACCCGCACGTTCCAGCGATCCTTGTTCGGCAAGGACGAAGGCACCACCGGCGCGGATGACGATTTTGCCGCACGCGGCTTCCAGAACCTGGGGGCGTGGATTCTCGGGCGCAACATGTTCGGTCCCATTCGCGGGGACTGGCCGAACGACGACTGGAAAGGCTGGTGGGGCGACACGCCGCCCTATCACGTGCCCGTCTTCGTCCTCACGCACTACGCCCGCCCCGCCATCGAGATGAAGGGCGGCACCACGTTCCACTTCGTCACCGGTGGCATTCACGAGGCCCTCGAACGCGCACGCGACGCGGCCGCCGGAAAAGACGTGCGCATCGGCGGCGGGGCGGAGACCATCCGTCAATATCTTCGGGAAGGGCTCATCGACGAACTGCACATCGCCATCTCGCCCGTGCTGCTTGGCCGCGGCGAAGCACTGTTCGAAGGTATCGATCTTCGCTCGCTCGGCTACGAATGCGTGCAGTCGGTGCCAACGGAGAAAGCCACGCATGTCGTGCTGCGTCGACAGGGGCAAGCGAGCACGACAGCTGGCTGACAACGCACCGATTGCAGTGCCCTTGACCTGCGGGCACTGCCGCAGCCCGTGCGCCCACCGCTCACTCGTATCGCCATCATTCGCTGACGCCCAAGGCGGCATCAATGCCGACCCGACGCGGCTCTCGCGACGCTCGCCGCCTATGCAACGTCTGCGCACGATCCGTCGTCTGAGGGCGCATTCGACATCGACGGGTGCTCATTCCAGTACAATCCGCGCACTTCAAAGATCCCGAGGAACACGACTTTGGCACGACCGGAACATAACCAGCACCGCGAAAGCGGGGGGCACGTGCAAGCGGGCGCCTCGACGCAGGGCGAATTGCGCCGCACGCTTTCGGCGCGTCATCTGACGATGATCGCGGTGGGCGGGTCCATCGGCACCGGCCTGTTCGTGGCCTCCGGCGCCACCATCGCCCAGGCGGGCCCGGGTGGCGCGCTGCTGGGTTATGTCCTGATCGGGCTCATGGTGTATTTCCTGATGACGAGCCTCGGTGAGCTTGCCGCCGCCATGCCGGTCTCCGGCTCGTTCTCGACCTACGGCGCGCGCTATGTCGATCAGGGCTTCGGCTTCGCGCTGGGCTGGAACTACTGGTACAACTGGGCGGTGACGGTGGCGGTGGACCTGGTGGCCGCGCAACTGGTCATGGCGTACTGGTTCCCGGACATACCGGGCGTGTACTGGAGCGCGCTGTTCCTTGCCATCACCTTCGGGCTCAACGCCCTGTCGGCACGCGGGTTCGGCGAAGCGGAATTCTGGTTCGCACTCGTCAAGGTGATCGCCGTGCTCGCGTTCGTGGTCATGGGCGTGATGATGCTGCTGGGCATCATTCGCGGCGGCGAGACCGGCGGTGTCGCCAACTGGACCGTAGGCGATGCGCCTTTCGCCGGCGGATTTGCCGCGCTGATCGGCGTGGCAATGGTGGTGGGATTCTCGTTCCAGGGGACCGAACTCATCGGGATTGCTGCCGGCGAATCGGAAGACCCCGCGCGCAACCTGCCGCGCGCCGTGCGCCAGGTGTTCTGGCGCATTCTGCTGTTCTACGTGGCGGCGATTCTGGTGATCGGTCTGCTCATCCCCTATACCGACCCGCATTTGCTGCGTAACGACGTCTCGGACATCAGCGTCAGCCCGTTCGCGTTGATTTTCGAGCGGGCGGGGTTGCTGGGGGCCGCGTCGGTCATGAACGCGGTGGTGCTGACCTCGGTGCTCTCCGCGGGCAATTCCGGCATGTACGCGGCGACGCGCATGCTCTTCAGCCTGGCTCGCGACGGCAAGGCGCCGCGCGTCTTCGGTCGCGTCTCGGCCAATGGCGTGCCGACGTATGCCCTGCTCGCGACGGCCACCGTCGCGGCGCTATGCTTCTTCACGTTCGTGTTCAGCCCGAACGCCGTGTACATCTGGCTGCTCAACACGTCCGGCATGACCGGCTTCATCGCCTGGCTGGGCATCGCGATCAGCCACTACCGGTTCCGGCGCGGCTATCTGAAGCAGGGCCACGACCTCGCCAACCTGCCCTATGTGTCGCCGTTTTTCCCGTTCGGGCCGATCTTCGCCTTCGTGCTGTGTCTGATCATCACGTTGGGGCAGAACTATGAGGCGTTCTTGCAGGACAGGATCGATTGGGGCGGCGTGGTCGCAACGTACATCGGCATTCCGCTGTTTCTGTTGATCTGGGCCGGTTACCGTCTCGTGCGCGGCTCGCACTTCGTGAAGTACCGCGACATGCAGTTCCCGGACGTGCGCTCGCAGCGCCGCGATGCGGCACCGGTGTCGGGCACGGCGACGGAGATCGGCTAAGCGGGAACGTCGCAGCGCACATTGCGTGTCCCGAATGCCGCTCGGCCACCCGGTCGGGCGGCATTTTGCATTTCGGGAGACGGATCGGCACAGGAACACCGTCGCGCCTGGGCACAACCAACGGCAAAATCAGCGCCGCACCTGTTCGGCGACGAGCACCAGCGCCACGATGACCATCGCGCTGCCGGAGATGCGGCTCATCGTTCGCGCGAAGGCCGGGCGGGCGCGCAGCACCAACCGGGCGCCGAGCGCGACCACCGAGTACACCACCAGACAGTTGAGCATGTGCACGAGGCCTAGCTCGGCAATTTGCCCTTCGATCGACAGCGCGTGGCTCGGGCTCGTGAACTGGGGAAGCAATGCGAGAAAGAGCAACAACGCCTTCGGGTTCAGGCCGCTGACAGCAAGGCCCTGGGCGACCCACCGGGCGGAAGTCGACTGCGTTTCTTGCGCACCGGCCTGCGGCGCCGACGGACGAAGGATGGCGTTCGCGCCGAGCCAGAGCAGGTAGGCAGCCCCGGCATACGTCAGCACGGTCAGCAGCATCGGCACCCGCGCGACGAGCGCGCCGACCCCGCCCGCCACGACCAGCGTGATCGCAACGTACCCGAGCAGCAACCCCGCAATCGCCGGGACGATCGCTCGTTGTCGCATGCCCGCCGAAATGGCATAGGCCCAGTCGGCGCCCGGCACCACCACCAGCGAAAGCGACACGAGCCAGAAGGCTGTCAACACACTCGTTGCCATCTCAAGTCCATCCATGAATACCGCGAAATCGGACTGGCAATGTTACGTGGACAGCCGAAAAAGGTGCTCCCTATTCTTCCTCGAACAACCGACGATTGCAGTAGAATCTCCCGCATGGACGATATTGATCGAAAGATTCTTGCCGTTATGCAGGAAAATGGACGACTTTCCATCACGGAGGTCGCAGAGCGCATCGGCTTGAGCCTCTCGCCGTGTCATCGTCGGGTTCGGGCGCTCGAAGAAGCCGGGGTCATCTCCGGCTACCGCACGACCATCGCGCCGCTGGCCGTCGGACTGACCTTTTCGGCCATCGTGTTCGCCACGCTCCGGGAAAGCACGCATCCCACGCTGTTGGCATTCGAAGCCGCCGTGCTGGACTTGCCGGAAGTCATCAGCGCGGAGCGCCTGTTCGGTGAACCGGACTACATGCTCCATATCGTCACGAAAGATCTGGCGGCCTTCCAGACCCTGTACGACCGCAAGCTCTCCGCCCTTCCCGGCGTGCTCAAGATGACGTCGACGCTCGTCATGAAGAGCGTCTGTCAGCATCGGCCCTTACCCCTCTGACGCCTATAGTGGCGCCCGCCCTCGCGAGCGCGTCGAGATCCAGCAGAGTATCGAGCCGCCGCACACCATCGCCGCGCCTTGCCAGAACGAGAACGGCAACGGCGCGCGCAGCAACACTGCCGAGAGCGCGGCCGAAAACACCGGAATAAAGTACGAGGCCCCCGCGAGCAGCGTCACATTGCCGCCCAGAATGCCCACGTTCCACGCGGCATAGCCAAAGCCCATCGCGCAAGCCGCCAGCAGCAGGTAGACCATGCTCAACGTGCTCACCTGCATGGGCTCGCCGCCCATCCATGCGTACTTCGCCCACAACGACGCCGCGACAAGCATGAAGAAAAACGTCACGCCGTTCTTGCCGTCGGCATAGCGCGTCGTCACCGTGCAATACGCCGCCCAGATCACAGCCCCCGCAAACGCCAATCCGTAGCTCAGCGGGTTGTCGAGCACGTTGGCCGCCATCTCCGCCACGTCGAAACCCCGGTCGCCGCCAAGCACCCAGCAGATGCCCAGCATCGACAGCAGGAATCCCGGAATCACCCAGGCGCTGGCGCGCTGCCGGTTGAAGACGATCGCCGCCATCATGGTGAACGTCGGCCAAAGATAGTTGACCATCCCGACCTCGATCGCCTGGCGTGCCGTATTGGCATACCCGATCGACAACGACAGGCACAACTCGTAGGCCACGAACAGCAACGTACCCAGATACAGATAGCGTTTCGGAAATGCCCTAAGACTAGGGAAGCCGACGGAGACGAGCAGGAACACGGAGGCCACCGTGTACATCATTGCGGCTCCCCCCGTCGGTCCGAAGCTCTCGCTCACACCGCGAATGAGTCCGACGATCGAACTCCACAGCACGACCGCCAACAATCCGATCAGCGTCGCCCGGTTCCGTCGCTTGCTATCCATGCTCCCCGTCCTGCATCCGTGTTGAAGGTGGCCCGCTCAACGCCAGGGCGACAGATCGTCGCCATGACCGTGAACGGGCCGAGGGGGAAGTATAGCGAGCTGATACGGGATAGCGCTTCCTGAGTGATAGCGGCCGGATTATTGCTCGGCCAACACGTTGCCCTGACGATCGACCAGCGCCACCTTCACGATTTGTGCCTTGACGGCCTTGTTCGACATGTCCGCGGATTGGGTGTAGCCATAGACCACCAGCGTCGGCGCCGCGCCACGCGCGCGCATGGACTCGATGTTGCGGGCGGCGTCTTCATTGGCGACCACAAGATAGCGGAAGCCATCGCCATTGCTGAAACTCAGACGGTACTCGCCGTTGTCGTAGAAATAGCGAAACGAACCGCTCTCCCACAACGAGCTATCGAGCGGGAAGCTCTTCTTCTCGAAGTCGTACTTCTGGACAGGATTGCTGACAGTAATGCGGAAGTAGCGCTGTGCCTTGGCCTGCGCGACCGCCTGATCGATCCGGGGCTTGAGGGCTGCGAGCAGATCGCGCTTGCGGAACTCGTCGTTCGCGCCTGCGTAGTCGCGCGACATGCGATTGGCGATCTGATCGTAGTCGACCGGCATGTCTGCCAGCGCGAGGTACGCGAACATCAACTGATTGCCGCTGTTGTATTCGACGTAGCTCGACGAGGGCGTGGCCGGATCTCCCTTGGGCAGCGCCGCCTGTGCGGCCTGTTGCTGCGCCTGGGCCACCGCCCGCGGCGACGTCGCGTCGGCCAGATTCGGCGTGGCGGGTGCGGTATCGGCGGTGGGCTTGCCCTGCGGCGCCTTGTCGCCACAGGCGGACAAACCGACCGCCGCTGCGGCGAGCGCCGTCGTCAGCACAAGATGTTTGAAGGTACGTTGCAGTGCGAGCGTGTGCGTATGCATGATGGGCATCCTTATCGAGGAATATTCGGAAATCGATTGCGTTCGTGGGTCGGAATGACGCGTGAAGTCGATGTCGGTCGCCAGTGCGACTCAGCGCTTGGCCGCCGTCCAGCCGAGCACACCGGTTGCCGCGAGGTACAGGCTCACCAGCACGGCGAGATAACCGCCCAGCCCGATCGACACGGCCTTGAGCGCTTCACGAACGAGTTCGCTGGCGAAATCGGCCGCTTGCTTGCCGCCGAACATCGTTGCCGCACCCTGCGCTTGCGAAATGCCGTCGCTGATATTCATGTAGATGCCGGCCATCAGCGCCACCATGAAGACGAGCGGCAACAGATTTGCGAGATGCGCACGCGGATCGCGCACGAAGTAGGGGGCCAGCGGCGCGAGAAGTGCAACCACGGCGACCACGCCGTACACGCCCGCGCTCCCTCCGTTGCCGCCCAGCGCGTTGATCATGCCGCCCGGCGCATTGATCAGGCCCAACAGCTTCCACAGCGAAATGCCGACCTTGTAGTTCGACGACACCTGCACCGTAATCGTGTTCAGGAAGAACCAGGCCACGGCCAGCAATCCCATCGCGCCGAGCGTGCGCGCCCCGAAGCGGGCCACGAGCGCATTGCCGCGCTGCTTGACTGCGGAGAGCGCCTCGTCGGTCGCCTCGCGGGCGAGCTGACTATCGGAGACCGCACGCAGCTGCACCAACTGGCCCGCTTCGTCGATCAGCCCATCGACCGTCATGTTCACAGCAGGGGCCTGCTCCGACTGCCACACGCCTTCCAGGGTGAACGGATATTGGCGACCGGCAATGCTGACAAGGCCGGGGCCGGTGCTCGTGTCGCGCAGGATCTTGCCACGTTGGTTCATCGTTTCTCTCCAGTGCTTGGTGTCGCATCTGCGGCACGCCTAGGGGTTGGGTCAAGCGCACGGCCGTCTCACGGGCCCGCGCCGTTGCCCGCCGGGCTCATCGAGCATCGCGGCGGATACCCCCTATTCGGAGCGACCCGGTAAAACCGGAAGAGAATCTGAGAAATATTTTCGCGGGCGAAATCCCCGCGCTACGCGACAGACGCACGGACAAAAAAACAAAGGGGGCCGAAGCCCCCTTGGTCCTGCGTGTCGATGCGCGACAGCGCCACCCGGTCAGTGCGGGTCGTCCACCACTTCGCCGTATGACAGCAGCCCCGTCGCCTCGAGATCGGTAAGGGCCTTCGCGGCGTTCCCCGTGGGCACAGCGAGCCAGATCACGCCGTCCTCATCCGGACCGCGCACGATATCGAGCTGCAGATCGCCGATCGCCTTGCGCAGTTGCGCAACGGTCGTGCCGTCCCGGAAGATCACCTGGAGCATCGGCACACCCGGGGCCGGAGACACCGGTGCGCCGCGCATCGCGCTTGCCCCATTGTCGTCGGACGTCGATGCCATTTCGGCCAGACGCATCGTCTGTGTACCGGCCACCAGCACCAGTGCCGCGAGGGAGGCGAACGCCCAGCCGCGCGGTATCGGACGCGTCCACCACGCACGCAGGCGCTCCGCCAACGACGGCGCGCCGCGTTCCGGCGCCAGCGTAGGCAATTCGTCGAATGCCACCAGCGGACGACGCTCGGCGTAGCTCGCATCGATGGCCTCGCGCGTGGCGTCCGCGAAGCGCTGCTCCTCGTCGAGCGCCGCCTGCCATTCGGGATGCGCAACCAATTGCTGTTTCATCCATGCCGACTCGGTGTCGTCGAGCTTGCCGCAGACATACAGCAGAGCCAACGCGCGGAAGCGTTCCAGATCGTCGTGCATCATGCGCGCGTCTCCTCTTGATCCGTGGCCGTACCGCCCTGCTTCGGACGCGTCCAGCCGAGTTTCGCCGACACACATCGACGCATGCGCTGCGTGGCTGCCCGAACCCAGCCGCGGACCTGTTCGGCATTGATGAGAACCCCCGGCGGTGTCTGTTCCTGCAAGCGCACCGTCATGTCGGCGTAGCTCAGTTCTTCCTCCAGCGTGAGCTCCATCGCCAGCCGGTAGTTCGGCCCGTCGCCGGTCGGCAACGTATTGAGACAGGCGCGCATCACGCGCTCCAACTGCGAACCGTAGGCGCGGTCTTCGGGAGACGGCAGATCGCAGGCAGTCTCATCGGGATCGGAAACGGGCGCGAGCCAGTGGCCCGCACCGGTGCGGGCGGCGGCGGCGTCGCCGTCGGCCTCAGCCGACGCGGCATCCTCATTGGACAGGGAGGTATTGCGATTGTGCTTGTAATGCTTGCGCAGGACATCGATCGCACATTTGTACGTGATGTCCTTGACCCATGTCTTGACCGTAGCGCGCGCCGGATCGTAGGTCTCGGCCTTGCGCAGAATGCGCAGCCAGGCGTCTTGCACTGCGGCAACGGCCAGGTCTTCGTTGTAATTGGTCGCCTGCAATGCCTGGCGGTCGAGCACACGGGCAATGTGATCGTAGAATTTGCGGTGTGCCGCAAGCGCCTCGCGGCTGCGGTCTCCGGCTTTACCGAACTTGCGCAGCAGGCGCGTCAGTTCTTCGTTGTCGATGTCGTCGCTTTTCATGCGGGCAGGGCGTAGTCCAGCGCGAATTCTACGTGATCCGCGCCGTACCGTCCCCGCCGGAATCAGTGATTCAGCCGCCGTGTCTCATTGGCCCCACGTGCCTCCTCTACCGAGATCCGCATCTGCTCCGCAAACCGGAACAACGCATGCGACAACGCCCGTACCGCGCGCGGCAGGTGCACCGTCCAATCGGCCTGATCGACGAGCCACATCTCGACGGCCAGCCACACCTGGTCGTCCACGGTGTGGATCTTGATGGCTTTGTAGCGACGATTGATCTCGTTCATGGCGTGCAACACGAACGCCCGCTCCTCCGGCGTATCGACACACCACACGTTGGGCAGCAGCAACTTGGAGAATTCCGGGTCCTCGCGATCGAAACACAAGGCGTAATTCATGCCCTCGCGTTTGAAGACGATGTCGCCGTCGTCGTCCACATGGGCGACATAGCCCTCGCGCTTGAAGTAATCGAGCAAGGTCGGAATGGCGTGATGCATGGCTGGCTCCTAAGGACCCGAGACGGATCCGAATGCGATCGGGATAGACCCGCCGGCAGTGGCCGACGGGTTGGCGGCAAGGCGCCGACATCCCCTATTCGCAGCAGAAGCGGGAAACCGGAAAGGTATTACGTCAAGCCGACTCAGTGCAGGCCGGTCGTGCTCGCTACGCGACGACAAAAGGCGTCGGCGTCGCCATCGATCACTGCACCGCTCGGCAGTTTCCCGGTGCGCGCGTGCGCCCGGCCGATGGCGTCCGCCAGCGCGGCGTCGCCCTGCACCGCATAGGCGAAGACAGCCAGCCGTGAGGCCGTGGCGTCCGCCAGCAGAGCCGGGTTGGCGTCCATGGTGCGCGCGTCGACGTGAATGCCGGCTGGCAGACCCAGCTCGGCGACCAGCCGGTTCATCCAGTTCCGGTCGAGCACAGGGGCCTTGGCGTGCTTCGCAATCATCTTCGTCCATCGGTTCGACGCCGCCGCTTCGGCGTTGCGGCCATCGAACACGATCAGCCCCATGTACCCCTGGGCATCGGCCGTGCGCGCGCAGCGAAGGTTCTGCAACAGCCCGGACGTCAGGAACCAGTTGCCATGCGAGATGCCCTGGCGCATCTGCGCCACCAGCCCCTGAATCGGTGCGCAGTTGCCGACGACTTCCTTGATTTCCGCGTTGAGCGTCTTGCCCGGATAGCGGCTTGCGATGGCAAGCGCATCGGACAGAAACGGCGGCGCCTCGGCAGTCGGCCTGCCGTTGAGCGTCATGCGTGCGGCACGCCACTCGGCACTCGTGAGCTGGGCCACCGGACGCGGTGCGCCAGCGAGCACCGAGCGGCCCGTGCGCAAGTCGTGATGCAGCACCCAGGTACCGTCGGACAACTGCTGCATGTCCGTCTCCACACCGTCCCATTTTCCAGCGTAGCCGCTGCGCAGCGCGCTACCGGAATTCTCGGGGTCGGCGGCCGAGCCGCGATGCGCGTGAATCTGCATGCCGAGACAGGCGGCAGACAACGGCGGGGTCACCGCCGCCAGCACCGTCAGCGCAAGCGCGGCGGCGTTAGTGCGCAGCCGGGTGATAGCCATAGTTCAGCCCTTGCAGAATATCCTTGCGAATCGCTTCGTTGAGCGGATAGCCATAGCCCTGTCCCACCACGACGACATGCGCAATGTTGGTCAGCGCACGACCGCCCGAGGCCCCCGTGCGCGCCCACGACATCATCTGGCCGAACAAGTCGCTGCGGGTAATGTCGTTCGACGCCACCGACAGGATCGACCACACCCCGATCATCGCGCAGAAGAGCACGGCGAGCGCCGTGCGCGAGGCGCGGCGGCTCAACTCGCCGTCCGGGCCGGTGCGCGTGAGCATCAGACACTTGGCGCTCAGGAACAGCAGCTTGGAGAAGTGTGCGATGGCTCCCAGCAGCGAGAAGAACAGCGCAACCGCGGGCACGATGGCCGCCCGCGTGGCGTCGATGCCTTCCTGCGCGTACTTGCCGCCATTCTCGAAGTCGGCGGGCTTCGCATCGTATTTGCTCATCTGCAAGCGCGCCTGCTCGTCGGAGAAGGCGTCGAACAACTGGCCGAATGCTTCGGTGCTGGCGTACGACGGTTGCACCGTGGCGCTCGCGGGCAGGCCTAGCGATTTGCGCAGCTCCTTCTGCACGCCCGCACGGGCCACGAAGGCGTCATACGAGAGACCCGGCGGAATCGTCTCGCCGCCGACTTCCACGCTATGAACCTTGCGCGCAGCCGCCTGACGGTACTTCACCGCAACCGCACGATAGAACGACACGATGTCGCTGGGATGCCAGTTGCCGGGCAGCGCAGGCAGATCGCGGCGAACGCTCGCGCTCACCTTGCCGCGTGCGTAAAACGGCACCGTCTCCGGCTGCCAGCCACGGCGCGACAAGCGGGCGCGATAGTCGTTCCACGCGCGCTGTTGCTCGGCGAGCAGGCCGGAATCGCTGTCGGGGATGATCGCGGCGTACTTGCTCCAGTCGTCGTGCAGCCGCTTCATCGCGTCGCGGTAGTTGTCGTAGTAGCCCTTCGCGCCGCCGATCTCGCGGCGCACCGCTTCGCGCACCAGCGTCGCCTTGACCGCGCGGGTCTTCTCGTCGAGCCGGTCGACCGACACGGCCAACACCGGGAACAGCGCCAGAAACGCCTTGCCCTGCGGTCTGGCGAACACCATGTCGCTGCCCGTCAGCCCGTCCAGTTGCAGACGTCCCTCGACAAGCGAGCGTTGCAACAGAATCGTGTTGGCTGCAATGCGACGGAACTCGGCGTCGCGCGTGGTCACCAGCACATCGACGAAGGTCTTGATGGCGAAGTACACCACGACGATCGTCACCAGGCACGCAATGCCGATGGTCCCCAGACCTGGCGACTTCTTGCCGCCATCCTTCCCGCGCCTGGTGCGCTTGCCCATGAGCCATTGCAGCACGAATAGCGCCGCCGCAATGCCCGAGAGCGTGCGCCCGTAGACTTCGATGTGATGCACATCGTCGATGGTGGCGGTGCCGCCCACCACGTCGAGCAGGCGCCCGTTGAAGCCGAGTTCGAAGGTCAGGTAGACCAGCGTGAGGGCAATCAGAAACGCCGTCTGTTTCAGCAGGGTATTGCGCACGATCAGTTCCGGAGGTCGACTCGAACGGGTTTGACTTCTTCGGCGCCAAACGTCAGCCCGCCGGCGCCGGGGGCACTCGGCAACCCCGGCACGGTCCGCCCGGACGACGCCACGGTCGTGGGCGTATTCGGTGCCGGCGCATTGTTGGCCGGTGCGGTCGTCCCGGTGTTGCGCGCCTGACGGCGTGCGGGCGCATGACGCCCGGGTTGCGGATTGCTGTTCGCCGCCGCTCCGGCCGTCTGCGGCGGCGCAGGAACGAAGCGGTTGGCGTCTGCCGGGTCGTCGACGGCCTTGAGCGACGCATCGGCGAACGGCTTGCGACGAACGTCGACACCCGGCGGCACCGGGATGGCCGATTGCAGCAGACGGCTGTCGGTATAGGTGTGGCGCACGAGGCGGCCGTTGCCCGGGAAGTCGAAGACGAGCGCGCGTCCCTGGTCGATCAGGTCGGCACGCGGACGGTCCGCGCAGTTGCCGAACGTCCACCCAAGTACATCGCTGTCCTGAATGGCGTACAGCACATACTTGAACGGGCAGTTGCGCTCCTGCGTTTCGACCACCACAACGGAGCGGTCGCCGACCACTTCGTTGCGTACCACGCGTGCGGTGATTGCATTCTGCAACGGCAGCACGCGCATGTAGCGCTCGAGCTTAAGTGAGTACTGACCATTGCTGCGGCGCAGATTGCCTTCCGAGCCGTCGGCCAGCTTGAAGGTGTCGACCACCGTGCCGAAAAGGCTCGCCTGATCGATGCCGTAGACCGTGGTGCCCTGACTGTTCTTCGTCACGGCACAACCGCCGAGCGCGAAAGTCATGACCATGACGCTCAGCAGTCCTGCGCGCCGCATTGCCGTGCGGGCACCCCAGCCCGCACCGCGCTTCCCGTGTTCAATTCGTGTCATTCTTGTTGTTTGATGTCTGAATCTGGCGCCCGATTCTCTCACATCGAAACTACCGAAACGATGACGATACGGACTGGGCGCCACGCCCGTGTTGTACACGCAACGGTATTTTTCGGCCTCGCATTCTCTGCTATGCTCGGCGCACTCAAAACAAGGCGCCGACCGTGCTCTCACGCCATGCGCGCCACCGCCGCGCTGCCTGGGGAGAGCGAACGTGTTCGATGCGATTGCCGACTGGATCAACAGCAAGACCGCTTTCGTGCTTGCCCTGCTGCTGGCGCTCGCCGGCCTCACCCTCGGTCTGGGCCACGCGGCCGCGACATTGAGTGGCAGCCACGGCGAAGCCGCCCGTCGCGGTGCCAGCGACGGCATCTGCGGTGAAGTCCAGGCCTGGTTCGGCCCCCAGGCTTCGCTCGCCAACCTCAACGAGTTCCTGACGCAATACGGCGCCGTGGTCACCTACGGGCCCAACGAAAACGGCGCATGGCAGTTGCACTTCCCTGCGCTGTCGCTCGACGACGCCCTGCAAGCCACCTCCCGCGCCAACGGCGTTGCCCGTGTGGCCGCCAACCCGCAATGCCGCGCATGAGCTCGCCGCAACGTCCCGTGCGCTGGGGCCTGGAGGCACTTGCCGCGCTTGTCGTTACGCTCGGCTGCACCACCGAATACATCGCCCTCGGCGCACAAGCCACCTCCCCTTTGCCTGGCCCGCAAGCAGCCGCGTTCGGCATTTTGCTCGGTATCCTGACGGCTGTGATCGGCATCGCCCTTGCCGCGCTGGGCGCCGGTACGCGGCCGATGATATCGGGTCCGCGCGTCGCGTCGACACTCTTCCTATCGAATTTGGTAGGGGCGCTGGTTGCCGATCCGGCGATGGCGGCGCAGGGCATGCGACCGATCCTCGCGCTGGCCGGGGTGGCGGTGCTGATCTCCGGGCTGATGCAGATGATCATCGGCCTGCGTCACGGCGGGTCGTTCGTGCGCAAGGTGCCCGCGCCGGTGCTCTCCGGGCTGATCTTCGGCGTAGCCGGGCTCGCCGTGGCCGATCAGGTCAACTTCCTCGTGCGCTGTACGCTCGACTGGGGCGTCGTCACGCTGGCAATCGCCGGACTCGGCATCGCCAGCCATTTCGCATGGCGTGCGTTCGCACAGCGCATGGCGCGCACGGGACGCAGGCTCACGCTGCCCGTCGGTCTGTCGCTGTTCGTTGCCATGCTGGTCGCGACCGGCACGTACTATCTAGCGCTGCGCGCGCTGCCGGCGCCCTCGCCTGCCTGTCGCCTGATCGGCGTGGCCGGTCTCGATTTTGCGGCGTGGCGTCCCGTCGACACCGGCGTCTGGCTCGACCTGCTGCACGGCATCAGCCCGCATGCGCTGGCCCTGACGATCGGCTACGGCCTCGTGATCGGCTTCGTGTCCTCGCTCGACACCGTGATTGCGGTGTCGTCCATCGAGTCGCTCACACTGCGACGCGGCACCGTCGACCGCGACCTGCTCGCGTTCGGCGCGGTGAATGCACTGCTCGGCGCGCTCGCACTGCTGCCCAACGTCGGCTCGGTCACGCGCTCGAACATGGCGATTACCAGCGGCGCACAAACCCGCTGGACAGCCGTCATGCACGCCGCGCTTGTCTGCGTCGCGCTCACGGCCGGCGTCGGGCTCGTGGCCATGTTACCGAAGCTCGCGGTCGCGGTGGTCGTGATCGTGATGTCGCTCGACATGATCGACGAGGGTGCGCGCACCATTACGCGTCATGCCTTCTCCGACGCGCGGCCACGCCGGCTGTTCGGCGCCGCGATGTGGCTGTTCACGCTCGAACTCGTCGCCACGCTCGCCTCGGGCCAGCCGCTGGTCGGCTTTGGTGTGGGCGCGGTGTTCGGGGCCCTCATCGCCTGGCCCACGCCGCGTCGCCTGACCATTACGGTGGCCCCGAGCGACGAACATGACGACGGCCTCGTCGCCACGCTGGGCGGTGCCCTGCTCGCCTACAACGTCGACAGCGCCGTCGTCGAACCCTTGCTCGCGCAGGTGGACGACGCCAACGCGGCACGCGAGCGCGATCACCCCGGGGTTGCGCTGAGCGCGTTGCCGCCGCTGCCCGTCGTACTCGACCTCGCGGGCGTCGTCCGCACGGATCTCACGGCCTGCCGCGCGCTCGCCCAATTCGCCCAGTTCTGCGCCGCGCGTCATGCCGAGGTGCGATTCCGCGTCCCGGCCGGGCGCGACGCAACATCGCATCCCGCGCATCCATTTGCGCCGGCGCACCCGATGACGCAGGCACTGCCCCATTTCGTCGGCCACTCACGTCTGATCGTCGTGCCGTGGCCTGGCACGCCCGCAGTGGCCGATGGGGTTGTCGCCCCGCAGCCGCTCACGCCCTGACGGCGCAGTCCCCACCGAACGTGTTCAAGTCACCATGTCCATGATCTCCTTGCTGCTTCGCGGCCTGACCCTTGTCCTGCTGTGTGCGCCGTGCTTGTCGCCGACCCTGAGCCAGGCCGCCCCCGCGCCACAGCCCGCACGCAAGGTCGCGCTCGTCGTGGGCAACAGCAGCTACGACGGTGCCGACCGACTCATCGCCCCGGCGAACGACGTCAAGCTCATTGGCGATACGCTGCGCCAGCTCGGCTTCGAAACGCGCGTGACGACCGATGTGTCGCAAGAAGAATTCAAGACAGCGGTGGCCTGGCTGGCGCAGGCGTCGAAGGGGGCGCAGGTGTCGCTCTTCTATTTCGCAGGTCATGGCTTCGAGTCGGGTGGCGACAACTTCCTCGTGCCAGTGCATGCCGGAGTGCCCATTCGCGCCATGACGCGCCCTATTCTTCTCGAGCGCGCCCTCCGGCTGGGCTATGTGCGCAGCAAGGTCATGCCCTCGGCCCCCACGTCGTTCATCGCGGTGATCGATGCCTGCCGCGTACCCTCGCGCGGCAATGCCGGTCCGGGACTCAAGCCCGAAAAAGTGGGACAGGGCGAGTTGATCGCCTTTTCAACGGCCGATCAGGCGCCCGCTTACGATTCGATGCGCAACTTCGGCAACTTCGGTAGCGCTGCGGACAACAGTCCGTTCGCCTACTACCTGGCGATGAACATGAAGACGCCCGGCGCCACGATCAAGCATACGCTCGACCTCGTGCAGCAGCAGGTGGCAGAGCTCACGGGCGGACAGCAGCGTCCGTGGATTTCGAGCGGCCTGATCGGCGACGTGCCGCTTGGCGCACAGTTCCTCGTCGCTTCCAACGTGCCTTCGGGCAAGACCTCCGATGCAACGCGCGGCGGGGCAACACGCGGCGTCGCGTCGGCAAGCGCCCCCGTCGCCCCGTCGGGCAGCGCTGCCTCCGTGCCCCACGTGCCGCCGTATCTGGCCGATCAGTTGGCGAAGGTTCGCGAGAATGCGAATGCGCAACCGGCAGCCCCGCTGCAAAATCCGCAGACACAGCGCGCCAACGCCTGGGACGACGCCGAAGCGCGTATCACGCAGGCGGCGCAGCGCGCCGACCGCAACGACATTGCCGCACTGCGGGCGCGCGGCAATGACGCGGCAGCGCTCACCACACTCGGCATGATCTACGAGAATGGCTACGGCGTGTCGCGCGACGGCAAAGCCGCCGTCAACTTCTACAAGCGCGCGGCGAACACCGGGTATCCGATTGCGCAGACACTGCTCGGCGAGATCTACTTCGAAGGCAAGCTCGCGCAACGCGACTATGCCGAGAGCGAGAAGTGGCTGGCGCGCGCGGCATCCCAAGACTACACGCGCGCACGTCTCGATCTGGCGCAGGTGCGTGCAACACGCGGTCAGGGCGACGCGAACGGCATGCAAAACTGGGCCGACGCTGCATCGATCATGATCGACTCGCTTCGCCGCCAACAGCAACAGACGCAGCAGCAATACGGCCGTTGAAACGCCCTGAAGCCAAGAATTCCAAATTCCGTTCGTTTTTTAAGTTTCGGCATGAAGCGGCGACCCGAAAAGCGAATATGTTCTATCAGATGCAACATAAAGTTGACCTGAAAGACAGGCGAAATTCATCGGATCGATTCGCTATCCGAAACAGTCAACGGCGCACCCTGTCATTAACAATAGGGGGCGCTGTTGTATTTTGATTCGACACGCAATCCGGCAATTAAACCGACTTATGCCGTCGCTATAATCGGCCGCCAACCGATCGGCGCGACGCATGCACTCGTGGCGGGGCGGTATCGGTTGCATGACGGGGGACGGCGGTGCCGGGGCACGGCCGCACAAGCAGGTAACCACCAATTCAACGCCAGATAAATCATGAAAGAAATCCAAGCCGAAAATCCGGTCAACGTCGAGCGTGTCGACGGCGGCATCGTCATTTCCATCCCTGGCGACAATCCGCCGTTGGTCCCGATCTTCATGGGATGCCTTTCCGCCTTCATCTTCTTCATGATGGGTCTGGGCATGCACTTCTTCCTGCTCGTCGCAGCAGGCATGGTCGGTCTGGTCGTCTACGCCTTCAAATCGAACCGCAAGACGCAGGTCGTCAAACTGATCAACGGCAAGCTGATCGTGGGCGACAAATCGTATGACACCGCACAGGTCTCGTCGATCGAACTCGGCAACTCATTCGCGAATACGCCGATCGTCACGAGCAATTCGGTCTACGTCGGGTCGGGCGCAGTGGGCATGGCGGGCGCGGCCGTCGGCGCCACGATGCAGAATCTCGCCGCAGGTATGGCGAACGCTTCGGCGCGCTCCGGTGCGAAGAAGGGTTACTACGTACGCATTGTCTACGGCACGAAAAAGTATTACCTGGCGAAGAGCCTGCGCGAAGTGCGTGCGCAGGCCCTGTACAACGTGCTGACGTCCGACGCGTAATCCGTCACCAGCAATCCGTCAGATGAGGCGC
>NZ_JBEBXS010000030.1:0-55972 GCF_040391475.1 Pandoraea pnomenusa | reverse complement strand
CGCGCAGCAGAGCGGGGCGACGATCCGGAGCGTGTGATCCGCGAACGGCTGCGCGTGCTGATCGAAGCCTTCGGGGCAGGCGGGCGTGTCAAGCGCTCGCTCATCAAGATGGCCTGGCAACTCGATCATCACGAGAACATCATGCAGGCCATGCGCGAGGCGGCCGAACACATCGCCGTGGCCATGTCGCGGCGCGATGCGCCGGAGATGCGTCCGCCGACCGCCGCTACCGTGTTCGTGCTCACGCGGGCGGTGATGGGCACGTTGCGCTCGGCCGCGCTCGAAGATTCGCCATTGCTCGGCACACCGGAGTTCGAGGACGAGCTTTACCGGTTATGCTGGGGACTCTTGCGCGCAGATCACTGAGGCCGCACCACGGCCGGTATTCCCCTGGGACGGAACCCGCAGTTCTGACAAAGGAACGGTGGCATGGACGAAATCGTCAAGGCGGTAAGTATTCTGGCGGGTGGCATCGGTATCTTCCTCATCGGCATGACACTGATGACCGACGGCCTCAAGCTTGCCGCCGGGCCGGCCCTCGAACACATCCTCTCCGGCGCGACGCGCACACGCGTGCAGGCCTTCGCGTCCGGTGTGCTCGTGACCGCGATCACGCAATCCTCGTCGGTCGTGACCATCGCGACCATCGGTTTCGTCAATGCCGGTCTGCTCAAGCTCGGCGGCGCGCTCTGGCTGATGTTCGGCTCGAACCTCGGCTCGACGATGATGCCGTGGATCGTTGCGGTGGTCGGCCTGAAGTTCAACATCGACGCCTTCGCGCTGCCCCTGATCGCCGTGGGCGTGGCGTTGCGCCTCACGGGCGCGGGCTCCCGGCGTGGCGCCATCGGGAATGCCATCGCCGGCTTCGGTCTGCTCTTCTTCGGCATCTCCCTGCTGCAGTCGGCGTTCATCGACATGGCCGGCGTGATCCGCATGCCCGATGGCGACGGACCGCTCGACGTGCTGCTGCAAGTCGTCGTCGGCTTCGTGCTCACTTGCATTGTGCAGTCCTCCGCCGCCGCGATGGCCATCACGCTCACGGCAGCGCAAAACGGGCTGTTGAGTGCGCAAGGCGCCGCAGCCGTGGTGATTGGCGCGAATATCGGCACGACCCTGACCGCCGTGCTCGCGGCGATCGGTGCCACGCCGAACGCCCGGCGCGCTGCGATGGCGCACGTGGCGTTCAACGTGGTGGCGGCCGTTGTCGCGCTGATCCTGTTGCCGTGGATGATTCGCGCCATCGCCTCCGCGATGGGATGGTTCGGCTACGAGACCGATCCCGCCATCAAGCTCGCCATTTTCCACACGACGTTCAACGTGCTCGGCGTGTTACTGATGATCCCGTTGTCCACGCCACTGCTGCACTGGCTGCAACGCCGCTTCCGTACGCGCGAGGAAGACGAAGGCGCGCCGCAGTTCCTCGACGACAACGTGCTGCAAGTGCCGCAATTGGCCGTCGACGCGCTCGAGCGTGAAGTCGAGCGCCTCGGCGTGATGAGCCGCCACATGGTGCGCGGCGCGCTCACCGGCATGAGTGCCGGTGCACTGGCGCAGGAACACGCTTCCGTGATGCGTCTCGGGGCGGTGTGCCAGTCGTTCGCGGAGCGCATGAGTCGCGTGGCGATGGAAGCCGCCGCCGCCGAAGCCCTCGCCGATACGCTGCGCACGCTGCGCTACTACGAGAGTGCCGCCGAACAGGCCATAGCCGCCGCAACATTGCATGACCAGACGGGCACTGCTACCGGGCTTTCCGATGCCTACACGGCATTCCTGCACGAGTCGACCGAACTGCTCGATCTCGTGGAGCGCGACACACTACCCGCCGACGTCGGTGAATCATTCGTCACACACGTGGCATCGATGGAGGCCGCCTATGGCGGACTCAAGGCCAAGCTGCTTGCCGACGGGGCCGCCGGGACCACGCGCATCGCCGCGATGGAAGAGGCATTGCGCCGCTACAGCGCGATTCGCCGCGCGTTGCAACAAACGGTCAAGGCGAGTACCCGGCGCGCGAAGGGCACCGATCCGATCGATTGACATCAACGCGTGCCGCTGCTTGCGCAACGTAATTTGCGTGGCTAGAATGCGAACTGATTTTTGGTATTCGGCGATGTTTATCCGCTGATACCACGTAAGCGTTCACGTGAACCAACGCATACTCCGCGACAGCGGCCGGGCGATCCGGCACGTCGGTCGAGGGGCGTGCGTTCGCAAGTGAACCACCGGGTTGCCCATTCGGCGCCATCCCCGGTTCTCTACGCGCCACAAGCGCCTTTTCCCCCGATTTGCCCTGTTGACCCGAATCGTCGGTGCGTTCCGACGGCCGCGTCGCGCTCGTTCGTTCGCCGGTACGCGCTATGCGCCACGTGTGCGCCGGCACCTCATGGAGCTTTTGGTATGTCGTCCCCCGCTGCTTCTGCTGCAACGGCCAATCCGGAGGCTGGACAGGCCACCCCGGCCAATCCGGCCAATTCGGCCAATCCAGCCACCTCGACCGGCGCGCCCGTCAACGCCACGGCGTTGTTGCTGCGCTTTTCGCTTAACGTGTTTCTGGCGTGCCTGACCATCGGCATGTCGCTCTCCGTCGTGCCGCTGTTCGTGCATGACGTGCTCGGCTTTCACAACGTCGTGGTCGGCTTTGCCGTTGGCGTGCAGTCGCTGGCGACGGTGCTTACGCGCAAGTTCGCCGGGCGCACCGCCGATCAGCGTGGCGCGCGCGTTGCACTCATGCGCGGTCTGACGTTCGTCGGACTCTCCGGTATCGCGATGCTGGCCACGGGCCTCGTGACGCTCTCGCCCGAGCCGCGTCTCGGTGTCCTCACGATCTCCCGTCTGCTGCTCGGCGTGGGCGAGAGTCTGTGTATCACTGGCACGCTGACATGGGCCATCGGCAGCCTCGGCGCGGCGCAATCGGGTCGCGTGATGTCCTGGACGGGCGCCGCCGTCTTCAGCGGGTTCGCTGTCGGTGCGCCGCTCGGACTCGCGCTTTACGGCAGCACGGCACTCATTGGCGTCGCCATCGTGATGTGTCTTCTGCCGCTGGCCGGCTGGGCTGTCATCTCGCGTATTCCGGGCGTTGCTCCGGCGCACCACGCAGGCGGCGCGCTGCCGTACTCGCAGGTGCTGCGCATCGTGTTTCTGCCGGGGCTGGCGCTGGCGTTGCAGGGGGTGGGCTTTGCGGTGGTCGGGGCGTTCGTGGTCTTGTACTTCGATGCGTCGCGCTGGGCTGGCGCCGCCATAGCACTCTCGGCTTTCGGTCTGGCCTTCGTGCTGGTGCGCCTGATCGGCGGTCGATGGCCGGAGCGCTTCGGCAACCTGCGCGTCGCGCAAGCGTCGCTCGTCGTCGAAGCCGTTGGTCTGCTGCTTGTCTGGCAGGCACCGGTCGCGTGGCTCGCATTGCTCGGCACCGCACTCGCCGGCGCCGGTGCGTCGTTGATCTTCCCGTCGCTGGGGATCGAAGTCGTCAAACGTGCCCCCGCCGCGAGCCGAGGCACCAGTCTTGGGACGTATGCCGCGTTTCAGGACGTTGCCATCCTGCTCACCGGCCCGCTGGCCGGCGCCGTGGCGAATCCATTCGGCTATCGCGCGGTGTTTTTGTGTGGCGCCGTGGCGGCGGCGATCGGTGTCGTCGTGGTCGTCACATTGCGTGCACGTCGCCGCTGATCCAGCAACCGGCGTCGGCGTCGAGCGGATCGCGCAGCGTGACCGTGATGGCCGACGGATGTCCCATCGCAACGCCTTGTCGCACCACGACGCCGCGTTCGCCCGGCGCCAGCCAACCATAGCGGCGCGCCCCGTAGAGCAGCGCCGCGGCGGCGATGCCGGTTGCGGCGTCTTCCGGATAGCCGGAAGATCGCGGGAACTGACGCGCCTGCAATACCGGTAGCGCGCGTCCGTCACCGACGTCTTCGCGGGCGCACGGGTACAAGCCGGTGGATGCGATGGCATCGCAGGTCGCGAGCATCTTGCTGAAATCCGGGGCCAGCGACTGCAGTTGCGCGACGCTGCGCAGCGGGATCAGTGTCTTCACGCGACTCGTCGCCGCGTTGCAGATGCCCTCAGGGGCAATGTCGTCGGGCGAGATTCGTAACGCCGCGCAGATGGCATTGATGGCCGTGGCGTCGATGATGGGCTCGGTGCGTCCTGACGGCTGGCTCACTTCGATGTGCTCGCCGTCGTCGGCCATCCGGCCCTCGACCTTGCCGCTCAACGTCTCAATGGTGACGGGGCGGCCATCCCATCGTCCGGCACGACGCAGCACCCACAACGCGCCCAGCGTGGCGTGCCCGCACATCTCCATCTCATGATTCGGCACGAAGAAACGAAAGCGCCAGGTGTTCAGCGAGTCCGCCGGCGCCATGATGAATCCACTCTCATGTCCGTAATGCGCCGCTACCGCACGCATGTCGTCGGCCGACAGGGCGTCGGCATCGAGCACGATGGGCGCCGGATTGCCGCCATTCTGCGCAGCGGGGAAGACACTCACCAGCGACACGACAGCGGGTGCGGGCAGCGACAGGGAAGCGTGAGAAGTCATGACGGTGCGTGATTCAAAATTCGGAGAGGTCTATGCGATGCCTCGGTAGCGGGCGGTACGCCGCAACGTCAATTGCGGTGTCATAGCGACGAGATTACGCGCGAAACCCTGCGGCTGTCAGGCGACAAATGGATGTCCTTCGCTACGATTTTCAGACAAGTCCGCATAGCGGCAGACATGTCAGAGGGCCAGCGCCCCGTGTGAAGCGGTGTCGCGACACTGACGCGCCCGATCGTCGCCCAGCGTGTCAATGTGACTGCGATGTCGCGTCCATACGACATTCTCAATCGCTGCGATTTAAGAAATTCATCGCTGACCGAGGAAGCGTTCCAAATCGGGCGTTGTCCTATGGTTTACAATCGCGTCGGCCTCCCGAAAACCAAAGGGGATGGCAGGGTAGAAACGTTGCGCAACGGCCGATGGGCCGGGGCTGACGTCCGGAGACAATGTCGACGGATCCCGCGAAATCGATTCCCGTCGCATGGGAATCGTGAGGTCTTCAGAGCGGTCGAGTGGGTAAGGCAGCGTGATCGGTGCGAGTGGTCTGTCGGCAGCGTTGCAGTCGTGATTCTGGCTGCGTGGCAGCCGAAGTTCGAAGTGGAGACCATGAGTACTATCGCTAGCGGTACCAAACCCATCGCGCACTCGCGCGAGATCGAGGCGCGAGCCTACGCAAAAGCGACCTGGCGTTTGTTGCCGTTCCTTTTCCTGTGTTACGTCGCGGCATATCTCGACCGCGTGAATGTCGGCTTTGCCAAGTTGCAAATGCTGAACGACCTGCAATTCAGCGAGACCATCTACGGTCTCGGCGCAGGTATTTTCTTCATCGGTTACTTCTTCTTCGAAGTGCCGAGCAACATCATCATGCACAAGGTGGGTGCGCGCCGCTGGATCGCGCGCATCATGATCTCGTGGGCCGTGCTCTCGGCTGCCACGCTGTTCGTGAAGACCCCCATGCAGTTCTATGTGGTGCGCTTCCTGCTGGGCGTGGCCGAAGCGGGCTTCTTCCCCGGTATCGTGCTGTATCTGACGTACTGGTTCCCGGCACAACGCCGTGGCCGCATGAACGCGCTGTTCATGATCGGCATTCCCATCGCCGGTGTGTTCGGCGGTCCGCTTTCGGGCTGGATCCTCTCCGCGTTCAACGGCGTGGGTGGTTGGGCGGCCTGGCAATGGCTGTTCTTCATCGAAGCGATTCCGTCGGTGATTCTCGGTGTGATCGTGCTGATGTACCTGCCGAACGGCATTCGCGCTGCGTCGTGGCTCTCGGAAGACGAGAAGCAGGTGCTCGAGCACAATATCGCGCAAGACAGCGCGGGCAAGGCACAGCACTCGGTGGCATCGGTGTTCTCGAACGGCCGTGTGTGGCTGATGGCCGTGATCTACTTCTGCTGCATGATGGGCCTGTACGGCATCGGCTTCTACCTGCCGACGCTCATCAAGGCCAGCGGCGTGAAGAACGCACTGGACGTGGGTCTGCTGACCGCCATTCCGTACGCCTGTGCCGTGGTCAGCATGATCGTCGTGGCGCGCAGCTCGGACCGCACGCGCGAGCGCCGCTGGCACTTCGCCGTGGTGTCGCTGGCCGGTGCCGTGGGCCTGTACCTGAGCACGATCTGGGGCAACAACGTGCCGCTCGCGATGGTGGCGTTGTCGGTTGGCACGGCCGGCATGCTGGCAACGATGCCGGTGTTCTGGACCTACCCGAGCGCGCTGCTCGTGGGCGGTTCGGCCGCTGCGGCGATCGGCATGATCAACTCGATCGGTAACCTTGCGGGTTTCGTGAGCCCGTTCGTCATCGGCTGGCTCAAGGACGTGACGCAAAGCACCAACGCCGGTATGTACTGCGTGTCGGCTGCGCTTGCACTGGGCGCCGTGCTGGCCCTCACGCAATCGAAGGAACAGGTCAATCGCTGACCGGTTCTCTGCGGGGCCGTTGGCGGTGTATGCCGCCTTCGGCGCTGGTTGTGAAGTGTCGAATCCTGGAACAGGTTGACACTGAAGGTGGTACAAAACGCCCGATGCCTGTCATCGGGCGTTTTGCATTTCATGGCCGGATTTACGGGCGAGGCATCCCGTTCGTGCCAACGTTCCCGGTAAGTTCGCCGCTTGACTCGCGCCATTTCCTCGCCAGCCAATCGCTCAGCGCGAGGACCGCCGGAGACGTGAATTTCCCGGGGGGGCGAAGCAGCCAGACGGGAAAGCGCACGCTTTGCCAGCCGGCCAGGACTTCTTCCAACGCGCCGGCCTGAATGTCCCGTTGTACCAGCCAACGCGGGAGTATGCCGACGCCGGCCCCGCCAAGCACCATGCGATACAACGTCGGCTCATGATTCACGGAGAGTCTGCGATTCACGCGGACCGAAGTGATTTCCTCACCATTTTTCAGATCGACGTGATCGTGGGTATTGCGAACTGCCGGATGGCAGAGCACGCCGTCTTCATCGAGATCCGCTGGAGAACGCGGGCGATCACGTTGCGCCAGAAATGTCCTGCTTGCGCAAATCACCATGTCTTCATGGCCAATCTCGCGCGCCACGACTTCCTCGTCGCGGATCATGCCAACGCGTAACGCGAGGTCGATGCGATCCGCAAAGAAATCGAACAGCGTATCGCTAACCTGGAAGTTGATCCGGATCTTGGCGTGGGCTTGGCAGAATTCGAGTATCCAATCGGAAAGCAAATATTCGCTTTCCAGCACCGGGGCGGAAAAACGGATCAATCCGCTCAACTCGCCTTCGGGCGAATTGATGTTTTCGTGAAACTGATCGAAATGGGCCAGGACCTCTTGCATTTGGCGATACGCGAGCATTCCGGTGTCGGTAACGCTGAGGACCCTGCTGGAACGATGCAGCAATTGAATGCCGAGATCATTTTCAAGAGACTGAATCCGGCGGCTGATCGTCGATGGCTCTGTCGCGGATTCCTCCGCGACTTTGGTGAAACTGCCTAATTCGACGACACGGGCGAAGAGTCGCCACGTCGACAGATCATCACCTTTGCGCATAGTGCAACCTCGGTTTGCGTGATGTTGCGTTGTTATTGCCATGCTTGAAACGTAGCATTTGCGTTCAATTCCCTTTGGAGATCAAGCATGATTCGCCACACCACTGTCGGTACCCAAAATATCGCCGCAGCAAAGCAATTTTACGACGCTGTATTGGCGCCGCTGAATCTCGTCGCCCGATACGACGCCGACTATGCTGTCGGATACGGAAAGCCCGATGCACCGAATCATCAATGCGTTTTCTGGAGCATGTTGCCCATTAATGGCGACGCGGCAAGCTTTGGTAATGGCACGTCGATTGCATTTTGGGCGAATTCGCAAGCGCAGGTCGATGCCGTTTATCGCGCGGCGATCGAACAGGGGGCCAAGTGTGAAGGCGCACCCGGTCCGCGAAAAGACTATCACCCGGATATCTATGTCGCGTATTTCCGTGATCCGGACCAAAACAAGCTGGCGGTGATTTTTGACGCGAATCACCCACCGGTTACGGCGAGCTGACCATGGATTCAACGCAATCGTTGGTATTGTCCCAACTGCCGTATGTCGATGCCGAGTTGAACTACGTCAAACGCTCGGATGAAGAACTGTATTCCTACGGCCATGCGCGTGAAGACGGGCCGCAAAACAATATAACGCTGGACCCGCAATCGATGCGGGTTTATGACGTGAATCCGGTCGCCGGGCGTCTGGATTTGGATCGTCACGGGTTCAAACTCGTTCCGCGTCACACGGCGGTAACGGATTACTCCGAAGCGCAAATCAAATCCGTGGCGTATCCGGAAATTGCGCAAATGGTGGCCGAGCACACCGGCGCTGCTTTCGTGAAGCTTTACGACTACACGATTCGCAAGTCTGTCGAAGGCGAAATCAGCATCGGACAGGTCAACGGGCGTGCGGCGGGGAGCGAGCAACGTGCACCGGACCCCCGTATGCACAATGACTACACGCACAAGTCCGCCGCTGTTCGTGTTGCCTCGTTGCTGGGAGACGAGGCGCCGAAATACGCCGGAAAGCGCTTCGTCTTTCTCAATATCTGGCATCCCCTGCGAGGCCCGCTGCATGACAAGCCGCTCGCGTTCGCGGACCCGGGATCGATTGAGGAAGGGGATTTGGTGCCGGTGACCTTGATGTTCCCGGGACGCAAGGGCTCGATGTTTGCGCTGTCGCATAATGCGGCGCATCGCTGGTTCTATGCGAGGGGAATGCAGCCCGATCAGGCCTGGATTTTCAAGGTCTACGATGCTTCGACGTCTTTGGGGCCGCAGTTCGTGCCGCACGGGGCTTTCACCGACCCGAGTGCTCCGGAAAATCATCTTCCGCGTGAGAGCATCGAGTTTCGTGCCCTCGCGTTGTTCGACGATTGATGTGTTGCGTCCCGCGCCATGTGCGCGGGCACAAGGCATTGCGGGCGATGTCGCGTCTTGAAATGGCTGGCGGGAAACGTGGTTTCAGGACGGGGCAGCGACAACAAAAAAGCCGGCATTTGCCGGCTTTTTTGTTGGGTATTGCGAGTAGACAAGGGCGGTCGTACCGACCCGCCCACAGGCTACCGGTGCTGCAGTGCGCTTACGCCTTCGCTGCGCTTTCCAGCGCGGCGTTGAACGTCTTGCTCGGGCGCATGACCTGGTCGAGCTTGGCGAAGTCCGGCTTGTAGTAGCCGCCGATGTCGGCCGGCTTGCCTTGCACGTCGGCGAGTTCGCCCACGATGGTCTTCTCGTTCTCGGTCAGTTGCTTGGCCAGCGGCGCGAAGGTCTTGGCCAGGTCGGCATCTTCCGTCTGTGCGGCCAGTTCCTGCGCCCAGTACATCGACAGATAGAACTGGCTGCCGCGGTTGTCGAGCTCACCGGTCTTCGGCGACGGACCCTTGTTGTTGTCGAGCAGCTTGCCCGTGGCAGCGTCGAGCGTCTTGGCGAGGATCTTGGCGCGTTGGTTACCCGTCTTGATGCCCAGGTCTTCCAGCGACACGGCCAGCGCCAGGAACTCACCCAGCGAGTCCCAGCGCAGATGGTTTTCTTCCACCAGTTGCTTGACGTGCTTCGGTGCCGAACCGCCTGCACCCGTTTCGTACATGCCGCCACCGGCCATCAGCGGCACGATCGAGAGCATCTTGGCGCTGGTGCCCAGCTCCATGATCGGGAAGAGGTCGGTCAGGTAGTCGCGCAGAATGTTGCCGGTCACCGAGATGGTGTCCAGGCCACGGATCACGCGCTCGAGCGTGTAACGCATGGCGCGCACTTGCGACATGATCTGGATGTCGAGACCGTTGGTGTCGTAATCCTTCAGGTACGTTTCGACCTTCTTGATCAGTTCGGCTTCGTGCGGACGGTACGGGTCGAGCCAGAACACGGCCGGCATGCCCGAGTTGCGCACGCGGTTCACGGCGAGCTTCACCCAGTCGCGGATCGGGGCGTCCTTGACCTGGCACATACGCCAGATGTCGCCGGCTTCCACGTTCTGCGACAGCAGCACTTCGCCGGTGGCGATGTCGACGATGTTCGCCACGCCGTCTTCGGCGATCTCGAACGTCTTGTCGTGCGAGCCGTATTCTTCGGCCTTCTGCGCCATCAGGCCAACGTTCGGCACCGTGCCCATCGTGGTCGGGTCGAAAGCGCCGTTCGTCTTGCAGAAGTTGATGATTTCCTGATAGATGCGGGCGAACGTGCTTTCCGGGATCACGGCCTTCGTGTCCTTCGGACGGCCGTCGGCACCCCACATCTTGCCGCCGATACGGATCATGGCGGGCATCGAGGCGTCGACGATCACGTCGTTCGGTGCGTGCAGGTTCGAGATGCCCTTGGCCGAGTCGACCATCGCCAGTTCCGGACGGTGCTCGTGGCAGGCATGCAGATCGCGGATGATCTCTTCACGTTGCGTGCTCGGCAGCGCTTCGATCTTCTCGTACAGGTTCACGAGACCGTTGTTGACGTTCACGCCCAGTTCGTCGAACAGCTTGCCGTGCTTCTCGAAGGCTTCCTTGTAGAAGATCTTCACGGCGTGGCCGAACACGATCGGGTGCGAGACCTTCATCATGGTGGCCTTCACGTGCAGCGAGAACATCACGCCGGTCTTGCGCGCGTCTTCCATCTGCTCTTCGTAGAACTCGCACAGCGCCTTCTTGCTCATGAACATGCTGTCGATGATTTCGCCGTCGAGCAGCGAGACCTTCGGCTTGAGCACGATCGTCTTGCCGCTGTTGGTGACGAGTTCCATCTTGACGTCACGGGCCTTGTCGATGGTCATCGACTTTTCGCCATGGTAGAAGTCGCCATGCTTCATGTGCGCGACGTGCGTGCGCGAAGCCATGCTCCACTCGCCCATGCTGTGCGGGTGCTTCTTGGCGTAGTTCTTGACGGCCAGCGGCGCGCGGCGATCCGAGTTGCCTTCACGCAGCACGGGGTTCACTGCCGAGCCCAGGCACTTCGAGTAACGCTTCTGGATGGCCTTTTCTTCGTCGGTCTTCGGGTCTTCCGGATAGTCCGGCACCTTGTAGCCCTTCGATTGGAGTTCCTTGATGGCGCTCTGGAGCTGGAACACCGACGCGCTGATGTTCGGCAGCTTGATGATGTTCGTGTCCGGATCTTGCGTCAGACGGCCCAGCTCGGCGAGGTTGTCCGGCACGCGCTGGTCTTCCGTCAGGAATTCGGGGAACTCACCGAGGATACGGCCCGACACCGAAATGTCGCTCGTCTCGATCGCCACGCCGGCGGGCGCGGTGAACGTGCGAATGATCGGGAGGAAGGAGCCGGTGGCCAGAAGCGGTGCTTCGTCGGTCAGGGTGTAGATGATGCTGGGTTGCTGCGTACTCATCGCTGGTCTCGGATTCAAGAAGCAGGAAAAGGTGGGGGAACGCCGCCGACTGGGGTGACAGTCCGCTAGCCATGACAAATTGCCTCGATTGTGACACGGGTCGGGGGCAAAACTGAAATGCCTTTTCGTAATGTGAATGCTTGGGTCTTATATAAGACTGCCACTGTAGGCCCCGTCACGTCGTGGAAAACCCCGTAGGACGGGCGGCGGGTTCGTTCCGGCAATGTATTTCCTATGGCTTTCGATATATCGAAATCGATTGATTTTATCCGGTGATACAAAAAATCTATGAAAAACGGCCGGGTGCACGTCCTGGTGTGACGGGTTTCGTGCCGGTTCGCCAGGGTCGCTGTCATCAGAATAGGTAAACGCGGGCTGGGCGACTGCGCGGTACAAGGCAAAACGAGTAATAGACCCGCAACAGACCAGCGAGAGGCGCCGCTCGACGTGCGTCTCCTTGTGTGCCGGGATTCACTGCCTGTCGGCTTCACCGCATCGCTGCCGCGCGCCGAATCTGAACATCGCGATGACGGCGGGGCAGACCTACGTGACTGGTGCGGGAAGGGCTGCGGTGGGGCCGGATGGCGCACGCGCGACCTTCAGCACGATTACGCAAAACGTGACGGGCGGTGCATGCGCGGGAGCATGCCAACTTTGGACGCAAGGCGTGCTGACCGGTGCAGCGGCGAACAATGGGGGGATCGTCTATTCGCTTACCGGGCCCGACGTTCGAGTGGTCGGGGTAGCAGGATTCAAGCGCTGACGAAGGGAGCAGTGGGATAACGATGGGAGCGCAACTGACGCTCGCATCGATCAATCCGGACGCAGAATGCAAAAAGGGCCGACGCATCGTCGGCCCTTCGAATCTGGTGGGTGGTACAGGGATTGAACCTGTGACCCCTGCCGTGTGAAGGCAGTGCTCTACCGCTGAGCTAACCACCCAAATCATCAACTAAATCAATGACTTAGTGTCGATTGCTGAAGTTCTTCTTTCGCAATCAGGAGCAGAACTTTAACTGTTTTCGCTGAAGTCTGCAACCTTTCTTTTGTTCTTTTTTGCTGCCGCCGTGACGATATCTCTCGATCACTTCACGCCGTTTCTTGCGATGACTCGCAAGCAGCAAAGACAGCGATTATAGGGATGTTTTCTCCACTTGGGAAGACCTTCGTGCGAATTTCTCGCAAAGCGTCTCGCATCCCTTGCAATCTCACGCGGCCGGTGTGGCCTCGCCTTCCGGCGGTGCCGGTTCCGTGCGCCACACGCATGTTCCCTTGATGCCTTTATCGATGCTGTTCAACACGTCGTCGTGCTGCGTGACTTCTTCCGCAGCGGCCAGGATCACTGGCAAATCGAACTGGCGCAGCGAAATCTTTTCGCGCTGCGCACCGGCGTGGCCTTCATCACCGTCGCCGGCATCGATGACCAGACTTTCCTGGCCGCGCGTCATGGCAAGGTAGACGTCGGCGAGCAGCTCCGCATCGAGCAATGCGCCGTGCAGCGTGCGGTGCGCGTTGTTCACGCCGAGACGTTCGCAAAGCGCGTCCAGCGAATTGCGGCGGCCGGGGAACATCTCGCGTGCACGAAGCAGGGTGTCGATCAGGCTCGTGCAGTGCTGCATGAACGGCGGCCAGCCGAGGCGGCCGAACTCCATGTCGAGAAAGCCCAGATCGAACGCCGCGTTGTGAATGATGATCTCGGCGTCGCGGCAATACTCGCGCAACTCTTCCGCGATCTCCGCGAATTTGGGCTTGTCGGACAGGAACTCGGTCGTCAGTCCGTGCACGGCCAATGCGCCCGGATCGCTGTCGCGTTCGGGGTTGATGTAGAAGTGCAGGTTGTTGCCGGTCAGGCGGCGGTTGACCAGTTCGACGCAGCCGATTTCCAGCAGGCGGTCACCCGTCTTGGCGTTCAGGCCGGTGGTTTCGGTATCGAGGATCAGTTGTCGCATGAGGTTCGGTAAATCTTTGGTAAATCGTGTGTGCTTTCGGAATAAGCGCGCTGCAGACAATTCGATATCACGCAACGCGCGGACGAGGGGCGCAGCGTTGAACGCCGCGCCGATCGCGCAACGGGCGATTAGCCGCGCCGCAGGCTTTCCACGCCGCGATTGGCCAACTGGTCGGCGGCCTCGTTGCCGTCGTGTCCGGCGTGACCCTTGACCCAGCGCCAGTCGATGTCATGCTTCTGGGAGATGGCGTCGAGCTCCTGCCAGAGATCGGCATTTTTCACGGGTTCCTTGGCAGCCGTCTTCCAGCCGCGCGCCTTCCAGCCGTGAATCCATTCGCTGATGCCTTTCTGCACGTATTGCGAATCGGTGTGCAGCACGACATGGCAAGGCTTGTTCAGCGCTTCGAGCGCGCGTATGACGGCGAGCAGCTCCATGCGGTTGTTCGTCGTATTGGGTTCGCCGCCAAACATTTCCTTGCGGTGTTTGCCGGCAAGGAGCAGGGCGCCCCAGCCGCCGGGGCCGGGATTGCCTTTGCAGGCACCGTCGGTGTAGATCTCAACTTGCGGCAAGGTCATCTCTCAAACATTCAATCGGACGCTTCGGTAGCTTCAGCCATCTGGCGGTGCGTGGTGTTGGGTGTGGCCACCGGTGCCGCCGCCGGCTGGAGGCCGAGTATACGCTTGCGGACTTTGCCGACCAAGCGCATGCCTCGTACCCGCTTGACCGCGCGCACGGCATAAAGCGCACCGAAGATCGGCCACCAGCGATCGCCTGCGGGCTCCATGAATTCGAAGCGTTGCAGCCAGTGCTCGCCACGCAGGGGAGGGCGATAGCAGCCGAATCGTCCGCGGTCGATATCGAACGACAGCAGCTTGAGCCAGTCTTTCAGACGCGTGAACGCGATGAGGTCGGCGCCCGGGGGCAGGAACGGGGCACCGGCCAGGCGTCCCAGTTCTTCACGGGCGCCCCACAGGCTCAGATTGTTGAAGCCGGTGATGATGACCTGTCCTTCCGGCACGAGAATGCGTTCGACTTCGCGCAAGATGTCGTGCGGGTTCTCCGCGAACTCGAGCACGTGCGGCAACACAACGAGATCGGTGCTTGCCGTGGCGATCGGCAGTTCGTCGAAGCGGCTCACGAGGATGTCGCGGGCGACCATTTCGGTGGCTGCCGTCGCGCTCGGCGCGGCCGCAGCGATACCGTCACCCGGCGGCGGGCAGACGGACGTGTCGCTGGCGGCCTTGGTCATGAGCAGCGGCGCTTCCGGGCCGCGAGCGGCGGGAAGAATGAGCCCCCGGTATGGCATGCGATTCTCACGCAGCGTATCGAGCTCGGGGCGGCCGAGCTGCAGCGCGTGATAGCCGAACAGATCCCCGACCCATTGGTCGAAGAGGGCCTGTTCCCATGCGAGCGCGTAGCGGCCTGGCGGTGAGACGAGCCAGACGGGCCAGTCTATAATCGGACGTTCTGACATGGTGGCGAGTATATATGGATGCGCACGCAGATGCGGCAGGTGAACAGTCGGCCGGAACACTGACCGTCTTTCCCGTCCCCGCGTTCCAGGACAATTATCTCTGGGTCATCGACGACGGCAAAGATGCCGTGGTGGTCGATCCCGGCGACGCCGCCCCGGTGCTCGCCTATCTCGAATCGCGCGGCCTCACGCTGCGCGCCATTCTCATCACGCACAAGCATGCCGACCACGTTGGCGGCATCGGCACACTGCTCGAACGTTTCGACGTGCCGGTGCATGGCCCCGCTCGCGAGGCCATCGCGGGTGTCGACCATCCGCATCAGGGCGGCGAGACGGTGCACATCGCATCGCCGGCCATGACGCTGAACGTCATCGACGTGCCTGGCCACACCGCGGGCCACATCGCTTACTTCCTGGGTGCCGGGCCCGCCGGCGCGCCGCGACTGTTCTGCGGCGACACAATGTTCTCGTGCGGTTGCGGACGCCTCTTCGAAGGCACCCCCGCCCAGATGCTCGCCTCGCTGGACTCGCTCGCCGCACTGCCACCGGCCACGCTCGTGCACTGCACGCACGAATACACGCTCTCGAACATTCGCTTCGCACAGGCCGTCGATCCGGATAACGCGGCGCTGGCCGCGTGGCACCGGGAAGCCACGGCGCTGCGCGCGGCGGGCCGCCCGACGTTGCCCACGACGCTCGCCCAGGAGCGCGTGACCAATCCCTTCCTGCGCAGCGACGCCCCAGCGGTTGCCGCCGCAGCCGAGCACCATGCCGGACGCGCGCCGCTCTCGCGTGAAGCCGTGTTCGCCACCTTGCGCGCCTGGAAAGACACCTTCCGTTGATCGTGAGCGCGTCGCGCTGTCAACCGCGCGACGCGTCATGGCGTCTGTCATAAAGCAGACGTTGACACACATGGACTCGCCTGCTCACCCCTGACGAATCGCCTCGACGATGATGTTTCGGTGTCTTATCGATCGCATCGTATACGGGCGTTGGGTGTGGCTTTTGTGTGTCGTTGCCGCCACATCGTCTCGATTCGCGCTCGGGGATAACCCTTAAATTCGGGGCTTTTTGGCGTAAATTCTGCAAAAAAATTAGGCAGAATGGTTGACGCATCTGAAGGGTTTCCTTAACATCCTTGCCAATTTCATGAAGATGCAACCCCATTCGAGCCCGATCAATGCGACTTATCGTTAGCTTGTTACTGACGCTGCTTCTGGCGGCTTGCGCCAGCACAGCGCCGACCACAGGTGCGTCGAATTCCTCCCCCGATGCGCAGAGCAAGTCGCCTCTCGCTTCGACCGCCAAAGGCAAGCAACGCGTTTCGAGCGATCAGACGATCGACCTCGACAACGACTCCCTGAACGACCTCGCCTACGGCAGCGACGACGCCGACCTCTGGTCACGCATCCGTCACGGATTCTCCATTCCCGATCTCGACACCGATCTCGCGCAGGACCGCACGCAGTGGTACGCGCAGCGTCCCGACTACGTGGAGCGCATGATCGATCGTTCGAACAAGTATCTGTTCCACATCGTCGAAGAACTCGAGCGCCGTCATATGCCGACGGAACTCGCGCTGCTGCCGTTCGTGGAAAGCGCGTATAACCCGCAGGCGCTCTCGACGGCCAAGGCGGCCGGGATGTGGCAGTTCATTCCCAGCACGGGCAAGACGTACAACCTCAAGCAGAACATGTGGCAGGACGAGCGTCGTGACGTGCTTGCCTCCACGACCGCCGCGCTCGATTACCTGTCGAAGCTCTACGCGATGTTCGGCGACTGGCATCTGGCGCTTGCGGCCTACAACTGGGGCGAGGGCAACGTGCAGCGCGCCATCGACCGCAATCAGGCCCAGGGTTTGCCGACCGACTACCTGAGCCTGCGCATGCCGACCGAGACGCGTTACTACGTGCCGAAGCTGCAGGCCATCAAGAACATCATTGCGCACCCGGATCTCTACAGCGTGAAGCTGCCGGAAATCCCGAACCACCCGTATTTCGTGAGCGTGACGACCAAGCGCGACATCGACGTGGCACTCGCTGCGAAGCTCGCCGATCTGCCGCTCGACGAGTTCCGTGCGCTCAATCCGTCGTTCCGCAAGCCGGTGATCCTGGGGGCCGGTCAGCCGCAAATCCTGCTGCCGTTCGACAGCGCCGAAGTGTTCCAACGTCGCCTGAAGAGCTACGACAAGCCGCTTTCGAGCTGGACGACCTACACGTCGTCGTCGCGTGAGCGTCCGGAAGACGTGGCGCGCAAGCTGGGTGTCGATGCCGCCGTGATCCGCTCGGTCAACAACATTGCGCCGCGCATGCGTCTGAAGGCCGGCTCGACGTTGCTGGTGCCGCGCTCGGACGACATCGACCAGGACATCAGCGCATCGGTGGCAAGCAACGCGGTGCTGGCGCTGGAGCCGGACCTGCCCGATACGCGCAAGGTCATGGTGCGCGCACGCAAGCACGACACGCTGGCTGCTGTGGCTTCGCGTAGCGGTGTGAGCGTGGCGCAGATCAAGAGCTGGAACCGTCTGCGTCGCGACACGCTGACGTCGGGCCAGTTGCTGGTGCTCCACGTGCCGGTGAAGGACGCCTCGCGCGTGGTCGCTGCCTCGGCAGCCCCGGCACCGGCTGCCGCGAAGGACGACGACGATGCGCCGCGCACGCGTCTGGTGCGCGGCAAGAACGGCAAGATGATCCGCGTGGTCGACCATCGTCCGGCCGCCACGCCGGCCAAGGGAACGAAGGCTGTCGCGGCCACCAGCAAGGCCGCACCGGCCAAGGCGCCCGCGAAGACGGCCGCCAAGGCGCCTGCGAAGACCGCTGCTGCCAAGCCGGCCGCCAAGGCCCCGGCAAAGGTCACCAAGACGGCGCAGCGCTAAGCGCAAAGCCGGCGACGCCGCTGCGCCGCACTCCGGCAAGACCGCAACAAAGCGCCCGCGAGGATTCTCCCGCGGGCGCTTTGCTTTTGGTGGCAGGAAATGGCCCGCAAGTGGCCCGCAAGTCCCGGTACGGGCTTGACGTCCGGCTTCGGAAAATTCCCATAAATGCACCGGCTCACGTTTCCTATGATGAAGACGCGGACGATGTCGTTCGCATTCACTCAAGAAGGAGTCCTAAATGAAGAAGGAAACGGGAACCACGAGAGCAGTGACCGAACTTGAGATGTTTGCGTCGGTGGATGCCACGCATGCCACGCGCGGTGTTCTCGGCAACGACACCGAAGGCATCACCGTGCTGCCGCTGTGTTTCAAGCCGGTATGCATTCCGACGCTGCCGCCGGTGACCGGGGGCAATGGCTGAGGTGGCAGATTCGGTGCGAATCGAAACCGGCGCGTGTGCGGACGCGCCGGTTTTCCGTCATCTGGCATCGGACGTGCACGGGGTAGGGCTGGGCGCGCATGTGGTTCTGCTCAAGTTCTCGCGCGATCGCTACTTCAATCTCTCGTATGCCCATTCGCAGGCGTTGCGACGTCTGATTGGCTGGCGGCATGACCCGGCGGGCGTTGCCGATGCGCTGCCGGCAATGCAGGACGTGTTCGACGCCGAGGGCATTCTCGCGCCTGGCGAGTGCGACGCGCCCGACATGCGGCACGCCACGCGCGACATGGCGCCGCGTCTGGGCTTCGACGCCTGGCTCGCCATGCCTGCCGATATTGCGTTCACGCCACGTTCGCGCGACGTGCTCCGAGCAACGTACTGGCTCTGGCGCGCGCAACGTGCCACGCGGCGCGGGCGTATCGCAGGGGTGATCAACGCCGTGCAAGCGGCGCAGCATGCCCGTCATACCCGGTACGGATCGCCTGGCGACTATGCGTCGTACGTGGCTGCAATGCACCGCGCTGCGTTGTGTTATCCGCAGTGCACGCCGTGTCTGCCGTGGTATGCGGCGCTTGCCATGTGGTGCGCGAGCGATGGCCTGCGGCTGCAATTGGTGATCGGGGTGCAGCGCCAGCCGTTCTATGCGCACGCCTGGGCGGAAGCGCAAGGGCGGGTGATCGCCGACGACCCACGCCGTCGCGAGCAACTCGCCGTCATCTTCGAGACGCCGGCCTGATTCGCCTTTGCCTGCCGGTCGCCTCCCGGTCGCCTCTCGGTCGTTTTCCGGTCGTTTCCCACGGACGTGGCCGCCAGGCGGCGCGTTCACACGCAGCGATGCAAACGGAGTCCGTCATGAAACTTGCGCGTCTGAGACCTGGTCCGGCCGAACGTCACGTGCCGTTGCCCGGCGCCGTGGTCCTCGGGGGCATGAACGGTGAGCCTGTCGCACGCATTCTCCCGGCGGGCATCGGTCGGCAGCACGCCAGCGGCCAGAGTGAACTGCTGGCCTGGTACGTGAGCGGTCAGGTGTTCCGCAAGGACGACGGCACCGAGATGCCGCCGGATCTCGATCTGGCCCGCATGGCGCTCGAATCGGCAGAGCGCTTCGTCGAACTGTACTGGGGGCCTTACCGGATCATCGTGCACGACCGCTGGGGGGGCTCGACGCTGGTCCTGTGCGATCCCTGCGGCCATTGTCCGACGTACTATCGCTTCTGCCACGACGGTGCGGTACATGTCGCTTCCGACCCGGCGTCTATTGCCGGCGACAGTCCTACCTTCGACAGCACGGCCCTCAAGTCCTTCCTGGTGCACGGCGATCTGGGTGGCGTGCAGTGCGCGCTCGACGGCGTGGAGCGCCTGCCGCTCGGACACGCCTTGTGGATCCCTGCGCAGGGGGCGCCCGAGACACGCGTCGTCTGGTGGCCGTCGTGGCGGCCGAACGGGGCATGCGAGCTTCACGACATGACGTCGGGCAAGGGGCTGCTGGGGTTGCTGCGGCACACCGCCGAACGCTGCCTGGGCAACAAGTCGGCGGTGCTCGAACTCTCGGGGGGCGTCGAGTCGACGTCGCTCGCGCTGGCACTCGCCGAAGCCGGGCGCGCGGGCGCGTGTACCGCCGTGAATCACCGCGATCCGGCGTCGCCTTCGAGCGACGAATCGCATCATGCGCGACGTGTGGCCAAGTATGTGCGTATGGCATTCGAGCGCTTCGACATCGAACGTTCTGCCTTTTCGCCGCCGGTCGAGATTCCGCGACTGGCGCGTCCGGCGATGCACATGTGCATGCTCTCGCAACTCGACGTCGTGCGCGCGCGACTGGCGTCGTATCGCGACCATCGTCTCGTGAACGGGCATGGCGGCGACGCGGTCTTCCTCGCGCCGCCGCCCGACGGTGCGCTTCTCGACGCGCTCGCCGACGGTCAATGGCGTCGAGCCTTCGGCGCGTGGCGGGATCTCGCGGTGATGCAGCGTCTACCGTTATGGTGGGTCGCGCAAGGCGCGCTGGCGCAACTGCGGCAGCGCCACGCGAATCCGGTGGCTGCCGGCGCCGATGGCCTGATCACGGCTGCGGGGAGCGCCGGTCATTCGTATCGCGCCGAGCCGCTCGCCCAAGCCTGGCTTCAGCGTGCGGCGCTTCGCCTGCGGCCGGGCAAACGCGCGCAAATCCTCGGCACGCTGGGAAACCTGCGCGATATCGAGGTGTATCCGGCGCTCACCGACGGTGGCAGCGTGTTCCCGTTCCTCACACAACCTGTCGTCGAAGCCGGTTTCGCCATGCCGACCTATCGGCTCTTCAACGCCGTCCACAATCGTCTGCCACTGCGCCGCGCGGCGTATCTCGCCAGCGGCTTGCCGAACCTCTGGCGGCGCGACAAGGGGATGATGACGGGCATCGTCGGGGCGGGCGTGGCGGCCAATCTGGCGCACGTCGAGGAGGTGTGTCTCGACGGCTACTGCGCAGCATCCGGATGGATCCACCGCGATGCGTGCCGCCGCGCCATCGGGCGCATCGCGCATCATCATCTCGAATCGATGACGACGATCCGCCGCTTGTACGCTGTGGAGATGTTCGTTCGCGGCTGGCGACAAAGCGGGGCGGGCGACACGGGAGAGGTTGTCGCATGACGTGGCAGGCCGGCTGGCGCGCGCTTTGCTTCGTGCTGCACACGCTCTGGGCGCGTGACCCGGCATCGTCGCGCCATCGTGTGTGGCTCGTTGCGGCAGCGCTTGCCGCCGGGCTCATGCTCGCGTTGCGTCTGGGCGCGCCGTGGGTGCTCGGGCTGGCGGTCGATGCGCTGGCCGCAGGGCGTTCGACCGCGCTGGCGATGCCGCTGGCCGTGGCCTACGTCGCGCTCTGGTCCGGCGCGGCCATTGGGGAACGTGGCAAGGACCTCATGATCCAGCGCGTGATGGAGGATCTGCGCCGTCGCACGGCCCTCGGCTATCTCTCCCGGCTCATCGCACTGCCTGCGCATCGCGCGCGCGACGTGAGTGCGGGACAGGTGCTCGACTGCCTGTTCCGTGTCGAAGTGGCACTGCCGGTCATCGTCACCGGGTTGGTCTTCGGCCTGTTGCCGCTCACCGTGCAGGTCGTGGCGACCGGCGTCATCCTCGTACTCAATTTCGGTGTGCTTTACGGCGTGATATTGGGGGCGACGGTATTGGCGTACGGGCTGACGCTGCGTCCGTCCCTCGCGCGGGTCACACGCCGGGAGTCGAGCGCGAACGACGTCTCGCGGGCCACCACCGGTGCGTTGGCCGACACCCTGAGCCATCTCGAATGCGTGAAGACATTTGCTCAGGAGCCTGCCGAAACGGCGCGCCTGTCGCAGCGTCTGTACGCGCGCTACCGGGCGGCGCTGTCGACGGCGTGCATCTCGCAAGTCACGAGCGCCTTGCAGATGGCGATCATGGCGGCGGGCGTGTCGGCGATGACACTGCTTGCCGTGAGCGATGTGGCACACGGCGCGGAGCCGGTCGGTACGCTGGTGCAGGTCAACGCCTACCTGCTGCAGTTCGCCTTGCCCGCCGCCATGCTCGGGGCGCTGGTCTCGCAGGTGGCGCGCGCGCTCGTGAGCGTCGATGAGCATTTGCGCGACAGTGCTGCCGGGCCGGCCGCCGTGGCAGCAGCGTCGCAAGGTCCGGTGCCAACGCCGGATGCCGCGCTTCCGCCCGCGTTGCTCCACGCGCCCGGTATCGAATTCGACGGCGTGAACGTAAGGACGCGTGACGGCCATTGCATCGTGGAAGACGTCAGCCTGATCGTGCGCTCGGGGGCGTATGTGGCCATAGTCGGCCCGTCGGGGGCAGGGAAGTCGACGCTGCTCCGTTTGATCGCTGGACTCACGCTACCCACGGGCGGCGCAGTGCGTATCGACGGGCAACCCGTCGGCGCGGCGGGAGACCTTCAAGCCGGTGCGAGGCGGCGCGCCACTGGCTTCGTCACGCAAGACTGCCGCTTGTTCGATCGAAGCGTCTTCGAGAATGTCGCGTATCGCGAGGGGCTTGGGGCCACGGCGCCGGCCGAAGGCGGTCCCGAGCATGCGGAGTTTGCCCGTGTGACGGCGTTGGCCGAAGTGCCCGACACAACGTCCGTTGCGGGCCTGTCCGGGGGAGAGCGGCAACGGGTCAACATCGCACGCGGACTTTGGGGACATCCGTCGCTGTTGCTGCTGGATGAACCGACGGCCGCCCTCGACGCGCTGACCGAGGCGCGAATTCTTCAGCGTCTGGCCCGCGAGCGGGCTGGGGCGACCTGCCTCGTGGTCGCACACCGTCTGGCCTCGATCCGGCACGCGGGGCACATCGTCGTCATGGACGCCGGGCGCGTCGTCGAGACGGGCGATCATGACGCCTTGCTGCGCCGCGGCGGCCTGTACGCCCGACTCTGGCAAGCACAGCAGGCCGACTCGGCAGCCCATGCCAGGAGTGGCGCCACCGCCGTCACCGACGCGGCACCTGAGCCTGCGAGCCATACGAGCCATACGATGGCGACACCGGCTCCCACCACCGCCACCGCCACCGTCACCGTCACCGCCGCCGCCTCCACGCGCGCCTCCGTCCCCGATCCGGCGTGAGCATCTGCGGCCACTCCGCGTAATCCCCTAGCGATCGGGCGCCCGGGCGAGGGCCCCGGTAAGCCTTCCGTAAGCGTCAACGCGCACACTGAACGCGAGACCCGTCACTGGTGTCCGACGATTTCATTGCACCGAAGCGCATTGCCGGTCGAGGGCGCCATGCCCGCAGACCCAGCAGATCCAGCCGGCCCGATCCGGCGCCGCGCCAGCCCGACCGCTCCCCGCCCACGCCAACGGCGAAACGAGGTCACGTCGGGCGCGCGAGCCTATCAAATCATGCAAGGAGACATCATGACTTCGTATGCGTCGTTTCACGCCCGTTCGATCACGCCCGACTCGCGTGAGGCCTTCTGGGAGGAACAGGCCCATCTGATCGACTGGGAAACGCCCTTCACGCAGGTGCTCGACTACGACAAGCCGCCATTCGCGCGTTGGTTTGTGGGGGGGCGTACCAATCTGTGTCACAACGCGGTCGACCGCCATTTGCCGTCGCGCGGCACGCAGAACGCGCTGATCTGGGTGTCGACGGAGACGGAGCAGGAGCGCGTCTACACGTACGACCAACTGGCGGCGGAAGTGAACCGCATGGCGGCGTCGCTGCAATCGCTGGGTGTCACGAAGGGCGAGCGCGTGCTGATCTACATGCCGATGGTGCCCGAGGCGCTGTTCGCGATGCTCGCCTGCACGCGTCTGGGCGCGATTCACTCGGTGGTGTTCGGCGGCTTTGCGTCGGTCAACCTCGCCGCGCGCATTGACGACGCACAGCCCAAGGTCATCGTCTCGGCGGACGCCGGGTCACGCAACGGCAAGGTCGTGCCCTACAAACCGCTGCTCGACGAAGGCATCACGCTTGCGCAGCACAAGCCGTCGAGCGTGTTGCTGATCGACCGCGGCCTCGCGCCGATGACGCGCGTGGAAGGACGCGACGTCGACTACGCCCAACTGCGCGAGCAGCATCTCGACGCACTTGTGCCGTGCGAGTGGCTCGAATCGAGCGAGCCGTCCTACGTGCTCTATACGTCGGGAACGACGGGCAAGCCCAAAGGCGTGCAGCGTGACACGGGCGGCTACGCGGTTGCGCTCGCGTCGTCGATGCAGCACATCTTCTGCGCCAAGCCGGGCGACACGATGTTCTGTGCGTCGGATATCGGCTGGGTGGTCGGGCACAGCTACATTGTCTACGCGCCGCTGCTCGCGGGCATTGCGACGGTGATGTACGAAGGCACGCCCATTCGCCCGGACGGCGGCATCTGGTGGCGCATTGTCGAGAAGTACAAGGTGACGCAACTCTTCACCGCCCCCACGGCCATTCGCGTGCTCAAGAAGCAGGATCCGGCGTATCTGACGCAGTACGACCTGTCGTCGCTGCGTCTGATCTTCCTCGCGGGGGAACCGCTCGACGAGCCCACTGCGCGCTGGCTGACCGATGGCGTCGGCAAGCCGGTCGTCGACAACTACTGGCAAACGGAGACGGGCTGGCCGATTCTCGGCATGGCGCGGGGTATCGAGGTGCTGCCGGGCAAGCTCGGTTCGCCGGGCAAGCCCGTGTACGGCTACGACGTGAAGCTGGTCGACGAGGCGACCGGCGAGGATTGCGGCCCGAACCAGAAGGGCGTGCTGGCCATCGAGGGGCCCTTGCCGCCGGGCTGCATGAGCACTGTCTGGGGCGACGACAACCGCTTCGTCAAGACCTATTGGGAGACCGTGCCGGGCCGCACGCTGTACTCGAGCTTCGACTGGGGTGTGCGCGACGAAGACGGTTACTACTTCATTCTCGGGCGCACCGACGACGTCATCAACGTGGCGGGCCACCGCCTCGGCTCGCGCGAGATCGAAGAGAGCATTGCGAGCCATCCGGCGGTGGCGGAGGTCGCGGTGATCGGCGCGCAGGACGCGCTCAAGGGGCAGGTGGCGATGGCGTTTGCCGTGCTGCGTCAACCGGAACTGGCGGCCACACCCGACGCGCGTCTGGCGCTCGAGGGCGATGTCATGAAGACGGTCGACAAGCAACTGGGGGCGGTGGCGCGTCCGGCGCGCGTATTCTTCGTGACGATGCTGCCCAAGACCCGCTCCGGCAAGCTGCTGCGCCGCGCGATCCAGGCGATCTGCGAAGGGCGGGAGACCGGCGACCTGATCACGCTGGAGGATCCGGCGGCGCTTGAACAGGTACGTGACGCCGTCAAAGGGGTGTAGTAGGGTCATGGGGCTTCGCAGGCGAAGCCTCCATGACCTTTCGCGCATCTCGACATGACTTCATCTCACCCGGCCGACTGGCGGCAAAAAGCGATGTTGTTCGTGGTCTCCGTCGGCTTCTTCATGCAGACGCTGGATTCCACGATCGTCAATACGGCGCTGCCCGCCATGGCGCGCGATCTCGGCCAGTCGCCGCTGCACATGCAGGCCGTGGTCATCGCCTATGCGCTGACGATGGCCGTGACGATCCCGATATCGGGGTGGCTGGCCGACCGGCTGGGCACCCGTGTGGTGTTCTCGAGCGCGCTCACGATCTTCTCCATCGGCTCGGCGATGTGCGCCTATTCGAGCACGCTCGATGCGCTGGTGGTATGGCGCGTGGTGCAGGGCTTCGGCGGCGCGATGCTGTTGCCGGTGGGGCGGCTTGCAGTGCTGCGAACGTTCCCGCGCGAGCAATATCTTCAGGCACTCGCGTTCGTGGCCGTGCCGGGCATGATCGGGCCGCTCATCGGGCCGACGCTTGGCGGGTGGCTCGTGAAGGTCGCTTCGTGGCACTGGGTGTTCCTGATCAACGTGCCGGTGGGCATCGCCGGATGTGTCGCGGCGCACTTCTTCCTCATCAACGCGCGCGCGCCGCACCGGACGTCGTTCGATATCAAGGGGTATGTGCTGTTGACCATCGGCATGGTGGCGACGTCGCTGGCGCTCGACCGCCGCCCCGACATGGCCGGGGCGCACGCGCTCATGCTGATGTTGCTCGTGCTCGGCTTTGCGGGCTTCGTCGCCTATGGTCTGTATGCGAACCGTACGCCGCAGCCGTTGTTCTCGCTGGCGATGTTCAGGGTGCATACGTTCAGTGTCGGCCTGCTGGGCAACCTTTTTGCGCGCATCGGCATTGCGGCGGTGCCGTATCTCGTTCCGCTGCTGTTGCAGGTGAGCCTGGGCTACACGGCGTTCGAAGCGGGGCTGCTGATGCTGCCGATCACGATCACCGGCATTTTTGCGAAGAGCCTTGCGACACGACTCGTGATGCGCTTCGGCTATCGTCCGGTGCTTGTCTGGAACACGATTCTCGCGGGCGGCGTGATCGCGAGTTTCGCGATCGTCACGCCGCACTATCCGGTGCCGTTGCTGATCGTTCAACTGGGGATTCTCGGCGGCATCAATTCGATCCAGTTCACCGCGATGAATACGCTCACCCTCAAGGACCTGAATCCGGACGACGCGAGCGGTGGCAACAGCCTGTTCTCACTCGTGCAGATGCTGGCGATGAGCTTCGGTTTGACGGTTGGCGGTGCGCTGCTGGTCACGTTTACCGGGGCTTTTGGCGAGCACGCCGGGGTGGGTGCGTTGCCTGCGTTTCGCGCCACGTTTGCATGCGTTGGCCTGATTACCTGCTGTTCGGCGTGGATCTTCGCGCAACTGACCGACCGCGAGCAGATGGCGACCGACGACGGCGACGCGCAGGCCCGCGCGGTTACGGCATCGCCACCGCCGCCAGCAAACTGACCATCGACGGCCGGCGGCAAGCGGCAAGCGGCAAGCGGCAAGCGGCAAGCGGCAGGCGGCAGGCGGCAGGCGTCAGGCGAAAGGTTTGTCGAGAATTTCGGGCGCGCGAATCGCGTCAATCAACAGGCCGAGGAAAGCTTCGACAGGCGCGGGCAGCGTGCGTCCGGCCATCGTCTGCACTTGCAGCGTGCGCTGGTGCAGGGCCGGGTTGCGAATGGGGATGGCGACAAGGCCCTCCGGTGCGAGACGGCTGCGCACGGTGAGCATGCCGGTGAGCGTCACGGCGTTGCCGGAGCGTACGAAACTGTGCAGCGCGGCGTGATAGTTGCTGACGAACACCGGTTCGAACAGTAGCCCTTCGAGGGTGCAGCACAGATCGAACATCTGTCGGATGGTGACCCCGGCGTTCGATAGCGCGATGGGGTAGGGCTGCAGATCGGCCAGTGCGACATCTCGCCGCTTGGCCAACGGGTGGCGCTTCGCCATCAAGGCAAAGATCGGGGCGGGCTGCGTGTGAACGACTTGCACGCCTTTCTCCGGCGCCACACTGAAACACACGGCGATATCGGCCTCGCCATCGCGCACCTGCTCCGTCGCGACGAACGGTGAGACGACGTCGAGCAGGAAGTGCGCGCCGGGATAGGCTTCGCGAAAGCGCGCGAACACCTGCGGCAGGAAGTCGCGCGCCACGCCTTCTGCGCTGGCAACGCGAATCGTTGCGCGGCCCACTTCCGTCAGTCCGCGAATTTCCGACGTCACGCGTTCCGTGTCGAGCAGCACCCGACGCGCATGATCGGCGAGCAATTCGCCGGCTTCACTCAGGACCATGCCGCGCGGACGCCGTTCGAACAGCGGCGTGCCGAGATCCTCCTCCAGTTTGGCAATCTGACGACTGAGGGCCGAGACCGCGACATGCAGACGCTCCGAGGCGCGGCTGAGCGACCCGGTGCGGGCGACTTCGAGAAAGTAGCGCAACGCGTGCGTTTGCATGGGCGAGAGGAAGCGGAAGCGAGTTGGCCCAGGAGGGCATCCGGTGCGATTTCTGCTTTGCCGAAACGGCAAGGAAACCTTCGAAATATTATCATTGTTGTCAAAAATACCCGCTCCTAGAATGGCTCGAACGGTGGTGCCGTAGCGTGCGTTCGACACGCGTCGCACAGCGGTGCGAGGCGGCAGCCGTGCCCTCACAAGCCTTCTGGAGACAAGCAGTGACCCGTAGCGCAGCGATTGCCCAAGCCACCGCCCAATATGATTCGGGCGCCTTCCTCGACACGCTCAACCGCCGCGTCGCTTACAAGACCGAGAGTCAGGAAGCGGATAGCGGTGCCGTTCTGAATGCCTATCTGGCCGACGAGATGACGCCGTCGCTCGCCGCGCTGGGATTCACGTCGCGCATCGTGCCCAACCCGGTGCCGGGTGGCGGCCCGTTCCTGATTGCCGAACGCCATGAGAGCGATGATGCACCCACGGTGCTGACTTACGGTCACGGCGATGTGGTGCGCGGTTACGACGCTCAGTGGCGCAGTGGCCTGAAGCCGTGGGAGATCGTGGTCGAAGGCGACCGCTGGTACGGACGCGGCACGGCCGACAACAAGGGCCAGCACACCGTCAATCTGGCGGCACTGGCCGAGGTGCTGAAGCTGCGCGACGGCAAGCTTGGCTACAACGTGAAGATGATCGTGGAGATGGGCGAGGAAATGGGCTCGCCGGGTCTGCATGCGATTTGCGAGCAGTTGCGCGACGAGTTGCGCGCCGACGTGCTGATCGCCTCCGACGGCCCGCGTCTGTCGGCCGAGCGTCCGACGGTGTTCCTCGGCTCGCGCGGTCTCGTCAATTTCAAGCTGAGCCTGAATCTGCGGGATGGCGGTCATCACTCGGGCAACTGGGGCGGACTGCTGCGCAATCCGGGCGTGGTGCTCGCCAACGCCATTGCTGCGATCGTCGACGGCAACGGCAAGATTCTCGTGGAAGGACTGCGTCCGCCCGAGCTGCCTGCGGCGGTGCGTCGTGCGCTGGCCGGGCTTGAAGTGGGCGGCGGCCCGAACGATCCCGAGGTCGACGTCGACTACGGCGAGCCGGGACTTACGCCGACCGAGCGCGTGATCGGCTGGAACAACATTGAAGTGCTGGCATTCAAGACTGGCAATCCGGAGAAGCCGGTCAACGCCATTCCGCCTTACGCGTATGCGCACATGCAGATCCGCTTCGTGGTCGGCACCGACTGGGAGCGTCTGGGCGAGATCCTGCGAGCGCACCTCGACGCGCACGGCTTCCCGATGGTCGAGATCGAAGTCGAGCGCGGCGTGATGGCCACGCGCCTCGATCCGGAAGATCCGTGGGTGCTGTGGGCGCTCGCATCGATGCGCGAGACGACCGGCAAGCCGCCGGTGCTGCTGCCGAACTTGGGTGGCACGCTGCCGAACGATGTGTTCGCCGATGTGCTGGGTTTGCCAACGCTGTGGGTGCCGCACTCGTACCCGGCGTGCTCGCAACATGCGCCGGACGAGCATTTGCTTGGCTCGGTCGCGCGTGAGGCGTTGCAGATCATGGCGGGGCTGTTCTGGGACCTCGGCGATGTGAACCTGAAAGAGGGGAAACCGCGATGAGCACCTCTGCTGCTGCCGGCGGGGCGGATCGTGCGAATGCGGCGTCGGCCGCGCGCCCGGACGTGCCCGTCTACAAGCTGATCGTCGCCACCTCGATCGGCAATGCGCTCGAATGGTACGACCTGATCGTCTACGGGTATTTCGCCGTCACGATCTCGAAGTTGTTCTTCCCGGCGCACGACGAGACCGTGTCGTTGCTCATGGCATTGGGCACGTTTGCGCTGTCGTACCTGGCGCGGCCGTTGGGGGCGTTCGTGCTTGGGGCCTACGCGGACCGGCACGGGCGACGCGCATCGCTGATGCTCTCGATTGCCATGATGACGTTCGGCACGGGACTCATCGCGTTCATGCCGACGTATGCTGCGATCGGTGTCTGGGCGCCGATCGGGATCTTTCTTTCGCGTTTGATGCAGGGCTTCTCGGCGGGTGGCGAGTTTGGCAGTTCGACGGCGTTTCTCGTCGAGCACGTGCCGAACCGTCCGGGTTTCATGTCGAGCTGGCAGTTTGCGAGTCAGGGGGCGAGCACGTTGCTGGCGTCTGCCTTCGGTGCGGTGTTGACTGGCGCGCTGACGCAACCGCAACTCGAATCGTGGGGATGGCGCATTCCGTTCCTGTTCGGGATGCTGGTGGGCCCGATCGGCCTTTACATCCGGAAGTATGTGGATGAGACGCCTGCGTTCGAGAGCGCCCGCAAGGCCGATGCGCACGCCGGGACGTCGCCGGTACGCGAGGTGCTGGCGACGCAGAAGTCGCGTTTGCTGGTGTCCATCGGTGCGCTGATTCTGACGACGACCGCGAACTACATGATCCTGTACATGCCGACGTACGCCACGAAGCAGTTGGGGTTGCCGCCGGCCCAGGGGTTCATTGCGACGTTGGTGACGGGCTTCGTGATCATGACGCTCACGCCGTTCGTGGGGCATTGGTCCGACAAGATCGGGCGCATTCGCATCATGTTGGTGGCGGGCGTGCTGTTCCTGTGTACGGTGTATCCGGCGTTCGCGTTCATGAATGCGCATCCGTCGCTGCTGACGATGATGGTGGTGATGCTGTGGGTCGGTACGTTGAAGGCGGTGTATTTCGCGCCGATTCCGGCGTTGATGTCGTCGCTGTTCCCGACGAGCACGCGCGCAACCGGTATGGCGGTGGGCTACAACCTCGGCACGACGATCTTTGGTGGCTTCACGCCGCTGGCAGTGGCGTGGCTGATTGCCTCGACGGGCAATAAACTCGCCCCGGGTCTGTATCTGATGGTCGGGGCGGTGATCAGCCTGACGACACTGCTCATCGCACGCTCGCGGATGGGGGCGCGATGAGGGAGTGGTGGTAGGTCGGTGAGGAAGACCGAAAGAAGGCGCCCGATGGCGTCGCGTGCGATGGTTGCGCGTGAGGCTGTTGTGGCGCCTTTTTGTTGAGAGTTACGCCGCAGGGGGCTATTTCCGGCGACTGACGCGGTACTCGGGGCTTCACCTTTAAAGATTGTGCCGGAAGCGGTGCCGCTTGCATGCGTAGACGCGGTGGGACTACTTCGGTATAACGAGACGACCTCAAGCTGCGCATCCAACTCCGCACGTTTGCCCGGATCCGTTTCCGCATCGCGTGCCTGGTGCAACGCCTCGGCTTCTTTCGCGCGGTTATTAACGAACTGCCCCAACTCGCGCTGGAACGCCTCCACGATCTCCAGCCTCGCCTCGATCTTCTCCTTATCGAAGATCTTGGCAATTCCTCTGCATCCCGTACGTGCGGGCAACACGGCGCGACTTCACTAAGTAGATCGACCACGCTGCGGTTCCGACCGCGCCGGAACCAAGGCGAACTATCTCCACGATGAGCTGAGGCGTGTCGATATGCGTGATTACAGCGACCGATCCGGAAACAATAACGGGAACGACAAATAAATGAACTGCCGTTGCGCATGGCCCCGACAACCATATTGCAAACTGCGTAATCCATACTGACGATGGCTCTCTACGGAGTATCAAGCGCATTCCGGCCCAATAGGATAGGCCTATGGAGACGATTATGACGGCCCACGATAGCATCCGGAATCGGCCCCATAATTCGCTCCCGCGCAGCCCTGGATATGCGCGTTCAAGTTCCGCGAAACCAACGTATGCTTCACCGAGCGTAACACATGGACCGATAACAAGCAGCGCGAATATCAAGAAGGCCAACCATCCACCTAAACCACGAATCTCTTCAACATTCATACAATTCTTAGCCCAAACACTTGCAGGACTCCATTTCTTGGTCTTTGTCATTTTTTGATGCTGCCGGAAATCGTTGATCTCATTCATCTGGGTGCGTAACACGTCCTGGGCGGCGTGCCCGTTCCGCCAAGTTGGCGGCTTCCGTTCTCGCGTTAGCCTCTTGCTGATCCAGCAACGCATTCTGCCGCTTTATCATCGCTTCTGACCTGTCCGAAAATTTCGTACCAAAGAAATCTAGAGATAATGGCTCCTCAGCTCAGATGAGGAGTGGATATTAAGAAAAGTCGGTAAATCGACGAACTGATTGTTTTTCAAATCACACCGCGGCGAGACGTTTGTCGTTTTTGCATCACCATCAATTCCGACGGTGATGCCAGCCAAGACCTATTCAATCAGGTTGATCTTCGCTTCATTTTTGTGTTGTGGGGGTTTTTTGTTGTTTTTGTTGGTGAAAGTGGCAAGAAATTCGACAAAATTGTCGATGACGCCTATCGAACTCCAAAAAACCACAAAGAAAAGCCAACAAAAAATCCGATGGCAGCCATTTTGAGGTAAATGTATATATCTCCTATGACAAGCGATACTATGTTGTCGTCACCACGAATCCAATATCCGAGTGTGCTAAAAAATATGCTAACAAAAAATAGCATCAACGAGAATGATGCTGATAGGTAGATCATGAGGATAATAGATTTATTTAATTTCATTTTTGTTTGCTTCGTTTGTTGAGTTGCTTTCTAAGATTTTATTTACCAAAGAGGATGCGGCGGAATCCGCGGTGTTGCCAGCCACGGAGGGAACGATGTTCTGAGGAGTTGGTTTTGTTATCGTCCAGAATCCTACGGGCTGCCACTCATACTGTTTTGATATCGGATTCATGATTTTATTCATTGGGACCTTAATGATATTGCCGATTGTATAGCCCGCAGAAGCTCCGGCTGCGCCTAACAATCCAGCCATGAAGGGATCGTCACCTTTTATTTCTGCGGAGTAATAGCTGCCTACAGCATTCCATTTAACGGTCGGGTTGAAACGCTTTTTGGCTGTTATTGCTCCAATGACGCCCGATCCAATGACGTCTGATAGCTTCACATTGTTCTCGGAGCCGTATTGAATTGCAGCATTCGTTGCACTCGTGACCCCCGCAGCAATCAACTGCTCCTTCCCGCTGGCCCCGGTGATAATGGATTTCGTCCCCATCACAATCACTGGCCAACTCGTGGGATCGCTGACGACTGAAAGAACTCTGTCCGTTGTCGATATATTTTCCTTTAGGAACTTAAGATCCATTCCATTAAGGTATTCGACCAATGCGGCTGCCTCCGGGTCTTTAAGTTTTTCGCTTAACCGTATCTGCGGCGCATCCCCATCTCTCGCAACATTGGTACTGGCTTGAATAAGCTCCTCCCACGTCACACACGCCACGCCACCGCCGGTGCAGGCCTCAGCCAATTCCTTACTGTTTTTGTTGCTGATATCAATGTATTTCTCGACGACTTCCCTGCAATTTCCCCCTGATTCTTTGCAGGACATCAGCTCTTTATCAAGATTTCTTGCTTCCTTCTCTTTCAGGTAGTTGTTTTCGATCTCGATCTTCGCGCCCGTTGTCGCCGTCGTGACTTCGGTCCCTGTAGCTGCAGCAATCCCGGCGACCACACTCGCTACCAGATTCGTGCGCGCCTCCTTTTCCTCCGCACTCATCTCATTGGCTGACTTTGCACCGGCCTTCTGCAGCAGGTTGTTGAGCACGACGCTCGCCGACGCGCCCATCGCCCCCGCGCCGCAGTTGCCGCCCGAGGCTGCCGCGCCCGCGCAACCCACGATGCCGTGCAAGGCCGCACGCGCCGTGTCGCTATCGAGCTCATCGGCAATTGCCTTAACCTTCTCGGCCCCCAGGCTCTGCAAGTAGTTCACCCCACCGCGTATGACCATGTCGCCCATTCCGGCCGTGACGTTTCCTCCGACCGCTGCGGTAATGGCCGTGGCAATTCGCCGGTAGTTGCCACCCGGCCCCCACTTCTGCGCGTCGGCCAGTTGTGCATCCAACTCGGCGCGCTTGGCCGGGTCCGTCTCGTTGTCTCGTGCCTTTTTCAACTCATCGGCTTCCTTGGCTCGATTGTTCACAAACGTCCCGACCTCGCGCTGCAACGTCTGCATGATCTCGAAGCTGGTTTCGATCTGCTCCTTATCGAACTTATTGGTGAGTGCGCTGCTACCGTCTCTGTCGGAGGACACATCTCGATTGACGGCGGCAATCGTTTCCTCCGCCGACTTTCCGGTTTTCTCGCGTTGGCTCGCCTCGTTGGTAATTTGAATCACGCCAGCGCTAATGCCGCTGCGGGTCGTGCTCGTTGCGCTATCGCTAGCGGCCACCGCGACCGGCGGTCGAATGCTCACTGGCCCAGTCTTCGGTAAGTCGCTCCCAGGCGTAGCGTTAGCACCCGTCTGCGCGTCTCCTTTTTGGTCCGTGCCGACCTTGGCGTTATCCCCGCCGCCCGTGCTGATGCCGCCCCCAAGGCTGATGCCGAAGGCGTCGTACTCTGCGTGGTTTTCGATGTCGCGCGTCGTCAACGAGCCAGTTATCAGACGATTCCTATTCTCGTCAGCGGCCTTATCGGTCGAGGCGATGACGGCGCCGGTCAGATCGGTGTTGCCCTTGACGGTGACGTCGAAGCCGCCGTCTCCGGCCTTGATTCCCGATTGCTCCGTCACGCTCGCGAAGTCGCTGTTGATCTGCTGATGGCTGACGTTGATGCTGCCGGAGGCGCCACCGAACCCGACCGTGACGCTGCCGCTGATCGATTGGTCCTTGGACTTGTAGACGCTGGTGTCCTGCAAGCTCTCGATGTTCAGGTCGCCGCCGATGTTGGCAACGACGCGCTCGCCAACGACTGTCCCGCCGCGAATATTGGTGTCGCCCCCCGAGGCGATCTCGGCCACGCCGCCCGCCACGATGTGGCTGTTGCGTTGTGTGACATCCTTGCCGTCGGCCTTGCCACGCGACATGGCGGCGTTGGCCGTCACCCCAACCGGCGGGCCGTTGCCCAGCGTGAAAGCCACCCCGACGCCGCCCGAAACACTGGAAGAGGTGCGGTGGTGTTCGGAGGTGTCCTTGGCGGCGAGGATGTCGAGTGTGCCGTCGGAGGTGAGCTTGACGTCCTTCCCGGCGGCGATCTCGCTGCCTCGAATGAGGAGCGACGATTGATCGCCGTCCCCAGTAGCTGCGATGGTGACGTTGCCGCCCGCGCGAACGCTCGAGCCGTCAGACGTCGTACTGTCGTTGGTCTCGCGACTGACTTGCTTCGAACCGCCTACGGTGACCGAAACGCTGACGCTGGCTGCATCCTTGAGGTTCTTGACCGTATCTGCCGCATTTTTCACGGCAAGCCCGCCAGCCGCCACGCCGAGCGCCTTCATGCGGGAGTCGTTGACCTTGCCAACGGCTTTGCCCATCTGAGCCACGGTTTCGGCGGCGTTAAGCAGAGGGCTGATGACGGCGATCGTCAATCCCGCCTGCGTGATCTCTCGCTCATGCAGGCGCTTTTCGGACGCTTCGCTCTCCGTAATCGAGACGCGTTTGCCCGCAATGTCCACATCGCCATCACGTGCAATGACCGTGCTGCCTTCCTGCTGGTAGTCGTTGCCCGCACGAATCACGACATCGCCGCTGACCGAACCCACGACGCTGCCTGTTTGACTGACCTCCTCGCTGCGCTGCTTATCCTTCTCGGTCCGATTGCCAATGGTGACGCTCAAACCACTGCCGAAGACACCGCTCGTCGTCTTCTCCGTCACGCTCAGAGAGTTGCTTTTGTCTTCGGTAGACGTAATCGTCACATTCCGCTTTGCGCCGATGGTCATGTCGCCATCCGCCACCACCTGCGACCCGGCAATCGCGACGTCGCGCCCGGCGGCAATCGTCACCGCGTCCCCGGAGAGGGTGCTGCCCGTCGTGCGGGTGCCGTGACTGTCGCGGTAGCTTTCCTCCGTCGTGGACGAAAGCAGGCCGTCGCTGGTGCGCTTCGACCATCGGGTGTCGTCGTATCGCGCCGAAACACCGCCGACGCTCACATCTCCCGTCGCGACGATCTTGAGGTTCGACGTGCCTTCCGTACCCGAAGACGGCGTCGTTCCGGTCGTCTTGTCATCGCTCGCTCCGGCGTTCACATAGGAACCCAGAATCTTCGCATCGCCAGTGGTGCCGTCCCCGGACGTGACATAGGCGGTGACCCCGCGTTTGTCCAGGAGCCGTCCAATCGCCTCCACTTGCCCGGCGGCAATGCCAATGTCACCCTTCGCCTGAATTCGACTGCCCCGGACGCTTTCCTCATAGGAGTCGACCGTTGCCGCGTAACCGTCGCCATTCACGCGCGCAGTGTCCGTGACCGTATTGATCGCCGCACCGATCTCGACGTCTCTCGCTGCCGCGATAACGACACGCTTGCCTGCATCGACGTTGGCGCCTGCAGTGGATGCGTCGCGCCCCGCCATGAGAGAGGTGTCGCCTCCCGAGCGAATGGCGGAGGAGACCTGCTCGGTGACTTGCGTCCGACTGTGACTGCCACTCGTTCCGCCGCCAAACTCGCGGTCCGACGCTATCGTTCCAAGCGACACGTCACGTCCCGCTGCGAGATCGACGTTACCCCCGGCGTCGATGGCCGCGCCGGTGACGGACAGGTCTCTTCCTGCGGTAATCACTACGGCGTCTCGCGCATCGATGTGGCCGAGCGATTCAATGGCCGTGGATTTGCCGCTCTGGGAATCCTTCACCCATTCGTTCGTGCGGCTCTGGCTCGTGACGACAACATCGCGTCCGGCGGTGACTTGCACGCGCTCGCCTGCGATTTCGCCGCCGATATTCCGGACGTCGCGCTCCGCAGTGACCTCGACTGCACCGGCGCCACCTTGGTCTGCGGCACCGCCGCGACCTCCCGAGCTACCGATCACGCCGCGATTCTCGACGTCGAACGCCCGGATTCGCGTGCTCGAATCGCCGACGATCTGGCCGCTGTTGCTGACCTGGTTCGTGGCCTCGACGATGACGTCTCGCCCCGTCACCAGCGCGCCGCCGGGCTGCATGACGACACGTTTGCCATGCGCAAGGTAGACCGTCGGCACGAGCACCGTGGTGGTTGTGCCGTCGGGCAGTGTGACGGTCTGGCGCACCAGCCAGACAATGTCGTCGGTCAGCGCCTGCATCTGCTCGGACGTCAGACGAATGCCCACGCGAAGGTCCAGATCGCGCCCCGCTCTTGCCCCTTGCGCGAGAAGCTTTCGGAATTCCGCATCGAAGGCCGCCGAGGCGTCGCCGTCACGACCACTCAGCGAGGCGCGTCCGGTCAATTGGAGAATCTGCTCGCGCACCAGCTTCGCTTCGTAGAAGCCGTCGCCGACACGTCGCTCGATCTTGTCAGGTGCCACGCCGAGTAGATCCAGCATGTAATTGCTGGAGACAAAAGTCCCACGATCGGTGAATCGGGAATCGGTCTCGACGAGATACGGATGATCGGGCTTCTCAACCACGCTGAAGAGGGCGCTGCGCGGGAGCTTGAGTCCGGGAATGCCACCGGAAGCCGTGTCGAGGGTCTGAATGGCGCCGGAGACGCCGGGCACGGACGACGTAGCCTCCGGCGCATCGATATCGGCCCGCTTGCCCGTGGAGACGGTTGCGCGTGTGCCATCGACCGCAACGCGGCTCCACGTACCGACGTCGCTATCCGTTTGACGGCTACCGATGACCGTCCCGTCTACGGTGGCCGTCTCGTTCTCGAAATTACGACCACGAAGATGCGTCGTCCCGTTCGACGAGATCACGCTGTCAAGCCCACCGACCGTGGACCGGCGTTCGGTGGTACCGAGATTGACCGATATGAACCTGCTATCGCTGTTTCCCTTCTTTTCGTGCCAATACAGATCGGACGTTTGCTCGATCTGCTCGACACGCTCCAGCCCGATGCTGCGATTTGTGATGTCACCGCCATTGCCGCGAACGTGAATGTTGCCGCCGGCACTGATCGTTGACGCATGGTTCAGCGCGGTGCCGTTGTCGACGTTCATGCGAATCGTGCCCTGCGACGTGACGACGCCGGGGGCGGCAACGTCGCCCAGGACGTCGGTCTTGCTGCGGATCGTGATGCGACGCACGTATTCGTTGTGGTCTTGATTGTCCGGAATGCCGTATCCACGACGGAAGATGCGCGCGCCTTCGTCCTCCGCGCCGGTGATGGTGCTTCTCGATTGATCGACCACGGTCGGGCGGATATGCATCGACGGATCGAAGTCGGGCCAGAACTGGATCACCCAGTTGCCTTGACCGTCATCCTGAATGGCCTCGAAATGCTGAACGGCGCGTTGGGTAATGTTGCGGGTTTCATAGTCCCCAAAAGTGGCGAATGTCCGATACACCTCGATGATCGGCTTTTCGAGCGAGAACGTTTTCGCGTCGACGTCGAGCGCCGTCAGCCCATGCTTCGGAATCTTGACGCTGATGGGGCTGCTTACTGCATGAAGCTTTTCGCTGGAGAGCGCGGCACGCTCTTCGCGAGACCAACGCCACTGTGTGAACGCTTGATTGCGGGGATTGGGCACATCGCGGTAACGCGTGACCTCACCTCCAAACGTGTCGATCTCGATGTAGGACTCCCGGATTGTCGCGGGCTCCCCGTCGACGCTCAGGCTATGGCTCGTATGCGTCGTCGGTAGCTCCTGACAGGTGCCGCCAGCTGCGGCGCATCGCATGCGGCCACCGCCTTGAGGAATCGCTATGTAGCCCGCGATCCAGAGATCGAGAACCTGCTGGGTTTCCTCCTCCTGCGCACCTCGCACAAAGTTGACGAAGCTACGATCGTTCACGAACTCACGAGTTGCGATATCGACGTCTGCGCCGGCCTCCACGACCGCCGACCGATTGATGAATCGTGTCGACTGCTGTTTCAGGAACCCCTGCGCGTCGCGGGCGTCGCCAGCCGCCACGCGCAGGTTGCCGAGGCTGTACAGCGTAGCGCCGTTCTCGTTGAGAACATCGCCTGTCGCGAAGAGATCGAGTTGCCGCGTCGCTGCGAGTACGGCGCGATCTCCCGTGTTGCTCACGTGCCGACCGTCAAAACGGATGTGTCCGCCAATGACAGCCCCCGTATTGATGAACCGCACGCTGTGCAGTCTGACGTCGTCGCCATCGATGCGGGTGTCGTTGGTTATGTCGCCGGCCACGTTCAGTAGCACCGAACCCCCTCGAAGACGGCCTTGCCCGACGTTGACGAGTTGGGCCGCGTTCACCGTAAGTTGCTTGATCGCCCCGAGCGCGCCATGCACGCGCAGCAAGCCGCCGACGTCGAGCGTCAGGTTGCCGTTCGCCTGCCAACCGTGAGCGTCGCCATAGGTGAAGTCGCCCGGCAGCGCAATGCGCAGATCGTTCCCTGCGCGCAATCGCGCGGTGCCGAGCAGGCCGTTGGTGTGCAGTTTCAGGTCCCGATTGACGGCAATCTCGCCGGAGCGATGGTTCAGCGCGTCGACCGCGAGGGAAGCGTCACGTCGTGCCTGTACGTTTCCTGTGTTCTCGAACGCGCCGGTTTTTACGGTGTCTCGCCACCTCACGCTGAGATCCGCGCCGGAAAACACCGTGCCGGCGTTGCCGAGCTTGTCGCGCACACTGAGCGAGAGATCCGTGCCGGCACTGATGGAGGCATTCGGCCCGTTCAACAACGAGAACGCGGTGATCGAAACGCGACCGTTGCCGCCAATCAGACCGATGGGACGCGCTGCCGTCGAATTGCGCGTCAGTGCGTTCACGATCGATTCGGCGTTGATGGTCAGTTGGCCGCCGCTGCGGGCGCCGTTGACGATCCGGCCGTCGGTGTTCTCAAGTGTTGCGGCGCCAATGCTGAGGTCGTCGCCGCCGGCAATTGATGGATCCCCCGCAGTTTCGATGCTGCCGCGCGTGTTTTCGAGACGTCCGTTCGTCGTCACCTTCAGTGCCTTGCCTGAATGCACGGTGCCGTCGATGTTCGACATGGCACCAGATGCCCTCACGTCGAGCGATTCATTGGCCAACAACCGCCCGCGCCGATTGAGGTGAGCGAGAGCGATGTCCCGGCGGCCATTCGTGCGCCATCGATGTTCTCGATGCCACCCGCCCGCACGTTGATGGCCCCGTTGCCGGCAATGCTGCCCGCATCATCCGGCGTGCGCCCGGCAGACGCGCGATTGCGCAACCGCCCGGCGATGGTCATGTCGATGGCGCCCGTGCCCGCATTGGCAAAGCGACCGCCCGCGTTGTCCAGGGTGCCGGCCGACACGTCCATCTGCCCACTGGCAGCACCGACTTCGACCTTGCCGTCGGTGTTGTCGAACTGTTCGGCGACGTAGAGGCGCAACGCGTCGTGCGCGCTCACGTGACCGACGCGATTGATGAGGCTGCCGCGAATGTCGATGTTCAGCCGGCTGCCACCGGCGAGATATCCCGTATCGTTGGTGACGTCTTTGGCGACTTTCAGGGTGAGACTGTCGCCGGCATGCAGACGGCCACCGGTGTTGTCCAGACTTCCGGCGTCGACCGAGAGGGTGGCGTTCGCGGCGATGGTGCCGCCGTCCATGTTGTCCAGCGCGTCCTGCACGGTCATCGCCGTCTGCCCGTGACCGCTGTTCAGCAGCTTGCCTTTGGCGTTGTTGATGCGCGCGGCACTCAACCGCAACGTGTCGCTGGCCTCGACAGAACCCGAGTGATTGTCGAACGTATCCCCAACGTTCAGCGAGACGGACGTTGCCGCCATTTCTCCCGACACGTTGCTCAGTTGCCCTGCGATGGTCGATTTCAGCGTCCGCATAGCGGTCATGAGACCGTTGTCGTTGTCGACCGATCGGGCGTCGAGCAGCAGGTCGCCGTTTGTGCCGATTCGCCCGCCCCGGTTGTCGAGCGATTTTCCGCTAATGCTGAGCGTGCCATTCCCGGCGTGCGCCACCGTACCGTCGGTGTTCTCGAACCCGGAGGTGTCGATCGTGGCGTCTCGCGCGGCCAGATGCATCGAGCCGGCGTGATTGTCGATGCGATCGGCAACGCGCAGGCGCGCCAGATCTTGTGCGCCGGTGCCGGTCTGAATCAGTTTGCCCGTTCGATTCGTCAGTGTCCGGGCGGACACGGCGATCGAGCGCGATTGGATCTCGCCGAGGGAGTTGTCTGCGGCGTCGGCTTCAAGGGTGAGTGCCTCGTCGGCGGTCACGGTGCCGCGGGTGTTGTCGAATGCACCGCGCGCGGCGACGCTGACTTGGTGGCGAGCGACGATGCGTCCGCCCACGTTCAGCAGATCGCCTGCGGCGTTGGCGAAAAGCGAGGCGAGGGCGGTCCAGTTGCCGCTGTTGATGAGCGACGTCGCATCGAGGCGGACATTGCCACGCCCGGCAATTTCTCCCACGGCGCCATCGAGACGCCCGTTCTCGATGACCGTGTCGGCGAACAAGTGGAGATCGGCGTGACTCAGGGCGAGCATCCGTCCGCCGAGGTTCCTGATGTCGTTCGCCTTCAACGAAAACAGCCCGCCGGATTGCATCAGCCCGGCCGTGTTCGTGAACTTGCCGTGCAGCGTTGCCGTCAGGGATTGTTTGGCCGAAAGCGTGCCTCGATCGTTGCGCCAGTCGTTCGCCTCGATGGACATGACGCCGTTGGTGGCAACGGCCCCGCCCACGTTCTCGACATTGCCGACGTCAAGCGCGAAGCGGCCCGCGCCGGCGTGTTCGATCTTGCCGTCCGTATTGTCGAGTCGGGCGGAGTCCAGCCGCAGATCGGTACTGTTGGCAAGTATCTGCCCCCCACGATTGCGCATCGAGCCGGAGAGGGTGATCTGGAGTGGGGACATCGCCCCCCATTGCTCGATGCGGCCCTTGTCGTTTCGCAACCCGGCCGCGTCGATGAAGAGGCCGGAGGTTCGCAGGGTTGCGCCATCGTGAACCACGTCGCCACGCCCGGTGATCCGGGTTGTGCCGCCGACACTTGTTGTCGCACGGGACATCGTGATGTCACCGCCGCGCGTGTCCATCTGGAGCCCGCGCAGGGTGGTCGATGTCGAACCGGTCAGGTCGATGGCCTTCGCCGACAGCCGGATGTCTCCGGTGGCAGCGTGGTTTCCACCCGCCTGGAGTAACCCTGTTGTCGAGAGCGTGATGTTTCCCGTCGCGCCTTGTGTTCCATCAGCGTTGGCGCCCGCGGCGATGACACCTGACGAGGCGATTGCGGCGGCGTCGACAACGAAATGTCGGCCCGCAGACGCTTTGCCGGTGTGGCGCCATGTGCCTGCGGCGTCGAGTGCCACGTCGCGCGCACCGCGCACGTTGCCCGCGCTGAGCAGGTTCCCCTGGGTGCGCAGCGCCAATTGCGCCTCGGCCATGACGTCGCCGTCGATGGACAGGTCGCCTGATGCCATTACCCGAAGGTCGTCTTGGGATTGCAGCTTGCCGCCGACCTGGAGCCGTCCGGCGGAGCTCAGCGTCAGCGCGCCCCGCCCGGCAGTGACCTGCCCATCCAGATTGACACCCACCCCGGCTTCCGTGCCGATGAGTCGGATCTTTCCGGCATACATGCCACCGAGTCGGGAGAGGTCCAGGGCAAACGTGGGCGTGCCGCCCGACGACGTCTGGCTGTCACGGATATCGAAAGTGGCGGCGTCGATGTCGTTCAGACCGGTAATGACGTCCAGCCGCTGCGCATGCACGGCGGCGTTGACTTCGACAGCGCGGGCGAGCAGGGCGGCGTGCTCGAGATTACCGGCGTTCAGGCCGCCGCCGGCGATGCGAATGCGGCCATCGGTAACGCGGAAGGCCTCGAGCGACCCGCTGCCGCCAAACACCGGCACGCCAGTCGTGAGGACCCCGCGCGAGGTATTGACGAAGCCACAGCCATTGCAGGTGATCCCGTTGGGATTGCTGACGATGACTTCGGCACGACTCCCCGCGACTTCGAGATAGCCGGCCAGGTTCGATGGCAGTGCCCCGGTCACCTGATTGACGATGATGCGTGCGGGCGCGCCGGTGAGATTGGGATTGCCCGGCACGAGTCCGCCCATCTGCGTTTGCACGATGGTGCGGGCGTTGTTGAGGATCGCGCCCTGTGTCGGCACATCGAACTGTCGGTACTGGTTCTGCGATACGCCCGCCGCGCTCGGCGTGGTGATATTGACGAGCGGCAGGCCATTCGGTGTCACGCCGACGCCGGGCGCGTGCGGCCCGGGGGCGGCGACGATCTGCGACCACGCGGCGACGGGGAAACCGAGCGCGACTAACGCCGACAAGGCGGCGGTGCTCAACGGGCGCAGCAGGAACCGATGCGAGACGCATGGCATCTCGCTGCCGCCCCCTTGTCGACGCGCGCTGCGCCCGCTTCCGGGCGTCCGCCCGCGGGAGACGTTTTCACCGACGGCGACCCACTGGCGTCGGACATGGCTGAAGATCAGACGAAAGCAACGTGTGTTCATGAGCGGGACTCAGTAGCGAAGGGCGAGCGAGACGCCTGCGACGGCGGCATAGGTCGGGAACTGCGAAGGAGAGGAGAGGGGGCGGGCGACAAAAACGTCGTAGCTGGCGTTGCCCCAGGGCCCGCCGTAGGCACCGATTTGTCCCCGCAGGCCCAGAACTGCGCCGGCGAGTTGGGTGCCGGGGAGCCATCGGGCGCTCGGGCCGAACACGCGGCCGTAGTCCACGCCGACATAAACCGAGTGGGCGGTGGCGCCGATCGGGACATGCAATTCGTTGCGAAGGAAGAAGCCGCGCTCGGCGCTCAGGGTTTCGTCGCCGGTAAAGCCGCGAACGCTGTACCGTCCGCCAATGGCTATCTGGTCGACCGCCCATAGGGCGTTGGCGGTGGTCTGCCCGTGAAACACGCCGACGTATCTGGCGGTGAGCGCCGAAACCTTGAGCGGCACGGACCACTGCGCATCTACCGTGAACATGCGGTAGCGATAGGTTTGCTGCGTCGGCTGACGGGTGACGGGGTCGCGAAGGTCGTCCTGTGCGCCGAACCAGGGCATGCCTTGCCGGTAGTTCAGTGCGATGTCGGCCTGCGCGTTGCCGACGTATTGCCGGTGCGTCACACCGGTCTGGAGATAGGTGTTGTTGCGATATTGCTGCGAGATCTCGAAGTCTTCGATGAAGCTTTTGCCGAAGCGACGCCCGAGCCGGACATCGATCGCTGTCTTGCCCCGGCTGTCGCGATGAACGACCCGCTCGACCCGGAGTTCCGCTGTCTGATTGCGACCGCTTGAGACGAACGACTCGTTGGCGCCCGCAATGCGTTGGAAGTAAGTGCGCGTGCTGCCGAAGACCGAGACGGTGTTGTAACCCCACGGCATCGAATAGCTGACGCTGCCCCCCTGGGTGCCGAACCGGTCGTCGCCGGGCGACAGGTCGTGTTGCATGGCGACATCCAGCAGGTCGTTCAGCCCGAGCGGATTGTCGATGCCGATGGCCAACTGCCCTTGCAGTCGCCCGGTATCGCGCGTACCGCTGTTGTCGACGGAGGCCTGCAGGCGCCACGGACGTTGCCGTTTCACGTCGATCACGATGTCGCTCGAGCCAGGGGTATCGCCAGGCTCGATGCGGACGTCGGCGTCCTGGCTGGGCATGCGCTTGAGTTGCTCGAGTCCCTGCTCCAGCGCGTTTACCGAGAGCATGTCGCCAGCACGCAGCGGCACCGCAGAGCGCCAGGTGCCGCGCACGTCCGGATCGGCGAAGCGGACCGACGAAACCGTCCCCGGAACGAGGTGCAGCCTCAGGTGTCCATCGGCCAGATCCTGCTCGGGAACGCCGATGCGGGTCGTGACCCAACCGCCTTCCAGGATGGCTTCGGTCGCCACGGCGGCGATCTGCGCTACCCCGTCGGCGCCCGCGCATTGCCCGACAAATGGGGCAAGCGTCGATGCGACGAACGCGAACACTTGGGGAAGCGCGGCGCCGTCAGGTCCGGTCACGGTGACGCTGCGCAACACGATGCAAGGCGATTCGACCGGCAGCGTTTTGCTGTCGACGGCGGACGGGCCGTCCGCTACGGATGGCAGCCGAACGTCCGGTGCCTGGGCGCGGCGTTCGCGCTCCTCGGTTTCCCGGCGTTGGCGCTCCAGCTGTTCATCTTGGGTGCCTTGCCGGACTGCCTCACTGAGCGCCGATGGAGGGCGCTCTTGCGCAACGGCTGTGGCGCAAGCGAGTGCGAGTCCGCAAGCGAGCGCGCCGGTCCGCAGAACGGCATGCATACCAGGCACGCTCATTGCGTGACGCGGTCGACGTGTCAGCCGAGTGGCATCGACGTCACACGCGAATCGGCGAATACGAGGGGGGAGATAGGCGAGATAGCCCGGAAAGTCGCGATATGCCACGGATTGCACAGCCCTTTGGGAGGATCGAATCGATGCATCGCGCAATCACGTCTGAAGCGAAGTCCGGGATATCGGGGATCGGTGCGGACGCAAGTGCGAATGCGGCAAAAAAAAGGGCGCAACAGTGAGCACGGCGGAGGCATGCAACAGCAGAGGGGGCTTACACCCTGGCGTCAGGCCAGAGCTTGAGTCGGAGCGCAGATGACAAGACGGCGGCGATTCTGCCGAACGGGTGGCGTATCGGCTTTCGAATTTGGACGAGACACTCGGGTTTCATGCAACCTCGGATCAGGGACTCGCGTTTCCGGTGACGTTCGATAGTCGGCGAGGGGGGGCGCCTGCCTAAGTACTTTCCCTTCCCCGGCACCGTCCGGGCTTGCCGGCCTTGCTGGCGGGAATTTTTTTCGCTAGTATTTTAGGCATAAACTATTTACGATTTAACAAAGATCGAAAGCTCGGCGAGCGCGCCGCGATCTGTGAATCCGGAGGCTGGAGATGAATATCGTCTGTATCGGTGGCGGTCCCGCGGGCCTGTATTTCGGGCTGTTGATGAAGCTGCGCGAGCCGTCGCACCGGGTGGTGGTGGTCGAGCGCAATCGGCCATACGACACCTTCGGCTGGGGCGTGGTGTTCTCCGACGCCACGATGGACAACCTTCAGGAAGCCGATCCCGTCAGCGCCGCAGAGATCAACGCCGCGTTCAATCATTGGGACGATATCGACATCCACTTCGAAGGCCAGACGATCACCTCCGGCGGTCATGGATTCATCGGCATCGGCCGCAAGAAGTTGCTCAATATCCTGCAGGCGCGGTGCGAAGCCCTCGGCGTCGAACTCGTCTTCGAGACGGACGTCACCGACGATCAGGAAATCGCGCGTCGCTATCAGGCCGATCTCGTCATTGCCTCCGACGGCCTCAACAGCCGCATTCGCACCCGTTACACCGACACGTACCGTCCGGACATCGACACGCGCCAGAACCGCTTCGTCTGGCTCGGCACCCACCAGCGCTTCGACGCCTTCACGTTCGCCTTCGAAAAGACCGAGCACGGCTGGTTCCAGGCGCACGCCTATCAGTTCGATGCCGACACGTCGACGTTCATCGTCGAGACGCCGGAGGAAGTCTGGCGCGCGCATGGCATCGATCAGATGAGCCAGGAAGAGGGCGTGGCGTTCTGCGAAAAGCTGTTCGCGAAGTACCTCGGCGGCCACGAGCTGATGAGCAACGCCAAGCATCTGCGCGGTTCGGCCATCTGGATTCAGTTCCCGCGCGTCATTTGCGAACACTGGGTGCACTGGAACGATATCGACGGCAAGCGTGTGCCTGTCGTGCTCATGGGCGACGCCGCCCATACCGCGCACTTCTCCATCGGCTCGGGCACGAAGCTCGCGCTGGAGGACGCCATCTCCCTGGCAGACGGCCTCGTCACCCATAACGTCGACGCGCTGCCGCGCGTGCTCGACGACTACGAAGCCGTGCGCAGCGTCGAAGTGCTCAAGATTCAGAATGCCGCCCGCAACTCGACGGAATGGTTCGAGACCGTGGAGCGCTACGCCCGCTTCGCCCCGCAACAGTTCGCCTATTCGCTGCTCACGCGCTCGCAGCGTATCTCGCATGAAAACCTGCGGGTGCGCGACGCCGGGTACGTAGAAGGCTACGAGGACTGGCTCGCCGAACGTGCGGGCGTGACGCGTGCCGACGGACAGCATCCGATTCCGCCGATGTTCACGCCGTACCGCGCCCGCGAACTCACGCTCAAGAACCGTATCGTCATGTCGCCGATGGCGATGTACTCGGCCGTTGACGGCGTGCCCGGCGACTTCCACATGGTGCACCTCGGCAGCCGCGCGCTGGGCGGTGCAGGCATGATCGTGGCGGAAATGACCTGCGTGTCGCCCGACGCGCGTATCACCCCGGGATGCCCGGGGCTGTGGAACGATACGCAGCGCGATGCGTGGAAGCGTATCGTCGACTTCGTGCACGCGAGCAGCGACGCGAAGGTCGCCATGCAGATCGGCCATGCCGGGCGCAAGGGCTCCACGCGTCTGGCCTGGGACGGCATCGACCTGCCGCTCGACGAGGACAACTGGCCGCTGATTTCCGCGTCGCCGTTGCCGTACATCGACGGCGTGTCGCAGACGCCGCGTGAAATGTCGCGCGACGACATGGACCGCGTCAAGGACGACTTCGTGCAAGCGGCCCGCCGCGCGGCCGAAGCCGGCTTCGACTGGCTCGAACTGCACTGCGCACACGGCTATCTGCTCTCGAGCTTCATTTCGCCGTTGACGAACCATCGCAGCGACGAGTACGGCGGTTCGCTGGAGAATCGTCTTCGCTATCCGATGGAAGTCTTCCACGCCGTGCGTGCCGTGTGGCCGGCGGCCAAGCCGATGTCGGTGCGTATCTCGGCGCACGACTGGGTCGAAGGCGGTATCACGCCGGACGACGCCGTGCAGATCGCGCGCGCCTTCAAGGACGCGGGGGCCGATCTCATCGACTGCTCGTCGGGACAGGTCAGCAAGGAAGAAAAGCCGGTCTACGGTCGCATGTTCCAGACACCGTTTGCCGATCGCGTGCGCAACGAAGCGGGCATTCCGACGATTGCGGTCGGCGCGATCTTCGAGGCGGATCACGTGAACAGCATCATCGCGTCGGGCCGTGCGGACCTGTGTGCGCTGGCTCGCCCGCATCTGGCCGATCCGTTCTGGACACTGCACGAAGCCGCGAAGATCGGTTACAAGGACTTGCCGTGGCCTGCACAGTACTATGCCGGCAAACGGCAGTACGAGACGAATCTGGAGCGTGCTGCCGCCTACGCTCAACAGATCGGTAAATAAGGACAGTTCATGACGTCGACGACACCCCCGGCAACCGCCGCACCCGTCTCCCTGCAAGGCGTACACGCGCTCGTGACGGGCGGTGCGCGTGGCATTGGCGAAGCCGTCGCCCGCTCATTGCTCTTGCAAGGCGCGCGTGTGACGCTGCTCGGGCGCAGCGAAGCCTCGCTTGCCGCTGGCGCGCAAGCCCTGTCAGCGCACGGTGAGGTGGCCTGGGTCAGCGCGGACATCTCGGATGCCGCTGCCGTCGACGCCGCATTCGCACGCGCGGCCGAACGTTTCGGCCCGGTGCAGGTGCTGGTGAACAATGCCGGGCAGGCGGTGAGCGCACCGTTCGGCAAGACGGACAGCGCGCTCTGGCAGCAGATGATCGACGTGAACCTGACGGGCACGTTCCACTGCATCTCCGCCGCACTGCCCGCCATGCTGGCCGCCGGATGGGGGCGCATCGTGAACGTTGCCAGCACGGCCGGCCTGATCGGTTATCCCTACGTGACGGCCTACTGCGCCGCCAAGCACGGCGTGGTGGGGCTCACGCGTGCGCTGGCGCTGGAAGTGGCGAAGAAGGGCGTGACGGTCAACGCCGTGTGCCCCGGCTATACGGAGACGGATATCGTGCGCGACGCCGTGGCGAATATCGTCGCGAAGACCGGACGCAGTGAAGACGAAGCCCGCGCCGAGCTGGCCAAACGCAACCCGCAGGGGCGTCTGGTGCAACCGCAGGAGGTTGCCGACGCGGTGCTGTGGCTCTGCCAGCCGGGCGCCGGTGCGATGACGGGGCAGTCGCTCGCGGTGGCGGGCGGCGAAGTGACCGTCGGGTAAGTCCGCACACATACGCAATCACATCGGCGTGCCGTCGCCTCAATCAGCCACGGCGCGCACGCACAACCCATTCAAGGAGATCGGCCAATGAGTGACGTGAAACTGACGATGGCGCATCACAAGCGCCCCTTCGCGAACTATGAAGCCAAGCACTTCCTGTGGTCGGTGTCGAACGACGCGCAAGGGCGTCCGAGTATCGGCACGATCACGCTGAACCGTCCGGACAAGAAGAACCCGCTGACGTTCGATTCGTATGCGGAGCTGCGCGATCTGTTCCGCGCGCTGGTTTATGCGACGGACATCAAGACGGTGGTGGTGACCGGCGCGGGCGGCAATTTCTGCTCGGGCGGCGACGTCCACGAAATCATCGGCCCGCTCACGAACATGAGCATGCCGGAACTGCTCGATTTCACGCGGATGACGGGCGATCTCGTGAAGGCGATGCGGGCTTGCCCGCAGCCGATCGTGAGCGCCATCGACGGCATCTGTGCCGGTGCCGGCGCGATGATGGCGCTGGCGTCGGACATGCGTCTGGGCACGCCGCAAGCGAAGACCGCATTCCTGTTCGTGCGCGTGGGGCTGGCCGGTGCCGACATGGGCGCCTGCACGCTGCTGCCGCGCATGATCGGACAGGGCCGTGCCTCGGAGCTGCTCTACACCGGGCGCGTGATGACGGCGGAGGAGGGGCTGCAGTGGGGCTTCTTCAACGCGCTGCACGACGGCGGCGCGGTGCTCTCGGCGGCGCAGACGCTGGCCGATCAGATCGCCTGTGGTCCGACGTTCGCGCATGGCGTGACGAAGAAGCTGCTGCATCAGGAATGGAACATGGGCGTGGACGAGGCCATCGAGGCCGAGGCCGAAGCGCAGGCCATCTGCATGCAGACGAAGGACTTCCGCCGCGCTTACGACGCCTTCGTCGCCAGGCAAAAGCCGGTGTTCAAGGGCGACTGACGCGAGACGATGAGTGCTATGACGACTGAAACTCCCCGCAACGCGCGCAACGCCGACTTTCTGGCATGGCCGTTTTTCGATGACGCCCATCGGCGTCTCGGTGCCGATCTCGATGACTGGTGCTCGCGTGAGCTGCACGTCGATCATCACGCGGATACGGATGCCACGTGTGTGTCGCTGGTGCGTCAGCTGGGGCGCGCGGGCTGGTTGAAGTATTGCGTGCCCGCGAGCCATGGTGGCGCGCTGGACAAGCTGGATTCGCGCGCGCTGTGCGTGCTGCGCGAGACGCTTGCACGTCACGACGGCCTTGCCGATTTCGCATTCGCGATGCAGGGGCTGGGCAGCGGTGCGATCACGCTGGCGGGCAGCGACGCGCTCAAGCAGCGCTATCTGCCGCGTGTGGCGTCGGGTGAGGCGATCGCGGCCTTCGCACTGTCGGAGCCGAACGCCGGATCGGACGTTGCCGCGATGGCCTGCTCGGCTACGCCGGATGGCGATCACTACGTGCTCAACGGCGAGAAGACGTGGATCTCGAACGGCGGGATTGCGGATTTCTATTGCGTTTTCGTGCGCACGGGCGAGGCACCCGGTGCGCGCGGCATCAGCGCGTTCGTGGTGGATGCCGACACGCCGGGCCTCACGATTGCGGAGCGCATCGACGTGAGCGCGCCGCATCCGTTGGCGCGCCTGAAGTTCGAGAACTGCCGCGTACCGGCCTCGCAACGGCTTGGCGATGCAGGGCAGGGCTTCAAGGTCGCCATGATGACGCTGGATATTTTCCGCGCGTCAGTGGCGGCGGCGTCGCTGGGGTTTGCGCGTCGAGCACTGGACGAAGGGCTGGCGCGTGCGAAGTCGCGCGAGATGTTCGGGCAGACGCTCGCGGACTTCCAGATCACGCAGGCGGCGCTGGGCGACATGGCGACGTCGGTGGATGCGGCCGCACTGCTCACGTATCGCGCGGCCTGGCAGCGCGACGTGCAGGGGCAGCGCACGACGCGTGAAGCGGCGATGGCGAAGATGTTTGCCACGGAATCCGCGCAGCAGGTGATCGACCGGGCCTTGCAGATGTTCGGCGGCGCGGGCGTGGTGTCGGGCGCGATCGTGGAGCGTCTGTACCGGGAGATTCGTTCGTTGCGGATTTATGAGGGCGCAACGGAAGTACAAAAACTGATCATCGCGCGCGAACTGCTCAAGGACGATTGAGCGTTTCGGTTCGACGCGTGGGGCATGGCCTGTAGATGGCTTGTGATGTGCGCAGTGTTGCCCGTGGAGACCGGGACAGCATGGCGTCTTGCAGAACACTTGGAAGCACTAGGACAATGCCCGGCCTGCGTGGCCGGCGTCATGCTTGATTACCGGGGGCAAGGAGAAGCACATGGAACGATCTGGACATCTCGACACTTTTGCGCGCGACAACCTGCCGCCCGCGCATGAGTGGCCTGAGTTTCTGCTGGACAATCCGGACGTGGCGTACCCGGCGCGCATCAACTGCGCCGCCGAATTGCTGGATCGCACGATTGCACAGGGCAGGGGCGATGCACCCGCCATCTACTCGGTGGAGAACGGCAAGCCGACGGTCACGACGTATCTCGGACTTCGCGAGATGGTCGACCGGATCTCGCACGTGCTCCGCAACGATATGGGGTTGGTGCCGGGCAATCGCGTGTTGTTGCGGGGGCCGAACAATCTGTTCATGGCGGCCGCGTGGCTCGCAGTGATCAAGGCGGGGCTGGTCGGTGTGCCGACGATGCCGCTGCTGCGCGCGAAGGAGCTCAAGCAGATCATCGACAAGGCGGAGATCGGCGCGGCGTTGTGCGACGGTCGTCTGAAAGAGGAACTGGAGTTCAACCGTCAGGCAGGGCATGAGTATTTCTGTCCGTTGCTCACGCAGGTGGTGTATTTCCACGACGTGGGTGAGGACTCACTGGAGGCCCGCATGGCACGTCAGCCGGCGAGCTTCGAGGCGTGTGACACGGCGGTGGATGACGTGTGCCTGATCGCGTTCACGAGCGGCACGACGGGGCAGCCGAAGGGCACGATGCACTTTCACCGCGACGTGCTGGCCATGTGCGATCTGTTCCCGCGTCATGTGCTGAAGCCGGGGCCGGACGATATTTTCTGCGGCACTCCCCCGTTAGCGTTCACTTTCGGCACGGGCGGCTTGTTGACGTTCCCGCTGCGCGTGGGGGCGTCGACGGTGCTGCTGGAAAAGCTCACGCCGGACAGTCTGTTGCAGGCGATTGCGGAGTACCGCGCGACGATCTGTTTCACGGCACCGACGTTCTATCGTCAGATGGCGGCGCTGGTCGGCAAATACGATCTGTCGAGTCTGAAGAAGACGGTATCGGCCGGCGAGGCATTGCCGGATGCGACGCGCCAGTTGTGGAAGCAGGCGTCGGGCATCGAGATGATCGACGGCATTGGCGGCACGGAGATGATCCACATCTTCATCTCGGCGGCGAATGGCGACGTGGTGCCGGGGGCGATCGGCAAGCCGGTGCCGGGCTATATCGCGATGATCGTGGATGAGAACATGCAGCCGCTGCCGCCGGGCAAGGTGGGCAAGCTGGCAGTGAAGGGGCCGACGGGTTGCCGCTATCTCGCGGACTCGCGTCAGACGAATTACGTGAAGAACGGCTGGAATCTGCCGGGCGACACGTTCATGTGTGACGAAGCGGGCAATTACTACTATCAGGCGCGCTCGGACGACATGATCGTCTCGGCGGGTTACAACATCGCCGGGCCGGAGGTGGAGTCGGCGCTGTTGCAGCATCCGGCCGTGGCGGAGTGCGGGGTGGTGGGGGCGAACGACGAAGCACGCGGGCAGATCGTGAAGGCCTATGTGGTGCTCAAGGCGGGCGAACCGCGCGACGACGCGATGGTGAAGGCGCTTCAGGAGTATGTGAAGGCTAACATCGCGCCGTACAAGTATCCGCGTGCGATTGAGTTCGTCGACGCGTTGCCGCGCACGGAGACGGGCAAGCTGCAGCGTTTCAAGCTGCGTCAGATGGCGCAGTGAGTTGGGGGTGGGGCGCTCCAGTTGGCACCCACTGACTTTTTGGAGACCGTGACGTCGCGAGGTTGTCGGGCGGTACGGCGAGTGGTTGGACAGGAGGGGAATGATGGCGGGAGCCGACGTGGCAACACATGCTTTCGTGAAGCCGTTGCTGGTGCGCTTCAAGCACTGCGATCCGGCAGGCATCGTGTTTTATCCGCGCTACTTCGAGATGATGAACGATCTCGTCGAGGATTGGTGCGCTGACGGGCTGGGCTTGTCGTTCGGCGAAATGCATCTGCGCGACGGAATGGGCGTGCCGACGGCGAATATCGAGTGTCGTTTCAGCGCACCGAGTTTCCTGGGCGACACGCTGTCGCGTTCGCTGGAGGTGGTACGACTGGGACGTTCGTCGATGACGCTGCGAATCCGGTTCGCGGGCGCGAATGACGAGACACGTCTGGAGGCCACGCTGGTGTTGGTGTGGGTGGCGAAGGGCGAGGGCGGCCGGCCTGCCGCGATTGCGGTGCCGGCGGCGCAACGTGAGGCGATTGTGCGCTTTGCCGCACCTGATTCTGTGATTGAAGGAGTGTCGTGATGCTGCAAGTTCTGCAACCGCCCGAGTGGGCGAAACCGCGTGGCTATGCAAATGGCATGGCTTTCGAGATGACGGTGGGCAGCCGCATCGTGTTTGTCGGCGGTCAGATCGGCTGGAATGGGCAGCAACGTTTCGAGACGGATGATTTCGCGCTTCAGGTGCGTCAGACGCTGGAGAACATCGTGGCGATCCTTGCCGAGGGCAAGGCGAAGCCGGAGCACATCGTTCGCATGACCTGGTATGTGAAGAACAAGGAAGAGTATGTGGCGAGCTATCCGGCGATCGGCGAGCACTATCGCGCGGTGATCGGTCGTCACTTCCCTGCGATGACGGCGGTCGAGGTGGCCGATCTGGTGGAGGACGAAGCGAAGGTGGAAATCGAGGTGACGGCAGTGGTGCCGGCAGCTTGATGCACGGTATGTGAGTCGTGACTGAGGGCACCGGTGTGCGAACGTTGCGCCGGTTTTCCCCCTCGAAATACGGCGAAAATACGGTGGAAGTATGGTGGGAAAATGATGGAAGTGCGGCTTACTGGCGACTCCGGCAACGTTGGGGTTTGTCCGTAAGCCGTTTTGTTTTTCGCGACATATAGTCGTTATCAGGCACACGTTGCGTTAGCGATCGGCGGCGATCCCGCCGGGAGGTACGCAATCATGAACAACGATGCGCCGCAATCGCGCGGCAGGGGCTGGTTGTGGCTGTTGCTGCTGCCCTTCTTCGGCGTGCTCTGGGTGCCGTTCTACAACCGGCTCGAGCCGTCTCTCTTCGGTTTCCCGTTTTTCTACTGGTATCAGTTCGCGTGGGTGATTCTTACCGCGCTGCTGACGGCATGGGTGTATCTGCGCACCGCGCCGCTGGATAACGCTGCGGGGGGCCAATCATGAACTGGACCGCGACGGTGGTGTTTGTGGCGTTCTTCGCGCTGGTGACGGTGATGGGGTTTGTGGCAGCCCATTGGCGGCGTGGAGATCTGGCGCAGTTGGACGAGTGGGGGCTGGCCGGGCGCCGTTTCGGCACGATAGTGAGCTGGTTTCTGCTGGGCGGGGATCTGTACACGGCTTATACGTTCATCGCGGTACCTGCGTTGGTGTTCGGCGCTGGCGCGCTGGGCTTTTTCGCGCTGCCGTACACGATCCTGATTTTTCCGTTCGCATTCGTGGTGTTCCCGAAGCTCTGGCAGGTGTCACGCAAGCACGGCTATGTGACGGCGGCTGACTTTGTGAGCGCTCGCTATGGCAGCGGTTGGTTGGGGTTGGCGATTGCGGTGACGGGGATCGTGGCGACGATGCCGTACATCGCGTTGCAGTTGGTCGGGATCGAGGTGGTGATCGGCGCGCTCGGTTTTCACGCGGGCGGCTGGTTGGACGATCTGCCGCTCATCATCGCGTTCGTGATCCTGGCGGCGTACACGTACACGAGCGGGCTACGTGCGCCGGCGATGATCGCGATCGTGAAGGACACGCTGATCTACATCACGATCATCGCGGCGTTGGTGGTGATTCCGGCGCGTCTTGGCGGTATCTCGCACATCTTTGCTGCGGTGCCTGCGGACAATTTGCTGCTGAAGTCCCCTTCGGGCGGTTCGCTTAACGGGTACAGCGCGTATGCAACGCTGGCACTGGGTTCGGCACTCGCATTGTTTTTGTATCCCCATTCGATCACGGCGCTGCTCAGTGCGAAGAACGGGAATACGATTCGGCGCAATATGGCATTGCTCCCGGCCTACACGCTGTTGCTCGGGCTGATTGCGCTGCTCGGCTATATGGCGTTGGCCGCCGACGTGAAATCGATGCCGCAGTTTGCACCGTATTTCGCGCAATACGGGACGAATTTCGCAGTGCCTGCACTGTTCCTGTACGCGTTCCCATCGTGGTTTGTCGGTGTGGCCTTCGCGGGGATTGCGATTGGCGCACTCGTGCCGGCCGCAATCATGTCGATTGCTGCGGCAAATCTCTACACGCGAAACGTGCACAAGACATTCGTGAACCGGAATGTGTCGGCGTCGCAGGAAACGTTGATCGCGAAACGGGTGTCGCTCGTGGTGAAACTCGGCGCACTGTTCTTCGTGCTGTTTCTTCCGCTTCAGTACGCGATTCAACTTCAACTACTCGGCGGCATCTGGATCATTCAGACGCTGCCCGCGATCGTCCTCGGCCTCTACACGCGCTGGCTGGATCACCGAGGTCTGCTGATCGGCTGGCTCGCCGGCATCGCGTTCGGTACCTGGATGGCAGCCTCGACGGGCTTCAAGTCGTCGATCTTCGCGCTACATCTCGGCTCGCTGATCATGCCGGGATACGCGGCGTTCTATTCGCTCGTCGTCAATCTGATCGTCGCAGTGCTGGTGACTGCGCTGGTGAAGATGCTGGGCATGCAACCGCACGCGGACGCGACACGGCCCGAGGATTATTCGGACGCCGTGCACCCCTGATGCTGTCGGAGGCATAGCAAACGAGGGCGCACGATGGCGCCCTCGTTTTGTTTGGCTTCGATTTACTTACGGTCGAACGAGTACTTGCCCGGACCCGTCACGGCCAACAGCAGCAAACCGCCCGCGATACTCACGTTCTTGTAGAAGTTGATCATCGCCATGAACTGGTCCATGCCGCTCAATCCCCAATACCGATGGCCAATGAATGCCGTCGCCAACGTGTACACCGCCAACACCAATGCCAACGGACGCGTGTACAAACCCACGACGATCATCAAACCAACAATCAACTCAACCACCACCGCAATGACTGCCGAGATCGTCGGCATCGGGGCACCCGTCGCCGCCATATAGCCAATGGTGCCCTCGAAGCCCATCAGCTTCTGGTATCCAAACATCACGAACAACACCATCAGCAATACGCGTGCCGCCAACAGCACGCCATCTTTGTTCGATTCAAGCGAGAGGTAACGCATTTTTCATCTGCCTTTTTAAGTGGGTGTTTGCGCGATTCGCGAAACATGTGGCAATTCTAGAGTCCCGCTGGAATGCATCAAGATGGTGGAATTTGTAAGTTTGTCTCGATGTGGTGGACAAAACCTCCCCCCTGGACGGATCGGGGCCCCTTTCCGCTGCTCAGACATAAACCCAACTCGCCTCAGAAAGGGGCCCCGATCCGTCCCACCTCCACGCCCCCAGTCCCTCCACCGACACCGTCCGCTTCCCGCTTCCTCCCGCCTCGCCCCAGTCCCTCTTTTCTCCCCACCAATGCAAAACGCCGGGGAGTGCCCGGCGTTTT
>NZ_JBEBXS010000029.1:0-60639 GCF_040391475.1 Pandoraea pnomenusa | reverse complement strand
TTCGACGAAGATCGCCCGCGTCGTACGGGGGAAGGTGGCGCGCGTGGCGACTTTGCCCGTCCGGCCAAGCGCGGTTTCGATGACCGTGCACCGCGTCGCTTCGACGAAGATCGCCCGCGTCGTGCTGGCGAAGGTGGCGCGCGTGGCGACTTTGCTCGTCCGGCCAAGCGCGGTTTCGATGACCGTGCACCGCGTCGCTTCGATGAAGACCATCCGCGTCGTACGGGGGAAGGTGGCGCGCGTGGCGACTTTGATCGTTCGGCCAAGCGCGGTTTCGATGACCGTGCACCGCGTCGCTTCGACGAAGACCGCCCGCGTCGTGCAGGCGAAGGTGGCGCCCGCGGTGACTTCGCTCGCCCAGCCAAGCGCGGCTATGACGACCGCGACACTCGCCCGGCGCGTCCCGCACGTGCGCCGCGCGTCGAGCGCGACGACGACGATGACATCAAGGTCCATCACGACGCCGCCGGCTCGCTGCGCCTGTCCAAGCGCATGTCGGAACTTGGCCTGTGCTCGCGCCGCGAGGCCGATGAGTGGATCGCCAAGGGATGGGTCCGCGTCGACGGTAAGGTCGTCACCGAACTCGGCACGAAGATCCTGCCGACCCAGGAAATCACCGTCGTGCAGGCGGCCCGCAAGGAGCAGGCCAATCGCGTGACGATCCTGATGCACAAGCCCGTGGGCTATGTCTCCGGACAGGCCGAAGACGGATACGAACCGGCCGCCGTGCTGATCACGCGTGAGCACCACTGGGCCGAAGACGATGCCGGCGTGCGCTTCTCGCCGTCGCATCTGCGCAGCCTCGCCCCCGCCGGACGCCTCGACATCGATTCGACCGGCCTGCTTGTCCTGACGCAAGACGGTCGCATCGCCAAGCAACTGATCGGCGAGGACTCGGACATCGAGAAGGAGTACCTCGTGCGCGTGTCGTACAACGAGCATGCGCAGAACGTGCAGGCGCACTTCCCGGCCGACCGTCTCGCGCTGCTGCGCCACGGCCTCGAACTCGATGAACAGCCGCTCAAGCCTGCCCAGGTCGACTGGCAGAATCCGGAGCAATTGCGTTTCGTGCTCAAGGAAGGCAAGAAGCGTCAGATCCGCCGGATGTGCGAGCTCGTCGGCCTGCATGTGACGGGGCTCAAGCGCGTGCGCATGGGACGCATCACGCTGGGCAACCTGCCCGTGGGTGAATGGCGTTATCTGCGCCCCGGCGAAGAGTTCTGACCCGCACGCACCGCACCGCCAATGAAAAAGCCCGCCGTAAAGGCGGGCTTTTTTTATGCCGATGTCGACGCCGAGATCACCACGACTGCCGTGCCACGACTGCGCGCGAAGCCATGCCTCATGCGTCGCGCATCAATCGTCGCTCTTGGGATCCAGCCCCGGGAACAGAATTTCGGTGAAGCCGAACTTGCTGAAGTCCGTGATGCGCATCGGGTAAAGCTTGCCGATCAAATGATCGCATTCGTGCTGCACCACTCGTGCGTGAAAGCCCTCGGCGATACGGTCGATGACGCGCCCGTATTGATCGAAGCCTTCGTAACGCAGCATCGAATAGCGGTTGACCATGCCGCGCATGCCGGGCACCGAGAGGCAGCCTTCCCAGCCCTCTTCCATGTCCTGCGTGAGCGGCGTGATGACCGGGTTGATGAGCACCGTTTCGGGCACTTCCGGCGCATCGGGATATCGCTCGTTGTGCTCGAAGCCGAAGATCACCACCTGCAGGTCGACGCCAACCTGCGGCGCCGCAAGCCCGGCGCCATTCGCATGCTTCATCGTGTCGAACATGTCGGCAACGAGCTCATGCAACTCGGGCGTATCGAAGTGTTCCACGGCTTTGGCGATACGCAGCAAGCGCGGATCGCCCATCTTCAGAATGTCGCGAATCATCGATTGTGTCCTCACATCAAAGCGCAGCCAACATCGCGCGCATTGCGTCTTCGTCGAGCACCGGCACACCCAGTGACTCGGCCTTTGCCAGCTTGCTACCCGCTTCCGCCCCCGCCACGACATAGTCGGTTTTCGCGGAGACCGAGCCGGCAACCTTCGCCCCCTTTTCTTCGAGCATGGCCTTTGCCTCGTCTCGCGAGAGCGTCGGCAAGGTGCCCGTGAGCACAAACGTCTTGCCCGCCAACGGCAGCGGTACCACCGCCGCCGGCGCCGATTCCGGCCACGTCACACCCGCCGCCCGCAACTGCTCGATCACTTCCACATTATGCGGCTCGGCAAAGAAATTGGCGATGGACTGGGCCACAATGGGTCCGACGTCCGGCACCGCCAGCAGTTCCTCGGCGGAGGCCGCCATCACGTTGTCCAGCGTACCGAAATGGCGCGCAAGATCCTTGGCTGTCGCCTCGCCCACGTGGCGGATGCCCAACGCGAAAATAAAGCGTGCGAGCGTGGTGTGACGCGCCACCTCGAGCGCCGCGACCAGATTGCTTGCCGACTTGTCGGCCATCCGGTCCAGCGCGGCCAGCTTCGCCACGCCGAGCTTGAACAGATCGGCGGGCGTCCGAATGATCTGCTGGTCGACGAGTTGCTCCACGAGTTTGTCGCCAAGCCCCTCGATGTCGAGCGCACGACGCTGCGCGAAATGCAGCAACGCCTGCTTGCGCTGCGCCGAACAGATCAGCCCGCCAGTGCAGCGCGCGATGGACTCGTCCGGCAGCTTCTCGATCGCCGAACCGCACACGGGACATTCCGTCGGCATGACAAACGCCCGCGCGTCGGCAGGACGCCGTTCGAGCACCGACCCCACGACCTCCGGAATCACGTCGCCCGCGCGGCGCACGATCACCGTATCGCCAATCATCACGTCCTTGCGGCGGATTTCGTCTTCGTTGTGGAGCGTCGCATTCGTGACAGTCGCCCCGCCAACGAATACGGGCGCCAGACGCGCCACCGGCGTGATCGCCCCCGTGCGCCCCACCTGCACTTCAATGTCGAGCAGTGTGGTCAGCGCTTCCTGCGCGGGGAATTTGTGCGCCAATGCGAAGCGCGGGGCACGCGACACGAAGCCGAGACGGTCCTGCTCGTCGCGGCGATTGACCTTGTAGACCACGCCATCGATGTCATAGGGCAGCGACGGCCGCGCTTCGCCCACCGCCCGATAGAACGCAAGCAGTCCCTGCGCTCCCTGCACCACTTCGCGGCGGTCATTGACCGGAATACCCAGCGTGACGTACCAATCGAGCAATGCCGAGTGGGTTTCCGGCATGGGCGCACCAACCAACTCCCCCACGCCGTAAGCAAAGAATGACAACGGACGCTTCGCCGTGATCTTCGAATCGAGCTGGCGCAGGCTACCCGCTGCAGCATTGCGCGGATTGACGAAGACCTTTTCGCCCGCCGCTTCCTGTGTCTGGTTGAGCTTGTCGAAATCGGCACGGAACATCAGCACTTCACCGCGCACTTCGAGCACTTCGGGCGGGTGATCCGCGTTCAGCTTCAGCGGAATCTTCTTGACGGTGCGAATGTTGGCGGTAACGTCCTCGCCTGTCGTGCCGTCGCCACGCGTGGCCGCCTGCACCAGCACGCCGTGCTCGTAACGCAGCGCAATGGCCAGACCGTCGAATTTCAATTCGGCTGCGTACTCGACCGGCGCGCCGAACAAGTCACCGGATGCCGCACCGGCGATGTTCGCGTCGCGCAGGCCATCGGACACACGGCGATCGAACGCTTCGACGTCCTCGTCGGCAAAACCGTTGTTCAGCGAGAGCATCGGCACCCGGTGCACGACCGATGCGAAGCCCTCCACCGGCTTGCCGCCAACGCGCTGCGTCGGTGAATCGGGACGCTGCAATTCCGGGAAATTGGTTTCGAGCGTGACGAGTTCGCCGAAGAGGCGGTCGTACTCGGCATCGGGGATCAGCGGCGCATCGTCTTCGTAGTAGGCGCGATTGTGGCGCGCCAATTCGATACGCAGTTCGTCGGCGCGCTGCGCAGCAGCCGTCGCATCGGCGGCCGTATGGGCGTTCGCGCCCGGACCCGGAACGGAAGTTTGGGACATGCGTGGAGACTCGGGGTACGAGAGATCAGAACATTATGCCTTCGACATGCACACCTGCGCGCCGTCGATAGCGGTAATCAATCGGAACAAAAACGCCGCTCACCCGACGGTGAACGGCGTGCATCGAACCGCTGGCACCGGACAGCGCTTCACACGCCGTTCGCCGCCTTGGAAAGACTCGAAATTACTGGCTGAACAGACGACGCGTGACGGGCGAACCCGCCGGCAGTCCGCGCGCCTCAAGGCGTTCGTAGAGCTTGAGCAGTTGCTTGTCGACGTTTTGCAGTGCAACATCCGACAACGGACGACGCTGGTCGTCGACCACACGCCCGCCAATGCGCTGCCCGATCGAACGCGCGTAATCGCACATCAGGCGGAACGGCAGCAGATCCTCGTCGGCCACCGGCACGTCGAGCAGCATCGTGATCAGGTCACCGCCCTTGTACGTCAGGTCATCGCGCAAGAAATTGGTGTCGCCGAACTGCAGCATGAACACCGGGTTCTGGCGCGCATCGAGCTTGACGAAGCGCATGCCGTCGCGCGAGAGCAGCAAACCGTCCTGCGTCGCCACGGCCTGCACGTAATTGGCGGACCAAGGGGCGCCGTCCGACAGCACGTTCACGGACAGTTGCGCGTCGCATTGCGCCGCGAAGCTGTCCAGGTCACGGCCGCGCGAAACGGTCTCCATCATGTCCGGCAGTTCAGGCAAGGCATCGACAGCGTCGGCGAGTGTCTGGACGAGGTTCGAAAACTCGGAGAACTCGACTTCGTTCAGTGCACCCGCGCGGTTGGCCAGTTGCACGGCCACGCGCAGCTGGTGATACCGGCCGCCGGTGCGAATCAACTCCCACGGCGAATGCTCATCGGCCCGGCCTTCGATGTTGACCGGCTTGCTGCCCGCGCGACGCATGCGCACCGTGAGCGGCATCAGACGCTCGGCCGCAACGACGTTCGCGAGCGGCAACTCGACGATGCAGTCGATGCGCTCGTCGATGACCGCCGGCGGGCCGCTCGGCGTTGCCGGGCGTGCTGCCGCCACGGGGGCAGCAGGCGCGACCGGCGCGGCCGGTGCAGCCGGCACAGCCGGAGCGGCAGGCGCCGGTTCGGCCGCAACGCCATCTGCCGCCCTGGGGACAGGTTCCGCGTCGGCAGCCCCGGCAGCCGTAGCTACAGCGCCGGCCGCAGCCGCATCGACCGTGTCGTCGGCGGCAAGTTCGGCGTCGACACGCGCGACCATGCTCGCGGCAGCGGCTTGCTCCGCATCGCGCGCGGCGTCGTCGTCACGGGCCGACACGTGCGCCGGTTCGGCAGTTGCCGTGTCCGACGCCCCGGAGACATCTGCAGACGCCTCGGCAGCTGCTTGCGCGGCCGCCTCCTGCGCCGCGCGCTTGCGTGCTGCAGGCGGTGCGTCCCAGGCGTCTTCATTGATGGCGAAGGCGTCCTGCACCGACGTGCCGGCCGCCGTTGCCGGCCCCAGCGTCGGTTCACGGCGCTCGCCGGACTGTGCCGGTACGCGCGGCGGCGACAACGTCGGTTCGATAAACGGGCGTTCGTCGTCATCGTCGGGTGTCCCGGCGGTCGCGTCGATTCCAGCGCCGTCGACCGGCATGCGACGCGGGATACGCGCCTTTGCCTTGCTGCCTTGCCAGGCGTTATAAGCCACCACTCCCAGCAGTACCACTACCCCTGCGGCAATCAGGCTCAGCTGCAGTTCATTCATGCGCGGCGTTCCTCTCTCTTCTCCATCGTGGGCGCGGGGTCAGGCGATCTCGGCCAGATTGATCGCAGACTCCATGTCCACTGCCACGATCCGCGACACCCCTTGTTCCTGCATGGTGACGCCGATGAGCTGATTGGCCATTTCCATCGCGATTTTGTTATGCGAAATAAATACGAATTGGGTACGGTCCGACATGCGCGCCACCATCTTGGCGTAGCGCTCGGTGTTGGCGTCGTCGAGCGGCGCGTCCACCTCGTCAAGCAAGCAGAACGGCGCCGGATTGAGCTGGAACATGCCGAACACCAGCGCAATCGCGGTGAGCGCCTTCTCTCCACCTGACAGCAGGTGAATCGTGGAGTTCTTCTTGCCCGGCGGTTGTGCCATGACCTGCACGCCGGCGTCGAGAATTTCGTCGCCGGTCATGATGAGCTTCGCCTGACCGCCGCCGAACAGCATCGGGAACAGCTCGCCGAAATGTTTGTTCACCTCGTCGAACGTGCCCTGGAGCAGCACGCGCGTTTCTTCGTCGATCTTGCGAATGGCGCCTTCGAGCGTTTCGATGGCGTCGTTCAGGTCGGCCGACTGCGCGTCGAGGAACACCTTGCGCTCGCGCGCCGTCTCGAGCTCTTCGAGCGCCGCCATGTTCACCGGACCAAGCGCGTTGATCGCGTTATTGATACGCGTGACTTCGCCTTGCAGATACGACGGCTTCATGTCGCCCGTGAGTTTGGCGGACAGCGCCTCCTCGTCGACTTCGGCGGTCGTGAGCTGTTCGGCGAACTGCTCACGGTTCAGGCGCGCGGCCTGTTCCTTCAACTGCAATTCGGTAATGCGGTCGCGCAGCGGCTGCAGCCCGCGCTCTGCCGCGAGACGTTCCTCGTCGCTCTGACGCAGCTTTTGCGTGAGCGCTTCGAGTTCCATGCGCGCCGCCCCGAGAATCTCCTCCTTCTCGGCGCGCAGCTCGAGCGCGTCCTGCAGACCGTTTTCGGCGGTTTGCTCCGTAATCTGCGCGAGTTCGGCCTGCGCCTGCTCGATCGAGACGACCAGACGCTCGGCCTGTTCCAGCGCCGTCTGGATGTTGCGGCGATGCTCGTTGATCTTGCTGGAAATGCCCTTCTGGCCGTAGGACGCTTCCTGCGCGAGGCGCTCGAGTTCGCGCGCACGATTGCGCGCGTCGGACAACTGGCTGTCGAGCGACTCGAATTCGAGCTGACCGTCTTCGAACGTCGCCTGCAACTCGGCCAGACGCGAATCGCTTTGCTCGAAGTTCGCTTCCGATTCGGCGCGCATCGCCAACTGCTCTTCGATCTGCGCCGCGATTTCGCGCAGCTCTTCATCGATCTGCGTACTGCGCGCGTTGTAGCGTTCGTAGGCTTGTGTGAGCTTGAGCACGTCCATCTGCAACGCGTGCACGCGCTGCGTGGCGCGCTCGGTGCGGCCACGGACCTCGGTCAGCGTCTGCGCTGCCTGGCTGTAGGCCGCCTCCGAACGCACGGCAGCCGACTTGGCTTCGTCCGACAGCAATGCCTGCGCGCGCAGTTGCTTGCCCAGATTCTCGATTTCCTGCTGACGGGCCAGCAGACCCGCTTGCTCCGAGTCGGCCGCGTAGAGCTGCACGCCCACACGCGTGACCTGATGGCCTGCCTTGACGACGATCGACGAACCTTCGGGCAACTCCGCCCGCACGGTCATCGCCTGCGCGAGATCGTCGGCCACGAAGACGTGACCCAGCCACTCCTGCAGCACGGCGCGAAGGCCGGGATCGTCGATACGCAGCAACGAGAGCAGCGGACGCAGCGACGCCGGTGCGTCGAGCGGACGGGCGGCCGGGGGCGGTGAATAGAAGGCGAGCTTGGCCGGCGGCGCATCGCTCGCGAAGGCCTTGACCCAATCGAGATTGCTGATTTCCAGTGCCGCAAGACGTTCGCGCAGCACCGATTCGAGCGCGTTTTCCCAGCCCGGCTCGATATGCAGTTTCTTCCACAGGCGCGGCAGTTGTCCAAGCTCGTGCTTGTCGAGCCAAGGCTGCACCTTGCCTTCGGTCTGCACGCTTTCCTGCAACTGCTTGAGTGCGCTCAAACGCGCTTCGAGCTGGGCGATGGTCGCGGCTTCGGACTGCACGCGGGCCTGCGCCTCGGCACGCTCGGCCTCCAGACGCGGCAACCGTTCCTGCGCTTCGGCCAGCTCGGCCTGTGCGTCTTCGAGCATTGCCTGGTGTTCGGCGAGGTCGGCGCGCTGCATCTCCAGTTCGGCCTCGTCGGGCTTGTCGAGCCCGCGCGCCTCACCCTGCAAACGCTCCTGACGCTGCTGCAACTGCTGCAAAGCCTGATCGGCATTGCGCTGATGCGCCGCTTCCAGTTTCAGACTCTGCTCAACCTGCGCGATCTCGCTACGCTGCTCGTTGAGCAGGTTCTGGGCGTCGCGCCAGCCGGATTCCAGGGCAGGCAGTGCCTCGTTCTGGTCGGCAGCCTGATCCTGCGCGGTCGCAGCCCGCTCTTCGGCGATGATGAGTTCTTCTTCGGCGATCGCGAGTTCTTCTTCCGACTGCGCGGAGCGTGCCTGCCATTGCTCGCGCTGCGAGGTCAGCGCCGCCAGTTGGGCCTGCACGCGATTGCGCGACTCGACTACGTAGCGGATCTCGGCTTCGAGACGGCTGACTTCCGAGTTCGCTTCGTACATCGCGCTCTGCGCGGCCTGCACGGCGTCAGTGGCCGTGTAATGCGCGGCGCGCAGCGTTTCGAGATCGGATTCCGAACCGCGCAAACGCGCCGTCTGCGCCTCGAGATCGACCTGCGCCGATTCGATGGCCCGCTGCTGGCGTTCCTGTTCGTTTTGCGCTTCGTTCTTGCGAAGCAGCCAGAGCAACTGCTGCTTCTCTTCGCCGTCGCGCTGCAAGTCCTTGAAGCGATTGGCGACGACCGCCTGCGATTCGAGTTTTTCGAGGTTCGTGCCGAGTTCGCGCAGGATGTCTTCCACGCGAGTGAGGTTCTCGCGCGTGTCCTGCAGACGGTTTTCCGTCTCGCGGCGGCGTTCCTTGTACTTGGACACGCCCGCAGCCTCTTCGAGGAACACGCGCAGCTCTTCCGGCTTGGCTTCGATGATGCGCGAGATCATCCCCTGCCCGATGATGGCGTAGGCGCGCGGCCCGAGGCCGGTACCGAGGAAGATGTCCTGAATGTCGCGGCGACGCGCCGGAAGATTGTTGATGTAGTAGCTGGAGGTGCCATCGCGCGTGAGCACGCGCTTGACGGCGATTTCGGCGTACTGGCTCCACTGCCCGGCGGCGCGCCCGGCGCTGTTGTCGAACACGAGTTCGACACTGGCGCGGCTCGCCTGCTTGCGGGCGGTCGACCCGTTGAAAATCACGTCCTGCATCGATTCGCCGCGCAGCTCCGAGGCGCGCGACTCGCCGAGCACCCAGCGCACGGCGTCGATAATGTTGGATTTGCCGCACCCGTTCGGGCCGACGATCCCGACCAACTGGCCGGGCACCGCGAAGTTCGTCGGGTCGACGAAAGACTTGAAGCCAGCGAGTTTGATAGAGGTCAGACGCACGGCAGGTTCGCTTTTTCGGTCATTGAATGAAAGGAAAGACTCGTCCTGTCGAGCCTCGCGCACGCTGGCGCGCGGGCTGCAGCCGTCCGCAATTTCTCACGGACCACACCGATTTCACGACGGTACGCATCATACCATCGCATCCCCTGCCGTCGCGGATTTACAACGCCCTGAATCGGGCAAAATTCCGGACAGGACGCCCGCCGCCACGATACACAGCCCGCCGGCAATTTCCCGCACGCCCATACCCTCGCTGGCGAGCCACCAGGACGAAATCGCCGCCACTACGATCTCGAAAAGCATGATGAGCGCCGCCTGGTTCGCCGGCACCCGCGCCAGACCGAACTGGACGATGACGTTGGTCACGGCAATCGTGCAACCGAGCGCCAGCGCCACGGCCGCCACGGCTGCGCTCGACGTCAGCGCCGAGACCGCCGCCTGGCCGCCCGCTACCCCGCCGTCGAACGGCATGACCAGCAACCCGCCCACCACGCAGCCGAGATACAGCGTCCAACTGCGCATTTCGGCCCGCACGTCGGGCAATGCCTGGCTCACCCGACGAAGAAGCACGTTGTTGAGCGCGAACGCCGCCCCCGCAATAGCCCCGGCCCACTCGCCGGGGTTGTTCGGCACGGGCCAGCCCAGCTCGGGCGACCAAAGCATCAGCCCGGCGCCGCCAAGCGCCAGTGCGATCAATCCCACGCCCCGCAGGCCAACCCGTTCGCCGAGCAGCCAATGCGCGAACAGCGCCGTCCACACCGGGGTCAGATAGAAAAGCAGCAAGACCCGCATCACATGGCCGTGCGTGGTGCCCCAGACGAACGCGACGTTGGTCGTACCCCCGGCGAACGCCACGCCGACGAGCAGCCACGACCAGCGCAGCGTGCCGAGCGAGCGGCGGTAGACGAGCGTAAGCAACAGCAGGGCTACGGTCGCGGTACAGATTTGTGCGGGAACCGCCGCTACGCCCCACTGGGCAAGCACGCGATAAGGAAACCAGGCCAGGCCCCACACCGACGAACCGATGAGAATGGCCAAGGCGGGCGCCGCCCGGGTGCGCAACGAAACGCCGGAAGTCGATTCCGGGCCGTGCGCGCCGTTGCCGGCTACGGTCATACTGCTCTCTCCTGAAAAACCTGAGATACTCCGCAGACTTGCCCCATTGGCGCCTCGGAATATGCTGAATTACGCGGCGGTCGCGCTTTGTGTGCGCCGTAACGGTATAATTTTCGCTTTGCCGATCTTGCCATTCTTGGGCGCGTCCGGGAACCCCTTGACGTGATAGGCCGAATAAGCGCAACGCCATAGATGGCGCGCCATTCGCCGGCCCGGCCCCGGCAACTGCGCTGGCGCGCCTACCGTGCGCCGGACCCTTGCAAATCTCGCCCCGCCGGCGGCGTCGCCGTGCGCGGCCCGGAATTGTCTAGAACGTTGCCGTGAGTGGCATCGCGAACCCTAAGCCTTGAGTCTGTTTGAATTCTCGTGAACCCATTACTCGACAAGCTCCAGCCCTACCCCTTTGAACGCCTGAAGTCGCTCGTGGCGGATGTCACGCCCGCGGCCGCCTACAAGGCCATCAGCTTCGGCATCGGGGAGCCCAAGCACCCCACGCCGCAATTCATCAAGGAAGCCCTGATCGAAGGGCTGGGTGGTCTATCGAACTATCCGGCCACTGCCGGCGGCGAGCCGCTGCGTGTGGCGATCGCCCAGTGGCTGCAGCGCCGCTATGCGCTGCCCAGCGTGAATCCCGCGACCGAAGTGCTGCCGGTCACCGGCTCGCGCGAAGCGCTCTTCTCGTTCGCACAGGCGGTCGTCGACGGCAGCAAGCCCGGCGCCCGGGTACTGTGCCCGAACCCGTTCTACCAGATCTACGAAGGCGCCACGCTGCTCGCCGGCGCCACGCCCTACTATGCCAACAGCGACCCGGCACGCAATTTCGCGCCGGATTACGACGCCGTGCCGGCGGAAGTCTGGCGTGATGTCCAGCTCGTCTACCTTTGCTCGCCGGGCAACCCGACGGGCGCGGTGCTCGGCCTGGCCGACTGGAAGCGCCTGTTCGAACTGTCGGACCAGTACGGTTTCGTGATCGCCTCGGACGAGTGCTACTCCGAAATCTACTTCGACGAAGACAGCGCACCGCTCGGCGGTCTGGCGGCTGCCCATCAACTGGGCCGCACCTTCGAGCGCCTGGTGGTCTTCTCGAGTCTGTCGAAACGCTCGAACGTGCCGGGCATGCGCTCGGGCTTCGTGGCCGGCGACGCGAAGATCCTCAAGCAATTCCTGCTGTACCGCACGTACCACGGCTGCGCCATGAGCCCGGCGGTACAGGCCGCCAGCGTGGCCGCATGGAACGACGAGGCCCACGTGCGCCTGAATCGCGGCAAGTACCTGCGCAAGTTCCAGATGGTCACGCCGATGCTGGCGGAAGTGCTCGACGTGCGTCTGCCGGATGCCGGCTTCTACCTGTGGGCCAAGGTCGACGGGAAAACCGGACTGTCCGACACGGAATTCACGCGCCAACTGCTGGCGCAATACAATGTGGCCGTACTGCCCGGCTCGTATCTGGGCCGTGAGGCGCACGGTGCCAATCCTGCGGAGAACTACGTCCGCATCGCCCTCGTGGCCGATGAGAACGAATGCACCGAAGGCGCCCAGCGCATCGTGCAGTTCTGCCAATCCCTTTAATTTCAACTGCAACTGATTCTCGCCATGTCGCAACAACTGCAAACCACCATCGATCAAGCCTGGGAAAACCGTGCCGAGATTTCGGCCAAGTCGGCACCCGCCGAGGTGCGTGAGGCCGTCGCCCACGTCATCGCCGAACTGGACAAGGGCGCCCTGCGCGTGGCCCAGAAGCAAGACGGCCAGTGGATCGTGAACCAGTGGATCAAGAAGGCCGTGCTGCTGTCGTTCCGCCTCGAAGACAACGCCGTGATGCCCGCCGGCGGTTTCAGCCAGTTCTACGACAAGGTGCCGAGCAAGTTCGCGAACTACACCGCCGAAGACTTCGCCCGCGGCGGTTTCCGCGTGGTGCCGCCGGCGGTGGCCCGTCGCGGCTCGTTCATCGGCAAGAATGTCGTGCTGATGCCGTCGTACACCAACATCGGCGCGTACGTCGACGAAGGCACGATGGTCGACACGTGGGCCACGGTCGGTTCGTGCGCCCAGATCGGCAAGAACGTCCACCTCTCGGGTGGCGTCGGCATCGGTGGCGTGCTCGAGCCGCTGCAGGCCAACCCGGTCATCATTGAAGACAACTGCTTCATCGGCGCGCGCTCGGAAGTGGTCGAAGGCGTGATCGTGGAAGAGAACTCGGTCATCTCGATGGGCGTGTATCTGGGTCAGTCGACCAAGATCTACGACCGCGAAACCGGTGAAGTGCACTACGGTCGCGTGCCGGCCGGTTCGGTCGTCGTGCCGGGCAACCTGCCCTCGAAGGACGGCAAGTACAGCCTGTATTGCGCCGTAATCGTGAAGAAGGTCGACGCGCAAACGCGCGCCAAGACGGCCATCAACGATCTGCTGCGCGGCGAATAAGCTGTTGTAGCCTCACGGGGGATCGCTGCCGCGCAAGCGGCGCCGGTCCCTCGCTACTTTGCAATTGCGACATCAGGAGTTCAGCCAATGACGGCGGTGCTGTACGGCATTCCCAACTGCGATACCGTGAAGAAGGCGCGCACGTGGCTCGACGAGCACGGCGTAGCGTATGACTTTCACGACTTCAAGAAGGCGGGCGTGAACGACGCGCTGCTGGGCACCTGGCTGGCTCAGGTGCCGCTCGCCACGCTGCTCAACCGCAAGGGCACCACCTGGCGCAAGCTCACGCCGGAACAACAGACGGCCGCCGCCGACGAATCCGTCGCGCGCACACTGATGATCGAGAACCCGTCGCTCATCAAGCGGCCCGTGCTGGTGGCCGACGGCAAGGTTTCCGTGGGCTTCACGCCCGACAGTTACGCTTCACGATTCTGATTTCATGACCTCCTCCCAAGGCGCCACGCTGGCGCTTACCGAGCAACTGATCGCCCGTCACTCGGTGACGCCCGAAGATCGCGATTGCCAGACGATCCTGGCTCGCCGCCTCGAAGCGATCGGCTTCGCGTGCGAGACCCTCGCGTCGAACGGCGTGACCAACCTGTGGGCAGTCAAGCGCGGCACGCGCGGCACCGACGGCAAGCTGCTCGTCTTCGCCGGCCATACGGACGTCGTACCGACCGGCCCGCTCGAGCAATGGCACTCCGATCCGTTCGCGCCCACGCATCGAGACGGCATGCTCTACGGTCGGGGCGCCGCCGACATGAAGACGTCGCTCGCCGCGTTCGTGGTCGCCTCCGAGGAATTCGTCGCCGATCACCCGGATCACACCGGCAGCATCGGCTTCCTGCTCACCAGCGACGAGGAAGGCCCGGCAACCGACGGCACCGTGAAGGTCGTCGAAGCGCTCACTGCCCGCGGTGAACGACTGGATTACTGCGTGGTCGGGGAACCGACGTCGAGCCAGCGACTGGGCGACATGGTCAAGAACGGCCGCCGCGGGTCGATGTCCGGCAAGCTCGTCGTCAAGGGCGTGCAGGGCCACATCGCCTATCCGCATCTCGCCAAGAACCCGACGCATCTGTTCGCCCCGGCACTGGCCGAGCTTACGCAAACGGTGTGGGACAACGGCAACGAGTACTTCCCGCCCACGACGTGGCAGATTTCGAACATTCATGCCGGCACCGGTGCGACCAACGTCATTCCGGGTGAGCTCACTGTCCTGTTCAATTTCCGCTTCTCGACGGCCAGCACCTCGGACGGTCTGCAGCAACGCGTACATGCGCTGCTGGACCGCCACGGCCTCACGTACACGCTCGACTGGTCGATCAGCGGCCAGCCGTTCCTCACGCCGCGCGGCGACCTGTCGGACGCGCTGTCGCACGCCATCCACGAAGAAACCGGCCTCGAGACCGAGCTCTCGACCACCGGCGGCACGTCGGACGGTCGCTTCATCGCGCGCATCTGCCCGCAGGTGATCGAATTCGGGCCGTGCAACGCCAGCATCCACAAGATCGACGAGCACATTGCGGTGGCCGACATCGAGCCGCTCAAGAACATCTATCGTGGCGTGTTGTCGCGTCTGGTGGCCTGAAACACACATCGGCGCAAGGCAAATCTCATGACCACCCAAGCTACCCAGCACCCGTTCCGGACCCTGCGCGACCTGCTGCGCTACGCCGTCTCGCGCTTCACCGAGGCCGAACTGGCCTTCGGTCACGGCACCGCCACGGCGTATGACGAGGCCGCGTATCTGTTGCTGCATACGCTGCATCTGCCCATCGATACGCTCGATCCGTTCCTCGATGCACGCCTGCTCCCCGAGGAAATCGAGCGTGCGCTGTCCGTCATCAATCGCCGCGCCGGCGAGCGCGTGCCGGCGTCGTACATCACGAACGAAGCGTGGATGCACGGCCACCGTTTCTACGTGGACGAACGCGTGATCGTGCCGCGCTCGTTCGTCGGCGAACTGCTCGAAGACGCACTGCAGCCGTGGGTCAACCATCCGGACGACGTCACCGAGGTGCTCGAACTGTGCACCGGTTCCGGCTGCCTCGCGATCCTGGCCGCAGAAACGTTCCCGTCGGCACAGATCGATGCCGTCGACATCTCGCCCGATGCGCTGGCCGTCGCGCAGATCAACGTCGCGGACTATGACCTCGACACGCGCATCGCACTGCATCTCGGCGATCTCTATGCGCCGCTGCCGAAGGGCAAGCGCTACGAGGTCATCCTCACCAACCCGCCCTACGTGAACGAAGGTTCGATGCAGGTGCTGCCGGCCGAGTACCGCCATGAGCCGCGCCTCGCACTGGCAGGCGGCGACGACGGCATGGATGTCGTGCGACGCATCATCGCCGGGGCGCGGGAGCATCTCACCGACGACGGCGTGCTCGTTGTGGAAATCGGCAACGAACGCCACTTCGTCGAAGCCGCGTTCCCCGACCTCCCGATGACCTGGCTCGCCACGAGTGCGGGCGACGACATGGTCTTCCTCGTGCAGGCCGCCGACCTGCCCTGATCCCGCTTCCGGTCGCGTCCGGCCGTCCTAGGCCGCGCGCGACCGATCCGGCGCTCCGCAGCACACCGACGCCTCGCCCAAGTTCACGCTGCCCGGTTACACTCGGGTTCCCGGGTCTGCGCGACCCACGGCATGGAGGAAGGTTGTCCGTCATGGTGTTCAATTGGCTCGACGTCGGTTTTGCTGTCGCCTGTATCCATGCCCTCGGGATCGCGGCGGCGATCCATGCCGTGCTGACCGTGCGCACGTCACAGGGGGCCGTCGCCTGGGCGGTTTCGCTCGTGACGATGCCGTACCTCACGCTGATTCCCTATCTGTTCCTCGGCCGCTCGAAGTTCATCGGGTACGTCGAAGCCCGTCGCGCGCGCAATCAGGTGTTGCAATCGCGCATGGGCGAGACGCAATGGAGCGGTGAGCCTCCCGTTGCCGTGGAGGCGCACCCCGAATTCGCCGCGCTCACCGCCATGACCGGCATGTCGTTTGTTGCGGGCAACCGTGTGCGTCTGCTGGTCAACGGCCGGGCGACGTTCGATGCGATCTTCGCCGCCATCGACCGGGCACGCGACTACATCATCGTCCAGTTCTTCATCGTCAAGGACGACGCCCTCGGGCGCGCACTGGCCGCACACCTGCTCGCGCGCGCCGCCACCGGCGTGAAGGTCTACTTCCTCTACGACCGGATTGGCAGCCACGACTTGCCGCGCAGCTACTGCGACAAGCTGCGTCAGGGCGGCGTACTGATCCATGAATTCGCTGCGGCCAAGCGCGGCATCTTCGTCAATCGCTTCCAGCTCAACTTCCGCAATCACCGCAAGATCGTAGTGATCGACGGCAACGAGGCCTTCATCGGCGGTCACAACGTCGGCGTCGAATACCTCGGCGAAAAGCCGCCGCTCGCGCCCTGGCGCGACACCCACATTTCGGTGCGCGGCCCGGCCGTGGTCGGCATTCAGCGCGCGTTCGCCGAAGACTGGCACTGGAGCACGGGGCTGGTGCCGGAGCTCAACCGGCAGCCCGCCGCGTCGGGCGAGGACATGCATTGCCAGGTCGTGCCCAGCGGCCCGGCGGACCGCCTGGAGACGTCGTCGCTGTTCTTCGTCAACGCGATCAACGCGGCACAGAAGCGCGTGTGGCTCACCACGCCCTACTTCGTGCCCGACGAAGCGGTGTTTTCCGCGCTGCGCCTCGCCGTCTTGCGCGGGGTCGACGTGCGCCTGCTGATCCCCGATCGCGCCGATCATTACGTGGTGTTCGAAGCGACCACCTCGTATGCCTTCGAAGCCGCGCGCAGCGGCATCGGCGTCTATCGGTATCAGCATGGCTTCATTCACCAGAAGGTCGTGCTCATCGACGACAGTGCCGCCGCCGTCGGCAGCGCCAACCTCGACAATCGCTCGTTCCGGCTGAATTTCGAGATCATGTTGCTCACCGTCGACCGCGCCTTCGCCGACGACGTTGCCTTCATGCTGACGCACGACTTCGAGAGTGCCGTACTCCTCAACAAGGACGACTTCCGCCAAATCCCGAGATGGCGGCAGCTCGTCATGCGTATCGCGCGTCTGTTTGCGCCGATCCTCTGAACGATTCCCGGTCCACAGCCGCGATACCCGACCACGTCTCGCCCGACATCCGGGACAATAGATTTCCGCCGTTGCCGCTGCACCCGGTAAAATGCGCGTTTGGCCGCCCGATTGCGGCCTGACTCGCATTCCTACCGCTTTCCCGTGATCCGATTCGAACACCTCACCCTCGCACGCGGTACCAAACCGCTCTTCGAGGACACCTCCGTCACGCTCAATCCTGGCGAGCGCGTCGGTCTCGTCGGCGCCAACGGCGCCGGTAAGTCCACCCTGTTTGCCCTGCTGCGCGGCCAGTTGCACGCCGATGGCGGCGACGCCTTCGTGCCCGGTCACTGGCGTGTTGCCCATGTGATGCAGGAGACGCCCGCCGTCGAACGTACCGCCCTCGACTACGTGCTCGATGGCGACACGCGCCTGCGCGAGATCGAGGCTGCCATCGCTGCCGCCGAGGCCGCACACGACGGTCACGCGCAGGCCGAGGCGCACACCGCCTTCGCAGACGCCGACGGCTACACGGCACCGGCGCGCGGCGAGGCACTGCTGCTCGGCCTCGGCTTCACGCTCGCGCAGACGCAGTTGCCCGTAGCGAGCTTCTCCGGCGGCTGGCGCATGCGCCTGAATCTGGCGCAAGCGCTGATGTGCCCGTCCGATCTGTTGTTGCTCGACGAACCGACCAACCACCTGGATCTGGACGCCATCGTCTGGCTCGAAGACTGGCTCAAGCGCTACCCGGGCACGCTCATCGTGATTTCGCACGACCGCGAATTCCTCGACGAGGTCTGCAACGTCACGCTGCACATCGAGAACCAGCAGATCAAGCGCTACGGCGGCAACTACAGCCAGTTCGAAATCCTGCGCTCCCAGCAGCTGGCGCTGCAACAAAGCGCCTTCGAGAAGCAGCAGAAGACGATTGCGCACCTGGAGTCGTACATCACGCGCTTCAAGGCGAAGGCGTCGAAAGCCCGTCAGGCCCAGAGTCGCGTGAAGGCGCTCGAAAAGATGGAGCGCATCGTGCCCGCGCACATCGCGTCGCCGTTTACGTTCGAATTCCGCCCGGCCGACTCCGCCCCGAACCCGATGCTCGTGCTCGAGGCCGTGCGATGCGGCTACCCGCTTGCCGACGACAGCGAGAAGGTCATCCTCCCGCACGTGACGATGTCCGTGCAGAACGAGCAACGCATCGGCCTGCTCGGCGCCAACGGCCAGGGGAAATCGACACTCATCAAGACGCTTGCGGGCACGCTGGCCCCGCTCGCAGGTGTCGTGAAGACGGGCAAGGGCTTGCAGATCGGCTATTTCGCCCAGCATCAGGTCGAAACGTTGCGCCACGACGACTCGCCGTTGCAGCACTTGCAGCGTCTGGCGCCTGACACCCGCGAACAGGAGCTGCGCGACTTCCTCGGCGGCTTCAACTTCCGCGGGGACATGGCGACCTCGTCGATTGCGCCGTTCTCCGGCGGCGAAAAGGCACGTCTCGCGCTCGCGCTCATCATCTGGCAGAAGCCGAATTTGCTGCTGCTCGACGAGCCGACGAACCACCTGGACCTCGAAACGCGCCATGCGCTCACGATGGCCCTCGCCCAATTCGACGGCACGCTGATTCTCGTCTCGCACGACCGGCACCTGCTGCGCGCAACCACCGATCAGTTCCTGCTCGTGGCCGGCGGCGAAGTGCAGCCGTTCGACGGCGACCTCGACGACTATCGCGACTGGTTGCTGCAACACGCCGCCGATCAACGCGCGGCGGCGCGTGAGGCGGGCACGGGAGGCGACGCCGGTGACGGCGGCAACCGCAAGGATCAGAAGCGCGCAGAGGCGCAGGAGCGTCAGCGACTGTCGCAATTGCGCAAGCCGTTGCAGCGCAAGATCGAGAAGCTGGAACAGTCGATGGCGAAGCTCTCCGACGAGAAGGCCCGGCTCGACGCGATCCTCGCCGACAGCAGCACGTACGAGGAAGCGAAGAAGACGTTGCTTACCGACAGCCTCAAACAGCAGGTCGACGTCACGAATCAACTCTCCGATGTCGAGGCGCAATGGCTCGAAGCGCAGGAAGCGCTCGAACAGATCGTTTGACGCGTCGACGGCAGCGTCATCGGGACAGGCGAGCGCAATCGCAGAACCCGGGGCATTTCACGCTGCAGTCCGTATTCGTCGGCTCGCCAGACAATGAAAAAGCCCGGTCACAATGACCGGGCTTTTTCATGTCGCACGAAGCACCACCCTCACGCCCTCACAACCCCGCCACCACCGAGATGGCCTGCTCCAGACGATCAACGGCATGGACTTCGAGTCCGTCGATCGGTTGCTTCGGGGCATTCGCCTTCGGGATGATCGCAATCGAAAAACCGAGTTTCGCCGCTTCCTTGAGACGATCCTGCCCTCGCGGACTTGGTCGGATCTCGCCCGCCAACCCGACCTCGCCAAACGCCACGATGCCGCGCGGCAGCGGCTTGTTGCGCAACGACGAATGAATGGCGAGCAAGACCGCCAGATCGGCGGCGGGCTCCGAAATCTTCACGCCGCCCACAGCGTTCAGGAAGACGTCCTGATCGAAGCACGCAATACCGGCGTGGCGATGCATGACAGCGAGCAGCATCGCCAGGCGGTTCTGCTCCAGCCCCACGGCAAGACGCCGCGGATTGGGCACCTGCGCCGTGTCTACCAGCGCCTGCACCTCCACCAGCAACGGACGCGTGCCCTCCTGCGTGACCAGCACACACGAGCCGGGCACACTCTGTTCGTGCTGGGAGAGGAAGAGCGCCGACGGGTTGGCCACGCCACGCAGCCCCTTCTCCGTCATGGCGAACACGCCCAACTCGTTGACCGCACCGAAGCGATTCTTGAATGCGCGCACCAGCCGGTACGACGAATGCGTGTCACCTTCGAAATACAGCACGGTGTCGACGATGTGTTCGAGCACGCGCGGCCCGGCAAGGCTGCCTTCCTTCGTGACGTGACCGACCATGATGACCGTCACGCCGCTTTGTTTCGCGCTTCGGGTCAGTTGCGCCGCGCACTCGCGCACCTGCGCCACGGACCCCGGCGCCGACGTCAGCGCTTCGGAGTAGACCGTCTGAATCGAGTCGATCACCACGACGTCGGGCTTCTCGGACTCGATCGCACCGAGAATCTTCTCCAGCTGGATCTCGGCGAGCAGATCGAGCTCACCACCGCCCTCACCCGCGGCGCCAAGCCCGAGACGCTGCGCTCGCAACGCGATCTGGGCGCCCGACTCTTCGCCGCTGACATACAGCGCACGACGCTCGCGCGCCAGATGCGCCAGCGACTGAAGCAGGAGTGTCGACTTGCCGATGCCGGGGTCGCCGCCGATCAGCACCACACCGCCCGCGACCAGGCCACCGCCCAGCACGCGGTCGAATTCGCTGACGCCACTGGAGAAGCGCGGCACGTCGGCCGCTTCGATTTGCGCCAGCTTTCGCACCGGCGTGCTCTTCGCGAGCGATTGATAGCGATGGCCGGTCGACGTCTCCGCCACCGACTCCACGAGCGTATTCCAACCGTTGCAGTTGGGGCACTGACCCGCCCACTTGGGCGTCTGCCCGCCGCACTCGGTACAGATGTAGACAGTCTTGGCTTTGGCCATGCGAGGCGATCCCGTCGTCGTTGCCTAGCGGCTCAGTGCGCGTGCACCGGCACACGACGCGCCACGGCACACATCAACTCATAGCCCAGCGTGCCCGCCGAAGCCGCGACCTCGTCGATGCACAGCCCGCGGCCCCACAGCGTCACGGTCGAGCCCACTCGCGCCTGCGGCACGGGCGTCAGATCGACGGCGAGCATGTCCATCGACACGCGTCCGATGGTCTTGGTGCGCACGCCATCGACCAGCACCGGCGTGCCCGACGGCGCGACACGCGGATAACCGTCGGCATAACCGCACGCGACCGTGCCGACCCGCATTGGCGCTTCGGTGCGGAACAGGCTGCCATAGCCGACCGTGCCGCCCGCCGGCACGTCCTGAATGCCGATCACCTCGGCCTCGAGCGTCATGGTCGGCTGGAGGTCCAGCTCGGCGGCCGGCACTTCGAGCCCCTTGGGCGACGACCCGTAGAGCATGATGCCGGGACGTACCCAGGCGCCATGCGTGTTGGGATGGAACAGCGTCGCCGCCGAATTGGCCAGACTGCGCTCGCCCGGCACGTCGCACGCGCCGCGTTCGAACGCTTCCATCTGATGCGCGATGCCACGCGGGCCGTCGGCATCGGAGAAGTGCGTCATCAGCACGATCTGGCTCACGCCGGGAATCGCGCGCGCGCGTTCCCACGCGGCACGAAAACGCTCGGGGGCGAAGCCCAGCCGGTTCATGCCGGAGTTCATCTTGAGTTGCACGTTGAGCGGCTTGGTCAGTCGCGTCATCTCGAGCATGCGCAACTGCTCGTCGCTATGCACGGTGGTCGTCAGGCCATACTTGTCGACGATGGCGAGGTCTTCCGGCTTGAAGAAACCTTCGAGCAACAGAATGGGACCGGCCCAGCCAAGCTCGCGCAGACGCACGGCTTCGTCGAGGTCGAGCAGGCCGAAGCCGTCGGCGTCGCGCAATCCGGGGTAGGCGTTTTCGATGCCATGCCCATAGGCATTGGCCTTGACCACCGCCCACACCTTGGCATTGGGCGCATGGCGGCGTGCGACATCGAGATTGTGGGCGAGAGCGGCGGTATGAATCGAGACTTTGATCGGACGGGGCATGGGTAGGTACGGAATCGAGGAGAAGCTTACCGGGACAGGCTCACGGCATAACGCATGGGGATATTTTCGTGTTATAAAGCCGTGCGCACAACTTGTTTTGCCGAAATCTTTATCCCGATAACAATATCGGTCTCAGACCGAGGGCGACCGGGCGCCCGGCACGGGGGCATCAAGGCCGAACATACGGTCGGATGACGTTATTTGCATGGCCGATGAGCGCAGATACCCCTGTGTTTAAGTGCGGTTTCTTCCCGTATGGGAGCCTCTCGCGGGCTCCACGGATTCCGACAACCGAGACACGCAAGTTTTACGCCGCACGGGATCGACTCAAGTACCGATGAAGAAAGGCTTTTACACCATCATGGCCGCGCAGTTTTTTTCGTCGCTGGCCGACAATGCATTGCTCATTGCTGCAATCGCACTCCTGAAAGATCTGCATTCCCCGCAGTGGATGACACCGCTGCTGAAACTCTTCTTCGTTCTCTCGTACGTCATTCTCGCCGCCTACGTCGGGGCTTTCGCCGACTCCATGCCCAAGGGCAAGGTCATGTTCATCAGCAACTCGATCAAGGTCGCGGGCTGCCTGATGATGCTGTTCGGCTCGCATCCATTGATCGCGTATGGCGTGGTCGGCTTCGGTGCCGCCGCATACTCACCGGCGAAGTACGGCATTCTCACGGAACTGCTCCCTGCCGAGAGACTGGTCGCCGCCAACGGCTGGATCGAAGGGCTGACCGTCAGCTCGATTATTCTGGGCACCGTGCTGGGCGGCACACTCATCAGCCCCCATATCTCGGAATGGGTGCTGCAACGCACCCCCGAAGCGATCAGCTCGCCGGCGATGGCCGCGATGGTCGTCATCATGGGGATCTACGTGGTCGCGGCGCTGTTCAATCTGCGCATTCCCGACACCGGCGCGCGTTATGCCCGCCAGGAACGCAACCCGATCAAGCTCGTTTCCGATTTCGCCGACTGCTTCGTCACGCTGTGGCGCGACAAGCTGGGCCAGATCTCGCTGGCCGTCACCACGCTGTTCTGGGGTGCAGGCGCCACACTGCAGTTCATCGTGTTGCGCTGGGCCGAAAAGGCGCTCGGCATGACACTGTCCGAAGGCGCCATCCTGCAAGCCGTGTCGGCCGTCGGCGTGGCGATCGGCGCCATCGTGGCAGCCTCGCGCATTCCGCTCAAGCGCTCGCTCTCCGTGCTGCCCGTCGGTATTGCGATGGGCATTGCCGTCATGGCGATGGCATTCTTCTCGAAAGATCTGCTGCCGTGGGGCACCGAGTGGAAGGTGCCGTTGTATCTGATCATCTCGTACATCTTCCTGATCATCGTCGGCGCACTCGCGGGCTTCTTCGTGGTGCCGATGAACGCCCTGCTCCAGCATCGCGGTCACGTGCTGCTCTCGGCCGGTCACTCCATCGCGGTCCAGAACTTCAATGAGAACCTTTCGGTGCTCATCATGCTGTGCCTCTACGCCCTGCTGATCTGGTGCAACGTGCCGGTCGGGGTCGTCATCGTTCTGTTCGGTGTGTTTGTTTCGGGCACGATGTGGCTCGTCATGAAGCGTCACCAGGCCAATCAGCGCGAATTCGATTCGGTCGCGCTCATTGGCGAAGTCAAGCATTGATATGAATTCGCATCTGTCGTCTACCCGCAGCACTTCCGGCATTCCCATCGCCCTCACCATCGCCGGCTCCGATTCGAGCGGCGGTGCGGGCATCCAGGCCGATCTGAAGACGTTTTCCGCGCTCGGCGCCTATGGCGCCAGCGTGATCACAGCCCTCACCGCGCAGAACACGCGCGGCGTGACGGGCATCCATACGCCGCCGGCGAGCTTCGTGACGGCGCAAATGGACGCCGTGTTCGAGGATCTCGACGTCGACGCCGTCAAGCTGGGCATGCTGGCCAACGCCGATGTCGTGCGTGCCGTAGCCGCCGGCCTGCGCACCTACAAGCCGCGCTTCGTCGTGCTCGATACGGTGATGATTTCGAAGAGCGGTCACGCCCTGCTGCAACCGGACGCCGTAGCCGCCCTGCGCGACGAACTCCTGCCGCTGGCCGATCTCATCACGCCCAATCTGCCGGAGGCCGCCGCGTTGCTCGGCGTCGACCCCGCGACTGACGAAAGCGAGATGGAACAGCAGGCGCAGGCACTGCGTGCGCTGGGCGCGCGCAACGTGCTCGTCAAGGGCGGGCATCTCGCGGGGGATCTGAGTCCGGACTGGCTGGTCAGCGCCAATGGCGTCGAGCGTTTCAACGCGCCTCGCATCGCCGCACACAATACGCACGGCACCGGCTGCACGTTGTCGGCCGCGCTGGCGGCCCTACGTCCGCGTCGCGAAGACTGGTCCGACACGGTGCGTGACGCCAAGGCGTACCTGAACGGCGCGCTCGCCGCGAGCGACGCCCTGCACATCGGCCACGGCATCGGGCCGGTGCATCACTTCCATGCGGTCTGGCCCAAGGCCTGACGCGCCCCGCGATCAGATGGATGGCGCGCCGTCGTCCGCACTCTGCGCGAGTGCACGACGTGCCGCCGCGTTCGCCCGCTCGCTCAATTCCTCGATACGATGCCGCGCACGCGGCGCCCAGTAGTCCGGCACGATAAACCCGCGATCCGATTCGAACCAGTCTCCTGCGCCCGAACGGCGCGTCAACGAGACGATCAGTAGCGGCTCGGCGACGCCACGCTCCCGCCAATGCGTCTCGATGCGCGCATGCATCGCCGCGAGCGACAACGCCGACGCGTCCTCGACACGCGCCGGTGCCAGCCAGCGTGCGCGCTGCAACATCGCCCAGGCGCGTTCGCGCGGCGCGTCGAGCGCATGCACCGACTGCGCATTCGCCCACCATTCGTCGAGCGTGGCCCACCACCCCCGGCCATGCGATTCGGACGCCACCTGCGGCAGTTGCCCGCGTTGCGCCAGCGGATGGAACAACCAGCCCTTGAGATACACCTGAGGCAACCACGGTCCGGCCGCCGGCAGCGCGCTACGCGCAGCGTCGATCGTCGTGAGGCGCAGTTGATGGCCAAGCAGACGTGCCACCTTATCCGCCAGACTGTCGGCAAGATTTGGCCCGAGCCAATGAAACTGGACGTCGCGCTCGTCGAGCGTGCCGACAGGATGCGTGGGCGGTACGAACAGATACAGCTTGACCGCCAGCTCCCAATGCAGCAATCGATGATCGGCGCGGCGCGCAAGCAGGAAGTCGCACTCGCCGAGCGTCATGTTGCCGCGCCGCGCGTCACGTACCTGCAAGCCTGCCGCGAGCAGATCGAATCGGGGACTGTGCAATAGCGCGAAATGCAGCAGCTGCTCCGCGTAGCGGCCCAGACGATGACTCTCGCCACGGGAGAGGAATTCGCGCAACGGCTCGGGATTCGCGTCGCACGCGAGGAGCCAGTCGTGCAGACGCCGGGAATGAAAGACGGGTTCGGAAGCCCCGGGAGGCGCGGATGATGTGGCATCCGGTGACGACGCCGGAGAAGGCGGCACGTCGGTCGCCGCCTGGATATCGTCAAAGTGCGCGAGTGCTGCCGGAAACCGCGCGGCACTGAGTAAATCGGCGGACAGCAGCAGCCACGCGAGGTCGCGCACAGGCGCCTCGCGCAGGGTTTCGATCAGTTCGCCGTAGGCTTGTTGGCCGGAGTCGATTCGCACACTGCCTCGTAGGTAGCCCGCGCCAGGCACCAATCCGTCCAGGCCTTGGCCTTGTCGGGCAGACTGCGCAACAGATAGGCCGGATGGTAGGTCACCACCACCGGCACGCCTTCATACTCATGCACCCGCCCGCGCAAGCTGGCGATGCTCGCCTGCGTACGCAGGATACTCTGCGCCGCAAAGCGCCCCATCACCACGATCACCCGCGGCTTGAGCAGCGCGACCTGACGCTTCAGATACGGCTCGCAGCTCGCCACCTCATCCGCCTCGGGATCGCGATTGTTCGGCGGACGGCACTTGAGCACGTTCGCGATGTACACATTCTCGCCGCGCTTGAGCGTCACCGCACGCAGCATGTTGTCGAGCAGCTTGCCCGCCTGACCGACGAACGGCTCGCCCTGCAAATCCTCCTGCTGGCCCGGCGCTTCGCCCACGAGCAGCCAGTCCGCTTCGCGATCGCCCACGCCGAAGACCGTCTGAGTGCGCTTTTCGCACAAACCGCACAAGCGGCAACCGGCGACGCGCTCGGTGAGCGCCTCCCAGTCCAGCGTCTCGACGCCCGGCAACGCCGGTCGCGATTCGGCTTGCGTCGATGCCGCCTCGCCCGTGACCGACCACAGCGCGGCGTCGGCGGCAGCATCGCCGTCGCCATAGCCATCGCTGTCGAGCCACATCGGAATGTCGTCCGGCGGCATATCCGCCGTACGGCGCGGCTCGCCGCGATGCGTCGGGGGCGACTCGCGACGCACCGGCGCGGATTGTGCGGCAGGCGCGTCGGCAAACGACACGTCGCGCTCGGCACGCACGACCGGACGCGCGACCAGCGGCGGCACGGACGAAGCCGACACCGTCGACGGCGTCACATCCCACGGCGGCAGATCCTCGGCAACGACGTCGCCACGCGCGGCGGTCGGCGCGGTGAGGGTTGCCACGTCGCCCTCGTCCGCAGACGCCATCTGCGCTTCAGTTGCGGCTCGCGTCACGGCATCGTGCGACATCCACACCGGCCACAGCCCGAACTCTTCCAGAATTGCTTTAGGCCACGGCACGATCGGTCTCCCACGACAGGCGCATGACGATGGCGTCTTCACGACGCCCGCCCGCCGGATAGTATCCCTTGCGACGGCCGATCTGCTCGAAGCCGAAACGCTCGTAAATGCGCAACGCGCGCATGTTGGACGGACGCACTTCCAGCAGCACGCCGCCCATGCCCTGTGCGCGCGACACGCGCACCACCTCGTCGAGCAATTGCACCCCCAGCCCGTTGCCCTGCATCTCCGGCACCACGCAGACATTGAGCAGATGCGACTCGTCGACGACCGGCATCAACAGGAAATAGCCGAGCAACGTACCGTCGACCGCGCGCAGGCAAACGCCCTGGTGCCCGGCGTCGATCGAATCCGAGAAATTCTGGCGCGTCCACGGAAAGGGGTATGCGCGCACCTCGACGGCCACGACCTCATCGAGATCGGCGAGCGTCATCGGAGAAAAATGGTTCGGCCCGGTCTGGCGCATCAGGGCGCCTCCTTGCCGGCGGATTGCGCAGCGGCCTGCTTGATCGCTTCGCGTTCGGCCGTCGTTTGCGCGACCTTGTTGCGAATGTACACGGGCATGGCCTGATCGGCGGGAATCGCCTCGCCGCGCGCAAAGGCACGCGCCGCCAGTTCGGCGACGTAACGCGCACGCGGCATGGCATCGGCCAGTACGGCCTGCGCCTGCACGCTCGCCAGCAACCGTTCGCCGAATGCCGTCACGGCGTTTCCGGCGATGACGAAATCGGCCTCCGGGGCGCGCACCTGCTCCGCGGCGTCGAGCGACGGCGCCTGCACTTCGCGCCAGTCACCGGCAGCGGCATCCCACGCGTAGTCGGCCCAGTACGCCTCGTTCATGCGGGCATCGAGCGCCACGAGCACGCGCTGCGTATCGATATGCATTGCGCGAGCGGCTTCGGCACACGCGACCAGCGTACCCACAGGCACCACAGGGCGTTTGGCGCCGAACGCCAGCCCCTGCGCCACGCCGCAGGCGGTCCGCAAACCGGTAAATGACCCCGGACCGGCGCCAAAGGCGATGGCATCGCACTCGGCAAGCGTGAGCCCGGCCTCGCGCAGCACTTCGCGCGCGGCAGGCAGGATATGCGTACTGGAGACGGGACCGGTATCGAGGTGACGCTCGACCACTTGGGCCGGCGCCCCGCTGGCGGGATCGTGACGGTACACGGCAACCGAACAGAACTCGGTCGAGGTGTCGAGGGCGAGAAGCGTAATCGAAGACATGGCGCTATTGTAATCGGGCGCACGTCATGCGACCTAGCGAGATCGACGCCGGACGCGCCAATCCGCACGCACCGGTGACGCCCGACACCGGCGAGCGCCGCTTCGCACGGCCTCACCACCCCGTGCAAATCCGAACGTGCATTTTTTCAAAAAGACAGGTATAATGCGCGCTTCGCCTCGCAGGGATTATGCAAATTCCCTTCAGGCGACGAAAAACCGCGTTTTGCCCCAATCCTGTGATAAGCCGCTGTAGTTCTTGCCGGTACTGGCGTTCCTAGGAACGACCCGCCACCGTCCCTGGCTTACGATACGGATTTCGATCCGCTTTCTGCCCCATCCGCGATTTGCTTCCTGCTTGCGACGAATTGGGTTTGCCGATTGGCGCCAACGCCCCGACATAACCCTATCAATCCGCAAGAGGATTCATGGAACAGACTTCCAAGCTGTCTGCGCTCGCGCAGACGTACTTCCCTTCGTCCGAAGAAAATGCTGACGCTATCGTCGAAACGGCAACCGCCGGCGACGACGGCCAGCCCACGTTTGCCGAACTCGGCCTGAACCCGGCCATTCTGGCTGCGCTCGCCACCGCCGGCTACAACAACCCGACGCCCGTGCAGCAGCGCGCGATTCCCGCCGCGCTCGCCGGTCGCGACCTGCTCGTGTCGAGCCCGACCGGTTCGGGCAAGACGGCCGCCTTCATGCTGCCGGCCATCCATCGCTTCGCTGAAATGCAGGCGAGCGGCGAGCTGAACAGCCGCGCCCCGGCCGCGCATCCGCGCAACCAGCCGGCCGAGCCGGGCGAGAAGCCCCGCAAGGGTCAGCGTGTGCGCCGTGTGGCCGCACAGCCGCTGCTGCTCGTGCTCACGCCGACGCGTGAACTGGCGCAACAGGTTTCGACCGCGGCCGACACGTACGGCAAGCAACTGCGCCGTCTGCGCACGGTGAGCATTCTGGGCGGCATGCCCTACCCGCGTCAGCTCGAAATGCTGGCCAAGCAGCCCGAGATCATCGTGGCAACGCCGGGTCGTCTGCTCGATCACATCTCGAGCGGCAAGATCGACCTGTCGCAGTTGATGATGCTCGTGCTCGACGAAGCCGACCGCATGCTCGACATGGGCTTCATCGACGATATCCAGACCATCGTCGATGCCACGCCGGAAACGCGCCAGACGCTGCTGTTCTCGGCCACGATCGACGGCCGCATGGGCGAAATCACCCGCCGCCTGCTGCGCGATCCGGAAACGATCGAGATCACGCGCGGCAACGATCAACGCACCAACGCCAACATCGAGCAAACGCTCCACTATGTTGACGACCGTGCACACAAGGATCGTCTGCTCACGCACCTGCTCGGCAACGATTCGCTCGACCAGGCCATCGTGTTCACGTCGACCAAGCGCGACGCCGACCTGCTGGCCGACCAACTCGAGCAAGCCGGCTTCGACAGCGCCGCCCTGCACGGCGACATGCCGCAAGGCGTGCGCAACCGTACGCTGCGCGCCCTGCGCGAGCGTCGTGTTCGCGTGCTGGTCGCCACCGACGTGGCCGCTCGCGGTATCGACGTGCCGGGTATCACGCACGTGTTCAACTACGATCTGCCGAAGTTCGCAGAAGACTACGTTCACCGCATTGGCCGTACCGGCCGTGCAGGTCGCCGTGGTGTGGCCGTGAGCCTCGCCGCTCACGCCGAAATCGGCGCCGTGCGCCGTATCGAACGCTATACGCGCCAGCCGCTGCCGGTGAACGTCGTGGCCGGCTTCGAGCCGCGTCGTTCGGCACCGAAGGCCGGTGCAGGCGGCAAGCGCCCGGGTCAGGGTCGTGGCGGTCCGCGTCATGGTCAAGGCAATGGCGGCGGCCGTTGGAGCAACAACGGTCCGCGTCAGGGCAATGGCGGCGGCTACGGTGGCAATCGCGAAGGCGGCGGCTATCAAGGCGGCCAGCGCTTCGGCGGCAACAAGCCGGCCGGCACCCCGTTCGAGCGTCGTGAAAGCAATGGCTTCCACGGTGGCTATCAGAGCGAAGGCGGTAACGGTGGCAATGGCGGCAATGGTGGCAACGGCTTCTCGAACGGCAGCGCAACCGACCGCTTCGAGCGTCGCTCGCCGCGCCCGTTCGACGGCAATCGCCAGGACCGTGGCGGCCGTTCGTTCGAAGGCGGCTACCGCCAGGACCGCGGCACCCGCAGCTTCGACGGCGCACGTCAGGACCGCGGTGGCTACGGCAATCGCAGCAACGGTAACGGCGGCGGCTTCAAGCGTCGCGGCGACTAAGCCAGCGAAACGTCATTGAGGCTCGCGACGCACGCGTCACGGGCCGGACGATAAAACCCCGGTGTCGACTTGTCGGCACCGGGGTTTTGCTTTATCCACCGGAGGCAAACCGATCCGTCGCCTCGATCAGCCAGTGGAGAATCGTCGGTTCGTTGAACGCGTGTCCGGCGTCCGGCGCCCAATAGAAATCGGCCTCGGGCCACGCCTTGTGCAACTCCCACGCCGTGTGCGCAGGCGTCGCCATGTCGTAGCGCCCCTGCACGATCACACCCGGAATATCGCGCAACGCCGAAGCGCCGTCGATCAATTGATTCGGCGCCAGGAAACCGTCGTTCACGAAGTAGTGATTTTCGATGCGCGCAAACGCGATGGCGTAATGCGGGTCACCGAACGCCTGGGTCAGCCGGTCGTCCGGCAACAACGTGATCGTGCTGCCCTCCCACATGCTCCACGCGCGTGCGGCTTCGATCCGTACCGCGTCGTCGGCACTCGTCAGCCGCTGGCGATACGCCCGCATCATGTCGCCTCGCTCGTCGAGCGGAATCGGCGCGAGGAACGCCTCCCAGCGATCCGGAAACAGCCATGAAGCGCCCTTCTGGTAGTACCACTGCAACTCTTCGCGCCGCACGGTGAAGATGCCCCGAATGACCAGTTCGCTCGCGTGCGGCACATGCGCCTGCGCATACGCGAGCGCCAGCGTGCTGCCCCACGATCCGCCGAAGACCAGCCAACTGTCGTAGCCGAACTTCTTGCGCAGACGTTCGATGTCGTCGACCAGATCCCACGTGGTGTTGTGATCGAGGCTCGCATGCGGCTCCGAGCGTCCGCAGCCACGCTGATCGAACAGTGTGATGCAGTACTTCGCCGGATCGAATACGCGCCGGTGCTCCGGCGAACAGCCGCCACCGGGACCGCCGTGCAGGAAGACGGCCGGTTTGCCGAGCGGATTGCCGCATCGCTCCCAGTAGATTCGGTGGCCATTGCCGACGTCGAGCATGCCGCTATCGAACGGCTCGATGGGCGGATACAGTCCACGCAGCGTGTCGGGACGTGTTTCCACGACCTTGCCCGGCGCACGAGCCGGGCGAGACGTCGCGTTGGACGCGAGAGGCAATGCGTGGGGATCGGTATGCGCGCTGCGAGGCGCATCGTCGGGAAAATCGGGCGGCATCGGCTTCCTCGTGACCCATCGATGGATGGTTCAGTGTAGCGCGGCGTCCCAAACAAGACAAAGCAGAGGCCATGCTGAACGAGGCGACGGGGCGATGTCGACATCGCCCCGTCAGCTTGCGCGACCTGCGCGGCACGCCGTGCAGCGCCCGCGCAGGCTCACACCAGATACCTCACACTTCTTCGTAAAGCGGCAATGTGAGGAAGTCGACGAAGTCCTCACTCGTGCTCATCTGCTCGAAGATCGCCGCCGCGCGGTCGTAGGTCGGGGCCACCTGACCGACCAGTTCCTTCACGTTGGCCAGTTCCTGCGGAATCAACGCACGCACCAGTTCGGCGGTGACCTTTCGGCCGTCCTCGAGCTTGCCCTTCGGCGAGCGAATCCATTGCCACACTTGCGAGCGCGAAATCTCGGCGGTGGCGGCATCCTCCATCAGGTTGTGGATCGGCACGCAACCGTTGCCGGCGAGCCACGCGCCCAGGTAGTGGATGCCAACGTTGATGTTGTTGCGCAGGCCCGCTTCGGTGATCGGCGCTTCGGGCTTGAACTCGAGCAGGTCGCGGCCCTTCACGTTCACATCGTCGCGACGCTTGTCGATCTGGTTCGGACGATCGCCCAGCACCTTTACGAACTCTTCCATCGCCACAGGCACGAGGCCCGGGTGCGCCACCCAGCCACCGTCGTAACCGTCGGTCGCATCACGCGCCTTGTCGCCGCGAATGCCCGCCATGGCCTTCTCGTTGGCTTCCGGGTCGTTCTTGATCGGAATCAGCGCGCTCATGCCGCCAATGGCCGGGGCACTGCGATGGTGGCACGTCTTGAGCAGCAGCAATGCGTAGGCGCGCATGAACGGTACCGTCATGTTGATGCGGCTGCGGTCGGCCAGACAGAAGTCGGCGTCGACCTTGAACTTCTTGATGCACGAGAAGATGTAATCCCAGCGGCCGGCGTTCAGGCCCGAGCTGTGTTCGCGCAGCTCGTACAGGATCTCGTCCATCTCGAACGCGGCGAGGATCGTCTCGACCAGCACCGTCGCCTTGATCGTGCCCTGCGCCACGCCGAGTTCGTTCTGGGCGAGCACGAACACGTCGTTCCACAAGCGGGCTTCGAGATGGCTCTCGAGCTTCGGCAGATAGTAGTACGGGCCGAAGCCGCGCTCGAGCGAGGCCTTCGCGTTATGGAAGAAATGCAGACCGAAGTCGAACAGGCTGCCCGACATGCGTACGCCGTCCACGCTCATGTGCTTCTCGTCGAGATGCCAGCCGCGCGGGCGCACGATCAGCGTGGCGACCTTCTCGTTGAGCTTGTACTGCTTGCCGTTCTGTTCGAGGCTGATGGTACCGCGCACGGCGTCGCGCACGTTGATGTGCCCCTGCATCTGGTTGTGCCAGTTCGGGGCGTTCGAATCCTCGAAGTCGGTCATGTAGCTGTCCGCTCCCGAGTTCAGCGCATTGATGATCATCTTGCGCTCGACCGGGCCGGTAATTTCCACACGACGACATTGCAACGCCTGCGGCAGCGGCGCGATGCGCCAGTCGGCGTCGCGGACCGCTTGCGTCTCGGGCAGGAAGTCGGGCACTTCGCCGGCGTCGAGACGGGCGGCACGCGTGACTCGCTCCGCGAGCAATGCCTGACGGCGCGGCTCGAAGGCACGATGCAGTTTGGCAATGAACGCGAGCGCCTCGGGGGTCAGGATGGCTTCGTATTCGGGACGAACGTCGACAGCGTCGACATGCAATTGCATGCCGGGGGGCAGGCTAAGGGACATCAGGGATCTCCAACTCTCTTGATTTATGTAAGGGAGTGCGCCGCAAGGGAAAACGTCAGGGGCTTTGCACGAGGCCTCACGCCGCGTCGGGCGTCAGGCGCGCGCTCCCGTCAATGCCTCGACGAAACGCTGCAAGTCGCGCATGTCGCGCCCCATCCCTTGCGGCGTCACGCCGAGTTGTTCGACCGGCAACCCGGCACGGTTGACCCAGAACGTCGGGTAACCGAACCAGGTGGCACCGGCCGCGTCCCAGCCGTTGCTGGAGACGAAAACGATGGCGTCGGCCGACAGGCCGAACGCGTCAGGTCCAAGTTGATAGGCCTCGGGGGCCGTCTTGTATTTGCGCACGGTGTCGACCGACAGCACGTGGTCGAACAACGCGCGAATGCCGCCGCTCTTCAGGCCGACGTCGAGCATGCGAGGGTCGCCGTTGGACAGCACTCCCAGCCGCAACCCGCTGGCGCGCAAGGCGCGTAATACCGGCGGGTTCTCGGGGAAGACCGACAGGCAGGTGTATTCGTCCATCAGCCGCTTTTCCGCAACGGCGGACAGCGCGAGATCCAGACGCGCGGCGGCATAGCGCAGCGCGTCGGCAGTGATGTCCCAGAACGGGCGATAGCGTTCGCCCTGCGGCCCGGACAGCGTGCGCAGGTGCGTGTACTCGATCTGCTTCGCTCGCCACAGCTCGGCGAGCGCCGCCCCCTTGCCGGGGAACTGTTGCTCGGCGGCGGCCGCGACGGAATACACGTCGAACAGCGTGCCATAAGCGTCGAAGATCACTGCCTGAATACGCGATGCCATAACGTGGGGGTCACTCGGAATCACTTGTCATTACGTTCCGATTGTATTATTGATACCCATCAGCATAAAAGATCGTAAAAATCACTTTATCTTTGACTTTTTGATACATAATCCGCCGCGTGGATCGCTTCAAACAAATCGAGACGTTCGTCGCCGTCGCCGCCAAGGGCAGCCTTTCGGCGGCCGCCGCCCTGGAAGGCGTGGCACCTGCCGTGATCGGACGTCGCATCGACGCCCTGGAGTCCCGTCTCGGCGTGAAGCTGCTCTTGCGCACGACCCGGCGCGTGACGCTGACGTTCGAAGGCTCGGCATTTCTCGAGGACTGCCAACGTATCCTCAACGAGATGCACAACGCGGAAGCCGCCGTGTCGGCCGGCGGCGTGAAGGCAAGCGGCCATCTCCGGCTCTCGGCACCGGCGGGATTCGGGCGGCGTCATGTCGCGCCGCTGCTGCCGGTGTTCATCGAATCGCACCCGGACGTGACAGTGACGCTCGATCTCTCGGATCGTCTCGTCGATCTGGTCAACGAAGGCTTCGACTGCGCGATTCGCCTCGGTGAGCTACCGGACTCGAGCCTCGTGTCGCTACGGCTCGGCGAAAACCGGCGGGTATGCGTCGCTTCACCCGACTATCTCGCGACGCACGGCCGCCCCGAATCGCTCGACGCCCTCGCCCGCCACAACTGCCTCGCGTTCGGCTCGACCGCGAACCAGCAACGCGGCTGGACGTTCGCGCAAGATGGCAAGGTCGTGACGATCCGCGTGAACGGCTCGATGGAATGCACCGACGGCGCGGTGCTGCACGACTGGTGCCTGGACGGCTACGGCCTGGCGTGGCGCTCGTGGTGGGAGGTCGGCGACGACATCCGCGCAGGCCGCCTCGTGACCGTGCTCGACGACTTCGCCGCGCCGCCCATCGGCATCCACGCCGTCTTCCCGCAACGCCGTCATCTGCCGTTGCGGGTGCGGCTGTTCATCGACCATCTCAAGCATCACTACAGCAGTTCGGCGTACTGGCGAGATGAGCCCACCGACGTCACGCCGCCTGTCTGAAGCCGCACCCATGCCTCACCCACGCGCCACCCACCTCGAACTGGCGCGCGGCGCACTTGGAACGTTTGCTGCGTATAAACCGTCTCACGCGAAGGAAAGACAGGGAAAGGCGGGCATGTTCGCGTATCGAATTTGTGCGTTCCGCACGCGTTTGGGGCATACCGGATAGCCACGACGCCCCGGATTGGGCTTTACTTAAGACAGCGACGGCGCATGGTCGGAACGCCATCGGGTTTGCCCCCGTTGTTGCGTCGGGCCAAAACCATAGAATCGAAGCGAAGGGTCCGCAGGCGATGCAGGAGGTTCGGCATCGGGAACATCATGAGCGCGGACTGGGTGCAAGACCGTGATACCTGCGCGAGCCTGTGAACGCGTGTTCAGCAACGCCAACTGCGGGAGGTCATATGCTGTTTACCCACATCCTCATTCCGACCGACGGCTCGGAGCTATCCGAAAAGGCCGTGACCGGCGGACTCGAACTGGCGCGTGCGCTCGGTGCGAGAGTGACCGGCTATTGTTGTCTCGCGGAGTATCCCTACTCTCCCTTCAGCGAATACGTACTCGAAGCGCCGGCCACGTTCAGCGAACGCATCGCCGAGGAAGCCTGCGGGCATCTCGACAAGCTGGCGGAAGCCGCGTCCGCAGCAGGCGTGCCGTTCGATCGCTGCAGCTCCACGTTTCCGGCGCCCTATCTCGGCATCATCGACGCCGCCGAACGCCACGGCTGCGACGTCATCCTGATGGCGTCGCACGGCCGACGCGGACTCACGAGCCTGTTGCTCGGCAGCGAGACGCAGCGCGTGCTCGTTCACTCGAAAATTCCGGTGCTCGTCTACCGCTGATCCGAAGGTGCGGGTGCGCCGACCGCCTCGATATCCCATGAAAAAAGGCCCGTGAGCGGGATAAGCTCACGAGCCTTTTCTCGTTCAGGCGTGCATTGCAGCCCTCACCGCGACGGGACCGCGGTCAGGGCCGCCCCGGCCGGATAGGCCGGACGCGCGGTCATGGCGAGGTGACGTTCCGTCGTTGGCGATGCGCCCCCACGCCCATCGCCGTCCACGGGCGCACCGCGCCCTCCCTCAGCCCTGTCAGGCTGCCTTGACCTGTGCCTTCTTCTCGTCGAAGAACTGTTCGTCCTCCGTCGAACCCTTCAGGGCCGTGGTCGATGCGTCGCGCTCGATCGTCTGCGTGACGGCGTCGAAGTAGCCCGTGCCCACCTCGCGCTGGTGCTTGACTGCCGTGAAACCCTTGTCGGCAGCGGCGAATTCGGCTTCCTGCAACTCCACGAAGGCGCTCATCTGACGACGGGCGTAGCCGTGTGCCAGGTTGAACATCGAGTAGTTCAGGCTGTGGAAGCCGGCCAGCGTGATGAACTGGAACTTGTAGCCCATTGCCCCCAGTTCCTTCTGGAACTTGGCGATGGTGGCGTCGTCGAGGTTCTTCTTCCAGTTGAACGACGGCGAGCAGTTGTACGAGAGCATCTTGCCCGGGAAGTGCTTGTGGATCCCTTCGGCGAACTGCTTGGCGAACTCGAGGTCCGGCTTGCCGGTCTCGCACCACACCAGATCGGCGAACGGCGCGTAGGCCAGACCACGAGCGATGGCCTGATCGAGGCCGTTGCGCGTGCGGTAGAAGCCTTCGACAGTGCGCTCACCGGTGCAGAACGGCTGATCCAGCGGATCGACGTCGGCAGTGATCAGGTCGGCCGCTTCGGCATCGGTACGGGCAATCAGCACGGTCGGCACGCCGAGCACGTCGGCCGCCAGACGCGCCGCGACCAGCTTGGCAACCGCTTCGCGCGTCGGCACGAGCACCTTGCCGCCCATGTGGCCGCACTTCTTGACCGAGGCGAGCTGATCTTCGAAGTGAACGCCGCCGGCGCCCGCTTCCACCATCGCCTTCATCAGTTCGAAGGCGTTGAGCACGCCGCCGAAGCCGGCTTCCGCATCGGCCACGATCGGCGCGAAGTAATCGATATAGCCTTCGTCGCCCGGGTTCTTGCCTTCCGACCACTGGATCTGGTCGGCGCGCGTGAAGGTGTTGTTGATGCGACGCACGACCTGCGGCACCGAGTTGGCCGGATACAGCGACTGATCCGGGTACATCTCACCGGCGAGGTTGGCGTCGCCCGCCACCTGCCAGCCCGACAGATAGATGGCCTTCAGACCGGCCTTGACCTGTTGCATGGCCTGGTTACCGGTCAGGGCGCCGAGCGCGTTCACGAACGGCTCGTCGTTGATCATGCTCCACAGGCGCTCCGCGCCACGGCGGGCAAGCGTTTGTTCCGGCTGGATCGAACCACGCAGACGCACCACGTCTTCGGCCGTGTAGCCACGCTTGATGCCCTTCCAGCGCGGATTGTTCGCCCAGTCCTGCTCCAGTTGCTTCACTTGTTCCTGACGCGTCGTCATGATGATCTCTCCTGGTTTCTCGATACAAATTAAAGAGGGGTGACTCTTTGCTGCCGAACCGTCGCCGGGTGTGCGGTGAACCGCTTTCGGCGCCGTCAGATCGGCAGGTCTTGTATAAGAGTTTAGGGATTTCTCACGCAACGCAACAGAACGAATTACCACCTCACATAATATTTTTTATTCAATTAAATCAATTACATAACAAAATAATTTCTTGATGTGAAACGATATTTTCCTTCCTGAAATCACGCCGTTGTGCCAAGCAGCGCAAATTTTTACGCACCGCAAAGACATTCCACATCATGAAAAATGGCCGGTAACGATCGTTACCGGCCACGATGGGTATCGCTCGATCGGGCACGCAATGGCCCGAGTGTCGTTACGAAGTCACGCGCTGCGCCGCTGCTGCCGCCTTGGGCGGCTTGCACACCAGCCAGACGGCCAGTGCGATAAAGCACCCACCGACCAGATGCGCGAGCGTCACGGCTTCGTTAAGGAACAATGCCCCCCAGAGCACGCCGAACGGCGGAATGAGAAAGGTGACCGTCAGCGAGCGCAGCGGCCCGAGGTCGGCGATCAGGCGGAAATACAACATGTAGGCGATGGCGCTGCACAGGAACCCGAGCGCGATCACGGCGGCCCAGACGCCACCCGTGGCAGGCCCCGGCATTCCCGAGGTCGACGCAACATAGCCGAAGAACGGTAGCAGCACGATGGTCGCGCCGAGTTGGCTGCCGAAGGCGACGAGTTTCGCGTCGAGACCGCCACGCTCGGTAATCCATCGCTTGGTCAGATAACCGGCGAGACCGTAACAGGACGTGGCAACCAGACACGCCAGCGCGCCCATCACGACCGGCCCCGACATCGTCACCGGTCCGGTACGCGTGAGCACCGCCACGCCCGCCAGCCCGACCACCACACCGAGCGCCTTGGCGCCTGTCAGGCGGTCACGGAAGAACAAGGCGCCGATCACCACCCCCATGAGCGGCGTGGTCGCATTGAGAATGGCCGAGTAGCCGGCGGGCAGTACACGCGCCGCCAGGCAATACATGACGAACGGAATGCCGGAATTGATGACGCCGAGCAGCATCGACGCCCCCAGCAGCCCCTTGAACTCCCAGCGCACGCGCAGCGCGAGCAGGATCACCGCCAGACCGATGGCCCCCAGCGCCACGCGGAAGAATGCCGTGGGCAGCGGCCCGAGCGCGGGCACGATGATACGCATGAAAAGAAAGCTCGCGCCCCAGATGGCGGAGAGCGTCAACAAACGAGCGATGTCGGACGAACGCATGGTCGATCAGACGGCGCGGCAGGCCGTCCATGAGGATGGGAACGGCTGCATCGTCCCACATCGTCGCCGGACTTGCTGGTCATAATCGGACATGGCGGCGTCCCCGCAGGCCCGTGTCCTCTGCCCCCCCCAGGCCGAATGGTGAATTCCCCAGCCGTTTTTCGGAATCGTCGTATTGAATGGCGCAAACGCCACGGGATATGGTTTCGAACCGACACTTCCGAGCCTTCCTACGACATGACAAATCGCGAATCGCACGGCCTGTGCCCTCCGGTCCTCCTTCACCCCATCCCGCGAATTCGGCTCCAACCTCGCCGGATGCCCGGCGCTTCCTCGCCCATCGCGCCACGCGGCTACGACTTGTGGAACGACTACGAAGTCAGTTGGCTGAACATGCAGGAGCGCCCGCAGATCGCCGTCGTCGAGTTGGTGATTCCCTGCGATTCCCCGTACACCCTGGAGATGGCAGACGCGCAACGCTATTTCCTGGCTTTGCGCGAGCATCGATTCGAGTCGCCCGAAGCGCTTGAGGCGCACATCGCCGGCGACTTGTCCCGACAACTGCAAGCGTACGTTCTCGTGCGCACGACGCCGGTACGACAGGCCGTGCGAACCACCACCGAGTGTGGCCCTGGCGCGGACACGCTGGACACCGAACCGGTGGGTGTCCAACGCGGCGGCGTGCGGGCCGATCTCTTGCGCCATCGGCGGGAAGCCGACGCGTTGGCGTCAGCGCATGTCCGCGAATGCCTGACATCGGATTTGCTCAGCGTGCGATGTCCGCTCAGCGGCGGCGTCGACTTTGGCACGGTCTGGTTCGATTACGTCGGCACGCCCATTTGCCGACGCTCGCTCATGGCGTACGTCCTGTCGTTTCGCGATAGCACGATGTACATCGAGCAGTGTGTCGAGACGCTGTTCTCCGATATCCTCACGCGATGCTCGCCGACCCGGCTGGCCGTCGGCGCGCGCTTCACGCGGCGCCATGGGCTCGACATCAATCCCGTTCGCTCGACGCACGCCGTCGCCATCTCCAACCTGCGCACCATTCGTCAATGACCGATACCGCCACTGCCTTGCCCGTCGCCCCACTTTCCCGACAAGCCACTCACATCACCCCGTCCGTGATCGTGCTCGCGATCGGCTTCGTCAGCTTTCTCCTGATTTCGAACGCCCTGGGCGCACGCGTGTGCGAAGTGACGTTGCCGTGGACCGTCGGCGGAGAACCGTTTCGCCTCACCTTTTCCGCCGCGCTGGTCAGCTTTCCGTTCGCGTATCTGTTCTCGTCCGTGCTCACGGAGGTGTATGGCTACCGCATCAGTCGCGTCGTGATCTGGAGCGGGCTGGGCGCCAATCTGGTCATGCTCGCGTTCCTGTGGTTGACGGCCATGTTGCCGACGGACGCCGCATGGGCCGCGCAAACCGGGTTCACGGACGATGTGCAGCGCCACTGGTTCGAATCCATCGCTCACATGTTTCTGGCATCGGTATCGGCCTGTCTCGTGGGGGAGTTCGCCAACGCCGCCACGCTCTCGCGCATGAAGGTGGTCATGCGAGGCAGGCTGCCCAGCCTGCGCTTCTTCGCCGGCAGCGCACTTGCCGCGCTGCTGGACACCGTCGTTTTCGTTGGGGTGGCGTTTGCCTACGTGCTGGATATCGACGCGATGGCACGTATGGCCGGGCTCGAATTCGTCTTCAAATGTGTCTTGCAGTGGTTGCTGCTTCCCCTCACCGTCGCCCTTGCCCGCTCGCTCAAGCGGGTCGACGGCATCGACCACTTCGACGTTGGCACCTCGCTGAATCCCTTCGGATTCCGCGTGTCTTCACCGGCACTGGCGAAGGTGCCGCCTTCGGTGGGTCAATGAGTCGGTAGCGCTTCGCTCGAATCCCGGGCGCGGCGGTAGCTGACCCAGTCCCCACCCGGAATTTGCGGCAACTGGCCGACGGCCGAGGCGTCAACGGGATAGATGATGCATGCGTATGTCGCGCCCTCGCAAAACACGTCGTGCATCTCACGCACGAACAGGCCGGCCTCGCCCGGATAGACCGCCTCGATTTCGTCGAGCACGGGAATCAGCGCCGCCGGAATGCGATAGACGTCGCCCGTCACCGACGACGCCGCATCGAGCACCATGCCCGGATAGCTGCCGAAGTCATACAGTCGCCCGCCCAACGTCGACGTCCCCACATAGGCAGGCGCCGCCAGACCGTGGCGCGCCGCCGCTCGCATCATGTCGTTGATCTCGCCCGCACGTAACGTTCCGTAGACGAACACGTGGACCGGCGCGTCGAGGTGAGTCAAGGGGTCGTTTGCGTCGGGCAGCATCTGGGCGGCGGTCGTCATTGCGGGCATCCGGATCGAAAGTGACAGGTAACGAGTTTACACTTACAAAAATCCCAATTGTCGCGCTTCCCTTCATGACGAATCCTGTGCCCGATCCGTCCGCTTCCTCCGAGTCGATGCGCCCCGAGCCGTCGCCCGCCACGCAGAGCAAGTTCGAAAGCTACGTCGTCCCCGACACGTTCACGCCGTCGCGCGAGCGTCCGGTGCGCCTGCGTGCAAGGCCGTTGCACAACGGTATCGTCGTGCCCAGCCATCGGCATGCGTGGGCGCAGGTCGCGTACACGCCACGGGGTGTCATCCAGATTGCCGTCTCGAACGCGGCCTGGATCGTACCGCCCTCGCGCGCGATCTGGATTCCGCCGGACGTCGAGCACAGTCTGCAGGTCAATGAACCGTCGTACCTGCGCACGCTCTACGTGCATCCGGATGTCATCCCCTCCGGGCTTGATCAGTGCCGGGTCGTGGAAGTCTCGCCGCTGCTGCGTGAGTTGATCGCCGCCATCGACGTGCCCGAACCGATGCTCGACGCCGCACGCGAGCAGTTGCTCGGCAGCCTGATCCTCGACGAATTGCGACGCGCCTCGCCGCTGCCGCTGGTGGTGCCCCTCCCGCGCGACAAGCGCCTGCTGACGCTGTGCAACGCCATGCTGGCCGACCCGGCACGCGCATGGACGCTCGACCAGTGGGCGCGTTACGCGGGCGCCAGCCCGCGGACGATCGGCCGACTGTTCCGTCAGGAACTCAACATGAGTTTCGTGCAATGGCGACAGCAGGTCGTGCTGGCGCAGGCGATTCCGCTTGCCTCTAAGGGGTATCCGCTCGCGCGCATCGCCCGGGAGCTGGGTTATCGAAGTCAAAGCGCGTTTTCCGCAATGTTCAAGCGGACGTTCGGGCGCACGCCGAGCGAGTTCTTCGCCACGGCCCCCGACGCTACATCTGTCGGAACAGGTGAGCGTACTGACGACTGACCGCCACGCGATCCTTGCGGCGCTTGAGCTTGAGGGTGAGGCGCCCGAGCGGGGTGTGCTGTGCGCTCACGACTTCCGCCACGTTGACCACGGTGCTGCGATGCACCTGCCAGAAGCGTGACGGATCGAGTTGCGGCAGCAGTTCGCGCAAGCTGGTCCGGATGAGCAGATCGCCGTCGACGGTCGCGACCACGACGTACTTGTCCGCCGCCTCGAAAAAGCAGACTTCCTCCACCGGCACGATCCGGATCTCGTCTTTCACCGACGCACGCACGAAACGCAGGTAGTCGCGCGAGTCGGTCGGTGCGTGGCCGTTCGCCACGTCGGCAGACGGTGCACGCTCCCCCTTCTCCGGTGTCGGCACGCCATCCAGGCGCTCACGCAAGGTCGCCAACAGCGTGGATAACGTGTCCCCGTCCGGCGAGCGCAGCCGCTCACGCACACGCGCCACGGTGCGTGCGAGACGCTCGGGCTCCACCGGCTTGAGCAGGTAGTCGACCGCGGCCGCCTCGAAGGCATCGAGCGCGAACCGGTCGAAAGCGGTGACGAACACGATCTGCGGCGGGCGGGCGAGCCGTGTGCAGGCGCGTGCCACTTCGAGCCCCGTCGCGCCCGGCATGGCGATGTCGAGAAAGACGACATCCGGTTGATGTTGTGCGATGGCGGCGATCGCCGAGGTGCCGTCCGGTGCCACGGGCAGCACATGCAACGCCGGCCATGTCTGCGCAAGCATGGTGCGCAGCGCATCGGCGAGCAAGGGTTCGTCTTCGGCGATCAAGGCGACGGGGGATGTCATGCACTCCACTCTCTGGGACTAGAAACCTGTGCCGCTCGTGCGTTGGACCGGCAAACGCAACGTGGCAACGACACCGTGCGGCACGCCCTCGGCGAGCGTGAGGCGCGCGGCGTCGCCATAGAGCACCCGCAGGCGCTCCCGGATATTCGTCAGACCGACCCCGTCGGCGCCCGCATCGGTGGCAAAGCCTGCCCCGTCGTCGGCCACGCGGATCACCACATGCGACGCCCCTTGGGCTGACGTCTCGCGCCATGCGCGAATGTCGACGGCGGCCCCCTCGGTCAGCGGTTCGACGCCGTGCTTGACGGCGTTTTCGACCAGCGGCTGGACCAGCATCGGCGGCACACCCACATCGCGGCAGTCCGCCGGTAAATCGAAGGCATATCGCAGCCGTTCGCCAAAGCGCACCTGCTGAATGGCCAGCAGTGCGTCGAGCAACGCGAATTCGTCGGCCAGCGTGGTGACGTCGGCTCGCGTAGCTGCCAGCGAGGCCCGCAGGAATTTGTTGAGGTGCCCGAGCAAGCTGCGCGCGCGTGCCGGGTCGCTGACGATGAGCGAATCGAGATTGGCCAGCACGTTGAACAGGAAGTGCGGCTCCAGTTGCGCTTGCAGCGTCTGCAATTGGGAGCGCACGAGCTGGCGCTCGACCGAAGCTTCACGCAGCGCCTGCTGTGCTGCTGCCTCGCGCAACTGCGAGAGTCGTGCGCGCGACCAGCCGTGATACGTTCCGGCCGCGGTCGCGACCAGCGCGATGATCAGCACGATCGACATCGAGTGTCCGCCGACGGGACGCCACATCGACATCGGTAGCCCCAGCAACGCCGTCCCGATCGCGATGCCCCCGGCGAGCCCGGCGGTACAGCCGAACGCCACGAGCAGGAGAAACGGGAGCATCGGCGGCGCGCCATCGCGCCAGATCGCGCGGCGCCCGCCGTCCACCAGCACGGTGATCGAGATGCCGATGCATTGGCTGAACACGAGGTTCTGCACGAAGGTGCCGCCGAAACCGATGAACCACAGGCCGAGCGCAATCGCCGTGTTGAACAGCAGGATTCCGACGAGCTCGCGCCAGAATGTCTGCCACAGGCCGCGCGTCGCCTTGACCGGCGCCGTCTGCACGGTTTCAACGGATTGGGGTTGTCTCATCGTCGACGTCATTATCGTGCGCCTTCCCCGCCAGCCATGACGAGCAGTGCCCTTCGCATTTGTTCTCGTGCGCCAGCTGGCTTATCGCCCGGTGTGTCGCTACCTCGGTCGCTGTCTGTTTTGCTGAATTTTTCGTTCGCTTCGCGGCTGGCCCTGTCGTGGCGGTTGTCGTAATCGTTATCGGCCAACGCCTGTCTGGCGTCATGGTGCCACACTTGCGCGAGCGCATCGCTGAGCGTGCGTCCGGGTACCGCCACGGCCGCCGCCCCGGCGATGACCAGCCCTGCATACAGACCCAGCATGAGCCGCCGATGCCGGCTCACCTGTCGCCGCCGGATCGCCAGAACGGCCAGCACCAGACTGACCAGCACGTAGGCCGAGAGCGCATGCAGCCACGACAGATGTCCGCCACCAAGCTCGCGAATACCGAAGCTGGAGACGGCGGTCACCGCCATTGCCGCCACCCACACGCGGCCCAGCCACCGGTGTCGCGGCGTGCCCCGCCGCATGAACAGAATCCCGATGCCGAGCCCGACCGCCGCCAATGCTGCGGCCAAATGCACTGCCACTATCGTCGCCATGACGTCCTCTCCGTGATGGAAGCATGGCGTTACGATAAAAACCTGCCGCGCCGCGCGCAGCCGGCTTGCGACGAACGGCGTGGGCACTGCGTGAACGGTCGCCGTCCGGCGCGAGCGGTGTGTGCGTCAGCGCGCCGGCCCCGCGCACACCGCCGACCGGCGGCGGTCGCGCATTGTCGCCGACGATTGTGACACGACGAAAAAAATCCCCGCGTTCCTCTCGAAACGCGGGGATCGGGGATGCCGGAACGGCTACGGCAGCGCGATCCGTGTGTCGGACCTGGCCACCGGGGACCGACCACCCGGGTCAGTCACCGGCGTCCACATCCTTACTCGGCCGCCGCCTGGGTCTCCTTGCTCACCTGCTGGGCCGATTCGCCCTCGAAGGTGAAGCGTCCGTTGCGCCAGTCGACCGGGATCGTGTCCTTCGGCCCGAACTTGCCTGCCAGCACCAGCTTGGCGACCGGGTTTTCGATCTCCTGCTGGATGGCCCGCTTGAGCGGACGCGCGCCGTAGATCGGATCGAAGCCCTCGCGCGCCACATGGCCGAGCGCCGCCTTGGTGACCTCGAGATACATGTCGAGCTTGGCCAGACGCTGACGCAGGATCTCGATCTGGATCGTGGCAATCGACTCGATGTGCTTCTGATCGAGCCCGTGGAACACCACGACTTCGTCGATCCGGTTCAGGAATTCCGGACGGAAATGCTCCTTGATCTCCGACCACACGGCGTCCTTGATCCGGTCCTGCGGCTCGCCGACCATCGACTGGATCATCGACGACCCGAGGTTCGACGTCATCACGATCACCGTGTTCTTGAAGTCCACGGTGCGCCCCTGCCCGTCGGTCATGCGACCGTCGTCGAGCACTTGCAGCAGTACGTTGAACACATCCGGGTGCGCCTTCTCGACTTCGTCGAGCAGGATCACGCTATACGGCTTGCGGCGCACGGCTTCGGTCAGATAACCGCCTTCCTCATAGCCGACGTAGCCCGGAGGCGCGCCGATCAGACGCGCCACGCTGTGCTTCTCCATGAACTCGCTCATGTCGATGCGGATGAGATGCTCTTCCGAGTCGAACAGGAACATCGCGAGCGCCTTGCACAGCTCGGTCTTGCCCACACCGGTCGGCCCGAGGAACAGGAACGAACCATACGGACGGTTCGGATCGGACAGGCCCGCACGCGAACGGCGGATGGCGTCGGCCACGGCGGTAATCGCCTCGTCCTGCCCCACCACACGCTCGTGCAGCTTGGCTTCCATGTTGAGCAGCTTCTCGCGCTCGCCCTGCATCATCTTCGAGACCGGAATCCCCGTGGCTCGCGAGACGACTTCGGCGATCTCTTCCGTGCCCACCTGCGTGCGCAACAAGCGCGGATGCGCCTGCTGACCGGCCGCTTCGGCCGCGTCGGCATCCTTCAACTGGGCTTCGAGTTGCGGCAGCTTGCCGTATTGCAACTCCGCCACCTTGTCGAGCTTGCCTTCGCGTTGCAGCTTCGCGATCTCGGCACGTACGCGGTCGATCTCTTCCTTGACCTGTGCGCTGCCCTGCACGGCGGCTTTTTCGGCCGTCCAGACTTCCTCGAGGTCGGCATACTCGCGCTCCAGACGCGAGATCTCTTCCTCGATCAGTGCCAGGCGTTTCTGCGACGCTTCGTCGGTTTCCTTCTTGACGGCTTCGCGCTCGATCTTCAACTGGATCAGACGACGGTCGAGCTTGTCCATCACTTCCGGCTTCGAGTCGATTTCCATCTTGATCTTCGACGCGGCTTCATCGATCAGGTCGATGGCCTTGTCCGGCAGGAAGCGATCGGTGATGTAGCGCTGGCTGAGTTCCGCCGCCGCCACAATCGCCGGGTCGGTGATCTCCACGCCGTGGTGCAGTTCGTACTTTTCCTGCAAGCCACGCAGGATGGCGATGGTCGCCTCGACGCTCGGCTCGTCGACGAGCACCTTCTGGAAGCGGCGCTCCAGCGCGGCATCCTTCTCGATGTACTTGCGATATTCGTCGAGCGTGGTCGCGCCGATGCAATGCAGCTCGCCGCGCGCGAGCGCCGGCTTGAGCATGTTGCCCGCGTCCATCGCCCCTTCGGCCTTGCCCGCACCGACCATCGTGTGAATCTCGTCGATGAACAGGATGGTGCGACCTTCGTCCTTGGCAATGTCGTTGAGCACGCTCTTCAGACGCTCTTCGAACTCGCCGCGGAACTTCGCACCGGCCAGCAGCCCGGCCATGTCGAGCGCGAGCACGCGCTTGTTCTTGAGCGACTCAGGCACTTCGCCGTTGACGATACGCTGCGCAAGACCTTCCACGATGGCGGTCTTGCCCACCCCCGGCTCACCAATCAACACGGGGTTGTTCTTGGTGCGGCGTTGCAGGATCTGGATCGTGCGGCGAATTTCGTCGTCGCGCCCGATCACCGGATCGAGCTTGCCGAGCGCGGCGCGTTCGGTCAGATCGAGCGTGTATTTCTTGAGGGCTTCGCGCTGGCCTTCAGCGTCCTGGCTGTTGACGGACTGGCCGCCGCGCACACCTTCAATGGCCGCTTCGAGCGCTTTACGCGTGAGGCCTCGGGCGCGGGCGATCTTGCCCGTCTCGCTCTTGTCGTCGGCAAGCGCCAGCAGGAACATTTCGCTGGCGATATAGCTGTCGCCATGCTTCTGCGCTTCCTTGTCGGCCTGATTGAGCAGGCCCGCGAGTTCGCGGCTGACCTGCACGTTGCCGTCGGTGCCCTGCACCTGCGGGAGCTTCGCGATGGCCGTCTCGAGGTCATGCGCCAGCGGTTGGACCTGCACACCGGCGCGTTGCAGCAACGAACGCGCGGCGCCTTCGGGTTGGGCGATCAGCGCGGCGAGGAGATGCAGCGGCTCGATGTATTGCTGGTCGCGACCGACTGCCATGCTTTGGGCATCAGCCAGCGCTTCCAGGAATTGCGTGGTGAATTTGTCTTGTCGCATCTAGTGCTCCGGTAAGAAATCATTCTGGATCGGATGTGCGGACAATCCCCTGTGGTTTCAAGGGGCATTACAGCGCGACGATTGACTTTTCGCGCGAGGCCCGACGAGGGCCGGATTCGTGGCTTGCGGCGCAGGCATTCGGGGCCGCAGGACAACCGCTGGGAACGTGTGGGACACGCCCGGGTTTGAAGCTCATAATAGCTATTTTTAGCATGCCGCACCATGAGTCATCCTGACACGCCAACGTCGGCCGGAACCACGTCGCCCGAACGGGCATCGCGGGACATGCTGGCGGAAGTTTCGCCGCAATCCCTCACCGAATGGCCCGCGACGCGCCTCGCCGACATCGACGAAGACGCCGTGCGCCTGCTCGTGCATACGTTCTATGGGCGCATTCGCGACGACGACCTGCTCGGGCCTGTCTTCCGCGACGCGCTCGAAGGCCGCTGGGACATGCACCTGGAGAAAATGGTGTCGTTCTGGGCCAGCATCGTGCTCGGGGCCAAACGCTACCGTGGCAATGTGACACAGGCGCATCAGCCCTTCGGCCACCTGAGCGGAGAGCACTTCAGCCGCTGGCTCGCCCTGTTCTTCGATACGTTGGACAAGCTGTTCGAACCGCAGGCCGCATTCGCGTTTGCCGAGCCGGCCATCCGGATCGCGGAGAGCCTCCAATTGAATCTGTTCGGATGGGAATACGCGCTGCCACCGGCGCAACGGGCGCTGCTCGACAGCGTGAAGCAGGCGAAACCGTCGCGGCCTCGCGACTGAGGCCACCCAGCGAAGCAGGCAAAAGAAATCGGCGAATTTATCGAAAATTCGCCAATGTTTCCTGAAAATGCAAGGGATTTGACGCCGAAAGACGTCTAAAGACTACTTCGACGCACCGTCGCCGGTCGTCCAGCGCTCGCGCGCGGCCGTATCGGTCTCGCGGGCGTCGACCCAGCGCTCACCCTGCGGCGTCGCTTCCTTCTTCCAGAACGGCGCTTCGGTCTTCAGATAGTCCATGATGAACTCGCACGCGGCGAATGCGTCGCCCCGGTGGGCCGAGGTCACAGCCACCAGCACGATCTGATCGCCCGGCCCCAGCTCGCCGTAACGGTGGATCACCAGCGCGTCGAACAGGCGCCAACGCTCGCGAGCCTGCGCAACGATGGCTTCCAGCGCCTTCTCCGTCATGCCCGGATAGTGCTCCAGGGTCATGCGCGAGACATCCTTGCCGTCGTTCAGGTCGCGCACGGTGCCCACGAAACTGGCGATGGCGCCCACGCGCAGGTCGTTCGCCCGCAACTGGCGGATTTCCGTCGAGAGGTCGAAATCTTCGGTCTGTACGCGGATCGGCATAGGGTCTCCTCGGTCGGGCCTTCGCTCAACCGCCCGTCACGGGCGGGAAGAACGCGACTTCGCAGCCTTCGGTCAGGCGCTTGCTGGCCGGCACCATCTCGTGGTTCAGCGCCATGCGCAACGCGCGCTGCGCGCCGAGCGTCTCGGCCCAGACCGGGCCACGCGTGCACAGCCATTGGCGCACGTCTCCCACCGTAGCAATCCCGTCGGGGACTTCCACGTTCGGTTCCTCGGCAACGTTGAGCGCCTCACGGACGCTGGCGAAAAAACGGAGATCGATGTGCATAGTCTGGCCGGAGCGCCGCGCGGGCGACGCACCCGTTTCTCAATATAGAAGGTCGGAGAACGGCAGGAACGCCACCGTCTGCCCTGCCTCGATGCGATGGCCCGGCGGGTTGTCGATGAGGCCGTCGCCCCAGACGGTCGACGTCAGCACCGCCGAACTCTGGTTCGGGAAGGCTTCCAGACCGCCCTGATCGTTCACCCGGGCACGCACGAATTCGTTGCGACGGTCGGCCTTCTTCTGGGTGAAGTCGGCACGCATGGCAATCCGGCGCGGTGTCACGTTCGCTGCGCCCTGCAAGCGCAGGATGAACGGCCGCACGAACAGCAGGAACGTCACGAAACTCGACACCGGATTGCCCGGCAGGCCGATGAAGTGTGCGGTCTCGCCGCTCTGGCCGTTCGGTCGATTCACCTCGCCGTAAGCCAGCGGCTTGCCCGGCTTGAGCGCGATCTGCCAAAGATTCAGACGCCCCTCGGCTTCCACGGCGGGTTTGACGTGGTCTTCCTCGCCCACCGACACGCCGCCCGACGTAATGATCAGGTCGTTGGCCCGTGCGGCGTCGCGCAGAATCGCGCGCGTGGCGGCCAGGTTGTCCGGGACGATGCCGTAATCGGTCATCTGGCAGCCCAGGTTCTCCAGCAGGCCGCGCAGCACGAACCGGTTGGAGTTGTAGATGCTGCCCTCACGCAACGTTTCGCCAGGCATGGTGAGCTCGTCGCCGGTGAAAAACACCGCCACACGCAGCCGACGCGCCACCTGCAACTTCGCGATGCCGACCGACGCCGCCAGCCCCAGTGCCGGGGCGCGCAGGCGCGTGCCCGCCGCCAGCACCACGCTGTCACGACGAATATCGGCACCCTGCCGATTGATGAACTCGCCCTCGGTCGGGGTATGGCGAATGACGACCGTGCCGTCGTCGCGCGCCTCGCATTGCTCCTGCATCACGATGGCGTCGGCGCCCGGAGGCACCGGCGCACCGGTAAAGATGCGTGCCGCCGTGCCGGCGGCGAGCGGGTCGGGCGCATGACCGGCGGGAATGCGCTGGGAGACGGGCAACACCGTTTCGTCGCCCCGCAGATCGGCGCGGCGCACGGCATAGCCGTCCATCGCGCTCGTGTCCATCGGCGGGACGTCGAGCGTGGCGATCACGTCGGCCGTCAGCACACGGCCGTTGGCCGCGAGCGTGTCGACGGTTTCGTGCTGGTCGAGCGCACGCGCGGCGCCCAGTACGGCGTCGAGAGCTTCCTGAGTACTCAGCATGGCAGCAGGTAAGGTCAGAGAACCGGGCACCCCGGCTTACAGGCCGGTGTGCTCGGCGATATAGGCCTTCACACGGGCGACATCGTTCGGCACGGTCTCGAAGCGCTGCGGCAGCGATTCGAGTTGCTCGAAACCGGCCGGACGCGGCGGCTCGCGATGCAGCGCCTCACGGATCGTCTCCGCGAACTTCGCCGGCTGCGCAGTCTCGAGCACCACCATCGGCACGCCCGGCTCCAGCGCCTCGCGCGCCACCTTCACGCCGTCGGCCGTGTGGGTATCGATGACCACGTCATAGCGCTTGGCCACGTCCTGAATCGTCGCGACACGGTCGTCGTGCGTGCTGCGGCCCGAGACGAAACCGAACTCTGCCACGCGGGCAAAGGCTTCGGTGCCGGACAGGTCGAAGCCGCCTTCGCGCTCGACCTTCGCCAGCAGATCGGCCGTCGCCTTCGCATCGCGGCCCAGCAGGTCGAACAGGAAGCGCTCGAAGTTCGACGCCTTCGAAATATCCATGCTCGGGCTGCTCGTGTGGAACGTCTCCGCGGACTTGCGCACGCGGTAGCGACCGGTGCGGAAGAACTCGTCGAGCACGTCGTTCTCGTTGGTGGCCACGACCAGCTTGCGGATCGGCAGGCCCATCATGCGCGCGATGTGTCCTGCGCATACGTTGCCGAAGTTGCCCGAGGGCACCGTGAACGACACTTCGCCGTCCTGGCCCGACTTGCCGCCCGTGGCGGCAAAGTAGCCCTTGAAGTAGTAAACAACCTGCGCCACGACGCGCGCCCAGTTGATCGAGTTGACGGTGCCGATCTTGTAGCGCGCCTTGTACGCGTGGTCGTTCGACACCGCCTTGACGATATCCTGCGCATCGTCGAACACGCCTTCGACCGCGAGGTTGAAGATGTTCGGGTCTTGCAGGCTGTACATCTGTGCGGTCTGGAACGCGCTCATCTTGCCGGCCGGCGAGAGCATGAACACGCGAATGCCTTCCTTGCCGCGCATGGCGTATTCGGCCGCACTGCCGGTGTCGCCCGACGTCGCGCCCAGAATGTTCAGCGCGTCGCCGTGCTGCGCGAGGGCGTATTCGAACAGGTTGCCGAGCAACTGCATGGCCATGTCCTTGAACGCCAGCGTCGGCCCGTTCGAGAGGGCCAGCAACGAAAGCTGCGTGTCTTTCTCGACGCCGAGCGGCAGCAGCGGCGTGATCTCGGCGGCGTCCTCGCCCGGACGCACGTTGCGATACACCTCGGCGGTGTAGGTGCGCTTGGTCAGGTCCGCCAGGATCTCGGCCGGAATGTCGCCCGCGAACTTGGCCAGCACGCTGGCGGCGAGTTCGGCGTAGGACAACTGGCGCCAGGCGCGCAATTCGTCAGCCGTCACCTGCGGGTATTCCGTGGGCAGGTACAGGCCACCGTCCGGGGCCAGGCCACCGAGCAGAATGCTGGAGAACGATTGCGGCTCGCCCGAGGTCAGGCCCGCGCCGCGCGTGGAGATGTATTTCATGGGGTCGTGTCCTGTCGGATGGGTTCGTGAAGCGGATCGCCTGCGCGCCTCACCGGCGGGTTCGCCGGGGGCGCTGCACGGCTGGCTCAGCTCAGCGCCTCCATGCGGATGCGCGTGACCTTCGAGAGCACCGTCCCCATGGCTTCGATCTTCGCGATAGCCGAGTTGATGTGCTTTTCCTTGGTCTGATGCGTCAGGATGATGATGTCGGTCTGATGCTCACCCTCGCGCGATTCCTTTTGCAGCAGCGCGTCGATGGAGATGTCGAGGTCCGCGAGAATGCGCGTGAGTTCGGCCATCACGCCGGCACGGTCGACCACGCGCAGGCGCAGGTAGTAGCTCGTCGTGACTTCGTCGATCGGCAACACCGGCGTGTTCGACAGTGCATCGTGCTGGAACGCCAGGTGCGGTACGCGATGCTCCGGATCGGCCGTCTGCAGACGCGTCACGTCCACGATATCGGCGACCACGGCCGAAGCCGTCGGCTCGGCGCCCGCGCCCTTGCCGTAGTACAGCGTGGCACCCACGGCATCGCCCTGCACCAGTACGGCGTTCATCGCGCCTTCCACGTTCGCGATCAGGCGCTTGGCCGGAATGAGCGTCGGGTGAACGCGCAATTCGATGCCGGCTTCCGCACGGCGCGTGATGCCCAGCAGCTTGATGCGATAGCCGAGTTCTTCCGCGTACTTGATGTCGAGCGCCGAGAGCTTGGTGATGCCTTCGATGTAAGCGCGATCGAACTGCACCGGCACGCCGAATGCGATGGCGCTCATGAGCGTGAGCTTGTGCGCGGCGTCGACGCCTTCGATGTCGAACGTCGGATCGGCTTCGGCGTAGCCCAGACGCTGCGCGTCGGCGAGCGCCACGTCGAAGTCGATGCCCTTGTCGCGCATCTCGGACAGGATGAAGTTGGTGGTGCCGTTGATGATGCCGGCGATCCACTGAATACGGTTGGCCGTCAGGCCTTCGCGCAGCGCCTTGATGATGGGGATACCACCGGCGACGGCCGCTTCGAAGGCAACCATCACGTTGGCCTTGCGGGCGGCGGCGAAGATCTCGTTGCCATACACGGCGAGCAGCGCCTTGTTGGCGGTGACCACATGCTTGCCGTTCTCGATCGCCTTGAGGACCAGCTCCTTCGTGAGGTCGTAGCCGCCGATGGTCTCGACCACCACGTCGATGGCCGGATCGTTGACCACTTCGAACGGGTCGCCCGTCACGACGGCCGCATCGCCCACGAGGCCGCGTGCGCGTTCGACGTTGCGCACCGCGATCTTCGTAATCTCGATACCCCGGCCGGCACGACGTTGAATTTCTTCCTGGTTGCGAGCCAGTACCTGGAAGGCGCCAAAGCCTACCGTGCCAAGGCCGAGGAGGCCCACTTTGATCGGATTCATGCAGTTTTACTCAAAAGTCGAAATCGGTTGGCGCGCATCACTTGCCGTGGCGACGGCGATAACCGTCAAGGAAGCGGGCAATGCGACTGATGGCGTCTTCCAGGTCGCCCTCGTGAGGCAGGAACACTACGCGGAAATGGTCGGGGTGCATCCAGTTGAAGCCGCTGCCCTGCACCAGCAGGACCTTCTCTTCGAGCAGCAACTGGAGGATGAAATCCTGGTCGTTGGCGATGGGATAGATCGCCGGATCCAGACGCGGGAACAGGTACAGCGCCGCCTTCGGCTTCACGCACGTCACGCCGGGAATGGCGGTGAGCATGCGGTGCGCGATCTCGCGCTGCTCGTACAGGCGTCCGCCCGGCACGATCAGGTCCTTGATGCTCTGGTAACCGCCCAGGGCCGTCTGGATCGCGTACTGGCCCGGCACATTCGGGCACAGGCGCATCGAAGCCAGAATGTTCAGCCCTTCGATGTAGTCGCGCGCCGGGCGCTTGTCGCCGGACACGATCATCCAGCCGGCGCGGTAGCCGCACGCGCGGTAGCTCTTGGACAGGCCGTTGAAGGTGATGGTCAGCACGTCCTCGGACAACGAGGCGATCGACGTATGCTCGGCGCCGTCATAGATGATCTTGTCGTAGATCTCGTCGGCGTAGATGATGAGCTTGTGCTCGCGCGCGAGGGCGACGATGTCCTTGAGGAGCTCGTCGGAGTACAGCGCGCCGGTCGGGTTGTTCGGGTTGATGATGACGATCGCGCGCGTGTTCGGCGTGATCTTCTTGCGGATGTCCGCCAGGTCCGGCTGCCAGTCGGCCTGCTCGTCGCAGACGTAGTGCACCGGAGTACCGCCCGAGAGGCTCACGGCCGCAGTCCAGAGCGGGTAGTCGGGCGCGGGCACGAGCACTTCGTCGCCGTCGTTGAGCAGCGCCTGCATGGCCATCACGATCAGCTCGGACGCCCCGTTGCCGAGGTAGATGTCGTCGAGCTGCACGTCCTTGATGCGCTTTTGCTGGCAGTAGTGCATGATCGCCTTGCGCGCCGCGAAGACACCCCGCGAATCCGAGTAACCGGCCGAGTTCGGCAGGTTGCGGATCATGTCCTGTACGATCTCGTCAGGCGGCTCGAAGCCGAACGGCGCCAGATTGCCGATGTTCAGCTTGATGATGCGATGCCCTTCGTCTTCCATGCGCTTGGCATGTTCGAGCACGGGCCCACGAATGTCGTAGCAGACATTCTGCAATTTCTGCGATTTGAGGATCGGTTTCACGGCGGTTGTGGTCTTGGCGGGCGACGCAGGGGCCGGTCGGGCCGGCAACAGGCGGAACAGGCGGGACGCACGACGGTTCCGGCGACCCCACGGCACTGCGCGCGAAGCGCACAGGACACCGCGTTTTCCCCGGTTTCGGCGTGGCAAATGCCGCACTGCAACGGTTTTGCCGTGCTGCGTACGGCAAAAAGCTATAATTTAGCCAATTATGACAGAGTTCGGCAATGCATCATTGACGGTTTGCGCCACGCGAGGCAAGATGCCCGCCCGTTGCACACCCCGCCGACGCTCATCCACCACTCGGTAATCGCCGGGTAGGGAACCTTTCGATAGTGAAACTGCATCAAGACCCGTCGCAAGCACTGAACACAGTCACCGGCTACGGCCCGGGCTATGTCGAAGTCAACAAGATTCGTCACGACAAGAGCGTGATCATTGCCCCCGAGGGCGAGATACAAGGCTGGCCGGTATCGCGCTTCGACGCGCTCAGTCCGACCGACTTCGAAATGCTGCGCGAACTCGACCCCGAAGTCGTGATCTTCGGCAGCGGCGGGCGCCTGCGTTTCGCGCATCCCCGCCTGACGACCTCGCTCACGAGCGCGCGCATCGGCGTGGACTCGATGGACAGCCAGGCCGCCTGCCGGACCTACAACATCCTGATGAGCGAGGGGCGCCGCGTCGTGCTGGCCCTGCTCATCGAAACCGAGGCGGCTGAGTGAGCCGCCGCGTCCTCGCCTCCGGCTTGCCGGGCGCCGATCCGCTCACGCCTACCCCTTTGCCCCCCACACCTCCCCCCTTGTCGACACCCGATGGCGCTCACGCGTCCTATCCCCTGTCGCCCGCCGCCTTCTGGCTGCTGCTCCTGGCGTTCGCGCTGGTGTGGTTCGGCACGCTCGACTATCGTCACCTGATCGCAAGCGACGAAGGTCGCTACGCCGAAATGGCGCGCGAAATGTGGATGACCGGGGACTGGATCACCCCGCGCTACAACGGCTACAAGTATTTCGAGAAGCCGCCGCTGCAAACCTGGATGAATGCCCTCACGTTCGCCGTCTTCGGGCTGGGCGAGTGGCAGGCACGTCTGTGGACAGCGCTGACCGGCTTTGCGGGCGTGCTCATGGTCGGCTACACCGGGCGGCGGGTGTTCAACGCCCGTGTCGGCCTGTTCTCGGCCGCCGCGCTGGCCGGCGCCCCGCTGTGGTCGCTGCTCGGGCACTTCAACGTGCTCGACATGGGCCTGTCGTTCTTCATGGGGCTGTCGCTGTGCGCACTCCTGCTGGCGCAGCGCCCGGGCCTCGCCCGCCCCGCCGTGCGCGGCTGGATGTGGCTATGCTGGGCGGCGATGGCGCTGGCCGTGCTGAGCAAGGGCCTCGTCGGCATCGTGCTGCCGGGCGCCGTGCTCGTGCTCTACACGCTGGTGGCCCGCGACTGGGCATTGTGGCGGCGCCTGTATCTGGGCAGCGGGCTGATCGTCTTTCTGATCATCGCCGCGCCGTGGTTCGTGCTCGTACAGATGCGCAACCCGGAATTCTTCGATTTCTTCTTCATCAACGAGCACTTCCGCCGCTTTGCGATGGAGGGCCACAACCGCGACGGCGCCCCCTGGTACTTCGTGCCCGTGTTCATCGTCGGCTTCCTGCCCTGGCTGTCGGTTCTGCCGGGCACGGTGCGCACCACGCTGCGCATGCCCCGCCAGCCCAATGGTTTCGCCCCGGCACTCATGCTGTGGGTCTGGTCGGTGTTCATCTTCGTGTTCTTCAGCGCGTCGCACTCGAAGCTGATCTCGTACATCCTGCCGATTGCGCCGGCGATGGCCCTGCTCTTCGGCCTGTACCTGGCACAACTGCGGCGCGATACGGTGCGCCTGCACCTGGCCGGCTACGCGATCCTCTTCATTGCCGCGCTGGTGATGGTGGCCATCTTCGTCGGACGCGCGGGCAGCGTGCGAAATCCGAACGAGCTCTACAAGGCCTTCCAGATCTGGCTGTACTTCGCCGTGGGTTTCGGCCTGGTGGGGACATTGATCGCCTGGCGGCTGGCGCGCCACAGCGTGCGGCGCGCCTTGCTGACGTTCTCCGGCGCCATGCTGCTGCTCGTGACCGTGGGCGGCATGGGACACGAAGTCTTCGGCCGCCAGAGTTCAGGGGTGCTGCTCGTGCCGGCCATCAAGGCCGAGATGGCGCGGCTCGGTCCGGATGTGCCGTTCTATTCGGTGAACGTGCTCGACCACACCATGCCGTTCTACCTCGGGCACACCATGATCATGGTGCAGCACCCGGACGAGCTCGAGTTCGGCGTGAAGCAGGAACCGCAAAAGTGGGTACCAACGCTGGAAGAGTTCTACGTACAATGGCGGGCCGCTCCCAAGGCCCTTGCGCTGGTCGATCCGGGAACGTTCGACAAGCTCGAAGCCGAACATTTGCCGATGCGCATCATTGCCCGTGACGCGCGACGGATCGTGATCTCGAAGCCTCAGCCCGAAGACGACGTAAAATAACGCGCCGCGCCGACAGACGGCGCTAAGCGCCATCCAATTTACCGCGTCCATAATTATTCACAAACGTTCACAAACGTTCCATGAATCTCGCTACGTTTTCACTTATTCTCACGGGCGTGCTGCTTAACGCCTGCGCGCAGTTGCTGCTCAAGGCCGGGGCGAACGCCATCGGTGCGCTGGAATTCACTCGCGCCAATATCGTGCCCATCGGTATCAAGCTCGCCACGCAGGTGCCGATCATGGGCGGGCTCGTCTGCTATGCGATCAGTGTGGTCGTGTGGATTCTCGCCCTCTCGCGCGTCGAGGTCTCGATCGCCTATCCGATGCTCTCGCTCGGCTACGTCGTGAACGCGTTCGCCGCGTGGTACCTCTTCGGCGAAACGCTGTCGATGCAGCGAATCGTGGCCATCGGCATCATTCTGGTCGGTGTTTATATTCTGGCCCGCAGCTAAGACTGCGTGGCTGTCGTTGGCTGACGGCAGACGCCTCCCCCGGCGCCCGCCCCTGTTCAATGCTTACCTGAGGCTTTGTCCTACATCATGAGCGACTCGGCAACCTCCCAATCGAACCAACCGTTCCTGCCGTTCACGCGCCCGAGCATCGACGACGCCACCATTGCCGGCGTGACCGAAGTGTTGCGCTCCGGCTGGATCACTTCGGGCCCGCAAGTGCAGGCCTTCGAGAAGGCACTGTCCGAATATTTCGGCAATCGTCCGGTGCGATGCTTCAACTCGGGCACCGCCACGCTCGAAATCGGCCTGCGCATCGCCGGCGTGCAAGGCGGTGACGAAGTCATCACCACGCCGCTGTCGTGGGTCGCCACGTCCAACGTCATTCTGGAAGTCGGCGCAACGCCCGTGTTCGTCGATGTCGACCCGGCCACGCGCAATATCGATCTCGATCTGCTCGAAAAGGCGATCACGCCCAAGACGCGCGCGATCATCCCCGTCTATCTCGCCGGCTTGCCGCTCGACATGGACCGGCTGTACGACATTGCGCGCCGCCACAACCTGCGCGTGATCGAAGACGCTGCGCAGGCGATGGGCTCGACGTGGGGTGGCAAGCGCATCGGGGCCTTCGGCGATCTGGTGTCGTTCAGCTTCCACGCCAACAAGAATCTGACCTCGATCGAGGGTGGCGCCCTTGTCTTCAACAACGAAGACGAAGCGCGTCTGGCGGAAAAGTACCGTCTGCAGGGCGTGACACGCACCGGCTTCGACGGCATGGATGTCGACGTGCTCGGCGGCAAATACAACCTGACGGACGTCGCCGCCCGCGTGGGCCTGGGCCAGATGCCCCATCTGGCGGAATTCAACCGCCGCCGCACCGAGCTCGCCCGCCTGTATTTCGACACGTTTGCAGGCGGTCCTGCCGTGGCGCTGGGCATGGGCCTGCCGCGCGCCGACTTCACGAATTCGAACTGGCACATGTTCCAGGTCGAACTGCCGCTGGACAAGCTCACGATCGACCGCGCCGGCTTCATGGAGAAGCTCAAGGCCCGCGGCATCGGCACCGGTGTGCACTACCCGGCCATCCATCTGTTTACAATGTACCGTGCGCTCGGCTTCCATGAGGGGCAGTTCCCGCATACGGAACGTCTCGGCCGCGCCATTCTCACGCTGCCGCTCTTCCCTGCCATGGCGAATGCCGACGTTGCGCGCGTCTGCGAAGCCGTTAACGCCATTTGCGCTGATCATCAAAAATGAATTGTCCACAACTCTCCGTCGTCATCCCGGTTTATAACGAAGAGGCCGGCCTCGCCGCCCTGTTCGCCCGGCTGTACCCGGCACTCGACAAGTTGGGTGTGACTTACGAAGTGGTGTTCGTCAACGACGGCAGCCGCGACCGCTCGGCCGCCATCCTGGCCGAACAGTTCCGCGCGCGCCCCGATGTGACGCGTGTCGTACTGTTCAACGGCAACTATGGCCAGCACATGGCCATCCTTGCCGGCTTCGAGCACACGCGTGGCGAGTGGGTCATCACGCTCGACGCCGACCTGCAGAACCCGCCCGAAGAGATCGGCAAGCTGGTGGAACAGCTCGCCGCCGGACATGACTACGTGGGCACGGTGCGCATGAACCGTCAGGACACGTGGTTCCGCCGCCATGCGTCGCGCGCCATGAACCGCCTGCGCGAGCGCATCACGCGCATTCGCATGACCGATCAGGGCTGCATGCTGCGCGGCTATAGTCGCCATATCGTCGACACCGTCAATCAGTGCCGCGAAATCAATACGTTCATTCCTGCGCTGGCCTTCACGTTCGCGCAAAACCCGATCGAAGTCGACGTCGCGCACGAAGAACGCTTTGCCGGCGAGTCGAAGTACTCGCTCTATAGCCTGATTCGTCTGAATTTCGACCTCGTCACCGGCTTCTCGGTAGTGCCGCTGCAATGGCTCTCGGGCGTGGGCATCACGTTGTCCGTGGCGTCCGGCCTGCTGTTCGTCGTGCTGATCGCGCGACGCTTCCTGTTCGGCTCGGAAGTCCAGGGGGTGTTCACCCTCTTCGCCGTCACGTTCTGCCTGCTTGGCGTGATCCTGTTCGGCATGGGCCTGCTCGGCGAGTACATCGGCCGTATTTACCAACAGGTTCGTCAGCGTCCGCGCTATCTGGTGCAGGCCGTGCTGGAAGACCAGACGTCCGGCAACCCGGGCAAGCCCGGCGCCGATACCGCGTCCGCCAGCCGCGCGACCGGCGCCACCGAACTGGGGTCGCACGCGTCATGAGCACCAGCGCCTCCACGGCCAAGGCCGTCGTCTTCGCCTATCACAACGTCGGTGTGCGTTGCCTCCAGGTGCTGCTCGCGCGCGGCGTCGACGTCGCGCTCGTGGTGACGCATCAGGACAATCCGAACGAGAACATCTGGTTCGGCAGTGTGGCCGGCGTGGCCGCCGAGCACGGCATCCCCGTCATCACGCCCGACGATCCGGCCGATCCCGCGCTTGCCGAGCGCATTCGCGCGGTCGCACCCGATTACATCTTCTCGTTCTACTACCGCCACATGATTCCGGTGCCGGTGCTGGAGATCGCCCCGAAAGGCGCGTTCAACATGCACGGCTCGCTGCTGCCCAAGTACCGTGGTCGCGTGCCGGTCAATTGGGCGGTTTTGCGAGGCGAAACGGAAACGGGCGCTACCCTGCACGAAATGGCGCTCAAGCCGGATGCCGGCGCGATCATCGACCAGACAGTCGTCCCGATCCTGCCGGACGACACGGCAGGCATGGTGTTCGAGAAAGTGACCGTCGCGGCCGAACAGACGCTCTGGCGCTGCTTGCCGGGCCTGATTGCCGGCACTGCGCCGCGTCATGTCAACGACCTGGCCGCCGGCAGTTACTTCGGCGGACGCAAGCCGGAAGACGGCCGGATCGACTGGACACAGCCGGCACAGGCCGTCTACAACCTGATTCGGGCTGTCGCCCCGCCCTATCCGGGTGCATTCACCGACGCCGCCGGCCGCCGCTGGGTCGTAGAACAGGCCCGCCTGTCGCGCTCGCCCGCGCCCGCAGGTTTGCCCTGCGGACTGCAAGTAGTGGATAATGCGCTCCTCGGCATTTGCGGCGACGGAAATGCCATTGTCATTCATGAACTAACGCTGGACGGCGAGTCTGTCACGCCGGCACAGTTTTCCCAGCTCAATCACTGACCGCAATATGAAAAAAGTCCTGATTCTCGGTGTCAACGGGTTCATCGGCCACCATCTGTCGAAGCGCATCCTGGAGACGACCGACTGGGAAGTTTATGGCATGGACATGCTCACCGATCGCCTCGGCGATCTGGTCAACCATGAGCGCATGCACTTCTTCGAAGGCGACATCACGATCAACAAGGAATGGGTCGAGTACCACATTCGCAAGTGCGATGTGATTCTGCCGCTCGTCGCCATCGCCACGCCGGCCACCTACGTGAAGGCCCCGCTGCGCGTGTTCGAACTCGACTTCGAGGCGAACCTGCCGATCGTGCGTTCGG
>NZ_JBEBXS010000028.1:0-61766 GCF_040391475.1 Pandoraea pnomenusa | reverse complement strand
CTGCTACTGCTACTGCTACTGCTACTGCTACTGCTACTGCTACTGCTACTGCTACGACCGGACGACGTTGAATTACGCGGCGTCCTTGAACTGAATGCGAGTGCAGGGGGTGCGGCGGTGACTGCGACGAAAACGCAAAACGCGCTCTACGTGGCCTGCCGCTGCGGCGCGAACCGCACGGCGATGCAGCTGGCGCACACGTGCCGCCGAAATACCGATGGCGACGACTGCGACACACAACCAACCGACAACGATCACGACAGCTCTCCCCGAAATGACGTCAGCACAACATCCATCGGCGCGCATCGAATTCAGTGAGTGATCCAGGGAGCGCGGGTGCCGCTGGTTGCGTCTGCAACGAACTTCAATGGAGTCGAATTCTAATAAGATTCCCTAATGGGGTAAACCCTTAAAATCGTAAATAGTGTCTTTTTTTAGACAACCGAGTCGCAAACTTCCAAACGGCCGTTTGAATCGTAAGTGTTTTATTTTCAAGGGAAATCGACCCGAACCCGCATGGATAAACGGATTCGGGTCGATCGGGTCAGTCGATTCCGAAATCAGAAGCTGTGCTTCAGTCCCATGCCGACCAATAACTGCGTGCGCGCACCGGCGTCCACGCCATACGAGCCGACGGAAGCACTCGCTTCCACGGCCCCGCCGTAACCCTGCGTCTTGCCGACGGCCTGCTGATAGCCGCCGATGACATACGTGGACGTGCGCTTGGACAGGGCGTATGTCACCCCGGCGTTGAACTGGTTGTAATGGGCGCCGAGCGTGCCATTCCCACGCATGCGTGTGTAGCTGTAGCCGAGGCCGGTGTTCAGCGCGGGCGTGAGAGCGTAGGTCGCGAAGGTATTGATCGTGTCGAACTTGGCCGTGCCGTCGAACGACGACATGTTGTCGCTCCCGTATTGCGCATTCGAATACGACACACCGAGAATCGCCGGACCGATGGCGTACTTTGCGGCGACACGGGCAATGCGCACGTTGCTGGCCGTTCGGAAGCCCGCATTGATTGGCGAATTGAAGAGCGATCCCGCGCTACTGGTCCATACGCGATCGCCGGTCCCGTAGAGATTCGGGTCTTCACGACTGCCGCCATCCGCGAAGAAGTAGCCTGCGGCGAGGACAATCGGACCATTGCTGTAAGCACCCGCGAGGCCGTACGAGCGCCCCGCGCCGTTCTTTCCCGCAACGTTCCCCGTCGCGTACATGCCTTCGAACTGCAGGCCGCCGAAGTTCGGCGTGGCGTAGCGAACGGCGTTGTTGATACGCGCGCTGTTGTCGTAGTTGTCGACGTCGCCCGGCGTGGCGAAGAAGCCGCCGAAGTACCCGTCGGCGGTCAGACCCTGAACGAGATTGACGACCGGGTCATATTGGCGGCCGATGGTCACCTCGCCCCATTCGTCACCACGCAGGCCGACGATGGCCTTGCGACCGAAGGCAAGGCCGCCATTGCCGAGCGTACCGTTCACGGCGTTGAAGCCGCTCTCGATCTGGAACAAGGCGCTGAGGCCGCGTCCGAGGGACTCGGTGCCGCGCAAGCCCCAGCGACTGCCACCGATGATGTTGCTGGTGATGCTGGACGCCGACTGCGGGCCGTTCTCCGTGAGCGTGTGATTGGCGTGGACGAATCCGGAATCGATGGTGCCGTAGAGCGTGACATTGCTTTGGGCGTTGACGCTGGCCGGCAAGGTCAGCAGCGTCAGTGTCGCGGCGAGTGCAAGCGCGCGCGGGGCGATATGGGAGTGTGGGCGTTGGTTCATGATGTCGAGCGCATTGCCGCGCATGGTTGAAATCGACATCGAGAATATTTCCGGACACCTGTTCGGATTCCTGATGAAAATTCCCAAAGGGCAAAATCCCTGTGGCGGCGACCCCTGCGTGAAGTCGTTGTCAGGTTTTCTAAGAACCGTCCTTAAATTATTTAGTACCTCAACGCAACGAGCGGAACCGCAGAAAGAGGGGCTCCACGCCAGCTGAAAGGCGTCATGCCTTGCGTTTCCTGAGGTTGGGCCGTCGAGTTCGCACGCGCCCATCGAGGATGCGCTTGCGGCGGGCAGGGCGTTGCCTGTCGGCAGAAATGGATTGCCGCCAATCCGCTGCACTTCGCATCGAAACGACATTGGCTGTGCATGGCGATAACGGTGCCGCTGGGTGGGGGTTATTACTGACTCCCAAGGACCGCCTGACTAATTACAATCGTCCGCCAGTTGTAATGCGTAATATGTTCACAATGTGAACGTATTTGAATCAAGCACTGGAAATTACGAAGCCAATTGGCGGGACGGCGTCTCGTTGTTGCCGATGGTGACGGGAATTCTCAGTGCGTGGGAGGGACGTTGAAAAAGATGAAAGCAACATTCAATCGGGACCATTTCGGCGGCGGGCTGATGCTCGTGGCTGGCCTGGCCGTCGTCATGATCGGCCGCAATTATGAAGTTGGAAGCCTCAGGTCGATGGGGCCGGGGTTCTTCCCGGTCATGCTGGGCGTCGTCCTGGCATTGATTGGCATCGCCATCGCGGCGGGGGCCAAACCGGTGCAGGAAGCGGCCGACGAATCCGGATCGCATCCCGAGTTCAAGCCGGAATGGCGCGGCTGGATCTGCATCATCCTGAGCGTGGTCGCTTTCGTCGTACTCGGCGAGTACTTCGGCTTCATCCCCGCAGTCTTCGCGGTGGTTTTGATTTCCGCACTGGGCGATCGGGAAAACACGATAGGTCGTGTGGTCCTGCTGTCGCTGGCCGCGACAGTATTCGGCGTGATCGTTTTCTCGTGGCTCCTGAAGGTTCAGATGCCACTTCTCGTCTGGGGCCACTAATCAAATGATCGGACAATCCATCCTGGACTTGTGGCACGGCTTCGGCGTCGCGCTCGAATGGCAAAACCTGATCTGGTCGTTCTTCGGCGTGCTGGTCGGTAACCTGATCGGCGTGCTGCCCGGCATGGGCGCACTGTCGGCGATCTCGATGCTGCTGCCGCTGACCTACGTCATGTCCCCCGTGTCGGCGATTCTCATGCTGTCCGGCATCTTCTACGGTTCGCAATACGGTGGTGCAATCGGCGCCATCCTGCTTAACTTGCCGTGTCATCCGCCGCATGCGGTGACGTGCCTCGACGGGTATCCCCTCACTCGCAAGGGCAAGGGCGGGACAGCGCTGGGCATTACGATGGTGTCGTCGTTCTTTGCGGCGTCGTTCGGCATCCTGGTGATGATTTTTGCCTCGCCGGTGCTGGTCAAGATCGCGTTCGAGTTCGGGCCCGCCGAACTGTTTGCCATCATGCTGGTGGGTCTCATTGCCGGTGGCACGATGTCCCGCGGGGCGCCGCTCAAGGGGGTGGCGATGACGGTGCTGGGCCTGATCCTGGGCCTGGTGGGCACCGACGTGAACTCTGGCGCGATGCGCTTTACCTTCGGGCTGACCGAGCTGGCCGACAATATTGAACTGGTCGCCCTGGCGCTCGGGTTGTTCGGCGTGGCCGAGTTCATGCTCAACGTGAACAAGATGGACGCCGTTGGCACCAGCATGCAAGTCTCCATGAAGGACATGCGGCCAAGCAAGGCCGAGCTGAAAGAGGCCTTCTGGCCGATGGTGCGCGGCACGCTGGTCGGGACGGTGTTCGGCGCCATGCCCGGCACGGGTCCGACGATCACGACCTTCCTGTCATACGCGCTCGAGAAGAAGATCTCGAAGCACCCCGAGTCGTTCGGTCACGGCAATATCGCCGGGGTGGCCGCACCGGAAGCGTCGGCGCACTCCAAGACCCAGGTCGACTTCATCCCGACCATGTCGCTCGGTATCCCGGGCGACGCGGTGATGGCGCTGATCCTGGGCGCCTTGCTGATCCAGGGCATCCAGCCGGGGCCCCAGCTCATTACCGAGCACGCTGACCTGTTCTGGGGACTCATCGCCTCGTTCTGGATCGGCAACGTTCTGCTGGTTCTCCTGAATGTGCCGATGATCGGCGTCTGGGTGAAGCTGCTGCGGGTGCCCTACAAGTATTTGTTCCCGTTAGCGATGTTCTTCATCTGCGTCGGCGTTTATTCGACCCATAACAGCCTGTTCGAGGTCGGGGAAGTGGCCGTCTTCGGTATCATGGGCGCGATCCTGATTGCGCTGAAGTTCCCCGTCAGTCCGATTCTCCTGGGCTATGTGCTGGGGCCGATGCTCGAGGAGAATTTCCGCCGCGCCATGGTGATCGCGGATGGCAGCCTGACGGTGTTCGTGTCGACGCCGATCAGTGCGTCGTTCATGGCGATCTCCGCGCTGCTGGTGGTCCTGCAACTCTTCTTCTGGGGCCGCAAGACGCTCCGGAACCGCCAGGCGAGCGTCGCGGCCACCTGACGTCGCGTCGATGCGGGGGGGCCGGGCGTGGCCCCCCGGCGTAGTGCCCTGGGCATTTCGGTCCCCATGCCTTGCGTGCCCCGTGTACGAATCCGCGTCCGACGGTGGTGGTCGACGCAAAAAAGCAAAGCCCGGTAGTCTTCCGACTACCGGGCTTTGTTGCTTGACGTGCCTGTGGGATCAGTCGATCTGGAGTGCGACCGCCGTAGCCTCGCCGCCGGCGAGGCAGATGCTGGCCATGCCGCGCTTCGCGCCGCGCTCACGCAAGGCGTGCAGCAACGTCACAACGATGCGTGCGCCGGACGCACCGATCGGGTGGCCCAGGGCGCAGGCGCCGCCATTGATGTTGACCTTGTCGTGCGGCAGGTCGAGGCTTTTCATCGTCGCCATGGTCACGACGGCGAACGCTTCGTTGATCTCGAACAGATCGACGTCCGCCAGGTCCCAGCCGGTCTTTTCCGACAACTGGCGCAGCGCGCCCGCAGGGGCGGTCGGGAACAGATGCGGCTGATGCGCGAAGGTCGCGTGGCCCATGATCGTGGCCAGCGGCGCAAGGCCACGCTTGGCGGCTTCGGAACGACGCATCAGCACCAGGGCGGCCGCGCCGTCGGAAATCGACGACGAGTTCGCTGCCGTCACCGTGCCGTCGGCACGAAATGCCGGCTTGAGTGCAGGGATCTTGTCCATGCGCGCCTTGCCCGGCTGCTCGTCGACCGAGACGACCGTCTGTACCTTGCCTGCCTTGACCTCGACCGGCGCGATTTCCGCCACGAACCGGCCTTCGACGATGGCCCGCTGCGCACGCATCAGTGATTCGATGGCAAACGCATCCTGGGCTTCACGGGCGAAGCCGAAGTCCGACGCGCAGTCTTCGGCGAATGTCCCCATCAGGCGGCCCTTGTCGTAGGCGTCTTCCAGTCCGTCGAGGAACATGTGGTCGAGCACCCGGCCGTGGCCCATGCGCATGCCTGCGCGGGCCTTCGGGAGCAGGTAGGGCGCGTTGCTCATGCTTTCCATGCCGCCGGCGACCATGATGTCGCACGTGCCGGCCACCAGCAGGTCGTGAGCGATCATGACGGCCTTCATGCCGGAGCCGCACATCTTGTTGACGGTCGTGGCTCCCGTCGAGACGGGCAGTCCCGCCTTCAGGGTCGCCTGGCGCGCCGGCGCCTGTCCGAGGCCCGCCGGCAGCACGCAGCCCATGAACACTTCGTCCACCTCGTCCCCCGCCAGGCCGGCGCGTTCGACCGCCGCACGAATGGCGGCGCCGCCGAGTTCCGGCGTGGTGACAGCGGCGAAGTCGCCCTGGAAGCCGCCCATTGGGGTGCGGCATGCACTGACGATCACAATCGGATCGAGATTCATCGTTTCGAATTCCTTGTCGGGGTTAGCGCGCAGCCATGCGAACGGCGCCATCGAGGCGAATCACTTCGCCATTGAGCATCATGTTCTCTGCGATATGGCAGACCAATGCCGCGAACTCCTCCGGCTCACCGAAGCGAGGGGGGAACGGCACGTTCGATGCCAGGGATGCCTGGATTTCGGCGCTCATGCCGGACACCATCGGCGTGCGGAAAATACCGGGGGCAATCGTCATCACGCGAATGCCGAAGCGGGCCAGCTCACGCGCGATCGGCAGCGTCATGCCGGCGATGCCCGCCTTGGAGGCCGCGTAGGCCGCCTGTCCGATCTGTCCGTCGAAGGCCGCAATGGAAGCGGTGTTGATGATTACGCCGCGCTCGCCGCCCTCCAGCGGTTCCTGCTTCGACATCGCGTCGGCGGCCAGTCGGGTCATGTTGAACGAGCCGATCAGGTTGACGGCGATCGTGCGCGAGAACTTCTCGAGAGGGTGCGGGCCTTCGCGACCCACGACGCGGGCGCCCAGTTCGATGCCGGCGCAGTTAACGAGGGCATCGATGCGGCCGAACGCCGACGTGGCGGCCGCGATGGCGGCCTGGCATTGCGCGTCGTCCGTGACATCGGCCACGGCGAATGCGGCGTTGGCGCCCAGTTCGTCGGCAAATGCGGCGAGCGGCGCTTCACGGATGTCGAGCAGCATGACCTTGCCGCCCTTGGCGACGACCGTGCGCGCGAGCGCGGCACCCAGGCCCGAGGCGCCGCCGGAGATGACAAAAACGCGATTGGAAATTTGCATGATGCGTGTGTCGGGAAAACAGTGAGGGTGAAAAAAGGGGCGCACCGGACAGGCGTGCACCCCTCTGTAGCGCGATCAGTGCGGCGTGCCTTACTCAGGCTGGATGCCGGCGTCCTTCACGACCTTGCCCCACTTCGCGTACTCGGTACGGATGCCCTGTTCGAAGGCCTGCGGCGTCGGGCTCGGATTCGGTTCATAGCCCAGCGACTCGAGCTTCTTCGCGACTTCCGGTTGGGCCAGCACCTGTGCGAGTTGCTTGTTCAGGGTCGCCACGATGTTCGGGGGCGTGCCCTTCGGGGCGACCAGGCCGAGCCAGCCCACCGCTTCGTAGCCAGGCACGCCCGCCTCGGCCACGGTCGGCACATTCGGGAGCAGGTTGGAGCGCTTGCTGTCGAGTACGGCGACCGGCACCAGCTTGCCGCCCTGAATGCTGCCGAGCTGCGCGCCGATCGTGTCGACCATGAGCGTCACGCGGCCTGCCATCACGTCGATCGCCGCGGGCGCACCGCCGCGATATGACACGACGCCGATATCGGCGCCGGCCTTCGAGTTGAACAGGCGTTGTGCCAGTTCGAACGCCTTCGCCCCTTGTCCCGACTTGATCTGACCCGGGTGGGCCTTCGCTTGCGCGATGATGTTCTTGACGGTGGGGTCCTTGAACGACGGCGAGGCCAGCATGACCATCGGCGCCTTCGCAATCATGCCAATCGGGGCGAACGACTTGAGCGCGTCGTAGGGCACGTCCTTCAGCAGGTGCGGGCCGGTCACCATCGTGCCCGAGACCGAAATACCGATGACGTAGCCATCAGGGCTCGCATTGGCGACGTATGCCATTCCCAGCATGCCGCCAGCACCGGGCTTGTTTTCGACGATGAAGCTCTGCTTGTCGAGCCGGCTCAGGCCCGTGGCGATCAGGCGGCCGACGATGTCGGAGGCGCCGCCCGGCGTGTAGCCGACGATCACGCGCACCGGGCGCGTCGGATAATCATCTGCACGGGCGCTCGCGGAAAATGCGACGAGCGCGCCGAATGCCACGGCTGCTACTTTGGAAAAGGGCTTCATGTTTGTGCTCCTGGTTATTCTGGGTTTTGCCTGACCTGTCGTCGTCTTCGCCACGCCACGCCACGCCACGCAGCGAAGACAGGCTTCAACAGCGCGCACGCGACGCAGAGGCTTTTGGGATGGCGATTTTAAGGTGTCGTGCAGCGGGATTGCGGTGTCTTCATTCATTTCCTTACATGACGTTGCCTTTCACGCGTCGTGCGATGGCAGCCACCAGGACGCGATGTCGTTCGCGATCGCGGTGCCTTGTTCGTAGCCTGCCTGCGCGGCAGGCCCACGACGTGCGGGGTCGAGCACATTGCTGCCGAAGGCGGCAAGCGATGCGGCGTCGGGCACGATCAGTTGCGCACTGGCGCCGCGTGCCTCGATGGCGGCGGCTTCGGCGCGCAAATGGCCGCTGACGGGATTGCCGTCGGAGTAACCGAGCGGCGCGAGCACCAGCACTCGGCGCGCCGTGTCGGCCACCCAGGCGTTGGTCATCGAGACAATGCCGCCGTCCATGTAGTACACGCCGTCGATCGGCACCGGCGGCCACACCCCGGGCACGGCGCAGCTCGCGGCCACGGCGTCGACGAGCACACAGTCGCTGGCGGCGTCGAAGACGCGCGGCGCGCCGGTGTCGGTATCGACCGCGACCAGACGCAGCCGCCGGGCAGGCCATTCGGCGGTCGACAAGCGGGCGGCGATGATCGCGCGGCGGACTTCGAGGGCCGGCGTTTCGCTGCGTCTGGCGAATGCGCCGATGCGTTTGCGTGCGGCCACCAGGTCGCCGCCGACCTTTTCCACCAGTCGGCAATTGGCGGCATCGGCCGCTTCCTGCGAGTACGGCCGGAGCTGTTCGCTGGAGTCGTGTGCCGGATGCCGCTGTTCGGCAAACATGGCGGACACGTCGACGCCACATGCGAGTTGCGTGGCAATAACGGAACCCGCCGAGGTGCCGACCAGCTCGTCGGCATCCGCGATCCGGACGCCGGCGCAGGCGAGTCCATGGACGATGCCGGCCGACCATGCGATCCCCACGACGCCCCCGCCGCCGAAGACGGCCGCTCGTTCAACCGTGCCGATCATCAAATGATGCCCATCTGCTGGAGTTCCGCGCGCTGGCCATCGTTCATGCCGAGCAGCTCGCCGTACACATCGGCGTTGTGTTGGCCGATCGTGGGCGCCGGATCGATCGGCTTCTGCGGGGCTCCCGGAATCCGCGGCACGACGCCGGCCATGCGGACCGGGCCGATACGCGGATTCTCGACCGGCACGATGGTCTCTCGTGCCTGGTAGTGCGGGTCTTTCATGATGTCGTCGATGCTGAGGATGAACGCATACGCGCACTTCGCCGCATCGAGTTTCGCGGTGAGCTCGGGCACCGGCAGCGACTTGATCCAGTCGCCGACGAGGCCGTTCAGCGCGTCGATGTGCTGCCAACGCAGCGGGTGCGTCTTGAAGCGTGGATCCTCGAGCATGTCGGGGCGGCCCATCGCCGCACACAGCCGCTGGAATCCCGCCTCGGCGGAGCAGGTGAGAATCACGAAGCGGCCGTCGCTGGTCTCGAAGTGTTCGCCCGGCGCTGCAGCGAAGTGTTTGTTGCCGCGCGGTTTGCGCACCACGCCCAGGCGGTCGTACTCGGGCACCAGCACTTCAGTGAATCGAATCACCGATTCGTACATCGCGAGGTCGATTTCCTGGCCGGGGCCACCGAGAACGTCCCGGTTGTAGAGCGCCATCATCAGGCTGAACGCGCCCAGGATGGCGGTCTGATAGTCGGCTGTCGACGTACCGATGCGCACCGGCGGACGGTCCGGATAGCCGGTGATGCCCATCAGGCCGCCGAAGGCCAGCGCGATGCGGTCGTAGCCGGCTCGTTCCGAGTAGGGGCCGGTCTGGCCGAAGCCCGACACGCGCAGCATGATGAGCTTCGGGTTGTACTGCTTGAGCGTCTCGAAGTCGCAATTCCACTTCTCCAGCGTGCCGGGACGGAAGTTCTCGACCACTGCGTCGGCCTGCTCGACCAGGCGATAGAGGATTTCCTGGCCCGCTTTTTCACGCAGGTTGAGCGTGATCGAGCGCTTGTTGCGGTTCTCGACTTCCCAGTACAGGCATTCGCCGTCGACGAACGGACCGAGGTCGCGGACCGTGTCGCCACGCTCCGGCACCTCGACCTTGATGACGTCTGCGCCGAAGTCGCCGAACAGCGTGCAGGCCACCGGGCCCGCGACCATCGTGCCCAGGTCAAGGATACGCAGGCCGCTCAGCATGTAAGGCCCCGGCTGACGTTGTGCTGCTGCGGTCATTACGCGGCCTCCGTTTCGACGACCGCAGTCTTGAAGGTGTAGTCGGCGAAGTCGGCCCGGCGAGCCATGTGCCAGTAGTCGTCGTTGCGGAACGGCGTGGTGGCGATGATCGGGCCGTTCTTGCCGGTGCGATACCAGTTGGTCATGCCGGTGTGCGACCAGATCATGCGGCCATGGGCTTCCTGCACGCGCACGTTGAAGTCGTCGTGGGTTTGCTTGTCCACTTCGAATTCGAAGCGCTCGTCGGCGCCCGTGCGTTCCATGGCCTGTCGCAGGATGTTCATCACGTAGCTGACCTGTGTCTCGAGCAGGGCGACGACCGAACCGCCGTGGCCGAGTGCCGTGTTCGGGCCGGCCAGCATGAAGAAGTTCGGGAAGCCCGGTGCCGCGACGCCCAGGTAGGCCTGCGCGCCCTTGTCGGCCCACACTTCACGGATGCTGCGTCCGCCGCGGCCGACCAGGTTGAACGACGCGAGCATGTTCACGACGTCGAAGCCGGTGGCGATGACGAGGATGTCGATCTCGTGGGCGTCGCCGTTGCTGTCGATCACCTTGTTGCCCTGCACTTCGACCACGCCGCCCTGGACGAGCGAGACGTTCGGACGCGTCATGGTGCGGTACCAGCCGTTGTCCATCAGCATGCGCTTGCCGAACGGCGGATAGTCGGGCACACAGGCGTCGAGCAGGTCTTGACGGTCGCCGAGCTCGGCCTTGATGTAGTCGATGAAGTGAGTCCGGTGGCGTTCGTTCGTCTTGTTGATCGAACGTTCCGGGTGCGGCCATTGGGGATCGATCTGCAACGAGCTGTGGATGCGGTCGTTGAAGATGTAGGCCAGGCGCTGACGATACCACTCCTGGTAGAACGGCACATGCGCAAGCATGAAGCGCTTGTCGTGCGGGATATCCGTACGGAATTGCTCGAACGGTGCAGCCCACTGCTTGGAACGCTGGAATACGGTCAGGTGGCCGCAGCGCGGTGCGATCTCCGGCACGATCTGCATCGACGTCGCGCCGGTGCCGATCACGGCAACGCGCTTGCCTTCCAGGTCGAGGTTCTCCGGCCATTGCGTCGAGTGAAAGGCCAGGCCTTCGAAGGTGTCCAGACCAGGAATGTTCGGCGTCTTCGGCACATTCAACAGGCCGACGGCGCTGATGAGCACATCGGCATCGAGGCGGTAGGCGTTGCCCTTGCTCGAGACGTCGACGATCCAGCGCATCGTGGTTTCGTCGTAACGAGCGGCGTCGACGCGCGTTTCGAAGCGGATGTACTGGCGCAGGTTGAAGCGGTCGGCCACGCCCTCGAAGTACGTCTGGATCTCTTGTTGCAGTGCGAAGTATTTCGACCAGTCGCCCTTGGCGAACGAGTACGAGTAGATGTGATTCGGTGTGTCGACGCCGCAACCCGGGTAATGGTTCTCGTACCACGTGCCGCCGACTTCATCGTTCTTTTCAATCACGGTGAACGGAATGCCGGCACCCTGCAGGCGGATCGCGGCGCACAGGCCGGCGACGCCGGTGCCGATGATGACGACCTTGAAGTCCTCCGGTACCTTGAAGCGGCCCTTCTGGTCAATCACCATGTCGTCGTCGAGACCGAGCCACGCGCCGATCATCGGGCCGTAGGAGGCCGGAATCGCCTCGCCGACGCCGAGTTCCAGCATCTGGACCAAGGTATCCCAATCGGGGCCGGCAAGCTTGACCTGACCGTCGATCTTCCACTTGCACAGCGCATTCCATGCCGCTTCGCGAATTTCGGCCTGAACGACTTCGGGCAGGCCGCCCGAGTCGTTCTCGTCGAGGCCGCGAATACGCGAGCACTGATAGCGCTCGTCGAGCCACTTGCGGTCCCCCGTCAGATGGATGAGGACCATCAGGAGCGTCGGGATGTTGGCCGACGGCAGCGCTTGGCGAAGGCCTTCCGACCAGGCTTGATCCGAGAGTGCGGCCACTTGATTAGGATTGTGTGTCATGTGAAAGTCATACGGTGATCGAGTACGAAAACTATTCCACCGAAAACGAAAAACGTTCACAATGAGAAGCGTTAAAAACGTTCGTATTATGAACGCACATAGGGGAAACCATGGCAATTGAACCGATTGAAAAAGCAGCCCCGGTACAGGGAACGCAATCTGTTTCTCGTGCGCTGGATTTGCTTCGTCGCGTTGCAGGCCTGCATCCGGATGGCGCCACGGTCACGGATCTGGCCAAGGCCGCAGAGATCGACCGCATCACGGCAAATCGATTGTTGAAGACGCTGGAACTGGGGGGATTTGTCGAGCGGGGGGAGGGCAGCAAGCGGTATCGGCTCGGCATGCAGGCCATGCAGATCGGCCTGGCGTCGATGCGGCGGGCACCGCTGCTCGAAGCGTGCCGGCCGATGATGAAGCGCCTGGCACATGTCACCGGGGACACGGTGTTCCTTGTCGTGCGCAATGGCGACTACGCCCATTGCCTGCACTACGAGGAAGGGAGTTCACCGGTGCGCACGCTGGTGCTTCAGGTGGGCGGCATGCGTGTGCTGGGGGTGGGCTCCGCCGGCGTGACGCTGTTGGCGCGACAGGACGATGCCTCGATCGAGGCGATCTACCGACGCCATCAGGACGAATTCAAGCCCTCGGGCCTGACCTTGCCGCGACTGCGCGACCTGGTGGCGAAGACGCGCAAGCAGGGCTTCTCGGCCACGGACGGTCTCGTACACCAGGGCGTGTCGGGGGTGGGCGTGAGCTTCGAAGTGGGCGAGGACGGCTACGCGGCGATCTCGGTGGCCGCCGTGTCGAGCAAGATGAACCATGAGCACAAGATGTGGGTCACCCGGACCGTCGCCTCGGAACTGCAGGCCATTGGATTCACGCCGTCGGTCAAGTCGGTTGAAAATGCCTGAATTGGCCTTCCGCCGCCATGACCCGTCGCAACAATTGACCGAGATCGCGCGTCCATCGGAGTGATTTCGATGCAACACGCGATCCCTTCCGCGTCGGCGCGTCAGACGTTCTCTAACGCCAAACGCCTGACACGTAACGCCTACCGCTTGAACGCCAGCAACTGCGCGCCTTCCGGCACCTGATCGCCGACGGCGTAGAGCACTTCTTCGATCTCGCCGTCCGCCGGTGCGCTGATGGTGTGCTCCATCTTCATGGCTTCCATCACGAGCAGCGGCGTACCCTTCTCGACCTTCGTGCCGGGTTGCGCGAGCACGGCGATGACCTTGCCCGGCATCGGCGCCGTGAGACGCCCTTCGCCGCCCTCGTGGCCGCCAGCCTGCGCCAGCGGATCGTGCCAGCGCAGCGTCCACGAGTGGCCGTCGGCGAAGACGTGCGCCGTCTCCTGCTCGAAGTCGACATGTCCCTGCACGCGACGCTCGCCGAGCGTCACGCGGTACACGCCACCGTCGTGGGCATAGCGATACGGATACGCCTGCCCGTCCACGGTGAGCGTGCTCGCCTGCGCGTTGCTCGAGAGCACGACATCCAGGCGCGCTTCGCCATGATCGAACGACATCGTGCGCTGGTAATCGCCGTTCAGGCGCCAGCCGGTGGCGAGCTGCCACGGCGAGTGATGATCGATGCTGTCCTGGTACTTGCGACGGCCGACGACCGTCTCGCGCCCGAGCTGCGCGGCTACGGCCAGCGCCAGCGTGGTGGCGGGTACCGGCGCAGCGGCGGGGAACAGCGTGTCGCGATGGCGCTCGATCAGCCCGGTGTCGAGGTCGGCGCCGGCGAACGGTTCGCTCGCCACCAGACGACCGAGGAACGCGATGTTCGTCTGCACACCGACCACGCGATATTGGCCGAGCGCGCGACGCATGCGCGCGAGCGCCTCGTCGCGATCCTGCCCCCACACGATCAGCTTGGCGATCATCGGGTCGTAGAACGGCGAAATGGTGTCGCCCTCGCGCACCCCCGAATCGATACGCACGGCAGCCGGCGTGCCGGCGTTACCGATCTCGAACTGCACCGACGCGGGCGGACGCAGCGTAGACAGCGTGCCGGTCGACGGCAGGAAGTTGTTGTCCGGATTCTCTGCGTAGATACGCGCTTCGAGCGCATGACCATGAATGCGCAATTCTTCCTGCTTGCGCGGCAGGACTTCGCCGGCTGCGACACGCAGTTGCCACTCGACCAGATCGAGCCCGGTGATCATCTCGGTGACCGGGTGTTCGACCTGCAGGCGGGTGTTCATCTCCATGAAGTAGAACGAGCCGTCCTGATTGGCGATGAATTCGACGGTGCCCGCGCCCACGTAACCCACGGCACGTGCGGCGTTGCAGGCGGCGTCACCCATCGCGCGGCGGCGCTCGTCCGTCATGCCCGGCGCAGGCGCTTCTTCCAGCACCTTCTGGTGACGGCGCTGCACCGAGCAATCGCGCTCGAACAGATAGACGCAGTTGCCGTGCGTGTCGGCGAACACCTGGATTTCGATGTGACGCGGACGCGTCAGGTACTTCTCCACGAGCACGCGTTCGTCGCCGAAGCTGCTCGAGGCTTCGCGCTGGCACGAGGCGAGCGCGGCGCGGAACTCCTCGCTGCGCTCCACCACGCGCATGCCCTTGCCGCCACCGCCCGCGCTGGCCTTGAGCAGCACGGGGTAGCCGATGTCGTCGGCGCGCGCGTGCAGGAACGCGGCGTCCTGATTGTCGCCGTGATAGCCCGGTACCAGCGGCACGGCCGCACCTTCCATCAGCGTCTTGGCGGCGCTCTTGCTGCCCATCGCATGGATGGCGCCGACCGGCGGGCCGATGAAGACGATGCCCGCCTCGTGGCATGCCGCCGCGAAGGCTTCGTTCTCGGACAGGAAGCCGTAGCCCGGGTGGATCGCCTGCGCGCCCGTGGCCTTGGCGGCGTTGATGATGGCGTCGATGCGCAGATAGCTGTCGCGCGCGGCGGCACCGCCCACGTGGACGGCCTCGTCACACACGGCCACATGCTTGGCGTGTGCGTCGGCGTCGGAATAGACGGCGACCGTGCGGATACCCAGCCGTGCGGCCGTGGCCGCCACGCGGCAGGCGATCTCGCCACGGTTGGCGATGAGGATCTTGTCGAACATATTGCCTCCGGAAAATGATCGATTGGGGCGGCGCACCCGATGTCCTTTCGCTTGTGGCGCAAGGGCGACGCGGGTACGCCAATCTCTATTGCTATCCAGCTTCGCCGCGACGGCGGATCGTCTACTGCGATCTCATCGCCGTCGTGGCGCATGACCTGTCATCACATCCTCAACACACGGCGGTCTGCGCGATACGCAACGCGCAATCAGTGCGTGGCGCAAGCCGTCAGGCTGTCGCACTCGCCCGCGTGTTCAGGGCTCAACTTGTCTTCGGTCGACGTGCGCATGCCCAGGCGCGCGAGCAGCGCACGATCGTGCTCGGCTTGCGGGTTCTGCGTGACGAGCAGCTTCTCGCCGTAGAACATCGAGTTCGCACCGGCGAGGAAGCACAGCGATTGCATCGCGTCGTCCATCATCTCGCGCCCGGCCGACAGGCGCACCATCGCGCGCGGCATCGTAATGCGCGCCACCGCGATCATGCGCACGAAGTCGAACGGATCGACGCTCTCGTTGTGTTCGAGCGGCGTGCCTTCGATCTTCATCAGGTTGTTGATGGGCACCGACTCGGGGTACGGCGACATGTTGGCGAGCTGCGCGATCAGCCCGGCACGCTCGCGTTGCGTCTCGCCCAGACCGACGATGCCGCCGCAGCACACCTTGAGACCCGCGTCGCGCACGCGGGCGAGCGTGTCGAGACGATCCTGATACGTGCGCGTGGTGATGATCTGACCGTAGAACTCCGGCGACGTATCGAGGTTGTGGTTGTAGTAGTCGAGGCCCGCGTCGCGCAGCTGTTCGGCTTGCCCGTCACGCAGCATGCCGAGCGTTACGCACGTCTCCAGGCCGAGCGCCTTCACTTCGCGCACAAGCTCGCCCACGGCGTCGACCTGGTGCGGCTTCGGGCTGCGCCACGCGGCGCCCATGCAGAAGCGCGTCGCGCCGGCTTCCTTCGCGCGCTTGGCGGCGGCTACGACTTCGTCGACCGGCATGAGCTTCTCGGCTTCCACGCCCGTGTCGTATTTCGCCGATTGCGGGCAGTAGGAGCAATCCTCCGGGCAGCCGCCGGTCTTGATCGAGAGCAGCGTGGAGAGCTGCACGGCGTTGGCGTCGAAATGGTCGCGATGCACCTGCTGCGCACGGAAGATCAGGTCGTTGAACGGCAGCGCGAACAGCGCCTCGATATCGGCAACGGTCCAGGGTTTGTCGTTGCGACGCAGGGCTTCGTCGTGGCCGTGAGCGGCGGTGTGGGCGTGAACTTGCATGGTGAGATTCCTTGAATTCTGTATTGAGATGTCGTGGGACGTCGGTGACGTATCAGGGCGCGGTGTGCGGTCGCGCCGCAAGCGAGGCTTGCGCGGTGCGATGCAGCGCCGTGTCCACGAGCGGTGCGATGTCGAGATAGCCGGAGGCCGTGGCGGCATCGGGGTGCGGCAGGTGCGGCACACGCCCGAGCAGCGGGGCGCCGATGCGCGCGGCGATGGCGTCGATGTTGGCGTCGACATGGCGCATGTCGGGGTCGACATGGTTGGCGACCCAGCCCGCGAGCGTCAGGCCGCGCGAGGCGATCGCTTCGGCGGTGAGCAACGCATGGCTGATGCAGCCTAGGCGCAGTCCGACCACAAGCACGACCGGCAGGCCGAGCTGACGCGCGAGGTCCGCAGTATCCGGGGCGCTCGCGTCGGGGCCAAGCGGCACACGGAAGCCGCCCACGCCTTCGACGATCACCAGATCGGCACGCGCCGCAACGCGCGCGTAGCCGTCGCGGATCACGCCGCAATCGAGGGCGATGCCTTCGGCCGCCGCCGCGATGTGCGGCGCGGTGGCGTCCTTGAGCACATACGGGCAGTACCAGTCGTCGGGCAGCTTCAGGTTGCTCGCCTGATGCAGTTGCTCGACGTCTTCGTTGACGAAACGGCCGTTCTGCTCGGACGCACCGGCGGCCACCGACTTGAGTCCGGCACATACCAGCCCGCGACGACCGGCGGCTTGCAGCAGCGCCGACGACACGAGTGTCTTGCCGATCTCGGTGTCGGTGCCGGTGACGAAGAAGGCGTGGCGTGCGGGGGTCGCACGCGCAGGGGCGACAAGGGGTTGATCAGCCATGTGCGTGTGCCGTCCAGTCGTGGTCGAGTTGGTTGATGGCCGCCGACAGGCGGGCGATGTCGTCGTGCGTGTGCGCGGCGCTCAGCGTGACGCGCAGGCGCGCGGTGCCCGGCGCCACGGTCGGCGGACGAATCGCGGGCACCCACAGCCCCGCTTCGGCCAGCCCCGCCTGCGCGTGCAGCGCGGCAGCGTTCTCGCCGAGGATGATCGGCTGCACGCCTGTGGGCGAGGCCATGTGCTGCCAATGGCGCAACGTGAGCGAGTCGCGCAGTTGCGCAATACGCGCCTGCAATGCGGCGCGGCGCTCGCGTCCCTCGTCGCCGGCGATGATGGCGAGGCTCGTGAGCAACGCATGCGCCTGCGAGGGCGCGGCTGCCGTCGTGAAGATGTACGGACGCGCGCGGTTGGTGAGCCACTCGATCACGCGCCGGTTGGCGGCCACGTAGGCACCGCCCACGCCTGCGGCCTTGCCGAGCGTGCCGATGATCACGAGATTCGGCGAGCACATGTCGAAGTGCTCGAACACGCCACGTCCGTTCTCGCCCACGACGCCGAAGCCATGCGCGTCATCGACGATGAGCCAGGCGTTGTGGCGTTCGGCCAGCGCGAGCAGTTGCGGCAGCGGGGCGATGTCGCCGTCCATCGAGAACACGCCGTCGGTCACGATCAGCTTCGTCTCGGCGGTGCTGGCCGCGAGCATGGCGGCGAGCGCGTCGACGTCGCCGTGCGCATAGACCTGCGTGCGGGCGCGCGACAGGCGTGCCCCGTCGATCAGCGACGCGTGGTTGAGCGCTTCGGAGAAGATCTCGGCGTCCTTGCCTGCCAGCGCGGAAATCGTCGCCAGGTTGGCCATGTAGCCGGTACAGAAGTACAGCGCACGGGCGTCGATCAGGTGCGGCGACATGAACTGCGCGAGCGCGTCTTCAAGCTCGGCGTGTGCCTGAAAGTGGCCGCTGATCAGATGCGATGCGCCGCTGCCCGCACCGTAGCGCTGCGCGCCCTCGATGAGCGCGGCGACCACTTTCGGGTGTGCGGCCAGCCCGAGATAGTCGTTGCTGGTGAACGCGAGCACGTCGCGGCCGTCGGCTCGCACGTGCGGCTGGCAGGGTGTGGACACCACGCGATGACGGCGACGCAGGTGCGCGCGGTCGATCTCCGCGAGACCCGCATCGAGTCGGTCGAAGAGCGGCGGAAGCCGGGCGGGCGTCATGCGATCACCTCCCCGGCGTTTGCGTTGGAGCCAGTGCCACCGTGTCCGAAGTCGCGCATCGTGGCGTCGAACGCCGCGAGCGTGCGCGTGGCGAGCCAGTCGATGGTGCCGTCGTCGAGCACGTAGGGTGGCATCAGATAGACCGTATTGCCGATCGGGCGCAGCAGCACGCCGCGTGCGCGCGCTTCAGTATAGAAGCGCTTCGAGAATTCACGGGCGGCGCCCGGCGCGTCGGGCAGGGCGGCGTCGAATGCCCAGATCATGCCGCGATGGCGGAAGTGCTTCACGCGCGCATCGTCGGCGAGCGGTGCGAGGGCTTGCGTCAGACGCTGCGCGCGCCCGGCGTTGCGCGTGAGCACATCGTCGTCGGCAAAGATGTCGAGCGTGGCCAGCGCCGCGCGGCACGCGAGCGGATTGCCCGTGTACGAGTGCGAATGCAGGAAGCCGCGCGCGGTGTCGTCGTCGTAGAACGCATCGAAGATGGCGTCGCGCGAGAGCACCAGCGAGAGCGGCAGGTAGCCGCCGCTGATGCCCTTGGACAGCGTGAGCAGATCGGGCCAGATGCCGGCCTGCTCGCAGGCGAAGAACGTGCCTGTACGTCCGCAACCCACGGCGATTTCGTCGGCAATCAGATGCGCGCCGTACTGGTCGCACAGCGCGCGCACGCGTCGCAGATATTCGGGGTCGTGCATCGCCATACCGGCCGCACATTGCACGAGCGGCTCGACGATCACGGCGGCGATGCGTCCCTCGCGCTGCGCGAGCAACGTCTCGAGCTCGGCCGCGGCGCGGCAGGCGACGTCTGCGGGCGATTCGCCGTCGCGGGCTTCGCGTGCGTCGGGCGACGCCACCACGTGCGCATGGCGCAGCAGCGGATCGTAGGCGTCGCGAAACAGTGCGACGTCGGTCACGGCGAGCGCGCCGAGCGTTTCCCCGTGATAGCCGTGGCGCACGCAGACGAATTCGCGCTTGTCGCTGTGGCCCTGATTGCGCCACGCGTGAAAGCTCATCTTGAGGGCGATCTCGACGGCGGACGCGCCATCGGAGGCGAAGAAAGCATGACCGAGCACGCCGCCGGTCAGCGCCGACAGACGCTCGGCCAGCGCCACGACAGGCTCGTGCGTGAAGCCGGCCAGCATGGCGTGCTCGAGACGGCCGAGCTGGTCCACGAGCGCCGCGTTGATGCGCGGGTTCGCGTGACCGAAAAGGTTGACCCACCAGGAACTGATGGCGTCGAGGTAACGCTCGCCGTCGGTGTCGACGAGCCAGGGGCCTTCGCCGTGCGACAGCGCGACGAGTGGCAGCTTTGCCTGTTGCTTCATCTGCGTGCAGGGGTGCCAGACCTGTCGCAGACTTCGCGCGGCGAGATCGCCGGGGCCGGCGGGGGGGCGCGTGAAGGCGTCCATCATTGACTCCTTGGTTGGCCGTGACGGACGACGCTCGCGTGTCGGCGGCGGTCGTCTGTTCGGCTGGCCTGCAGCGGGCATCGCACAAGGCGTTGCTGCGTGGGGCCGGAGGTGGGGGATGGGCGCATGGTAGGCAAAGCGATTTGGCAGGGCAATAGGCGGAAATGGTGCGAAAACTCGCGGTTTTGCGATCCGTAGCCAGACGTTATCGATAAATTCTCAAAAACCGTCGATAACGTTGCGGCATCTCCGTCGTGCGTCCTCCCAAAAAAATTTTGTAACCGATGAAGCGGGATGTTTCCTGACCTGGCAAAGCGGCGGGCGTCACACGCCTCAACCCGCCTCGCGCCACGACGGTGAACGCTTCTCGAGGAACGAGCGCACGCCTTCACGGCCTTCGTCCGAGGCGCGAATCTTCGCAATGCGCTCGGCCGTATCGGCAATGGCGCTCTCGTCGATCGTACGGCTCGCGAAGTCCTGCACGAGGCGTTTGCATTCCTTCACGGCGTTGGGACTGTTGTCCGCCAGCGCCTTGGCGAGCGCCTGCACGGTGGTGTCGAGCGCGTCGGCGCCGACGACTTCGTGCACCAGCCCGTGGCGCTGCGCAGTCGCCGCCGTGAAGCGCTCGGCGGTGAGGAAGTACCGGCGCGACGCCTGCTCGCCCAGCGCACGAATGACATACGGCCCGATGGTGGCCGGAATCAGGCCGAGCTTCGCTTCCGACAGGCAGAAGTGCGCCGTGTCGACGGCCACGACGATGTCGGCAACCGCCGCAAGTCCCACGCCACCCGCGTAGGTGTCGCCCTGCACGCGGGCGATCACCGGCTTCGGGCAGCGATAGATCGTGTTGAGCATGACGGCGAGCGTCATGGCGTCGGCGCGGTTCTCGGCGTCCGAGTAGCCGGCCATCTTCTTCATCCAGTTCAAGTCGGCGCCGGCGCAGAACGCCACGCCTTCGGCGGCCAGCACGATCGCGCGCACGTCGTCATTCGTGGCGAGCGCGCGAAACGCGCCGGTCAGCTCTTCGATGACGGTTTCGTTGAAGGCATTGCGCACGTCGGGACGGTTGAGTGTGACCGTGGCAACGTGGGCGTCGACGCTGAGTTTGAGCGTGGCGAGATTCATGACGTGGAATTCCTTGAATGGCCAGTGGATCGATCCGTTTGGCTGCCGGGCGATATCGGCGCGGCAGCCGTACGGGGGGCGCGATCGCCTCGATTACATGCGGAACAGACCGAAGCGCGTTTCCGGGATCGGCGCGTTGAGCGCGGCCGACAGCCCGAGACCGAGCACGGTGCGCGTGTCCGCCGGATCGATCACGCCGTCGTCCCACAGGCGCGCGCTGGCGTAGTACGGATGCCCCTGGCGCTCGTACTGGTCGCGGATCGGTTGCTTGAAGGCGTCTTCTTCCTCGGCGGTCCATTGGCCGCCCTTGCCCTCGATACCGTCGCGCTTGACGGTGGCGAGCACCGACGCAGCCTGTTCGCCGCCCATCACCGAGATGCGGGCGTTCGGCCACATCCACAGGAAGCGGGGCGAGTAGGCGCGTCCGCACATACCGTAGTTACCGGCGCCGAACGAGCCACCGATGATCACGGTGAACTTCGGCACGTTGGCCGTGGCCACGGCCGTCACCATCTTCGCGCCATGTTTGGCGATGCCTTCGTTCTCGTACTTGCGCCCGACCATGAAGCCGGTGATGTTCTGCAGGAAGATCAGCGGAATCTTGCGCTGGCAGCACAGCTCGATGAAGTGCGCGCCCTTTTGCGCCGACTCGGAGAACAGAATGCCGTTGTTCGCCACGATGCCGACCGGGTAGCCCCACAGGTGCGCGAAGCCGCATACGAGCGTGGTGCCGTAGCGTGCCTTGAACTCGTCGAATTCGGAGCCGTCGACCAGGCGCGCGATCACTTCGCGCACATCGAACGGTTTCTTCGTATCGGCCGGAATCACGCCATACAGTTCGCGTGCGTCGTACTTCGGCTCGACCGGCGGCTTGACCGCCACCGTGGCGGGCTTGCGACGGTTGAGGTTCGCCGCGATGCTGCGCGCGATCGACAGCGCATGCGCGTCGTTCTGTGCGAAGTGATCGGCCACGCCCGAGAGGCGCGTGTGCACGTCGGCGCCGCCGAGATCTTCGGCGCTCACTTCCTCGCCCGTGGCCGCTTTCACCAGCGGCGGGCCGCCGAGGAAAATCGTGCCCTGTTCCTTGACGATGATCGACTCGTCGCTCATCGCGGGCACGTAGGCGCCACCGGCCGTACATGAGCCCATCACGACAGCGATTTGCGGAATACCCTGCGCCGACATCTGCGCCTGGTTGTAGAAGATGCGGCCGAAGTGGTCGCGGTCGGGAAACACGTCGTCCTGATTCGGCAGGTTCGCGCCGCCCGAGTCGACCAGATAGATGCACGGCAGATGGTTCTGCTCGGCGATTTCCTGTGCGCGCAGGTGCTTCTTGACCGTCATCGGGTAATAGGTGCCGCCCTTGACCGTGGCGTCGTTGCACACGATCACGCATTCCTGGCCCGACACGCGCCCGATACCGGTGATCACGCCGGCACCGGGGGCGTCGTCGTGATACATGCCGATGGCGGCGAGTTGCGAGAGTTCGAGAAACGGCGAGCCCGGATCGAGCAGTTGCTGCACGCGTTCGCGCGGCAGCAGCTTGCCGCGGGCGATGTGCTTCTTGCGAGCGGCCTCACCGCCGCCACCGGCCAGTTGCGCGATGCGCGCGCGCAGGTCGTCGACCAGGGTCTGCATCGTGGCCGCGTTGCGCGCAAAGTCTTCGCCGCGCGGGTTGAGTTTGCTGTCGAGAATCGGCATGTGACGAAATCCGGTGGAGAGTGAGTTGTCGTTGAAGTCTTGTCTTGCGCGCCGCGCATCGCGAGGGGCGCGTGCGATGGTCGTCAGTCGAAGAGGTCGCCGTCGATGTAACGCCAGCGACCGTCGTCGGTGCGCTCGAAGCGGCTGCGCTCGTGCAACCGGTGCGCCCGCCCGCCAACCTTGTAGCGGGCGATGAATTCGACTTCGGCGTGGGTCTCGTCGCGTTGCAGGTGCGCCTTGATCTGAAGGCCGAGCCACTGCGGCGCGTCGTCGAACTCGAGCGTGGCCGGACGCGTGCGCGCCGCCCATGTGTCGAGCAGATACGGCGCGTTGTGCCGCACGAATGCCGTGTAGCGCGAGCGCATCAGCGCCTCGGCCGTGGGCGGTATCTCGCCGTGATCCAGATAGCGCCCGCAGCAGTCCTCGAACGCGAGGCCGCCGCAGGGGCAGGCTTCGCGTTCGGTGTCCTGCGCGGTATGGCTGCGCGACGATGGGGGTCTTGCCATGATGTGTCTTGCCTTCTTGTCAGAACTTGCCGTGCTTCAGGCAGGCTTCGACCTGGGCGAAACGGTCGAAGCCCCAGAAGGGTTCGCCGTCCACGATGACGAACGGCGAACCGAATACGCCGCGCGCCATCGCCAGATCGATTTCCGCCTTGAGATGGTCCTTCGCCGCCGGGGAGTGCATGCCGGCGTCGAGTGCCGCGCCGTCGATACCGAGCGCCTCGCCGAGACGCACCAGTTCCTTCGGGTCGCCGATATTCACGTCGTCGACGTAAAGCGCGGTGAAGATCGCTTTCGCAAATTCCGCCGACAGGTCGCCGCCGCGATGGTCCTGCACCCACAGCACGGCGCGCTCGGCTGCCTGCGTGGGGATCGGAAAGTGCGTCGGGCGCTTGTACGGAATCTTGTGAAAGCGCGCGGTGCGTTCCACGTCATGCCGCAAGTACTCGGTTTTGATCGGATGCTGCACCGGGGCGCCCGAGCCGTTCACCTTGTAGACGATGTCGAGCAGAATCGGATGCCACGCGACACCACGCCCGCTTTTCGAAGCGATGTCGTCGATGCAGGTGCTCGCAAAATACCCATACGGGGATGCGAAGTCGAAATAAAAGTCGATGGCGGACGTCATGTTGGCTCCGTTTCCGAGTGACGTTTCTGGCCCGCGAATCAAAAGATACGGCGGTGTGGCAACAACTTGGTACAGCTTGTTATTCCGTCCTGCGCCGGGCGGGACTTGCCCGGGCGCTACCTATCGCTACCTATCGTTGTCTATCGCTTTCCATCGTTACCGATCGATGTCTGCCGGTGATCTCCTCCACAGACGTGTTGCCATGACCCTGCAATTACCAGGTGAGCGCGCTGCCGTCGTAGTTGAAGAAGCCGCCGTTGTGCGCTGCGCGTTCGCCCGGAGCGCGGGCCAGCACGCGGCGCATGCCGGCGACGCTCGTCTGCACGTCGATGTCGGCGTGCTCGCCACCCATGTCCGTGCGCACCCAACCCGGATGCATCGCCACGCACGTGGCGCGCTGTGCTTCGAGCGACGCCGCCTTGACGACCGAATTCACGGCCGCCTTGCTCGCGCGATACAGCCAGCTGCCGTTCGAGTCCATCAGCGACATGCTGCCCATGCGGCTCGACAGGAAACCGAATGCGCCGCCGGCGGCTTCGACGAACGGCAACACCAGCGGTGCGGCGTGCATGGCGCCGAGCACGTTCGTGTGGAACACGCGGTCGAATTCGGCCGGCGTGACCGGCGCGAGGCCGGTCGTGCGCTCCGAATTCACGCCCGCGTTGTAGACGGCCACGTCGAGTTCCACGCCGTCGAGTTGCCACGACAGGCCGGAGACCGATTCCACGCGCGTGACGTCGAGCTTGAGCGCCTCGGCGCCGACTTCACGCAGCGCCGACAGACCATCGTCGTTGCGCGCGGTGGCGATCACGCGCCAGCCGTCCGCACGATATTGCTTTACGAATTCCATGCCGATGCCGCGCGAGGCACCGATGATGAGCGCTGTTTTCATGTCTGGGTTGTCCGGAGTCTTGCGTTGCACCGGGGCAGCCGGTATCCGTGTCAGACGAGTTCGATGGCCATCGCCGTGGCTTCGCCGCCGCCGATACACAGGCTGGCAACGCCGCGCTTGCCGCCGGTCTTGCGCAGCGCGCCGATCAGCGTGACGAGAATGCGTGCGCCGGACGCGCCGATCGGGTGACCGAGTGCGCAGGCGCCGCCGTGAATGTTCACCTTCTCGTGCGGCAGGTTGAACTCGTGCATCGCGGCCATGCTGACGACGGCGAATGCTTCGTTGATTTCATAGAGGTCGACGTCGTTCGTCGACCAGCCGGTCTTCTCGAAGAGCTTGCGCATGGCGCCGACCGGTGCGGTGGTGAAGAGTCCCGGCTGCTGCGCGAACGTGCTGTGTCCGGCAATGCGGGCGAGCGGGGTGACGCCCAGCCGCTTGGCGGTCGATTCGCGCATCAGCACGAGCGCGGCGGCGCCGTCGGAAATCGACGACGAGTTCGCGGCGGTGACGGTGCCGTCCTTGCGGAACGCGGCCTTGAGCGTCGGAATCTTTTCGGGGTTCGCCTTGAACGGTTGCTCGTCCTGATCGACGACGGTGTCGCCCTTGCGGCCGGGCACGGTCACCGCCGCGATTTCCCACGAGAACGAGCCGTCCTTCGTGGCGTTCCGGGCGCGTTCGAGCGAGGCGATGGCGAAGGCGTCCTGCGCCTCGCGCGTGAATTGGTAACGGTCGGCACATTCCTCGGCGAACGTGCCCATCAGACGGCCCTTGTCGTAGGCGTCTTCCAGACCGTCGAAGAACATGTGGTCGATGACCTGGCCGTGGCCCATGCGCATGCCGGCACGGGCCTTGGGCAGTAGGTAGGGCGCGTTGCTCATGCTCTCCATGCCACCGGCGACGATCACGTCGGCACTGCCCGCAGCGAGCATGTCGTGCGCGAACATGGCGGCGCGCATGCCCGAGCCGCACATCTTGTTGACGGTGGTGGCGCCGGCGGCGAGCGGCAGACCGGCGCCGAGCGTGGCCTGACGCGCCGGGGCCTGGCCCTGGCCGGCGGGCAGCACGCAGCCCATCACGACTTCGTCGACCTGCTCCGGCTTGAGGCCGGCGCGCTCGACGGCAGCGCGAATGGCGGCGGCACCCAGTTGCGGGGCGGCGACGTCGCCGAACACGCCTTGCAGGCCACCCATCGGCGTGCGGGCGGCGGAAACGATAACGATCGGGTCTTGTTGCATGGCAGTCTCCTGTAATCGGTGGCGGGGCCGGCGATTCGCCCTGTCGGACGGTTCATCGGCACCGGAATATCCAATGCTTCAATCGTTCCGTCGTCCGCGCGCCCTCTCGAGGAGCTGCCGCAAGGGCGCCAGTCCGGCACTGCCGGACGGCGCGATCCCTGTCAGGCGCGCGGTTGACGCAATTCGGCCATCGCCGCCACGCAGCGGTCATAGATCCGCGGCAGGCTGTCGAGGCTGTTGACGGACATGCGCAAATCGCGCACCAGCCCGTCGCGCAGGCCATACACCCAGCCGTGCACCGTGACCGGCTGATTGCGGGTCCACGCGTCGCGCAGTACCGTCGTATGACAAATATTGACGACCTGTTCAATGGCATTGAGCTCGCACAGGCGGTCGTGACGGGCGTCGCGTGAGGGCAGCGCGTCGATCTGGTCGACGTGGCGCTCGTAGACATCGCGCACATGGCGCAGCCAGTTGTCGACGAGACCCATCTTTGCGCCGTCGAGCGCGGCGCCTACACCGCCGCAGCCGTAGTGGCCGACCACCATGATGTGGCGGACCTTGAGCACTTCGACGGCAAACTGCAATACCGACAGGCAGTTCAGATCGCTGTGCACCACCACGTTCGCGATATTGCGATGGACGAACACTTCGCCCGGTGCAAGGCCCGTGATCTGGTTCGCCGGCACGCGCGAGTCGGAGCAGCCGATCCAGAGATACTCGGGGGCCTGTTGCTTCGAAAGCCGCTCGAAAAAGGTGTCATCCTCCGCGTTCACGCTGGCAACCCAGGCGCGGTTGTTATCGAGCAGATGGATGAGAGGTTGGTCTTTGTCTTCAGTCATGATCGTGTCATCCGGCAGGCGTGGCTCGCTCGGGGATTCGCCTCACGCTCAGGCGGCCGCCGCGCGGGGCGGGGCACTGGTGGCACCGCTCGCGGTGCCGTAGCGATTGACGAAACGCAGCGAGACATCGTACGGATAGAAGTCGTGCATCTGTCCGGCTCGTACCCTGTCCTGAAAGCCCTGCCACAGGTCGGGGTCGAAGAAATCCGGATGATGCTGGCTCAGATAGCGCCGCACGCGTGTATCGCCCGTCAGAAACGTCTCGAACGTCTGCGGAAACACGTCGTGCGGGCCTACACGGTACCAGACTTCACCCGACATCGCCTCCTCTTCGTTACGCGGTTCCGGCACCCGACGGATGTGGCAATCCGTGAGGTATTCCAGTTCGTCGTAATCGTAGAAGACCACCCGGCCATGACGTGTCACACCGAAATTCTTGTACAGCATGTCGCCCGGGAAGATGTTCGCCGCCATCAGCTCCTTCACCGCGTTGCCGTACTCGCGCATGGCGAGATCGACCTCGCGATCGGACGCCTCGCGCAACCACAGATTGAGCGGCGTCATGCGCCGCTCGATATAACAGTGACGAATCACGAGCGCGTCGCCGTCGTATTCGAGCAGCGACGGCACTTCGGCCTGAAGCTCGGCGAGCAGGGCGTCGTCGAAGCGCGAGAGCGGAAAGGCCACGCTGGAGAATTCCAGCGTATCGGCCATGCGGCCCACGCGGTCATGCTGTTTGACCATCAGATATTTCGCCTTCACCTGCTCGCGGGTCGTCTCCTTGGGCGGCGCGAAGCGCTCGCGAATGAGTTTGAAGACGTACGGATACGAGGGCAGCGTGAAGACCAGCATCACCAGACCCGGAATGCCGGGCGCGCGCACGAACTTGTCGCTCGAGTGCTTCAGGTGATGCAGGAAATCGCGATAGAACAGGTTCTTGCCATGCTTTTGCAGGCCGACCGACGTGTAGATTTCCGCCTTCGGCTTGCCGGGCATGATCGTGCGCAGAAACTGCACGTAGGCCGACGGCACTTCCATGTCGACCATGAAGTACGCGTGCGTGAAGCTGAACACGACGCGCAGTGCGTCGCGACGTAGCAGGGCAGCATCGAGCGCGAGCCTGCCGTTCGCATCGTGCATGATCGAGACGGCGAACGGCGTGGTCGTGTCGCCGTTCACGATGCGCCCGACGATGTACGCGGCCTTGTTGCGAAAGAACAGCGACGAGAGCACGTGAATCTGGAAATTCGGCGCGGGCGTGAAGTCGGCGAGCGCTTCGTCGATGGCGCGCATCACGTAACCGATGTCGCGCGGCAGGTCCGCGAACGGGCGTGTGAGCTGGAAGTTCGTGACGATGCGCGTGAGCGTGGCGGCCATGCCGTCCTGCGCCGGATAGTAGACGCGGTACGTCGGCTTCGCGGCAGGCGCATCGTTCTCGATGTACTCCGTGGCCACTGCCGGGCGCACGAAGATGAATCGGTTGTTGAAGTACGAGCGATGCAGGATCTTGCAGCACACGGAGTTGAAGAACGTCTCGGCGAGTTCCGGCTGACGATGCTCGGTGAGCAGGCCGATGTAGTGCAGCTTGATCTGCTGCCAGACGTCATCGTCGAGCGACTGCGCGTCGAAGGCTTCCTCGAGCGTGACGATGCACTCGCGCACGCGTTCGTCGTAATAGGCGATCCGGTCGCGCTGCAACTTCTGGATGCCCATGAAGTCACCTGCCTCGAAACAGGCCTGCGCCGCGACACATACCTCGCGGAAAATGCGGTAATGCTTGTCGAAGCCGTCCAGCAGGGTGCGGGCGACGTCGAAAGCAAACTGCGACGACAGGAGTTTCGGGAAGTGATTCATACCGGTCGGGACAGGCGCAGGGGCGTTTTCCTTGCTGGCTCGGTGGATTGTAGCGCCGCTGCCTGCGCCTGAATGTCCGTGTTTTTCCGACGAATTACATCGTTTCCGCGAACAGTTCGCGGCCGATCAGCATGCGGCGAATCTCCGACGTGCCGGCGCCGATCTCATAGAGCTTGGCGTCGCGCCACAGGCGGCCGACCGGGTACTCGTTGATGTAGCCGTTGCCGCCCAGGATCTGGACTGCCTCGCCGGCCATCCAGGTCGCTTTCTCGGCCGTGTAGAGGATCACGCCGGCGCAGTCCTTGCGCACCTGACGCACGTGATCGCTGCCCAGCGAATCGAGCTGACGGCCCACGGCGTACAGATACGCACGGCTCGCCTGCAGGATCGTGTACATGTCGGCGACCTTGCCCTGAATCAGCTGGAATTCACCGATGGACTGGCCGAACTGCTTGCGGTCGTGGATGTACGGCACGACCACGTCCATGGCCGCCTGCATGATGCCCAGCGGGCCGCCGGCGAGCACGGCGCGCTCGTAATCGAGGCCGCTCATGAGCACCTTCACGCCGCCGCCCACCTGACCGAGCACGTTCTCTTCCGGCACTTCCACGTTCTCGAACACCAGCTCACCGGTGTGCGAGCCGCGCATGCCGAGCTTGTCGAGCTTTTGGGCGACCGAGAAGCCCTTCATGCCCTTTTCGACGAGGAAGGCGGTCATGCCGCGGGCACCGGCTTCCGGGTCCGTCTTGCCGTAGACGACGAGCGTGTCGCAATCCGGGCCGTTCGTGATCCACATCTTCGTGCCGTTGAGCACGTAACGGTCGCCCCGCTTCTCGGCGCGCAGCTTCATGCTCACGACGTCCGAGCCGGCGTTCGGCTCGCTCATCGCGAGGGCGCCGACGTGTTCGCCCGAGACCAGCTTGGGCAGGTACTTCGCCTTTTGGGCGGCCGTGCCGTTGCGGTGGATCTGGTTGACGCAGAGGTTCGAGTGCGCGCCGTAAGACAGGCCGACCGAGGCCGAGGCGCGCGAGATTTCTTCCATCGCGATCATGTGCGCCAGATAGCCCATGTTCGCGCCACCGTACTCTTCCGAGACGGTCATGCCGAGCACGCCGAGGTCGCCCATCTTGCGCCACAGATCCATCGGGAACTGGTCGGTGCGATCGACTTCGGCCGCGCGCGGCGCGATTTCCTTCGCGGCGAAGTTCGCCACCGATTCGCGCAGCATGTCGAGGTCTTCGCCGAGCATGAAGTTGAGGCCGGGCAGCAGGGTCATGACACAGTCTCCAGAGGTGGCGCGTGGCGGCTCGCCCGCGCGTATGTTCGAGATGTTTCGAAAGCGGTATCGATTCGGATGATTCGGCTTCGCGTGATCGTGAATGCGCGACCCGGGCAGCGCTCAGCGTTGCGTGGCAGACGACTTGCCCGACGGGTCGGCGGGCAGCGGGAACAGCGTTTGCTGCATCAGCGCGCACAACGTCCATTTGCCATCGTCGACGACGAACAACTCGGCCGTGGTGACGATCAACGAGCGTCCGGCTTTGACGACCTGACCGCGTCCGACCAGTGTATCTCCCTTGCCCGGCGCCAGAATGTTCAGTTTGTATTCGGCGGTGACCAGCTCCTGCGTCACGGCGAGACGGGTATAGCCCGCATAGCCGCCGGCCGAGTCGGCAATGGCGCCGATGACGCCGCCGTGGAAGAAACCGTGCTGCTGGTTCACCTTGTCCGAGAAGGGCAGCGTGATCTCGCAATGGCCATCCGCCAGATGCGAAATGCGGGCACCCCAGTGACTCATGACGCCCTGTTTGTCGAAACTCGCGCGGATCTTCGCGGCGACGGCGTCGTCGAGCGGTGCAGCGTGGGAGACAGGGACGTTTGCCATGATGGGTAGGAAGTGACCTGAAGAACCAATAGGAACCGTTAGAACGACTGCGCCCAAACCACCGGGTGCAAGCATACTACTTTACGTTTACGTAAACGTAAAGTAAGGGCTTTCCTGAGGCTGTCGAATCGTCTCCAAACGCCCGCCGGTATGGGCGGGCACGGTGGCCGGCGAGGGCGGGCGCCGTCGCGCTGTCCCGGCTTGCCGGCGCCCGTGGGCGCGCCTGATGGTGTCAGTGCGCGGCTGTGGCCTTCGTGCGCCGCGCGCCCAGGGCGGGGACGGTTTCGCCGGCGGCTTCGAGCAGCGCCAGGCATTGGGCTTCGTGCTGCGACACTTCGTCGAGCGTGGCATGCAGGTCTTCGAGCTGCTGCTCGAGTACCTCGCGATGTTGCGAGAGCGTGTCGAGGAAGACCTTGAGTTGCGGTACCGTGTCCTTGGGCGACTCGTAGAGATCGAGAATTGTCTTGATCTCCGAGAGCGTGAGGCCCAGGCGCTTGCCGCGCAGCGTGAGCTTCAGCCGCGTGCGATCCTGTCCGGTGTAGACGCGATGGCGTCCGCCCGGGCCCTCGCGTGCGGGCGTAAGCAGGCCCTGATCCTCGTAGAAACGGATCGCGCGGGGCGTGATGTCGAATTCGCGTGCGAGGTCAGTGATCGTGTATGTGAGCATCGGGTTAAGCGGGTGCTTACCATTGCAGATAGAATTGCCGTTTACGTTAGCGTCAACTTGCATCGTATGCAATCGGTGACGGCGTCAACCTGACAATAAGAGAACAAGCCCATCTGGAGCGTGGCCCCCGTGAATGCCCTTGAACAACAACTGAACTATCCCCTTGGTGATTTCCTGCCGGACGGCGGCACGGTGCGCGAAGTCGTGCCGGGCGTCTTCTGGGTGCGCATGCCGCTGCCGTTCGTGCTCGATCACATCAACCTGTGGTTGCTTCGCGACGAAGTGGGGGGCGTGAAAGGCTGGACGGTCGTCGACTGCGGCATTACGCATCCACAGATCAAGGCGTATTGGGAGCAGGTGTTCGACAACGCGCTCGGCGGCGAACCGGTGTTGCGCGTGGTCGTCACGCACTGCCACCCCGATCACCTCGGTCTCGCGCACTGGATCTGCAAGGGCGGCGACAAACAGCGCTGGGACGCGCGTCTGGCCATGTCGCTCGGCGATTACGCCTGGGGACGCCTCATGTCGGAGGGCGACAACAACAACGCCGCGAACGCCGGTGGCGAATTTGCCGTGGCGCACTTCATCGCGCACGGATTGGCCGACGAAGCGATGATCGAGCAACTGCGCAATCGCAAGAGCTATTTCAGCGACCTCGTACCGGAAGTGCCGTCGCGGTATTACCGGCTGCGCGACGGCGACACGCTGCGCATCGGTGGCAGCGACTGGCGTCTGATTGCCGGCTACGGGCACTCGCCCGAGCACATGGCCCTGTACTCCGAGCAGCACAACGTGCTGATCTCCGGTGACATGGTCCTGCCACGTATCTCGACGAACGTCAGCGTGTTCGACATCGAGCCCGAAGCGAACTCGCTGCAACTGTTCCTCGACTCGTTGGGTGTCTATCTCGAATTGCCGGCCGACTGCCTTGTGCTGCCCTCGCATGGACGCCCGTTCTCCGGGTTGCACACGCGGATTCATCAACTGCGCGATCACCACGCCGCACGCTTGCAGGAAGTGCGCGAAGCTTGTGCGCGCTCGCCGCAGAGCGCGGGCGACATCTTGCCGATCATGTTCCATCGCAAGCTCGACGCGCATCAGACCACCTTCGCGATGGGCGAGGCGCTGGCGCATCTGCACATGCTGTGGCGTGCGGGTGAACTCAAGCGCGAGCGCGACGAAAAGGGTGTCTGGCGCTTCAGCCCGGTCTGAGTGAGGGCGCCGGCGCCAGTCTGACCGGACGCCCGCAGTGCAAAGCAAAACGCCCCGGAGGCTGTCGTCTCCGGGGCGTTTTTTTGTTGCGGTGCTGTCGCTACACCGGTGTTGCAGCGAACGTTACGTTACGCATGCTGCGTCGACGTCGGCGCATGCCGGCCTTCGCGACCGAGCAGCCCGTAGGTCACCAGGCTGATCGCGACCGTGAGCAGAATGTAGTACGCGGGCGCGAGCGGGTTTTGCGTCGCCTTGATCATGTACGTGATCCAGAACGGTGCGAGGCCGCCGAACAGCATGACCGAGACGTTGTAGAGGATCGACACGCCCGTGGAGCGAACACCGACCGGGAACACTTCCGTGACGGCCGTCGGGAACGCACCCCACACGAAGCCCATGCAGACGGCCGGCAGGATCTGGGCGAGCAGCAGGTTGCCCATCGACGGCGCGCCGTGCAGGCGCGTGAACATCCAGAAGGACGTCAGGCCGTAGAGCAGCACGAACAGCAGGATCAACGGCTTGCGGCCCACACGATCCGAAATCCAGCCCGTGAGCGGGCACAGCGCGGCGATCAACATGGCGGCGATGAACGTCGACAGGCTCGCGACGCCTTGCGTCAGCCCCAGTTGCTTGACCGCGTAGATCGGCGTGTAGATCAGCGTGACGTAGAACGACGTGGTCGCTGCGACCGTCAGGCCGAAGCCCGCGATGAGCGCGCGGTAGTGTTCCGAGAAGACTTCGGCCAACGGCGTGCGGCGCGTCGGTTCACGCGCGGCGGCGTAGGCGAGGAATTCGGGCGACTCCGTCATGCGGCGCCGGATGTAGAAACCCACCGGCCCGATCAGAATCCCGAACAGGAACGGCAGACGCCAGCCCCACGATTCGAGCGCTTCCTTCGTCAGGCCCGTGTTGAGCACGTAGGCGCACAGCCCGGCCAGCGCCACGGCCAGCGCCTGCGAGCACATCTGGAAGCTGCCGTAGAAGCCGCGCAGATGCGGCGGCGAGAACTCGATGAGCATGGCCGTCGAGCCGCCGAATTCGCCGCCGGCCGAGAAGCCCTGGATCACCCGTGCAAGCAGGATCAGCAAAGGCGCCGCGAAACCGATGGTGGCGTAGGTCGGCGCGATACCGATCAGGCCGGTACCGAGTGCCATGAGCAGCACCATGACCGAGAGCGCGGCCTTGCGCCCGGCACGGTCGGCATAGAGGCCGAACGCCAGTCCGCCAATGGGGCGGAAGAAGAACGCCACGCCCAGCGACGCCACACTCGCGAGCAGCGAGTTCGTATCGTTTTCGGCGGGGAAGAAGAGCTTCGCGATGACGACGGCGAACAGACCGTAGACCGTGAAGTCGAACCACTCGAATGCATTGCCCAGCGTGGAACCGATCACGGCCTTTCGTCGCAGCGCCGGATCGATGACCGGCGTGCCGGTGGGGGTTGCCTGCATATGCCTCTCCTGCTCTTGGTTTGGGAGCACCGCAGTCGGATCGGTACGCGGCCATTGGCCGTCGACACGCGTCCGCTCTATGGCGGCAACTCCGGTTTAACGTCGTGTTTAACCTCTGTTCCAGTTACACGACCACTCTAGCGCAGGTTTGGAATGCACCACAACGGGTCAAAAATACCGCAGGATCTTGCGCCGGACGGCGGATTTTCTGCATGGTTCGCCATCGCAACGCCGCTTTCACGTCTTTTTCAGCGGCCCTTCCATCGGAAATCGCGCTGATCGACCCAATCCCACGCGCCCGTGGCACCGTTGAATTGATAGCCGTTGCGGTGTTCGGTCGTGTAGCACCCCCCTTTCTCCCGATAGCAGCGTTCCCGGATGAAGTGCGCCGTGTCACGCGTGGTGCGCACCGCCGGGGCGGGTACGACGACGTATGGCTGCGCGGGGGCGATCACGGTGGGCGGACGCGACAGGATTAGCGCCGGTGCCGGCACAGGGGCGGGCCGGAGCACCGGCGCCGGGGTGATGACGGCGGGACCGGGGGCAAGTATGGGCGCCGGTGTCAGGACGGACGGGCCAGGCACGACGATCGCGGGCGCAGGCGTGACGACCACGGGCGCGGGGACGACCATCGGTGCCGGGACGATGACCGGCGCGGGGCGCACGTAAGACTCGGGTGGGCCGAACACCTGCCAGTTGCCGGGATCCATCGCCGCGCAGCCGGAAAGCGTCAGCGCGGCGGCGAGTCCAAGGGTCAGGGAATGCGGCAAACGCCAGCGGCGGGGCGTGCCGCGCAGCTCGAAAGCGCGCGGTGCGTCGTGCAGGTGCAGGGACAAGGGCTTCATGGGGACATCGTGCATTGAGTAAGCGGGCCACTCTAACGCGCGATATCCGGTGCTTGCCGGGTTTGCTCGGCATTTTGGGGGAAATCCGAGTCACTACTGGGAGATGTCTGAAGCGAGGCCGGGAGGACCGGCCTGACGGGGCACAGCGCTGCGGGGGCGTCAGTCAGCGCCGATGAGGGGAGCCGTTCGGGTCGTGCTGGCGCCGTTATCCCTGCTTATCCGTCCTGGCGGCTTTGTCCGCCGCCGCACGGGCCTGTCGTTGCGACATCGTCGGTTTGCGCGGGGCGCGCGCGAAGAGCATGTCGTACAGCCAGCGCGGCAGGCGTCGCATGGCGCACGCCGCGACACCCATCTGCCACGGCAGCACGACGAATCGTTTGCGACGCGCAATCGCTGCGGCGGCCTTGCGCGCGAACTTGTCCGAATCCATCAGGAACGGCATGGGGAACGGATTGCCGTCGGTCATCGGCGTGCGGATGTAGCCGGGCGCAATCGTCACCACCGCAACCTTGTCCGCACGCAGCTCCACCCGGAGGCTTTCCAGATAGGTCATCGCGGCCGCCTTCGAGGCGCTGTAGGCGCCGTGTCCCGGCAGCCCTCGCACCCCCGCCACGCTACCGATGCCGACAAGCGTGCCGCGCTTGCGCTCGCGCATGGGCGCAACGAACGGGCTGAAGGTGGCGACCATGGCCATCCAGTTGGTGTCCATGACCGACGCGAAATGCGGCAGGTCGGCGGCGTCTTCCGTATTCACGCCGTGGCTGATGCCCGCGTTGGCGATCACGATGTCCGGGACACCGTGCCGTGCGATGAAGTCGCCCGCAGCAGCGCGCAACGCGAGGGCGTCGCGCACGTCGAGCGCGTAGCAATGCACGGCGTGCGGATGTGGCAACGTGGCCGCCAGATCGGCGAGCTTGTCGCCGCGCCGGCCGACCAGGCCGAGAATGGCGCCCTGTGCGGCGTAGTGACGTGCGAGTGCTTCGCCCAGACCGCTCGAGGCGCCCGTGATGAAAACCTTCGGGGATGTCGTATGTGTGGCCATAGAACGCAAAAGCCCGGCCGGGGCCGGGCTTCGTGAGCGGCGAAGCTTACAGCTTCTTCGCGCGGATCTGGTTGATGATCGAGTCGGCGGTCTTGAGCGCGGCATCGAACGTCTGCTGTTCGGACGTCGGCGTCTTGCCTGCCTTGTTCAGCGCGTCGCCCGAGATCGCCGGCGAGACGAGATACTTGCCCTGGATCGCGATCGTCGGCACGCCGTCGATCTTGTAATCCTGCCACGTCTTGTTGGCCGTCTTCACGCTGGCTTGCGTCGAGAAGCCGTTGTAGGCGTCCATGTACTTCTGCTTGTCGACGCCGAGCGTTGCGAGGAAGTCGGCTTGCGTCTGTGCCGTCAGCAGGTAGTTGTGCTTGACGTGGATTTCCTGGAAGACCTTCGGCGTGAGTTCGGCTTCCTTGCCCAGGGCCGTCAGCGCGTAGAACATGCGGGTATGCGGCTCGAAACGGTCCTGGAAGGCCACCGGCACGCGCTTGAACACGACGTCCTTGCCTTGCTTCTTGACCCACGCTTCGAGCGACGGCTCCAGTGCATTGCAGTGCGGGCAGCCATACCAGAAGAATTCAGTGACTTCGATCTTGCCCGGGCCAGCCGACGTGGGCTGTGCCTGCGGCAACACCAGATAGTCGGTCCCCGCGACGGGCGCTTCGGGCGACGCCGAAGCTGCACCGGAGAGGAAACCGAAAGAAATCAGAACGGCACCAAGAAGTTTTTTCATGATCGTTGTTGAGGAGTGAGGCGAACTTGCCGGACGCCAAAGGCTCGGCGATCCTGCAGAACCATAATCCAAATTCAGGCAGAGGAATCCGTGCGTATGACCGGCGGCGCGACGCCGGGTTCAACCTGCGCACGCTGCCGTATCCAACCGAATAATGCCGTGATTTGCGATTTCGCGCTGCGTGCTGCGACTCGCCGTTGCATGACGCCGCACGTCGGGCGGCGCGCGGCGCGGGAAGTCCGCATTCAGCGACCGAAGGAACAAAAGGCGTTGCCCGTGTGGTGCAACGCCTTTTGCGTTTATTGCTTCGTGAAACGGATCACCGCGGTGTCGTAACCGCCATCCTGCAGGCGCTGACGTACGTGATTCATCTCGTCGAGCTTGCCATACGGGCCGAGACGGACGCGATACAGCGTGAGACCGTTCGCGTCGCGTTGCGTGACCTTCGCCTCGAAGCCCGACAGGGCCAGCTTGGCGCGCAGTTGCTCCGCGTCGCCCTGCGACTTGAACGCACCCACTTGCAGGTAATAACCGGTGCTGGCGTTATCGGTGGCGCTCGCGGGCGGCGTGGTCGGCGGCGCGACCGGCACGGTCGATTTGCCGCTCAGGATGTCGGCCGGCGACGGCTTCGTCTGGGCGGGCGGCGTGGCCGGTGCCGTCGGTGCTGACGCAACCGGCGGCGTGGCGGGCGAGACAGGCGTACCCAGCACGAGCGGCGACGTCACCTCCGGTGCGGCAGCCCCCGACGCGGCACCCGGCAGCGGCGTGCGCGGCTGCAACGACTTGTTCGGATCCGGCGCCTGAGCGGCCGGCGAATTCTCGGCCGGACGCGGCGGCGTCTTTTCGACGAATGGGGTTGGCGTCTTCGTGATGTAGAGCGCGACGACGACGGCAACGGCCAGCCCAACGATCAGGCCGAGCACGATGCCCAGGAAAGTACCGCCCCGCTGGCGGGGTGGTCGACGTGTGTTTGCCATCGAGTCGATTCCGTCCTTACAGAGTTCCGATGCGTTTGCCGTTCGGAGTGGTTGGAAAACTTACATCTTCGCCGGGGCCGACACGCCCAGCACGGCAAGGCCGTTGCGCAGCACCTGACGCGTGGCCGCGAGCAGCGCCAGACGCGCATGCTTGACGGTCTCGTCGTCGACCAGCACGCGATCGGCGTTGTAGAAGGAGTGGAACGCGCCGGCGAGATCCCGCAGATAGAACGCCACCGCGTGCGGCGCGAGTTCCTCGGCGGCACGCGTGAGCATGTCCGGGTACTCGGCCAGCAGTTGCAGCAGGGCGAGTGCGCGCTCGCTGTCGAGCGGCGCGAGATCCGAGTTCACGAGTTGCGCTTCGTCGCCGCCCCATTGCGTGAGGATCGAGCAGATGCGCGCATGCGCGTACTGCACGTAATACACGGGGTTTTCGTCGTTCTGCTTGAGCGCGAGATCCACGTCGAACACGAATTCGGTGTCCGCCTTACGCGAAATTAGGAAGAATCGCACGGCGTCGCGACCCCGGCGCAGTGCGTCTTCGCGCTCGACCGGATCCGTCACGGGCGTCTCGGCCGTGATGCCACCCGACCATTCGATCAGGTCGCGCACCGTCACGTAGCTGCCTGCGCGCTTGGAGATCTTCACCTCTTCGCCGTTGCGCATGACGGTGACCATCTTGTGCAGCACGTAGTCGGGGTAGCCCTTCGGAATGCCGATGCCCAGCGCCTGCAGGCCGGCGCGCACGCGCGCGATGGTGCCGTGGTGATCCGAGCCCTGCACGTTGATGACCTGATGGAAGCCGCGATCCCACTTGCGCGTGTGATACGCCACGTCCGGCACGAAATACGTGTAGGTGCCGTCGGACTTGCGCATCACGCGGTCCTTGTCGTCGCCGTAGTCGGTCGTGCGCAGCCACAGCGCGCCTTCCTGTTCGTAAGTGACGCCCGCGTCGATGAGCGCCTGCACGGTGCGCTCGACGCTGCCATCGGCGTACAGCGACGATTCGAGGTAGTACTGATCGAAGATGACGCCGAACGTCTGGAGATCGATGTCTTGCTCGCGACGCAGATAGGCCACGGCAAAGGCGCGGATCGAATCGATGTCCTCGATGTCGCCGCTGCCCGTGACGGGTGCGCCATCGGACGCCTGCACGGTCTTGCCCGCGAGGAAGTCCTGGGCGATATCGCCGATGTAATCGCCGTTGTAGGCCGACTCCGGCCACGTGGCGTCGCCCGGCTTCAGGCCGCGTGCGCGCGCCTGCACCGACGTGGCGAGCGTCTGGATCTGCACGCCGGCGTCGTTGTAATAGAACTCGCGATGCACCGGGCGGCCCTGCGTGCCGAGCAATGCGGAGATGGTGTCGCCGAGCGCGGCCTGGCGGCCGTGACCCACGTGCAGCGGGCCGGTCGGGTTGGCCGACACGAACTCGACGAGTACCGGGGCCGCTTCGTTGCTGGCGGCACGGCGGCCGAAGGCAGCGCCTTCGGTCAGGATTGCGTGCGCCACCGATTGCTTGGCGGCATTGGCCAGACGCAGGTTGATGAAGCCCGGGCCGGCGATTTCGACGGCGTCGATGAGTCCCTTGGCGCGGGTGTCTGCCAGGATCGCGTCGGCAATCTTCTGCGCCAGTTCGCGCGGGTTGGCGCGCAGGGGCTTGGCGAGCTGCATGGCCACGTTGCAGGACAGATCGCCGTGCGCGGCGACCTTCGGACGTTCGAGCAGGATGGCGGGCGCGGCAGGCGCGGTACCGTCCGCAGGCATCAGGCCGGCGACGACGTCGCCGATCAGCGCGACGAGAGCATTCTTTTGTGCGGGTAGCATTGGCGGGTGTTTCGGGTGCGTCCGGACACGTCCGGACAGGCAGTTGAATCGTCAGCACCGGATTTTAACAGGTGTATGATGAAGTCACGGTGCCCGCCGGTCCCTCTCGTTGCGTGACACGCCTGGGACGGCGGCGCTGAGAACCTGCGGTGAGAACTCGAAAAGGGAGCCCAACCATGATGGTCACGTTTAAGGCGCACGCCTCGCCCAATATCACCATGCTGGAAAACCTCGCTCAGTATTTGCTGGGTATCGTCGGAAAACAGCTTGGCACCATGGGCGCTATCGGCGAAGACGAGACGGGGCTGGCCATCCAGAAACTGGAAGCCGCCATCGCCGAGGACAAGGCTGCGGAACAGAAGGAAAACGAAGGGAAGAAGGCCGACGAGCGCGACGAAAACGATCGGGTCCGTCTCGCACAACGCGCGTATCCCTTGCTCAACATGCTGCGCGAAGCCAACAAGGAAGGCGGGTCGGTGCTCTGGGAGACCAGCAACCGGTAAGCCGGGGTACCTGGGCGAGCGCCGTCGCCGCGCAAGCCCTCCGACGCATGTCAGACAAAAAAGCAGGCCGCAATCGCGGGCCTGCTTTTTTGTTGCCGTTTCGGGAACGGGCCGCCCCAGGGCGAGGGGTGGATGCTGACCGGAGGGGGAGCAGTGGCGGCACCGTGTCCCGTGACACAGCGTGCCGGATGTCGGCACGTCAGCGTTATTGCGCCTTGCCCGGGGCGTTGTCCGGCGTATTGGTCGCACCGTTTCCGGTGTTCCCGTTATTCGGGGTCTTCTTGGTGCTGTGGCGCGGCTTCTGCGTCTTGGACGTCGGATGCGGGTCCGACGGCGTCATCGTCTGCGCACCCGGCGTCGGGGTTTGCGGAGAAGTCGGCGAAGCCTGGCTAGGCATCGGGGTCGACGGATCCGTCGTGGTGCCGCCGCCCGGGCCTGCGGCGCCGCCGCCAGCCGAGCCCTGGGCGAAACTCAGTGCCGAAGCGCCGGCGAGGGTGAGGGCAGCAACCGAAATGATCAGCTTCTTCATCAGATGGACTCCTTTGCTTTGCGCTGCACATCGAAGGAATTACTGTCGTGCAGGCATCACTTGCGTTAGTGAGATTCCAGTCTAAGAAACCGCAACCTGCGGTGCTGTAAGGCTTTGTAATCGATTGTAATTCGGCTTTTTCCCTTAGTCATCCGAACGACTCGACCAGAACACCTGATTCACGCCGGGCAATGTTTCGAGATGGTCGGTCAATGCGTCGAGCTCGCCCGCCTTGACGGCGGTCGGGAGCAGCAGCGCCTCGATTTCCACTTCCGCTTCGCCGAAGGGGTGGATATCGAGGGCGCGCACCGGATAGTTCGACGCTTCGAGCCACGCCTCGACCTTGTCGAGCACGTCGCGCTGCACGGTGCGCGCGCAGATGACCGAAAGGGCGTAGGTCGCTTCCGAAGTCGCCTCGTTGATCGGCGCGCGGTTGATGCTGTTCACGATCGGTCGCAGCAGCGTGTTCGCCGCGAGCACGAAGGCCGCCACGACGATGGCTTCCACGATGAGGCTCGCGCCCGCCGCGGCGCCCACGGCCGCCGATCCCCACAAGGTGGCGGCCGTGTTCAGGCCGCGCACCGAGGCACCGTCTTTCATGATCGCGCCCGCGCCGAGGAAGCCGACCCCCGATACGACATACGCAATCACGCGGGTATCGCCGGGCATGAGCCGCATCGACAGGTCGACGAACGCGGCGGCACCGACCGCCACCAGCACGTTGGTGCGAAGGCCCGCCGTACGCTGGCGAACCTGACGCTCCACGCCGATGATCGTGCCGAGCACAAAGGCGACGAAGAGCGAAATCAGCGTGTTGAGCAGCGGGAGGACCTGAAAATTCTGAATGCTGTGCAGTGCGTGCATGGAACGTCTCGAAGTGAGCCGGCTGACAGGCGAATTGACGGACAGGGGAGAACGGAGCAAACGGGGCAAAGAGCAGGCGATGCGCGCGAAACGCGAACAAGGCGCGAACAAGGCGCGAACAAGGCGCGAGCAAGGCGCGAGCAAGGCGCGAGCAAAGCGCAGGCAGAAAAACGGCGGCCGAGGGGGCCGCCGCAATTATGCATCGAGATCGTGACGAATTGCGTTACGACAGTTGCGGGGCCAGCAGGCGGCGGGCCGTGGCTTCATCGACGCCGGCGCGTTCCATGAAATCCTCGACCTGATCGGGGCCGATCTTGCCGACGCTGAAGTACGTGCTGTCCGGATGCGACAGATAGAAGCCGGAGACGCTCGCTGCAGGCAGCATGGCGAGCGATTCCGTCACGCTCATGCCGATTTCATGCGCCTGCAGGAAGTGGAACATCGGTCCTTTGACCGAGTGCTCCGGGCAGGCCGGATAGCCCGGTGCCGGGCGAATGCCGACGTACTTTTCCTTGATGAGCGCGTCGTTGTCGAGTTGCTCGTCGTTCGCATAACCCCAGAAGTCGCGACGCACGCGTGCGTGCATGCATTCGGCGAAGGCCTCGGCCAGACGGTCCGCGAGCGCCTTGAGCATGATCGCGCTGTAGTCGTCGTGGGTGGCGAGGAAGCCGGCTTCCCTGGCGTCGACCCCAAGCCCTGCCGTGACCGCAAACACGCCGATGTAGTCGGCCACGCCGCTGTCCTTGGGCGCGACAAAGTCGGTGAGCGATCGGTTCGGGCGACGCACGCCGTCCACGACCGGACGCTCGCTCTGCTGGCGCAGGTTGTGCCACGTAAATGCCACCTCCGAGCGCGATTCGTCGGTGTAGATCTCGATGTCGTCGTCGTTCACCACGTTGGCGGGCAGCATCGCGATCACGCCGTTGGCGGTCAGCCAGCGGCCCTTGATCAGCTTGTTCAGCATGTCCTTGCCGTCGGCAAACACGCGCTGCGCCGATTCGCCGACGATCTCGTCGGTCAGGATCGCCGGGTACGGGCCGGCCAGATCCCACGTCTGGAAGAACGGACCCCAGTCGATGAAATCGGCAAGTTCGGCCAGGTCGTAGTTCTTGAACACGCGCCGGCCGATGAACTTCGGCTTCGGCGGCACGTACGTCGACCAGTCGACCTTGAACTTGTTCTCGCGCGCCGTGGCGAGCGACACCATCGGCGTGGCCTTGCGGTTCGCGTGTTGCTGGCGTACGCGTTCGTAATCGGTCTTCACCTCCTCGAGATACCGTTCGGCGGCGTCGTCGGAGAGCAGGTTCGAGGCGACCGAGACCGAGCGCGAGGCGTCCGGCACGTAGATCACCGGGCCTTCGTAGTTCGGTGCGATCTTCACGGCGGTATGCACGCGCGAGGTCGTGGCGCCACCGATGAGCAGCGGAATGTTACGCAGACGGAAGTAGTCGTCGCGCTGCATTTCCGAAGCGACATAGGCCATCTCTTCGAGGCTCGGCGTGATGAGGCCCGACAGGCCGATGATGTCCGCGCCTTCTTCCTTCGCCTTCGCGAGAATTTCGGCGCACGGCACCATCACGCCCATGTTCACGACTTCGAAGTTGTTGCACTGGAGCACCACGGTCACGATGTTCTTGCCGATGTCGTGCACGTCGCCCTTGACCGTGGCCATCACGATCTTGCCCTTCGAGCGCACGTCCTCGCCAGCGGCGGCCATGCGCGCCTTCTCTTCCTCGATGAACGGCACCAGATGCGCCACGGCCTGCTTCATTACGCGCGCGCTCTTCACGACCTGCGGCAGGAACATCTTGCCCGCACCGAACAGGTCGCCGACGACATTCATGCCGTCCATGAGCGGGCCCTCGATGACCTGGATCGGACGGCCGCCCGCAGCGTGGATCTTCTGACGCACTTCTTCCGTGTCTTCCACGATGAACGTGGTGATCCCGTGCACCAGCGCGTGCGCGAGACGCGCCTCGACGGGCTGGTTGCGCCATTCCAGGTTTTCTTCGCGCTTCTGCGCGCCGCCCTTGAACTTGTCGGCGATCTCCAGCAGACGTTCGGTGCTGTCGTCGCGACGGTTGAGCACCACGTCTTCCACGCGTTCGCGCAGCTCGGGGTCGAGGTTTTCGTACACGCCGAGCTGCCCGGCGTTGACGATCCCCATGTCCATGCCGGCCTGAATCGCGTGATACAGGAACACGGTGTGAATCGCTTCGCGCACGAGGTCGTTGCCGCGGAACGAGAACGAGACGTTCGACACACCGCCGCTGATCTTCGCGCCGGGCAGATGCTGCTTGATCCAGCGCGTGGCGTTGATGAAGTCGACCGCGTAGTTGTTGTGCTCCTCGATGCCGGTGGCCACCGCGAAGATGTTCGGATCGAAGATGATGTCTTCCGGCGGGAAGCCGACTTCGTCGACCAGCACCCGATAGCTGCGCTCGCAGATCTCGGTCTTGCGCTGGTACGTGTCGGCCTGGCCCTGCTCGTCGAAGGCCATCACCACGGCGGCGGCGCCATAGCGGCGAATGCGCTTCGCGTGATGCACGAACGCTTCCTTGCCTTCCTTGAGCGAGATCGAGTTGACGATCGCCTTGCCCTGCACGCATTTCAGGCCCGCCTCGATCACTTCCCACTTCGACGAGTCGATCATGATCGGCACGCGCGCGATGTCCGGCTCGGAGGCGATCAGGTTCATGAAGCGCACCATCGCCGCCTTGGAGTCGAGCATGGCCTCGTCCATGTTGATGTCGATGACCTGCGCGCCGTTCTCGACCTGCTGGCGGGCGACCGCGAGCGCTTCGTCGAACTGGCCGTTCAGGATCATGCGCGCGAACGCTTTCGAACCCGTGACGTTGGTTCGCTCGCCGACGTTCACGAAGAGCGTGCCTTCGCCGATGTTGAAGGGCTCGAGGCCGGACAGGCGCATCGGCGGGACGAGGGACGTTTGGCTCATGGGGCGGATCCGTTCAGTGGGTGGGGCGCCGCGGGTTCGGGCGGCGCGCCGGGCGTCTTGCTGTCAGTCTTGCCGTCAGGCGGCGTTATCCATCTCGCTATCGCTGCCGCGATACTGCGACGGCCAGCGGCGCGGCTTCACATCGGCCAGCGCCTTGGCGATCTCTGCGATGTGGTCCGGGGTGGTGCCGCAGCAGCCACCGGCCAGATTCACCAACCCCGCTTGCGCGAACTCCCGGAGCAGGCCGGACGTCACGTCGGGGGTCTCGTCGAAGCCGGTATCGCTCATCGGGTTGGGCAGCCCGGCGTTCGGGTAGACCGACACATAGGTGTTGCACAGCTTGGCCAGCTCGGCGATGTACGGGCGCATGAGCGTTGCACCCAGCGCGCAGTTCAGGCCGAACGTGAGCGGACGGGCGTGACGCAGCGAGTTCCAGAACGCCTCGACGGTCTGGCCCGACAGAATGCGTCCGGAGGCGTCGGTCACCGTGCCCGAAATCATGATCGGCAGCACTTCGCCCGTGTCTTCGAACAGCTCGTCGATGGCGAAAAGCGCGGCCTTGGCGTTGAGCGTGTCGAAGATCGTCTCGACGAGGAACAGGTCCACGCCGCCTTCGAGCAGCGACTTGGCTTGCGCGTAGTAGGCGTCGCGCAACTGGTCGAAGTCGACGTTGCGCGCGCCCGGATCGTTTACGTCCGGGCTGATGCTGGCGGTCTTGGGCGTCGGGCCGACGGCGCCGGCAGCGAAGCGCGGCTTGTCCGACGTGCTGAACGCATCGCAGGCCTCGCGCGCCAGGCGCGCCGACTCGCGGTTCATTTCGTCGGCCAGATCCTCCATGTGATAGTCGCTCTGGGCGATCGTCGTGGCGCCGAAGGTGTTCGTCTCGATGATGTCGGCGCCCGCCGCCAGGTACTTGCGGTGGATCTCGCTGATGACATCGGGGCGCGTGAGCGAGAGCAACTCGTTGTTGCCCTTGACGTCGTGCGCGAAGTCGGCGAAACGCTCGCCACGGTACTGCGCTTCGCCCAGCTTGTACTGCTGGATCATCGTCCCCATGGCGCCGTCCAGAATCAGGATGCGCGATTCGAGCAGCGCAGGCAGCGCCTGTCCGCGCGTGTAAGGCGTGGCTTTCTTGGCGGGTGGGGTTGCGGTGGTCATGAGGGACGTCGCCTTGGCGTGGCCGGAAAACCTATAATTGTAATGGTTTTGGCGCTTTCCGCCCGCGCGGCGCCGTTCTCAACCTCTTTCGTTCACGATATGGAATTCCTGCTCCCGAGCGCTGCCCACAAGTTTCTGCAAGCCAACGCCAACGCGCTGTTCGTCGATTGCCGCAGCGAGATGGAATACCTGTTCGTGGGCCATCCGGCCGGCGCGATCCACGTGGCATGGAACGACGGCCCGGATTGGGAGATCAACCCGCATTTCGTGCAGAGCGTGCGCAAGCTCGCCGGGGCCGGGGGCGACCGGCCCGTGTTGCTCATTTGCCGCAGCGGCAATCGGAGCACGGCGGCCGGTGAAGCGCTGGAGGCGGCGGGGTTCCTGAATGTCTACGGCGTGCTGCACGGCTTCGAGGGCGATCTGGACGCCACACATCATCGCAATGCCGTGAATGGCTGGCGCTTCGACGGCCTGCCGTGGGAGCAGTGCTGACCCTTCGCCGTGGCTTGACCGGCAGGCAAGGTTCGAAGGGGCCGGCCGGGGTCGGACGGAATATCGGGCTGGCGCGCATGAAAAAACCCTCGCCGTGGCGAGGGTTTTTCGTGTGGTGCTACCGCGTTGGCGAGGGTTTCAGTGGAGCACGACCGGGTTCGTCATGAAGGTGTCGAACTGACCGAGGAATTCGTCGACTTCGTCCTCTGACGGCTCGGAAGCAATCAATTTCTGCACTTCTTCACGGAATTGCCGGGCAAGCGAGCCGTCGAGGAAGATCTCACGGCCAGCGGTCTTGTCCACGATTTCATAGCCACCGGCAGACAGCGAGTGATTGCCGTTATCGGCGGCAAACTCAACGACACAGTAGTTCGGGCTGTTGTAAATCATGAGCATGGCAACTCTCCTGGTGTTCCTGCATGGTCCTTGATACCCCAAATCGGGGCGACGCGGCGCGATTTCAAGAGGCGATGCCCCATGATTCGCTTATCGGCACACCGGCTGACGAATTCAATGGCGAATTCAAAGGTTTCTGCCCTCCTTTGTCAAAGGTCCCGCTCCAGGTCCCGCTTTTTGCAGGGTTCAAACGTTAGATACGTGCCCCTGCAGAAATGTTGCAAGGGCATTGGTTACCAACTGTTTCTGTTCGACGATGGACAGGTGCGCGGCGTCCGGAATGACGGTCAGGCGGGCATTCGGGATACCGCTGGCAATGCGCTGCGCGACCGCCGGCGGGGTCGAGGGATCGTTTTCCCCTACCAGCACCAGGGTCGGCGCCTCGATCTCCGGCAATCTCGTTCGCACATCGAACGTCGCCAGGGCCTCGCACGACGCGGCGAACCCCTCGGGGTGCGCACCCGCCACCAGCGCGCGAATGCGCTCGGCCTGCGCCGGATGCCGCTTGCGAAAGTCCTCGCCGAGCCAGCGCCCGAGCGTGCCGTCGGCCAGTGCCTTCATGCCCTTTTCCCGCGCTTGCACGGCACGTTCGAGGAACAGCTTCGCATCGGCCTCGTCGTAGCCTGCCGTCGTGTCGATCAGCGCGAGGCTGGCGATGCGCTCCGGCGCGTCGAGTGCGACCTGTTGCGCGACGGCGCCGCCCATCGAAATGCCGACGAAGTGGGTGGTCGTGATTTCCAGCGAACTGAGCAGGGCGGTGGCGTCGGCAGCCAACTGTTCGACGGTGTAGGGGCCGCGTGGCACGTCGCTCTGACCGTGGCCACGGCTGTCGTACCGAAGGACACGAAAATGGGCAGCCAGGTCCGGCACGATGTCGTCCCAGACCGTGAGGTCCGCACCCAATGGGTGAGCGAGCGTCAGCCACGGACCGTGGCCGTCTACCGCGTAGTGAATCGATGCACCGTTGGCACTGACTTTCATGATGTGCTGTCCCTGAGTTTCGTCGATACGTTGGCGAAGTGGCGTCGATCCAGTGGGATGAATCTGATTATGTCAGGAAGCGTGGGCTTGTGCAGGGCGATTCGTCGTAGTGGGGCAACACTTCGCTTGCACGCCGCATGGCCTGTGGATCGCTCGAAAATCTAAGGATTTCAGGACGGCGATTTTTCGGTGAAGATCAGTTCGAATTCGTTGCCCGACGGTTCGATCTGCTTGACACGCACGGGCAGCCAATTGAGCGACGGTGCGAGCCAGATGTCGACGCGCCGCTCATCGCCGGCCTTGCGCGGCAGTCGCGTGAAATGACGGGTTTCGACGTAACCCTGGGGCGTGGACAGCGTCTCGCTGCCGACGTACTGCACCGGCCACACTTCGCTGCTGTCCGTGTCGACGACCGTGAACTCGTGCGTCACCCCGACCTGCGTGTAGCGCTCGGGATTCCCTCTCGCGTAGCCCGCCAGTTGCATCATCACGCTGAATCGGTCCTGTGCGCCGGGGGCGAGCGGCACCGACTGGCCGGAGCGGGAGAAGCTCAGCATGGGCGGCGTGGCGTCGCGATGGAAGTCGGTGACATATTCCGCGCGCCGCCCGCGTTTTTCCACATAACGGGACGGCGCGATGCCGTTCACGTCGAAGCCCCCTTCGCTGATGAATTCGAACGTGCCGAAAAAGATGATCGGCACCGCGATTCGCATTCGGTAATGGCCGTTCTCGTTCACCCATTGCAGTTGGCCGGTCTGGTTGCGCACGCCGTTCATGAGCGCGTCATACGTCAGCGTGGCGGATGGCGGGGGATCGAACTTGTCGCCGTTCGCGGCGGCGGCGGTCAGCGGCGGCCCGGCGGCCGCAGGTGCGCTGCTGGCACCGGGCGTGTCGCCGCTGCCCGCGACCGTCTCGGAGGCCGCCTGCGGCCCGGGCGCGTCGGACGTGGCCGGTGCGGCCAGCGTGTCGGGGGGCGCGGCTGCGGCAGGCGCCTTCGGCTTCACGACGGGTTTGGGCGGCACAGGGGGTGCCGGCGGCGCTGGCGGGGCAACGGGTTTGAGCGGAATCAGCGTGATCGGAATTTCGGGGATCGGCGTGTCGTCGAGGGTCTTGCGATGCACCGCCACCCAGAACGCGATGAGCACGTGTGCGACGAACACCGCCAACAACACGCTCGCCCAGACGAGCCAGCGCCGACGCTTGCCCCCGGCCGGTGTACGGCCACCGGGTGTCGCCAGGGCGTTGCCGGGACGGTCGGGGTGTGCGGTCACTTCGGAGGCGTTCGAGGCGTTGGGCGTGGAGGGAGGAAGGCGCGATGACACGAGATCAGTCAGCTCGATGGGATCGATGGGCTGGAACGTCAGGTCGTCAGCATCTCACATTGCGGGCAAACCGGTTCGACAGTTCCTGCCGGTGGCCGTTCAGCAGGCCAGCGCGAGACGGCGGTCGAGGCGACCGCGATGCCTCGCGCGCCCTCGCTTCACGCCGTCTCGCTGTTCCGGTGAGGCTTGCCTGTCGTCCGGCCGCCGGATCAGGGCTTGGGTCCCGGCGCGTGCGCGTGTCCGAGGTCCGCCGAGAGCTTCTGGGCGAGGGTGCGCAGCGCCACGTCGATCGGGCCGCCCCAGCGCGCGTCGAAGCGGCTCTCCGGGCCGAGGGCCATCAACCCCATGACGAGTTGTCCCGTGGCGTCGAACACCGGCATGCAGAACGCGTTGACCGATGGCAGCACCGTGCCTTCGACCCGGGACGCCCGGTGCGCGCGCACGTCGTCGAGTACCGCATCGTATTGCTCGCGTGTGGCAGGCAGATGATGACGCGACGCGTGTTGCAGGGCGGCGAGCGCGGCGTCGATGAGTGGTGCCGTCTGGCGTTCGGGCAGATAGGCGGCGAACAGGCGTCCGGCGGCCGACTCCAGCATGGGCATGACGTCGCCCAGGCGCAGGGGTACGCGCATCGGGAAGGTCGATTCGAGCCAATGCACCACGGTCGGCCCGGAATTGCCCCAGACCGCGAGACCGACGGTCTGGTCGATGGCGTCGCGCAGCTCCGACAACGCGAAGCGCGCGGCCTTGAAGGCGTCGATGCGCGCGAGGTGTGCGAGACCCATGCGCAACGTGAACGGGCCGAGGTCGTAGCGTCCGCTCACGGGGTCCTGCACGATGAGGCCGAGCCGCTGGAAGCTCACGAGGTAACGGTGCGCCTTGGCGGGATTCATGCCGGCGGCGTGCGCGAGGTCGCGCAACATCATCGCGTTCGACGCTTCGGTGAGCACCTCGATGAGCCGGAAGCCCACCTCGATGGACTGGATGCCGGATCGGGTCTTCTCTTCGTCCGGCGTGGCTGCCGATGTCTCGGGGGCGGCGTGATCATCATGATCGCGCTGTGCCGCCTTGTCCGGCTTGCCTTGCGGGTCGTGCTTGCGTTGATTCTCAGGCGCTGTCATGTGTCTCGATCTTCCTTGTCTTTTCATCGCGGGGGCGCTCGCGCTCAAGGCGCACGCCACCGGTGCTGCCGCGTGATCTGCCACCTGCCTGCACGGCGCGTGGCGTGCCCGCTGCACCCCCATGCCCTCAGGTAGAATCTTCGGCTTCAAGCGCCATTCTATCGGGCCTGAGACAGCCCGCAGACTCTCACATATGAAACTCGCTACCCGCAAGGACGGCACCCGCGACGGTCAACTGATCGTCGTCTCGCGTGACCTCTCGATCGCCTGCATCGCCGACGCCATCGCCCCCACGCTGCAACGCGTGCTCGACGACTGGACCTTCTACGCCCCGCAGTTGCAGACCCTGTACACGGAACTCAACCACCATCGCGCGCGCAACAGCTTCGCGTTCGATCCGGCCGAGTGCATGGCGCCGCTGCCGCGTGCGTATCAGTGGGCCGACGGCTCCGCTTACGTGAACCACGTTGAACTGGTGCGCAAGGCGCGCGGTGCGGAAATGCCGCCCGAATTCTGGACCGACCCGCTGATGTACCAGGGCGGCAGCGACGACTTCATCGGCGCGACGGACGACATCGTATGCGCGTCGGAAGACTTCGGCATCGACTTCGAGGCGGAGGTCGCGGTGGTCACGTCGGACGTGCCGATGGGGGCAAGCCCGGCGCGTGCGCTCGAAGGCGTGCGTTTGCTGATGCTGGTCAACGACGTGAGCCTGCGCAACCTGATTCCCGCCGAACTGGCCAAGGGCTTCGGCTTCTTCCAGAGCAAGCCTGCGAGCAGCTTCTCGCCGGTGGCCATCACGCCGGACGAACTGGGCGACGCCTGGCGCGACGGCCGTGTGCACCGTCCGCTCACCGTGAAGTGGAACGACAAGAAGTTCGGCGCGCCGGAGTGCGGCGAGGACATGGTGTTCGACTTTGGCCAACTGGTGGCGCACGTGTGCAAGACGCGCAACGTGCGTGCAGGCACCATCGTGGGCTCGGGCACGATCTCGAACAAGGACCGCAGCCGTGGCAGCGCGTGCATTGCCGAGAAGCGCATGCTCGAGACGATCGACAAGGGCGCGCCGGAGACGGCCTTCATGCGCTACGGCGATCGCGTTCGCATCGAAATGTTCGACGCGCAGGGCAAGTCGATTTTCGGCGCTATCGATCAGGCTGTCTCGCCGCTCGACGAGTAAGCCGCCCGGGCGCCCAAAAACGTGTGCGATCCCTGAAACGCCGCGCCTGGCGGGCGTTTTCAGGGCGCGCACTGTCACGTTCATAGGGTGAACCCGGATATGGCGGGCAATTCTGGCTCCGCTATTCTTTGTCTCCTTGAGTCGGTTCGCACCCCTACGGGGCGAGCGAGCCGGCCCTAACTTTCGCCGGCGCGGCGCGAGGTGTCCGTCCCGGGGCGCCCGTGTATAGAAAAACCGAGCGCAGGCCAGACCAGGAGATTTTCCATGCGAAACCCCGTGCGCACTGCCCTGCTGGGTGCGATGTTGCTGGCATTGGCCGGCGGCGCTGCCGCCCAGGTCAAGATCGGCGTAAGCATCTCGCTCACCGGCCCTGCCGCTTCGCTCGGCCTTCCCGCGCGCGACACCATTGCCATGCTGCCGACCGAGATCGGCGGCCAGAAGGTCGACTACGTGGTGCTCGACGACGCGTCGGACACCACGACCGCCGTTCAGAACACCAAGAAGCTCATCTCCGAGAACCACGTCGACGCCATCATCGGCTCGTCGATCACGCCGAACACGCTGGCCATGCTCGACGTGATCGCCAGCGGCACCACGCCGACGATCTCGCTTGCATCGTCCGCACGCATCATCGAACCGGTCGACGCCAAGCGCTACTGGATGTTCAAGACGCCGCAGACCGACGCGCAGATGGCATCGGCCATTGCCGAGCACGCGAGCCGTCACGGCGTGAAGACGATGGCGTTCATCGGTCAGGGCGATGCCTTGGGCGAAGCGTTCTACGAAGAAGTGGCGAAGTTCGCCGCCCTGCACAAGATCAAGATGGTGGCGAGCGAGCGCTTCGCGCGCACCGACCCGAGCGTGACCGGCCAGATTCTGAAAATCATGGCAACGAACCCGGACGCCGTCGTGGTCGGGGCCGCCGGCACGCCTGCGGCACTGCCGCCGAAGGCACTCGCAGAGCGCGGTTACAAGGGCCTCGTGTATCACAACCACGGCGTGGGCAATAACGACTTCCTGCGCGTGTGCGGCAAGGACTGCAACAACACGTACCTGCCGGCCAGCCCGGTGCTCGTGGCCTCGCAGTTGCCGAACGACCATCCGGCCAAGGCGGTTGCGCTCGACTACATCAAGAAGTTCGACGCCAAGTATGGTCCGGGCAAGGTGGCGGCCTTCGGCTCGTACGCCTGGGACGCCGGCATTCTGCTCCAGCGCGCGATCCCGATCGCGCTGAAGACGGCCAAGCCGGGCACCCCGGAGTTCCGCAAGGCGCTGCGCGACGCGATCGAGAGCAGCAAGGACGTTCACGTCTCGAACGGCGTCATCAACATGAGCCCGACCGATCACCTTGGCCTCGACCAGCGTGCTCGCGTGATGGTGAAGATCGACAACGGCAAGTGGGTGATCGCACAGTAAGTGCGTTGGCGCGGTGGCCGTGCAGCGCTGGCGTGCCATCCGTGCGCGGCCAGTGCGCCGTTCACTCGCAGGTGTTGAAGGATGCGAGCGAGCCGACGGCACTCGCATCGAACAGTTGACCGTCGGCGGTGCCGGCTTTGTCCGGTGCCGCTGTTTCCCATCCCCGCTCCTGCGGGGATATTTTTTTGGAGCGGTAAGCCATGTCGCAAGACCCGTATCAACACTATCAGTCGCTGCAATTCAAGCGGCATCCGAATGGCGTGCTCGAACTCATCATGGGCGCCGGGGCGAACAAGAGCGGCCTGTCGACGGCGGACCATCGCATGCACCAGGAACTGGCCGACGTGTGGCGCGACATCGACCGCGATCCCGAAACGCGCGCCGTGGTGATTCGCGGTGAGGGCAAGGGCTTCTCGGGCGGCGGCGACCTGTCGCTCGTCGAAGACATGGCCGACGACTTTGCTGTGCGTGCCCGTGTGTGGCGCGAGGCGCGCGACCTGGTCTACAACGTGATCAATTGCAGCAAGCCGATCGTCTCCGCCATGCATGGCCCGGCGGTGGGGGCAGGGCTGGTCGCAGGCCTGCTGGCCGACATCTCGATCGCTGCGAAGAACGCCCGCATCATCGACGGTCACACGCGACTTGGCGTGGCAGCCGGCGATCACGCGGCCATCGTGTGGCCGCTGCTGTGCGGCATGGCGAAGGCGAAGTACTACCTGCTGCTGTGCGAGCCGGTCTCGGGCGAAGAGGCCGAGCGCATCGGACTCGTGTCGCTTACGGTGGACGAAGCGGACCTGCTGCCCAAGGCGTTCGAGGTGGCCGACAAGCTCGCGAGCGGCTCGACCACGGCGATTCGCTGGACCAAGTACGCGCTCAACAACTGGCTGCGCAGTGCCGGGCCGTCGTTCGATGCGTCGCTGGCCCTCGAATTCATGGGCTTTGCCGGGCCGGACGTGCGCGAAGGTATTGCGTCGCTACGCGAGCGCCGGGCGCCGGACTACAGCGGCGACGCGCCGTTCTGAGCGCCGCGTCATACGCCCGTAATCGGCCATTAAGGCGCTATCAAGGCGCCATCAAGCCGCCCGTAATCCGCCGGTAATCCGCGCTAACAGGCGCTGACACACCAATCGCACGGGCTGGGCGTATGATCGGTAAAAATGCCCCTGAGCCTTGACGTGCGCGGTCTGCCGGGAAGTGAGACCCCGCAGGCCGTCCGTCCCGGACCCTGACTGGAGACTGCAATGAGCGATTCGACGAGTGCCATGCCCAACGGCTTCGACATTCTCAAGAAGATGTGGGAGGCGTTCAGCCCGCCCGCGACCTTCACTTCACCGCTCACGCAACTGATGCAGAGCGCCGCACCGTTGCTCGATCCGAACGAAATCGAGAATCGCATTGCCGAGATGCGGGCCGTGGAGCAATGGCTCACGCTCAATCTGAACGTGCTGCGCTCGACCATTCAGGCGTTCGAAGTGCAGCGCGCCACTTACGCGACGCTGCGCGCGTTCGGCTCGGGCGGCTTCGGCGCATCGAGCGCATCCGCCGACACCGGTGCCGCGTCGGGTACGTCGGAAGGCAGCGAAGCGCCGTCGTTCGGCCAGGCCTCCGGTTTCTGGCGTTCCCCGTTCGGTGCGACGGAACCGGCGCAGGACGTCGAGGCGTCGCAGGGCGAGCCCGAGCCTGAACCCGCGGCGGAGGCGTCTGCCGGAGCGCAGGAGGCACCGTCGGAAGCGGGCGACACGTCGTCGCCGTTTGCGCAAGCGGGGCAGGCGTATGCCGCGCTCGACCCGTCGATGTGGTTCAACGCCATGCGGGCCCAATTCGATCAGATCGCGGCCGCGGCGCAGGCTGCCGGCATGTCGGCAGCGCAGATGACGGAAGCCGCCGCCGCGCAGATGTCCGACGCGGCAGCGAAGGCGACACACACGACGTCGACGAAACCGTCGGGAGCGGGCGCAGCGAAGACCTCGAAGGCATCGAAGACGGCGGGCAAGACCGGCGCGGCGGGAAAAGCGGCGTCGGGCGCGACCAAGGCGGCGGGTAAAACCGCCGCCGCGAAGCGAGCGCCTGCGAGCAAGAAGCCGCCGGCGAAGTCGGCCGCCGCCAAGACGTCCGCGAAGACATCAACCAAGGCGGCAGCGAAGACGGCGCGTACGGCTGCCGGATCGGACGATACGGCTTCGAGCGCTCCGGCGGCAGGCAAGACGTCCGGGAAGCAAGGCTCGTGGAAGTGGTGAGGCCGTGAGGCGTTGACGGTGTGACAGGTGGCCACGCCACGCCACGCAGAGTGAGGCACTCAACGACAGCGAAGTCAGGAGGAGGCACCCCATGATTTCAGGCGAACGTACCGGTCTCGTCCTGATGGGCGGAGGTGCACGCGCCGCGTATCAGGTGGGCGTGCTCGCGGCGATTGCCGCGATCCAGCGCGAAGTCTTGCCGTCGCGTCGTGCGATTCCGTTTCCGATTGTCTGCGGCACGTCGGCCGGTGCGATCAATGCGGCGGCGCTCGCGTCGCACGCGGATGACTTCCAGCACGGTGTGATGAAGCTCGACGCCGTCTGGCGTCAGTTCCACGCAGGGCAGGTCTTTCGCGCCGACTCGCTCGGCATGGCGGGCACCGGGGCGCGCTGGCTCGCGGCACTCTCGCTCGGTTGGGCGCTGCGCCGCTCGCCGCGCTCGCTGTTCGACTGGTCGCCGCTCACCGACATGCTGCGCAGTGCCATCCGGCTCGACCGGCTGCCGGAGGTCTTCGCTTCCGGCGCGCTCGAAGCGCTCTCCGTCACCGCGCTCTCGTACTCGTCCGGCAAACATGTCACGTTCTATCAGAGCGCGTCGCCGATCCAGCCGTGGAAGCGTTCCCTGCGCCTCGCGCGCGCCGTGCCGCTGACCGTCGAGCATTTGCTCGCGTCCAGTGCGATTCCATTTCTGTTCCCGGCCATCGAACTCGATCTCGACGGGCAGCCCGAGTACTTCGGGGACGGGTCGATGCGTCAGATCGCGCCGCTCAGTCCGCCGATTCATCTCGGCGCGACCCGTATCCTGATCATCGGGGCGTCGCACGGACAGTACGGACTGGACAGCAGCGGCGAGCGTATCGGGGGCTATCCGAGTCTCGCGCAGATCGGCGGACAGGCGCTCGCGAGTGTATTCATCGACGGATTGTCGGCGGATCTCGAGCGTCTTCAGCACATCAACAACGTGTTGCGTCATGTGCCCGAGGCACAGCGTGAGTCCAGCGGCTGGCGGCCCATCGAGACGCTGCTGATCTCGCCGAGCCAGCGCATCGAGCCGATTGCGTCGCGTCATCTGCAGCAACTGCCGCGTGCCGTGCGCACGATGCTCGGCGCCATCGGTGCCGACGAGGCGCGCGGTGCGGCGTTTGCGAGCTATCTGCTGTTCGAGTCGTCTTACACACAGGAACTCATTGCGCTCGGCGAGGCCGATGCCTACGCGCAACGCGACGCCATCGCTGCGTGGCTCGTGGCCGAAGCCGACGGCACGAGCCCGCTCGATCAGGTGGAAGCCGGCGCGGTTGGCGGTGCGGGCGTGCCTGCGAACTCGCCGCTGTCGCGCGACGCGAGTGCCGAAGTTGCGGATACGGGCAAACCGGCGGCATGATGTGACGTCGCTGAACGATCAATCCTCCTGAACGCGTCGAACGAGCCACCGTCCATGTCGAAAGCTGCCGTCCCCTGTCCCTACCCGTCGACGTTCTGGCGCGACCCGGCATTGCCATTCATCGAAGCGCGCGAAGTGCTCGACGGTCGGCGTGTGTGCTACGCACTGCACAGTCACGAGACCTTTTCCATCGGCGCGGTGACGGGCGGGCGCAGCACCTATCTGAATGGCAGGGCCAGCGAGACGGTAGGCAAGGGCAGCGTTGTCGTCATGAACCCCGATGCGGTACACGCGTGCAATCCGATCGGCGACGAGGCGTGGGCGTATCGCATGCTGTTCGTCGACACGACGTGGTTGCGCGATCTGCAGCGCGAGTTGGGGTTCGGGCACGGGCAGGATCTGCATCTGTTCGACCCGATGTCCTCGACCGATTCCACGCTGTACGACGGTCTGAATCGGCTGTATGACGTCTGCACCGACGCGTCGCGCGATCGGCTGGAGCGCGAGAGCGTGGTGCAGCAGTTCTTCATCGACGCGCACGAAAGGCTGAACCCTGCACCGCAGCCGATGCGTGACGACTCGCACAAGCTGCGCGACGCCGCCGATTTCATCCGCGCGCATTGCCGCGAAGCACTCACGCTGGCACAGATCTGTGCGGCGGCAGGGTTGTCGGCGTCGTATCTGACGCGGGCATTCCGGGCGCAATACGGACTCACGCCGCACGCCTATCTCATGAACCAGCGGATTCAGTACGCGCGTGCACGTCTGCGGCGCGGTCACGCTATCGCCGAAGTGGCGCTCGACGCGGGTTTTGCCGATCAGGCGCACTTTCAGCGAACGTTCAAGCAACTGCTTGCGGCTACGCCCGGGCATTACCGCGAGACGCGCGTCGCCTGACGTCACCGCACGACACTCCCGCGACGCTCTGGGCGTTCGGAATCTTCACTGCACACGCGCCCGGAATGGGGGCGCCGCCTAGCCGGCCGCCACGAGATACACGGCGCTGCCCGCGAGTAGCGCGGCCATCACGCGGTTCAGGCGCCGTACACGTCGCGCGTCGCGCATGTGATGACTGAGCATTGCGCCCGCCGCAGCCCAGCAGCCCACCGACAGCCAGCACACCACGAAATAGATCGCCGCGAATTGCCAGATGCGTGTGGCATCGCCCGCAGCGTACGCACCCATCCCCGCCAGTGCTGCCAGCCACGCCTTCGGATTGAGCCATTGCATGACCGCACCGTGCGTCATCGTTGGCCCGCGACGAGGGTCGGCGTCGCCCAGTTCGCCGTTGTCCACGGCCAGCTTGTAGGCCATGTACAGCAAAAAGGCCACGCCGAACCACTGGATCGCGTGCATCAGCACGGGTACGCGCCGCAGCAGCTCGTAGACACCGAAGCCGACGGCAACGAGCAGTACGACGAAACCGACCGTCGCGCCGGTGACATGTCGCAGGCTGGGCCCAAGACCGTAGCGTGCGCCGGAACCCAGCGCGACGACATTGACGGGGCCCGGGGTTATGGAGGCGGCCAGCGCGAAGGTGGCCATCGAATAGAACAGCGTCATGGGGAAACCTCGATGCGCAATAGCGCGAGTCATGCGAGGTTCCGAATGTAGAGGGCTACGCACGCGACGTATTGAACAAAACTGCCCTCCGACCTGCCCGCCGACGACGTGCGGGAGGTCGCGTCAGCCCAGCAGACGCTGACGCAGCCAGCGCAGCAGGCGTCCCATGACGGGAAGCTTGAGATACAGGTCTTCGGTGGCGTCCCAGTAGTCGCGCTGGTAGGCCACGCGGCCGTCCACGGCCAGGCGCAGGTGCGACGCGCCGTGGATGACCTGTTCGTCGTCGAGCCAGCGTTTGGCGTGAAAGTGGAGATTCCAGACGAGCATTGCCTGGTTGTGGGACAGGAGCGAGGCCGTGACTTCGAAGCGCGGCACTTCGACGCGCTCGAACAGATGCGTGAGCAGCCCGGCGACTTCGGCGGCGCTGCGGACTTCGTTCAGCGGGGTTTTGAGGTAGACGTTAGGCGCGTAGAACTCGCCCAGATTGGCGACACTCTGGCGGGTGAGGGTCTCGAAGTAGCGCGTCAGGCGCGTGAGCGCCGCAGCATGATCGATATCCATGGGCACGCTCGCGTGGGCGCTGTGAAAGCGCGATTCGATGGGCTATCCGTGCATCCGTGCGTTCGTTCGGCGGCCGGTCTCGCGAGGCGGTGCGTCGCTGCAGGGGCCCGCAAGTGGCTATCCCGTAAGGTACCAGTCGCCACGCGGGTGCGCACCGTGACGGTGCGTCGTCATGCCCGCGCGTGGCGTCGATGAGACACTGCCCGCCGCTTCAACGGGCGTCGCTGATCAGTTCCGCGCGAAGGTCCGGTGCGCTCGTGCGCGGATCGAGCCAGATGGCGAAGAACGCACGGCCGAAGGCGTCGCCCGCGATCTGGCCGATGAGCTTGCCGTCCGAGAAGAACCGCGTGCCGTCGCCGGGGCGGAAGACGCCCGTCAGGTGTTGACCGGCAGATACATCGGGCAGGATGCGTGCGAGTTCCTCCGCCCAGCGCTGGCGTTCGACGTCGGTCGCGACTTGCAGCTTGGTCATCTCGATCAGGCTGCGCTGCACGAGCGTATGCGACTTGAAGCTGCGTGCGTAACGCAGGTCGAGTACCAGTGGGTGCGCACTCCAGTTCGAACTGACGCGATCGGCGCTGGAGAACAGTTCGGCATCGTAAAGATGGAAGCCCATGCGCGAGAACGAGCCGTGGCCGACCAGATGGACGGCGGGCGTCTCCTGCGAGGCGAGTTGCCCGGCGTCGAAGGCGAGGGCGCGAGGGGCGATGACGACTGCCGTCAGCAAGCAGGCAGTGCGCAGCCATGCGGCGAATGCGGGACGAGTTGCCATGCTCGGCTCCTTATCGGTCAAGGATTCTGTCGAGTAGGTAGGCCCTGGTCGATCCGTCGAGGTCTCGGCCTGCGACTTGTTGCGTAATTGCGACTGAGAACTATCCTCAAAGCAGGGCGCCGATACCGCACATGCGATGCCGAACGTGCTTGCTTTCCCGGGATGCGTCCACAACTACGGAACGACTGATTTCAGCGTAGACCATCCAGCGCCGTCCGCGCAGGCCCGTGGCACAAGGAAATACCCTGACCTATCGCCGCTATCGGCGCTTTCGGGCGGGCAAGCCGGCCGTTGGCCTCCGATGGGCGAGCCTCTGACGGCGATGTGCAAACCGGCGTGGATACGTAAGCGTGTCGCCCTTTGAGCTTAGGCGGTTTGCGTGACAAATTGACCGGCGTCAAAATTACGACGCATTACCGTCATGTGGGTGTCAAACGCCACGGAGATGAAAGGGATTTATGTTATGATTCAAGAGTTTGCCCATATTTTAGTAGGCTCGCTCTAAGCCATATCGCCAGGATGCGGCCACGTAACAGGCGTGAAAAACAGGCGTGAAATCGCCGTCCTTCTGCGACGGCAGGGTTCAAGACGTGAAGTTGGACGGCGGGGGCCGCCCGCGACACGCTCACCGTTTTGTCTGTCGAAATTCGGCGTAAACTTTCACAATACTATCTTGAGTCCTGGTGTAAGGTCTCGCGACCTTGGGGGTAATTGAAATGAACGAAATGCTGTATCCCGAACTGTACAAGTCGCTGGAGGCAGTGCGTTGGAACATGGAGAAGGACATTCCGTGGGACAAGTTCGACGCGAGCCAGCTGACCGACGATCAGGCGCGCACCATCAAGATGAATGCCATCACGGAATGGGCGGCGCTGCCGGCGACCGAGATGTTCCTGCGCGACAACCGTGACGACAGCGATTTTTCCGCGTTCATGAGCGTGTGGTTCTTCGAAGAGCAGAAGCACTCGCTGGTGCTCATGGAATACCTGCGCCGCTTCCGCCCGGATCTCGTGCCGACCGAGGCAGAACTGCACGCCGTGCGTTTCCCGTTCGATCCGGCCCCGCCGCTCGAAACGCTGATGCTGCACTTCTGCGGTGAAATCCGCCTGAACCACTGGTATCGCCGTGCTGCCGAGTGGCACACCGAGCCGGTCATCAAGGCTATCTACGAAATCATCTCGCGTGACGAAGCCCGTCATGGCGGCGCGTACCTGCGCTACATGAAGAAGGCGCTCACGAGCTTCGGCGACAACGCGCGTGCCGCGTTCGCGAAGATCGGCGTGCTGATGGCGTCGGCGCGTCGCACCGAAAAGCCGCTGCACCCGACCAACCTGCATGTGAACAAGGATCTGTTCCCGAACGATACGGTGCAGTCGCGTTTGCCGGAACCGGAGTGGCTCGAACACTGGCTCGACGAGCAGATCAAGTTCGACGACAGCTGGGAAAAGAAGGTGGTCGAGCGCATTTTGCACAACATGTCGCTGCTGTTCGAGCGCACGTTTGCTACGGCAACGGACCTGAACCGCTACCGAAAGGAAATCGCGAGCCGCCTGGCGGCCGTGACGGCACCGGCGCCGGCAGTGGCCACGCCGTCGTAAGTCAAAAACGGACGTACCGACATACCGGACTTGCCGCTCACGCGTGCGACCTCCGGTGCATCGACAAAAAAGGGGCTTCGGCCCCTTTTTTGTTGTCCCGCTGACGGCGTGGGACAATAGCGCGTCCACTTCGATCCATCGTCATGTCATCTTCCCAAGTCATTCCGCCGGCCGATTTCGAGGCCAAGATTCTCTCGCGCGACGCCCTCGCCGCGCTGGCGCCGACACTGCCGCGCCCGCTCGTGTTCACCAACGGCGTGTTCGACATCCTGCATCGTGGCCATGTGACGTATCTCGCACAGGCACGGGCCCTGGGCGCCTGCCTCGTTGTCGGCGTGAACACGGACGCTTCCGTGCGCACGCTCGGTAAGGGCGACGATCGTCCGATCAACAACGAGAACGACCGCGCCGCGTTGCTGGCGGCGCTGCAAAGTGTCGATTACGTGGTGACGTTCGGGGAAACGACGCCGGAGGCCCTGATTGCCGCCGTGCGACCGGACATTCTCGTCAAGGGCGGCGACTACGACATGGACAAGCTGCCGGAGTCCGCGCTGGTGCGTGGCTGGGGCGGCAAGGCACTGGCGATTCCGTTCGAACACCAGCGCTCGACGACATCGCTGCTCAAGAAAGTGCGGGCGCAGTCATGAGCCTGGCGCCTCTCGTTGAAGTCACGCGCGGCGCGAACGGCGTCGATACCGTCGAGTGCGTGCACTACGGTTCCGTGGCAGTCGTCGACGCGCAAGGGCGGCTGCGTTACGCCGCAGGCGATCCGTCATTCCTGACGTTCTCGCGCTCCACGCTCAAGCCGTTCCAGGCGCTCCCGTTCGTCGAGGCCGATGGCGTTGCGCATTTCGGCCTGACGCAGCCGGAGCTCGCGTTGCTATGTGCGAGCCACTCGGGGGAAAGCTTTCACGTCGACGGCGTAAGAAGTCTGCTGAACAAGGCGGGCTGTGACGAGCACCATCTTCAGTGCGGTTGCCACACGCCGACGTTTTATTCGGCGACGGGCAAGCGGGCGCCGGCCGATCTGAAGGCGACGCCGCTGCATCACAACTGCTCGGGCAAGCACGCGGGCTTCCTCGCGTATTGCGCACAGCACAACCTGCCTCTCGATACCTATCTCGATCCGGCGCATCCGTTGCAAACGGCGATTCGTGCGCGCGTGGGCGACGTGGTCGGGGTGAGCGGCGACGCCCTCCCGCTCGGCATTGACGGCTGTTCCGCACCGAACTACGCGTTGCCGCTGGAGAAGCTGGCTGCCGCGTATGCGCGTCTGGCCGCCAGCGACGACACGGCGCTGGCGACGCTTTTCGCCGCCATGACGCAGCAGCCGGAGATGGTGTCCGGCACTGCACGCAACGATCTGGCGTTCATGCGCATGGCACCGGGTGACTGGGTGGCGAAGATCGGTGCGGACGGCGTACAGACGATCGGCGTGCGTTCGGCCGGTTTGGGCATTGCGATCAAAGTGGTCGACGGCAACATGCGAGCGCTTTATACGGCGGCGGTTGCTGTGCTGAAGGCGCTCGGGTTGGTCGACGCGCCGGAGACCACGGGCCTGGCCCCCTGGGTATCACCGGTGGTGAAGAACGCTCGCGGTCTTCACACGGGCGTGGTGCGACCGGTCGTGGAACTCAAGCGCGTCGGCTGACGCCCGACCTCTCCGACCTCTCCGACCTCTCCGACCTCTCCGACCTCTCCGACCTCTC
>NZ_JBEBXS010000027.1:0-63276 GCF_040391475.1 Pandoraea pnomenusa | reverse complement strand
CCTTCAAGATCAACGAAGACGTGGTGATCCCGCTGCCGCGCATGGGCGAGTACACGGATCACATCGAGCGCATCAACATCGAGCTTTCGCTCAAGAACAAGCTGCAACTGGTCGACGCGCTCGAAACGTTCTTCGAAGCCGGCAACCTGCCGCTGGGCAAGACGGACGACGCGAACGAGATTCCGTCGGCCGAGCTGCTCGAAGACCGCGTGCAGACGGCACTCACGCTGCTGCGCGAGGTGCGCGACCGCTGGGTGTTCCTGCGCGATCACTTCGAAATGCCGCTCGCCGAGGCGATTCCGCTGCTCAACCGTCATGGCATTCGCGACATCAATGTGGCGCTGAACGACCGTCTGACGAAGCAGCCGGAGACCCGGTTGATCGACCTGCTGCAAGACCGCACGGTACGCGTGTCGTGGAAGCAGGAGATTCGCGCCGAGCTGCGTCAGATCTTCGCGGGCGGCGAGTTCAAGCCGATCCTCGACGAAGCGCAGGCGATTCACAAGCGCGTGCTGCACGGCCGTGTGTTCGTGGCGCTGCACATGCACGCCGGCGACGGCAACGTGCACACGAATATCCCGGTGAACTCGGACAACTACGAGATGCTCCAGGATGCGCACAAGGCTGTGGCCCGCATCATGGACATTGCACGCTCGCTCGACGGCGTGATCTCGGGTGAGCACGGCATCGGCATCACGAAGCTGGAATTCCTCACGGAAGCTGAGATCGGCGAGTTCCGCGCGTACAAGCAACGCGTGGACCCGGAGGGCCGCTTCAACAAGGGCAAGCTGCTCGACATGCCGGATCTGCCTGCGGATCTGCGCAACGCCTATACGCCCAGCTTCGGGCTGATGGGCTACGAGTCGATCATCATGCAGCAGTCGGACATCGGTGCGATCGCCGACAGCGTGAAGGACTGCCTGCGCTGCGGCAAGTGCAAGCCGGTGTGCGCCACGCACGTGCCGCGCGCGAACCTGCTGTACAGCCCGCGCAACAAGATTCTCGCGACGTCGCTGCTCATCGAAGCGTTCCTCTACGAAGAGCAGACGCGCCGGGGCGTATCGATCAAGCACTGGGACGAGTTCAACGACGTGGCCGATCACTGCACGGTCTGCCACAAGTGCGTGACGCCGTGCCCGGTGAAGATCGACTTCGGCGACGTGACGATGAACATGCGCAACCTGCTGCGCAAGATGGGCAAGAAGAAGTTCAATCCGGGCTCGGCTGCCGGCATGTTCTTCCTGAATGCGACCAATCCGGAGACGATCAACATCACCCGCAAGGTGATGATCGACTGGGGCTACAAGGCGCAGCGTCTGGGTGCCGATATCTTCAAGAAGATCGCGAAGAAGCAGACGGCGCATCCGCCCGCCACGGTGGGCAAGCCGCCGCTGCGCGAGGAAGTGATTCACTTCGTGAACAAGAAGATGCCGGGCAACCTGCCGAAGAAGACGGCGCGCGCGTTGCTCGACATCGAAGACAACAAGGTCGTGCCGATCATTCGCGACCCGAAGGCCACCACGGTGGATTCGGAAGCGGTGTTCTACTTCCCGGGCTGCGGCTCGGAGCGCCTGTTCTCGCAGGTCGGGCTCGCCACGCAGGCCATGCTCTGGCATGTGGGGGTGCAGACGGTGCTGCCCCCGGGTTATCTGTGCTGCGGCTATCCGCAACGCGGCTCGGGGCAGGGCGAGAAGGCCGAGAAGATCGTGACGGACAACCGCGTGTTGTTCCACCGCATGGCGAACACGCTGAACTATCTCGATATCAAGACCGTGGTCGTGTCGTGCGGGACTTGCTACGATCAGCTCGCCGGCTATGAATTCGAGAAGATCTTCCCGGGCTGCCGCATCGTCGACATCCACGAGTACCTGCTCGAGAAGGGCGTGAAGCTCGACGGCGTGGGCGGCACGCGCTACATGTATCACGATCCGTGCCACACGCCGATCAAGACGATGGACCCGGTCAAGCTCGTGAACCAGTTGATGGGCAGCGAGAACGACGGGTACAAGATCGAGAAGAACGATCGCTGCTGCGGCGAATCGGGTACGCTGGCGGTCACGCGCCCCGATATCTCGACGCAGATCCGCTTCCGCAAGGAAGAGGAGATGCGCAAGGGCGCGGCGAAGCTGCGTGCCGACGGCAAGGTCGAGGACGTGAAGATTCTCACGAGCTGCCCGTCGTGCCTGCAAGGCCTGTCGCGTTACAACGAGGACGCCAATGTCACGGCCGACTACATCGTCGTGGAAATCGCCAAGCACGTGCTGGGCGAGGAGTGGATGGTGGACTACGTCAAGGATGCGAATAACGGCGGCATCGAACGCGTGCTGGTGTGATGCACCGCTGCGGGACGCGGCCGATGCCTGACCGACGGACCACGGAGGTGGCATGGAGGTAGTCTACACAGCACTGATCCTGCTGTTCGTGGTGGCGCTGACCGGTGTGCTGGTCAGCTTCGTCCGATTCCTGCCCGTACCGCTCGTGCAGATCGCCGTGGGCGCCGCGCTCGCTTATCCGGGCGCGGGCGTCCACATCGATCTCGACCCCGAGATCTTCTTCCTGCTGTTCATCCCGCCATTGCTGTTCGCCGACGGCTGGCGCATGCCCAAGCGCGAGTTCTGGCACCTGCGCGTGCCGATCGTCGCGATGGCGCTCGGCCTCGTGATCTTCACGGTGCTCGGCGTGGGCTACTTCATCCACTGGATGATCCCGTCGATTCCGCTCGCCGTGGCATTCGCGCTCGGCGGCGTGCTCTCGCCGACCGACGCCGTCGCCGTCTCTGCACTCACCGGCCGCCTGCGCATGCCCACGCGCCTCATGCACGTGCTCGAGGGCGAAGCGATGATGAACGATGCGTCGGGCCTGGTCGCGTTCAAGTTCGCCATTGTGGCCGCCACCACCGGACTCTTCTCGGTCGGCAGCGCCACGTTCTCTTTCTTCGTCATTGCGATCGGCGGCCTGCTCGCCGGCTGGGCGGTGACGTGGCTCTTCACGCAATTCCATCGGCGCGTGCTCGATGCGTCCAACGAAGAGCCCGCGACGGTCGTGCTGTTGCTACTGCTCATGCCGTTCACCGCCTATCTGCTGGCGGAACACTTCGGCTTCTCGGGCATTCTCGCGGCGGTCGCGGCAGGCATGACGGTCAATTCCACCGATCTGCTCAACAGCCGCACGGCCACGCGCATTCTCGGCAACGGCGTGTGGTCGATGCTCGAATTCGTCTTCAATGGCGCCGTCTTCGTGCTGCTCGGCCTGCAACTGCCCGACATCGTGCGAGCGGCGCTGCGTCCGAACCAGCATCTGTGGGGTGTGCTGACCAATCTCGGCGAACTGATGTTCTACGTCGGCGCGATTTCGGCCGTGCTGATCGTGCTGCGGTTCTGCTGGGTGTGGGTGGCCTGGCGCGTGATGTACTTCCTCGGCATGCGTCGCGGCGAGATCACGATGAAGCCAGGCATGCGCTTCACGGGGGTAACCGCGCTCTCGGGCGTGCGCGGCGCCGTGACGCTCGCCGGTGCGCTGTCGGTGCCGCTCGCCCTGCCGGGCGGTGCGCCGTTTCCGGGACGCGACCTGTTGATCTTTCTGGCGGCCGGCGTGATTCTGCTGTCGCTCATCGGCGGGAGCATCGGACTGCCGATTTTGCTGCGCGGTGTGCGCTGGCCGGTCGAGGATCCGCGCAATCGCGAGATGGGCGAGGCCCGGCTGGCGGCGTCGGAGGCGGCGATCCGTGCCATCGAATCGTTGCAGAAGGTGATCGCCAAGTCGGGCGACGAGCTGGATACGGCCGTGTGTGCCGAAGCGGCGGCGCGGGTCATGGGACGCTATCGGCGCACGCTGAACGCGGCGACCGCCACGGACGAGATGCGTGAGCGCGCGGTGCGCGAAGTCGAAGTCGAGCGGCGCTTGCGCGCTGCCGCGTTGCAGGCCGAACGTGTGGAGCTCTCGCGTCTGCGGATCACGCACCGCATCAACGACGAGACGCTGCGCGAGATGCTCAGCGAGATCGATTTCGCCGAACTGGCGCTGGGGCCGGTGGACCCCGCCACCGGCAAGCGCACGAAAGGCAGGAAGCATTGACGGGCAGCACCGGGACAGGTGCATGCCGGGCAAGGGAGAAACGCATGGAATGTCCGTTTTGCGCCGGTGACGGCGGTGAAGTCGTGTGGCGCGATCCCGTGCTGCGCGTGGTATTGGCCAAAGAGGCCGGGTATCCGGGTTTCGCGCGGGTGATCTGGCGCGAACACGTGGCCGAGATGAGCGACCTGCCCGAGGCGGCGCGCGACCATGTGATGCGCGCGGTGTTCGCCGTCGAGACGGCCCAGCGCACGGTCATGTCGCCCCACAAGGTCAATGTGGCGAGTCTGGGCAATATGGTGCCTCACGTGCACTGGCACGTGATCCCCCGGTATCGCGACGATGTGCACTTCCCTGGCTCGGTCTGGAGCGCGCCGCAGCGCGAGGTCGCCGACGCGGTGCTCGCCGAGCGCGCGGCACGGCTTCCCGCGCTGCGCGAGGCCATCGTGGCAGAATTGAGCCGGGTTCCCGCATGGCCGGCATGACCGCTCTCGCCTGAGCGGCTATACTGCCGACCGATTCTTCTGGAGCAAGATCATGGCTGGGCTGGAGAAAGACACGCCGATTCCCGTTTCCCTGACGCTGCATCGCGCATCAAAGGTGCTGGAACTTGGTTACGAAGACGGCAAACACTACCGCCTGCCGTTCGAATTCCTGCGCGTACTCTCGCCGTCGGCGGAAGTGCGCGGTCACGGGCCGGGGCAGGAGACGCTGCAGACCGGCAAGCGTGACGTCGAACTCAAAGGCCTCGAGCCGATCGGCAACTACGCGGTGCGCCCGGTGTTTTCGGACGGGCACGACACCGGCATCTATTCGTGGGATTACCTCTACGAGCTGTGTGTGCGCCAGGACGCCCTGTGGCAGGAATATCTGGACAAGCTCGTTGCGGCGGGTGTCGATCGCGACACGCCGATGGTGTCGCCGGCCGCCGGCGGCTGCCACCACCACTGAAGCCCTGCGGCGATGTGCGCCCCCGAGTGTGCGCCCGCTCACATGATTTGGGAGATTTGTAATGGGTGATCAGACCCACTTCGGTTACGAAACCGTCGACGAGAAGGACAAGGCCGGCAAGGTCGCCGAAGTGTTTCATTCGGTCGCGAGCAAGTACGACATCATGAACGACCTGATGTCGGGCGGCCTGCACCGGATCTGGAAGGCCTTCACGATCGGCCGCGCCGCCGTGCGCCCCGGCTTCAAGGTGCTCGACATCGCGGGCGGCACGGGTGACCTCTCGAAGGCGTTCGCGCGCGCGGCCGGCCCGACCGGCGAAGTCTGGCTCACCGACATCAACGAATCGATGCTGCGCGTGGGCCGTGACCGTCTGCTCGACGCGGGCATCATCACGCCGTCGCTGCTGTGCGACGCGGAGAAGCTGCCGTTCCCGTCGAACTATTTCGACGTGGTGACCGTGGCGTTCGGCCTGCGCAACATGACCCACAAGGACGCCGCATTGGCGGAAATGCGCCGTGTGATCAAGCCGGGCGGCAAGGTCATGGTGCTGGAGTTCTCGAAGGTCTGGCAGCCGCTGGAGAAGGTTTACGACACGTATTCGTTCAAGGTGCTGCCGTGGCTCGGTTCGCGCATCGCGGGCGACGCCGACAGCTACCGCTATCTGGCCGAGTCGATTCGCATGCACCCGGATCAGGAAACACTCAAGACGATGATGGAAGACGCCGGTCTCGAGCGCGTGGAGTACCACAACATGACGGGCGGCGTGGTCGCCCTGCACATCGGACGCAAGTTCTGAAGCGCTTTTTCAGATAAGCGCTCACTTACCTGATGCGCCCGGCAACACACACCGACGCCCCGGATTGCGGAGAAATTACCGCGCCGGGGCGTTGTGCTAAGTGAAGACTAATTTTGTCGTGGCAGGATCACCTGACGCCTTATCTGGTTTCAGCACATGAAATTCAGGCTGAACCAATCGGGTTGACGTCTGTCTGTAGACAGCAACCTATAACTCCACGGAGAGACCAGAACGATGTTCCAGTTTATGAAAAACAAGCTGTTGTTGGGCGTGGTGGCCGGCGTATTGGCGGTCGGCATGACGATCGCGGACGCTGATGCCAAACGCGTTGGCGGCGGCCGGAGCATCGGCAAGCAGTCCAACACCGTGACGCAACGTCAGGCGACGCCGCAACAACCGGCACAGGCCGCGCCGAATCAGGCCGCTCCGGCCGCCGCAGGCGCAGGTGCCGCCGGCGCCGCTGCCGCCAAGCCGGCCAACCGCTGGCTCGGACCGATCGCCGGTCTGGCCGCCGGTCTCGGTATCGCTGCCCTGTTGTCGCACTTCGGCCTTGGCGGCGCGTTCGCCAGCATGATGGCCAACGTGATCGTGATCGCGTTGATCGCCTTCGCCGTAATGTGGCTGATCCGTCGTCTGCGCGGCAATAAGTCGCAGCAGCAGACCCCGGCCTATGCCGGCGCCGGCAACGACGCGTCGAACAACAACTCGCTGCGTCAGTCGTGGGACAACGCGCAGTCGCCGCAATCGGCACAACCGCAGGCATCGTCGGCCCAGCCGTCGCTGTCGGCCGTGCCCGCAGCCGCAGGCGCTGCCGCCGCTGCCGAGCCGTTCGGCGTGCCGGCCGGTTTCGATACCGACGGTTTCCTGCGCAGCGCGAAGGTGTACTTCAACCGTCTGCAAGCCGCATGGGACAAGGGCGACCAGGCCGATATCAACGAGTTCACGACGCCGCAGATGTTCGCGGAGATCAAGATGGACCTCGAAGAGCGCGGCAAATCGACCAACCGTACCGATGTCGTCCAGCTCGACGCCGAACTGCTCGGCATCGAACAGACGGCCACCGAGTACATGGCAAGCGTTCGCTTCTCGGGCCTGATCCGCGAAGCCGAAGGTGCCCCGGCGGAGCCGTTCAACGAGGTCTGGAACCTGACCAAGCCCGCTACCGGTAACGGCGGCTGGGTGCTCGCCGGGATTCAGCAGCTCAGCTAAGCTCGCGCCGAATTTGCCGTAACCTGCCTTACAATGAGAGCCCGCGCACCACGCGGGCTCTTTTGTTTTTGCCGTCCGAAGGTTGTTGCCGGGCGGCGTCTATCGGTGCGACCGGTGTTCTGCGCCGGCCGACCGCCAAGCTCATGACCGTAGCCGCCAAAGCCTTTGCCGCCACCGTGAACCATCTGCTTGCCCGCGAACCGTGGGCACGCGAACGTCTGCGCCATCACATCGGCGCCTCCGCGCGACTGGCGATGTCCGCCATCGATCTGCGCCTGCGCGTGGGCGACGACGGTTACCTCGTTGCCGCCGACGCCGATCACGCCTGCGATGTCAGCATCGCGGTACCTCCGGCGGCGCTGGCCGATTTCGCCGGCGGCGGTCAGGCTGCCGTCATGCGCCACGTGAAGATCGAAGGCGATGCCGAATTCGCCAATACCGTGTCGTATCTCGCCCAGCATCTGCGCTGGGAGGTTGCCGAGGACCTGAGCAAGGTGATCGGCGACGCCGCGGCCCATCGCGTGACCGAGACGGGCAAGGCCGCCGTTGCCGGCGCGCGCCGCACGGGCGGCACGCTCGCGCGCTCGCTGGCCGACTTTCTCGTCGAAGAGAATCCGATGCTGGTGGCGCGTGCGCGGCTCGACGCCATGCGCGCCGACATCGGCACGCTGCGCGACGACCTCGCACGCCTTGAAAAGCGCATCGAAAGGCTCGAACGCCAGACGCCGGCCAATGGCACACCCGGTGCACCCGGCGCGGCACCTGCCACGGCCGCTCGTACCCACGGAGGCCGCTGACCGATGCGTCTTCTGCGACTGATCAAGATCTTTTTCGTCTGCTATCGATACGGGCTCGACGAGCTCGTGCTCTCGAGCATTCCCCACCCGGTGACGCGCGCATTGCTTCGCGTAGCGACGTTCGGACGTTCCGGACTCAAGGCCCCGCGCGGCGAGCGTCTGCGTCTGGCGCTGGAGTCGCTGGGCCCGATCTTCGTGAAGTTCGGGCAGGTGCTCTCGACGCGTCGTGACCTGATGCCGCCCGACATCGCGCAGGAACTGGCGCGTCTGCAGGATCAGGTGCCACCGTTCGACCCCGAGGTCGCGCGTGCGAGCATCGAGAAGTCGCTGGGCCGCCCGCTCGAGGAAGTGTTCGTGGAGTTCGAGCGCACGCCGGTGGCGAGCGCCTCGATTGCACAGGTGCACTTCGCGCGCGTTCGCGATGGCGAGCACGCTGGCAAGGAGGTGGCGGTCAAGGTGCTGCGCCCGAACATGCTCAACGTGATCGACAGCGATCTGGCGCTGATGCGTGACCTGGCGGGTTGGGTGGAACGGCTCTGGCCGGATGGCAAACGCCTGAAGCCGCGCGAAGTGGTCGCGGAATTCGACAAGTATCTGCACGACGAACTCGACCTGATGCGCGAAGCGGCCAACGCTGCGCAACTGCGTCGCAACTTCATCGACTCCGGCATGCTGATGGTGCCCGAGATCTACTGGGAATTCAGTTCGAGTTCCGTGCTGGTAATGGAGCGCATGCACGGCGTGCCGATCAGCCAGATCGACGTGCTCCGCGATGCGGGCGTGGACCTGAAGAAGCTGGCGCGCGAAGGCGTCGAGATCTTCTTCACGCAGTTCCTGCGCGACGGCTTCTTCCACGCGGATATGCACCCGGGCAACATTCTCGTGAGCCTCAACCCCGCAACGCTCGGCCGCTACATCGCGCTCGATTGCGGCATCGTGGGGGCGTTGTCCGAGTTCGACAAGAACTATCTGGCGCAGAACTTCCTCGCGTTCTTCCGTCGCGACTATCACCGGGTGGCGTCGCTGCATCTGGAGTCCGGCTGGGTGCCGTCGGACACGCGCGTCGAAGAACTCGAAGGGGCGATTCGCGCGGTATGCGAGCCGTACTTCGATCGTCCGCTCAAGGAAATCTCGTTGGGGCTGGTGCTCATGCGACTGTTCCAGACATCGCGCCGCTTCAACGTGGAGATCCAGCCGCAGCTCGTGTTGCTGCAAAAGACGTTGCTCAACATCGAAGGGCTCGGGCGTCAGCTCGATCCGGACCTGGATTTGTGGAAGACGGCCAAGCCGTTCCTCGAGCGCTGGATGGCCGAGCAGATCGGCCCGCGCGGCTGGCTCGAACGCCTGAAGGCCGAGGTGCCGCAGTGGAGCAAGACGATGCCACAACTGCCGCGGCTCATCCATCAGGCGCTCGCCGCCCACGCCCGCCCGCAGGACGACACGTTGCTGCTCGCGCTGCTTCAGGAGCAACGCCGCACCAATCGTCTGCTGACCGGTGCCTTCTGTCTGGTCGGCGGCGTCGCCATCGGCGTGCTGACGGCGTTCATCTGGCTGTACACCTAAGTCGGCCGTTACCTGGCACCCGTTACCCGCCACTCGCCATCCGCCATCCGCCATCCGCCACGGCCTCAAGAAAGGAAGCGAATCCATGCCCGTGATTCCGAAGATGTCCGTCATGCCGACGCCGCTTCACGCGCCGCGCGACGAAGACGATGCCGGGAAGGGCGGCAGCGGTGCAACACCGTCGGTGCCGACCTTCGCGCATCGCGATCCTTCGAACGCCGCGTTTTGGGACGAGCGCTTCGCCAGCGCCTTCATGCCCTGGGACGCCGCCGGCGTGCCGCAGGCGCTGCGCGAGTTCGTGACGCAGGAAGGCGTGCCGCGGGCCACGTTGATTCCCGGCTGCGGGGCCGCGTATGAAGCGGCGTGGCTCGACGCCCAGGGCTGGCCGGTGCGCGCGATCGATTTTTCGCCGGTGGCCGTCGAATCGGCCCGGTCGCAGTTGGGGCCGCGGGCGTCCCTTGTCGAACAAGCCGATTTCTTCACCTACACGCCGCCGTTCGCCGTCGACGTGATCTACGAGCGGGCGTTTCTCTGCGCGTTGCCGCGCAATCTCTGGCAAGACTACGCACGCCGCATGGCGCATCTGCTGCCGCAAGGCGCTTGTCTGGCCGGGTTCTTTTTCCTCAAGGAAACGCCGAAGGGGCCGCCATTCGGCATTGCACCCGAAGCGCTCGACGCGCTGCTCGCCCAGGACTTCGTCTGCGAAACCGACCGACTCGTGGACGACTCCGTGCCGGTCTTCGCCGGGGCGGAACACTGGATGGTCTGGCGACGCCGCTGATCGGCACGACCCGGATACCGGATCCGGGGCGCCAGGGAGACGGCGTCGCCGCGACAACGGCCGCCGGTTTGCGTCAGCGGTGCGTCAACAGTACGTCAACAGTACGTAACGCCAGCTTAGACATTAGGCATTTCCCGATATTTGCCACGATCCCGCACGGGAATTGTGATTTTTTCCCCGCGCGACTTCCCCGCCGCTATAATCGGCCGAAAATTTTTTCGCCAGGTGGCAAAACGGGCGCCCCCGAGTGCTGAATCGCATCAGCCCCGTCATGCACCGACCTGAATTTCTGTTGCCCGGAAGGCTGTGGCCGACGGCACGGCATCGTTAGCGCTCGCGGGCGGCCTCATGCGGCCGGATCTTGCCGGCGGCCAACGGCGCCTCGCCGCATCCGCCGCCCTGGGGCTTGGCTGGGGCCGCGTTATGCTGATTTGGTTTGTCATTCTGTACTGGGTCATTTCGGTGGCCATCGGGCTGTTGGCCGCCCTCAAGGTCCGCAATACCAAAGATTTCACCGTCGCCGGCCGTCGTCTTCCCTACGGCATGGTCATTGCCGTGGTGTTCGCCACCTGGTTCGGCTCGGAAGCCGTGCTCGGCATTCCGGCGACCTTCATCGGCGAGGGCTTGCGCGGCGTGGTCGCCGACCCGTTCGGTTCGTCGATGTGTCTGGTGCTGGTGGGCATGTTCTTCGCCCGCAAGCTGTATCGCATGAACCTCATGACGATCGGCGACTTCTACAAGCTCAAGTACAACCGCACGGTCGAAGTGGTGACGAGTATCGCCATCGTGATCTCGTACCTCGGCTGGGTCGGCGCGCAGATCAAGGCGCTGGGCCTCGTGTTCCATACGGTGTCGGGCGGTGCGATGTCCGAGCCGACGGGCATGATGATCGGCGCGGTCTCGGTGCTGGCCTACACGCTGCTGGGTGGCATGATCTCGGTCGCCGTGACCGACTTCATCCAGATGATCATCATCGTCGTGGGGCTGATCTACATTGCGGTCGTGGTCTCGGGCATGGTGCCCGGCGGCGCGAGCGCGGTGATCGCGCATGCCTCGGAGGCAGGCAAGTTCGTGTTCCTGCCCGAAATGAATCCGGCGGACGTCCTGGCCTTCATAGCGGCGGGCGTCACGATGATGTTCGGCTCGATTCCGCAGCAGGACGTGTTCCAGCGCGTGATGTCGTCCAAGTCGGAGAACATTGCCGTGGCCGGCTCGGTGACGGGCGGCGTGCTGTACTTCTTCTTCACGTTCATCCCGATTTTCCTCGCGTACTCGGCGCTGCTGATCGCACCGTCGATGGTGCAGAAGTACATCGGCACCGATCCGCAACAGATCCTGCCGCAGTTGGTGCTCACCAGTGTGCCGATCGTGGCACAGGTGATGTTCTTCGGGGCGCTGCTTTCGGCCATCAAGAGCTGCGCCTCGGCCACGCTGCTGGCGCCGTCGGTCACGTTTGCAGAGAACATCGTGCGGCCGATGCTCAAGGGCCGGATCGACGACAAGCATCTGCTGCGTCTGATGCGTATCGTCGTGCTGTGCTTCACTGCGCTGGTGCTGGTGTACGCGCTCAATTCGACGGCGTCGATCTTCCAGATGGTGGAAAGCGCGTACAAGGTCACGCTCGTGTGCTGCTTCGTGCCGCTCGTGTTCGGCCTGTACTGGAAGCGCTCCAGCTCGTTGGGCGGCACGCTGGCCGTGTTCAGCGGCCTGATCGTCTGGATCGGCTGCGAGGCGCTTGCCCCGGACGCCATGGTGCCGCCGCAACTGGCAGGGCTGCTGGCCTCCATCGCGGGCATGGTCGTCGGCTCGCTGCTGCAACCGGCGTCGGAGCGCGGCCAGCCGCCGGAGCAGCAGGTCTCGACGATCTGAGGGCGCACTTGCCGCTTCGGCCGTAGCGAAAGCGTTGGCCACAGTGGCCGTACCCCAAGCATTGGGCAAGGCGGGTCGCAGCACCCGCCGCCGGCCTGCCGTGCCCGCCAGGCGGGCCGGGGGCGCCATGTGGCACGGTCTCGCGCAAGGGCGTTACGCCCAATGCGGGCACGCCACGTCTTGATCCTGGCCCGATGCTGCCCCATATATCTCCGGACAAATCCCGAAAGCCTTGTGAAGCGGTTATAATTCAAGGCTTTGCGCGCCTTTTTCCGTCGGAAAGAATCATGCCTATCTATGCCTATCGTTGCGAAACATGCGGTTTCGCGAAGGATGTGCTGCAAAAAATGAGCGATGACCCGCTCACCCAGTGCCCGGAATGCGGCAAGGACACGTTTCGCAAGCAGGTCACTGCGGCCGGGTTCCAGCTCAAGGGCTCAGGCTGGTATGTGACCGACTTCCGTGGCGGTTCGGGCGGCACGAGCGCCCCGGCCACGGGCGGGGCATCCTCTGCTTCGTCGGCACCTGCCGCAGCGTCGGGCGATAGCGCCGCGTCGTCGTCCTCGGGCGGCGAGTCGTCGAGCGCATCGGCCGCACCTGCCGCCTGTGGCGGCGGTTGCGCCTGCCATTAAACCGAACACGCCGCGCACACCCCGTCGCCGCCAACATTCGCGAGTCCTGCCATGAGCGTCAAAAAACCCGCGTTGAAGACGATTTTCCTGACCGGCCTGCTGGTGCTGGTGCCCCTGGCCATCACGCTGTGGGTGCTCGGTCTGATCATCGGTACGATGGATCAGACCCTGTTGCTGTTGCCCGACGAGTGGCAACCCTCGCGCCTGATCGGCATGCGCGTGCCGGGCTTCGGTGTGGTGGTCACGCTGGCGTTCGTGTTCGTCGTCGGCCTTCTGGCGCATAATTTCATTGGCCAGAAGCTGGTCGGCTGGTGGGAAGCCGTTCTGACGCGCATTCCCGTCGTCGGACCGCTGTACGGCAGCGTCAAGCAGGTGTCCGATACGTTGCTCTCGAGCAACGGCAACGCGTTTCGCAAGGCGTTGCTCGTGCGTTACCCGCACGCGGATTCCTGGACCATCGCCTTCCTGACCGGCGCGCCGGGCGGCGATGTGGTCAATCACTTGCAGGGCGAGTACGTGAGCGTCTATGTCCCTACGACGCCGAACCCGACCTCAGGCTTCTTCCTGATGATGCGGGCGAGCGACGTGATCGAACTCGACATGACGGTCGACGCCGCCCTCAAGTACATCGTATCGATGGGCGTGGTGGCGCCCGCCCACAACCCGCGCCAACAGCGTCCCGGCCCGCTCCTGTGAGCCACCGGGAACCGTCGGCGTCATTTTTTGAAAATCGGAACAGCAAAATGTCCATGCGTACCTCCTACTGCGGTCTGGTGACCGAGCAACAACTGGGCCAAACGGTCAAGCTTTGTGGCTGGGTCAATCGCCGCCGTGATCACGGCGGGGTCATCTTCATCGACCTGCGTGATCGCGAAGGTCTGGTGCAGGTCGTGTGCGATCCGGACCGCGCGGAGATGTTCAAGGCCGCCGAAGGCCTGCGCAATGAGTTCTGCGTGCAGATCACGGGCCTGGTGCGCAGCCGTCCGGCCGGCACCGAGAACGCCAACCTCACGAGCGGCAAGATCGAAGTGCTGTGCCATGAGCTGCAAGTGCTCAACGCCTCGGTGACGCCCCCGTTCCAGCTCGACGACGAGAACCTGTCGGAAACCACGCGCCTCACGCATCGCGTGCTCGATCTGCGCCGCCCGCAGATGCAATACAACCTGCGCCTGCGCTACAAGGTGGCGATGGAAGTGCGCAAGTACCTCGACGCGCAAGGCTTCATCGACATCGAAACCCCGATGCTCACGAAGAGCACCCCGGAAGGTGCACGCGACTACCTGGTGCCCTCGCGTGTGAACGCCGGCATGTTCTTCGCGCTGCCGCAGTCGCCGCAGCTCTTCAAGCAGTTGCTGATGGTGGCCGGCTTCGACCGTTACTACCAGATCACCAAGTGCTTCCGGGACGAAGACCTGCGCGCCGACCGCCAGCCGGAATTCACGCAGATCGACTGCGAAACCTCGTTCCTCTCGGAGCAGGAAATTCGCGATCTGTTCGAGAACATGATCCGTCACGTGTTCAAGGAAGCCATTGACGTCGATCTCGACGCCAAGGTGCCGGTCATGGAGTACTCGGAAGCGATGCGCCGCTTCGGTTCGGACAAGCCGGACCTGCGCGTGAAGCTCGAATTCACCGAACTGACCGACGTGATGGGCGACGTGGACTTCAAGGTCTTCTCCGTGCCCGCCACGACCGAAGGCGGCCGTGTGGTGGCCCTGCGCGTGCCGGGCGGTGCCGAGATCTCGCGTAGCGAAATCGACGCCTACACCGAATTCGTGAAGATCTACGGTGCGAAGGGCCTGGCCTGGATCAAGGTCAATGAAGTGGCCAAGGGCCGCGACGGTCTGCAAAGCCCGATCGTGAAGAACCTGCACGACGCTGCCGTCGCCTCGATCCTTGAGCGCACCGGCGCGCAAGACGGCGACATCATCTTCTTCGGCGCGGACAAGGAAAAGGTCGTCAACGACGGCATCGGCGCGCTGCGTCTGAAGATCGGTCATTCGGAATTCGGCAAGTCGCACGGCCTGTTCGAAGCCGGCTGGCGCCCGCTGTGGGTCGTCGACTTCCCGATGTTCGAGTACGACGAGGAAGACGCCCGCTGGGTCGCCTGCCATCACCCGTTCACGAGCCCGAAGGACGAGCACATCGACTACCTCGAGACCGACCCGGGCAAGTGCCTGGCGAAGGCCTACGACATGGTGCTCAACGGCTGGGAAATCGGCGGCGGTTCGGTCCGTATCTTCCAGGAAGACGTGCAGAGCAAGGTGTTCCGCGCGCTCAAGCTGGGTGAGGAAGAAGCCCGTGCGAAGTTCGGCTTCCTGCTCGACGCGCTCCAGTACGGCGCGCCCCCGCACGGCGGCATCGCCTTCGGTCTGGACCGCATCATCACGATGATGGCCGGTGCCGACTCGATCCGCGACGTGATCGCCTTCCCGAAGACGCAACGTGCACAGGATCTGCTCACGCAAGCGCCGTCGCCGGTCGACGAGCGTCAACTGCGCGAACTGCACATCCGTCTGCGTCAACCCGAAGCCCCGAAGGCCTGAGGTTGACGACGGGGCCGCTCACCCGGCCCCGTGACCCCGTGACGCTCGGAACCCCCTCCGCCGCAAGGCGCGAGGGGGTTTTGTTTTGGCGCGAGGGTACGCATGCGGCGACTCGGCGGTGCCACGCAGAGCCATTGCGACGCCGCAATGACGCAAGTGCCCTATACAATGCAGCATCGGCGCCGGTCGTCGGCGCTGTCATCGAATTCCGCTGCCTGCATGAAGCCATTCAAGATTCCCGAATCCGTGCTCGTCGTGATCTACACGCCGGCGCTCGACGTGCTGCTCATCGAACGCGCCGATGCCGAGAACTTCTGGCAGTCGGTCACCGGCAGCAAGGACCGGCTCGACGAACCGTTGATCGAAACGGCGGCGCGTGAAGTCCTGGAGGAGACGGGCATTCGCGTGGCGAACGGCACGCTAGTGCCGGAGGGCGCGCTGACCGACTGGCAGCATGAGATCCAGTACAACATCTATGCCCGATGGGCGCATCGCTACGCGCCCGGCGTCACGCGCAACACGGAACATTGGTTCGGCCTGTGTGTGCCGGAAAACACGGCAGTCACGCTCGCGCCGCGCGAGCACGTGGCATACGCCTGGCTGCCGTGGGAAGAGGCCGCCGCGCGTTGTTTCTCTCCATCGAACGGCGATGCCATCCGGCAACTGCCGTTACGCGTGCGCTAGCCGCGGCCGATGAGCAAGTACCTGCCGTTCTCCCACGACAACGATCTGACGCTGCTCTATCTCGGCCGGGATTACTTTGCTGCGCTGATCGACGCCATTGACAACGCCACGCGCGAAGTCTCGCTCGAGACGTACATCTTCGATGGGGACGATGCCGGACAGGACGTCGCTGCGGCGCTGCAGCGCGCCGCGCAGCGCGGGGTCACGGTGCGACTGATTACCGACGGGATCGGCACGAGCCGTCGGCTGCCATTCCTCGCCGGTTGGCAGGAGGCCGGCGTGAAGCACCGTATCTATAACCCGCGACTGTTCGGCAAGTTCGGCTTCTCGCGCACGCATCGCAAGCTCGCTATCGTCGACCATGGCATTGCGTTCGTCGGTGGCATCAACATCATCGACGATTTCAACGGCGGCGGCGGTGTGCGTCTCGAAGGGCCGCGCTGGGACTTCGCCGTGCAATGCCGGGGACCCATCGTGGCGGAAATCGCCATCGCGTTTCACATTCAGTGGATGCGTCTGGCGCCGGGGTATCTGGGCACACCGTTCCGTCATCGACGTCGCGGACAGCGAGGGCGATTGCATGCCAACTACAACGGCCAGGCGGCGTTCGTGGCCCGCGACAACCTGCACAATCGCCGTTCGGTCGAGAAGGCGTATCTCCGGGCGCTGGGGCGCGCGCGCCACGAGATCTGGCTGGCGAACCCCTACTTCGTGCCGGGGCGCCGCTTGCGGCGCGCGCTGTCGCAGGCCGCCGAGCGCGGCGTGGCCGTGCACCTGCTGATCGGCCGCAAGGAATTCCGTCTGCTCGATACTGCCGTGCCGTGGCTCTACGCCAAGTTGCTCGACGCCGGGGTGCGCATCGGCGAGTACGACATGCGGCAATTGCACGGCAAGGTGGCGGTCGTCGACGATGTCTGGGCGACAGTCGGCTCCTCGAATCTCGATGCCCTGTCGCTGTTCCTGAACCACGAGGCCAACGTGGTCGTGCTCGACGATCCGCTGGTGCTCCAGTTGCGCGACTACATCCGGCAGGCGTTCGCCGACGCCCGTCAGATCGATCCCGAGCGCTACGGCGAACGTTCGCGCTGGCGGCGCTTCCGCCAATGGACTGCGTACCGCCTCTATCGCCTCGTGATGAAGGTCCTCACGCGGGGCAAGTACGACTGAGCGCTGGCTGCATCCCAATTCTCACCGAAGCCCGCCGGCACTGGCTCTCAGGCCGCACAAGCCCCCTCCGGGCGCGATACCGATTAGGTATTCCGATCTAATAAATTCCTTGTTCGCCCATAGGCGTCCCTCAATAATAGGACGGCCGTTCGATTTTTTGGTTAGCATCGGAGAACGGACAACCAGAGCGATGCCATACACATGCGAAAGGGTGAACAGACACGTGCCGCAATCCTGAATGCCGCGCTTGAATTGGCGGGGCGGGACGGACTCGAGGGGCTGACGATCGGCTTGCTGGCCGATCGTATGCATATGAGCAAAAGCGGCGTCTTCGCGCACTTCGGTTCGCGCGAGGATTTGCAGATAGAAGTGCTGATGGAATACCACCGGCGCTTCGAAGAAGAAGTGTTTGCACCGAGCATGGAAGCGCCGCGCGGCTTGCCGCGACTCAGAGCGCTGGTGGATCGCTGGATGGACAAGCGCATTCGCGAAGTCACGACGGGCTGCATCTATATCAGCGGTGCCGTCGAGTACGACGATCGCGCGGCCAGTCCGGTGCGCGAAGCCTTGGTGAAGAGTGTGCGGCTGTGGCGTTCGGCCCTGCTGCGCGCGATCACGCAAGCGAAGGAGGAGGGACATCTGCGTGCGGACACCGATCCGCGTCTGATGCTCTTTGAAATGTACAGCCTGACACTCGGCCTGCATCACGACGCGCGATTCCTTCGGGAGCCGGGCGCCGTCGACATGACCCGGGTGGCACTGGAAAAACTGATTTCGTCTTATCAGCGCGGGTGAGGCGCAAGCCGACCGCGATTCGAGTCGATTTGTTCGGAGGAGTAGGTCATGGGACAGTACAACGCGCCGCTGCGCGACATGCAATTCGTGATGCACGAACTGCTGGGCGTGGAAAATGAATTGAAGGCAATGCCGAAACACGCGGACATCGATGCCGATACCATCAATCAGGTACTCGAGGAAGCCGGCAAGTTCTGTAGCGAAGTGGTCTTCCCGCTCAATCAGGTGGGCGATCGCGAAGGCTGCAAGTACGAAGGCGACGGCGTGGTGAGCACGCCGACCGGCTTCAAGCAGGCCTATGCGCAGTATGTCGAGGCCGGCTGGCCCGCACTGGCGTGCGATCCCGAATTCGGCGGACAGGGCCTGCCGCAGGTCGTGAACAACGCGCTGTACGAAATGCTCAACTCGGCCAACCAGGCGTGGACGATGTACCCCGGCCTGTCGCATGGCGCCTACGAATGCCTGCACGCGCACGGCACCCCCGAGCAACAAGCCACTTATCTGCCGAAGATCGTGTCGGGCGAATGGACCGGCACGATGTGCCTGACCGAGCCGCATTGCGGCACCGACCTGGGCATGCTGCGCACGAAGGCCGAGCCGAACGGCGACGGTTCGTACGCCATCTCCGGCACCAAGATCTTCATCTCGGCGGGCGAGCACGACATGGCCGCCAACATCATCCACCTCGTGCTGGCACGTCTGCCCGATGCGCCGCCGGGAACCAAGGGTATCTCGCTGTTCGTGGTGCCCAAGTTCATTCCCGACGCCAACGGCGCCCCGGGTGAGCGCAACGGGATCAAGTGCGGCTCCATCGAACACAAGATGGGCATTCACGGCAACGCGACCTGCGTGATGAACCTCGACGGCGCGAAGGGCTGGCTCGTCGGCGAGCCGAACAAGGGCCTGAACGCCATGTTCGTGATGATGAACGCTGCACGTCAGGGCGTGGGCATGCAGGGCATGGGCCTGACCGAAGTCGCTTACCAGAACTCGCTGGTGTACGCGAAGGAGCGTATCCAGATGCGCTCGCTGACCGGCCCGAAGGCGCCGGACAAGCCCGCCGATCCGATCATCGTGCATCCGGACGTGCGCCGCATGCTGCTCACGCAGAAGGCCTACGTCGAAGGTGGCCGTGCGTTCTCGTACTGGACCGCGCTGCACATCGACAAGGAGCTTTCGCACGGCGACGAAGCCGAGCGTAAGGAAGCGGCCGATCTGGTCGCGCTGCTCACGCCGATCATCAAGGCGTTCCTGACGGATAACGCCTTCGAGTGCACGAACCACGCCATGCAGATCTACGGCGGGCACGGCTTTATCTCCGAATGGGGCATGGAGCAGTACGTGCGCGACGCGCGCATCAACATGATCTACGAAGGCACCAACTCGATTCAGGCGCTCGACCTGCTTGGACGCAAGGTGCTCGGCGACATGGGCGCGAAGCTCAAGAAGTTCGGCAAGCTCGTGCAGGACTTCGTCGAAGCCGAAGGCACGAAGGAAGAGATGCAGGAGTTCGTCAATCCGCTCGCGGATATCGGCGACAAGGTGCAGAAGCTGACGATGGAAATCGGCATGAAGGCGATGGCCAATCCGGACGAAGTCGGTGCGGCATCGGTGCCGTATCAGCGCGTGGTCGGCCACCTCGTGTTCGCGTACTTCTGGGCGCGCATGGCACGTATCGCGCTCGACAAGCAAGGCAGCGGCGACAAGTTCTACGAATCGAAACTCGCCACGGCGCGTTTCTACTTCGCCAAGCTGCTGCCGGAGACCGCGTCGCAAATTCGCATGGCCCGTGCCGGCGCGAAGACGCTGATGGAAGTCGACGTCGACCTGTTCTGATAGCCCAGGAGATCACCGTGAGCCAAACCAACAACCCCCTGGTCGTACGCAAGGTAGCCGTGCTCGGCGCCGGCGTGATGGGCGCGCAGATCGCAGCGCACCTCGTCAACGCGAAAGTGCCGGTCGTGCTGTTCGACCTTCCGGCCAAGGAAGGCCCGAAGAACAGCATCGTCACGCGCGCCATCGACGGCCTGAAGAAGCTGAGCCCCGCGCCATTCGCCGACAAGGCCGACGCGCAGTACATCGAAGTCGCCAACTATGAAGACGACATCGAGAAGCTCGCGGGCTGCGACATCGTGATCGAGGCGATCGCCGAGCGCATGGACTGGAAGCACGACCTGTACAAGAAGGTCGCGCCGCACCTGGCCAAGCACGCGATCTTCGCGTCGAATACGTCGGGCCTGTCGATCACCGAACTCTCGGACGGCTTCGACGCCGATCTGAAGTCGCGCTTCTGCGGCGTGCACTTCTTCAACCCGCCGCGCTACATGCATCTGGTCGAGTTGATCCCGACGGTCACGACCGATCCGGCGATTCTCGACCAGCTCGAAACGTTCCTCACGTCCACGCTCGGCAAGGGTGTGGTGCGCGCGAAGGACACGCCGAACTTCATCGCCAACCGCGTGGGGGTGTTCTCGATTCTGGCGGTGTTCGCCGAAGCGCAGAAATACGGCATTCCGTTCGATGTCGTCGACGACCTGACCGGCAGCAAGCTGGGCCGGGCCAAGTCGGCCACGTTCCGCACGGCCGACGTGGTCGGTCTGGACACGATGGCACACGTCATCAAGACGATGCAGGACGGCCTGAAGGACGACCCGTTCGCCCCGACCTACGCTACGCCGCCGGTACTCAAGGCGCTGGTGGAGAAGGGCGCGCTGGGACAGAAGTCCGGCGCCGGCTTCTACAAGAAGGAAGGCAAGGCCATCAAGGTGCTCGACCCGCAATCGGGCGAGTACGTCGAGTCGGGCAAGAAGGCCGACGAAATGGTCGTGCGGATTCTGAAGAAGGCACCGGCCGAGCGCCTGCGTCTGCTGCGCGAATCGACCAACCCGCAGGCGCAGTTCCTGTGGGCCGTGTTCCGCGACGTGTTCCACTACATCGGCGTGTATCTCGAGCAGATCGCCGACAACGCGCGCGAAGTGGACTTCGCGATCCGCTGGGGCTTCGGCTGGACCACCGGTCCGTTCGAGGACTGGCAGGCCGCCGGCTGGAAGGACATCGCGCAGTGGGTGCAGGAAGACATCGACGCGGGCAAGGCCCTGTCGAGCGCGCCGCTGCCGAAGTGGGTCACGAGCGGCAAGGTCGCCGAAGCGGGCGGTGTGCACACGGCGCAAGGGTCGTACAACCCGGCCAAGGACGCCTTCGTGCCGCGCAGCACGCTGCCGGTCTATCAGCGTCAGGTGTTCCCGGCATCGCTCGTGGGCGACGCCAGCGCCGATCCGCGCAAGTTCGGCAAGACCATCGAAGAGAACGACGCGGTGCGCCTGTGGGTCGACGAGACCCCCGGTCAGGACGACGTGCTCATCGTCTCGTTCAAGTCGAAGATGAACACCATCGGGCCGGCCGTCATCGACGGTCTGACCCGTGCCATCGACCTCGCCGAGCAGCAGTATCGCGGCGTGGTCGTGTGGCAGCCGACGTCGCTCAAGCTCGGCGCGCCGGGCGGTCCGTTCTCCGCCGGTGCCGATCTGGAAGCGGCCATGCCCGCCTTCATGATGGGCGGCGCGAAGGGCATCGAGCCCTTCATCAAGAAGTTCCAGGACGGCATGATGCGCGTGAAGTACGCGCAGGTGCCCGTGGTCTCGGCGGTGTCCGGCATTGCGCTGGGCGGCGGCTGCGAACTGCTGCTCCATAGCGCCAAGCGCGTGGCGGCGCTCGAGAGCTACATCGGTCTCGTGGAAGTCGGCGTGGGCCTCGTGCCGGGCGGCGGCGGCCTGAAGGAAGCCGCGATTCGCGCGGCGGAAGCGGCCACCGCAGCGGGCAGCGTGCAGTACCTGCAATTCGTGACGAAGTCGTTCACGAATGCGGCCATGGCGAAGGTCTCGGCCTCGGCAATCGACGCGCGCGACATGGGCTACCTGAAGGCCTCGGACACCATCGTCTACAACGTGCACGAGCTGCTGTCGGTCGCACGCAACGAAGCGCGTGCGCTGTCGCTCGCCGGCTACCGTCCGCCGCTCAAGCCGGCCGGCATTCCGGTGGCGGGTCGCTCGGGTGTCTCGACGATCAAGGCGTCGCTCGTGAACATGCGCGACGGCAACTTCATCTCGTCGCACGACTTCCTGATCGCCTCGCGCATTGCCGAAGCCGTGTGCGGTGGCGACGTCGAAGCGGGCAGCCTCGTGAACGAAGAGTGGTTGCTGGCGCTCGAGCGCCGCGCCTTCATCGAACTGCTGGGCACGTCGAAGACCCAGGAACGCATCATGGGCATGCTGCAGACCGGCAAGCCGGTGCGCAACTAAGCCGATCGGAGACTGACATGAGCAAACAACTGCAAGACGCCTACATCGTTGCCGCCACGCGTGCGCCGATCGGCAAGGCTCCCAAGGGCAGCTACAAGAACACGCGTCCGGACGATCTGCTCGCGACCATCCTCAAGAGCACGCTCGCCCAGGTGCCGGATCTCGATCCGAAGGTGATCGAAGACGCGATCATCGGCTGCGCCATTCCCGAAGCCCAGCAAGGCCTGAACGTGGCGCGTATCGGTGCGCTGCTCTCCGGCCTGCCGAACACGGTCGGCGGGGTGACCGTCAACCGGTTCTGCGCCTCGGGTCTCACCGCGCTGGCCATGGCGGCCGACCGCATCCGTGTGGGCGAAGCCGACGCCATGTTCGCCGGTGGCATCGAGAGCATGAGCATGGTGCCGATGATGGGCAACACGCCGTCGCTCTCGCCGTCGATCTTCGAGCGCGACGAGAACGTGGGTATCGCCTACGGCATGGGGCTGACGGCCGAGAAGGTCGCGCAGCAGTGGGGCGTGACGCGTGAGGCGCAGGACGCCTTCGCGCTGGCCTCGCACCAGAAGGCGATCAAGGCACAACAGGCCGGTGAGTTCACGAACGAGATCACGCCGATCGAGATCGTCGAGCGCTTCCCGAATCTGGCGACGGGCGAAGTGTCGGTCAAGACGCGCACGCTCTCGCTCGACGAAGGTCCGCGCCCGGATACGTCGATCGAAGGCCTCGGCAAGCTGCGCCCGGTCTTCGCGAACAAGGGATCGGTCACGGCCGGGAACAGCTCGCAGACGTCGGACGGTGCCGGTGCACTGCTCGTCGTGAGCGAGAAGATCCTGAAGCAATTCAACCTCACGCCGCTCGCGCGTTTCGTGTCGTTCGCCGTGCGCGGCGTGCCGCCCGAGATCATGGGCATTGGCCCGAAGGAAGCGATTCCGGCTGCTCTGCGTGCCGCAGGTCTGTCGCAGCAGGACATGGACTGGATCGAGCTGAACGAAGCGTTCGCCGCACAGGCGCTCGCCGTCATCAAGGATCTGGACCTGGACACCAGCAAGGTCAATCCGATGGGCGGCGCGATCGCCCTCGGCCACCCGCTGGGCGCCACCGGTGCGATCCGTGCGGCGACCGTGGTGCATGCGTTGCGTCGTCACAACCTGAAGTACGGCATGGTGACGATGTGCGTTGGCACGGGCATGGGCGCTGCGGGCATTATCGAGCGTATGTAATCGGGCGGGCCGTCGCATGACACGTCCGGCGCGTCGTGCCGGCGGCAGCCCTGAGCGCCGGGGTGCGGTCTCGCGAAAGCGCGGCGGCACCCCGGCGCTTTTTTGACGACAGCGGATCGACGCCGCGACGTGGCCGGATGCCTCGGCGCGGCGGTGACAAAACGCAAGGAGACACACGAGATGGACGACGTATTGGTACAGCGCGACGGCGCCGTGCAGGTCATCAGCTTCAACCGTGCGCACAAGAAGAACGCGATTACGGCGGCCATGTATTCGGCGCTCGCCGAGGGCATTCTCCAGGCGGAGGCCGATCCGTCGCTTCGCGTGATCCTGATTCAGGGCCACGCGGAAGCCTTCTCGGCAGGCAACGACCTCGAAGACTTCCTGAAGCATCCGCCGACGGACGGCAACGCGCCCGTCTTTCAGTTCCTGTACGCGATCAGTCAGGCGACCAAGCCGATCGTCGCTGCCGTGGCGGGCAACGCCGTGGGCGTGGGCACGACGCTGCTGCTGCACTGCGACGTGGTCTACGCCGCCGAGACGGCGCGCTTCGCGCTGCCTTTTACGCAACTGGGCCTTTGCCCGGAGGCGGCGTCGAGCTGGCTGCTGCCGCGCGTGGCGGGCTACCAGCGGGCGGCGGAAAAGCTGCTCTTCGGCGAGCCGTTCGACGTGAACGAAGCCGTGGCGATGGGGTTCGTCAATCGCGTGGTGCCGGCTGCGGAGCTTACGGCGTATGCGGCCAAGCGCGCCGCCCAGCTTGCCGCCATGCCGGCAGCGTCGTTGCGCGCGACCAAGCAGTTGATGAAGGGCGACAGTGCGCGCGACGTGAACGAGCGGATTCGCGAGGAGGCGCTGGAGTTCGGCAAGCGCCTGATCTCGCCGGAAGCCCGGGAAGCGTTCACGGCCTTCCTCGAGAAGCGCAAACCGGACTTCTCGCAGTTCTCGTAAGTCCTGCCGTTGCCGGGCCGTCCGGCAAAAAAACAAACGCCGCACGTCTCGAATCGAGACGGCGGCATTTTTTGTGCTCAGGGGCAGGGCAGTCCCGCCCGAGGGCAGGGGGAGCCATGCGTCAGGCTCAGCTTGCGGTGTCGAGCTTCGGCAGCGGACGCGGGCGGCGATCTTCGTCGGTCGCCACGTAGGTGACCATCGCCTCGGTGACTTTCACGATTTCGTGCGACAGACGCATGCGCTGCGCATAGGCCTCGACATAGACCGTGATGGAGGTGTTGCCGGTCTTCACGATCGTGGCGTAGAAGCTCAACAGATCGCCCACGAACACCGGCTCCTTGAACAGGAACGAGTTGACGGCAATGGTCGCCACGCGGCCGTTGGCGCGCTGGGCGGCCGGGATCGAACCGGCGATGTCGACCTGCGACATGATCCAGCCGCCGAACACGTCGCCATGGGCGTTGGCGTCGGCGGGCATGGGCATGACACGCAATGCCAGTTCTTTTTCTTCGGGCAGGGCCGTGAGGGCCGGGGTCGGGGTACTCATGATGTTCCTTGCGTGAGCCGGGGAGGCCGCCCGGCGTCGGCTCAGCATGAGACGCCGGGTTCTGCGAAAATACGCCATCAACGATTCTAGCGGAAAGCCCTCGCGCGAGCCGGACGCCGCTCTACCCCATCATGAGACGTTTCACTCCGGCCGAGCCCGCGCCGGCGGCTTCCAGTGCGCCCAGGGCGCCCCGCGGCGACTGGCAGGTCATCAAATCGCTGTTTCCCTACCTGCTCGAGTTTCGCGGACGCGTCACGCTCGCGCTGTCGTGCCTGATCCTGGCCAAGGTCGCCAACCTCGGCGTGCCGATCATCATGAAGCACATCGTCGACGCGCTCGGCCCCGTGGCGACGCTCTCGGCAACGGCGCGCGCATCGAACGATCCCAGCCTCATTGTCGTGGGCGGCCTCGGCATGCTGGTCGTGGCCTACGGGATCGTGCGACTGTCCACGTCGCTCTTCACCGAGCTGCGGGAGATCTTCTTCTCGAAGGTGACGGAAAGCGCCGTGCGGCAAATCGCGCTCAAGGTGTTTCGCCACCTGCATGCGCTCTCGCTACGCTTCCATCTGGAGCGCCAGACCGGCGGCATGAGCCGAGACATCGAACGGGGTACGCGCGGCATCCAGTCGATGATCTCGTACTCGCTTTACAGCATCTTGCCCACGCTCATCGAAGTGGCGCTGGTGCTGGGCTTCTTCGTCGTGCGCTACGACGCGTTCTACGCCATCGTCACGCTCATTGCGCTCGCGTGCTATATCGTCTTCACGGTCAAGGTCACGGAGTGGCGCACGCACTTTCGCCGCACGATGAACGAACTCGACTCGAAGGCCAACGCGCGTGCCATCGACTCGCTCATCAACTACGAGACGGTGAAGTACTTCGGCAACGAGGCGTTCGAGACACAGCGCTACGACGAAAACCTCAAACGCTACCGGGCGGCGGCGATTCGTTCGCAGAATTCGCTGTCCGTGCTGAACTTCGGCCAGCAGGCGATCATCGCGACGGGCCTGATCCTGATTCTCTGGCATGCCACGCAGGGGGTGATGAACGGCAGCATGACGCTGGGCGATCTGGTGCTCGTCAACACGTTCATGCTGCAACTCTATATTCCGCTGAATTTCCTCGGCGTGATCTATCGCGAACTCAAGCAGGCCATGACCGACATGGACCGAATGTTCACGCTGCTCGACGTCAATCGCGAGGTTGCCGATCCGCCGGGTGCGCAGCCGCTCGTGTGCCAGGGCGGCGCGGTGCGTTTCGATCACGTGAATTTCGGGTATGAGGCGTCGCGCCAGATTCTGCATGACGTCGATTTCAGCATTGCCGCCGGAACGACCACGGCGGTCGTCGGCCACAGCGGTTCGGGAAAATCGACGCTCTCGCGCCTGCTGTTCCGGTTCTACGACGTGGGCTTTCCCGGCGAGTCCGCCGGGCGCATCACCATCGACGGGCAGGATATCCGCGATGTCACACAGGACTCGCTGCGCGCGGCCATCGGGATCGTGCCGCAGGACACGGTGCTGTTCAACGACACGATTTACTACAACATCGCGTATGGCAACCCGTCGGCGTCGCGCGAACAGGTGATCGCCGCAGCGCGCGCCGCGCATATCCACGACTTCATCGAAAGCCTGCCGGCCGGCTACGAGTCGATGGTCGGCGAGCGCGGCCTAAAGCTTTCGGGCGGCGAGAAGCAGCGTGTGGCGATCGCGCGCACGATTCTCAAGAACCCGCACATCCTGATCTTCGACGAAGCGACCTCGGCGCTGGACTCCCGCTCGGAGCAGGCGATCCAGTCCGAGTTGCGCAGCATTGCACGCTCGCGTACCACGCTCGTGATCGCGCACCGCCTCTCCACGGTCGTGCACGCCGCGCAGATCATCGTGCTCGACAAGGGCCGGATCGTCGAGCGCGGCACGCACGACGAATTGCTGCGCGCCGAGGGCCTCTACGCCCAGATGTGGGCGTTGCAGCAGCAGCGGCGCAGCGATGAGGGCGATGCGGAGGCGTCGCACTTCGCAACGGTTGTCTCGTGAGGTCGTGAGTTCGGGCGTCGAAGGCAGTCGGGCTGGGAGGCGGAAACGTCGGTAGCTCGGAATGGGGCGAGTTTGTCATCCCGGCGGGCGATTGAGTAGACTAGCGCGCTGACATCGCCGACGCGGGAGCGCCGCATGGAAATCAAATGGCTCGAGGACTTCGTGTCGCTCGCCAAGACGAACAGCTTCAGCCGTTCGGCCGAGTTGCGTCATGTGACGCAACCCGCGTTCTCGCGTCGCATTCAATCGCTCGAAGCGTGGCTCGGCAGCGAGCTGATCGACCGTTCGAGCTATCCCACGCGCCTGACCCCGGCAGGGGAGGTGTTCTACGAGCAGGCGCTGGCACTGCTCTCGCAGGCGCAGGAAGCGCGGGCGTTGCTGCGCGAGCAACGCTCGGCGGATCACTCGGTGATCGATTTCGCCGTGCCGCACACGCTCTCGATGACGTTCTTCCCGCGCTGGCTCAAGACGCTGGAAAAGCGTCTCGGCCTGTTGCGCAGCCGGCTGCGTGCCCTCAACGTGCACGACGCGGCCATGTCGCTCACCGACGGCGGCTGCGACCTGCTGATGTGCTACTACCACCCGAGTCAGCCGCTGCAACTCGATGCGTCGCGTTACGAGATGATCGTGCTCGGTAGTGAGCGCTTTAGCCCCTATAGTGCGCCAACGTCCCAAAAGCGTGCCCGTTTCAAGCTCCCCGGCACGCGCGAGGCACAGGTGCCATATCTCGCCTACACTTCAAACGCTTATCTCGGGCGCATGGCCGATTTGCTGACGGGCGATGCCTCCAGCGGGCTGCATCTGGACAAGGTCTACGAAACGGACATGGCCGAGGCGCTCAAGTCGATGGTGCTCGCCGGCCACGGCGTGGCGTTCCTGCCGGAGAGTGCGGTCGTCGACTCGGTCGCCCGTGGCGAGCTGGTCGATCTCGCGCCGCCCGGCAAGGCGGCGGCGCCCTGGCATCTGGACATGGAAATCCGCCTGTACCGCGACCGGCTGGCCTATACGGACGCGAGCCACCGGCGCGAGCGGGCCAAGCGCGACGCGATCGAGGCGTTCTGGCAGGCCGTGCGGGAGCAGGGTAAGAATTAATCTATGCACAAAATGCATAGATGCATGTTTATTCGGCATTGGATTGTTCTCGAGGGTTTTTTGTAAAGTGCGAGCCATTCGTGTCGCAAGCACGGTATGTGCCTGCGGCGCCGATTGAAGCCGGAGAATCCAACGATGTCTCAAACGTCACATGCCTTGCCTTCCTACCTCGACGCCGAACACCTCGGTCCGTGGGGTAACTACCTCCAACAGGTCGATCGCGTCACGCCCTATCTGGGCACGCTCTCGCGCTGGGTCGAGACCCTCAAGCGCCCGAAGCGTATCCTGATCGTCGACTGCCCGATCGAACTCGACAACGGCACCATTGCCCACTTCGAGGGCTATCGTGTCCAGCACAACACCTCGCGCGGTCCCGGCAAGGGTGGCGTGCGTTTCCACCAGGACGTGACCCTGTCCGAAGTCATGGCGCTGTCGGCCTGGATGTCGGTCAAGAACGCCGCGGTGAACGTGCCCTACGGCGGTGCCAAGGGCGGTATCCGTGTCGACCCGCGCAAGCTCTCTCGCGGCGAGCTCGAGCGCCTCACGCGTCGCTACACCAGCGAAATCAACATCATCATCGGGCCGACGAAGGATATTCCTGCGCCGGACGTCAACACCAATGAGCAGATCATGGCGTGGATGATGGATACCTACTCGATGAACGAGGGTTCCACCGCCACCGGCGTGGTGACCGGCAAGCCGATCTCGCTGGGTGGCTCGCTGGGCCGTCGCGAAGCGACCGGCCGCGGCGTGTTCGTGGTGAGCTGCGAATCGGCCCGCCGACTGGGCATGGACGTGCGCGGCTCGCGCGTGATCGTGCAGGGCTTCGGCAACGTCGGCGGCATCGCTGCGCGCCTGTTCCATGAAGCCGGCGCGCATGTCATCGGCGTGCAAGATCACACGGGCACCATTTTCAAGTCCGATGGCCTGGACGTGCCGAATCTGCTCAAACACGTGGCCGAGACCGGCGGCGTGGGCGGTTTCCCGGCGGCCGAGACCATCAAGGACGACGAATTCTGGTCGCTCGACTGCGAATTCCTGATCCCGGCCGCGCTGGAAAACCAGATTACCGAGAAAAACGCCGACAAGATCCGTGCCAAGGTCGTGGTCGAAGGCGCCAACGGCCCGACGACGACGGCGGCCGACGACATTCTGCGCAGCAAGAATATTCTTGTCGTGCCGGACGTGGTCGCGAACGCCGGCGGCGTGACTGTCTCGTATTTTGAATGGGTGCAGGATTTCTCGAGCTTCTTCTGGACCGAGGAAGAGATCAACCACCGTCTCGAGCGCATCATGCGCGAGGCTTTCGACGGCGTGTGGCACGTGGCCCAGGAACACAAGGTGTCGCTGCGTACCGCAGCGTTCATCGTGGCGTGTACCCGTATTCTGCAAGCCCGTGAAATGCGAGGCCTGTACCCCTGATCGGGCGGTGCTGTCCAGCTAAGTAGTAATACGCATTAATGCGTAAAAACAGAATGTTCGGGGCGATTTACGTCAAAAAAGACGTACGTTCCGAACATTCGAGAATAAAAAAATGGGCAAAGGCAGTGCTAAAATGCATCCGTTTTGTGCCAAGGAGACCAAGGAATGACCCTCTCGAAAATTGCATTGGCGATGTGCTGTGTGGGCCTGGTGGCTGGTGCTGCCCAAGCTCAGGAAAGCGGTACCCTCAAGAAGATCAAGGACACCGGCGTTATCTCGCTGGGTAACCGGGAGTCGTCGATCCCGTTCTCGTTCTATGACAACCAGCACAATGTCGTGGGCTATGCCAACGACGTGGCCATGGCCATCGTGGCCGAAGTCAAGAAAGAACTGAAGCTGCCGAACCTGAAGGTCACGCAGACCCCGATCACGTCGCAGAACCGCATTCCGCTGGTTCAGAACGGCACGATCGATATCGAGTGCGGTTCGACCACGAACAACGCCGAGCGTCAGAAGCAGGCTGCGTTCTCGAACACGTTCTTCATCATCGGCACGCGTTTGCTGACGAAGGAAGGCTCGGGCGTGAACGACTTCCCGGATCTGAAGGGCAAGAACGTTTCCACGACCGCGGGTACCACTTCCGAGCGTCTGCTGCGTGAGATGAACCAGAAGCAGAGCATGGGCATGAACATCATCAGCGCCAAGGACCACGGCGAAGCAGCAATCACGCTGCATCAGGGCCGTACCGTTGCGTTCATGATGGACGACGCACTGCTCGCCGGCGAGCGCGCCAAGTTTGCTGACGCCAAGAAATACAAGATCACCGGCACGCCGCAATCGTACGAAGCCTACGGCTGCATGATGCGCAAGGACGACCCGGCCTTCAAGAAGGTGGTGGACAAGGCTGTCGCCGAGTACCAGCTGTCGGGCCAGGCGAAGAAGGACTACGCCAAGTGGTTCGAACAGCCGATCAAGGCACTGCCGGGCAATCCGAACATGGACTTCCCGCCGTCGGCTGAAATGCTTGCCCTGTGGAAGTCGCCGAACGACAATGCTGACGTTCAGCCTGCCAAGTAAGTCTTACCGGGCAGGTAGTTCGCTGAAGATTATCAGCGCTGCATGTGCGTAATGCCGAAGCGGAAGGAGTCATTCCTTCCGCTTCTTTTTAAGCAAGACAAGTAGAAAAAGGGGAGATCATGGCTCTCGGTCTCGATTTCGGTTTTTTCCTCCAGCCGGTGGCTACCGGTGAGGACACCACCTACCTCGGGTGGCTGCTCTCGGGTCTCAAGCTAACGCTTGAGGTCGGCCTCGGCGGCTGGATCATTGCGCTTGTCGTCGGCTCCGTGCTCGGCGTGATGCGCACCGTTCCTAACAAGTGGATATCCGGCTTCGCGACGGCTTACGTCGAGTTGTTCCGCAATATCCCGCTGCTGGTGCAGTTGTTTTTCTGGTACTACGTGGCTCCCGACTTCCTGCCGGAAGGGGTGCGCCAATGGCTGTTCTCGCTGAATCCGGCAAGTGTCTCGCTGCTCACCGGTGTGGTCGGCCTGGGGCTGTTCACGGCCGCACGTGTGTGCGAGCAGGTGCGCTCCGGTATCAATTCGCTGCCCAAGGGTCAGAAGAATGCCGGTCTGGCCATGGGCCTCACGCTGCCGCAGACGTACCGTTTCGTGCTGCTGCCGGTGGCCTTCCGGGTCGTGATCCCGCCGATCACGTCGGAATTCGTCAACATCTTCAAGAACTCGGCCGTGATCTCGACGGTGAACTTGCTCGAACTGACCGGTCAGGGCAAGCAGCTCATCGATTACACGGCACATAGCTACGAGTCGTTCATCGCCGTGACGATCGCGTACATGATCATCAACATCGCGGTGCTGGTGCTCATGCGCTTCATCGAAGCCAAGACCCGCCTGCCGGGCTACATCGGGGGCAAATAATGGGTGAGATCTTCGCATGGGGCGGCGCCATCGACGCAGCGCCGCTGCTCATCAAGGGCATGGTCACCACGCTGCAGATCACGGTGCTCGCCGTGATCGTCGGCATCGTCTGGGGCACCTTGCTCGCGATGATGCGTCTGTCGGGCGTGACGGTGCTGAAATGGTTCGCGGATCTCTACGTGAACGTGTTCCGCTCGATCCCGCTGCTGATGGTGCTGCTGTGGTTCTTCCTGATCGTGCCGCAAGTGCTGCGCTCGTTGCTCGACGTGCCGCCGACGTGGGACATCCGGATGGTCTCGGCACTGGTCGCCTTCTCGCTGTTCGAGGCGGCGTATTATTCGGAAATCATTCGCGCGGGTATCCAGAGCGTGTCGCGTGGTCAGATGTCGGCCGCGTTTGCGCTCGGCATGTCGTACTGGCAGGCGATGGGCCTCGTGGTGCTGCCGCAGGCGTTCCGCAACATGGTGCCGCTGCTGCTCACGCAGGGCATCATCCTGTTCCAGGACACCTCGCTCGTGTACGCGATCGCCTTGGCCGACTTCTTCGGCATGGCGTATCAAGTGGGCCAGCGTGACGGTACGCTGCCTGCCATGATTGTGTTTGCCGGAGCGGTCTACTTTGTGATCTGCTTCACGGTTTCGATGTTGGTTAAACGTCTTCAAAAGAGGTTGGCGAAATGATTTCCCTCAAAAACGTCTCCAAGTGGTACGGCCAGTTCCAGGTGCTCACGGACTGCTCCACTGAGGTCAAGAAGGGTGAAGTCGTGGTGGTGTGCGGCCCGTCGGGTTCGGGCAAGTCCACGCTCATCAAGACCGTCAACGGTCTGGAGCCGATCCAGCAAGGCGAGATCATCGTCGACGGCACCTCCGTGGCAGATCCGAAGACGAACCTGGCCAAGCTCCGCTCGCGCGTGGGCATGGTGTTCCAGCACTTCGAACTGTTCCCGCACCTGTCGATCACCGAAAACCTGACGCTCGCGCAGGTCAAGGTGCTCGGCCGCAACAAGGACGCTGCACGCGAGAAGGGCCTGAAGCTCCTCGATCGCGTGGGTCTGACGGCGCATGCGCACAAGTTCCCGGGCCAGCTTTCGGGTGGTCAGCAGCAACGTGTGGCCATCGCCCGTGCCCTGTGCATGGACCCGATCGCCATGCTGTTCGACGAGCCGACCTCGGCACTCGACCCGGAAATGATCAACGAAGTGCTCGACGTGATGGTCGAACTGGCCCAGGAAGGCATGACCATGATGGTGGTCACGCACGAAATGGGCTTCGCCAAGAAGGTCGCGAACCGCGTGATCTTCATGGATCAGGGCATCATCGTCGAAGACGACAACAAGGACGAGTTCTTCGCGAATCCGAAGTCGGATCGCGCCAAGGACTTCCTGGCCAAGATCCTGCACTGATCGTTGTCAGCGGCGCAGTAAAAAAGCGTGCCCTCGGGCACGCTTTTTTTATGTCCGCAGCCGAAGCCGTGGACCTCGCGCGACGGCCGCTTACAGGCAGGCCGTGTTCTGCGCGTTGCGCAGGCGAACCGCTTCCGGGATCGGGACGACCGTGCGCAGTGTCGGCATTCCCTTTTCGAACAGGATCAGCTCGCCCGGCTCGAAGGTCGTCCAGACTTCGTTGTCGGTGAGCGGGGCGGTGGCGATCACGGCGACGCGGTCGGCCGGGGTGGTGAATTTGGCGAAGTCGATTTCCCAGTCGGCGTCGATCAGGTGCGCCTTCGTGAACGGCCACTGGCGCGCGATGAAGTGCAGACGCGTCGAGCAATGAGCGATCAGTGCCTGGCCGTTCGAGAGCACGAAATTGAATACGCCGTGGCGCGTGATCGTACGGGTGATGTCCTCGACCGCGTGAAACAGTTCGTCGAGCGGCGGTTGCGAGCCGGGGAAGCGCTTGCGCAGGCCCTGCATGATGTCGCAGAACGCGCGCTCGCTGTCGGTTGTGCCCACCGGTTGATAGACGCCGGAGAGGAACGGGTCGTAATCGTGCAGGTCGCCGTTGTGGGCAAAGATCCAGTGGCGTCCCCAGAGTTCGCGCTGGAACGGATGGCAGTTCTCCAGCTCAACGACCCCTTGCGTCGCCTTGCGAATATGCGCGATGACGTTCTTGGACTTGATCGGGTACTTCTTCACCAGTTCGGCGATGGGCGAGTTGGCCGCGGCCTGATGGTCGATGAACAGGCGGCAGGCCTTGTCCTCGAAAAACGCGATGCCCCAGCCGTCGGCATGACTGTCGGTGCCGCCGCCGCGCGCCGCGAAACCGGTAAATGAGAACGTGATGTCGGTCGGTTCCGCGCAGTTCATCGCGAGAAGTTGGCACATGGGGCGGGCAAATCGATGATTGGCTGCGCACGTCGTGTCGGAGCGCCGCAACCGTTACAATATGGGGTTGCACAAGGATAGCACCGGCCCCTGTGCACGTACATTCCCCGCCCATCGAGTCCGTCGCGCCGACGCGTCACCGCGCCGCATCGTTCTCATCGGGCGAGGTGCTTCCCCCGCCCCCGGAAAACGCCCATGACCACCGAACTGACCATCACCCGTCCCGATGACTGGCACCTGCATGTGCGCGATGGCGCCGTGCTCAAGAGTGTGCTGCCCGACAGCGCCCGCCAGTTCGGCCGCGCGATCATCATGCCGAACCTCAAGCCGCCGGTAACCACGCTGGAACTCGCCGAGGCCTATCGCGAGCGCATTCTGGCGGCGCGTCCGGCCGGCAACACGTTCGAGCCGCTCATGACGCTGTACCTGACCGACAACACGCCGGCCGACGAGATTCGTCGTGCGAAGGCGTCGGGCATCGTGCACGGTGTGAAGCTGTACCCGGCCGGCGCAACAACGAATTCGGACGCCGGCGTGACCGATCTGGCCAAGTGCCGCGGCGCGCTCGAAGCCATGCAGGAAGTCGGCATGCCGCTGCTGGTGCACGGTGAAGTGACGAGCGCCGACATCGACATCTTCGATCGTGAAAAGGTGTTCATCGACAAGGTGATGTCGCCGCTGCGCCGTGATTTCCCGGGCCTGAAGGTGGTGTTCGAGCACATCACGACCAAGGACGCCGCCGAGTACGTCGCGAGCGCCGAAGGCCCGATTGCTGCCACGATCACGGCCCATCACCTGCTGTACAACCGCAACGCGATCTTCACGGGCGGGATCCGTCCGCATTACTACTGCCTGCCGGTGCTCAAGCGCGAAACGCATCGCGAAGCGCTGGTGAAGGCCGCCACCTCGGGCAGCACCCGCTTCTTCCTCGGCACCGACAGCGCACCGCACGCACGCGGCGTGAAGGAAGCCGCCTGCGGTTGCGCGGGCTGCTACACGGCGCTGCACGCGGTGGAGTTGTATGCCGAGGCGTTCGACAAGGCCGGTGCACTCGACAAGCTGGAAGGCTTTGCCAGCTTCCACGGCCCGGACTTCTACGAACTGCCGCGCAACACCGACAAGATCACGCTGGTGCGTGAAGACTGGGAACTGCCGGCCGAGCTGCCGATGGGCGACGCCACGGTGGTGCCGCTGCGTGGCGGCGAAGTCATCGGCTGGAAGCTCAAGGGGTGAGTCTGACGGGGGCCTCGCCGGTGCAGGTGCTGGCGCCCGAGCCGGTTTGCCCGGTGTCCGGCTTGCCGGACATCGACTGGGCACACCCCTGGTTCGGACCGGTCGCGCATCCGGGGCAGGGGGCGCTGGCCCGCGGCGATTGGCGAAATGCCCTCTCGGCGCAGGCTGCCTCTGCCGGGTTGACGAGCGGACTGGGGCGCCCGCTCCGGTTCGTCGCGCAAGACGATTTGCCCGCCGGTACGGCGTATGAGGCGTTCATTGCCGAGTCCGGCGGCGTGCCGACGCGCCACAATCTGCACGACTTCTTCAATGCGCTGATCTGGCTGACCTTTCCGAAGGGGAAGGCGGCCCTCAATCGGCGTCAGGCCACGGCCATTGCGCGCGACGGCGTGCAAGCGACCCGTGGGGCAACGCGCGACGCCGCAACGTTGTTCGACGAGAATGCCGTGCTTTTCGCCTGCAGCGACCCCGCGCTGAGCGCCGCGCTGCGGGCATTCGACTGGCGGACGCTGTTCGTCACGCGCCGTGCCGAGTGGGGGCGCGCCTGCGAAGTGCAGCCGTTCGGGCACGCGCTGCTCGAAAAGCTCGTCGCACCTTACAAGTCCGTGACCGCGCATGCCTGGATCGTGGACGTCCCCGAAACCTACTTCGACGCGGAACCGGCAGCCCGTCGTGCGTGGCTCGACGATGAGATCACGCCGGTGCTCGCCAGTGCGTTGCTTACCACGCGCGACTTCGCGCCGCTGCCGGTTCTGGGCGTCCCCGGCTGGTGGCCGGAGAACGACGATCCCACGTTCTACGCGGACGCGACAGTTTTCCGCCCGGGGCGTCGACGCCAACCATCGGCCTGAGGCCATTGTCGGCAGGTCGGTCGCAATGTGCCCGATCCCCGCGACCGCGTCCGGGCAACGACCGCGGTGCGCGTGATACACTTCGGCCCGCAGAGTCGGCCAGACAATCGCCGCCTCCCTTTGGGAGGGGGAGGAAAGTCCGGACTCCATAGGGCAGGGTGATGGCTAACGGCCATCCGTCGTGAGACGCGGAACAGGGCAACAGAGAACAGACCGCCGATGGCCCCTGGCGAAAGTCAGGGGATCAGGTAAGGGTGAAACGGTGCGGTAAGAGCGCACCGCGGCGTGCGGCAACGCACACGGCACGGTAACCTCCACCCGGAGCAATTCCAAATAGGCAGGTGAACGGCATGCGCCTCGTGCGTGTGTCGGCAACGGGGCCCCCGGGAGCCTGCGGGTAGGAAGCTTGAGCGGCGTAGTGATGCGTCGCCTAGAGGAATGATTGTCAGGCGCGGCGCGAGTCGCGTTCACAGAATCCGGCTTATCGGCCGGCTCTGCATCCCAACAAAATGCAAAAGGCTCCCGATGGGAGCCTTTTGTGCTTCTGGCAACGTCACGTCGCGACCGCAAGTGCGGCCTGCGGCTGGCGTTCAGCCTTCCACGATCTCGACGCTGTGCGTGATTTCCGCCGTCTTGGCGAGCATGATCGACGCCGAGCAGTACTTGTCGTGCGAGAGCGTGACGGCACGCTCCACGGTGGCGGGGTTCAAATTGCGGCCCGTGACCGTGAAGTGGAAGTGGATCTTCGTGAAGACCTTCGGATCTTCGCTGGCACGATCGGCCTTGAGCGTGACGCTGCAACCCTTCACTTCGGCGCGGCTCTTCTTGAGAATCAGCACCACGTCGTACGCCGTGCAGCCGCCCGTGCCGACCAGCAGCATTTCCATCGGACGCGCTGCCTGGTTGTGACCGCCGCCTTCCGGCGCGCCGTCCATGGCGACGATGTGTCCGCTGCCCGTCTGCGCGACGAAGGCCATGCCGTCCTGCCCCATCCAGCTAACCTTGCATTCCATATTTTGAAACCCCGATATCCCATTCAAGCAAAAATTGTAGCGGCTTCCGCAAACCTGCGTACGACGCCGCTTGCAACCGTCGGCCGTCGTCAATATCGGGCTCGGTTGCTGCATCGCAATATTGGCGCTTTTTTGATCGCATTTTCAGGGGGATAAACCCTAAATTTAGGCGTTCGACTCTATCGATAGGCGAATGTGAGACGTTATTTGTTGCATAACCATTTGATTTTTATGGAATTTAATTGGTTTTGCGTGCAACTTTTGCATTTCATATCGTGATGTCGTATTTCGCACTATAAATTTTCTTGCGTCGCACCATTGGCTTTGCTACACTTCAGTCATTGGTTGTTGTGCTTCACAGCAACGCTGCAAGTGTCTCCTCCACCCTCCTCCTTTGGTGGATTTAACCCGGACCCCTTGAGGTTCGGGTTTTTTTTTGTGCGCCGGGAAACGCGGTTTGCCGGCGCATGGTTTACCGGTGGGTCGATTTTTCTGTATAATCAACGGCTTTTCCGGAAATGCCCACGGAAAAAGCATCAGGGAGAGCCTGCAAGCACAGGACTGCGCCATGCGACTCGATTCGCCAGGACGCGGCCGGCAGACAAGCAGGAAGTTGGTGTTAATGGGGCAAACGCATTTTATTTGGATCGATCATGAAGACGTTTTCCGCTAAGCCGGCAGAGGTGACGCGCGAATGGTTTGTGATTGACGCGACGGACAAAGTCCTCGGCCGTGTCGCCAGCGAAGTGGCACGCCGTCTGCGCGGCAAGCACAAACCTGAATTCACGCCGCACGTTGACACGGGTGATTACATCATCATCGTCAATGCTGCCAAGCTGAAAGTTACGGGCGCAAAGCAAACTGACAAGAAGTACTATCGCCACACGGGTTACCCGGGCGGTATCTACGAAACCACGTTTGGCAAGATGCAAGAGCGTTTCCCGGGCCGTGCGCTCGAGAAAGCCGTGAAGGGCATGCTGCCGAAGGGTCCGCTGGGCTATGCGATGATCAAGAAGCTGAAGGTTTACGCCGACGGTAATCATCCGCACGAAGCGCAGCAACCGAAGTCGCTCGAGATCTAAGGGCCACGCCATGTTCAAAAACGATTGGAATTACGGCACCGGCCGTCGCAAGAGCGCAGTTGCTCGCGTGTTCATCAAGGCTGGCAAGGGCGACATCGTCGTCAATGGCAAGCCGATCAAAGAGTACTTCGCTCGCGAAACGTCGCTGATGATCGTTCGTCAGCCGCTCGAGCTGACCAACCACGGCGAAACGTTCGACATCAAGGTCAACGTTTCGGGCGGCGGTGAAACGGGTCAGGCCGGTGCGGTTCGCCACGGCATCACCCGCGCACTGATCGACTACGACGCGACGCTCAAGCCGACGCTGTCGACCGCTGGCTTCGTTACCCGCGATGCTCGTGAAGTCGAACGTAAGAAGGTTGGTCTGCACAAGGCCCGCCGTCGCAAGCAATTCTCGAAGCGTTAATCGCCCGAGTGCTTGTGTGCATCTGCCTCTGGCGGATGCAAGAAAAGGCCGCCTCGCGCGGCCTTTTTTCTTTTGGCGGCGTGCCTGGCGGCACGTCGCGTCATCCGCGTCGCCGTCCCACACGTGTCGCGGAAGCTTGATAGAATCGCGATTCCGATTGAAAGGGGTAGGACATGGTCAAGGTAGGTATCGTAGGCGGCACCGGCTATACCGGTGTGGAGCTGCTCCGTTTGCTGGCGCAGCACCCGGAAGTGAAGTTGACGGCGATCACCTCGCGCAAGGAAGCGGGTACGCCGGTCGCCGATATGTATCCGAACCTGCGAGGCCGTGTCGACCTGGCATTCTGCACGCCCGACGACGCTCGTCTGACCGATTGCGACGTGGTGTTCTTCGCCACGCCGCACGGTGTCGCCATGGCGCAGGCGCGCGAGTTGCTCGCCGCCGGTGTGCGCGTGATCGATCTGGCCGCTGATTTCCGCCTGAAGGACACGGCGACGTTCGAGAAGTGGTACGGCATGCCGCACGCCTGCCCGGACATCCTCGAAGAAGCCGTGTACGGCCTGCCGGAGATCAACCGCGAGAAGATCAAGGCCGCGCGCGTGATCGGCCTGCCCGGCTGCTACCCGACGTCCGTGCAGCTGGGCTACGCGCCGCTGTTCGCCGGTGGCCGCAAGCTGGTCGACCCGAAGCACCTGATCGCCGACGCCAAGTCGGGCGCAAGCGGTGCGGGCCGCAAGGGTGAAACGTCGCTGATCCTCGCGGAGACGGCGGACAACTTCAAGGCCTACGGTGTGAAGGGCCATCGCCATCACCCGGAAATCAAGCAGGGTCTGGAGGCGATTGCCGGCTACGATGTGGGCCTGACGTTCGTGCCGCACCTGCTGCCGACGATTCGTGGCATTCACTCGACGCTCTACGCGACGATCCTGCCGGAAGCCCGCGACACCGACTTCCAGGCGCTGTTCGAGACGTACTACGCGGGCGAGCCGTTCGTGGACGTGCTGCCGGCCGGTTCGATGCCGGAAACGCGTTGGGTGCGTGCGTCGAACTATGTGCGCATGGCGGTGCACCGTCCGGGCAATGAAGACACGCTGGTGATCCTCGTTGTCGAGGACAATCTGGTCAAGGGCGCGTCCGGTCAGGGCGTGCAGTGTATGAACCTGATGTTCGGCTTGCCGGAAAACATGGGCCTGACCCATATTCCCGTACTGCCGTAACGGTATTTATCGTCGCTAAACCCTTGATTTTCCGAGCGTCGGCACAATTTGGGGATTAGGAATAGAATGATACCGAACCGATTTATGGAGATTTGCGATGAACGCACCGCTTGAGGCCGCCGTCACGGAAATGCCCGCGTTCCTGGTCTTTACCGACAGCGCCGCGGACAAGGTCAAGCAACTGATCGACGAAGAAGGCAACCCCGAGCTGAAACTGCGCGTTTTCGTGCAGGGCGGCGGTTGCTCCGGCTTTCAGTATGGTTTCACCTTCGATGAAGACGTCAACGAAGACGATACCGTGCTCGACAAGAACGGCGTATCGCTGCTGATCGACTCGATGAGCTATCAATACCTCGTCGGCGCCGAGATTGACTACAAGGAAGACATCAACGGCGCGCAGTTCGTGATCAAGAACCCGAACGCATCCACGACCTGTGGCTGCGGCTCCTCGTTCTCGGTCTGAGCGGCACGACTGTCGACTGTCAGCGGTAAGAGAAAGGGCCCGGAAGGGCCCTTTTCTCGTTAACGGCGTTCCTTAACGGCCTTCGTTAGCCGTCGACGGACGTCGGGCGAGGAATAGCGGGCGGTGCCGGCACGCCAGTGCGTGACTGCTTTTCCGGCGACCGTTTCGTCAGTGCGGATAGATGGCGCCAAGAATTCGGGGACCCTTCGCGCCGGTGACGGAGGGAAGGTTGCCCGGCTGCCGTGCCAGACACCGCTCGGCCAGCCACGCGAATGCGCGGGCTTCGACCTGCTGCGGCGGTACGCCGAGCGTTTCGGTCGTGGCGACCGTCATCCCGGGAAGACGCGACGCAATGGCCTGCATCAGCGCCTGATTGCGCGTGCCGCCACCGCAGGCGTAGAAGCCCCGGCAGTCGGGCGCATAGCGCAGCACGTCGTCTGCCACGCACTGTGCCGTCAGCGCGACGAGCGTGGCTTGAACATCGACTGGCGACACCCCCGGATGCGCGCTCAGATGTGCCTCCAGCCATTTCGCATGGAAAAGGTCTCGTCCGGTGCTTTTCGGCGGCGTTTGCTTGAAATAGGGTGCTGCCAGCATGGCGGCGAGCAACGCATCGCTCACACGCCCGCTCGCACCCCAGGCGCCACCGTCGTCGTAAGCCTTCCCGAGATGCCAGGCGGCCCAGCCGTCGAGCAGCGCGTTGCCCGGGCCGCAGTCGAAGCCGGACACCGGCTGTCCCGATGCGGCGGCAGGCAGGATGGTCACGTTGCTGATGCCGCCCAGATTGCAGACGACGCGGGTCTCGCCCGCGCTGGCGAACATCGCCTGATGGTAGGCGGGTACCAACGGTGCGCCCTGACCGCCGGCAGCGACATCCCGGCTGCGGATATCGGCCACGACATCGATGCCGGTCAATTCGGCGAGCAGCGCAGGCGCATTGAGCTGACGGGTATAACCGATGCCGTCGAACTCGCCCGGGCGATGGCGAATCGTCTGTCCGTGCGCGCCCACGGCCGCGATCGCCGAGGCGGGCAGCTTGGCCTGATCCAGCAGGTCGCGCACGCAATCCGCATAGATGCGCACCAGCGCGTTGGCCGCCAGCGCTTCCCGGTGCAACTCGTTCTCCGATGGCGCTTGCAACACCATCAGCGTCTCGCGCAGATCGTTCGGGAAGGGGAGATAAGCTTCGGCGAGCACCCGCCCGTCGGTCGAATCGACGAGTACGCCATCGACACCGTCGAGGCTGGTGCCGGACATCAGGCCGATGAAATGGGACGGGGCTGCGGATGCCAGAGCGGCAGGATGACGAGCGTGGTCGGTCATTTGCAGAGGGCTTGCGTGCGAGAAACCGAAAGCGGCCGAGAGCGGGCGACGGCTGCCGGAGAAGTCAAAACCGCACTGACGGGGCCGACGTCGACATCACGTCTCGCCCCGCGCAATGCGGTCTCCAGCATACCTCAATCGCGCTCGGCGACTTGCACGGTGCGCATCAGGTCGATGCGCTTGAGCAGGTTTTCGGCGTACATGTCGAACAGCTTCAGGCGCGGGCCCGAGAGCGGTGCGACGGCGGCCACGTCCGTCGAGAACGGATTGCGCGGTACGCCATTCAGGCGCAGTTCGTAATGCAGGTGCGGTCCGGTCGCCCAGCCTGTCTGACCGACGAAGCCGATGACCTGCCCCTGCGTGACGCGCGTGCCGACCTTCAGGCCCTGGCCGAAGCCGGAAAGGTGGGCATAACGCGTCTGGTAATTGCCGGCGTGATCAATCTCGACCAGATTGCCGTACCCGTTCTGCGTGCCGACGAACTTGACCACGCCGTCGCCCGCCGCGAACACGCGCGTGCCGACGGGCGCCGCCAGATCCACGCCTTCGTGCTTCTTCCACTTGTGCTGGAACGGGTGCTCGCGTCCGCCGAATGCCGACGAAATGCGCGAGAACTCGACCGGCGTGCGCAGGAACGCCTGCTTCAGGTTGCGGCCGTCGAAACCGTAGTACGCGCCGTCGGGCGCGCCGTGCGGATCGGCGTACCAGATCGCCTGATGGGTCTTGCCCTGATTGATGAACTCGATGGCAAGCACGCGGCCCGTACGCACGGTGCGATCCTGCTGCTTGACCACTTCGTACACGAGGCGGAAGCGGTCGCCGCGGCGCACGTCGCGCTGGAAGTTGATCACCCCCGAGAAGATGTTCACCATCTGCGCGACGACGGCATCGGGCACGCCCGCGTCGTCCATCGCCGTGAAGAAGTTGCCCGCGATGGCCCCGGAGCGCATGGCCCACTCGGTATCGTTGGCGAGCTGCTCCATGCGCGCGCGCAAGGCGCCGGCATCGTTTCGCTCGATCACCAGTTGCTGGGCGCCGTTGCCGCTGCTCGAGAGCACGGTGGAGAGCGAGACGAGCTTGCCGTCGTCGTCGGTCTCGGCCTGCACGACCTGCCCGGCGGGCACGCCGATCAGGCGCCGGGCCACGGCGTTATCGCGGATGAACCGCTCGGCGGCGGGGTCCTGGATCGACAGCCGCGAAAGCATGTCGCCCAAGGTTTCGCCGCGCCGCAGCGCTACCTGGTGGATGAAGGTCTGGGACTGCGCGTCGAGCTGCTGGATCTGTTTGGCCAGGTCGGGGAAGGTGAGCGGCAACGTCACGCTCGCACCGTTGCGTGCCGCTTCGGGCACCATGGGCGCCACGCCGAAAGCGGTCACCATTCCCAACGTCAGGGCCGAACCGACCGTTGCCACGATTTGCACCTTTCTGCGACGGTGCTTCGGCTGCGTGGGATCGATCAGGGTCAGCAGTTCACGCGCAAAAAAATCACGGAGTTTTGGCCACATCACGTAAAATTCTGCGCAACTTACAAAAAAGCCCGGGCGGAGCGACACGCTTCGAGATTGCCTGCCGGAATTCCGGGGCAACCCGGCGTCGCTTCGGCCCGAGCCGAGAATTGAGCGGCGATTATAGCAGACCCGCCGCTGCCTCCGCCTTTACTGACCGGATAGGGACATACCCCCGAACCAGTCTGGACAATGATGTTATGACAAGTGAACACGCACTCACCTCGGAAAAGAAGTACCCCGTAACCGATGCCACGCGGGCCGCATTGGCGATCGCCAAGCGCGGTTGCGACGAGTTGCTCGTGGAAGAGGAATTCCTGCAGAAGCTGGCGCGCAGCGAAGCCACCGGCAAGCCGCTGCGTATCAAGCTGGGTCTGGATCCGACGGCGCCCGACATCCATATCGGCCACACCGTGGTGCTCAACAAGATGCGCCAGTTGCAGGATCTGGGCCACACGGTCATCTTCCTGATCGGCGATTTCACGTCGCTGATCGGTGACCCGTCGGGCCGCAACAACACGCGCCCGCCGCTCACGCGTGAGCAGATCGAGTCGAACGCCAAGACCTATTTCGAGCAGGCCGCCCTGGTGCTCGACCGCGAGAAGACCGAGATTCGCTACAACAGCGAATGGTCGATGAAGCTGGGCGCCGACGGCATGATCAAGCTGGCATCGCGCTACACCATGGCCCGCATGCTCGAGCGTGAGGACTTCACCAAGCGATTCCAGGGCGGCGTGCCCATCGCGATTCACGAATTCCTCTACCCGCTGATGCAGGGTTACGACTCGGTGGCGCTGGAGTCGGATCTGGAGCTCGGCGGTACCGACCAGAAGTTCAACCTGCTGGTGGGCCGCGAACTGCAGAAGCAATACGGCCAGGAGCCGCAGTGCATTCTCACGATGCCGCTGCTTGAAGGGCTCGACGGCGTTGAAAAGATGTCGAAGTCCAAGGGCAACTATGTGGGCATCAGCGAGAAGCCGAGCGAGATGTTCGGCAAGCTGATGAGCATCTCGGACGACCTGATGTGGCGTTACTACGAGCTGCTGTCGTTCCGCACGCTCGAAGAGATCGCACAGCTGCGCCGCGACGTGGAAGGCGGACGCAATCCGCGCGACGTGAAGGTGCTGCTCGCGCAGGAAATCGTGGCCCGTTTCCATTCGCAGGCCGACGCCGAACGTGCGCTCGAAGACTTCAACGCGCGCGCCAAGGGCGGCGTGCCGGATGACATTCCGGAAGTTTCCCTCGAAGGCGCGCCGCTGGGCATTGCCCAACTGCTCAAGCAGGCCGGTCTGGTGCCGTCGACGTCCGAAGCCAACCGCAACATCGAGCAGGGTGGTGTGCGTATCGATGGCGAAGCCGTGTCCGACAAGGGCGCCAGGATCGAAGCGGGCACTTACGTCGTGCAAGTGGGCAAGCGCCGCTTTGCGCGCGTGACGCTCGCCTGAGTGTCAGCGTTGCGTCGTTCCGGCGTATTGCGTCCATGATCGCGCTGATCCAACGCGTGCTCGAAGCCGCGGTGACGGTCGACGGCCGCACCGTCGGCGCCATTGGCCCGGGCTTGCTCGCGCTGGTGTGCGCCGAGCGCGGCGATACCGAAGCGAGCGCCGACAAACTGCTCGCAAAGCTGCTCGGCTATCGTGTGTTCTCCGACGACGCGGGCAAGATGAACCGCAGCGTGTCGAGCCTGGACGGCAACGGGCAGGCGGGCGGTTTGTTGCTCGTCTCCCAGTTCACGCTGGCGGCCGACACCAACAGCGGCACGCGTCCTAGCTTTACCCCCGCAGCCAGTCCGGCCGATGGCAAGCGACTCTTCGAGCACTTCGTGACACAGGCGCGCGTGCGCCATCCCATCGTGGAAACGGGCGAATTCGGCGCGCACATGCGTGTTTCGCTCGTCAATGACGGGCCGGTCACATTCTGGTTGCAAACTCGGCCCGACGCGGCCTGAAACCGGTGCACCTCTGCGCCGCTTGTGCACCATTGGCGCGCGCAGTGGCGCCGAGTCCTTTGTCTCCACGGGATGCCCGACGCATCCCGAAAATCGCTCGGAATTATCCGGAATCCGCCTGATCGGCCTTCGCTACTGCACGCGATTCGCATCGGTGTGATACCGTCGACCGGTTCCGAAATGACACTGCTTGGGAGAAACCGATGAAAGTCTGGAGTGACTCGTTTGCCGACAACGCGGCAATGGATGCACAGTTCGCCTTCGGCAAGCCGGACGCACAAGCGCACGTTGCGCTGTCGCAGAACAAGAATCCTCATCTCGCCTGGTCGGATGTGCCGGCAGGCACGCGTTCGTTCGTCGTGATCTGTACCGACAGCGACGTGCCCAGCAAGGGCGACGACGTGAACAAGGAAGGCCGCGAAGTGCCGGCCGATCTGCCGCGAGTGGACTTCTACCACTGGGTGCTCGTGGACGTGCCTGCGTCGGCCACGGAGATTCCGGCAGCCAGCCACAGCAATCACGTCACGCCGCGCGGCAAGTTCGGTCCCGATGCGCTCGACGGCATGCGCCATGGCGTGAACGACTACACCGCCTGGTTCGCGGGCGACGAGACCATGCAGGGCGATTACTACGGCTACGACGGCCCGTGCCCGCCGTGGAACGACGCGATCCTCCACCACTATCACTTCACCGTGTATGCCCTGGACATTGCGCGTTTGCCGCTCGACGGTCGCTTCGGTGGCGACGACGTGCTCGCCGCGATCAAGCCGCACGTGCTCGGCAGCGCGCACGTGACCGGCACCTACACGCTCAATCCGAAAGTGGCCTGAGCGGCAGTGCCCGTGTCGGCGCTCGCGCGTCGATCCGGACGTGCTTCGTCATATTCATAACCCGCGTATTTCGCAATTGCATCGATGACTGGCAACACGACCTTCCTCACCCTGATTCGCCACGGCGAGACCGACTGGAACCGCGTCAAACGGATTCAGGGGCATACGGACATTCCGCTGTCGTCCGAAGGCGAGCATCAGGCCGTGTTGCTGGGCGAGCGTATTGCGCGTGAGGTGGCGGCGCACGGACGCGTGTTCGATCACGTGCTCACGAGCGATTTGCAGCGCGCGGTGCAGACGGCCGAGCCTGTCGCGCGTGCCTGCGGTTTGCCGCTTGTGCGCACGGCGCAACTGCGCGAGCGCCATTACGGCGTGTTCGAGACGCGTGTGCCCGACGAAATTCAGGCGGATTTTCCGCAGGACTACGCGCACTGGCAGCGCCGCGATCCGGACTTCGTGATTCCGGGCGGGGAGTCGACACGTGGCTTCTACACGCGCATCACCGCGTTCGTCGCACAACTGCTGCGTGACTATGAGGGCCAGCGTCTGGCGCTCGTGGCGCACGGCGGCGTGCTCGATTGCTGCTACCGGCTGGCCACGGGGCTGGCGCTCTCCGAGCCGCGATCGTATCCGTTGCTCAACGCAAGCGTGAATCGCCTGGCCTTTGACGGTGAGCGCTGGCACGTAGTGAGCTGGGGAGACGTCGCGCATCTGGACGACGCCGTGCGCGACGAGAGCAACGACAAACCGGGACAATCCGCGACGTCGGGCGCGTCGGGCGCGTCGGGCGCGTCGGATCGCGTCGATCCGCGCGTGGTGTGATGGCGTTTCGCGTCGCACGCGGCACACGCCGATAAATACCTTCTGATCGTTGTGCAGCGAGGGTGGCCGGGGCACCGGGCGCTCAACGCTCCAGCGACGGCTCCCCATTGGCGACATCCGGCGAGGCCAACGCCCGGCGACGCGCGCGATGCGCGACGCTGTTGCGCATCGCCCAACGGGCAAGCTGGGCCATGTGGCGCACGGCAGGCCGCACCGTCAGGCGTCGCACCGCCGACCGTTCTTCGAAGCCGAGCATCGTTTGCGCCCAGTCGGGCAGCAGATCGATCCCCGCGCGGAACAACAATCCACTGAAGACTCGCGCGCCCGTAAACGGTGCCGGCAGATTGCGCAGCACGCGAACGACTTCTTCGGTGCGTTCGCTCGCGCACAACTGTGCGCGGACGTTGGCGAGATAGTCGTCGACCTGCGCCACGCTCGTCGGCACGTTGCGCGCGCCGAGCGCCACCGCGATGCGTGCGACTTCCGCGTAGTAGCGATCCTGGTCGCAGCGTGAAAACGCGGGATCCTTGTAGACGAGATAGCTGCGCAGAAAGCTCGACGTTTCCGCCACGTGGACCCACGTCAGCAGATCGGGGTCGTAAGCCGCGTAGGGACGTCCGTCCGGCGCCGTGCCGGTGACTTGCAAATGGATGCGCCGCACGCGTTCGAGCAGCGCCTCGGCATCGGCCGTATTGCCGAACGTGGTGCCGCCGATGAACGTCGCGGTACGGCGCAGACGTCCGATGACGTCCTGCCGGAAGGTGGAGTGATCCCAGACCCCCGCCATCGCCAGCGGATGCAGCGACTGCATGAGCAGGGCGCTGACGCCGCCAATCATCATCGATGTGAAGTCGCCGTGCACATGCCAGCACGCGGCCTCGGGGCCGAACAGGCCGGGGTCGCCGGCTGGCGTGTCGTAGTTCAGTCGGGGTGCGCCGGGCCCGGAGGTCAGGCTCACGAGCCGCATGGCGATGGCGTGTCGCACGTGCCCCGACACGCCGACGATCGGGCCGGCCGGACGCAAGGGCGTTGCCGGAGGCGGGGTCGGGAGATCGTCGTGCGAGGCCATGCGCTTATCGATCCGGCTGAACGGTAGACGTACCGTGCGTCACTTGCCGGCGCCGTCAGGCGACCAGAGCGAGCCGCTGTCCGGCGTGCTGCCCGGCGCGGCGAGTCCGAAGTGGCGGTATGCGGCCAGTGTCGCAACGCGCCCGCGCGGGGTGCGTTGCAGGAACCCCTGCTGGATCAGGTACGGCTCGATCACGTCTTCGATGGTGTCGCGCTCTTCGCCGATTGCGGCGGCGAGGTTGTCCACACCGACCGGGCCGCCGTCGAACTTGTGCAGCACGGCTTCGAGCAGCTTGCGGTCCATCACGTCGAAACCGACCGGATCGACGTCGAGCATCGACAGCGCGGCATCGGCCACGGCGGCGGTGATCCGCCCGTCGGCTTTCACTTCGGCGTAGTCGCGCACGCGCCGCAGCAACCGGTTGGCGATACGCGGCGTGCCGCGTGCACGGCGGGCAATTTCAAACGCGCCGTCGTCGGCAATGACCGCGCCGAGCAGCCCGGCCGAGCGCCGTACGATGCCCGACAGCTCTTCGGCGGTGTAGAACTCCAGACGCGCGACGATACCGAAGCGGTCACGCAACGGGTTGGTCAGCATGCCCGCGCGGGTGGTGGCTCCCACGAGCGTGAACGGCTGCAGATCGAGCTTGACGCTGCGGGCCGCGGGACCCTCGCCGATCATGATGTCGATCTGATAGTCCTCGAGCGCCGGGTACAGGATTTCCTCGACGACCGGCGAGAGCCGGTGGATTTCGTCGATGAACAGGACGTCGTTGGCTTCGAGGTTGGTCAGCAGTGCGGCGAGATCGCCCGGGCGCTCCAGTACGGGGCCAGAGGTCTGGCGCAGATGCACGCCCATTTCGCGGGCGATGATGTGCGCGAGCGTCGTCTTGCCCAGCCCGGGCGGCCCGAACAGCAGCACGTGGTCGAGCGGTTCCGAGCGTTTGCGGGCCGCCTCGATGAAAATCTCGAGCTGCTCGCGCACCTTGCGCTGACCGACGTATTCGTCGAGCAGCTTGGGGCGCAATGCGCGCTCGAAGGCTTCTTCGTTGGGCGAGGCCGGGGTCGGCGCAATGATGCGCTCGGCGGCGAGTTTGTCGGTTTCGATCATGGCTGCATTGTAGCGCTTCGGACGTTGCTTGCCCGGGCCCGGCGGCGCTTATCCGACCAGCCGTCCGCGCCGCACGCGCAGGCCCTTGGCCGCGAGCGTGGGGGAGACTTCGGCCAGTGCCGAGAAGGTCTCGCCGCTGTGGGCATGGCAAATGGCCACGCCGAGGGCGTCGGAGGCGTCCTTGCCCGGCGTGCCCGAGAGTGTGAGCAGGCGTGTGACCATCTCCTGCACCTGCTCCTTGCGGGCGCGCCCGTAACCGACCACGGCCTGCTTGAGCTGCATCGGCGTGTATTCGAAGACCTCGAGCCCGCCGACCGACAACGCGGTGATGGCGGCGCCGCGGGCCTGACCGAGCAATAGCGTCGATTGCGGGTTGACGTTCACGAACACCTTTTCGATGGCCGCCTGATCGGGACGGTAGGTGTCGACCAGTTCCGCCACGCTTTCGAAGATGATGCGCAGCCGTGCGGGCAGGGTGCCTTCGCCGGTGCGAATGACGCCGCTCGTCACATATTGCAGACGATTGCCGTGCTTTTCGAGCACGCCGAAGCCGGTGACACGCAGCCCGGGGTCGATGCCAAGAATTCTCATGCGCTGGGCCCATGACCGGCGTGTGACGCCGATGCAGGCAAAGAAGCCAATATGGCCCGTATTCTGGCACAGCCGCGCGCAGGCGTCGCCGCCGTGCTTCCCGCCGCGCTTCCCGCCGCGCCTCTCGCCGTGATTCCTGCCCTGATTCCCGCCGTGCTTCTCGCCGTGATTCCCGCCGTGATCCGTTATCGTCGCGCGACCTTGCGCGCCACGACATCGTCGGCGTATCCGGTCGCCATCGAAGCGCGCCGTTTCATTCGCCGAGACGCCGCCGGCTCAGCGCCTGCCGATCGCGTCGATTTGCCGCAGGCCGTGCCGCCGGGCGCGCGGCGCACTGCGCTTCGCGATGCGGCGGATTGTTGTACATTGCTTGCTGTTCAAAATATTCGACGGCCTGCGTGCGGGTCGCCTGTCCCCGATGCTCTGGATCAAAGCGTTTCACATCGTTTTCGTCGCTTCATGGTTCGCCGGCCTGTTCTATCTGCCGCGCATCTTCGTCAATCTCGCGATGGAGAGCGACCCCGCCGCCACCCAACGCCTGCTGCTCATGGCGCGCAAGCTGTATCGCTTCATGACGATACTTGCCGTGCCCGCGCTCGCTTTCGGACTGATCCTCTGGCTGTATTACGGCATTGGCCGTCACGGCGGCTGGCTGCACGCGAAATTGCTCATCGTGGTGCTGCTGCTCGGTTATCACCATGCGTGCGGCCGTTTGCTGCGCAAGTTCGAAACCGGTCGTAATACCCATTCGCATCGCTGGTATCGCTATTTCAACGAATTCCCTGTGCTGGGATTGCTCGGCGCGGTGATCCTTGCCGTCGTCAAGCCGTTCTGAGCGTCCCAGGCATCCGATGCCTGCGTTGCCGCTTAGGTCGCAACGCAATGAACGCTGCAAAACAGGCGCCGATCCGAGCGCCAACCGTCAATCGTGAATCGTCGAGAGGAGTCTGCCGTGAGCCTGACCTGCGAATACTTTATGGCCCCGCCGTCGCCCTATGTCTACATGGGACACGCGCGCTTTATCGAACTGGCGCGCCGTTACGACGTGCAGATCCAGCTCAAGCCGATGGATATCGGTCGCATCTTCGCGGGCTCGGGCGGTCTGCCGCTGGCCAAGCGTCCGCCGCAGCGTCAGGCGTATCGTCTGGTCGAACTGGCGCGCTGGTCGAAGTATCTCGATGTGCCGCTCAACGTGCAGCCGAAGTTCTTCCCGGTGGCGGGCGATCCTGCGGCACGTCTGATCGTCGCCGCGCAGTTGGCACTCGGCACTGACAAAGCGCTGGCGCTGACCGGCGCCATCTCCAAAGCGCTCTGGGCCGAGGAGCGCAACATTGCCGACGACGCCACGCTGCAAGCCATTGCCGATAGCCTGAAGTTCGACGGCAAGTCGTTGCTCGCCGCATCGAACGGCGCGAGCGTGCAGGCGGCCTACGACGCCAACACCGAAGACGCGGCGAACGCCGGCGTGTTCGGTGCACCCTGGTATGTCTTCGAGGGACAGCCGTACTGGGGGCAGGACCGTCTCGACTTCCTCGAGCGCGCATTTGCCGAAGCGCGCGGCGCATGACGTATGGCGCTTAATGCCCGGGCCTAAAGTGGGCCATCGAACATTTCGTCCGTTGCCTGCGGGTGCTGGCAACGGCAACCCCCAGGAGTGAACAGGATGAGTCGTCCGGAAGTGGTGTTGTACAAGGGCGTGCCGCCAGACGTGCGTGCGCGGTTGGCCGAGGCGTTCACGCTCTCGGAATTCGACGGTGTGAACGATGCCAATCGTGCGGCATTCACGGCGGCGCTGAGTCGTGCGCAGGGCGCCATCGGCGTGGGCGTGAACGCGACACCTGCGATGCTCGATGCAGCGCCGAAGCTGCAGGCGTGGGCCACCATTTCGGTGGGCTACGACCAGTTCGACGTGCCCGATCTCACGCGTCGGGGCATCGTGCTGATGAATACCCCTGATGTGTTGACGGAAACCACCGCCGATACCGTCTTTTCCCTGATTCTGGCGAGCGCGCGCCGCGTGGTCGAGCTTGCGGAACTGGTGAAGGCCGGGGGCTGGACAGCGAGTCTTGGCGAGGCGCACTTCGGCACCGACGTGCAGGGCAAGACACTCGGCATCGTCGGCATGGGGCGCATCGGCGGCGCGGTGGCGCGTCGTGCGGCGCTCGGTTTCGGCATGAAGGTGCTGTACAGCAATCGTTCGCGCAACGACGCGGCAGAAAAGGCCTACGGCGCCGAGTATCGGGCACTGCCGGATCTGCTCGCAGCGGCCGATTTCGTGGTGACGCTGGTGCCGCTGTCGCCAGAGACGGAGCGTTTGATCGGTGCGAAGGAGTTCGCGCAGATGAAGCGCGGCGCGATCTTCATCAACGCGGCGCGCGGCAAGGTCATCGACGAAGCCGCGTTGATCGATGCGCTCGCGTCGGGTCACCTGCGCGCAGCGGGGCTCGACGTGTTCGAGCGTGAGCCGGTGTCGGTCGATTCGCCGTTGCTGAAGATGAAAAACGTGGTGGCGTTACCGCATATCGGGTCGGCCACGCACGAGACACGCCATGCCATGGCGTCGTGCGCAGCAGACAATCTGATCGCCGCGTTGACTGGCAAGCCGCTGCAAAACGTGGTGAATCCGCAAGCGCGAAAAGCCTGATCGCGCGACAGGACGTGACGACAACGCCTGAGTCTGTCGTCACGTTTTGCCGGGTGGGCGGCAGACAGACTCGCCTGGCGTTCCCGATCGCTACGGCGACATCTTGCCCGCGTCGCCCCGAATTCCGATTTCCCCAAGGGCGCGTAGTCGTCGCGTGACGGCGCGACCTCGCTCCGCTCGGGGTCCGCGTCGCCGAGGGAAGCGCTTCCATTCGCCTCCGGCTCACCCAACGTCTCCCCCAACGTCTCCCCCAACGTCTCCCCCAACGTCTCCCCGAAGCCTCCTGCCCCCCGTTTCTGCGCGTTGATGGCTGCCCATCAGGCGCCGCAGGACGTCGCGCGTGGATGCCGCGCGGGCTTGTCCTTCAGTCTGGACGAGTTCTGAGCCACCTATCTTCCTGATAAAAATTCATGCACGTGCAAATACATTGACAACCGCATTCGTGCTCACTATTATGCATGCACATGCAAGTAAATGGGGTTCTCATGAACGAACTGCAACGGACCGCCAACCCGCTCGCCGTCGAGGTGGCGGGGGAACCTTCGCGTTCGTCCTACGGGATCTGAACATCGTTCTTCAACCGCCCTCGCAAGGGCATATCAACGAAAGGGATTCATCATGCATTGGCTCTACCTCGGCGCTGCCGTGATCTTCGAAATCGCAGTCGCCATCTCCGCAGGCAACGCAAAAGGCTTTACCCGTCTGGGCTGGACACTCGCCACGCTGGTGTGCGGCGCCATCGCAACACTCTTTCTCAGTCTGGCCTTGCTGACGTTCGATGTTGGCGTGGGCTACGCGATCTGGACTTCCATCGCCGGTGTGGGCGTCGTTGTTCTCGGCGCATTGTTCTTCGGTCAGCGGCTGACCTGGAGCAAAGGGCTCGGCATCGCGCTGGTGATCGTCGGTGTCGTCGGTCTGAGACTTAGCGGCGCTGCATGAAGCCCCGACAAACTGTTTTCATATGTCAATTCGTCATTTAATTGATAAGGATTCCAAAATGACTATCAACAAAGAAGCCAGCGCCAGCAATGGCCGGGCATGGGTCATGCTCCTGCTGGCCGGGGCTTTCGAAATCGGCTACGCGCTTAGCGTGGCCGGTAGCAAAGCCTTCTCGGTACTGAGCTGGTCGGTGGCGGCTGCGGTGTTTTTCCTGCTGACGTTGTACGCCCTGAGCGTCGCCCTCAAGACCATCGACGTGGGCATTGGCTACGCCGCGTGGGCCGGTATCGGATCGGTCGGCGCGGCCGTCTTCGGCAGTGTGCTGCTCGATCAGCCGATCACGCTGGTGCAAGCCTTCTGGCTGGCCGTCATTATCGGCGGTGTTGTGTGGCTGAAACTTGCCGACAGTGTGACGGTGCGGGCCGGCAAGCCTCGGGTGTCGGTGTAAGGTCGTCATCGCGGATGACATCGCTGCATGCACGCGTCTTGATCTGCTTGTATGGGCATGCATATGAGAGAATGAACGCTCGCGTATTCAAGAGGAGTGCCTTGCAGTGAAGTCAAAGAAGAGCGATGCATGGCTCCGGGTGATTCAGGTCGTGGCGAATGTCGAGGCCGATTTGGGCAAGATGCTGCAGGCGCAGCACGGGCTGGGACTCTCGGAGTACCGCGCGCTGGAAGTATTGGCACGGACGCCGGCTTCGGAGTTGCGCATGCAGGAATTGGCCGCGCATCTGCGTCTGAACCAAAGTTCGGTCTCGCGGATGGTCGAACGACTGGAGCGCTCCGGATACACCGTTCGCGACCTGTGCCCCGACGACAAACGCGGCGTGTACACGGTGCTGACGGAAGAAGGACGCGCGGCCCTCGGGCGCGCCCAGCCCGACTTCGAGAAGGCGCTCGACGTCGCGCTCAAGGCGCATGACGGCCAGAAGTTGCTGAGCCAGAAATAACGGACTGGCAGCGGCGCGAAATTGTGAGAGAGGACGAAGCATCGGCTTCGTCCTTTTTCTTTTCTCCCCGGGCCTGTTACTTCCCTTCGCTGGCAGTGCGTCGCCGATTGATGACTTCCTTGGCTCGCGCGAGCTGCGAGGGCAGGCGATCGCCGAGGCGCAGGGCCATGCCGACGGCCAGCACGTCGCCAATGGCCAGGTGCGAGATACGCGAGGTCAGTGGCGAGTACACATCGGTGTCTTCGTCCACATCGGCAAACAACGCCACGCTCGCCTGACGCGCGAGCGGCGAGTTACTGTGCGTGATCGCGATCACGCTCGCCCCCGCCGCACGGGCCAGCTGCACGGCTTCGAGCAGATCCTGGGTTCGCCCCGTATTCGAGATCGCCACGACGACGTCGCCTTCGCCCAGCAGCGCGGCCGACATGCCATAGACGTGCGGGTCGTTGTACGCGACCGCAGGCACGCCGAGGCGGAAGAACTTGTGCTGCATGTCCTGTGCGGCAATGCCGGAGGCGCCCGCGCCGTAGAACTCGATGCGTCGGGCACCGGCGAGCAGGTCGATCGCCTGTCCGATGCTGTCGGGAGAGAGGTTGTTGCGCACCTGCATCAGGCTGCCGATGGTGCGGTCGAGCACCTTGCTGGCAATGCCGGGCACCGGCTCGTCGGGCCGCACGTCGCGGTGCACGAACGGCACGCCCTGCGCAATGCCCTGCGCCAGACGGATCTTGAACTCGCGATAGCCGCTGCAGCCGACCGCCTGACAGAAGCGTGCGATCGTCGGCTGGCTGACGTTGGCCCGTTCGGCGAGTTCGTTCATCGACAGGTCGACGACTTCGCGAGGCGCGTCGAGCACATAGGTCGCAAGCTTGCGCTCGGACGGACGCAACTGGGTCAGCGTGGCTTCAATTCGGTTAAGCATTGGCAGGCACCAACAAAAGCGGGCGGATGGGAGACGTCAGGCTATCGCCACGCGCCGTTTCCCCCGCCGTTTCCCCGTATCGCCGCAATCGCGCGCGCCGCTTTGGTCGGGCGCGCGGCGAATCCGGCATCTTGCGCCCACTATAGCACCCGCAAACCCTGTCGCCGCGGCATGCACGGCCTTGGGAAATGTGACCGATACCGGCTGATTTGTACAAAAACTACAGAAAATCAGGATTTCACATTACGGATTGGCTTTTCTCAATACGGCATAAAGTCCCGTAACCACAAGAAATTACTAAGTAAAACCCCGTAGGTGATGGCTTTTGGATTGATGGGATGTAGAATTTCTACTAAACTCCGCTCCCAATCGCACCCGCCCTGGGCGCGTTGCAATCCCCCTCATCGGCATGACGACTGAGCAAACGAAGCCCCTGCATCCGGCCGTAATGGCTGTCACAGCACGCATTGCCGCGCGCAGCCGCGACACGCGTGTGGCCTATCTGGCGCGCATCGATGCGAGCGCGGGCCGCTTCCCGCAACGAGGCGCGCTGTCCTGCGCAAATCTGGCCCATGGCTTCGCCGCCATGCCGGCCAACGACAAACTGATGCTGCGCGAGCAACGGCGTCCGAACGTGGGCATCGTTACGGCCTACAACGACATGCTGTCGGCACACCAGCCCTATGAGCAGTACCCGGCGCGCCTTCGCGAAGCCGCGCGCAAGCTCGGTGCCACGGCACAGGTCGCCGGCGGCGTGCCCGCCATGTGCGATGGCGTGACGCAGGGCAACGCGGGCATGGAACTGTCGCTGTTCTCGCGCGAGATCATCGCGATGAGCACGGCAGTCGCCCTCTCGCACAACATGTTCGACGCGGCGCTCATGCTCGGCGTGTGCGACAAGATCGTGCCGGGTCTCGTGATCGGTGCGCTGCAGTTCGGGCATCTGCCGACGATCTTCGTGCCGGCCGGCCCGATGGCGAGCGGCCTGTCGAACGACGACAAGGCGAAGATCCGCCAGCAATACGCCACCGGTCAGGTGGGCCGCGACGCGCTGCTCGAAGCCGAGTCGCAGGCGTATCACAGCGCCGGTACGTGCACGTTCTACGGCACCGCCAACAGTAATCAGTTGCTCATGGAGATCATGGGGCTGCACCTGCCGGGCGCGGCTTTCGTGCATCCGCACACCCCGTTGCGCGACGCGTTGACCGACGCCGCGCTCGGGCGCGTGCTCGCCATCGGCGCGGATACCGCCGAGTACACGCCCATCGGCCACGTGGTCGACGAGCGCGCGGTCGTCAACGGCATCGTCGGCCTGCTGGCCACGGGCGGCTCGACCAATCACACGCTGCATCTCGTGGCGATGGCCCGGGCGGCGGGCATCGTCATCGACTGGGACGACTTCGACGCGCTGTCGGCCGTGGTGCCGCTCATGGCGCGCGTCTACCCGAACGGCAAGGCCGATGTGAACCACTTCCACGCCGCAGGCGGCATGGGGTTCCTGATCGGCGAATTGCTCGACGCGGGCCTGCTGCACGCTGACGTGAAAACCGTGGCCGGTCCGGGCCTGGCGCGCTACCGCGCCGAGCCGTGGCTCTCGCCCGAAGGGCTGGCGTGGCGCGCCGGGAGCGCCTACAGTGGTGATCGTGACGTATTGCGCGGCCATGCCGAGCCGTTCGCCCCCGATGGCGGACTGCGGCTCATGCAAGGCAATCTGGGGCGCGGCGTCATCAAGGTGTCGGCGGTCAAGCCGGAACATCGGCGCGTGGCCGCAACGGCACGCGTATTTACTTCGCAGGAAGCGGTTCAGGCCGCGTTCGATGCAGGCGAGCTGCGTCGCGACGTGGTCGTGGTGTTGCGTGGCCAGGGGCCGCGCGCGAACGGCATGCCCGAGCTGCATCGCCTCACCCCGCTGCTCGGTGTCTTGCAGGACGAAGGGTTCGCCGTGGCACTCGTGACCGACGGCCGGATGTCCGGCGCATCGGGCAAGGTGCCCGCCGTGATTCACGTGTCGCCCGAAGCGACCGGCGGCGGTCCGCTTGCCCTCGTGCGCGACGGCGATCCGATCGTACTCGACGCCAACGTCGGCGTACTGCATGCCGACGTGTCCACGCAGGACTGGTTGGCGCGCGAGCCCGCACCCGTCACGCCCTCGGGCGACGACACCGGGCGAGTGCTCTTCGGCCACATGCGTGCGGCCGTGGGCGCGGCGGAGACCGGCGCTTCCGTGTTCTTCGGTACCGAGTGACGCGCCACGCGCGTCGCTGCATTCAAGGAAAACGTAATGGACATCAATGACATCGTTCGTGCCGGCCCCGTGGTTCCGGTGCTCCAGTTCGACAACATCGAGCAAGGCGAGCAGGTCTCGCGTGCGCTGCTCGCAGGCGGCGTTCGGGTGCTCGAGATCACGCTGCGTACCCCGGCGGCGATGGAGGTCATTCGTCACGTGGCAGGCCTGTCGGACGAACTGATCGTGGGCGTGGGTACGCTCACGCGTCCCGAGGAAATGGCGCAGGCCGTTGCGGCAGGCGCGCGCTTCGGCGTGTCGCCGGGCTACACGAGCGCGCTGGGCGCGGCGGCCAAGGCGGCTGGTCTGCCGCTGCTGCCGGGCGTGGTCACGCCGTCCGACATTCTCACGGCGCTGGCCGACGGCTACGACACGGTGAAGTTCTTCCCGGCCGAACCGTCCGGTGGCGTGCCCATGCTCAAGGCGTTGTACGGCCCGTTCCGTCAGGTGCGGTTCTGCCCGACGGGCGGTATCAGCGCCGAGTCGGCGCCGTCGTATCTCGCACAGCCGAACGTGGTGTGCGTGGGCGGCTCGTGGCTCACCCCCAAGGCGCTCGTCGACGCCAAGGACTGGGGCGGCATCACGCGTCTGGCGCGCGCTGCCAGCGCACTGCCGCGCGGCTGATCGCCGATCAAAGGCAATACCGGTTGCATCGAATAACAGGAAGCAGGATTCCAATAAACGGGCGCAAGCCCATCGGGCATCCGCCCAACTAGCCAAACGAGGAGACCCCCATGGTCGCGGTGCAAGGCAACTTGCTGCTGGTGTACGCGCTTGTCGCGGTAATCGCGCTGATCTTGCTGATCGCGCGCTTCAAACTGAATCCGTTCATCACGCTGATCGTCGTCTCGCTCGTGCTCGGGCTGGCGGTGGGCATGCCGATGGGCGGGATCGTCAAGGCGTTCGAGACCGGCGTGGGCAATACGCTGGGGCACATCGCGCTCGTGGTGGGGCTTGGCACGATGCTCGGCAAGATGATGGCCGAGTCGGGCGGCGCGGAGCGCATTGCGCGCACGCTGATCGGCTTCTTCGGTGAGAAGAACGTGCACTGGGCGATGGTCGTGATCGCCTTCATCGTCGGTTTGCCGGTGTTCTTCGAAGTCGGTTTCGTGCTGCTGATTCCGATTGCCTTCAACGTGGCCAAACGCACCGGCACGTCGATGATCCTCGTCGGCCTGCCGATGGTCGCGGGTCTGTCGGTCGTGCACGGCCTGATTCCGCCGCACCCGGCGGCGCTGCTGGCCGTGACGGCCTATAACGCCGACATCGGTCATACCATCATGTACGCGCTGATCGTGGGCATTCCGACCGCTGCCATTGCCGGCCCGCTGTTCGCGAAGCTCATGACGCGTTACGTGGTGCCCAATCCGGACAATCCCCTGCTGGCCCAATTCGTCGACAGCGACCGTCCGCTGGACAAGCTGCCGGGCTTCGGCATCACGCTGTTCACGATTCTGCTGCCGGTCATTCTGATGCTGCTCGGCAGCTGGGCGGACCTGTTCTTCGCACCGAAGACGTTCGCCAACGATTTCCTGCGTCTGATCGGCAATTCAGTCATGGCGCTGCTTATCGCCACGCTCGTGAGCTTCTTCACGTTCGGCAAGCAACGCGGCTTCAACCGCGACCAGATCCTGAAGTTCACCAACGAGTGTCTGGCGCCGATCGCCACGATCACGCTGGTGGTGGGGGCGGGTGGCGGTTTCGGGCGTATCCTGATGGATAGCGGCGTGTCGAAGGCGATCGTCGACCTGGCCAACAACGCGCACCTCTCGCCGCTGCTGCTGGGCTGGCTGGTGGCCGTGCTGATCCGTATCGCCACAGGCTCGGCCACGGTAGCCATGACGACGGCGTGCGGTATCGTCGCCCCGATCGCGGCGGCCGCCGGTTCGACCGTCAAGCCGGAACTCATGGTGCTCGCGACCGGCGCAGGGTCGCTGATCCTGTCGCACGTGAACGACGGTGGCTTCTGGCTGGTGAAGGAATATTTCAACATGACCGTGCCGCAGACCTTCAAGACCTGGACGGTTTGCGAAACGATCATTTCGGTAGTGGCGTTGCTGTTCACGCTCGGCCTCGCGACGGTGGTCTGAGGTCGCGATGCAGGGCGAGCAACACCGGCAACACGCCGACGCAAGTCGGCAGGTGACAAGGAGACGAGCCATGATCGTCGTGGTGATGGGCGTATCGGGCAGCGGCAAGAGCACGGTCGGGCAGATGCTGGCCGACCGGCTGGGCTGCGGGTTTTCCGACGCGGATTCGTTTCACAGCGCCGCGAACATCGAGAAGATGCGGCGCGGTGAAGCGCTCAACGACAACGACCGCGCGCCCTGGCTCGCGTCGATTCGCGAAGCCATCGTCGCGCGCCGTCTGGCGGGGCGTCATCACGTGTTCGCCTGCTCGGCGCTGCGCTCGCGTTATCGCGACGTGCTCGGCGAGCACGACGGCGATGTGGTGTTCGTCTATCTGAAAGGCGCGCCCGAGGTGATCGGCGAGCGGCTTGCGTCGCGCTCGGGCCATTTCTTCGACCCGGCACTGCTGCAAAGCCAGTTCGATACGCTCGAAGAGCCGCGCGACGCGCTGGTGATCGACATCCGCGAATCGCCCGACGCCATCGTGGAAATGCTGCTGCACAAACTCGCCGCCTGCCCGGGCGGCGTGCCGTTGATGGCGGCTGGCGCAGCGCGCGTACAATAGCGTTTTATTCCCTCCGCCGGCACGTCATGTGCCGGCCGTACGCATCGAAATGGCTTCCTTCGAATTCTTCGCGCCCTGTCCTCGCGGACTGGAAGAGGCGCTTGCCACAGAGCTTGCCGAGCTGGGCCGCCTGGCGCCGGTGTCTGTCGGTAAACAGGTGCCCGGTGGCGTGCATTTTGCCGGTCCGTGGGCAGCCGGTATGGCCGCCAACCTGCATTCGCGCATTGCGAGTCGTGTGCTGCTGCGCGTGGCGCAGCAAGGCTACCGCACCGAGCAGGACATCTACGCCTTTGCGCTGGCGCAGCGCTGGGAAGACTGGTTCGGCTATCAGCAGACGCTGCGCGTGGACGTCACGGGCATCAAGGCGCCGGTGCGCAGCCTCGAATTCGTCACGCTGCGCGTCAAGGACGCCGTGTGCGACCGGCTGCGCGAGAAGACCGGTGCGCGTCCGAACATCGACACGATGCAGCCTGATGTGCGCGTGTTCGCGTTCCTGACCGCCACTGACGCCACCCTGTACCTCGACACCTCCGGTGAACCGCTGTTCAAGCGCGGCTGGCGTCTGGACAAGGGCGCGGCCCCGTTGCGCGAGAATCTGGCGGCAGGCATCCTGCGTCTGGCAGGCTGGCGCGCGGACACGGCCGCCGACATGGTGCTGTACGACCCGATGTGCGGCAGCGGCACCTTCCTCGCGGAAGCCGCCCAGATCGCGCAAGGCGTGCCCGCCGGTGCCGGGCGTCGCTTCGGCTTCGAGAAGCTCAAGGGGTACGACGTCACCGCCTGGCAGACGTTGAAGGTGCAGGCGATGGACGCCCAGCGCGATGCACGCGTGCGCGGTGTGCCGTCGACAATCTTCGGCAGCGATATTTCGGGCGACATGCTGGTCAAGGCCCGCGCCAATCTGGAACGCGCCGGCGTGGGCGACATCGGCCTCAAGCAGGTGGATGCCCGCGACATGTCGCCGCCGATCGATCGGCCGGGCATCATTGTCGCGAATCCGCCCTACGGTGAGCGTATCGAGGTGCGTGGCCGCCGCGCGCCGCGCGATGCCGACGATGGCTATTCTCCCGATGTGCAGGGCAATCGCGGAGGTTTCCAGCGCAATCAACCCGACGGCGTCGACGCCGCGTTTTTCCGTGCGTTCGGCGACGCGCTCAAGCAGCGCTTTACCGGCTGGAGCGCATTCCTGCTGACTGCGGACATGAGTCTGCCGGGGCAGATGCGTTTGCGCGAATCGCGTCGCACGCCGCTGTACAACGGTGCGCTCGAATGCCGTCTGTTCCGCTTCGATCTGATCGCGGGTTCCGTGCGCAAGCGCGAGGGCGGCGAGCAACGTGCGGACACGCAAGCCGGTCAGGACGACGGCGCGCCGCAGGCGTAAGCGGGTCGTCGACGTTCGACGCCCTGTGAAAAAAGACCGGCCATTGGCCGGTCTTTTGCATTGTGGGCGCCGGGTCAGGGCGTGTTGTCCGGTCGTGTGGCCTCGCCGGGCGTAGCGGGCGCCTCGGGGGCCACCGGTTCCGGTCGAAGTTGTGCCAGGGGCAGTGGCGGCAAGCGCGCCCGCGCCGTCGCGCGCCGGTGTGCCGCGACGGCGTCCCGACGTCTGCGCAGCACGTCCGGCGCAATGCGTGGGCGAGCGGGTGCCCCCACGAAGTTTTCGGGATCGGACAGGTCGCTCTCGTGCCCGGGACCGAGGCGCGGCGCGCATCCGGAGACGAGCAGGCAGCCGGTCGGCGTGACGCTTCGCAGCCATCGCTCGGTCTCGCACGTCACGCCGTGATGCGCCACGATAAAGCCGTGACGCGTGCCGCCGTGGGACGTAGGCTGGATTTCCCAGAGATTGCCATTCCTTGCCCAGTGCGGCCAAAGGCTGTCTCCGACACCGAGGTGGGTGTGCGCGATCGCCTGATACGCCTTTCGGCAGACATGGCGCAATCGAAGATCGTCCGTCCGGTCGATCGTTGCGATATCGAGCAGTCGCGTGAGGTTGTGCGTGTCGCCCGGCGTGGCGTTGTAGAAGTACACCCATTTGTTCGTCAGGTCGAACGACCACGGCGTGGCCACGTCGTGACCGAATGCCTGCAGCACGCGCAACGTCAGGATGTCGTCGGCCACATGCGTTTCCCCGGCATCGCTGCTGCGATGCATGACGGTGTGGGCCCATTTGTCGAGCGTTGGCGTCGCCATCAGACGGTCGGCGATGCTCCATGCGGACGGGTGCGCCAGCAGCCGACACATCAGATCGACGGCGATCTCGAGCGGCAGACCCGTGTCGCGCAGGGCATCGATGGTGACTTCATGATTCTCGAGCACGGCCACACGCTGTAGCGCCATGATCTGCTGCGGGGTACGCGAGGGCGCACCCGTGAGCGTCTTGCCGATATAGGGGGCGAGCTCCTGCGCGAGTGCGCTCTCCGGATGCTCGGCAGCGCGCGTAATCACGGCCTTGGTGACGTTGCACTTGGGGCTGAGCGTGCGGATCCGGATCAGGTCGCGCCAGCTCATGGCGCGATAGACCGGATCAATGCCCGGTAGGCCCGGAAGGTCGGGCGCGTTTGCCGGACCGGCACCGGAGAGGGAACATTCGAAAGGCATCGACGAACTCCTGCGGACAAATGCGGAACCCGCATTGTCGTGACGGATTCACACGCAGGATGTCGAGTTTGCCCGGGGAAGTTTTCGAAACGCAGACGCGTCGGGGCGAGACGGCGCGCCGCAGTGGCGTCGGCCTAAGCGCGACGCGCCAGCAGGAAGCGGCGCAGGATGCCGTGTGAATAGTGGCTGGCCACCTCGCGCAGAAAGCGCGGGAAGTCGACATGCGCATCGTCGTCGGCGGCATCGGAGAGGGTGCGCATCACCGCGAACGGAACGCCATATTCATGGCAGACCTGCGCTACGGCGGCGCCTTCCATTTCCACGGCAAGGGTTTGCGCAAGCGCGTCGCGCAGACGGGTGACTTCGACAGCGCTGGAGACGAACCGGTCGCCGCTGGCGATCTGCCCGACATGCACGCGCGGCGCGCTCATATGCCATTCGGTGCGCAGGGCTGCGGGCACTTCGTCGGGCATGTCGTTCATCAGCCACTCGCGCGCGGCTTGCGCGAGCGCATCGCGCAGGACGGCTTCGGCGTCGAACGAGACACGGCCGAGCAGCGGGATCTCGAAGCGGGGAAAGATGGGGCTGGCATCCATGTCGTGCTGCACCAGCGTGTCGGCCACGACGACGTCGCCGACCGACAGTCCGTGGGCGAGGCCGCCCGCCACGCCGGTAAACACGATCTCGTCGACGTTGAACCGGTGAATCAGTGCCGCGGTGGTGGCCGCCGCCGCAACCTTGCCCACGCGTGCCAGCACAATGACGCAGTCGTGCCCGTACAGGCTGCCGACGTAATAGTCGCGCATGCCGATGTGTTCGACGCGAGCGCCCGGCGCCATCTCAGTGAGCAGATCGGCGATTTCTTCGTGCAGGGCGGCGACAATGCCGAGCGTCGTGGCGCGGTTCATGGCGCAGTTCCGGAGGCGATAAGAAGCGCGCATTGTAGCGCGGGGCTGCCTTGGCAGCCCCGCGTCATGCCCGGCCGCGCAGGCCGGGGGAGGGTCGACTCGCGTCGACGCGTCGGTTACTCGACGGCCTTGACCATCTCTTCGACGACCTTCTTCGCGTCGCCGAACACCATCATCGTCTTGTCGAGATAGA
>NZ_JBEBXS010000026.1:0-63359 GCF_040391475.1 Pandoraea pnomenusa | reverse complement strand
AAGAGGAAGAGGAAGAGGAAGAGGAAGAGGAAGAGGAAGAGGAAGAGGAAGAGGACGACGACGATAATGACGAGATTGACGAGCAGGATACGCGCGAGCCGGGAGAGGTTCTGCTGGACGCCTTGCGGCGCGTTCGTCGGGCCGGCACGATCGATCTTGCAGTGATTCGAGCAATCATACGGCGCGCGAAGGCAAAGCGGCTGGGCGATATAGCTGAGTTTTTGCTGCAAGAAATGGCCTTTTTTGCTCCGGCAGCAAATGATGTTGTGCTGTATTTTGCTCGTCTTTCAGATGCGCAATTGGACGATCTGCTCCCATTATTCGCGGCAGGTTGCAATGACGGCAGCTTCGACCGGCAGTGTGTGAAGGTCTGGATGGAGTGGCTGTTCAGCCAGAAGCCGCAGTTGCTAGCAGACAAGGCAATACGACAATACATCAAGAGCAAAGGTAGCGCGATTGCACAGGCTACCGCTGCGGTAAGCGCAGGCAATCTCGCCTGGGCAAAGAGCGCGAAGAGCAAGGTGCTGCCGAACGGGGCTTGGGACCGACGCGCTTACCTGTATGCGTTGTCCGCGTTGTCTGGAGATGAACGCAAAAATTTTATCAATCCGCTCTTGAGGCATCCTGCGATGACAGTGACGGACCGGTGGGTAGCATCTTGGATTTTGAAGGGACGCCCGGAGCCAGAAACTGACTGGGACGAGGACAGCCCTTTCTAATTCCGACTGACGGACTTTACTGATTGACCGGATCATCCCATTTTCCGACCTTGAGTGCTCGACGGCGCGACCTGCGGCAGTGGGGCGGAAGCAGCTATTACTTGTACGGCAGCACACCCATCAATGTCCTAACCAGGCGACGCGTCACGAGGTGTGATTTCCTGCTTTTGCGGAGCAACCCCGAAAAAATTGCGGAGCACCGCCCACAAGAGTCAGTAGCTACTATCAGGAAGACTTGGGAAAACTGGCGGAGGCGGTGAGATTCGAACTCACGGAAGGGTTACCCCTTCGCTGGTTTTCAAGACCAGTCCATTAAACCACTCTGGCACGCCTCCGGGGCGTTGCGCACGACAAGGTTTGTCGTGGCATGAGGCCGTCTGGAACGACGGCCCGGGGATGCGTGCGGTCCGGGAAGTTCGGCGTCGGATGCCCGACGCAGGCCGGTACCGCACGGCAGCCGGCATTATACCCGCACCGCTCGCCATGTGAAGCCATCATTGCATGCAAATTGCCCCGGACCCCGCCCAGATACTCGCGTCCCGCGCATATTCCCCTTGTCTTGTCGGCGTCCGGCATGCATCATGCTTCAAGACGTGCGGTGAACGCCCCCCGCGTTCCCGTGCGAGGCCAGACATGACCCGGAGACACCGCATGGATGCCGACACCTCCCGCGCCCCCGCCCAAGAGACGTCAAATGACGCCAGCGGCGAGCGCGTGACTGACGCCCAGACTGCCCAACGCTTCACCTGGCAGATTCCCACCCTGTACAACATCGGCGTCGACGTCTGCGACAAATGGGCCGACGGTTCCAACCGGCTCGCCCTGATCCACGAAAGCGCAGACGGCGCCCACGTGCGACTCACGTTCGACGCCCTCAAGCAACTCTCGAACCAACTCGCCAACGAATGGCGCGCCAACGGCGTCAAGGCCGGCGACCGCATCGGCATCTTCCTGCCGCAATCGCCCGCCACGCTCGTCGCGCACGTCGCCGCCTACAAACTCGGCGCCATCGCCGTACCGCTCTTCACCCTGTTCGGCCCCGAGGCGCTCGCCTATCGCCTGCAGAACTCCGGAGCGGCCGTGCTCGTCACCGACCTCGCGAGTATCAGCAAGATCGACGACATTCGCGCCGAAATTCCCGATCTGCGTCTCGTGTATGTCGTTCACGACGACTTGCCGGAAGCCCATCATCACGTGGCGGACGATCAGGACTGGGGCGTTGCCGAAGACGGCCTGCTCGCACTCTGGCCCGCCATCGCATTGCGCGACGCGCACTTCGAACCCGTCCAGACGCGCGCCGATGCCCCCGCGCTGATCATCTACACCTCCGGCACGACCGGCAAGCCGAAGGGCGCACTGCATGCGCACCGAGTCCTGCTCGGACACCTGCCGGGCGTGGAGACATCGCACAACGGCTTTCCGCACGACGGCGACCTGATCTGGACGCCCGCCGACTGGGCCTGGATCGGCGGCTTGCTCGACGTGCTCCTGCCCGCGCTGCATCACGGCGTGCCCGTCCTCTCGCGACGCTTTGAAAAGTTCGATCCGGTGGCAGCGTTCGATCTGATGGCGCGCCACGGCGTACGTAATACCTTCCTGCCGCCCACGGCGCTCAAGATGCTGCGCACGGTGCCGTCGCCACGCGAACACTGGCCGCTGCAATTGCGCTCGGTCGCCAGCGGTGGCGAGTCGCTCGGCCCGGAACTGCTGGCATGGGGGCGCGAGCACCTCGGCGTCGACATCAACGAGTTCTACGGTCAGACCGAATGCAATATGGTGGTGTCGTCGTGCGCCGCGGAATTTCCAGCGTTGCCGGGGGCCATCGGACGTGCCGTGCGCGGCCACGACGTGACCATCGTCGATGACGACGGCACGCCGCTGCCGCAGGGCGCTGTCGGCAATATCGCGATCGCGCGACCGAATCCGGTCATGTTCCTCGGCTACTGGCATAACCCGGACGCCACGATGGAAAAGTATCGCGGCGACTTCCTGCTCACCGGCGATTCGGGCTTCGTCGACGCGCAGGGGTACATCACCTTCACCGGACGTTCCGACGATGTGATCACCAGTGCCGGTTACCGCATCGGCCCCGGCCCGATCGAGGATTGCCTGATTCGGCATCCGTCGGTGCAGTTCGCGGCGGTCATCGGCGAGCCCGATGAGCTGCGCACTGAGATCGTGAAAGCGTTTGTGGTGCTGCGCGAGGGATACGAGCCGTCGGAGGCCCTGGCCAAGGAGATTCAGAACTTCGTGAAGAGTCGGCTCGCGGCGCATGAATATCCGCGCAAGGTCGTCTTCCTGCCGGAACTTCCCATGACCGTAACGGGCAAGATCATCCGCAAGGCCTTACGGGAGATGGGGACGGTGCTGGGATAGGCCGCGTCAGCGCATGAAAAAAGCGACGCCCACGGGCGTCGCTTTTTTGAGGTACTACGTGATGTCACGTCTGCGCAGGACGTATTACGTCGCGTCGCGATCGAGGAACATCCCCTGCAGGTCGTTCAGGAATCGCTGGCCCAGCTCCGTCGGCGCAATGCGCTGCGGATTGTCGGCAAGCAATCCCTTCCTGACGGCCTCGTCCAACGCTTTCGCGATACGCGCCATCGGCAGACCGGTGCGGTCCGCGAACAGCTCGCTCTTCACGCCGTCGGTCAGACGCAGGGCATTGAGCATGAATTCGAACGGCAGATCGCGCGCGTCGACTTCGCGCTCTTCCTGAACCGCATTGCCCGCCGCCGCCGCTTCCATGAATCGCTGTGGATGCTTGTGACGGATCTGTCGCAACACGCGATGCGGGAACGAGATCTTGCTATGCGCGCCGGCGCCAATGCCGAGATAGTCGCCGAACTCCCAGTAGTTCACGTTGTGCTTCGCACGACGTTGCGGCTGCGCGTACGCCGACACTTCATAGTGCCCGTAACCCGCCGCCGCGGTGCGCTCCGCGATCCAGTCCTGCATGTCGGCTGCGGTGTCGTCGTCCGGCACCGTGGGCGGATACTTGTGGAACTGCGTGTTCGGTTCGAGCGTGAGGTGATACAGCGACAGGTGCGGCGGGGCGAACGAAATCGCCGTCTCCACGTCCTGCTGGCACTGTGCCAACGTCTGATTCGGCAGTGCGAACATCAGGTCGAGATTGAAGTTCTCGAAGTTCGCCTGCGCGATCTCGATGGCGTGCCGTGCTTCGTCGCCGTCATGAATCCGGCCGAGCGCCTTCAAATGATCGCTGTTGAAGCTTTGGATGCCGATGGAAAGTCGATTGATGCCGCTCGCACGAAAACTGCGGAATTTGTCCGCCTCGAACGTGCCGGGGTTCGCTTCCATCGTGATTTCGGCGTCGGCATCGAGCGGAAGCAGGGCGCGCAGGTCGGACAGCAGACGGTCCAGACCCGCCGCCGAGAGCAGGCTCGGCGTGCCGCCGCCAATGAAGACGGTATGCACCGGACGCCCCCACACCAGAGGCAGTGCCTGCTCCAGATCCTGACGCAACGCGTCGAGATAGGCTTGCTCGGGAAACGCCTGCGCACCGTCCTCGCCACGCCATTCGTGCGAGTTGAAGTCGCAGTACGGACACTTGCGCACGCACCACGGGAAATGCACGTACAGCGACATCGGCGGCAGCGCCGGCAGGCTGATCTTGCCGGGCCGCAGGAAGTTCTGTACGGGCAACGTGGACTGACTCATACCGCTCACGCCTCCCGGCCCAACTTTTCGAGCAGCACGCGCAACGCACGCGCCCGGTGACTGTGCGCGTTCTTCACGGCCGGATCGAGTTCGGCGGCGGTCTGGTCGAGCGAGCGAATCAGGAAGTGCGGGTCGTAGCCGAAACCATGCGCGCCACGTGCCGTGTCGACGATCTCGCCGTCCCAGCGTCCCTCTGCGATGATCGGCTGCGGATCTTCGGCATGACGCACCAGCACGAGCGCCGCGAAGTAATACGCGTCGCGGTAGCCGGGGGTGTCGGCGTGCGGGGCGAGTTGTTCGATCAAATGCCGGTTGTTGGCGGCGTCCGACTTCTCACGCCCTGCACGGGCCGCATAACGTGCGGAATAGACGCCGGGGGCGCCGCCGAGCACCGGCACACACAGGCCGGAGTCGTCCGCCAGCGCGGGCAAACCGGTCGCTGCCGAAGCGTGGCGCGCCTTCGTCAGCGCATTCTCGACGAAGGTGACGTGCGGCTCCTCGGCCTCGGACACACCGAGCATGCCCTGCGGCACCAGTTCGATGCCCAACGGCTCGAACAGCGACGCGAACTCGCGCAGCTTGCCCGGGTTGTTCGACGCCAGCACGATCTTGCGCATCGTCATCGTCAGACCCCCAGCGCGCGCTTCTGCGCGTCGATCAACTGACGAATACCGGCGTCGGCCAGATCGAGCAGCACGTTGCTCTGCGCACGCGTGAAGGGTTCGCCCTCCGCCGTTCCCTGGATTTCGACGAAACCGCCTTCGCTCGTCATGATGACGTTCATGTCAGTGTCGCAGGCGGAGTCTTCTGCGTAGTTCAGATCGAGCACCGGGTGGCCTTGATACAGCCCGACCGAGACGGCGGCGACGTGCGCTCGGATCGGCGACGTTTCGAGTTTGCCGTCGGCGATCAGCTTCGACACGGCGTCGTGGGCGGCCACGAAGGCGCCGGTGATCGAGGCGCAACGCGTGCCGCCGTCGGCCTGAATCACGTCGCAGTCGATCTGGATCGTGCGCGGGCCGAACTTCTCGAGATCGAACACGGCGCGCAGCGAGCGGCCGATCAGGCGCTGGATTTCCTGCGTGCGACCGCTCTGCTTGCCGCGGGCGGCTTCGCGATCGCTGCGTGTATGCGTGGCGCGCGGCAGCATGCCGTATTCGGCGGTCAGCCAGCCCTGGCCGGAATCGCGCAGGAAACCCGGCACTTTCTCTTCGACGCTGGCGGTACAGATGACCTTCGTCTCACCGCATTCGATGAGCACCGAACCTTCGGCGTAGCGGGTGTATTGGCGGGTGATGCGCACGGGGCGCAATGCGTCTGGCGCACGGCCGTCCGGGCGGGAAATTGGCGTCATGAGTGAATGTCCTGCGAGGTGAATTGATGCGGTAATACCCGAATGGTATCGCTAAACGCCGCAACCTTGGCGAGACGGCCCCGGGCCGCAGGCGGATTCCGGAGCGCCGGGCCGGAAAATGCGATAATCCGGTTTCATCCATTGCATGCGAATCCGGCTGCTGCATTGCCCCGTTGAGAATCTGTCACGCGGCTGTGGTACCGGCTACCCCGATGAAAGACAACAATATCTACAGTATGACCGGCTACGCCAGCGTCACGCGCGACATTGCGCATGCCGATGGAGCCGCAGGCGCGAGCGTGTCGGTCGAATTGCGCACGGTCAATTCGCGCTTCCTCGATCTGGCATTCCGCATGCCCGAAGAAGCGCGTGCCTGCGAGCCCGTGTTGCGTGAAGCGCTGACCGCGAAGCTCTCGCGCGGCAAGGTCGATATCCGCATCAACGTGCAGCGGCCCGAGAGCGGTACGAACGGCGCGCTCAATCTCGACGCCGTCAAGCAACTCGCCGATCTCGAGCAGCAAGTGCTCAAGCTCTTCCCGGACGCCGAGCGCATGCGCACCGGTGAAATCCTGCGCTGGCCGGGCGTGCTGGGCGAAGAGTCGGTGACCGCCGAAGCACTGCGTGACGCCGTGATCGACGCCGGGCGCAACGCCATTGGCGATCTCGTCGACGTGCGCAAGCGCGAAGGCGCACAGCTCAAGGCAAGCCTGATCGAGCGCATCGAGAAGATGGAGACGATTCTGGTCGGCCTCCAGCCGCTCGTGCCGGACCTGATCGCGCGCCATCAGCAGAAGATCGTGGATCGTCTGCAGGAAGCGCTGGGTGTGGTGGTGCCGGAAGGCTCGGCAGCACCGGGCAAGGAAGAAATCGCAGAGCGCATTCGTCAGGAAGTGACGATGTACGGCGTGCGTATCGATGTCGCCGAAGAACTCACGCGACTCGACGCTCACCTGAAGGAAACCCGCCATATCCTCGACAAGGGAGGATTGGTCGGCAAACGGCTCGACTTCATGATGCAGGAGCTCAATCGCGAAGCGAACACGCTCGGCTCGAAGGCGGCCTCGAAGGAACTCGCCGATGCCTCGATGGAGCTCAAGCTCTACATCGAGCAGATGCGAGAGCAAGTGCAGAATCTGGAGTAACCCGCATGTCCTCGCCATCACAAGTCCCGCCGTCTTCCGTGCAGGCCGCCTATCCCGGCAACCTGTTCATGGTGGTCGCCCCCTCGGGTGCGGGCAAGTCCACGCTCGTCAACGCACTGCTCGCACAGGACGCCGAGATTCGCCTGTCGATCTCCTGCACCACGCGTGCGCCGCGTGCGAACGAAGAAACGGGCGTGCATTACAACTTCATCACGGTCGAGCAATTCCTCGAGCGCCGCAAGCGTGGCGAATTCCTGGAAAGCGCCGAGGTGCATGGCAACTATTACGGCACGTCGCGCGTGTGGATCGAAGATCAGATGCGCGAAGGTCGCGATGTGCTGCTCGAGATCGACTGGCAGGGCGCGCAGCAAGTGCGCAAGCGCTTTTCGAACGCGGTCGGCATTTTCATCCTGCCGCCGTCGATCGCCGCACTGGAAGAGCGCCTGAAGAAGCGCGGCACCGACGAGCCGAATGTGATCGCACGTCGCCTGCTGGCGGCCGGCGGTGAAATCGCGCACGCGCCGGAAGCGGACTTCATCATCATCAACGACGACTTTCAGCGCGCGCTCTCGCAGCTGCAAGCGGTGTTCACGGCAACGCGTCTGCGCTTCCCGTCGCAATATGCGCGGCACAAGACGCTGTTCACCGATCTGGACATTCACTCGCCCAACGAACATCAGTAACCCACACGCATGAACGGCGGCGCTCGCGTTTTGCGCGAGGGCGCGCCGGCTGCGATAGAATACGGCTTATATCTAGAAGGAACCTCCTTATGGCCCGAATTACCGTTGAAGACTGCCTGAAACGAATCCCGAATCGCTTCGAGCTCGCGCTCGCCGCGACCTACCGCGCCCGCCAACTGGCGCAAGGTCACACCCCGAAGCTCGAGAACAACAAAGACAAGCCGACCGTTGTCGCGCTGCGCGAAATCGCGGCGGGTCAGGTGGGCGTCGAGATGCTCAAGAAAGTGCCGCTCTGATCAGGAGACAGCACTGATGCGATGTGACGTTCCGGGCCGCTCGACGATGCAGGTACACGTATGAGTCATGCGAAATCTCCGGCCGCGTCCATCGCTGCGGATGAACCCAAAGCGGGGGAGCCGAAGCCCGAACGCAAGAAGAAAAAGGGCGAAAGCGCCACGCGGCAGTACATCGACGCGCTGCTCGAGCAGTCGTATCGGCACCTCTTTGGTCCGACCGCGACGCCCGAGCAGCCGCGCAAACACGAGGTCGTTTCGATTGCCCGTCTGAAGGGCATGCTTGGGGAGTACCTCAAGGAAAGCGACCTCGCGCAGATCAAAGAGGCCTTCCAGTTCAGCGATGAAGCCCACCTGGGCCAATATCGCCAGAGCGGACAGCCTTACATTACCCATCCCGTCGCCGTTGCCGAGATCTGTGCCGAGTGGAAACTCGACGCACAGTCGATCATGGCTGCCCTGTTGCACGACGTGATGGAAGACCAGGGCGTGACCAAGGCCGAGCTCGCGGAGCGATTCGGGCCGAAGGTGGCGGAACTGGTCGACGGTCTGTCGAAACTCGACAAGATGGAGTTTCGCAGCCGTGAAGAAGCGCAGGCCGAGAGCTTTCGCAAGATGCTGCTGGCGATGTCGCGCGACGTGCGCGTCATTCTCGTCAAGCTGGCCGACCGCTTGCACAACATGCGCACGCTGGGCGTCACCTCGACGGAAAAGCAGCGTCGCGTGGCGCGCGAGACGCTCGACATCTATGCGCCCATTGCCCACCGTCTGGGCCTGAACAATACTTACCGCGAGCTGCAGGATCTGAGCTTCGCGAATTACCACCCGCGTCGCTACGCCGTGCTCGACAAGGCCGTAAAGGCCGCACGTGGCAACCGGCGCGAAGTGGTCGGCAAGATTCTCGACGCCGTCGAGAAAGCCCTGAAGGATGGCGGCGTCAGCGCCGACGTCTTCGGTCGCGAGAAAACGCTTTTCAGCATCTACAACAAGATGCAGGAAAAGCAGTTGTCGTTCTCGCAGGTGCTCGACGTCTACGGCTTCCGTGTCGTCGTCGAGTCGAACGCGCAGTGCTACCTGGCGCTCGGCGTGTTGCATGCGCTCTACAAGCCGGTGCCGGGCAAGTTCAAGGACTACATTGCGATTCCGAAGGTCAACGGCTATCAGTCGTTGCATACGACGCTCGTCGGCCCCTTCGGTACCCCCATCGAATTCCAGATTCGCACGCGCCGCATGCATGAAATTGCAGAAGCGGGCGTGGCCGCGCATTGGCTGTACAAGAACGGCGGCGCGGACATGAACGATGTGCAGAAGCACGCACATCAGTGGTTGCAGTCGCTGCTCGACATCCAGAGCGAGACCGGCGATTCGACGGAATTCCTCGAACACGTCAAGGTCGATCTGTTCCCCGACGCGGTCTATGTCTTCACGCCCAAGGCGCGCATCATGGCGCTGCCGCGCGGCGCCACGGCGCTCGACTTCGCGTATGCGGTGCACAGCGATCTGGGCAACCAGTGCGTGGCCGTCAAGATCAACAACGAGTTGCTGCCGCTGCGCACCGAGTTGAAGAACGGCGACATCGTGGAAGTCATCACTGCGCCGTATTCGAAGCCGAACCCCGTGTGGCTCGGCTTCGTGCGTACCGGCAAGGCGCGCTCGGCCATTCGTCACTATCTCAAGACGATGCGTTTCGCGGAGTCGGTGCAGCTCGGCGAGCGTCTGGTGGAACAGGCGCTCAAGGGCTATGGCCTGACGATGAGCGAAATCTCGCCGGAGATCTGGGACAAGCTCGCACAGTGGACGGGCAACATGGACCGTCAGGACATCTTCGCCGACATCGGCCTCGGACGCCGTGTGGCGGCTGTGCTCGCCAAGCGGCTCGCCGTGCTGACGTCCGGCAAGGAAAGCGAGAACGATACCGACAGTCCGGACGATCCGGATTCGCCGCGTCCGGGCGAGGACATTGTCGGCCCGCCGGTGCTCATCACGGGCACGGAAGGCATGTCGGTGCAGTTCTCGCCGTGCTGCCGTCCGATCCCCGGTGACGCCATCATGGGCTACATCGGCATCGGGCTCGGTATGGCCATCCATACGACCGATTGCCCGGTCGCACGCCGAATTCATCGCAAGGACCCGACGCGCTGGATCGACGTTGCATGGGCACCGCAGCCGGGCCGTCTGTTCGACGTGGCCATCAAGGTGCTGGTGCGTCACAATCGCGGCGTGTTCTCGCGCGTGGCTGCCGACATTACCGCGTCGGATGCCAACATCGTGCATATCGGGATGGACGAAGTGGTGCCGGATGAATCGGCCACGCTGCGTTTCCTCATCCAGGTAAGCGATCGCGTGCACCTGGCCAACGTGATGCGGCGCGTGCGCGTGAATCCGGACGTGATGCGCGTGGCGCGTGAGCGTCCTGCCGAGCGCCATCAGGAAGAAGTGCGCGCCAATCACGCCATGCGCATCACGCGCGAGCGCGGCGACTACTGATACCTCGACGCGGCAACCGGGCCCCTTCGTCGTGCGAGGGGGCGCCGGATTCTTCAACGCCGCGTCAATTCACCACAGGGAAATGCTTCGACAGCGCACCGTCATTCCGACGGCGGATAGCGCACGTCGAGAATCTCGATCTGATCGAGTCCGGCGGGGGTGCGAAGCGGCACCGTGTCGCCGACCCGTGACTTGGTGATGGCTCGCGCGATCGGGGAGATCCAGCTCACGTGGCCGCGTTCGAGATCGACCTCGTCGATGCCCACGATCATGATGGTGTGTTCGTCGCCCTTGCCGTCGGCATAGGTCACTTCCGCACCGAAGAACACCTGATCGACGTTCTCCTGTCGGCGCGTGTCGACGACTTCCGCATTATCGAGACGTCGCGTCAGGAACCGGATGCGCCGGTCGATTTCGCGCAGACGGCGCTTGCCGTAAATGTAGTCGCCATTTTCCGAGCGGTCGCCGTTCGACGCCGCCCACGACACGATCTTCACGACTTCCGGGCGCTGGTTGTCGATGAGGTCGAGCAATTCGTCCTTCAGGCGCCGATAGCCGACCGGCGTGATGTAGTTCTTGGTGCCCGGCGGAATTTCCGGGGCACCGGCGTCGAGATCGTCATCGTCGTCGCCGCTGTCTTCCTTGACGAAGGCCTTGTTCATAAGTCGATGCACGCGGTGCGCGCGTGCCAAAAAAGCGTTTCGGGATCCCTGCATTATAGGATCGATGCGCCGTGCGCACGTACGCAGACCGGATTCGTGGCACGCGCGTCATCCTCAAGTGTCATGGAGCGTGCGCGCAATGTCCTCTACAATCGGTGCACCCAGTCCCCCAAGACCGCAGGAGCGCCGCACCATGACCGACACCACGAGTCCCTCCAGTTCCTTCCTTGCCGTGCTCAAGCCGCACCTGAGCGACATCGGCGCCTTCACCGTGCAGCGCAGTTTGCCCAGCTTGCCGTTCAAGACGGTCGGGCCGTTCATCTTCTTCGATCACATGGGACCGGCCACGCTCTCGCCGGGGCAGGGCATGGACGTGCGCCCGCATCCGCACATCGGTCTCGCGACGGTCACGTATCTGTTCGACGGCGAAATCTGGCATCGCGACAGTCTGGGCAGCGATCAGCGCATCACCCCGGGTGCCGTGAACTGGATGACCGCCGGGCGCGGCATCGTGCACTCGGAGCGCACCCCCGACGACGTGCGCGAGCGCGGCGGCGACGTGCATGGCATTCAGACGTGGGTGGCGCTGCCGCAGGCCGACGAGGAAGCCGAGCCGACGTTTGCGCATCACGAAGCGTCGTCGCTGCCGGACATCTTTTTGCCGGGCGTGCACATGCGGCTGATCCTCGGCGAAGCGTTCGGGGAAACGTCGCCGGTGAAGGTGTTCTCGCCGATTTTCTATCTGGCCGTCGAGATGGAACCGTGCGCAGCGTTCGTGCTGCCGCTGCAATACGCCGAGCGCGCCGTCTACACGGTGCAGGGCGAGGTCACGGTCAACGACGAGACGCTGCCCGAGCACCGCATGGGCGTGCTGGCGGCCGATGCCGACGCGCGCATCGTGGCGGGCGACAAGCCGGTGCGATTGATGTTGCTTGGCGGTGCGCCGCTCGACGGCGACCGCTTCATCTTCTGGAACTTCGTGTCGTCGAGCCGCGAGCGTATCGAGCAGGCCAAGGCCGCCTGGACCGCGCAGCAAATGGGCAAGGTGCCCGGCGAAACCGAGTGGATTCCGCTGCCGGAGCGCAAGCCGCCGGCGTCGTAAGGTTCGCTGAACGACGAAACGCCTGTTGCCGAACCGATTCGGCGACAGGCGTTTTTCATTGTCGCGATGACGTTGCGCCGCTGATCTGCGCACTCACGCACTCAATACGATCACCGAGCAGCGCCGCTCTTCCAGCAGCCGGTGCGAGATCGCACCGAAGTTCAGCCGATCCCCGAAACGGGGTTGAACGCCGAGCACGAGCAGGTTGTGTTTGCCATGATGGATCTGATGCAGCACGGCGTCATCGACCTTGCCGCCTGCGAGCAATCGTGTGCGCAGCTTCACCCCATTGCGCTCGGCCAGCGCGTGGAGGTTCTCGAGCATGGCGGCCTCGGCGGCGTCCGGACGCAGCACGCGCGGGCGCCAGCGACGGTGCAACATTCCCGGTGCGACACGTGCGGACACGTGAAGCGCTGTCACCGGCGCCTTGGCCGCGCGGGCGATCGTGATGGCCAGTTCGGCCGCATGGCGCGAGTAGTCGGTGCCGGACACGGGCACCAGAATGTTCAACGGCGCATCGGGCTGGCGCGCGTGATCGCCGTGCGCGAGCACGATGCCGATGGCACCGTCGAATGCCTTGGTGAGCGGCAGCACGCCCTTGGGTAACGGCAGCGGTGGCACGTCGGAGTCCGCTTCTTCGCCGGGCGTATCGAACCCGGCAATCACGAACCCGTAGCCCTTGGCGATCTCGTCGGAGATCCGGGCGGCTTCGCGACTGCGATCCGGCTGTGATGCTTCCTGTTCGCGCACCGCATCGGACGGATCGCTCGCAACGAAATCACCTTCCTCACGAGCATCGCTCACACGTTTGTCGTCGTGTGCCTCTCCCACGGGTTCGTGCTTCGGCGCGGAGGCGGAAGCCTCGCCTTCATGGCTTTCGTCCCCATTCTCCTTGACGGGTCCGTGCGGCAGTTCCGGTGTTTTCTGCGGCGACTTGCCTGTGCGTTCGCGCAGCACGAGACGGGCGGCTTCGCGTGACGCACTGGTCTTCGTGTCGTCCGCCACACCGGGCGTGCCGGGCGCGCGCGGCACGGCGAGTCTGGCCGCCGCCAGTGCGATGTCGTAGGCGTCGAGTCCTGCGCCTTCTTCGTTGGCCTTGTCGTCCGACGAGGGCTTGCGATGGCCGGCCCGCTTGCCCGAATCCTTCGATGTTTCGACCGACGTGGGGGAATCGTTCGCGTCAGCTGCTGCGGCCGATTCGGCCGCTTCTGCTGCTTCTGCCGCTTTCGCCACCTCGCGCGCTGTTTTTCCACCGTCCGTGGGCGCGGGCGAGGGGGCGAGCACGGTCGTGAGCGTGCCTCGCACGCCGGCGGTCAACCCGGCAAGCCAGGCGGCGAAGCGTCCGTTGGCGCTGCCGTCCACGGCCACGAGAATGCGTTCGACGTTCGGGAGGAAGTCCTTCTCTTCAGCGGCTTCTTTTTCCAGACGAGCCTTTTCCTGCTCGGAGAGGGGAATGCGCACGAGCGCGCGTCGCAGCACCGGCGGCATGATGAGCGTGGTGATGAGCGCCATGATGACGATCATCGTGAACAGATCCTTGCTGAGCACGCCGAGCGACAGGCCGATGCTCGCCACGATGATTTCCGTCGAACCGCGCGCATTCATGCCGGTGGCGAGCGCGAGCGCCTCGGCCGACGACATGCCGCCGAGGCGTCCGCCCGCGAAGCAGCCGGTGAATTTGCCGAGGCTCGCGATCAGAATCAGGCCGGCCACCAGCCCCAGCATGCGCCAGTCGAGCAGAATCGTGAGATCGACCGACAGGCCGGCCACGCCGAAGAATACCGGCGCGAAGAGGGCGACGATCAACCCGCGCAATTGCGCTTCGATCTGCTCCGAGAGAATCGGCGACTGTCCGATCATCACGCCTGCCATGAAGGCGCCCAGCGCGGTGTGCACGCCTAACCGGTCGGTCGCGAGCGCCAGCACGAACGTGATGACGAGAATCGCACTGAGCACCGGCATCTCGATGGTGAATCGATCGTTCGTCCAGCGGATCGCCACGGCCACCGCGCGCTTGCCCACGGTAAAGCACAGCACGATGAACAGCAGCGTGCCGCCGAGGCTGATCGACAGGTGGCCGAGATCGACCGAACCGCTCGCGCCGAGGCCCGCGATCGCCGCAATGATGATCCAGCCGGTGGTGTCGTCGAGGATGGCCGCCGCGAGAATGATCTGGCCGATGTTGCGGCGCAGGTAGTCGACTTCGCGAATGACCATCGCCACGACTTTGACGGACGAAATCGACAGCGCCGTGCCGAGGAACAGCGAGGTGACGAGACGGGCTTCGGGGTGGGGAAGCAGGTTGTCGGGCAGATGCCAGCCCAGCGCGAAGCCGCAGACGAACGGGATCACCATGCCGCCCGCCGAGGCGAAGATGGCCATGCGCTTCATGCGTCGCACAAGGCCCAGATCGGTCTCCAGTCCGGTCGAGAGCAACAGCAACAGCACGCCCAGTTCGGAGACCGCGTCGAGCATCTTCTTCTGGGCTTCGTTGTCGGGGAAGATGGTGTGTTGCCAGGCGGGCAGGAGCGCACCGAAGACGGATGGGCCGAGCAACACGCCTGCCAGCAACTGGCCCATGACCGCCGGCTGGCGCAGGCGTTGCATCACCTCGCCGAGCAGGCGGCCGACGAGGACGAGCAGGAGCAGTTGCGTGAAGAAAATTGCGGTGCCATGGCCTGCGTGCATGTGCCTCCCTGTGTGTCGTGGACGCCATGAGGGGCGGGCATGCGTGACGTCGCTCCGAAGTCGGGAAACCCGTGGGAACCTCGCGTGCCGATGGGCGTCCGTAACGATTTGCCCAGTTTTGCGATTACCATGCTTCAAGCAGACGGCCGTTTTCCATGAGTGACGGCTGCCATTCACGCAATTTACCACGCTCGATAGAACCCATGATCGATACCAATCTCGCCAGTTTCGACGCCGACGTCCTGGCTGTCTCGCATCAGGTGCCCGTGCTGGCCGACTTCTGGGCGCCGTGGTGCGGCCCGTGCAACGTCCTCGGACCGCTGCTCGAAAAGCTGGAGGCGGAGTCGCAGGGGCGTATTCGTCTCGTGAAGATCAATGCTGATGAAAATGCGCAGCTTTGCGCCGAATATGGCGTGCGCAGCCTGCCGACGGTGGTGGCGTTTGTCGACGGCGAACCCGTCGACCAGTTCGTTGGCGCGCTGCCCGAGGGGCAACTGCGCGAGTTCATCGACCGCATTGTGCCGAATCCGGCGGAGATGGCGCGCCGAGTCGCGCGCGAAGCGCTGATCGAGGGCAGGCCGGACGTGGCGCGCGACGCATTGCAGGCGGCGTTGGCACTCGATCCGGCGCATGACGATGTGCGTCTCGATCTCGTCGACGTGTTGCTCGGCATGGGCGATGTGGCCGGCGCGCGCACCGAAATGACGCTGCTCTCGCCGCGCACGGCGGCCAGTGGCGACGCGCGCATTGCCGCGCTGAATACCCGGATCGCGGCGGCCGAGCAGGCGAGCCATCTGCCGCCTGCACAGGACCTGCTGGCGCGTGTGCAGGCCGAACCGGACAACCTCCAGGCGCGGCTGGATCTGGCGAATCGCTATCTGGCCGACCGTGCCTTCGAGCCTGCCCTTCAGGCATTGCTCGACATCGTGCAACGCGATCGCACCTTTGGCGATGACGCCGGACGCAAGTCGATGCTGGCCATCTTCGATGCGCTCGCCGAGACGGACCCGGCGACCGTGTCGACGTGGCGTCGCAAGCTAAGCGCTGCGTTGAACTGATGCCGTCCGCTATCGCCATGCCCTTCTCATTCTCACTGCCCAATTGCCGATGACTGCGCCTTCCCTCATCACGTTTTCCCCCGCACAAGCGGGGGAGGCCATTTTCGACCATCCTGCCGAAGCCCGCCGCGTGAGCGGCAATCCTCAACGGGTGACGCGCCCGTTCTACACCGACGCGCTCGGTGAATTCGATTGCGGCGAGTGGACCTGCGAGCCCGGTGCCTGGCGCATCGCGTTCGGGGCGCATCGGCAGGAGTTCTTTTCGGTCATCGAGGGACGCATTCGTATCAGCGACCTCGAAGGCAATGCGTCGGAGTTCGGTCCCGGCGACGCCTGCGTGATCCCGGCCGGCTTCGAAGGCGTATTCGAAGTCGTGGAGCCGGTGCGCAAACACTTCGTGATGTTCGAGCGCAAGGCGGCGGTATGACGCGTCTGATCTTCTTCTGCGGTCACGCCGGCGCGGGAAAGACGACGTTGGCCAAGCGTCTGATTCGCCCGCTGATCGCGCGCAGTGGCGAGGCGTTCTGTCTGCTCGACAAGGACACGCTGTATGGCGCGTACAGCGCATCGGTGATGGGCGCGCTGACGGGCAACCCGAACGATCGCGACAGCCCACTGTATCTGCAGACGTTGCGCGAGCCCGAGTATGCGGGGCTGTTGGAGACGGCACGAGAGAACCTGCGGCTCGGCGTGAACGTGCTGGTGGTCGGGCCGTTGTCGCGCGAACTGCGCGAGGGACTGCTGTTCGATCGTGCGTGGCTTGGCGTCGATGACGACGTGGGGGTGCATGTCGTGTGGGTCGACCTCGACGAGATTCAGGCGAAGGCGCGCATCGAGAGTCGCGGCAATCCGAACGATGCCTACAAGCTCGCCCATTGGGACGAATACCGCGTGCGGCGTTTTCTGCCACCGGCTGCGGCATTCCCCGGACTGGTGCGCTTCGACAATACGGCACCCACGCCGGAAGACGACGAACGCCTGTTGCAGACCCTGCTCGCACACACGCGGTAAGGCGGCCGGGGCGGGGCGCAGAATGCGCCCCAAGGGAATCGTCTGAAAAGTCATCCGCCGCGCGGCGGTCGCGATGGGGACGTTGCTAAGGTATGGGCACTTTCCTCAGTACGCCGGTGCCGATCATGCCCCAGCTCATTCGACCGCTTCGCCAACGGATCCAACTGTTCGCCGGCCTGCTCGCGGCTGTCTCGCTTTGTGCGAATGCCGTGGGCCCGCTGCCTGGCATGCCGCGTGTCGGCCCGTTGGCCGCGCAAGCGCCCGGCGAATTTCCCACGACAGACGCGTCGGCCTTATTGGCTGCCCCCGCAGACGACGGCCCGACGCTCTCACGCATCCGCGAGCGCGGGCGCATCGTGCTGGGCTATCGTCAGACGGCCATCCCGTTCTCCTACGTCGACGGCAACGACGCGCCGACAGGCCTGGCGTGGGCGATGTGTCAGCGTATCGTGCTTGCCTTGCAACGCGAACTCGCCATGCCGGAACTGCGCGTCACGCCCGTGCGGGTGATCGAACAGATGCGCGCGCCGATGCTGCGGGGCGAGGCGATCGATATCGATTGCGCGCCGTCGACGGTCACCGCAGCGAGGGCACGACAGGTCGCGTTCAGCCTGCCGTATTACGCATCCGATATCCGTTTGATGGTCCGGCAGGGCAGCGGCATCGATTCGATCGATCACCTGCGCGGATTGCGGCTCGCGGTGGTGCAGGGTACGACGGCCGAACGAATCGTGCGCGCCCGGCACGCCCGGGCCGGGTTTCAATTGCTTATGGCCCGTGACTATGCCGACGCGTTTCGCATGCTGCGGGAGCGCCGCGCACAGGCGCTGGCGCTCGACGACGTACTGCTTGCCGGATTGCGGGCGACGAGCCGCACGCCGGATGACTTCGAGATTGTCGGACTGCCGCTGTCCGATCGGCCGGAGCAGTATGCGCTGGTCCTGCCGAAGGGCGACGCGGACTTCAAGGCGCGTGTCGACGACGTGCTTGCCCGGATGTTCCGCGATGGTGAGATGGCCCGGCTCCAGCAGGAATGGTTTCAGGCGGCCGTCCCGCCGTATGGGCACCGGCTCGGTATCGATCCGTCGGCCGATGCGCTGGCGCTTTGGGAATCCGGCGCCGGCATCGTCGAATGATCGTCAAATGATCGCCAACGCTTATGCCGCGCAACATGTGGCGTGCCCGGCATAAGCTAATGACAAACGTTTCTTTGCCAGCGGCCACGCATATCTGTAAATTCCTATCGTGCTGTTAATCCGATAGGAATTTGCTGTGAACGGTTTCAACGAAGTCAACTGGAAGGTCGCTGCCAGGCGCGCCGCGCGCACGGCCTTCGTCTCCCTGAGTCTTTCGATCGGGTTTGCCGCCGCTGGCGGCATGGCGACAGCCACTGCGGCGCCTGCCAAAGCCAACACGGCCGTCGTGCCGCTGCCCACGGTCAGCGGTGACCTGACCGGCACGCTCAAGAAAATCCGCGACACCGGACTGATTACGATCGGCTATCGCGAAGCGGCGATTCCGTTCGCCTATGTGAACGACAAGGGCAAACCCATCGGTTACACGATGGACCTTTGCTACGCCGTGGTCGATGCGGTGAAGTCTGCGCTGAACATGCCGAACCTGCGCGTGCGCGAGATGTCGATTACGCCGCAGAACCGCATTCCGCTGGTGAAGAACGGCACCGTCGATCTGGATTGCGCGCCGAACACCATTACGCCGGAGCGTGCCGAACAGGTGGGTTTCAGCAACCCGTACTACGTCTCGGAAGTGCGCCTGCTGGTCAACAAGAAGGACAACATTCGCGGTCTGGACGACCTGAAGGGGCAGAATCTGGTGGCCTCGGCCGGCTCGACCGGCGAACGTCTGGCGCGCATGCAGGCCGACAAGATCGGCTTCCGGGTGATTCCGGCGCGTGACCACGGCGAATCGATGATCACGCTCGAGACCGGCCGCGCCAAGGCGTTTGCGCTCGACGACGTGCTGCTGGCCGGCTTCCGCGCCAATGCCCGTGAACCGGGCGACCTCGCCATCGTGGGTGCACCGCTGGAAACGGAGCTCAACGCCCTGATGCTGCGTCGTGACGATCCGCAGTTCAAGCGCTTCGTCGACACGACGCTGGCCCATGTGTTCAGCTCGGGCGACATCCGCCGCATTCAGCGCAAGTGGTTCCAGCAACCGATTCCGCCGCGCAATGTGAACCTGAACCTGGAGCCGAGCAAGGAAGTGCTCGAGGTCTGGCACAAGGGATCGCAAGTGACCGAGTAAGCCCTGTTCGACGCGAAGCGAGGGTCACGCCTCGATTCGCGCACAAGACCGGGACAAAAGCCCGCCGATAGCGATATCGGCGGGCTTTTTGTCGTGAGTGCGCGCAGGATTTCCGCATCGGCGGTGCACGCGTTTACGCGTTGTTTACACCCCCTTTATCCCTTTTGTCCCCGTCTTTACGCGTCGATCCGTATCGTTCAGTGCACGGCTGGCATGCGCATGCAAGGGCGCGTCGCGCCCCTGGCGTGCCGGCCGCCACACGATAGGGAGTTGTCATGGACTGGTTATATCTCGGCGTACTCGCGGTGTTTCTCGCCACGACCGTCGGCTTTGTCGCGTTTTGCGCGTCGGTAGGGGGGCAGCAATGACAGCCATGTACTGGCTGAGCGGCGGACTCACGCTCGCGCTGCTCGCTTATCTCGTCTACGCGCTCTTCAAGCCGGAGGACCTGGCATGACACTCAACGCCTGGATCCAGCTCGGCGTATTTCTCGTCGTGCTGCTGGTGCTGGCGCGTCCGCTCGGCCGTTTCATGGCCGACGTGCTCGCCGGCGAATCGCGCGTGAACCGTTGGTTCGCGCCACTCGAACGTGGCCTGTATCGCCTTTGCGGAATCGATCCCGAAAAGGAAATGCACTGGCGCGCCTATGCAATTGCGCTGATCGGCTTCAACGCCCTCGGCGCCTTCTTCGTCTATGCGCTGCAACGCTGGCAAGTCTGGCTGCCGTTCAATCCGCAGGGGTTCGGTGCGGTCACGCCCGACTCGTCGATGAATACGGCAGTGAGCTTCGTGGCCAATACGAACTGGCAGGGCTACGCCGGTGAGTCGACCATGAGCTATCTCACGCAGATGCTCGGTCTCGCCGTACAGAACTTCCTGTCGGCGGCGACCGGTATCGCCGTGGTGGTGGCGCTCATTCGTGGTTTTGCCCGTCATACGGCGCAGACGATCGGCAACTTCTGGGTCGACATGACCCGCATCACGCTCTACATCCTCGTGCCGCTCTCGGTGATTTTCGCCGCCGCGTTCATGAGCCAGGGCGTGATCCAGAACCTCGACGGCTACAAGGACGTCAGCACGGTACAGGCCACGCACTTCGACAATCCGGTGCTGAGTGCCGACGGACAGCCGAAACTCGACGCCGCCGGTAAGCCGGTGACGACACCTGCGGTCACGCAGACGCAAACGCTGCCGATGGGCCCGGTGGCGTCGCAGGAAGCGATCAAGCTGCTCGGCACGAACGGTGGCGGCTTCTTCAACGCGAACTCGGCGCATCCGTTCGAGAACCCGACGCCGTTGTCGAACTTCCTGCAGATTCTCGCCATCTTCCTGATTCCGGCGGCGCTGTGCCACACGTTCGGACGCATGGTCGGGGATCGCCGTCAGGGGCTGGCGATTCTCGCGGCCATGACGATCGCCTTCTCGATCGCGGCGGTTGCCACCGTGTCGGCCGAACAGGCGGGCAATCCGGTGCTCACCGCGCTGGGTGTCGACCAGCAGGTCAGCGCCACGCAGCCGGGCGGCAACATGGAAGGCAAGGAAACGCGCTTCGGCATCGTCGCCACGGGCATTTTTGCAACCGTGACGACGGCAGCGTCATGCGGTGCCGTCAACGCCATGCACGACTCGCTCACGCCGTTGGGCGGCATGGTGCCGATGCTGTTGATGCAACTGGGCGAAGTGATCTTCGGCGGGGTGGGCTCGGGCCTTTACGGCATGCTCGTGTTCGCCATGCTCGCGGTGTTCGTGGCGGGGCTGATGATCGGTCGCACGCCCGAGTACCTGGGCAAGAAGATCGAGGCGTTCGAGATGAAGATGGTGGCCGTTGCCGTGCTGATGACGCCGCTGCTGGTGCTGTGCGGCACGGCCCTTGCCGTGCTCGTGCAGGCAGGGCAGGCCGGTGTGGCCAATCCGGCGACTCACGGCTTCTCGGAAATTCTCTACGCCTTCAGCTCGGCGGCAAACAACAACGGCAGTGCCTTCGCCGGCCTGTCCGCCAACACGCCGTTTTACAACAGCACGCTCGCCATTGCGATGTGGTTCGGCCGCTTCTGGGTGATCGTGCCGGTGCTGGCGATTGCCGGGGCGCTCGCGCGCAAGAAGCGTATTGCCGCCACGTCGGGCACGTTGCCCACGCACGGCCCGCTGTTTGTCGTGTTGCTGCTTGGCACGGTGCTGCTGGTGGGCGCGCTCACCTACGTGCCCGCACTTGCACTCGGTCCGGTCGCCGAACATCTGGCGATGATCGGTGCGCATTGAACATTGAAATGAGGCATTCGAGGCACTCATGAATCAAACCTCAGGTAATACCGTTACCCGGCCGGCGGGCGAAGGGCATGCGTCGGCTGCGAAGTCGATGTTCGACCCGGCCATCGTGAAGCCGGCCATCGTCGACTCGTTCCGCAAGTTGCACCCGCTCACGCAGGCCAGAAATCCCGTGATGTTCGTGGTGTATGTCGGCTCGCTGCTCACGACCGTGCTGTTCGGCATGGCCGTGGCGGGCCATGCCGAGGCGAGCGCGCCGTTTATTCTCGCGATCTGCCTCTGGCTGTGGTTCACGGTCTTGTTCGCGAACTTTGCCGAAGCGCTGGCGGAGGGCCGCAGCAAGGCGCAGGCCGCGTCGCTGCGTCAGGCCAAGAAGAACGTGCCGGCCAAGCAGCTCCGGTCGTCGCATCGCGACGCGGAATGCCTCGTGATCGACAGCGCGAGCCTGCGTCGTGGCGACTTCGTGCTGGTCGAGGCCGGCGACGTGATTCCGGCCGACGGCGACGTGGTCGAAGGCGTGGCGTCGGTGGACGAGTCGGCCATCACCGGTGAGTCCGCGCCGGTGATCCGCGAGTCGGGCGGCGACTTCTCCGCCGTAACGGGGGGCACGCGCGTGCTCTCGGACTGGATCGTCATGAAGGTGACGGTCAACCCGGGCGAGGCGTTTCTCGACCGCATGATCGCGATGGTCGAAGGTGCGAAGCGTCAAAAGACGCCGAATGAAATCGCGCTCACGATCCTGCTCGTCGCACTCACGTTGGTGCTGCTGCTCGCCACGGCCACGCTGCTGCCGTATTCGATCTACAGCGTGTTTGTCACGCACGCCGGTCAGCCGGTCACGATCACGGTGCTCGTCGCGTTGCTCGTGTGCCTGATCCCGACGACCATCGGCGGGTTGCTTTCAGCCATCGGCGTGGCAGGCATGAGCCGCATGATGCAGGCGAACGTGATCGCGACCTCGGGCCGAGCCGTAGAAGCGGCGGGCGACGTCGACGTGCTGCTGCTCGACAAGACCGGCACGATCACGCTCGGTAACCGTCAGGCGTCGGCGTTCGTGCCCGCGCCGGGCGTGGACGAGCGCACGTTGGCCGACGCGGCGCAACTCTCGTCGATGGCCGACGAAACGCCGGAAGGCCGCAGTATCGCCGTGCTCGCCAAACAGCGCTTCAACCTGCGCGAACGCGAGATGAGCGGGCTGCACGCGTTGTTCATCCCGTTCTCGGCGCAAACGCGCATGAGCGGTGTGGATCTGGCCGACAAGCAGATTCGCAAGGGCGCGGCCGACGCTGTAAAGCGCTACGTCGAATCGGCCGGCGGTGTATGGCCGGCGGCGCTGGCGACGTCGGTCGACGAGATCGCGCGCCGCGGCAGCACGCCGCTGGTGGTGGCCGAGCAAGACGGGCAAGGCACGCTTGCACTGGGCGTGATCGAACTCAAGGACGTGGTCAAGGGCGGCATCAAGGAACGCTTCGCCGAGCTGCGTCAGATGGGGATCACCACGCTCATGGTCACGGGCGACAACCGTCTCACCGCAGCCGCCATCGCGGCCGAGGCCGGGGTCGACGACTTCCTCGCGGAAGCCACGCCGGAAGCCAAGCTCGCGACGATTCGCAAGTACCAGGCCGAAGGCAAGCTGGTGGCGATGACCGGCGACGGCACGAACGATGCCCCCGCGCTCGCCCAGGCCGACGTGGCCGTGGCGATGAACTCGGGCACGCAGGCCGCGAAGGAAGCGGGGAACATGGTCGATCTGGATTCGAACCCGACCAAGTTGATCGAGATCGTCGAGATCGGCAAACAGATGCTGATGACGCGCGGCAGTCTCACCACGTTCTCGATCGCGAACGATGTGGCGAAATACTTCGCGATCATTCCGGCTGCATTTGCCACGACGTATCCGCAACTCGATGCGCTCAACGTGATGCGTCTGGCGAGCCCGTCGTCGGCCATTCTGTCGGCGGTGATCTTCAACGCGCTGATCATCGTGGTGCTGATCCCGCTGGCGCTCAAGGGCGTGAAGTATCGTCCGCTCGGGGCAGCGACGCTGTTGCGCCGCAACCTCGTGATCTACGGGCTGGGCGGGATTCTGGTGCCGTTCGTCGGGATCAAGGTCATCGACATGTTCATTGCCGCGATGGGCTGGGCCTGATCGCGACGGGCCGCGCGCGCCGTTTTGGTGGCGGGGCGTGCGGCCACATTGCAGGAAATACTAAGGAATCAATGTCATGAAAACCCTCTTGCGCCCGATGCTGAGTCTGTTCGTCGTGCTCTCGGTGATTACGGGGCTGGTGTATCCGCTGGTCGTGACCGGTATCGGCCGCGCAGCGTTCTCGCGCGAAGCCGCCGGCAGCCTGATCGTCGACAAGGACGGCAAGGCCGTGGGCTCGTCGGTGATCGGTCAGAACTTCGATGAGCCGAAATACTTCTGGGGCCGCCTGTCGGCCACCTCGCCGAATCCATACAACGGTACGGCGTCGGGCGGTTCGAACTTCGGCCCGCTCAACCCTGCGCTGGCGGATGCCGTGAAGGCGCGCATCGCCGCACTGCATGACGCCGATCCAGGCGCAGCGCTGCCGGTGCCCGCCGACCTGGTGACGGCGTCGGCCAGCGGTCTCGATCCGGAAATTACCCCGGCCGCCGCCGCCTATCAGGTGGCGCGGGTGGCGAAGGCTCGCGGGCTGACGCCGGAGGCCGTGCAGGCCGTGGTGGCGCGTTACACGACGGGCCGCCAATGGGGAATTTTCGGAGAGCCCCGGGTGAATGTTCTGAAGCTCAACCTGGCGTTGGACGAGATGGCACACGGCGGCGTCTGAAAACCGCGTTTGCAGGCAGGGTGGCACGAAGCGCGACTGGTGTTGCCCGGCAGCCTGCGGTAGATTGGCGGCACGCCCTGCGCGTGCCGCTTTTCGCATCATCGGGCGACCGGTGGTGAAGTGAATATCGGCGATGTGTCGAACGGAACGAGACGGCACGCGCACTCATAGTGGACTGACCCGATGGCTGGCACGGAACGCCCCGATCCCGACGAATTGCTCGACAAACTGCAACGCGACGAAGCGCGCGAGCAGCGCGGGCGGCTGAAGATTTTCTTCGGCGCGTCTGCCGGTGTCGGCAAGACGTTCGCAATGCTGCAGGCCGCGCGCAAGTTGCGCGAAGAGGGCACCGACGTCATGGTCGGTGTGCTGGAGACACACGGCCGAGAAGAAACGGCCCGTCTGCTCGATGGGCTGGAAGCGTTGCCGCAGAAGTCAGTCGAATACCGGGGGCGCATGCTGCGCGAGTTCGATCTCGACGGCATGCTCGCGCGCAAGCCGGCGGTGGCGCTGGTCGACGAACTGGCGCACGCGAATGTGCCGGGCGAACGGCATCTGAAGCGCTGGCAGGACGTGCAGGAATTGCTCGCGGCGGGCATCGATGTCTACACCACGCTCAATGTGCAGCATCTTGAGCGGCTCAACGACGTGGTCGGACAGATCACCGGCATTCGGGTGTGGGAGACGGTGCCCGATCGTGTCTTCGATCTGGCGGACGAAGTGAAGCTGGTCGACCTGCCGCCCGACGAACTGCTCGAACGCATGCGTGAGGGCAAGGTGTACATGCCCGCACAGGCCGAACGGGCGGTGCGCAACTTCTTTCGCAAGGGCAATCTGATCGCGCTGCGCGAACTGGCGCTGCGCCGCACGGCCGATCGCGTGGACGCGCAGATGCGCGAGTACCGCGCTGACCAGTCGATCAGCCATGTGTGGCAAGCGCGTGAGCGCTTGCTCGTCGCGATTGGCCCCGGCCCGGAAGGCGTGGCGCTCGTGCGTGCGGCGGCGCGGCTCGCGGCCAGCCTGCGCGCAGACTGGCTGGCGGTGCATGTGGAGACCCCGGCGATGCTTCGCGGGTCGCCGGAGCGGCGAGAGAGCACGTACGCGACGCTCAAGCTCGCGCAGGAACTGGGGGCGGAAACGCTCACGCTCGATGGCGCCGAAGCGGCGCAGACGCTGCTGGCCTACGCACAGATGCGCAACGTCTCGAAGCTCGTGGTGGGCGCGAGTGGCGCGCGTCGCTGGTGGACGGCGCGCACACCGTTGCACGAGCAACTGGTGCGGCTCGCGCGAGGGGTCGATGTCGTGCTGATCGGGCCGGCGGCGGGCGATACGGCGGCGGACAAACGCGTGGTTCGTGGCGACTGGCGCGACTGGGTGGATACGGCTGCGCCGGAACTGGGACTCGTGGGCGGCCCGTGGCGGGGGTATGTGTGGGCGATTGCCATTTGCGGCGGCGTGTCGATCGTGGCGGCGGAACTGACGTCGTTCCTCGATCTGGCCAATATCGCGATGCTGTATCTGCTGGGCGTGATCGTCGCGGCCATGCGGCTCGGGCGCGGGCCGGGGGTGCTGGCGTCGTTCGTTTCGGTGCTGGCGTTCGATTTTTTCTTCGTGCCGCCGAAGATGTCGCTCTCGGTGTCCGATACGCAGTATTTGCTCACCTTTGCGGTCATGCTCACCGTGGCGCTGGTCATCAGCCATCTGACGACCAGCCTGAGGTTCCAGGCGCGGTTGGCGACATGGCGCGAGCGACGCACAGGCGCCGTCTACGCGATGGCCCGCGAACTGGCCGCTGCGCTCACGACGCCGCAGATTCTGGAGATCGGGGCACGCCATGTGCGCGAAGTGTTTCAGGCGCGCGTGGCGTTGCTGCTGCCCGATAGCCAGGGCAGTGTGCGTCAGCCGTTGGAGAACGCCAGCACGCAGACCATGCCGCAGCGCGTCGACACCGATGTCGCGCAGTGGGTGTACGACCGGCAGCAGGCGGCCGGGCGGGGCACGAACACGCTCCCGGCGTCGGACGCCTACTACCTGCCGTTGCGTGCACCGATGCGCACGCGCGGCGTGCTGGTGGTGGCGCCGGAGTCGGAGGGCGACGGCGCCGTCGGGACGCCGGAGCAGCAGCGGCTGCTCGACACGTTCGCTGCGCAGATCGCGCTGGCGCTCGAACGTGTGCACTACGTGGAGATCGCACAGGACGCGCTGGTGACGATGGAGTCGGAACGGTTGCGCAACTCGCTGCTGTCCGCCATCTCGCACGATCTGCGAACGCCGCTCACGTCCATCGTCGGTTTTGCGAGCATGTTGAGCCGCAATGCACAGACCCCGGGACCGTTGCGTACCGAACTCGTCGACGCGATTCATGAGGAAGCGCAACGCATGACCGGGCTCGTGACCAACCTCCTCGACATGGCGAAGTTACAGGCGGGCGGCGTGCAGCTCAATCGTCAGTGGCAGATGCTGGAGGAAGTGGTCGGCACGTCGTTGCGGGCTTGCCGCCGGGTGCTCGCGGGGCACGAGGTGACGACACGGCTGCCCGCCGATCTGCCGTTGCTGCGCTTCGACGCCGTGCTGCTGGAGCGGCTGTTCAGCAACCTGCTGGAGAACGCAGCGAAGTACTCGCCGTCGGGGTCGCACATCGAGATTGCTGCGCGCGTGAAGGGCGACGAGGTCGAGGTCAGTGTCAGTGACGACGGCCCGGGCCTGCCCGCCGGGATGGAGGGCCGCATCTTCGAGAAGTTCATGCGAGGCGAGAAGGAGTCCGCCAAACCCGGCATCGGGCTCGGGTTGGCGATCTGCCGCGCCATCGTCGAGGCGCACGGCGGTAAAATCCACGCCACCAATGTGCCGGAAGGGCATGGCGCACGCTTCACCTTCACCCTGCCGGTCGAGACGCCGCCCGATGCGCCGGACGCGCTTGAAGCGGGCGAGGGACCCTCCGGCGCCACGAGTGTGCGCGAGGTCACGCACGTGGCGGACGAAGACGCGCAGAGCACCAGCGCACCGGGAAACAACGCGACACAACAACATGAGTGAACCGACTGTCACCATCGTGGTGATTGAAGACGAACGGCAGATCCGACGGTTTCTGCGGACTTCGCTGGAAGCCGAAGGCATGATCGTGCACGAGGCGGAAACCGGACGGCAGGGCATGGTCGAGGCGGCCACGCGCAAGCCCGATCTGCTGATCGTCGATCTGGGATTGCCGGATATCGACGGCGTGGAGGTCATTCGCGAAGTGCGAAGCTGGACCGACATGCCGATCATCGTGCTGTCCGCTCGCAATGAGGAAGCCGAGAAGGTCGTGGCGCTCGATGTCGGCGCGGACGACTACCTGACGAAACCGTTCGGGGTGTCGGAACTGCTGGCGCGCATTCGGGCGCAATTGCGCCGTCACCATCGCGGCGGCAATTCGGAAACGCTGGACGAAGCCTTCTCGTTCGGCGAGATCAGTATCGATCTGGCGCGCCGCAAGGTCACGCGAGCAGACGAGGTGGTGCATCTCACGCCGATCGAGTACCGGCTGCTGGTCACGCTCGTGCGGCACGCCGGCCGCGTGCTCACGCACCGGCAATTGCTCAAGGAAGTGTGGGGGCCGTCGCACGTCGAGAGCAATCATTACTTGCGTATCTACATGGGCCACTTGCGGCAGAAGCTGGAGGCCGACCCCGCGCAGCCGCTACACATCCTCACCGAGACGGGCGTTGGCTATCGTCTGGAGGTCGATGCGACGCCGTGATTCGCCGGTCTTCGGGCGTTATCTCGCGTTCGCCGTCGCCTTACGTCAGCGATCGGTAAGGGACGCCGCGAAGTCCTGGGGATCGCGCCAAAGCCCCAGACGGGGAATGCCCATGCCGTCATCAGGGCGTATCCCAGGGGCGTGTTGCCTTTGCTAAAATCGCGCCGTTCCATTCGACGTGATTCGCAAGTGCTTCGCGACAAGCGGTCGCACGGCGGAAAGTCACCACGCCTGTCCTGCGCGTGCGTGCAATTCATTCGATGTCCGATGGAACCCCTTGCCGGGACGACCCGGCGAGCGGCTCACCTTTTCCGGGGACGACCCCGAGCGTTGCATCGGAGTCAGTCATGGCCTGGATTATTCTCGTGATCGCCGGTTTGCTCGAAGTGGCCTGGGCCGTGGGCCTCAAGTACACACAGGGCTTCTCGCGCGTCATTCCCTCGGTTTTTACGATTGCCTCGATGGTCGGCAGCGTCTGGCTGCTCGCGCTGGCCGTGCGCTCGCTGCCGCTGGGCACGGCATACGCGATCTGGACCGGGATCGGTGCGGTCGGTGCATTCGTGCTGGGCATCGTGCTCTTCGGCGAGTCGGCATCTGCCGCACGCATCGCCAGCGTGACGCTGATTCTGGCCGGTCTGGTCGGCCTGAAGCTCACGGCGCCCTGATGGCAAGCACGGGGCACGCACGGGTCAAGCATGGGCCAGGCATGGGCCGCGCACGTACCAGACGACCTGCCGGGGCAATGAAGCACGTAACGCCACAAACACCGCAACGCGCGGCATAATGACGCGGTAACGGTCGGCATTGCCGCTTTCGGCATGGCTGTCCGATCGTTGCCGCGTCGGCAGTGAGTGGCGCGTGATCGTGCGACGCCGCCATGCCGGCGGCAGCGAGGTCGCCATGCTTGAATCGATTGCACTGGGCGCAGGGCTGTCTTGGGGCAGCGGACTGCGGTTGTACCTGACGGTGTTCTGCGCGGGGATGGCAGCGCGACTCGGATGGCTGCACCTGCCGCCGACGCTGGCAGTGCTGGCGTCGACGTGGGTGATCGCCACAGCCGGTCTGCTGGCGGCCATCGAGTTCTTTGCCGACAAAATCCCCTTCGTCGACAGTGCCTGGGACGCGATCCACACCTTCATCCGCATTCCGGCGGGGATCGTGCTGGGCGCCGCCGCACTCGGGCAGATGGATCCGACGGTCACGGTGCTGGCCGGTCTGGCCGGTGGTGCGTTGGCAGGGACTGCGCATCTGGCCAAGGCGGGCAGCCGGGCGCTGATCAATACCTCGCCGGAACCATTCTCGAACGTTGCGGCCTCAGCCGGCGAAGATGTCTCCACGGTGGGCGGATTGGCGCTGGCCTTCTTCCTTCCCGCCGTATTTCTCGTGATGTTACTGGTCTTCGTGGTGCTGGCGTGGTGGTGGTTGCCCCGCGTCTGGCGCGGGTGGCGCTCGTTGCTGGCGCGAGTCAAAGGATTGAGGAACGATGGGGTTCACTGAGGTTGCCCGCCAGGCATGGCGGATGTTCCTGCGCGATTGGCGCGCAGGTGAGTTGCATCTGCTGCTCGTCGCATTGTTGCTGGCTGTCGGGGCACTCTCGAGCGTCGGTTTTCTCTCGGATCGGATGCAGGGCGGGCTGGAGCGCGATGCGCGACAGATGCTCGCCGCCGATCTCGTCGTGCGCAGCGACGCACCCTTATCTCCCGAGTTCGAACGTCAGGCCCACGCCGACGGACTGGCGACGGCCGTTGTTGCGAACTTTCCCAGCATGGCCAGCGCGATGGCCGGCAATGCGGGGAACGGCGGGAACGGACAGGTCACTGCGAGCCGTCTGTCGTCGCTGAAAGCCGTCAGCGACGGTTATCCGCTGCGCGGGCGCGTGCGTACCGCCCCGGACGCGGGACCCAACACGCCCGACGCGCCGGCGGCCGGTATCCCCGAGCCCGGCACGGTCTGGGTCGATGCCGCGTTGCTCGACGCATTGCATGTGAAGCCGGGCGATGCGATTCGCGTGGGCAACAGCACGCTGCGCATTGCGGCGGTCATTACGCGTGAAATGGACCGTGGATACGGTTTCGGATCGCTCGCGCCGCGCGTCATGATGCGCTTCGACGAGTTGCCCTCGACCGGACTTGTGCAGTTCGGCAGCCGGATCACCTACCGCCTGCTGGTCGCGGGCGCCGACGCGCAGGTCGCCAGATTCGCGGCATGGGCGCGCCCGGCGGCCGAACAAGCGCGTGGCGTTCACATCGAGTCGCTGGAAGACGGTCAGCCGCAGGTGCGTCAGACACTGGATCGCGCGGAACGCTTCCTCTCGCTCGTGGCGTTGCTTGCCGCCGTGCTGGCGGCCGTCGCGGTGGGCATCGCCTCGCGCCGGTATAGCGAGCGGCATCTCGACGCGTGCGCGGTCATGCGGTGCCTGGGCCTGCCGCGCCGCGCATTGCGCGGCATGGTGACGCTGGAATTTGTCGGACTCGGCGTCGTCGGTGGCGTGCTGGGTGTGGCACTCGGTTACCTCGCGCATTGGGTGCTGCTGGCGCAGTTGGGCAACGTGATTCCGGCGGGGCTGCCGACGCCGACGTGGCGTCCGGCGGCTTTCGGTCTGGCGAGTGCGCTGGTGATGCTGCTGGGCTTCGCATTGCCGCCGTTGCTGCCGCTGTCGGAAGTTGCGCCGCTGCATGTGCTGCGCCGGGATGTGGTGGGCGGAGCGCGCCGCCAGGGCTGGCTGGCCTACGGCGCGAGCGCACTGGCCTTCGGTGCACTCCTGCTGTTTGCCGCGCGCGATTTGCGTCTGGGCGCGATGGTGGCAGGCGGGTTCGTCGTCGGGGCGGTCGTGTTCGGCGTGCTGGCGTGGCTGGCCATTCGGGGACTCGCCGCCTGGGCGCGACGTCATGGCGCCGCGGGTGGCGCGATGGGCGGGATCGGTTGGCGTTACGCGCTGGCAGGGCTGCGCCGCCGTGGCCTCGGGAGTGCGTTGCAGGTCGTGGCGCTGGGATTGGGGTTGATGGCACTGTTGTTGCTGGCCGTTACCCGTAACGATCTGGTCGCGGGCTGGCGGCAATCGAGTCCGCCCGACGCGCCGAATCGCTTCGTCATCGATATTCAGCCGGGGCAGGACGCCCCGGTGCTGTCGCAACTGCGTGCAGGCGGATTGCCCGACGTGCAGCTCTCGCCAATGATCCGTGCGCGGCTTACCGCGATCAACGGCAAACCGGTCACGGGCGATTCCTATACCGAGGAGCGCGCGCGTCGGCTCGCGGAGCGGGAATTCAACCTGTCCTACACGGCGGCGTTGCCCGATGGCAACCGGATCACGTCCGGCCAGTGGTACGGCGATGCGACGACCCCGCAGATCTCGATGGAAGAAGGCATCGCCAGGACGTTGGGTCTCCAGCTCGGCGACACGCTGCGCTTCGAGGTCGCCGGGCAGACGATCGACGCGCCGATCACCAGCCTTCGCAAGCTCGACTGGGGCTCGATGCGGGTGAACTTCTTCGTGGTGATGCCGCCTGCCGCGCTGCACGACTTTCCGACGACGTGGATTACATCGTTCCATCTCGAGCCGCAGCAACAGGGCGTCGTGGACGCGCTGGTGCGTCAGTTCCCCAATGTGACGGTGATCGACACGGGCGCGTTGCTCGCGCAGATCCAGCAGATCCTGTCGCAGGTGATCGACGCGGTGCAGGCACTGTTCTTCTTCACACTGGCCGCCGGCGTGCTGGTGCTATATGCGGCGCTTGCGGGCACACGGGACGAACGCATGCGCGAGAGCGGCATCTTGCGGGCGTTGGGCGCGTCGTCGCGGCAGCTGCGTGACGTGCATCTCGCGGAACTCGTGACGGTCGGCGCGCTCGCCGGTCTGTTGGCGGCGGTGGGGGCGGGCGTGCTCGGCTGGGCGTTGGCGCGCTACGTCTTCGAGTTCGCCTTGCGCTTCAATCCGTGGCTGCCGGTGCTGGGCATCGGTGCCGGGGTGCTTTGTGCCCTGATCGGTGGATGGAGCGGGCTGCGGGCCGTGCTGCGCCAGTCGGCGCTTCGAACGCTGCGCGAAGTCTGACGCGATCCGTCGCGGCCTGACGCCGTCTGGCGGTGTCTGGCGGTGCATTGCACCGATCCGGGCGTGGCAACCTGCCGCGCCCCGGCGCATGGCACACCGGGCGGCCATCGGGCACAATATTGCCCATGACGACCGAAAACACCTCCCAAAACACCCCGGCGGACGACGACGCGCAGGATACGCCTGCGCAGCCGACCGCCTTCTCCCTGCTCGGCGGCGAGGACCGCGTGCGCGAGCTTGTCGACCGTTTCTACGATCTGATGGATCTGGAGTCCGAGTTCGCGGGCATTCGCAGCATGCATCCGGAGTCGCTCGGCGGCTCGCGCGACAAGCTGTTCTGGTTTCTGTGCGGCTGGCTGGGCGGTCCGAATCACTACATCGACCGCTTCGGCCACCCGATGCTGCGGGCCCGCCACCTGCCGTTCCCGATTGCCTCGAGCGAGCGCGACCAATGGTTGCGATGCATGGCGTGGGCGATGCAGGACATCGGCGTGGAGGCCTCGCTGCAGGAGCGTTTGATGCAGGCGTTCTATGGCACGGCTGACTGGATGCGCAACCGCAACGGTTGATCGGAGGCCGAGTCGGCAGAAAAGCGCGCAAGCCGCTTGCCTGACAAGGCTCACTCACGTGCCCGGCAACAACACACCGACGAGCGCAAAATAGCGACTCGATAATAATGCGTCCGACACGATCGGGCGTTCAGGAGACGGCATGTCGCCCCCCTTGCATCAGCCCGATTCACGCTATGCCGTATTCCGGCTGGTGATCGCACTCCTCATCATGACGGTGGGGAGCAGCAGTATGTACATCGTTTCCGTGGTGCTGCCCGCCGTCCAGGCGGAGTTCGGCGTACCGCGCGCGCAGGCGTCGCTTCCCTATACGTTCCTGATGCTCGGCTTCGGACTGGGCGGCATCGCCATGGGCCGCATGGCGGACCGCTTCGGCGTGATGCGACCGCTGCTCGTGGGCGCGGTGTCGCTCGGCATCGGTTTCGCGGCCAGCGGCCTCGCTACCGGGATCGTCAGCTTCACGGTGGTGCAGGCGCTGCTCGTTGGCGCAATGGGCAGCGCGACCACGCTCGGCCCGCTGATCGCCGACACCACCATGTGGTTCGTGCGGCGTCGCGGTATTGCGGTCGCCGTCTGCGCGAGCGGCAACTATCTGTCCGGCGCGATCTGGCCGCCTATTGTCCAGACGCTGGTCGAGCACCACGGATGGCGCCAGACGTATTTCGAACTGGGCATCTTCTGCGGGCTGACGATGTTCGCGCTGGCGCTCTGCATGCGCGCCCGGCCCCCGGCGCTGGCCATCCCGCCCGTGGCACCGACGCAGGCGAACGAGAATGCCCCCCGATCCGCAGCGCCGGTGCCGAAGGTGTCGCACGCCTCGCATCTGGCGTCGGCGCGGCCGTTCGGGTTGAGCACCGGCACGGCGCAGGGACTGCTGTGCGTGGCAGGTATCGCGTGCTGCGTGGCGATGGCCATGCCGCAAGTGCATATCGTCGCCTACTGCGGCGATCTGGGATACGGCGTAGCCAGCGGCGCGAAGATGCTCTCGCTGATGCTCGGTTTCGGCATCGTCAGCCGACTCGTGTCGGGCGTGATCTGCGACCGGATCGGCGGGTTGCAGACGCTGTTGCTCGGCTCGGTGCTTCAGTGTGTCGCGCTGTTGCTCTTCCTGCCGTTCGACGGACTGGCGTCGCTGTACGTGATTTCCGCCCTGTTCGGCCTGTTCCAGGGCGGTATCGTGCCCGCCTACGCGATTGTGGTGCGTGAATACTTCCCGGCCTCGGAGGCCGGTTCACGCGTCGGGACAGTGCTGATGGCCACGCTGCTGGGCATGGCGCTCGGGGGATGGATGTCGGGCAAGGTGTTCGACCTTACGGGCAGCTACCACGCCGCGTTCCTCAACGGCATCGGCTGGAACTTGCTGAACATGACGATCGTCGTCACATTGCTCGTGCGGGCGCGCCGGGGCATGCGCGCGCTGACGACATCGCGCGCGGGCGCCTGAACGACGGCAGCTTACTCGGACCTGGTTCGCGTGCGGCTGCCGATCACGCTTTTCGTCTTGTAGGTGACGCCGTGATGCTCGAGATATTCGCGGATCAGTTGGCGAACCACCTGCGATGGCGTGAGGTCCTGGGCCGCGCAGAGCTTTTCGAAGGCGTCTTTCTTGACCGGGTCAATCAGAACGGTGAGTCGGGCGCTTTTCGTTTCCATCTTGGATGAGGTCCATTATGTTAATCAAATTATAATACATGATGGATCGTCCAAGGCCAGCGGGGGCGCTGACTGCGCTGTCTGCCTGCCGTGAGGCATTGCCTCATTCGTCGCGCAGCCACGCTGCGCTGCTGGTGTCGAGCACCGCCCGAGCGTGCGTCGAAAGCGTGGCCTGATGCGCGCGTGACGTTGCTTCGCTGGCGCCGACAAGGGCGTCGCACCGGGCAATGGCGTCGGCAAAGGTGTCGGCGTAGTTGCCTTCACCGATAGTCGTCAGAATGCCGGCTTTGTCCAGCTTTCCCCGCACCCGTGCGTTGGCTTCGCTGAACACTACGGCGATGCCGCGCTTTTGCAGCTTGCCGATGACTTCGTCGAGCGTTTCCAGTCCCGTCATGTCGATGAACGGCACACGGCGCAGCCGGATGAGCAGCACGCGGGGATCGGCGTGTGTCTGCACCAGCACCCGCTCGAAATTCTCCACGGCGCCAAAGAAGAACGGCCCGTCGATGGCGAACACCAGCACGCTCGACGGCAGATGCAGCCGCGCCACGTCACCCAGTTCTGCGGCAAGTTGCGCTTCGGACTGCTGCGTAACCTCGACCGAACTCGACATGCGTCGCAGGAATTGTAGCGTAGCCAGAATGACGCCGATATTGACGGCGACGACGAGATCCGCGAAGACCGTCAGCGAGAAGGTGACGAGCAGAATCGCCACGTCGGCCCTGGGCGCGCGCCGGATCATTCGCGCGAAATGTCGCCACTCACTCATGTTGTAGGCCACGACGAACAGAATCGCGGCGAGCGACGCCAGCGGTATGCGCGTGGCCAATGGCGCGAGGAATACCACGATCATGACGAGCGTGAGCGCATGGACGATGCCCGCGAGCGGACTCGTGCCGCCGTTACGAATGTTCGTTGCCGTGCGGGCGATGGCGCCGGTGGCCGCGAAGCCGCCGAACAACGGGGACAGGATGTTGGCGAGTCCCTGTCCCTGCAATTCATGATTCGCGTCATGCCGATTGCCGGTCATGCCGTCGGCGACCACCGCCGAGAGCAGCGACTCGATGGCGCCGAGCATGGCAATCGTGAACGCCGGCCCGATGAGTTCGACCACGCGCGAGAGCGTAACCTGCGGCAGGGCGAACGACGGCAGGCCTTGAGCGATGCCGCCGAAAGTGCTGCCGATCGTGGCGACGCCGTCGAATGGGCGCAAGGCCTGGAGCGATGTGGCGAGCGCCAGGCCGACGAGCGGGCCGGGAACGCGTCGCAGATAGGGAATGCGGGGCGTGACGACGACGGCAACGAGGCTCAGCAGGGCAATCGTCGTCGTTGCCACGTGCAGACCCGGTAACGCTTGCAAGGTATGCCAGAACTTCTCGTGAAAGTGCGCGCCGGCGATCTTCGGCAAGCCGAAGAAGTCTGGCCACTGACCGATCCAGATGATGACGCCGATGCCGGTGGTGAACCCCACGATGACGGGCGTCGGAATGAATTTGATGACGGCGCCGAGCCGCGCGCGGCCCATGGCCCAGAGCATCGCACCCGCCATGAGCGTGGCGAGCTGCAGGCCATCGATACCGTATTTCGCCGTGATGCCCGAGAGGATGACGATGAACGCACCGGTAGGCCCGGCGATCTGCACGCGGCTGCCACCGGTTGCCGAGACGACAAAGCCTGCGACGATCGCCGTGTACAAGCCTTGCTCGGGTTTCGCACCCGACGCGATCGCAAAGGCCATCGCGAGCGGCAACGCCACCACCCCGACCACTACCCCGGCCACGATGTTGGGCAGCCAATCCTGACGTCGCAACAAGCCTGCGCGGTACGCTTCACGAAGGGCGATCATGGACTTTCTCTTTCGGGTATATGCGTTGCATTATAATGTCGCGCACATGCAGTGTGCCTAATTGTGCCGGGCCGAGCCAGCCGGTGATGCGCGCACTGTTGACGCCGTATATCCCTGAATTCCGGAAGGACCCCCATGTCGAACGTGCCCGCTTGTCCCCAGTGCTCCCTTGAAAATACGTATCCCGATGGCGAGAACTACGTCTGCGCCGATTGCGGTTACGAGTGGCCGATGGCGGCCGCAGCGGACGAAGAGCCGGCCGATGCCGTCGTGAAAGATGCGAACGGCAACGTGCTGGCCAACGGCGACGCCGTGGTGCTCATCAAGGATCTGAAGGTCAAGGGCTCGTCGATCACGCTGAAGGTCGGAACGAAGGTGAAGAGCATTCGCCTCGTGGGCGGCGACCATGAAGTCGACTGCAAGATGGACGCGGGCAACTTCATGCTGAAGGCCTGCTTCCTGCGCAAGGTCTGACGGCCAGAGCATCAGACCACCGACAGGCCGCCTCAGGGAGGACGGCCTGTCTTGATCCGATGGGAAAGGTGGGGGCGTTATTGCTGCAGTATGGCTGCAGGAGGTGACGACACCGACGGTTACCGAACACGCCTGAGGGCCGGCGCCCCCGACGTGATCGCGACCGCCGGGGCTCTTGGGGCCATCGGCGCCATCGGGACAGTTGTCCGCGTTGTGCGTCCCGGCAATGAGAACAATCGCACGGCCTCGTCGAGCACGTCGGCCTGCCCGGACAGTTGCTCGGCGGTGGTCGCGCTTTGCTGCACCAGTGCGGCATTCTGCTGGGTCGAGCCGTCGAGCTGCACCACCGCGCCGTTGATGCCGGCGAGCCCCTTGGCTTGTTCGCTGCTCGCGGTGGCCACCTCGTCCATGACGACGGACACGCGGCCCATCGCGGACTCGATCTTCGAGATCTGCGTTGCCATGTTCGCGACCATCTCGCCGCCACGCTCCGATGTCGTCACCGTCTCGGAGACGATGCGCTTGATCTCCTTGGCAGATGCCGCACAGCGTTGCGCCAGGCTACGCACTTCACCCGCGACCACGGCGAATCCCTTGCCGGCCTCGCCGGCGCGCGCCGCTTCTACCGCCGCATTGAGCGCCAGCACGTTCGTCTGAAAGGCAATGCCGTCGATGGCGCCGACAATCGACGTGATCTGTGCCGAAGCCTGTGCGATCTCCTTCATCGTTTGCTCGGTGCTCTTGACCGCATCGACGCCGCTCGACGTCGCGTGCCGTGCTTCGCTCAACAATTCGGTCGCCCGTGCCGCCGACTGCGCATTGTTGGTGACGGTCGCCGTCAGTTGTTCGAGCGACGCCGCCGTCTGCTCCAGCGATGCCGCCTGATCTTCCGTGCGTGCCGACAGATCGGTATTGCCGCCGGCGATCTCGGTCGTCGCCAGCTTGACCCCTTCGATCTGGCGCCGGACATCGGACACGATCGCGATCAGGCTCACTTTCAATTGCGTCAGGTTCCGGACCAGGCTAGCCAGCTCCTGATGCGACGCCTTGTCCGTATTCACGGTAAGGTCACCGGCCGCCAGACGACCGGCAAGGTTGCCCACGGCGGCGAGCTGTCCACGGCGACCGCGCTCCAGCAGGTACACGGGAATCGAAACGAGTGCGAGGCTGATGCCGAGCACCAGCGGCAGTGTCCACCCGGACGGCAGTCGCTGCGCCAGCGACCAGCCGGCGGCAATGACCACCGGACCGGCCAGTGTGGCAAGGGTTGCGCGGTGACTGATCAGGCTGCGCTGGCATCTCCCGAGCAGTCCGGGCAGGCCCTTTCTCACGAGTTGTCCGGACGACAGCCGGTAGCGGCACCGATTGGCACGCATGTCGGCGTAGAGCGATTCGGCGGCCGCGATCTCGTCGCGTCTGGGCTTTGTACGCACGCTCAGATAGCCGACCGGTGTGCCGTTCTCCACGATGGGGGTGACGTTGGCGCGCACCCAATAGTGATCGCCGTCACGCCGCCGGTTCTTCACGAGCGCGCTCCATGAATGGCCGGCGCGGATGGTTTTCCACATGTCCGCAAACGCTTCAGGCGGCATGTCGGGATGCCGGATGACGTTGTGCGGCTGTCCGATCAGATCTTCCTTCTCGAACCCCGAAACTTCGATAAATGCGGGATTGCAGTACTGGATGAGGCTCGACAGATCGGTCGCGGAGACCAGCATGTCGTGCTCATCGTAGTCGTACTCTCTACCCGAAACGGCACCGTTATTTCTCATTATTCCCCCGGATGGTTGCCTGGCTGGTCCTGTCTTGACTTCATGAATTGCGGGTCGTATGCCCCGACCCGTGTGCTACGTCGTACTGCATGCTTTCAAGTGGACTTCGATGCATTGCGCCTCACCCTCGGGGGGAAGGTGTCTGCGCGACCAAAGCTCACCGTAAGGCGTCACAGATCGTCCCTGTGCGGGTCTTCGGGCCGCAGGCAATCTGCTCAATTGGTGTGCATATTATTAACATCTAATATGCGTTTGGTGGTGATCGTAGAGACATACAGTATGTCTTCTATTGGTAGTCACCCTAGTGCCGAAATGTGCTTGCAAGACATGATTCGCCGTCGTGCCATGCCGGGCGGCGCGGAGGGGGACATCCCGGGTCGCATCGGCATGACTCGGCAAACAGGTTTAAGCGAATGTTTGAAGCCGCGGCACCGATGGCGTTGGCGAAGACTCCGGCAGTGCGCGAATCTGCATGAGCTCGACCGGCGCGTTATCGGTCGTCGTTCCGAGCGCTTCTGTCACGTCGTAACGGTGGCGACGCTGTTTGGCTTCGTCCAGATTCACACAGGTCGACACGACGGGTGGCACGATGGCGCGTACGGCATAGCTAGCCACTGTGGTGGCCAACTGAGCGTACTGCAGGTGAGTGCCGGTGGATGGCGCTTCGGGAGCGGGCGGCGCCGTTGGCAGTGTGTCGTCACACTGCGAGGCCGGGGAGGCGGCCTGGCGAAGACTCTCGCGAGTGGCCCAAAGGGCGCCCGCCGAACTGATCGCACCGAACAGTGCGACGTTGGAGATGCCATTCTGAATCGTCCTGATGTGATCGACGAATGGCTTAAGCCGGTTCGAGAGATTGGCAAGCGATGGCATCCATTGGGTTTCCTTGATTTGTTTGGCCGACTTGCTACGGTCGAGGAAGAGCGCGGCAGCTGCGACGAAGTCCAAAGCCGCAGAAGCGCCCAGTACGCCGGTGCCGAGGCTCGCCAGGCGATGCTCCAACGTGAGCGTGTGGTGATCTGCGGCATCGTCCAATGCCTGGTTCGCGCGTGCGAGTCCGAAAACCGTGGTGTACGCGGCTGCACTTATGAAATGCTGGATCAGCGCGGATAACCGTGCGTGAGTCAGGATCGGTAGCTGGGTGTCGGCCGTCGTCATCTTGAAACTACTGTGAGACGGCGTTGGCGGTGTGGTCGTACGGGAGGACACGGCAAGGTCACCGAGTGCGTCGTCAAGTATCGCCATGTGGGCAATGTGACCGTCGACCTGGTGGGTGGGGGGGGCCTCGGAACCGAGAGAGTGGACGCCGAGGGGGTGCATGGACATGTCTGGTTTCATTTCGGAAACATTCCTTTCGCCGGAGGGAGATCAGCGGGATTCGGTGGCATCGATAAGATGTTGGGCCGACGCTTGCAAGCGCGCGTGTCGATGGGAACCACGTGCGACGTCGAGGGCGTCGGCAGCGATTTCCCGTGCGGACGCCACATCGCCACCGGCGCGATGCAGGCTCGCTGCGGCGATGAACAATGGCACGGGGTCGGTGGGGTCTTGCACGCTGGCGAAAAGCAGCGTCGCGCGAGCTTGGTCGTACGAGCCGAGTTGATACAGCACGTAGCCCAGCGCCTTGAAGGCTTCGAGACGTTCCGGATAGCACACGCAGAGCTGGCCGAAGCGGTCGGCGGCCGTCACCAGGTCGTTCGCGTCCCGCAGTGCGCACGCATGTGAGAAGGTTGCGCCGTAGTCATCGGGGGAGACGTTTGCGGAGGCGTAGTCTGCGGCATTCGGGAGGCGGGGGGCGGGCGTCGAGGCGCTCACGAGAGTCCTTTGTCGGGAGGGTGTTCACGCACTGTAGGTTTTTGTTTTGCCCGCGACTTCGGGGCTGCGTCAAAGCTTTCGGAGCGCGCCGCCAGTTGCGGTGACATTGGGACGTTGGCGGGCGCAGCGCGCTGGTGGCGGCCCAAATGCTCGCTCCTGCAAGAAATGGCGGGAACTCGGAAGGCGTGATGGCAGGACCGTACTGGTGCAACCGTGCGCGATTGTCACTTGTCATGGCCACGGGAGTCGCGCGAACATGTCCCGTTCCCACAGGAGGCCCCATGACGACCGAAGCGCTGTTCCGACAAGACGCTTATCTGCGCCAATGCGAGGCGCGTATCACCCATATCGACGAGACCGGCATCATGCTCGACCGCACGGTCTTCTACCCGCTCGGCGGCGGACAGGCCGGCGACGCAGGCGCCCTGGTACTCGCCGACGGCACGCGTCTCACGATTGCCGACACACGCAAGTCGAAGCAGGAAGGCGCTACGCCCGACGACGCTGTCCATGTGCCCGCCGAGGGGCAGGGTGACGTGCTCGCCGGGCTGGCGATCGGGGACACGGTTCGTGCCGAAATCGACTGGGAGCGGCGCTTTCGCCACATGCGCTTTCACACGGCGTCGCACCTGATGTGCGCGGTGCTGCCGCATCCGGTCGACGGATGCAGCATAACCACGGAGTACGCGCGTCTGGACTTCGTGACCAATGAGCCCATCGAACGCGAGACGGTCGAAGCGGGGTTGGCGGCGCTGGTGGCGGCGGCACGTTCGGTGGCGATCGACAGCATCAGTGACGAGGAAATGGCAGCGCGTCCGGAGCTGGTGCGCACGATGAGCGTGAAGCCGCCGGTGGGGCTGGGACGCGTGCGTCTGGTGCGCATCGAGGGTATCGATTTGCAGCCGTGTGGCGGCACGCACGTTGCCAACACTTCGGAAATCGGTGCGCTGCGCGTGGCCAAGATCGAGAAGAAGACGTCGCGTACGCGCCGGGTGGTGTTGGCTTTCGCCTGAGTCTGGCATCATGCTTGCCATCTCCCCCAACGTAACAGGGCTATCGATGGCGACGCCGGCAACCGAGATTTCCCCGCAAGTTCAACCCTGGCAGGCTGTGCTCGACTTCTGGTTCGGCCTGCCCGATTCGCCGGAGTACGGCATGGCGCGCGCCGAGTGGTTTCGCAAGTCGGACGCGTTCGACGAGGAGATTCGCCACCGCTTTGGCGCCTTGCACGAGCAGGCGCTGGCGGGTGCGCTTGACGACTGGACGCAGACGCCGCTCGGTGCCTGCGCCTTGATCGTCGTCCTCGATCAGTTCTCGCGCAACCTCTATCGCGGGCTGGCGAAGGCCTTCGCGGGCGACGCGCGGGCACTGTCGGTGGCGCGGCGTCTGGTCGAGGCGGGCGACGATCAGCGTCTGCCGACGCCACAGCATCGTGTCTTCGTCTATCTGCCGTTCGAGCACGACGAATCGCTGGAGAGTCAGCACGCCTCGCTGGCGTTGTATGAGCAGTTGGCCAAGGCGTCAGGGTTGGTCGATAACCTCGACTACGCGCGCAAGCACGCCGTCATCATCGAACGTTTCGGACGTTATCCGCACCGTAACGCGGCGCTGGGCCGGATGTCGACGCCGGAGGAAGTGGCGTTCCTGAAGCAGCCGGGTTCGTCGTTCTGACGAGCGGCAAGGGCGGGAGTGCCGGCCGTCAGGCGCGGCGGCGCGACGCTGCGGTCGCCGGCGTTGCCGGCATCGTCGTCACACTACGGCGACGCTCGCGCCAATGGATCGCGAAGTAGCCGATCACGTAGGCCAGCACCCCGCCGACGATGGCGCAGGCCGAGAGTCCGGTGGCGAGATGCAGCGTCGCGGTGCCGAACTCGAAGTGCGTCAGTTGGCTCCAGAGACTCTCGCTCGCCCGTGTGGCGGCCGCGACTGTGGCATCAAGCTCGGCTTGCGGTGACCATGTCAGCATCCAGCGTCCCAGACGGTGAGCACCCAGATAGACGAACGGCACCGTCAGCGGATTGGTCACGAGCGTGCCGATGGCCGCGAGAAACAGATTTCCCCGCAGCAGGGCCGCCGCGAGAATCGCCACGAGCATCTGCCCGAACGGAATCAGAATGCCGAAAAAGACGCCGCACGCGAGGCCGATGGCGACGCCGCGCGGCGTGGCTTGCCACAGGCTGCGGCGCAGCAGCCGATCGGCGTGCGGGCGCAGCCAGCGTGAGCGCAGCAGCCGCATGGGGCGAAGCATCTTTAACATGATAGGCAGGTTGCTCGTCGGAGAATGTTGACCCAGGCGGGCATCGGGGCGGACGTGCCGAAAGAACTACGTTGGCAACGGAAGTCTGAGTCCGTGATGCGTCAAGAGTTCAACGCAGCGGAAGGGGCAGGGCGGTACGGAAACGAACGCTGTGCGACAGATCAGCCGCACAGCGGGGCGCAGAACGCGGGAAGTCCTTCGGGCGCTGAACGGCGCCCGAAGACGCTCAGATCTGCGTGCGCTGGTGGGCCCAGCGGTCGATTTGCGACGGTTTGAAGTGGCGCATCGTGTCGAGCAGCGCTTCGGGCGACGTGGCAATCTGCAGTTGGTCGAGTTGCGGTCCCTTGAGGAATTGCTCCGTGACCATCGACTTGAGGAACACCATCAACGGATCGTAATACTGCTCGACATTGAGCAGGCCGATCGGTTTGGCGTGATAGCCGATCTGCAACCACGTGAAGACTTCGAACAGCTCTTCGCAGGTTCCGATGCCACCCGGCATGGCGATGAAGGCGTCCGACAGGTCGGCCATCATCTGCTTGCGCTGGTGCATGTTCTCGACAACGTGCAGCTCGGTGAGCCCCGTGTGTCCGACTTCCTTCTCCATCAGCGCCTTCGGGATGATGCCGATGGCCTGCCCGCCATGTGCGAGCACGGCGTCGGCGATGATGCCCATTAGGCCGACCTTGCCGCCGCCATACACGAGACGAATGCTTGCTTCGGCCATGCGGCGCCCCAGCTCACGAGCGGCCTCGGCGTAGGCCGGGCGCACGCCCGTGGCCGCGCCGCAATAAATACAGATGGATTTGACTTCCGACGACATGCCTTACTGTGCTCCCTTGGACGATGACTCCCGCGCCATCTTTTCGTATAGGTCACGCGAGTGACCCTTTAGATACGGGGCCATCTGCGAGAGGATGTGATAACTCGACTGATGCAACCCGGCGCCTATCTCCTCGGGATCGTTGTACTTGCGCGGATTCATCACAAACTGATAGGACAACCAATACGTGGAAAGCACCACCATGTTGGTGGTGACCACGTCGATCTGCTCGGGCGTGATCTCCATCTCGCCGTCGGCCACGAGCAGGTCGCACATTTCGCGTGCGAAGCGTTTCTTGTGTCCGACGATCTGCTTGAAATGCGTCTCCAGCGTGCGATTGCGTGCGAGCAGATCGTTGAGATCGCGATAAAGAAAACGGAAGCGCCACAGGAATTCGGACATGTATTGCAGGTAGGTCCAGACTTCGTCGAGCGTGGGCTTGTGATCGTCAGGCAGCCGCAGTCGCCGTTCGATTTCCTGCTCGAACTGCGCAAAGATGCTGTTGATGATGTCGTCTTTATTGCGGAAGTGGTAATACAGATTGCCCGGGCTGATTTTCATCTCCTCGGCAATCGTGGTGGTCGTGACGTTGGGTTCGCCGATTTCGTTGAAGAGTCGAAGCGACACCTCAAGAATTCGTTCGCGGGTTCGGCGTGGCGGCTTTGCTTCCATGACTGTCGGCCCCGGTGAGCGGCAAGCTCGGCGAAGGAATTTCTCCGCTTGCCTTTATGTTGAGGAGTATCAGGTATACGGCGACCGATTATACCCGGCAGCCGCACCCTGCCAAGCAGGGGAAGCGGGGCGGCGCGCGATATCAGAAAAAGGCAGTACGCACGAGATCCACAATGACGGGTCCGGCCAACGAAACCCAGGTGAGCAGACAAAGGCCGAGGGCAACCAGGACGGCGGCGCTGCCGAAGTCCTTGGCCCGTTTGGATAGTTCGTGACGTTCGAGCGAGATGCGGTCGATGGCCGCTTCGATGCTCGAATTGATGAGCTCGATGATGAGCACGAGCAGGATCGAGCCGATGAGCAGCACGCGCTCGACGGCCGTCACCGGAAGGAAGATGGCCGCCGGCAGCAGGATGGCGGCGAGCGCCAGTTCCTGCCGGAAGGCGCTCTCCTCGAACACGGCAAACTTGAACCCGGACAGCGAGTATTTCAGGGCACGCCAGGCGCGCATCACGCCCCGGTTGCCCTTGTACGGATTCGGTTGTTTGTCGCGTGGCGGCGGGTGATCGATGAACAAGCGTCAGGTTCCTCGCCGCAACGGGCTTTGTAGGTGGATCAGACCGCAGGCGCGAGCGACGGCTCGGGCTTGCGCGGATGCAGGTGCGCCGCGAATTCCTCGGAGGCGGCCTGCCATGAGAAGCGCTCGGCCCAGGCACGTGCGCTCTCGCGCGAGACCTTGAGCGCATCGAGACAGGCTTCGCGCAAGTCTTCGCGCAGCGCGCCGGCTTCACCCTCCGGGCAGCCGTCGAGCACGTCGATCGGGCCGGTCACCGGGTAGGCTGCCACGGGCAGGCCGCAGGCCATGGCTTCGAGCAGTACCAGGCCAAAGGTGTCGGTGCGGCTCGGGAAGACGAACACGTCGGCCGACGCGTACACCTTCGCCAGCTCGGGTTGCGAGAGCATGCCGAGGTAATTCACGTCGGGATAGCGCGAACGGAGTTCGGCCAGTTGCGGCCCTTCGCCCGCGACCCATTTCGAGCCCGGCAGGTCGAGCTTCAGGAAGGCTTCGATATTTTTCTCCACGGCAACTCGCCCTACGTAGAGGAAAATCGGATGTGCCGAATTTAGCACATGTGCGTCCTGCATACGGAAGATGTCCAGATCGACCCCTCGTGTCCACAGCACCACATTGTCGAAACCGTTCGCTTCGAGGTCGCGCTTGACCACGGGGGTGGGCGCCATCACGGCGCGCGACGGTTTGTGGAACCACCGCAAGAAGCGGTAAGTGGTGGCGAGCGGGAAGCCGAAGCGTGCCTGCACGTACTCGGGGAAGCGCGTGTGATAGGCCGTGGTAAACGGGAAGTCATGGCGAATCGCCCATTTGCGCGCCGCCATGCCGAGCGGCCCTTCGGTGGCGATATGCAGGGCGTCGGGGCCGAAATCTTCGATGCGACGTTGCACGCGTCCGCTGGCGAAGAAGGCGAGGCGGATCTCCGGGTAGGTCGGACACGGAATGGTGCGAAATTCCTGCGGCGTGAGCAGCTCGACACGATGGCCGGCGGCTTCCAACTGAGCGCGCGTGTTCTTCAGCGTACGGACCACGCCGTTGATTTGCGGATCCCAGGCGTCGGTGATGATCATGATTTTCATCGGGCGCTCCTTCGCGCACATGGCGCGCATCGGTGATACGCGCATGGCTGCGCGTGAGGGGTGCACACGTCCGGCAATGCCCGGCCTTCCGTGTGCGGGTGGATTCGACGCTCAGGCGCTGACCGGTGTGGCCTTCACCTTGGCGCTCGTCTTGCGCTTTTGCGTCCAGTAGATGATGCGAAGCTCGCCTTCGGTGGTCTCGACCAGTGCGGAGAGGCTCTCCACCCAGTCGCCGTCGTTGCAGTAGAGCAGGCCGTCGATCTCGCGAATCTCGGGCTTGTGGATGTGCCCGCACACGACACCGTCGCAACCGCGACGGCGCGCCTCGTCGGCCATGACGTTCTCGAACGCCGAGATGAAGTTCACGGCGTTCTTGACCTGATGCTTCAGGTATTGCGACAGCGACCAGTACGGAAAGCCGAAGCGCGTGCGCACGCGATTGAACCAGCGATTGAGCAGCAGCGTGAGCGTGTAGAGCGAGTCGCCGAGGTAGGCGAGCCACTTGGCGTGCTGGATCACACCATCGAACAGGTCGCCGTGGGTGATCCACAGGCGCTTGCCGGAGAGCGTGGTGTGAAACGCCTCGTCTCGCACGGCGATGTCGCCGAACGCCAGTCCGCAGAACTGCCGTGCCGCCTCGTCGTGATTGCCCGGCACGTACACGACCTGCGTGCCCTTGCGCGCACGACGCAGCATCTTCTGCACGACGTCGTTGTGCGCTTGCGGCCAGTGCCAGCCCTTGCGCAGGTGCCAGCCGTCGATGATGTCGCCCACGAGATACAGATAGTCCGAGTCGTGGTGACGGAGGAAGTCGAGCAGGTATTCCGCCTGGCAGCCTTGGGTGCCGAGGTGGATGTCGGAGAGCCAGATCGTGCGGTAGCGGGTGATGCCTTCGGGTGGCGGGTCGAGCGGATCGGGCGTGTCCGGCGGGAGATCGATGGTGGAGGGCGGTGCGGCGGGAGGGCTGGCGGGCGGGGCAGTCGGGCGGCCCGGTGGGGTGTCTGCGAAGTGACCGGCGCGAGCGGCAGGCGTTGGGATCGGCAGCTCAAAGGTGGGTGTCGTCGTCATAGCGGCTCGCACGTCGCGTTGAACATGCGAGCATTGCGCCACGGCTTCGTGAAGGCACGATGACAGTCATGCGTGTGTCGCGAAAGTGTCTTCGCACGTGGCGGCAAAGCGACAGCGCGAGTGCGGTCAGTCGCTGTGACGTAATCCTTGCGCGACTCGCTCGAGCGTTTCCATCACCAGCGCCCGCGAGCGCGGATGCGTGGCGAGCGACACGTGTCCGAGCCGGTCGAGTGCGAGATTGTGCGCGCCGGGCAACACCGACGTGCGCACCGGATATACGACGTTGTCGTGATACGAGTAGATGGACGTGACGCGCGCGCGTGCGGCATCGGTCTCGCTGTTGGCGAGCGCCACGAGCCACTCGCTGCCGACGCTCATCTGGCGCACGTTCGTGCCCACGCCGTTGCGCGTATGCAGGGTGCCGAAATGTGGGGAGCCGAGCGTGATCGTGTGGATCACCGGCAACGTCGGATAACGCCGCAGGGCCGCGCGTGCCGCCAGGCCGCCCATGCTGTGCCCCACGATCACGACGGGCAGCCGGGTGCGCTCGGCCAGGCCCTGTGCGGCGCCGGCAACGTTGCCGGCGTAGCCGTCGATGTCACCGAACATCGGCCCGAGATTGATGGCCTCGCTGATGTATCCCGCGTCGGCCAGATGTCGCGAAAAGCGCAGCCAGAACGCCCGGTTGCAGCCGTAGCCATGCAGCAGCAGCACGGCTACGGGCCGCGCCGGGCCTGTCGGTGTCGGCAGCGGCATGCCGCTGAACCACGGCTGGTAGATGTCGAGCAGCAGGATCGATGCGGCGCATTCGTAAGCCCAGACCGCGATGTTCGTGCCGGCGGAAGTGCGACGCTCGGGCGTGGGGTCGTGGTTCGCGGCCATGACGAAGCCCGCAGCAAGCCCGGCCGCATGCGAGACGGGTAGCCATAGGACGGTCCAAAGGAAGGTTGCCCAGAGGCTGTGCCATGTGGCCCACGTGACGATCGCGACGACCAGCGAGAGGCCGACTTCGACGCCGCCGTAGATCATGTGTCCGCGCGAGACGCGCGGCACGGTCGGTGCCGGCGGGGGCGTCGTCATTTGCCCAGCACGCTGACCAGCCGCGTACCGGCGAGCCGGTCGTGGATGAACTGGTGGTCCGGCATCACGCGCATGGCGAGCGCCCAGAGCACCATCCATCCGGCCAGCAGTGCGACGCTGTTCCATCCCGTAAGGCCGAACATCCAGTCGATCGCCATGGCCGGAAGGATCCACAACCAGGCGAGCACGTAACGGGCAATGGCGCGTGCAACGCCGACGGCCTGCCCCTGAGCGTCGACGAGACGGATCTTCCACGTCTTCATTGCAAGCGTCTGGCCGCCGTGGGTCCAGAACCACACGAAGTACGCGCCGAGCACGAGGAAGAGCCACGCCTGCATGGCGTGGCGGTACATCAGGCCGCTGCGTTGCTGCGTGAGGGCGCTGAACAGATAGCCCGCGAGGAACAACACGCCGAAGAGCAGCAGCGATTCGTAGACCATCGAGAGTACGCGGCGGCGCAGTGTCGGCACGGCGTAAGTGGCGGGGCCGGTGCCGGGCGACGCAGACTGCCTGGCGGACTGAGGCGCAGACGGGGAGGCGGACTGAGTGGCGGACTGGGTAGCGGAGTCGGTCATCGCGGCGTGGTCTGGGATATCTTTTTGTCGAATGCCCTGTGCGGGGCGCAGGTGACGCGCATCGCGCCCCGGTGCCGGGCACGTCGGACTATGTGCTGCTCATTATGCGGAAGAATGCGCCGGGGGGCCAGTCAGGCAGGCGCGGTAGCCGTGAGCTTGCGTGGCGCGACCGGGCATCGGTGCCTCGTGGGCGCAGGGAGGCCGGAAATGCAAACGGCCGCCTCAGGGGCGGCCGTTGCGATCCGTGCGGGCTGACGCCGTGCGTCAGTTGTGATGGTAAAGGTCGGAATTGAAAACCGCGTCGCCGTTCTTGTCGCCGTTGGCGCTGCCCGCCGGGGCCGCACCGTTGCCGGCGCTGGCGGGTGCCGGGACAGGCATCGACGCGGCCGCGGAAGCCGACGCTGCGGGTGCCGCTGCCGGTGCCGAGGCCGTCGAGGGCGCGGGTGCCGGCAGGGTGCCGTTCTTGCCCGCAGCAGCCGTGTCCTTGCGGTGCACGGCGGCGTAGGGATTCTTCACGCCCGGTCGGCCGGTCGGTGGTGCGCTGACCACGTTGGGACGGTTCGACTGCTTCTTGTCGACGTCGGCCAGGCGCTTTTTCTGTTCTTCCGTCAGTTCCTGATACTGCTGCCAGACCTGCGCCTTGCGCTCCGGCGGCAGGGCCTTGGCGTTCTGATAGCTCTCGCGTGCGAGCTGGCGCTGCTCGGGCGTCAGGCGAACCCAGTCGGCCATCCGGTCATGCAAGCGCTTGCGGCCTTCGGGCGAGAGCCCGTGATAACGCTTGGCGATCTCGATCCACTTCTCGCGCTGGCGTTCGCTCATGCGATTCCAGTCCTGCGCGAGGGGGGCGAGGGCTTCTTGCTGTGCCGGGGTGAGTTTGGCCCAGTACCCGCCCGGATTCGGTGCGACGGCGGCGCCAGGGGCGCTGCCGGGGGCGGCGGCACTGGCCGAGAGACTGCCGACCGGCGCGCTGGCCGGACCGGCGACGCCGGGCGCGGACGCGCCGGAGATCGTCGGCGGCAGGTCTGACACCGGTTCGGGGGATTGCGAGCGGCGCAGCGCGGCCGTGCCGGCAAGCGCGGCCACGATTAGCGCGGCGACCAGGAAAAGTGCGTTGCGTCGCGTCACTGGGCGGTCTTGGGTCGGAGAACTACTGGGCACGCTTCACATAGGCGTTGAAACCGTGATCGGCATAGGCCGACAACGGCAGTTCGTCGCTCAATACGGCGGCATCGATGTCCGCCAGATCCTGAATGTGCTGCTGATGTTCCCAATACGCGATGCCCGCCAGACCGATCACCAGGGCGGCGAGCGGCCAGAGCAGGCCCAGGCGCCCCAGTTTGTCGAACGCGCGTCGCGGCCCGCCGATGTCCGGCGATTGCATGGCGCCCACGCCCGCGAGCACCAGCGCCGGTTGCACGATTGCGACCGGTTCGGGCTTTTTGCGGGCGAGCGCCTCCTGGCGAGCGGCGGCCAGCCGGGCCGCAATATTCGGCGACGGGGCGTCGGACGCTTCGTCCAATGCCAGTCGCACGCGATGTGCGAAGCGGATTTCCCTCGTTTCCAGATCGTGACTCATAACCTGATCCCTTTTGCCTTCAACGCCAGTGCCAACGCGTGGGTGGCACGCGAGCAGTGCGTCTTGACGCTGCCCTCCGAGCACCCCATCGTGGCGGCGGTCTCGGCAACGTCCATGTCTTCCCAGTAACGCATGAGGAAGGCTTCCCGTTGACGTGTCGGTAGTTTCTGTATTTCCGCCTCGATGACGGAGAGGATTTCGGCACGCGAAACCGAATCTTCACTGCTCTCGGTCTGAACAGACCCGTCCTCGCCCAGCAAGGTTTCCAGCGGGTCGAAATCGTCGCGTTCGTCGTCGCCCGGGCCCGCCAGATTTGAAAATAGCGTAACCCAGGTATTTCGCACCTTCTGTCGGCGGAAATAATCGTGAATGGTGTTCTGGAGGATGCGCGTGAAGAGCAGCGGCAGGTCGGCCGGCGGCTTGTCGCCGTACTTCTCGGCCAGGCGGATCATCGCATCCTGAACGATATCGAGGGCGGCCTCGTCGTCGCGTACGGCATAGACGGCCTGCTTGAAGGCGCGCCGTTCGATGCCCGCGAGAAAATCCGCCAGTTCCTTGTCAGATGCCATCCGGTGGGGTGCACGCAGCGTCGGTCGCTGCGCCTTTGAAATGCCGTGTAAGCGTAAAGATTACGTAAAGATCGCGTAGTCGGAGCGGATGCTACCAAAAACGCGCTCGCCTGTAACCGCTTTTGCATGCCTTCGCATCACCGTTTGCGTCACATTACGACGGCGTCGCGTGCGTCGGGTTCCTATCGTGTGAAGATTGTGCACCAGCGTGGGGCGCCGTGGCGCACGGTACGGGAATTCCACGAGGGCGACTTCGCGATCATGCTGCGAATGCATAATCTCGCTTGACCATTTTGCTGCAAACCGGTAACGTTGCCAGTTCGCAATATCTGTGATTGTCTCAATATCGGCACGCCCATCAGGTGGGTCCATCATTCAGACGCGCAGCTTGAGCCCGGACCACAAGTTCGCGGGGAGAGCACCCAATCAAAATTTTTGCCGAAACTTTGAAAGGTCGACAATGAACATGCCAAGCGCGGAATTCTCCGAGGCGGAAGCTACACGCCACCAAAATACTTCCGAAGACATGATCGGCGCCGAAATTCTCGTGCGCTCGCTTCAGGAAGAGGGGGTCGAACATCTGTGGGGTTATCCCGGCGGTTCGGTTCTCTACATCTACGACGAACTCTACAAGCAGGACAAGATCCAGCACATTCTGGTGCGCCATGAGCAGGCAGCCGTGCATGCGGCCGACGCTTATTCGCGTTCCACCGACAAGGTCGGTGTGTGCCTCGTGACGTCGGGCCCCGGTGTGACCAATGCGGTCACCGGTATCGCCACGGCGTACATGGATTCGATCCCGCTCGTGATCATCACCGGGCAGGTGCCTACGGCCGCCATCGGTCAGGACGCCTTCCAGGAGTGCGACACGGTCGGTATCACCCGTCCGTGCGTGAAGCACAACTTCCTCGTAAAGGATGTGCGCGATCTCGCCGCCACCATCAAGAAAGCCTTCTATATCGCCAAGACGGGCCGTCCGGGTCCGGTGCTGGTCGATATTCCGAAGGACGTGTCGAAGGCACGCTGCCGCTTCGAGTATCCGAAGACGGTGTCGCTGCGTTCGTACAACCCGGTGACGAAGGGGCATTCGGGCCAGATTCGCAAGGCCATGAGCCTGCTGCTCTCGGCCAAGCGTCCCTATATCTATACCGGCGGCGGCATCATCCTGGCCGATGCATCGAAGGAACTGAACCAGTTCTGCGATCTGCTCGGCTATCCGGTGACCAACACGCTCATGGGCCTGGGCGGGTATCGCGCGAGCGATCCCAAGTTCCTCGGCATGCTGGGCATGCACGGCACGTACGAAGCCAACATGGCCATGCAGCACTGCGACGTGCTCATCGCCATCGGCGCGCGCTTCGACGACCGTGTGATCGGCAACCCGGAACACTTCTCCTCCACCGCCCGCAAGATCATCCACGTGGATATCGACCCGTCGTCGATTTCCAAGCGTGTGAAGGTCGACATTCCGATCGTCGGCGACGTGAAGGAAGTGCTGCGCGAAATGATCGAGAATCTGCAGACGGCCGAACACGGCCCGGACACCGAGGCACTGGCCGGCTGGTGGAAGCAGATCGAGGAATGGCGCTCGCGCGACTGCCTCGCCTTCGATCGCAAGAGCGAGATCATCAAGCCGCAGCATGTGGTCGAGACCTACTGGAAGCTCACCGATGGCGAAGCCTTCGTGTGCTCGGACGTGGGCCAGCACCAGATGTGGGCTGCGCAATACTATCGCTTCAACAAGCCGCGCCGCTGGATCAACTCGGGTGGGCTGGGCACGATGGGCTTCGGCCTGCCGGCCGCGATGGGCGTGAAGATGGCGCATCCGGATGCCGAAGTCGCCTGTATCACCGGCGAAGGCTCGATCCAGATGTGCATCCAGGAGCTTTCGACGTGCCTGCAATACCGCACGCCGATCAAGATCCTGTCGCTCAACAACCGCTACCTGGGCATGGTTCGCCAGTGGCAGCAGATCGAATACAGCAAGCGCTACTCCAGTTCGTACATGGACGCATTGCCCGACTTCGTGAAGCTCGCCGAGGCGTACGGTCATGTGGGCATGCGCATCGAGAAGTCGTCGGACGTCGAGCCGGCACTGCGCGAGGCGCTGGCGCTCAAGGATCGTACGGTATTCATGGATTTCCAAACGGATCCCACCGAAAACGTCTGGCCGATGGTCCAGGCGGGCAAGGGCATCAGCGAGATGCTGCTCGGTTCGGAAGATCTGTAAAACGACGAGGCGCGTGTGCGCCGCCAGTGGCTGCCGGCTTGGCCGGTGCACGGGCGCGACGTCCCAAACCAGGACAATCCGGGATACACCATGAGGCACATTATTTCTGTTTTGCTCGAGAACGAGCCGGGCGCGCTGTCGCGTGTGGTCGGCCTTTTCTCGGCACGTGGCTACAATATCGAGACCCTTACCGTCGCGCCGACCGAGGACCGGTCACTTTCGCGCATGACGGTGGTCACGACGGGCTCCGACGACGTCATCGAACAGATCACCAAGCACCTGAACCGCCTGATCGAGGTGGTGAAGGTGGTGGATCTGACCGAAGGTGCGCATATCGAGCGTGAGCTGATGCTCATCAAGGTTCGCGCCGTGGGCAAGGAGCGGGAAGAGATGAAGCGGATGTCGGATATTTTCCGCGGCCGCATCATTGACGTTACGGAAAAGACCTACACGATCGAACTCACGGGGAATTCGTCGAAACTCGACGCCTTCATCGAAGGGCTGGATCGTACGGCGATTCTCGAGACGGTTCGTACCGGCGGCTCGGGCATCGGGCGCGGCGAGCGCATCCTGAAGGTCTGACCGGCAGCGACAACGCGGTAAGCGGATTTCGATCCATATTCTGATTTCAGTTATTTTTTTGGCATTACGGGACAATTCCAAATGAAAGTTTTCTACGACAAAGACGCCGACCTCTCCCTCATCAAGGGCAAGCAAGTCACCATCATCGGTTATGGCTCGCAAGGCCACGCCCACGCCCAGAACCTGAAGGACAGCGGCGTGAACGTGACGGTCGGTCTGCGCAAGAACGGCGCTTCGTGGAACAAGGCGGTCAACGCCGGCCTGAACACCAAGGAAGTGGCAGAAGCCGTGAAGTCGGCTGACATCGTCATGATGCTGCTGCCGGACGAGCAGATCGCCGACGTGTACAAGAACGAAGTGCACGCCAACATCAAGGAAGGCGCTGCCCTGGCCTTCGCGCACGGCTTCAACGTGCACTACGGCTGCGTGATCCCGCGCGCCGACCTCGACGTCATCATGATCGCCCCGAAGGCCCCGGGCCACACGGTGCGCTCGACGTACTCGCAAGGCGGCGGCGTGCCCCACCTGATCGCCGTGGCACAGGACAAGTCGGGCGCCGCTCGCGACATCGCCCTGTCGTACGCAGCAGCCAACGGCGGCGGCCGTGCCGGCATCATCGAAACGAACTTCCGTGAAGAAACGGAAACCGACCTGTTCGGCGAGCAAGCCGTGCTGTGCGGCGGTACCGTCGAGCTGATCAAGGCCGGTTTCGAGACGCTGGTCGAAGCCGGTTATGCGCCGGAAATGGCCTACTTCGAGTGCCTGCACGAACTGAAGCTGATCGTCGACCTGATCTATGAAGGCGGCATCGCCAACATGAACTACTCGATCTCGAACAACGCCGAGTACGGCGAGTACGTCACCGGCCCGCGCGTCGTGACCGAAGAGACGAAGAAGGCCATGAAGCAGTGCCTGACCGACATCCAGACCGGCGAATACGCCAAGTCGTTCATCCTGGAAAACAAGGCCGGTGCCCCGACCCTGATCTCGCGCCGTCGTATCACGGCCGAGCACCAGATCGAGCAAGTCGGCGGCAAGCTGCGCGCAATGATGCCGTGGATCGCCAAGAACAAGCTCGTCGACCAGTCGAAGAACTAAGTTCTGAACTGACGCATCTGGCCGCCCGTCTTGCCGTAGCTGTCGCTGCGGCAAGACGGGCGGTTTTTTTATGTCATCCGCGTGTCGATTGGGGAAAAAGTGTCACCGCGACGCGCGCATTGCTACAATGCCGCCACGCCACGGTTCGACCCAACGCAGGCCGATCCGCTCACTCAACCGTTTTACCAAGGACGCGAGTTCAATCGCATGAATTATCCTCACCCGATCATTGCCCGCGAGGGCTGGCCCTTCCTGGGTATCGCCGTCGCCGTCGCGCTCGTCGTGCACTTCATGGCCGGCGTGCTTTGGGCCGCGCCGTTCTGGGTGATTGCCCTGTTCGTACTGCAATTCTTCCGCGACCCGCCGCGCCAGATTCCGCAGCAGGCCGGTGCGGTGCTCTCGCCGGCCGACGGCCGCATCGTCGCCATCGAAACTACGCAAGATCCGTATGCCGGCCGTGAAGCGCTGAAGATCAGCGTGTTCATGAACGTTTTCAACGTTCACTCGAATCGTGCCCCGGTTGACGGCACGATTACCAAGGTGGAATATTTCCCGGGGCGTTTCCTGAATGCCGATCTCGACAAGGCTTCGCTCGAAAACGAGCGCAACGCCCTGGTGATCGACGTGGGCGGCCAGATTGTCACGAGCGTGCAGGTGGCCGGGCTGATCGCTCGCCGCATTCTCTGCTACGTGAAGGTCGGCGACACGCTCTCGCGCGGCCAGCGCTACGGTTTCATCCGCTTCGGTTCGCGCGTCGACGTCTACCTGCCGCTGGGCTCGCGCCCGCGTGTGGCCATTGGCGACAAGGTGTCGGCCACCTCGACGATCCTCGCCGAGCTGTAAGTCAGTCACGGAGGTACGGATGCCGGAAAATCATCGCGGCCGCTTGCGCAATAACGTCAGGCATCTTTCGCCCTTCGGCCGTAACAAGGATTCCTCAGAGCCATTGATGAACGAAGACCACGACCCGCATGGGGAGGACGATCTGCCGGTGCGTCCGCGCAATCGCGGTATCTATCTGCTGCCGAACGCCTTTACGACGGCCGCGCTGTTCTGCGGCTTTTTCGCGATCGTGCAGGCCATGAACGACCGTTTCGAGCAGGCCGCTATTGCGATTTTCTTCGCGATGGTGCTCGACGGCATGGACGGGCGCGTTGCCCGCATGACCAACACGCAGAGCGCATTCGGCGAGCAGTACGATTCGCTCTCGGACATGACGTCGTTCGGCGTGGCGCCTGCGCTCGTGATGTACGAGTGGATCCTGCATGAAATCGGCAAATGGGGCTGGCTCGCGGCGTTCGTGTACGTCGCCGGGGCGGCGCTGCGTCTGGCGCGTTTCAATACGAACATCGGCGTGGTCGACAAGCGCTTTTTCCAGGGGCTGGCCAGTCCGGCGGCAGCGGCGCTGATCGCCGGGTTCGTCTGGATCACGATCGACAACAAGCTGCCCGTGAACGTTTTCTGGATGCCGTGGGTGGCGTTCGGACTGACGATCTACGCGGGTATGTCGATGGTGTCGAACGCGCCGTTCTATAGCGGCAAGGCGCTCGACGTGCGTCAACGTGTGTCGTTCGGCGTGGTGCTGCTTTTCATGGTCGGCTTCATTCTGGTGTCGTCCGATCCGCCGCTGGTGCTCTTCGGCATGTTCTGCCTGTACAGCATCTCCGGTTATGTCCTCTGGGCATTCCGCTTCCTGAAGGGCCGCCGACAGCGGATCTTCGGCGAAGTCGACGAGTAAGCGACACGCCGGCGGGAAAGGCATCGAGATCAAGGGGCGTCTGTGTACGCCCCTTGTCACATCCGGCTGTAACACTTGTTACGTTTTTCGGCACAGGGATGTTGTAGTCTTGACCCCGGTAAACGCAGAAGTAGCGGAAGTACCCCCCGTGGCCCGGGCTTGCCGTGGCAACGCTGGCCGGATCCGGCGCCGTTTCGTAGTTCGACGTGAGGAAGGAGCAATCATGGGCATTCTGGACTTCGTGAAAGAGGCAGGTCAGGCACTTCTGGGCAGCAAGGCGGAAGCCGCCGAACCGCCGGCACCCGGCCCCGATGCAGACGACGCCAATCGGAAAGCCGCCGACGCCATTCAGAACTACATCAACACGCAGAATCTGAACATCACCGGCCTGACCGTGACGTTCGATGGCGCGACCCGCACGGTCGCCGTATTCGGTGTGGCGGCAGATCAGGCGACGAAGGAAAAGGCGCTGCTCTGCGCAGGCAATGTGAAGGGCGTGGCCAATGTCGACGATCAGATGTCCGTGTCGACCGCCGAGCCGGAATCGACCTATTACACGGTGGTCTCCGGCGACACGCTGTCGGCCATCTCCAAGTCGGTGTATGGCGACGCCAACAAGTACAACACCATCTTCGAAGCCAACAAGCCGATGCTGACCAGCCCGGACAAGATCTATCCGGGACAGAAGCTGCGCATTCCGCCGCTCTGATTGCGCGCTAAGGGATGACCTCCAGCCCGGCCTCGCGCCGGGCTGTTTCGTTTGGGTGCACGGCAGGCGTTTGCCGGGCCACGCGCCCGCCGATAAAGGGCTTTCGGCCGTTGCTCGCGTTGCGAAAACACCCGATTGGGACTATATTGGCGCTCATGATTTGAGGCGCCATCCCGGCTTCGGGCCTTCCTCTCGCACCGCCAATGCCATGCCGTTTATCCGCCTTCGGGCCGGTCATGCCTGCGCGCGTCGCGCGCTGATTCCCTCCCGGTAGTTGCCTGCCCGTACGACGATCGCACTACCGGTGCCGTCGAGGGCAGGGCGAAACGTCGGCCCATGGATGCGCAGCGCCCCCGACATCATCAAGAACAAACCGAACCCTACGAGATCCCCACAGGAGAGAGTCATGGCCGATAAGCTGATCATTTTCGATACGACCTTGCGCGACGGTGAACAGTCGCCGGGCGCGTCGATGACGCGCGACGAGAAAATCCGCATCGCGCGCCAACTGGAGCGCCTGCGCGTGGACGTCATCGAAGCCGGCTTCGCCGCCAGCTCGAACGGTGACTTCGAGGCCATTCAGGCCATCGCGGGCATTGTGAAGGACAGCACCGTGTGCTCGCTCGCGCGCGCCAACGATCGCGATATCGCCCGAGCTGCCGAGGCCCTCAAGGGCGCGAATTCGGCGCGCATTCACACCTTCATCGCCACGTCGCCGCTGCACATGGAGAAGAAGCTGCGCATGAGCCCGGACCAGGTGTTCGAGCAGGCGAAGCTCGCCGTGCGCTATGCGCGTCAGTTCACCGACAACATCGAATTCTCGCCGGAAGACGGCAGCCGCTCGGATCTGGACTTCCTGTGCCGCGTGCTCGAGGCCGTGATCGCCGAGGGCGCAACGACCATCAATGTGGCCGACACCGTCGGCTACGGCGTGCCGGAGTTGTATGGCCAGCTCGTGCGCACGCTGCGCGAGCGCGTGCCGAATTCGGACAAGGCGGTCTGGTCGGTGCACTGCCACAACGACCTGGGCATGGCCGTGGCGAACTCGCTCGCGGGTGTGCAACTGGGCGGTGCGCGTCAGATCGAGTGCACGATCAACGGGCTGGGCGAGCGCGCTGGCAACACGTCGCTCGAGGAAGTCGTGATGGCGCTCAAGACCCGCAAGGATTACTTCGGCCTCGAACTCGGCATCGATACGACGCAGATCGTGCCGGCGTCGAAGCTCGTCTCGCAGATCACCGGCTTCAACGTGCAGCCGAACAAAGCTGTGGTGGGCGCCAACGCGTTTGCGCACGCGTCGGGCATTCACCAGGACGGCGTGCTCAAGGCGCGCGACACCTACGAAATCATGCGCGCGGAAGATGTGGGCTGGACCGCGAACAAGATCGTGCTGGGCAAGCTCTCGGGCCGCAACGCGTTCAAGCAGCGCCTGCAGGAACTCGGCATCGAAATGGAGTCGGAGCAGGATGTGAATGCGGCGTTCGCCCGCTTCAAGGAACTCGCCGACCAGAAGTCGGAGATCTTCGACGAAGACATTCTGGCGATCGTCTCGAACGAAGCGCAGGCCGAAGGCAACGAGCATTTCTATCTCGTCTCGATGGCGCAGCATTCGGAGACGGGCGAGCGTCCGAGCGCGCGTGTCGTGTTCACGGCGCAAGGCAAGGAACTCGTGGGTGAAGCGGAAGGCAACGGGCCTGTCGACGCCGTGCTCAACGCCATCGAGTCGCAGGTCAAGAGCGGTGCCGAACAGTTGCTGTACTCGGTGAACGCCATCACGACGGGCACCCAGTCGCAGGGCGAGGTGACGGTGCGTCTGTCGAAGGCGGGCCGCATCGTGAACGGCGTGGGCACCGATCCGGATATCGTTGCGGCGTCCGCGAAGGCTTATCTGTCGGCGCTCAACAAGCTCTATTCGAAGGCCGAGAAACTCAATCCCCAGCTCACGCCGTAAGCTGGTCGGACGTCCGCCGTCTTCGCGGCGTCACGCAAAACGCCCGTATCCCGGAAGTCCGGCATGCGGGCGTTTTGTTTGGTCGACCCCTGACGACCGGGGGCCGGTCAGAACAGGTTGTTGTCGCGCTTCTCGTGCAGCGGATCGGGGCTGATCTGCGTGGTTTTCAGCACGCCATCCGGATCGAAGTAGAAGTTCATCATCGAGAACCACACGTCGTCCTGTTTGAACCGGTAGGTCCAGACTTCGCGCTGCATGCGCGGGAAGGCCGACGTCTCGACCGGCTCGCCGAAGTGATGCAGCACGTCGGTCTTCGTCCACTTGTCGATCTCGGCCTTGTTGAACTCCTGCGTGGAGAGTACCTGCGTGGTCGCGAGCAGGCGGCCCTGGGCGTCGAAGTCGGCGGCGATCGTCTCTTCGCCGAACGGTTTGGTGGGGTACAGCCAGCGCGTCACGCCCGGCGCCAGCGGGTAGACTTCCCTCGGTTTGCCGAGTTGTGCCTGAACGTCGGCCTGCGACGCGTTCGGCGGTAGCTGTTGCCACGGCGCCGTATAGCAGGCGGTCAGCGACAGGGCGAGCGCGCCGGCGGCAATCCAGCGCAAGGCATTGGCGGCGCGCGTGACGCCACGGCGTCGCGCGATGGAATTTGTGGTCTTCGCGGCTACGATGCCCTCACGTGCTTGGGGCGAATGCGTCATGGATGGCCTCGCATCAGGGTGACAAGTCCGGGAAAGTTTTGGAAAGATTTGGCGAAATCGGGGGAAGTCGGGGGAAATCGGGAAACGGGCGATGTGACGCGCTTGTCGATAGCATACCGCCGAGTGCCCCATCGTGGGGCAACTCGGCTTGCCGCGTGAAGAGCGGGACGTTATGATGCGCGCCGAGAGAGTTACTGGGGTCTCGATGAAAGTTCAAGTCTTGCTGGCGCGCTCGTGCGCGATGTTGTGCGCCGTCGGCCTGCTGGCGGTTGCCGGTCTCGCGCAAGCCGCGCCGCCAATCCGCCTCGCGCTCATCGAGGGCATGAGTGGGCCGTTCGGCAACGCGGGCGCGATGGTCGAGCGTAACCTGCGCTTCGCCATCGATCGGGTGAATGCCCGCGGTGGCGTGAAGTTGCGCGATGGGGCCCATCCGCTGGAACTGACGGTGTTCGACAGCAAGGGCGCAGTCGAGGACAGCCTCGTCCAGCTCAAGGCCGCGGGAGATCTCGGTATTCCGTTCGTCTTGCAGGGCAACAGCTCGGCGGTGGCATCCGCGTTGATCGACGCGATCAACAAGCGCAATGCCCGCGAGCCGGGCCAGCGCATGTTGTTCTTCAACTATTCGGCCGTCGACACGGCGCTCACCAACGAGCAATGCAGCTTCTGGCATTTCGCGTTCGACGCCAATGCCGCCATGCGCATGCAGGCGCTGACCGAAGCCATCAAGGAAGACGGCAGCATCCAGAAGGTCTATCTGCTCAATCAGGACTACAGCTTCGGGCGTCAGGTCGCCGGGCTGGCGCGTCAGATGATCGGCGCGAAGCGCCCGGACGTGCAGATCGTGGGCGAGCAGTTCAGTCCGGTGGGCCGCGTGAAGGACTTCACGCCGTATCTGGCGCGCATTCGTGCGGCAGGCGCCGACACCGTCGTCACGGGCAGTTGGGGCAACGATCTCACCTTGCTCGTCAAGGCGGCGCGCGAGCAGGGCATGGAGCTCAAGTTCTACACGTTCTACGGCAATGCGCTGGGCGCCCCGGCCGCGTTGGGCGATGCCGGGGTCGGTCGTGTGTATGCGGTGGCAGAGTGGCACCCGAACGTGGGCGGCGAAGCCTCGGATGCGTTCTACAAGGCGTTTCGCGCCCGTTATCCGGAGGCGCGCGACGACTACCCGCTGCTGCGCATGAGCGTGATGATCGACATGATCGCGGCGGCGCTGGAGCAGGCGGGAACGACCGATGTGACGACCGTGGCGCGCGCGCTCGAGAATCGTCGGATTCGCGAAGCGCCCGCCGATGCCTGGATGCGGGCGAACGATCATCAGATGCTCGAGCCGCTCTACGTGTCCGTCATGCGCCGTGCCGGTGAGCCGGGCGTGAAGTTCGATAACGAAGGCTCTGGCTACGGCTTCAAGACGGTCATGGAGCTGCCGGCGAGCAAGGTGGCACTGCCGAGCACCTGCCGGATGGCGCGACAGCGCTGAGAGCGCCTGGGGCGGTCATCCGGGCGTGCCAGGTGCCCGGATCGTCCGACACCGGATTTATTGCGGATTTTGGCGATAATTTGCTGAATTTTTCGGAATTGTTCCGGGAATATCGCGGCTCGCGACGGGGGAATCGGCCGTCCGGCCCCGCCCGTTGGGGCAAAGCGCGGAAAATTATGGCGTCGTGACGCTATTTCCCGTATAATCGCGCACTTGCAGTTTTTGTTTATGTGCAGCCTCGTTGCACATGTTTTTGTAAGTTCACGGCACGGCCATTCTTCCGTGACCGCGTGTGATTAAAGGAAAAGACAATGTCGAACGCAGATATCAAGAAGTCGGACGTCGTGGCGCAATTCGCCCGCGCCGCCAACGACACCGGCTCCCCCGAAGTGCAAGTTGCGCTGCTGACCACGCGCATCAACGAACTGACCCCGCACTTCAAGGCCCACATGAAGGATCACCACAGCCGCCGCGGTCTGCTGCGCATGGTGAGCCGTCGCCGCAAGCTGCTCGATTACCTCAAGGGCAAGGATGCAGATCGCTACCGCGCCCTGATCGAGAAGCTGGGCCTGCGTAAGTAAGCGATTACGATTACGACGAGATGCCTGTATCAGCGTGCTGATGCAGGCATTTTGTTTTTGGGCGCCGCCCGTTGGATGCCATTTGCGCGTCTTTCGGGCAAGCAACCTGGCCGTTGTGCCGGGTTCCCGATTTACGGGGCCTCGTCGGCAAGCAGGGCTTGTGTCATTCCAGGGTCGCATCAGAGCGCACGGCAGTCGGCCGAGCAACGCTGGAATGGCATAACACTCCCCCCTGCAAGGCGTCGGGATCACCCCGGCAGCGATATCGCGCCGCTGCTGCATTCGCGCGATTCGATATAGGAGTGCAAATGTTCAATAAAGTCGTCAAGTCTTTCCAATGGGGACAAAACACGGTTCGCATGGAGACCGGTGAGATTGCTCGCCAGGCATCCGGTGCCGTGCTCGTCGACATGGACGATACGGTCGTGCTCGCCACGGTCGTCGGCGCCAAGAAGGCCAAGCCGGGTCAGGACTTCTTCCCGCTGACCGTCGATTATCTGGAAAAGACTTACGCCGCCGGCAAGATCCCGGGTGGCTTCTTCAAGCGTGAAGGCCGTCCGTCGGAGAACGAAACGCTGACGTCGCGCCTGATCGACCGTCCGATTCGCCCGCTCTTCCCGGAAGGCTTCTACAACGAAGTCCAGGTCGTGGTGCAGGTCGTCTCGCTCAACCCGGAAGTGCCGGCCGACATCCCGGCCCTGATCGGTGCTTCGGCCGCGCTGGCCATCTCGGGTCTGCCGTTCAACGGCCCGGTCGGCGCCGCACGCGTTGCCTACGTCGACAGCCAGTACGTGCTCAACCCGTCGCGTGAGCAGATCGCCCAGTCGAAGCTCGACCTGGTCGTGGCCGGTACGGAACAAGCCGTGCTGATGGTGGAATCGGAAGCGCAGGAACTGCCGGAAGACGTGATGCTGGGCGCCGTGGTGTTCGGTCACGAGCAAATGCAGACCGCGATCAACGCGATCCACGACCTCGTGCGCGAAGGTGGCAAGGCCGAGTGGGAATGGGCCCCGGCTGCCAAGAACGACGCCCTGATCGCTCAAGTCGGCGAGTTGGCCGAAGGCCCGCTGCGCGCCGCCTATCAGACGCGTGAAAAGCAAGCTCGTACGCAACAACTGCGTGCCGTGAACAGCGACGTCCTCGCCAAGCTGGGCGACGCCGCGACCGCCAAGGGTGAGTCGGCGCCGGACGACATCGAAGTCGGCAACATCCTGTTCGATCTGGAATCGAAGATCGTGCGTAGCCAGATTCTGGCTGGCGAGCCGCGTATCGACGGCCGCGACACGCGTACGGTGCGTCCGATCACGATCCGCACCGGCGTGCTGCCGCGTGCCCACGGTTCGGCACTGTTCACCCGCGGCGAAACGCAGGCACTCGTGGTGGCCACGCTGGGTACCAAGAGCGACGAGCAGATCATCGACGCGCTGCACGGCGAGTACCGTGACCGCTTCATGCTGCACTACAACTTCCCGCCGTTCTCGACGGGTGAAACGGGTCGCGTGGGTTCGCCCAAGCGTCGCGAAATCGGTCACGGCCGTCTGGCCAAGCGCGCACTGGTGGCTTGCCTGCCGGGCGCGGACGATTTCGGCTACACCGTGCGTGTGGTGTCGGAAATTACCGAGTCGAACGGTTCGTCGTCGATGGCATCGGTGTGCGGCGGTAGCCTCGCCATGATGGACGCCGGTGTGCCGCTGACCTCGCCGGTCGCCGGTATCGCAATGGGCCTGATCCTCGAAGGCAACAAGTTTGCCGTGCTGACCGATATTCTCGGCGACGAAGATCACCTCGGCGACATGGACTTCAAGGTGGCAGGTACGTCGAACGGCGTGACCGCACTGCAGATGGACATCAAGATCCAGGGCATCACCAAGGAAATCATGCAG
>NZ_JBEBXS010000025.1:0-66013 GCF_040391475.1 Pandoraea pnomenusa | reverse complement strand
AGCGTTGATAGAGGTTGGCGGCGAGCATCACGGCCTTGTAGCCGGCGATGTTGGCTTGCGAGGACAGCACGTCCATGCTTTGCGCACGCGTGGTGCGCGGCGCGGCTTCCAAAGCGAAACCGACGATGCCTGCGGCAGCCATGCGCGCATTGTTCTCGGCATCGAACGGGTTGAGCATGCCGACGAGTACCGTGCCGCGCGGAATTTGCGCGACCTCGGCAATCGACGGGGCGCGGACTTTCAGCACGAGCTCCGCACCGAGCGCTTGCGCGGCGGTACCGCTCGACGCACCGGCCGCGACATAGGCCGCATCGGGTACGCTCGCCGCGTCACCGGCGCCATGCTCCACGGTGACGCGATGCCCTGCGCTCACCAGCTTCTTCACCGTTTCCGGTGTGGCCGCGACGCGGGATTCGCCGCCGGCCGTCTCCTTTGGAATGCCAATATGCATAGTTATTGTCTCGGGGTCTGAGCCCCTGTGGTGTTGTGAAACTCAGGCCGCAGCGACTCGCGGTGCCTGCATCGAACGCCCTTCATTGGCGGCTTCGAAGCAACGCACCTTGGTGCAGTGAATCAGGTCGCACAGGAATTCCGGCTCGTAGGCGCGCAGCAGGTGTGGCTGATGACCGTCGAGGTAAGCCCCGATCATCACCAGCTCGGCCATGCGCAACGCTTGTGCCGAAACCCCTTCGAGATACGCCAGCGGCAAATCCTGATTGCCGGTCGTGTGCAGCAAGCGGGTGTACGTGTGGTTATCCCAGTACCAGTCCAGACCCAGCTCGACGAAAGCGTTGTTGAACGCGTGCAGATGGGCATTGGCAACCGGTGCCAGTGCCGCGGGCTTGATGTGCGTTTCGATGACAGACATGTTGGCGTTCTCCCAAGATCAGTGATCGTCTCCAGAACCACGCAGTCCCGCTCTCGCCTGGCATGACGCGTCACCGACGCTTTGCTGTCACACCACCGTCTTCCGGGCTGCCATTGCAGATTACGCAGCCCGACATATAAAAGACAGTTAAAGTTAATTATGCAAACCATCAACGATTACTTATACTTCCCTGTGCTTCCCTTTCAGCACGCCGAGTGAGCGCGAATCGCTGCGCAGCACCGGTCTCCTGCCCTACTTTTCCGGATGCTCGCCGCATGAAACACGCCACACTCCGTCAGTTGAAGGTCTTCGAAGCCGTGGCGCGCCATTTGAGCTTTTCGCGCGCCGCCGAAGAACTTCACCTCACGCAACCGGCCGTCTCCACACAGGTCAAGCAATTGGAGACACACGCCGGGCTGCCGCTGTTCGAGCAACTGGGCAAGAAGGTCTTCCTCACCCCGGCGGGCAGCGAAATGCTTCACTACAGCCGCGCGATCATCGCGCTGTTCCGCGAGACCGAAGAGGCGATGGATCACCTCAAGGGCATTACCGGCGGCAAGCTCAATGTGGCCGTGATCAGTGCGGGCGACTACTTCTTCCCCCGCTTGCTCGCGGCGTTCACCTCGCGCTATCCCGGCGTGACACTCAACCTCACGGTGCATAACCGCGAGGAACTGCTGCACCAGCTCACCGAAAACCTGACCGATCTGGCGGTGATGGTGCGACCGCCTCACGAGATCGACACGATCAACGAGGCCTTCGCGCCGCACCCCTATGTGATCGTGGCGGCCCCCGGGCACCCGCTGGCCCGCGAGCGCCAGATTCCGTTTTCACGGCTGACCGAAGAACCGTTCATCAGCCGCGAGCGCGGGTCCGACACCTGGAACTCCCTGCAGGACGCCTTCGGCCATCGCACCCAGCAACTGAAGATCACGATGGAGATCGCCAGCACGGAGACCATCAAGCAAGCCGTCGTCGCGGGCATGGGCATCAGCTTTCTGTCCGCGCATACCGTCGGCATGGAGCTGCAGACCGGTCAATTGGTCGTGCTCGACGTGAAGGGCTTTCCGGCTTGGCAAAGCTGGTACGTCGTGCATCGCCGCAGCAAACGGTTGCCGCCCGTCGCACTCGCGTTTCGTCAGTTCCTGCTCGACGAAGGCGCCGCGCGCATCGACGGCATGATGGCGTACAAGAGTCCGGTACCACCGCCCGCCGCGCACTAGCGCGGCAGGCAGACTCGCTGATGCCGATGGCCTGACACCGCTCAGGCCAGAATGAAAAAGGGCGATCGACTCAGGCCATTGCCACCCCGGCCGACCACCGTGAAATCGGTTCTACTGCGCGCGCCGACGTGCGTCAGCCCATGCGGTTGGCGAGCGTGCCCAGACCGTCGATGCTCACTTCCACGAGGGCGCCCTCTTTCATGGAGCCCACGCCGATGGACGTGCCCACCGCGATCACGTCGCCGGGCAACAGCGTCATGTCCTGCGACAGACGCGCGACGAGTTGCCACGGATTGAAGATCATGTCGGCGAGCGGATAGCGCTGACGCTCCGTGCCGTCGAGCCGCGTGACCAGTTCGGCTTCGCGCCAGTCGAAATCCTGCGCGATGACGGGACCGAGGCAGCCGAACGTGTCGAAGCCCTTGGCGCGCGTCCACTGTGCGAAATTGCCGTCCTGCTCGATGATTTCAGCCGCGGTCACGTCGTTGACCAGCGTGTAGCCGAGAATGTGATCGCGTGCGGCTTCCTCGCTCACGTGGCTCGCGGTCTTGCCGATCACCACGCCCAGCTCGCCCTCGAAAACGATCTTGCCCGCATACGACAGCGGACGACGAATCACGGCGTCGGGACCGTTGAGCGTGGTCGCAGGCTTGATGAGGAACAGTGGATGCGACGGCGCGGCCTTGCCGAGCTTCGCGCCCAGCGCGTGATAGTTGTTCCACAGCGCGACGATCTTGCTCGGCTCGCAGGGACACAGCAGATCGACGGCGTCGCGCGCAATCGTCGCGCCCGTGGCGATCGGCTGATCGTAGAGATCGCCACGATGTTCGAGAATGTGGTCGCCCTGCAGCAGGCCGAAGCCAATGCGTCCGTGAGCGGTCTTGAAACGGGTCCAGAGCTTCATGCGTTTGCCATTCCTGTAACGTCCCGGCGGCACGGCAACGTTGGCCATGTGCGCGCCGGGCGCGGTGTCTTGATGTCATTCCCATCTGCCTTGTGCAGACGCGAGGGGCGAGCGAGTCTGGTGCCGGAGCCTGGCGCCGGCGTCTGGCACCGGCGTCTGGCTCCGTCTACACCGCGCCGACTTCACGCAGCGCCGCGATCTGCTGCGAGCTGTAGCCGAATTCCGAGAGCACGTCGTCGGTGTGTTCGCCGAGCAGCGGCGAGCGTTCCACATGCGTGGGGCTGGCCGAGAGCTTGATGGGATTGCCGACGGTGAGGTATTTGCCGCGCGTCGGGTGATCGACTTCGACGATGGTCCCGGTCTCGCGCAGCGACATGTCTTCCGCGATTTCCTTCATCGACAGGATCGGACCGCACGGAATGTCGTACTCGTTGAGAATGCGCATGACCTCGAACTTCGTCTTGGTCATGGTCCACGCCTCGATGATGTCGAAGATCTCGCGCAGGCGCGGCAGGCGGGCACGCGGCGTGGCGTAGTCGGGGTGCTCCACCCACTCGGGCTTGCCGATCACCTTGCAGATCGAACCCCACACCGGCGCCTGCGTGATGAAGTAGATATAGGCGTTCGGATCCGTCTCCCAGCCCTGACACTTGAGAATCCAGCCCGGTTGACCGCCGCCCGAGGCATTGCCGGCGCGCGGCACCGCGTCGCCGAACTGACCGTTCGGGAACTGCGGATACTCCTCCATCACGCGCGCGCGTTCCAGGCGCTGCTGATCGCGCAACTTCACGCGGCACAGGTTGAGCACGCCGTCCTGCATTGCGGTCAGCACGCGCTGGCCTTCGCCGGTCATCGTGCGCTGATAGAGCGCCGTGACGATACCCAGCGCCAGATGCAGCCCGGTGCCGGAGTCGCCGATCTGGGCGCCCGTCACCATTGGGGGACCGTCGTCGAACCCCGTCGTCGATGCGGCACCGCCCACGCACTGCGCCACGTTCTCATAGACCTTGCAGTCTTCGTAGGGGCCGGGACCGAAGCCCTTGACCGAGGCCACGATCATGCGCGGGTTCAGCGAATGGATGTGCTCCCAGGTGAAGCCCATGCGATCGAGCGCACCGGGTGCGAAGTTCTCCACCAGCACGTCGCAGTCGCGAATCATGCGCTCGAGTACCGCCTTGCCTTCCGGATGCTTCGTGTCGAGCGTGATCGAACGCTTGTTGCTGTTGAGCATCGTGAAGTACAGGCTGTCCGCGTCGGGAATGTCGCGCAGTTGATCGCGCGTGACGTCGCCGTGGCCCGCGCGTTCGATCTTGATTACGTCGGCGCCGAACCATGCCAGCAGTTGCGTACACGTGGGTCCCGACTGCACGTGCGTGAAGTCGAGAATGCGCACACCTTCGAGTGCTTTGCCCATGGTGGTTTGTCTCCTCCTGATGCGACGTCGTTTATGTGATCGGTGCGCAAGACGCGGGGAAATGCCGTCGTGGCCGACTTCGGCCCCCAGTCCTGCCGGATCCGGCGATGCGCGTCGCTTCTTCGAGCGCCAGTCACATCGTTGTCCGTTTGTTGTGATATACGGTATTTCATACACGATATTTTATCAACGGCTTTTTGTTGCCGATACGATTTGCTGTGTCGCGACATATCTACCCTAAAGATCGCCCAAACCCCTATGAACAAAGGGTCTCCGCACTGCAACATCACACCCCGCGACGGGCCGGCGTACGGGTTTACAGGCATGCGTTTCACGCGGCGAATTCGGTCAACGAGCGTCACGGGGAATAGCGATCTTTTTAATATATTGAATACAAAATACACATAGACCGTCGCGCGTTGCGTTTCAACCGTCGAAAAAGAAAAAGCACCGGTTCGCGACACACGCCCTTTCAGGGGTGTTGCGAACCGGTGCTTCGTCGAAGACATCCGGTAAATCGGCTGGCCCTTTTTCGCGTTCTCGAACGCGCGTCAGTGCCGCCCTGCCGATGTCATGCGGTCGTCGCTACCCGCCTCAGTTTGCCGTGGCGGCCACCTTCGCCTCGAGTTCGGCGATACGTTTGCGCAGTTGGCGATCTTCCTGGAAGCGCGCAGTCTCGTCGCGAATCACGGCGACGATGCCGGTGACCGCCCCGTCGTCGCCGTGCAGCAGCGCCACCGTGAACGCGATCGACATCGCGCGGCCGTCCTTGTGTGCGGCGGGGACCTTGAGCAGATCGCTGCCGTACTTCGTCTGCCCTGTCGCCATCGTCTTGGCATAGCCTTCGTTGTGACGTGCGCGCAGACGGTCGGGAATGATGATGTCGAGCGGTTGCCCGACGGCTTCTGCGGCCGTGAATCCGAACATCTTCTGCGCGCCGGAATTCCACAGCGTGATGATGTTGTTCGGATCGGCGACGACGATCGCGTCGCCCACCACCTCTACCAGTTGATTGACGTCGACGGATACGCTCATGTTGTCTCCAGGACTTTTTGTGGGGGATGGCGATTGGCACGACTGCCAAACATGCCAATAAAGTACATCAATTAGCGGACAGCACGGTCCCGAAAATGAAAACGGGTGCGCACTTCGCGAGAAGCCGCACCCATGAACACCTCTGGCTTGCACACCGGTCATGCGCATCGCATGTGCCACCGCCCCCGAAGGCGGCGGCGGCATCACGCGAGTGCGGTGACCGTCGGTCTTAAACCGAACGCGACGTATGCAGGTTCGCGATCTGGTCCTTGCTGTAGCCCAGCTCGGCCAGGATCTCGTCGGTGTGTTCACCCAGCAGCGGCGAGCCCGTGATTTCCGGCTTCAGACCCGAGAACTTGATCGGGCTGCCGACGGTCAGGTACGAGCCGCGTTCCTTGTGCGGCACTTCGACGATGGTGCCCGACGCACGCAGCGACGGATCGTTCGCGATTTCCTTCATCGACAGCACCGGTGCGCACGGAATGTCGAACTTGCGCAGGATGTCGACCGCTTCGTACTTGGTCTTGTCGGCCAGCCACGCTTCGATCGTCGCGAAGATGTCGAAGATGTGCGGTTGACGGGCTTGCGGCGTAGCGTAGTTCGGATCGCTGATCCACTCCGGCTTGCCCAGCGCACGGCAGATCGGCTCCCAGGCGTGGCCCTGAATCGTGAAGTAGATGTAAGCGTTCGGGTCCGTTTCCCAGCCCTTGCACTTGAGCACCCAACCCGGCTGACCGCCACCGCCGGCGTTGCCGCCACGCGGCACGACGTCGCTGAACTCGCCATGCGGGTACTGCGGATACTCTTCGAGGTAGCCGACACGGTCCAGACGTTGCTGGTCGCGCAGCTTCACGCGGCACAGGTTGATGACCGAATCCTGCATCGAGACAGCCACCTTCTGGCCACGGCCCGTCTGACCACGACCGATAATGGCCGTCAGAATACCGATGGCGAGGTGCATGCCGGTGTTGCTGTCGCCGAGCGCTGCGGCCGACACCGTGGGGGGGCCGTCCCAGAAACCCGTCGTCGAAGCGGCACCGCCTGCGCACTGTGCCACGTTCTCGTAGACCTTCAGGTCATCGTAATGGTGGCCGTCCGAGAAGCCCTTCACCGAGGCCATGATCAGCTTCGGGTTGAGTTCGTTCAGACGCTCCCACGAGAAGCCCATGCGATCAAGCGCGCCCGGGCCGAAGTTTTCCACCAGCACGTCGGATTCGCGCACCAGCTTTTCGAGCACTTCCTTGCCTTCCTGCGTCTTCGTGTCCAGCGTCAACGAGCGCTTGTTGCTGTTGAGCATCGTAAAGTACAAGGCATCGGCGTCGGGGATATCGCGCAGTTGGTTACGCGTGACGTCGCCCGAACCCGGGCGTTCCACCTTGATCACGTCAGCGCCGAACCAGGCCAGCAGCTGGGTACAAGCCGGGCCGGCCTGCACGTGCGTGAAGTCGATGATCTTGATGCCTTCGAGGGGTTTGCTCATGTGATGTCTCCTGGATTGACTCGGATTACTTTTTCATCGCCGCGCTTTGCGGATTCAGATTCGTCAGACGACCGCTTTCCGTACCGGCGGCTTCGTCGATGACGGCATTGATGAGGGCCGGCTTGCCCGAAGCGATCGAGGCTTCGAGGGCCTTGGTCAGTTCTTCCGGCGTGGTCACGTGATAGCCGATGCCACCGAAGGCTTCGATCATCTTGTCGTAGCGCGCGTCCTTCACGAACACGGTCGGCGCCACATCCTTGCCGCCCGTCGGGTTCACGTCGGTGCCGCGATACACGCCGTTGTTGTTGAAGATGACGGTGGTGACCGGCAGCTCGTAACGGCAGATCGTTTCGAGTTCCATGCCGCTGAAGCCGAAAGCGCTGTCGCCTTCGATCGCCACGACCGGCAGGCCGCTCGTCACGGCAGCGCCGATGGCGAAGCCCATGCCGATGCCCATCACGCCCCACGTACCCGAGTCGAAGCGCTTGCGCGGCTGGTACTGGTCGATGATGCTGCGAGCGTAGTCGAGCGTGTTCGCGCCTTCGTTCACCAGGTTGATGTCCGGGTGCTTCTTGAGCACATCGCGGATCGCGCCCAGTGCGCTGTGGAAGTTCATCGGCGACGGATTCTGCGCCAGCGTGGCCGCCATCTTCGCCAGGTTCTTGTTCTTGCGCTCGGCAATCGCGCCCGTCCATTCGGTCGACGGCTTCGCGAAGTTGCCATCCACACCGGCGAGCAGCGCCGAGACGCACGAACCGATGTCACCGATCACCGGGGCGGCGATCGCCACGTTGCTGTCGATTTCCGTCGGCGAGATGTCGATCTGCACGAACTTCTTCGGTGCCGCGCCCCACGTCTTGCCCTTGCCGTGGGCGAGCAGCCAGTTCAGGCGAGCGCCGATCAGCACAACGACGTCGGCTTCTTGCAGCACGAACGAGCGCGCGGCGGCGGCCGATTGCTCATGCGTGTCGGGCAGCAGGCCCTTGGCCATCGACATCGGCAGGTACGGAATGCCGGTCTTCTCGATGAGCGCGCGAATGTCGGCGTCGGCCTGGGCGTACGAAGCGCCCTTGCCCAGCAGAATCAGCGGACGCTTGGCGCCCTTGATCACGTCGAGCGCGCGTGCCACGGCGTCCGGCGCCGGGATCTGACGCGGTGCGGCGTCGATCACGCGAATCAGCGATTCCTTCGCCTTCTTCGCGTCGATGGTCTGGGCCAGCAGCTTGGCCGGCAGGTCCAGGTACACGCCGCCCGGACGACCGGACACGGCGGCACGGATCGCACGCGCCAGGCCCACACCGATATCTTCGGCGTGCAGCACGCGGTAGGCGGCCTTGCAATACGGCTTGGCCGCATTGAGCTGATCCATTTCTTCGTAGTCGCCCTGCTGCAGGTCGACGATTTCACGTTCGCTCGAACCGCTGATGAGAATCATCGGGAAGCAGTTCGTCGTGGCGTTGGCGAGTGCCGTCAGGCCATTCAGGAAGCCCGGCGCGGACACGGTCAGGCAGATACCCGGCTTTTGCGTCATGTAGCCGGCGATGGCGGCCGCGTGGCCGGCATGCTGTTCGTGGCGGAAGCCGATGAAGCGCATGCCTTCGGCTTGCGCAAGGCGCGCCAGATCGGTGATGGGAATCCCCACCAGACCGAAGATGGTGTCGATGTCGTTCGCTTTGAGTGCGTCGATAACCAGATGGAAACCATCGGTCGTTTCCGCCTCGGACACGATGTTCGCGTGTCGGCTGCTGTCTTTGAGCGTGTCGCCCGCGGTGTCGTTTTCCGCTTTGCCGACTGGCACGGTCATCGCAATGGACATAATTCTCTCCTCCAATTTTTCCGGTTTCAGTGTTGCGTCGTCTTGTCTGACGATTAGTGGGTGTTCCTGTACTGCTTCTCTACTTGCTCATCCGGTCGTGCAACCGGGCCCGTGAGGACACGGATTGCACGCCGGTCAAACATTTCGCTAATCCCTTCAAACAGGCTGCTTCTTCATGTCTTGCTCAGGTGGTGCTGCGGCTCAGGTCCGCGGGCTTCACCATCGTTTCGCTGACTTCGCTCCGGTAGTCGCTGGCGTAACGCTGTGCCAGACGGGCACGCATCGGCTTGAGGACGAACAGGGCGAGGAAGGCAGCGAAGGCGTTCATGGCGCAGGCGATCATGAACACGGCCTGCCAGCTACCGGTCGACGAGGTGATGATGCTCGAGAAGGGCACCAGCAAAGCGGCGGTCCCCTTCGCGGTGTAAAGCATCCCCGCGTTGGTGGCGGCGTACTTCGAGCCGTACGTATCGGCGCACGTTGCCGGGAAGAGGCTGTAGATTTCACCCCAGGCAAAGAACACCAGACCGGTCAGGATCACGAAGGCCACCGGGTTCTGGCCGAACTTCGCCAGTGCGAAAATCCCTGCGGCTTCCATCGCGAAGGCGATGAACATCGTGTTCTCTCGACCGATCTTGTCCGAGATCCAGCCGAACACCGGACGCGTCACCCCGTTGAGCACCCGGTCGATGGCCAGTGCGAAGGTGAGTGCGGGCAGCGTGAGGCCGAGAATCGAGACGGGCGACTGATCGAGACCGTAGTCCTTGGCGATCGGGCCGAGCTGTGCCGTTGCCATCAGACCGCCGGCGGCCATCAGCACGAACATCAGATACATCAGCCAGAACACCGGCGAGCGCATGACTTCGGTCGGCTTGGCGTTGTAGCGCATGGCGCCCGGGGCAAGCTTCTTGAGCGCGTCGAACGATGCCGGCGGGTTGCAAAGTGCCAGACCCAGCACGAGCACGATGATCCCCTGGCCCAGACCGAAGGTCAGGAAGGTGTTCTCGTAGCCGCTCGACTTGATCATGTTGGCGATCGGCACCACGGTCAGTGCCGAACCGGCGCCGAAACCGGCAGCGGTCAGGCCCGCAGCGAGACCGCGGCGATCCGGGAACCACTTCAGCGCGTTACCCACGCAGGTGCCATACACCGCACCGGCACCGACACCGCCCACTGCCGCTGCGAAATACAGCATCGCGAGCGACGACGCGTGGGCGTTGAGCACCCATGCCAGACCGCACAGCAAACCGCCCCCGACCACGACCGGGCGCGGGCCGAACTTGTCGACCAGATACCCTTCGATCGGCACCAGCCAGGTCTCCGTCACGACGAAAATCGTGAATGCCACCTGAATGGCCGTGCGGCCCCAGTGATACTTCTCATCGATCGGGTTGACGAACAGCGTCCACCCGTACTGCAAGTTGGCGATCATCGCCATGCAAATCACGCCGAACACGAGCTGAACCCAAGGGCTCGCGAACACGGATTGCTTACCGTGTTGATTGGTCGTCTCCACTTGTACCTCCTCCATCGGTTTCCAGTTGTTTGGCAGCTTCACAACAACAACACCTTCCGGATGGGGTCTGTGCCCCCTGGGTATGCTTTACGAGGTCTTTGCCTCGTCGACTTGTCTCTGATGCTTACGGGCCACGTTGCCTTTCCCGTAAATATACCGAACGAAATATACGATATATCAGATATAAGTCAACACTAATTTATTGCTTTCCTCGTTTTTCCCCTCGCGTGCCGAAGTCGTTTTTGTCCATTGCAGCGAAAACAACTACGGCACGCGAGGCACTGTTCAAGGTGGCGGCTAGATACAGTAACGCCACTGTAGGCCGAAGCGCCGCAACAACGCAATGCGAAAACACTAAGGAGTTAACCCGATCCGGCAAGCTTGCCCGACAAGGCGCTCAGCCCTTTTACATCGGGCTCCTTGGTAATTTTTAAAACGAGCACAAGACGATATATCTGATAATTTTCCTCACAAGACGATCCGATTTCGTCATCCCCCACTCCGCTGTAACACACCGTAATAATTCACTCATCGAGGGACTCGGGCGATTCCGACGGCTTGTTTCTTTGCCGTCAGGCTCACACATCGAGACTCCGCATTTCACGGGCCTGCGGGGAAACCATGACGGGAAATGCCGCCGGAAGGCTTGGCGCTATTCTTCTTGTGATATACGATATACAACATTTAGTATTAGAAAAATAAACGGCCAGTACCAGGCCCAGGTTTCGATTGACCTTTGGAGGGAGAGACTTCATGAAGATTTGCATCTATGGCGCTGGAGCCATCGGCGGCTATCTCGGCGTGCAACTCGCACTCGCCGGCGCCGATGTCAGTCTGGTGGCGCGAGGCCCGCATCTGGCGGCCATGCGCGAGAACGGACTCAAGCTGCTGATCGATGGCGAAGAACGCGTGGCCCGCCTGCGCTGCACGGACGACCCGCGCGAACTCGGTCCGCAAGACTACGTGATCATTGCCCTCAAGGCGCATTCGGTGCCGTCGGTCCTCGACGCGATGCAACCGTTGATCGGACCGGACACGGCTGTCGTGACCGCCGTCAACGGCATTCCCTACTGGTACTTCTACAAGCACGGCGGCGCGCTCGAAGGCACGACGCTCGAAAGCATCGATCCGGGCGGTCGCCAATGGCGCGAGCTCGGCCCCGAGCGCGCGATCGGTTGTGTCGTTTATCCGGCAACCGAAGTGGTCGCGCCCGGCGTGATCCAGCACGTATATGGCAACAAATTCCCGCTGGGCGAAGCCAGCGCCGAACGTACCGAGCGCGTGGAGAAGCTTTCGCAGTTGATGATCGCCGGCGGTCTGGACGCGCCGATCCGTGAGAACATCCGCGACGAGATCTGGCTCAAGCTCTGGGGCAACCTCTGCTTCAATCCGATCTCGGCACTCACGCACGGCACGCTGGACATCATTGCGAGCGATCCGGGCACACGTGCCATCGCGCGCGCCATGATGCTCGAGGCGAAAGCCATCGGCGACAAGTTCGGCGTGCATTTCCGCGTTGACGTGGAGCGTCGGATCAACGGTGCGGGCGCTGTGGGCGCACACAAGACGTCGATGCTTCAGGATCTGGAGCGCAGCCGTGCGATGGAAATCGACCCGCTGGTCTCCGTCGTCCAGGAGATGGGCCGCCTCGCAGACGTGCCGACGCCGACGCTCGACGTAGTACTTGCGTTGATCAAGCAACGCGAGTTCATGACCCAGCCCGACGCCGTGGCAGCCGCGCAGGAACGGCTGGCCGCCAAGTCCGCCAAAGCAGCCTGAATTCGACCGGACGCACCGAGCGTGGCCGGGCGTCCGACTCGCCACACTGTCCGGTGTTGCATCAACGTAACAGCCAGCGCGGGGCACGACGTCGTGCCTCGCCAGTTTCACGCCTATATATATAGGCAGCCTGGCCGGCGAATCTTCCGGCTGGGTTCACTAGACTGCCCTGCCCTGTGCCGCCGCCGGCTCTCCGGTCGCGGCCGATTTTTTGCCCGGCAGATGCCGGCTGGCCGCCACACCGAACAAACACGGCCAGCCTGTACGGATGTCTTTTCGCGGCAACGCAATATTGCACGTTTTGCACCAATCTGAAGGCGTCACCTAATGCAGCCGAATCAGCACGCGCCGGTCGCGTCCCGAATTCAGCACAAACGCAAGCCAGACGGACATCCGAGGAGGTTCCCTGCCATCATCGACTGACTGATCACTATCGGAAAAAGAGACAAACTTGGACAGTAGACGAGGTGTGTGACCGAAAAAACGTCCCGAAAAACGATGAATTTTGATATTCGGTATGTGGTATATCTTGAGACTTGTTGCGGCGCGACATACAATGCAAAGCAAGTTCTCCCCCACCGTAATCATCGTTCAACGTCTATAAGGAGTTTCATCATGTTGGTCACTGCCCTTACCCTGCTCGCCCTGGCTTCCGCCCTTGCTGCTGGTGTCGCGATGGTTCATCTGTTCGTCGCACTGCCGGCTTCGTTGCTCGAAAAGGCCGAAACCAATGGTCGTTTCGCGTATCTGGCGGAAACCACGCAGGCAAACGAATCGGGTAAACTCGTCACGAAGCCGGCAACCATCGTGGGGCAGCAAGCATTGCGCACCTGAAGGGGGCCGTAATACCTAGGAGACTATTGCATGTCCCTGATCACCCCAACTCCGACACGAGTGACTCCGCTCGTGTTGGAGCCGATCGACACGACCACGAGTTTTCGCAATCAGGCGTATGCGCTGCTGAAAAAAGCCATCGCCGATGCCGATATCTATAACCAGAAGGAAGAAATTCGCCTGGACGAGCGTCAGCTCATCCAGGTGCTCGGCGTTTCGCGCACTCCGATTCGCGAGGCCATGACGCTGCTGGAGCAGGAAGGCTTCCTGCGTACCGTGCCGCGCCGGGGCATTTTCATCATCCGCAAGACCAAGCGGGAAATCGTCGAAATGATTCAGATGTGGGCGGCCCTCGAAGGGATGTCCGCGCGCCTGGCCACGCTGCATGCGAGCGACGAAGAGATTGCCAAGCTGCGCCATCTGTTCGACGAGTTCGTCAATGCGCCGCCGACGGATCACATCGAAGAGTATTCCGACGCGAACATCGACTTCCATCAGGCGCTGATCAATCTCGGCGGATCGCAGGCCATCGCCAATACGATCAGGAATCTGTTCATTCACGTGCGCGCCATCCGGAAGGTGACGATTGCACAGAATGACCGGGCCGCACGCTCGATCGTCGACCACCTGAAGATCATCACCGCGCTGGAGAAGCGCGACACGGAACTCGCCGAGAAGCTCGCGCGCGACCACACGCTGGGTCTGGCCGCGTTCGTCGAAGAGCACTGCGACTTCCTGGAGTAATACCGCTCGCGCGCGCCGCCGTTCATTCGGCGGCTTGCCACAGCGAAAAGCCAGCGACATTAACGTGTCGCTGGCTTTTTTGTTTGCTCGCCGCCGGACTCTCACGCCCCACCACGCTCGGCGCCGGAATCACACGAGCGCCCCCTCGAATCGAGCCGGGCGCCGTGCGATGCCGTGCAGCTCGCGTCCATGCCGTTGCCGCTCGCGCCCCGCCCAGCCCACATATGCAAGCCACCACCAAATTGGGGTAAACGAGCCTGCAAAACCGGGGCTCAAGCTATTGCACGTATACCGTATATCATATATCGTGTTTCACATACTGACGCTTCGGCACCGGTACTTAGAGTTGACGAAGTAAGCAACGGGCGAGAGACCGAGCCCGTGCGGCATATGGTGGGGGCTATGTGTCGCACGCTCTTTCGGCGCCGCGCTGATCGCTAGACCCGAGCAGCGTCGCCGACTGTGACCGATGGGTCTCTCGCCCCTGGGGCAGGACAAAAACAGATAACCCATACCCTCAGGCGCACCGTTCCCCGCGGCGTGCCAAACCGGAGACAACAGCCATGCGCGAGGCTTTTTCCATCGCGACGGTGCAAGCGATTCTGGACGCCCATGCAGCTCAGGAAGGCCCCCTTCTGCCGATCCTCCATGACGTTCAGGAAGCTTTCGGCTTCGTTCCCCCCGATGCCGTGCCCGTCATTGCCACTGCCCTCAACCTGTCTCGCGCCGAAGTGCATGGCGTGATCACCTTCTATCACCACTTCCGCACCACACCGCCGCCGCGTCACGTCGTGCAGATCTGCCGCGCCGAGGCCTGCCAGAGCATGGGCGCCGACGCCCTGGTCGCGCACGCCGAACGCGTGCTGGGCTGCGCGATGCACAGCCATAGCGGCGATGTCGCGCTCGAGCCGGTGTTCTGCCTGGGCCAGTGCGCCACCTCGCCGGCCATCACGATCGACGACAAGCTGCATGCGCGCGTCACTCCCGAGAAATTCGACCGTCTGGTCGCCCGCGCCAAGGACACGGTATGAGCCAAACCACGACGCCCACCACGACGCCCAAGGCGCCGGTGCGCCTCTATCTGCCGCGTGACTCCGCCGCGCTGGCGCTCGGGGCCGACGAGGTCGCCGACGCCATTCGCGCACAGGCGGCCCAACGCGGCATCGAGATCGAACTCGTACGCAACGGCACGCGCGGCATGCTCTGGCTCGAACCGCTGCTCGAAGTCGCGACCCCGGCGGGTCGCGTGGCCTACGGCCCGGTCGACGTCGACGACGTCGCCAGCCTGTTCGACGCCAATGTCACCGCCGGAGGCGACCACGCGCTCGCCCTCGGCCTGACCGAAGAGATTCCGTATTTCAAGAAGCAGGAACGCCTGACGTTCGCCCGCGTGGGCATTACCGATCCGGTCTCGGTCGACGACTACGTCGCGCACGATGGCTATCGCGGCCTGCGCAACGCGCTCGCCATGGACGGTGCCGCCATCGTCACGCAGGTGACCGATTCGGGCCTGCGTGGCCGGGGCGGCGCGGCGTTCCCGACCGGTATCAAATGGAAGACGGTGTTGAACACGCCGGCGGCGCAGAAGTACATCGTGTGCAATGCCGACGAAGGCGACTCGGGCACGTTTGCCGACCGCATGCTGATGGAAGGCGATCCGCTCGTGCTCGTCGAAGGCATGACGATCGCCGGCATCGCCGTGGGTGCCACGCGCGGTTACATCTACGTGCGAAGCGAGTATCCGCACTCCATCGACGTGCTCAACGAAGCCATTGCAAACGCAGTGCGTGCCGGCTATCTCGGCGAGAGCATCCTCGGCTCGGACAAGACCTTCCACCTCGAAGTCCGCAAGGCGGCAGGCGCTTACGTGTGCGGCGAAGAAACCGCGCTGCTCGAAAGCCTCGAAGGCAAGCGCGGCGTCGTGCGCGCCAAGCCGCCGCTGCCCGCCATCGAAGGCCTGTTCGGGCTGCCGACGGTCATCAACAACGTGATCTCTCTGGCGTCGGTGCCGATCATCATGGACCGTGGCGCCGAGTTCTATAAGAACTTCGGCATGGGACGCTCGCGCGGCACTCTGCCGATCCAGCTCGCAGGCAACATCAAGTACGGCGGTCTCATCGAGAAGGCCTTCGGCGTGACGCTGCGCGAAATCCTGTACGACTACGGCGGCGGCGCCATCACCGGCCGGCCATTGCGCGCCGTGCAGGTCGGTGGCCCGCTCGGCTCCTACTTGCCCGAATCGCAATGGGATACGCCGCTCGACTACGAAGCGTTTGCCGCCCTGTGGGCCGTGCTGGGTCACGGCGGCATCGTGGCGCACGACGACACGGTCGATCTGGCCAAGCTCGCGCGCTATGCGATGGAGTTCTGCACCATCGAGTCGTGCGGCAAGTGCACGCCGTGCCGCATCGGTTCGACGCGCGGCGTCGAAGTGATGGACCGGATCATCGACGGACGCGATCGTCCGAAGCAAATCAAGCTGCTGCGCGACCTGTGCGACACCATGCTCGCCGGCTCGCTGTGCGCGATGGGCGGCATGACGCCCTACCCCGTGCTCTCAGCGCTGAACCATTTCCCCGAAGACTTCGGCGCGGCCGAACCGTCGAACCTGCCGACCAAGGCCGCCTAGGAGACCGCCCATCATGATGGACCCGATGTTTGAGAAGGATTACGGCACCCCGCGTCGCGAATCGACGAAGGAAGTCACGCTGGAGATCGACGGCGAACAGGTCACCGTGCCCGCCGGCACCTCGATCATGCGTGCCGCCTCCGAAGGCGGCGTGAACGTGCCCAAGCTGTGCGCCACCGATTCGCTCGAGCCCTTCGGCTCGTGCCGTCTGTGCCTCGTCGAGATCGAAGGCCGACGCGGCTTTCCGGCGTCGTGCACCACGCCCGTCGAACCGGGCATGAAAGTGCGCACGCAATCGCCCAAGCTCCAGGAACTGCGCAAGGGCGTGATGGAGCTCTACATCTCCGATCACCCGCTCGACTGCCTGACCTGCGCGGCCAACGGCGACTGCGAACTCCAGGACATGGCCGGTGTGACGGGCCTGCGCGAAGTACGTTACGGCTTTGACGGCGCAAATCACTTCGACAGCGAAAAAGACGAGTCGAACCCGTACTTCACCTACGACGCCTCGAAGTGCATCGTCTGTAACCGTTGCGTGCGCGCCTGCGAGGAAACGCAAGGCACGTTCGCGCTGACGATTTCCGGCCGCGGCTTCGAAGCCCGCGTCTCGCCGGGGCAGGATCAGCCGTTCATGGATTCGGAATGCGTGTCGTGCGGCGCCTGCGTGGCCGCGTGCCCGACCGCAACGCTGCAAGAGAAGTCCGTGATCCATCTCGGCCAGGCCGAGCACGCCAAGATCACCACCTGCGCGTACTGCGGCGTGGGCTGCTCGTTCAAGGCGGAGATGAAGGGTAACGAAGTCGTGCGCATGGTGCCGCACAAGGACGGTCAGGCCAACGAAGGCCACGCCTGCGTGAAGGGCCGCTTCGCCTGGGGCTACGCCACGCACAAGGACCGTATCCTCACGCCGAAGATCCGCAAGAAGATCACCGATCCGTGGCAGGAAGTGTCTTGGGACGAGGCGCTCGATTACGCCGCGTCAGAGTTCAAGCGCATTCAGGCCAAGTACGGCCGCGACTCGATCGGCGGCCTGGTGTCGTCGCGCTGCACGAACGAGGAAGACTACCTCGTGCAGAAGCTGGTGCGCGCTGCGTTCGGCAACAACAACGTCGATACCTGCGCCCGTGTGTGCCACTCGCCGACCGGCTACGGCCTGAAGGCGACGCTCGGCGAATCGGCCGGCACGCAGACCTTCAAGTCGGTCGAGCATTCGGACGTGATTCTCGTGATGGGCGCCAACCCGACCGACGGGCACCCGGTGTTCGGTTCGCGCATGAAGAAGCGTCTGCGCCAAGGCGCGAAGCTGATCGTCATCGACCCGCGCCGTATCGACCTGGTGCAAAGCGCGCACATCAAGGCGGACTTCCACCTGCAACTGCGCCCGGGCACGAACGTGGCCATGATCAATGCGCTGGCGCACGTGATCGTCACCGAAGGGCTGATGGCCGACGAATTCATCGCCGAACGCTGCGAAGACCGTGCCTTCGGCCAGTGGCGCGACTTCATCGCCCGTGCGGAAAACTCGCCGGAAGCGACCGAAGTGCACACCGGCGTGCCCGCGCATCTCGTGCGCGGTGCCGCGCGCCTGTACGCCAAGGGCGGCAACGCCGCGATCTACTACGGCCTGGGCGTGACCGAGCATGCGCAAGGGTCCACGACCGTGATCGGTATCGCCAACCTCGCCATGGCGACCGGCAACATCGGCCGTGAAGGCGTGGGCGTGAACCCGCTGCGCGGCCAGAACAACGTGCAGGGTTCGTGCGACATGGGGGCGTTCCCGCACGAACTGCCGGGTTACCGTCACGTATCGGATTCGAGCGCCCGCGCACTGTTCGAAGCCGAATGGGGCGTCGAGCTGCAATCCGAGCCGGGTCTGCGTATTCCGAACATGTTCGACGCTGCGCTCGCAGGCACCTTCATGGGCCTGTACTGCCAGGGCGAAGACATCGTGCAGTCCGACCCGAACACGCAGCACGTGACCCACGCGCTGGAGCAAATGGAATGCATCGTCGTACAGGACATCTTCCTGAACGAGACGGCGAAGTATGCGCACGTGTTGCTGCCGGGTTCGTCGTTCCTCGAGAAGGACGGCACCTTCACCAACGCCGAGCGTCGTATCTCGCGGGTGCGTCAGGTCATGCCGCCGCGCGCCGGTTACGCCGACTGGGAAGTGACGATTCAGCTGGCCAAGCGCCTGGGCTACGAGATGAACTACTCGCACCCGTCGGAAATCATGGACGAGATCGCGCGCCTCACGCCGACGTTCACCGGCGTGAGCTACGAGAAGCTCGACCGCTTGGGCAGCGTGCAGTGGCCGTGTAACGAAGACGCGCCGGAAGGCACGCCCGTCATGCACATCGACGAATTCGTGCGCGGCAAGGGCAAGTTCCTCATCACGCAGTACGTGGCGACGGACGAAAAGGTCACGAAGCGCTTCCCGCTGATCCTCACGACCGGACGGATTCTGTCGCAGTACAACGTGGGCGCGCAGACCCGTCGTACGGACAACAACTACTGGCACGCCGAGGATCGGCTCGAGGTGCATCCGCACGACGCCGAAGAACGTGGCATCAAGGACGGCGACTGGGTCGGCATCCAGAGCCGCGCTGGTGAGACGGTGTTGCGCGCCGTGGTGAGCGATCGCATGCAGCCGGGTGTGGTGTACACGACGTTCCACTTCCCGGAGTCGGGCGCAAACGTGATCACCACCGACAACTCCGACTGGGCGACGAACTGCCCCGAGTACAAGGTCACGGCGGTGCAGGTCACGCCGGTAGCGCAGCCGTCGGAATGGCAGCGTCAGTACTCGGACTTCAATCGCCAGCAGGAGGCCTTCCTCGGTCACGCCCACGGCGAGGCAGAGGCAAGTGCGAGCTGAACCGCATAAATAACAAATTCAGGGGACGACACCCATCATGGACACCGACAACCTGGTCAAGATGGCCAATCAGATCGGCGATTTCTTCGAGACGATGCCGGATCGCGGCGAAGCGCTCGAGAGCATTGCCGGTCACCTGCGGCGCTTCTGGGCACCGCGCATGCGCATGACGATTCTCGAGCATCTGGAATCCACCGACGGCCACGGCATGCGCGAAATCGTCGTGGCGGCCATCAACGCGCATCGCGCCGAACTCTGGCCACGCGGTTAGCCCCGGGCGTTGTCACATTCGCGCAGGGCGAGCGGAGATTCCTTCGCTCGCCCTTTCTTCATTTCCCTCGTCTTGTCTCGCGTGGACGCTCAGGCACCGAGCTTGATGAGTATCGCGCCACCGACCACGAGGCTGCACGCCACAAGACGGCGCGCGTTGAGCTTTTCGCGCAGGAACAGCCACCCGAGCAGCACCGCAAAGATCGCGCTCGATTCGCGCAGCGCCGACACCACGCCCATCGGCAGGTATTGCAGGGCGAAGACCACCATGCCGTACGCGCACTGGGCAACGATCCCGGCACCCAGCGCTTCGGTCACGCGACGTCGCGGTGCGAGGAACATGCCGCGCCATCCGCCGCGTAATTTCCATACGGCACCGACGAGCGGCACGCTCGCGAACAGATACGCCCAGGCGATGTAGCCGAAGCCGTTGCCGTTCGACAGCCGCACGCCGAAGCCGTCGATGATCGTATAGGTCGCGATGAACACGCCCGTGAGCAACGCGGCCGGCACGCTGTCCCCCGACAGACAGCGTCCGCGCAGGGCCAGTGTGAGAATGCCCGTGCAGATGCATGCGATACCGGCCACAGCCATCCACGTCGGCCATTCCCCCGCGAGTAACAGCGCCGCCCCCGAAATCAGCAGTGGCGAGATGCCGCGCGCGATCGGATAAATCTGTCCGAACTCGCCGACCCGATATGCGCGAATCAGCGCCGCCGTGTAAGCCACCTGCGCACACGCCGAGAGCACGATGAGCGGCCAGACCTGCATCGGTGGCATCGGCAACCACCAGATGCCGACGATTGCCGCGAGCAACTGCGGCACCGCCATCATGCCGACTTGCCAGAGGCGATCGGGACTTGCGTGGAGAAAGGCGTTCCAGGTGGCGTGCATCAGTGCCGAGATCAGCACCAACAGCACGATGGGTGTAGTGGTCATGTCGATCGAAGTCGTGGCGGCCATCGGAAAAGGACTGACAAGGTCCGCTTCCGGCGCGGGGCAAAGGCGCTATTGTGGCAGGCGAGCCCGCCGCAATGTAGAGCCAGTGCCACCGATTCCCACAGAGCCAGACGATCTTGCACCGAGGCTTTCCGGCTACGCGGTCGATGCTTGATGTCCACGCATCGCATCGACGGTATCGCTGGCGAAACGAGCGGCGTACGTCTCGGGCAACGAAAGGCCGGCAAACCCCTCGATTTCCCGGATGTCAGCGGCGCTCGCGAAAGTTGTCCACAGCCTTTGTGGATAACCCACTGGATAACCCGCAACCGCCATCTCGAACGCCCCGTGAACAGGGGCTGTCAAGAGCCTTGCTCAAAAAACGGTCAGCCCCGGAACAAATATTCGGCTTGACGGTCTGCCCCCTCCCTGCTCCAGCCCCCGCCCCCTCGATTGCCGACGCATCGGCCTCCTGCTCAACCCGGCTTGCCGGTTTTTCCCTCGCTTGCGGGCGACTGCGGCGTAGTGCGCAGCGCCGCCACGACCTGACTCTGTCCGAGCACGGCGTCCGGTGCCTGCTGCATCGCCAGACGATAGCGCTCGCCGAATTCCGCGTCGGCGTTGCGGAACAGCTTGGCGGCTTCGTCCGCCAGTGCGATTCCAGCATCGGCCAACGGGGGCGTCTGCTCCTGCCACTCGTCGAGTGCGACGATCAAACGCGAGAGCGGATCGAGCCAGCGGAACCACGGGTCTTCGGTCAGCAACTGGACAAAGCGTCCCGTCGGCACCGGGCCGAAAACTGCTTCGTATTGCTGACGATCGTTCGCGATCAGCACTTTGTGCTGTGCGAGCAGCGCAGTGCGCAGCGTCTTCATGGCGGCGATCTGGTCGCTGCCTGCGGGGGTGGTGTCAGTCGGTTCGGTCATCTCTTGCCCCTGGAGCGTCAGAAAGGTTAGGAAACGGAATTAGAAAGCGTCTTACACGCGGTTTAGGACTTAGCCCATAGCCAACAGGCCTGGGGATCACGATACTACACGGGTCTCGCAAACACCTCGCGAGATCAGGCTTTCACTTCCCCGTGGGAGGCCTGCTTCCTCACCCGCCCACCCGGCGGGTTTTTTTTGGGCGCTCGATTCGTTTATCATCGGCGGCACCCCTGCCCGGCCATCGGGCGACACGCCGAAAACCTCTCGAGATGACCACTTCCCTGCGTCCCAAAACCGTTGGTGTCATGGGTTCCGGCAAACAGCCGTGGACCGAACTTGCGGCCCCGCTAGGCCGCGCCATCGCGACAGCCGGCTACCATTTGCTGACCGGCGGCGGTCAAGGTGTGATGACGAGTGTCAGCGAGGCCTTCTGTGCCGTACCGCAACGCGCAGGCCGCAGCATCGGTGTCGTGCCCACGGAAGCGACTGGCGACGACGCCACGTTCCGTCCCCTGCCCGGCTATCCGAACCGGTTCGTGGAAATCCCCATCGTGAGCCCGTTGCCGCGCCATTTGCCTGACGCGCCGCCGGGCACGCTGTCGCGCAATCACATCAACGTGCTTTCGAGTGATGTGATCGTGGCACTGCCCGGCAATCACGGTACGCGCGACGAAGTCGGGCTCGCCGTGCGTTACGGCAAGCCCGTGATTCTGTTCGGGGAGAGCGAGCACTTCGTGCAAATGCCCGAGACGCTGGTGCGCACGGTATCGCTCGACGCCGTGATGGATTTCGTCAGAACGGCACGGTGAGCTTCGCGTCGATCGACTGGAAGCGATAGGACCAGCCCGGCGTGCTGCCTGTCGAGGGCATCCAGGGCGCGTTCAGGCGTTGCATGACCGACAGGTCCAGCTTCGACGTGCCCAGATAGTGCGTGTGACTGAGCCCCACCTCGGCATAACTGTCGTAGGTGTGCAGCGCATTGGGGTCTTCGGTACGGCTGCGGTTGTAGCGCAGCTCCACGCCCGTGGTGCCATTGGACGTCACGTCGAACGCCCGTCGCACGCGCCACTGCAAGGTCTGCGTCTGGGTGGTGCCTGTTGCGATCTGATCGGTGGCGGCATTGGTCGTGCCCATGACACCGACAGTCCAGTCGGCGTCGATCGGAACCGAGTAATTGGCTGCCAGATTGCGGTTCATGGCGTCGCGCCGTGCATTCTGCAGGTCCTGGCTCACGGTCGTGTTGAACTTGCCGTACATCCCGAGCGGGTTGTTCATCAGCAGATTGGCCGTGCCCTGCATCTTGCCCGTGGTCATCATGCCGCTGTTGTTCATGCCCAGGTTGAACTGATACGGCTGCTCGTTGAGCACCTGGAACCCCACGGCGCCCTCGCCGGTGGTACGGCTGCGCGTCGCCACGAGCGGCAGTTGGTCGTCGCGCACCGCGAGTCCGTGACGCATGAGCATGCGGATATTGCGATCGGCAAGACTCTCTCGGCGCGGCAGTCCGCGCAAGCACGATGCGCGTGCGAGAAAGGCGTTGGGCGGTGCCACATCGACGGCCGGTGGCGGCGCGACTGCAGCCGTGGCCGCCGACGCCGCCGCGTCGATATCGACGGCGGAGATCGCCGTGCCGTCGGCACTGAGTTCGGGTGCGACGGCGAAATCGGCAGCCGGTAGCGGGGGGGACGGTGGCGCAGGGGGCGGCGCGTCTGCCGTTGGAGCCCCTTGTGCATCGACGGCTGGCGCTGCTGCATCGACATTCGCGGCCTGTGCGTCGGATGCCGCCTGAGGCGCCTGAGCTGCGGCCGCCGCGGCAGCACGCTCCGCCGACTCGCGTTCCAGTGTTGCCGCGACCGCGTCCGGATCGGCCCCCGCGAACAGGGCGATCGGATCAGCGGCACTGCCGGGGTCCTGCGCGACCGGCGACTCCGCGGGCGCGGGGGGCGGTGGAGGCGGAACGAAATATTGAGGCGAGAGCCCGCGGTCCCACAATCCGTAGGACACGGCATTCTGCTCCGTGAAACACGGCGGATTGGGATCCGAGAACAAGGCTTGTGCGTGCGCGCCTGCCGACATTCCGGCACTGAGACACGCGGCGAGCGGGAGAAGACCCCGCACGACCGGCTTTACCGACATTCGACACCTGAAATTCCCACCCCACGCGGCCATCTGGCGGCGTCGTGCACCGCTTCCGGCATGAGGGGGTGACGTAGCGACAAGGCTGTATTTTACTGCGGGCGGTACGGTCACTGCCAGTCAGAACGTCCCCAAAATAGCGGGAACTCTTTCGCACGCTTGCCACTCCTACCGCGTGACTTCCCCTGTAGTGATTTTTGCCCGCCTCGCGCGGGCATTTTTATTTCACATGACAAAAAAAGCCCGGGAAGTGGATTCCCGGGCAATGGTCGATCGCCATGTAGGAAGCGATCGAGGGGGGGCCAACCGGTGCCGCTGCGCCGCGAGGGTCGCCGCAGCACCGAAATCGTCGGGACGTCGCCCGGCAGCACTTATTTCTTCTTGCCGCCCTTGCTGCCGCCAGCGAGATAGCGCTCGTTGTACTCGTCCATGAGCTTGCGTACCGTCGCACCGATCTGGATGTAGTCCGGCTCGTTCAGGTTCGCGAGCGACACGCGCCCCGACGGGTGCAGCGTGCCGAAGCCACGGCCCGGCAGCAGCACCACGCCGCTTTCCTTGGCCAGACGGAACAGCACCTCCGTCGGATCGACCGTCTTCATGAACCAGTCCACGAAACCCTTTCCGTAGATCTTGGTGCCCAATACCTCGAGATCGAGAATATTGTAGTAATCGACGGCCGTCGGTCCGGTCTCCTCGGTAATCCCTGCCGCGCGATACATCACGGCCTTGCGGCGGCGGATGATGCGCTTGACCGCATGCTTGTACGCGTCCGGCTCGTCCATCAGGCAGAACAGCGAGAAGAGTGCCATCTGCACCTGCTGCGGCGTGGACAGGCCCGCCGTGTGGTTCAACGCCACCGCGCGGCTATCCGCCACCAGGCGATCGATGAACTTGAGCTTCTCCGGTTCCGTCGTGATCGACGAATAGCGTGCGTTGAGCCCTTCGCGCTGCGCCTTGGGCAGCTTCGCGAGCTTGTCGTCGAAAAGGTTCTTCTCGTGCGTGGCAATCGCCCCGAGGCGCCAGCCCGTCGCACCGAAGTACTTCGAATACGAATAGACGAGGATGGTGTTGTACGGCGCGATGGCAAACAGCGAACGGAAGTCGTCGGCAAACGTGCCGTACACGTCGTCGGTCAGGATGATCAGGTCCGGACGCTTCTTGACGATCTCGGCCAGATGCTCGAGCGACGCGTCGTCGAGCTTCACCGACGGCGGATTGCTCGGGTTCACGAGGAAGAACGCCTTGATCTTCGGGTCGAGCAGTTTGTCGAGTTCCTTCTTCGAATACTGCCAGCCGAGCGCCGGATCGGCATTCAGGTTGACCTCGTGCAACTGATAATCGGCCAGCTCCGGAATCTCGATGTACGGCGTGAAGATCGGCATGCCCAGTGCGATGGAATCTCCCGCCTGCAGCAGATGGTTCGTCTTGAGCGTGTTGAAGAGGTACGTCATGGCCGCCGTGCCGCCTTCGACTGCGAACACGTCGAAATTGCCAACGAACGGATGCTTGCCGACCATTTCGCGACGCAGATACTTCGCCACGATCTTCTCGGTGTTGCGCAGCACGCGATCCGGCACCGGATAATTACAGCCCAGAATGCCGTGCACCATCTCCGTGAGGAAGTCCTCGACGACCAACCCCATCTGATCGCGAACATACGAGATCGATTTCTCGAGGAACTTCACCCCGGGCGCGTGCTGGTTCTCACGCGCGAAATCCTGCCACCGCGCTTCAACACCCTTGCCCGGCGGAATGCCGCCGACACCTTCCGGCATGTACGTGAACTGCCGCTCCGCTTCCGAGAGCGCGAACAGCCCCAACTGGAAGAAGCCGTGACGCGGCTCCAGCGCGAGAAAGTTCGGATTCCCGCGCCCGGCGTTGAGCATCGAGCGCTGCGCGCCGTTTTCCTGTGCAAGTTCGATCAGCGTGTCCTTGAATTCGAACGGGCTGAGTTTGGCGAGTGCGTCGAGTTCCTTCGATTTCATAACGATTTCTCCATGAACAACCAGTAACGATGCCGTCGTGCGGGGGCAATGACGGTCAATCGGGTCAATGCATCGATCGCGCGCCTAGGTCAGCGACACGACCAGCGGTCCGAGCAGCGTGAGCAACACGTTGGCGATGGCGTAGGTGATGGCGAACGGCACCGTCGGCACATTGCTCTCGGCCTTGTCGAGAATTTCGCCGAACGCCGGGTTTGCACTGCGCGAGCCCGAGAGCGCCCCGGCCAGAATGGCCACGTTGTCGTAGCGAAGCACGTAGCGGCCGAACAGGTACGTGAGCAACAGCGGCACGATCGTGACGATCACGCCCGCCACGAAGATCGAGATGCCGCTTTGTTGCAGCGTCTGCCACGCCTGTGCGCCGGCCGACAGACCCACACAGGTCACGAAGGTGGCGAGCCCCAATTCCTTGAGCAGAGAACTGGCCGCCAGCGGCATGGCGCCGAACGTCGGATGCTTGCCGCGCAGCCAGCCGAAGACCAGACCGGCGAGCAGCGCGCCGCCGCCGCTGCCCAGCGTGAGCGGAATGCCACCGACCTTGACCACGATGTAGCCGATGAGCAGGCCGACGACGATGCCGATGCCCATGTACACGTAGTCGGTCTTCACCGAATAGGCGACCGGATAGCCGGCTTCCTTGGCGGCGCGTTGCACGTCGCTGTCGGCGCCATACAGCGTGACGACGTCGCCGTGGTAGACGACCGTGTCGTCGAGCACCGGCACCGGCTGCCCCATACGCGTGATCTTCGCGATGTACACGCCGTGCTTCACATCGCGCTCCACACCGGCCTTCAACTCGCCGAGCGTCTTGCCGTTGCCGCCCTTGCGCGCGAACACGACTTCCTGCATGCGCAGCGCAATGTCGAGGTCCGCCGACGGACGTTGCTCATCGCCCAGCAGACGCCATGCGTCGGTTGCCGCCTCGCGGCGACCGATCAGCATCACGTCGTCGCCCGCTTCGAGCACCAGGTCGTCCGTGGCGATGATGATCTTGCCCTTGCGGCGCAGGCGCTCGATGGTCACGCCGTCGGTCAGTTGCTTCTCGACCTCGATCACACGCTTGCCCGCACCGGTCGTCACGCGATAGACACGCCCGACGAGTGCCGGCAGCGAATCGACCTGATCGGCCGACAACACGGTGTGCCCGCCGGCCATGGCGAGTTCGGCTTTTTTCGCATCGTCCTTGAGCGTGCGGCCCATGAGCTTCGGCACCAGCGACGCGCACACGATGATCGCGCCCAGGCTACCGAAGATGTACGTCACCGCGTAGCCGATGGCCACTTCCGATTGCAGGCGCTTGACCTCGTCGGCAGGCAATCCGAGCCGCGAGATCGCATCGCCGGCCGTGCCGATGATCGCCGACTGCGTGAGCCCCCCACCGGCGACACCGGCCGCCAGCCCCTTGTCGAAGCCGAAGATCTTCGCGCAGATCAGCACGGTAACCAGTCCGGACGCCGCGAGAAACAGCGCCATGCCGATTTCGCGCAGTGTCTTGCGCGAGAGCGAGCTGAAGAACTGCGGACCGCTTTCGTAGCCCACGGCATAGATGAACAGCGCGAACATGATGCTCTTCACGCCGGCGTCGACCGAGATTCCGATCTGGGAGACGACCACGGCCACCAGCAATGAACCGCCAACGCCGCCCAGCTGGAACGATCCGAACTTGATCGCTCCGATGGCGTACCCGATCGCCAGCGACAGAAAGATCGCGACCTCCGGTACATGGTTGAGAATCGTACGTACTAGTTCCACGGCAGAACCTCCATCAAGATTGGCGAGCAAAGCGCGGGGGCCGGGACCGCACCCCGACAGGGTCGGATGCGCCCCGGTGCGCTACGCCTTCGCAAACATGCAACGTCAACGTGAAAACTGATGGGCGACGAACACCACCGCCGGCCCCATGAGCGGCAGCAGCACGTTGGACAGGGCGTAGGTCACCGTGTACCCCACGACCGGCAACGCGCTGTCTGCCGTTTGCACCACCGCACTGATCGCAGGGGTGCTTGCCTGCTGCCCGGCGATGGCGCCGATCAGAATCGGTCCGTCGATGCGCAGCAACTTATGTCCGACCCAGAGCGACACCAGCGCCGGAATGAACGACACGCAGATCCCCACGACCGGCAACGCCAGTCCGTGCTCACGCAGCAGCACGGCTGCCTGCGGCCCCGCCGAGAGGCCAACGCAAACGACGAATACCGCCAGCCCGAGATCCTTGAGCAACTCGTACGCGGCCGGCGGGAACGTGCCCCAGGTGGGACGCCGCGACAGCAGCCAGCCGCTGGCCAGACCGGCGAGCAGCGCGCCACCGCCCGAGCCGAGCGTCATCGGCACCCCGCCAATGCGCGCCGACAGGTGACCGATACACAGCCCCACGATCAGTGCCAGGCCGACGAACACCAGGCTCGTCTTGTTGCCATGGGGCACTGCCGTGCCGAGCACGGCACCCGCGCGATCGACGTCGGCTTGCAAGCCCTGCAACGTCACTACGTCACCCCGTTGCAGCGGAATCTTGTTCAGCGACGGCAATTGCATGCCCATGCGCTTGACGGACTTGACGAACACGCCGTGACGCAAATCGATGGGCGCCTCGCGGCGCAGATCGGCCACCGTGCGCCCCTCCGCTTCCTTGTTCGTCATGACGAAGTCGCGCTCCACGAGCACGATCTCGCTCGTTTCGGTACCCGCCACTTCGGGACCGACGAGCGCATGCGCGTCGAGCATCGCGTCGCGACGCCCGACCAGGAGTAACTCGTCGTTGACATCCAGCGTGAGCGTCTGGGCGACAGCCACCGACGCCGAGGCGCGCCGCACGCGCTCGACCGCTACGCGTCCGTCGAGCGCCGCTTCCAATGCGGCCACGTTCAGTCCCGGATGCGCCACGCGATAGCTGCGTCCGACCAGATCGGGGGCCGCCGGCGCGCCGAGCGCGTCGCCGTTTTCTTCTTCCATTTCGCGCGCCAGACGTGCGCTGTCCTGCTTGAGGTCAATGCCGAGCAGCTTCGGGGCGAGCAGATTGGTGAACAGCACGATGGTGATGAGACCGAACACGTAGGTCAGCGTGTAAGCGGTAACCACATTGGCCTGCAAGGCCTTGAATTCTTCCGGGGAGAAGCCAAGCCGGTTGAGTGCTTCGATGGCCGTGCCCACCATCGCGGATTCGGTCGCCGCACCTGCGGCCAACCCGCCTGCGGTGCCGGGATCGAGACCCAGCAGCTTCACCGCGATCATCACGATGGCGAACACGAAAACCACTTCGATGATGGAGAGCACGCCGAAGCGCAGCCCGCGCAGGTTCAGGTTCTCGACGAACTGCGGTCCGGCGGAGAACCCCATGGCGAAGATGAACAGTGCGAACGCGAAGTCCTTGAGCGAGCCTTCGACCATGCAGCCGGTTTGTCCGACCAGCAGCGCCACGAGCAACGCACCGCACACGCCGCCGAGCTGAATCGGGCCGAGCCTGATGCGCCCGAGCAACTGGCCCAGCACGACGCACACGAACACGGTGATCAAAGGCACAGCATCGAACAACGGAATCGAACACTGCATACAGGCTCCTGCCTAATTTCGCACGATCGGTCACACGACAGGACCACGGACACCACGCGTCAGGGTGTCGGTCCGGCTAACGAGACTTCAGGAAACGGCAGATCGCATACCGCGTGGCACGCGATTCGGATATTCGAATGGACAGCGGACCGGCCGCGAGGCAGGTCGGGCCTTACGTGAAGCACCTCGGCGTGAGTCCGCCAGGCGTTTGAGTGGGAACGAAGCGATGCTGGGTAAGGAGCGGTGCCCCCGGAGGGACACTCTGGCCAAAGCGCACGGTGTTCATAGCGGATCCCAAAACGATGAGACAACCCGATAATCAATTACGCCCGCCTCCTCCCAGAAGCCTCAGGCGATACACCATAAGTCGCATGCCAACGTATTTCGGACCTGCGCAACGCGCGCGATCCTCGCGCATCGGAACACACAAGTAATTTAAATTACGTTATCTGCGACCGTTCCGCGCTTCGTGGTGACGCGGTGTGGGCATAGTGTTGTTCAACGTTCCGGACGTGTCAACATGTTTCGCGCAACACGCGCGCCCTGCGTGCGTCAAGTGCGAAAATTTTCCATTTACATTGGATTGCTGACTAATTATTCGACGTGTGACACGATGTCGCAACGTAGTGCCGTGCGCAAATGCGCGCGACTTCGGCGCACCATCTGAGCACACGTCCACGGCACATTACTTCGGTGCGCGAATTTCGTGGATCGTCCCAGGTCCCCAGCCACTGCGATCCCATTTGCCGTCACGCAGCGTCCATTGGTGATTGCCGGTCTCTTCCCAATGCGGCGCGGTGTAGCGCATGCCGGCGCGCTTGGGCGCCATGTGGCCGTCCACCCAGTCGTAGCGGCCCTCCTTCCATTGCCAGTAGCCGGGCACCCAGAACTGCCCTTGCGGCGCGGCCGGCGGATCTTCGAAGCGCGGCGGCGGCGGCCCGCGCTGCAACGTCACATCGGCAACCACCGGCAGGCTGAACAGACACAGCGCGGCGGCAAGCGCGTGCCGTCGGCGAGCGCGAAGCTGCGCGACGAGCATGGCAAGCGGCGATGGGTTCGACGGTGACGAAGACGAGGGCGATGAAGACGATGGACGGGACGACATACGCGGACGTTCACGGGCGGTGGGAGGTAGGGGTGCATTGTACCGTCCGCTACCTGCACACGCCGACCGGCATCCCATTCACCGGGTCAATCTGGTCAATCTGGTCAATCTGGTCAGCCGGGTAATCGGCGCGGCCAGACTTTATAATCGGCGCACTCCTAACCTGCCGCCACGCGCGGATTCCGACGGGGCCGCCATGAACGGTCACCGCACCGACAACCCATGAACCCTGCCCCTGCGGCCGCCGGTCACCGGCAACTGCTTCGCCTGGCGGTGCCTATCGTGCTCGCCAATCTCACCCAGCCCATGCTGTCGGCCGTCGATACGGCCGTGGCCGGCCATCTGCCGGGCCCTGCGTATCTCGGCGGTGTGGCGCTCGGCGGCCTGCTGCTGAACCTCATTTTCTGGGGCTTCTCGTTCCTTCGCATGGGCACCACCGGTCTCGCCGCACAGGCGTTCGGTGCGCGCAATGCCGAACAACTGCGCGACACGCTGGCTCGCGCGCTCGCCCTGGCATTCGCCATCGGCGCCGTGCTCCTGCTCTTTCGCCACCCGCTCGTCTCGCTCGGCGTGTCGTGGCTGGGCGGCAGCGAACAGGTGCAATCGCTCGGACGCCAGTACGCCAGCATCCGCATCCTCGCCGCCCCGCTGGCACTCGGCAACTACGTGGTGCTTGGGTATTTGCTGGCCTGTCAGCGCGTGCGTCAGGGGCTGGCCGTGCAGGTGTTCATCAACGTGGTGAACATCGTGGCGGTACTCGTCTTCGTGCGCGGTTTCGACTGGGGCGTCGAGGGCATCGCGGCCGCGACGGCACTGGCCGATAGCCTCGGCTTTGCCCTCGGCGCCTGGCTTCTGTGGCTGGCACGCACACCGGGCCTGCCGTCGCTGCGACTGACCACGCTCGTGGAACGCAGTGCCTTGTGGCGGTTGCTGCGGCTCAATCTCGACATCTTCCTGCGCACGCTATTCCTGCAACTCGCCTTCGCGTGGTTCGCGCGTGTGGGCGCCCGGTTGGGCGACACAACGCTGGCAGCCAATGCCCTGTTGCTGAATTTCCAGACGTTCATGGCGTACGGACTCGACGGCTTCGCTCACGCGGCCGAAGCGTTGGTCGGGGCGTATGTGGGCGCCCGTCAGCGGCAGGCGCTACTGCATGCGATACGCCTCTCGCTTGGCTGGGCACTGGCCTGCGCCGTGGGGTTCGCGCTCGTCTATGCGGTCGCGGGCGGCGCGATCATCGATGCCCTCACCGATCAACCGGTGCTGCGCGAGACCGCGCGCGAGTTCCTGCCGTGGGCCGTGCTCTCGCCGATCGTCGCGGTGTGGTGTTTCCAGTTGGACGGGGTGTTCATCGGCGCGACGCGCACGCGTGAGCTGCTCACGTCGTCGTTGATCGGCCTGCTGGTGTTTGCGGCCGTCATGCCCTTCACGCTGGAGGCGTGGGGCAATCACGGTCTGTGGGTCGCATTGATGGCGTTTCTTGCCACGCGCGGCGTGGTGCTGGGGGTGTTGCTGCCGCGCATCTGGCGCGGCATGCCGCGCCAGAATGCCTGAACGCGCCGGACCGCGCCGGACCGCGCCTGGCGCGATGCGCTCGGCGAGCGCGCCGTTCAGTCGCCGCGAATGCAGGCCAGCGCCGCAGCGTGAAGCTCGGCGTTGGCGGCCGCCAGCACGCGTCCCTGCGAGGTCAGCGTGAGCGGCCGGCCTTCCCAGTCGGTAATCACGCCGCCCGCCGCTTCGATAACCGGCGCCACGGCCAGATAATCATACGTCTGCAAGCCGGCTTCCATCACCAGTTCGATATGCCCGCTCGCCAGCAGGCCGTAGGCATAGCAATCGCCACCGAAACGGCGACGGCTCACGGCCTTCGTCAACCGCTCGAATTGCGCATACTCGGCAGCGTCGAAGATATCGGGTGACGTGGCATAGACGGTTGCCTCGGCCAGCGCGGTGACCGGGCTGGTGGCACAGACTTCCCCGCCGAAGCGGGCCTCGCGCACACCGCCTGCAAGGTCGTTCACGCCAACCCAGCGCTCACCCGTTGCCGGAATGTCGATCACACCGACGACCGGCTTGCCGTGGTGCAGCAGCGCCAGCAGCGTACCCCAAAGCGGATGACCGGTAATGAAGCTGCGGGTGCCGTCGATCGGATCGACGGACCAGACGTACTCGGCGTCCACCCCCACCTTGCCGAATTCCTCCCCCCAGATGCCGTGCGACGGATAGCGCGCGGCGATTCGCTCGCGCAGGGCGGTCTCGACCTCGCGGTCGGCAATCGTCACCGGGCTTTCATCGGCCTTGTCGTCAACCGCCAAACGACGGCGGAACCAACCCAGCGACAGCGGCCGGACGGCGTCGGCCAGGGCGCCGGCGAAAGCCGCATATTCAGCGATGGCAGGCGTGGCGGGAACAGACGACATGCACAAATCTCCAGCAGGGAAGCCACACACGGGCGGCAGTTGGGGGAAAACGCTCGACGCACGGCGATCATACGCGTTCCCGCGCGTCGGGAGACATTCTGCGTGGCCTCTGTGACAAACGCCCGAATCTGGTGCAAATTTGCTATGCTCGCGGCCTGATTTCGGGGCTTCTGGCCCCAGTACCCTTGGCATCACCTCACAGGACACCCATGCTTTCCGGTCGCGGCGTTACCCTCTCCGTCTCGGCGTCGGTCATGTTTTCCATCATGCCCGCGCTCGTTGCGCAGTTGGCGCCGCTGTCCGGTCTGGACGTCTTCGCGTGGCGCATCCTGCTCACGTTGCCCGGCACGCTGGTGATCGTTGCAGGACTGCGGCGCTGGAACGTGCTCGGCAGCACCTTCTCCCACGTGCTGCACCGCCCCGCGCTGCTCGGCGCGGTGCTGCTCTGCGCCGCCATGCTGAGTATCCAGTTGTGGCTGTTCGTCTGGGCCCCCTTGCAGCAACGCATGCTCGACGCGTCGCTCGGCTACTTCCTGTTGCCCCTCACGATGGTGCTGGCCGGGCGCACCGTGTACAAGGAACGCCTCTCCCCGTTGCAGACCGCCGCCGTCATCGCCGCCGCGCTGGGCGTGGCGCACGAGCTGTGGGCGACGCGCGCGTTGTCGTGGGTCACGGCGGTCATCATGTTCGGCTACCCGCCTTACTTCATGTTGCGCCGCCGCTTGCGGCTCGACGCCCTGAGCGCCTTCATCATGGAACTGCTGGCGATGACGCCGGTAGCCGCCATCGTGCTGTGGCAGGCCTGGCCGGAAAACGCGCCGATCGTGGCCGAGCCCCGCTACTGGTTCTGGCTGCCAGCGCTCGGGCTGCTCAGCGCCAGTGCGCTGGCCAGCACGCTGGCGGCCGCGCGTATTTTGCCGATCGGCGTGTACGGCATTCTCAGCTACGTGGAGCCGGTGCTGCTGTTTGCCGTCTCCGTGTTCCTGCTCGGCGAGCCGTTCACTGCCAATGGCCTGTGGACCTATGTGCCGATCTGGATCGGCGTCGCGCTGATCGTTTTCGACAGCGTGCGCACGCTGCGCCGGCAGCGGCTGGCGGGCGAGTTGCCCGCGGCCTGACGGGGGTGCCACAGGGGTGGGACACCCGGCGTGCACGGTCACTGCGCCGCGCTATACTCGCGGGAGCTAGTAAGACGACCATTATGAAAAATCTCGCCAAGATCGCCATTCTGCTGTCCTCGGGGCTTCTCACTGTCACGCTGTCCGCCTGCGGGTCGTCCGCCCCGCTGTTCACCTCGGACGGACGTCCCACCCAACAGATCCAGTGCTCGGCCACCATTGCGGGCGACTGCGATCAGCGCGCGCGCACCCAGTGCCAGCAAAAGGGCTACGAAGTGCTCACGCGCGACGTGAGCGGCGGCGTCGCCAACATCGTGATCGCCTGCCAGGCGAACTGAAGGCCGGCGCCCTGCACCTTTGTCGTGCACGCGAGCGCGGTTGGCATTACGATGCGTTATTGCGTGCGGTCAATGTCCCGTCGACGCACGGGATGACTTTGCCCCGTCGCAATGCGAGAATGAAAATATCCTGACCGCGCCTGACGACCCGCTGCGGCCTTTGCCCCCAAGGCCGGCGCCTCGTCAGACAGGCATTTGACGCATTCCCAGCCCATAGAGGACACCATCATGTACGAACGCATTCTGGTTTCGATCGACGGCAGCACCCCCTCGAACCGCGCCATCGACGAAGCCGTCAAGCTCGTCGCGCTCAGCCAGGGCAAGATTCGCCTGGTGTCGGTCGTCCCCTCGCTCGCCAACGCGTACGCCGCCGGCGCCTACAGTGGTTTCGTGCCGCTGGAGAGCCAGGAGTCGTTCGAGAAGGAAACCAGCGAGATTCTCGCCACGGCACAGGGCGATCTGAAGAAGCGCGGCGTGGATGCCGAGACGAAGATGATCACGCTCGACGCCGGCACCGACGAAATCGCCGACGCCGTGCTGCGCGAAGCGCAGGAGTGGAACGCCGACGTGATCGTGCTCGGCACTCACGGCCGTCGCGGCCTGAACCGCCTGCTGCTGGGCAGCGTTGCCGAAACGCTGCTGCGCATCACCACCATCCCGGTGTTGCTCGTGAAGGCGGCGGACAAATAACTTTGCAGCACCGGCCCCCGCCGCAACGCCGGCAGGACAGGCAAACGCGGTATCGGCCGGTACGTCCGGCGCAAATGACAACGGCACGCTTCCAGGCGTGCCGTTGTCGTTTCGGACGGCCCGGCGTCACCTTCGCCACCTTTGCCGCCTTTGCCACCTGCACCGCCAAATCCGTCAGCGAATCCCTGCGCGCATGAACGACTGCACGAACTGGCGCTGGAACAGCAGAAACGCGACGAACAGCGGCGCGGCGGTCATCAGCGTGGCCGCCGTAATCAGCGACCAGTCAATCCCCTGATCGGTGGACGAAAACACCTGCAGGCCAACGGTCAGCGGCCGCGTCTCCACTGAGTTCGTCACGATCAGCGGCCACAGGAAGTTGTTCCAGTGATGGCTGATCGACACCAACGCATACGCCACATACACCGGACGCGCGAGCGGCACATACACGCGCCACAGCACCTGCCATGCATTCGCGCCTTCCACGCGCGCGGCGTCGTCAAGCTCGCGCGGCACGGTCTTGAACGCCTGACGCAGCAGGAAAATGCCGAACGCCGACGCGAAGTACGGCAACGCAATGCCGAAGATCGTGTCGCGCAACCCCATCCACGCAATGGTGCGATAGTTCTCGACGATGAGCACATCGGGCATCACCATCAGTTGCAGCAGCACGATCATGAACGCGACTTCACTGCCTCGGAACGTGAAGCGCGCGAACGCGTAAGCCGCCAGCGTCGCCAGCACGAGCTGCGCGACGAGAATCACTGTCACGAGCACGAACGTGTTCACGAGATAGCGCCCGAACGGCGCGGCCTGCCACGCATGCACGAAGTTCTCGAGCGTAAGCGGTGCATTCAGCGAGAACCGCGTCGCGTAGGCTGACGGATGAAAGGCGCTCCACAACGCATAGAGCAGCGGCAGCAGCCAGAGCAGGCCGAGCAGCCAGGCCCCGGCCACGTCGAGCGCGCTGGTGTGACCGGTCGCGGAGAATGCGGGCAGCGCGGCACGCGTCTTGCCGGTCGAGTCCGAGGTCTGCGTCGTGCGCGAGGCCGGTGTCGGATTGGCAGAGGTCGTCATTGGTAGTGCGTGCGTGAGTCGAGCAGACGGAATTTCACGAAGGCGACGATGGCGAGCAGCGCAAGCAACACCACCGTCAGCGCCGCCGCATAGGACGTATCCCAAAAACTGAACGCCACCTGATAGATGTAGTACAGCAGCAGTTGCGTGGCGTTATCCGGCCCGCCGCGCGTCATCACCACAATGTGGTCGACGAGGCGGAATGCGTTGATGAGCGCATTGATCACGACGAACACGGTCGTCGGCATGAGCAGCGGCCACTGCACGCGACGAAAGAACTGCCAGCGCGACGCCCCTTCGAGCGCGGCGGCCTCGGCTAACGTCGGCGAGATCTGTTGCAGCGCGGCCAGGTAGAAGATCATGAAGAACCCGGCTTCCTTCCAGATCGTCACGATCATGAGCGCGGGCAGCGCGGTACCCGGCTGGCCGAGCCAGTTGTGATCCCCCCAGCCGAACGCCTGCGAAATCTGTGCGATCAGCCCGTACTGCGGCGTATAGAAAAAGAGCCAGATGTTCGCCACGGCGATCATCGGCAGGATGGCGGGCGTGAAGTACGCCAGCCGCAGCAACGCGCGCCCCGGCACCTGACGATGCACCCACAGCGCCATGACGATCGCCAGCGCAATCGCGACAGGCACGGTCACGAGGGCGAACAGCGTGTTGTTGCGCAACGCCTGCCAGAAGACGGGATCGTCGATCAGCAGTTGATAGTTCTCGGCGCCCACATAGACGGCCGGCGCACCGGCACGGGCCGTCGAGAAAAAGCTGTGCCACAGCGTGGCCACGGCCGGGTAATGCGTGAAGGCGACGAGCAGCGCCAGCGCCGGCAACAGCAGCAGCCAGGGCACCCACGACGGGGAAACGGTAGTGGAACGGTTCATCGAGCGTATTCGATGCGGTACGGATGATGGATTGGCGCCCCCATCGAATCATCGATCGATGGATGTTGCGGGACCACAGTGCTCACGGTGCGCAGCAAGTGCCGCGAGCCACCGGGCCCCGCCTTTCAACAAGGCAATCGCCGACGATCAGCGCGCGTAGGCGCGCAGAATGCGATCGGCTTCACGTTGTGCGTCGTCGAGTGCCTGCTTCGGCGACTTGGTGCCCGTGAGCGCGGCTTGCAGCGCATCGTTGAGCGCCTTGGTCACGCGCTGGTTGTCGTGCGTCGAGAACTCGGCGACGCTGCTGCCGAGTTGATCGCGCGCCACGGCAGCGGCTGGCACCTTCTGCACGTACTGCTTCATCACCGGGGTTTCCCACGCGGCCGGCGTCACGGCGACATAGCCCGTGTCGATGCCGAATTGCGCAGCACGTTCCGGCGTGGTGGCCCACTTGATGAACGTCATCGCAGCCTGCTTCTCTTCCGGCGTGCTCTTCTTGAAGACGTAGAAGTTGCCGCCGCCGGTCGGGCTGCCGCCGCGCACCTTGGCCGGCATCTTGCCCACGCCGAACGGGAACGTCGCGTTGGTGCGAATGTTCGTCAGGTTACCCGTGGTCGTGTAGATGATGGCCGCCTTCTTCTCGAGGAAGTCCTTCGGCGTGGTGCCCCATTCGATCGAGCCCGTCGGCATGGCCTTGTCCTTGGCGGCGAGGTCGACCCAGAACTGCAGCGATTCGACCGCCTGCGGGGCATTGAGGAACGTCTTGTTGCCCGACGGGTTCATCAGCTCGATGCCGGCCGGGGTGGTGAACGCCTGGAACAGCCAGTAGCCGAAGCCGGTCGACGGGACCTTGATGCCCCATTGCGTCACGTTGCCCGAGGCGTCGCGCTTGGTGAGCTTCTGCGCGTAGCTCGCGAGCTCTGTCCAGTTCGCGGGTGCACGCTCCGGGTCGAGACCGGCTTCGCGGAACAGGTCCTTGTTCCAGTACATCACGATGGTCGAGCGCTGGAACGGCACCCCCCAAGTGTGACCGTTGATACGCGAGTTCATCATCAGCGCCGGATAGAAGCCGTCGAGCCACTGCTTGTCGGCGGGTGTATTGGCGATGCTGTCGATGGGAACCACGGCGTCTTCGTCGATCAGCGTGAAGACGTCGGCGGCGGCAAGCACGGCCACCTGCGGCGGCGTACCGGCCTTCGCGGCGGTCAGCGCTTTCACGACCGAATCCTGATAGGTACCGGCGTACACCGGCTTGACCTTGATCGTGGGGTGATCCTTCTCGAAGTCGGCCACCAGATCGTTGATGATCTTCGTGACCGGGCCGCCGACGGCAACCGGGTAGTAGAACGTGAGCTCGACAGGCTTCTGTTGCGCCATGGCCGAGCCCGTCAGGCCGCCCAATGCCAGCGTGGCCACGCCGGCTGCAAACGTTTTCAGAATCGTGCGTCGCATATCGCTTGGTTCCCCATGTAAGCGTTTTGGTGGTGTAACTGAAAATCGATGCGGGAGCCTTCGCGCCCCGCGGTGCCGCGCTCAGGCGTGTTGTTGTGAGGTGAGTGCGGGTGTCGCCTGAACTGCTTTCGTTGCCGTCGACGGCAAGCCTTCGGCGTTGCCCGCGTTGTCCGCGTTCTCGGTCTTGTCGCTTGCGTTCGCCGCTCCGGCGCCCCGGGATGTCTCATCGCCAGACGTCGTGCGCCACGCCGCCCCGCCGATGCGATCGCCCGTCACGGCATCGAACAGATGCTGATCGGCCGCCTCCCATTGCAGGCCGATGGCGTCGCCCGGCAAGAACGGCCGGTGTCCCGGCACACGTGTCGCCACCTCGCCTGCTGCACCCAACGTGCAGGACACGAGTGTGTCCGCGCCCAGGTATTCGACCGCGCTCACCGTCGCCAGCACGGCGCCCACGGTGGTCGGCGCCACCGCGCGCACATGTTCCGGACGCAGACCTAGCAACACGGCGTCTTGCGTCCCCGACAGCACGTTGGCCGACGCCAGCGCCGGGCCGGTCTGTCCCGCAGGAACGAGCACATCGCCATGACGCACGAGCGAGAGCAGTTGCATCGGCGGCGTGCCGATGAAGCTCGCGGCAAAACGGGTCGCAGGCGTGGCGTACAACGTATGCGGCGCACCGCACTGCTCGATGCGCCCGTCGCGAAGCAGCACGACCTGATCGGCCATGCTCATCGCTTCGGTCTGATCGTGCGTGACGTAGACGAGCGTCATGCCGAGTTGTTGTTGCAGCGCGCGGATCTCGCGGCGCATTTCCTGACGCAGTTGCGCGTCGAGGTTCGAGAGCGGTTCGTCCATCAGGCACACGGACGTCTCGGCAATCACTGCACGCCCAAGGGCTACACGCTGTTGCTGCCCGCCCGAGAGTTGCGACGGCTTGCGATCGAGATAAGGGGCAAGCCCCAGCAGAGACGCCACTCGCGCGAGACGTTGCGGATAGTCGCTCGCCGGCTCGCCACGTACGCGAAGACCGAACAGCAGGTTCTCGCGCACCGACAGATGCGGAAACAGCGCGTAAGACTGGAAGACCATCGAGAGCTTGCGGCGCGCCGGCGGCAGGACGGTCACGTCGTTGCCCCCCAGCAGGATGCGTCCGGCGCTCGGCGTCTCAAGCCCGGCGATCATGCGCAGCAGTGTCGATTTTCCGCAGCCCGACGGGCCGAGCAAAACGACCAGCGAGCCGGCATCGGCGGCAAAACTCACGTCCTGAAGCGCGTGTGTATTGCCCCACTGCTTGCTGACGGATTCGATGACGAGCGATGACATGGGCGAGTGTGCACAGCCGCCCGGAGACGGCAGGATCGGAAAACCCAGACCTTAACCGGCCATCGATGGCAGTTTGATGACATCACGTATTCCTAACATTGGCGCGGGTTACGGACGTACCGATGTCAGGTAGCCGATCAGGAGACCGGACGCCCCGGAGGTGTCGCAGCAGGTGAGAAACCGACGAACTGCCGATAGGAAGTGGACACACCGACGCAGCGGAACCGGCACGCGACGCGCGCCGCAAAAGCGTGCGCGCGTCGTTCGCGATTCGCTGGAAGTGTCAGGCGGCGGCCTGACGACGTTTGGCGCGCAGCAGCGCCTTGGAGATGATTCGCGTCTCGGAGTTGGCAGCCCCGGTGCGACGTGCCACGGCCTCGCGGAAGAACCGGCGCGTCTCGTCAGCCACCGTTTCGCGCTCGTTGTCCATCGTCAAAATGTGATAGCTCTCGCCGAGCAGGCACTTCTGCTTCACTTCGGACGACACGCCTTCGAAAACGATCCGAGCGTTATGCGGGCTGGCAGTGTCGTCATCCACCGCGTGAATCACGAGGCAATCGGCATTCACGCGGTTGAGTCGCTCCCGCACATGGGCAGCGAGACGTCGCGCGTTGTACAAGTGGGCGAGCGGCAGAGACGCGGCCCCGATTTCGGAGGCGTCGTTGAGCGACATCGACTTGGCCACCCGAGCGCGCATGGCTTCGTTCTTCAGGCCGTACGGGGCCTTTTCCTGATAACGATAGCGATTGCGTAACGGCGTGTGGAAGACGAGATCGATGAGCGGGTAGTACCAGGGAATCGTCCAGCCGTCGTACACGAGCGTGGTCGCCAGCAGCGAGAGGGCCGCCACTTCCGGCTCCTCCTCGGCGACGGCCAGACTCAGCGTCGCGCCCATGCTCAGCCCGCAGATCGACACCGTCTCATGCGTGTCGCGCAGTTCGCGGAACTTCGCCCGCGCGGCGGCGACCCAGGCGCGCCAGTCGGAGCACGGCGCCCCCAGGCCGTAGCCTTCGATGTGAGGCACCGAGACGGTGTAACCGTCGCGATGCAATGCCTTGGCGACCGGACGCATTTCGAGCGGTGTGCTCGACAGGCCCGGCAGCAGCAGCACCGCATGCTCTCCGCCTTTGTAAAAGATATCTTCCTGGAACATCGTCAAACCCCACCCGAGACGACCGGCGCCTCGGTGACATCACGCGCATTGGCCGCCGGCGTGAGCGTGTGCAGCGGCGTGACCGGACGCACCGCCGGCCCCGCATGCAGACGCAGAATCACGTAAGTCCCGACATGTGCGCGGAAATACTGCAACTCGCAATGAAACATTTCGAAACCGCCCTCGCGCGTGCGCATGCGCAGATTGTGCGCACCGTACTGCGGGCGTTCACCGTCGACCGAGAACAGTCCGGCCATTCGTGCCACATCTTCCGGATGCAGCATCGCTCGCAAACCGTCGCGTTTGGCGACGTCCGGCGCGACGCCGGTCGCACGGCGAAAATGCTCGTCGATGAATTCGTAGTGCGTCGCCGGATTGGCCAGATAGAAGATCGTGTCGAGGTGCTTGGTGAGATACGTCATCAACGCATTGCCCAACTGCACGGAGTCCGACAACACCATGCGCTCGTTTTCGGCGCGCAGCAGCATTTCATAGCGTGTCTGCGAGACTTCGGCAATCAGCTCGGCACGATACTGGGCGCGGCGCAGGCGCTCGATCAGCACGACGGCGAGCGGCGTGATCAGCAGGAAGCCCGTGACGATCATCACGTCGCGACGATCGAGCTGCGCCACGTCGCGAAACGGCGGCACGAAGAAGAAATCGAAAATGGGAATGCTGATGATCATCGCCATGATCGCGGGCCCCAGGCCCCAGATGAACTCCACGATGATGACCGCACACACAAAGAAGATGCCCGGCATCGAGTGATCGAGTACCGGATGCAGCAGGCTGCGAACAAGAAACGCAGCAAGTACCACCATTAACGCACCGACGTATCGCTTTGCGCCGGGCTCCGCCCAACGACGGGCGTTTCTGATATCCATGATTCCTCGCCAAGACAATCCGGCGTTCAACAATCCAACAATTGGCACCTATTGTATGGCGCACCTGTTACAAAATATTACGGATTATCGCATGTGCTCCCGCGCGGCCCGGGGTGGCGAACCCTAATTCAGTGGCGGTTGAACAACACGGGGCGGCTGATTCAGTCGTGGCGCGGCTGCGCACCGAACGCCGAATCGGTTGACAGGGAATACGACGGTCGCCGGGGACCGAAATTCCGACAGAAACCCTACAAATCAAAAGGTTACTGGCGCGGGACCGCGCATGCCGCGCGCGATCAGCGCAGCATGAACGACATGGCCGAGAGGCAGTTGAGCATTCGCACGGCCGCCTCGACGCTCGGTGCGGTGAATTGCATCGTCACCCCGTCAACGCGCTCGAGCGTCGGCCACTGGCAGAACAGATCGGCCAGCGCCGTCGTTTGCGCTTGCAAGCGCACTTCGACCGGCGTCTCCACGCGATAGGCATGCCACTTGCGCGGGTCGGCCAGCGCTTCCTTCGCCGCTTCGCGGATCAGGTCGCACGACTGGCTCGGACTGAGCGTCATGCCGCTGCCCTGCCCCCACGCGGCCTTCGTCTGCACGAAACGGGCGTGCGGGAAGATCAGTTGCGTCTCCTCGCAGAAGACGTCGTCGCCGCTAGCCATGACCATCGGCACGCCACGCTCACCCGCGAGCGCGCCGTACAACATGGCCTCGCTCGCCTCCACGCCGGCCAGCCAGACGCGCGCGAACGCGAAGCTGTTGATGGTGTGCGCCAGAATCCCGGCGCTCTGCGCCTTGCCGTGGTAGCCGATCATGAACAAGGCGTCGCACCCTGCCTCCACGCCGCCCACCATGCCGAGATAGCGCGGCTTGCCCAGCACGACGCGCGCCCGCGGGTCGAGTTCGTCGGGCAGCAGATTCCGGAAGCCGCCATGCGAGTCGTTCACCATGACTTCGGTGGCCCCGCCCGCGAATGCGCCTTCGACGGCGGCGTTTGCTTCGCGCGTCATCCAGCGACGTGCACGTTCGTACTCGCCGTTTCCGGCGCGCGTTTGCTCGACGTGGAACACGCCCGCAACGCCTTCGATGTCGGTAGAGATCAGAATTCGCATGATGTCAGCAATGTCGTGAGGGGCTCACAGCGTTGCCCAGTCGGGCAACACGTCGGCCAGCGCGCGACGCACGTGACCGTCGCGCCCCAGTACCGACTCGGCGGCAAAGAGCGCGTGCAGGATCGCCTGCTCGGTGGCGTCGGCCGTGGCCTGGAAAATCGGATCGAGGAGTGCGTCGGGGACGAGCGCCGCCGGCGCGACGCGGCCCGTCGCGTCATGGGGCATGGTGTAGCCAGTGGTGAAAGCGAGCGCCACGTCGCCGCTGCCGTGGCCGTACACCGAGCCCGTGCGGGCGAGTCCGGCGCCGGTGCGCGTTGCAACGCGGCGCAACTGCCGGGCGTCGAGCGGTGCGTCGGTCGCCACCAGCATGATGATGGAGCCACGCTCGGGCGCTGCACTTTGCTCGGGCTGTGCGAGACGCTCGTCGAGCACCGGACCGACATGCCGCCCGGCAATCGTCAATTGCGAGGCACGACCGAAGTTGGACAGGACGAGTACCCCTACCGTGAACGTCGCCCCCGCGGTCTCAACAACGCGCGACGCGGAACCGATGCCGCCCTTCAGGCCGAAGCTCGACATTCCGCGCCCCGCCCCGACGGCACCCTGCGCGAACTCGACGCGCGCGTCGGCCATCGCCTGCGCGTAGTGCGCTTCGCTCACGACAAACGCCTGCATGTCGTTGAGATAGCCGTCGTTGCACTCGAGCACGGTCGGGTTGAGCGACGGGCCGCCGCGCCCGATGGACGGATTGGCGGCAACGGCGGCACGCAACTGGCCGAGCACCACATGGCTTACGGAGAACGTATTCGTCAGCGCGACGGGCGCTTCGATGACGCCCAGTTCGTCGATCTGCATCAGGCCGACGCTCTTGCCGAAGCCGTTGATCACGGCGGCTGCGGCGGGAATCTTGGCGCGGAACGGGTCCCAACCGGCGTCGGGCGCGAGCTTCGGCTGCGAAGCGTTCACGCGCTCGGCAGGCGTCGGGCAAACCACCGTGACGCCGGTCTGCACCGGGCCGTCGGCCAGCGTGGCATGACCGACGAAGACACCCGGGACATCCGAAATCGCGTGGTGCGGCCCGGCGGGCAAAAGCCCCACGTAGGGCGCACCGTACAAGGCTTCGCGAGTGTCGGACATCGGTGGCATGCCGGGCTCCTGAAAATACGTCAGTGCCGGTCGAGTTTCGGATCGAGCGCGTCGCGCAGGCCGTCGCCCAGCAGGTTGAAAGCGAGCACCGTCAGGAAGATGGCGAGGCTCGGGAAAATGGCGATGTGCGGTGCGTTGACCATGTCGGCGCGTGCTTCGTTGAGCATGGCCCCCCATTCCGGCGTAGGCGGCTGCGCTCCCAGACCGAGGAACGACAGACTCGCGGCCGTGATGATCGACGTGCCGATACGCATGGAGAAGTACACCACAATCGACGACACCGTGCCCGGCAGGATGTGCCGCATGATGATCGTCCAGTCCGAGGCGCCGATGGAGCGGGCCGCCTCGATGTACGTCAGGTGCTTGAGCACCAGCGTATTGCCGCGGACGAGCCGCGCGAATGCGGGGATCGAGAAGATCGCCACCGCAACGATCACGTTGATCATGCCGTTACCCAGCACGGCCACCACGCCGATCGCCAGCAAGATGCCCGGGAACGCGAACAGCACGTCGGAGATGCGCATCACGATACGGTCCCACCAGCCTTCGTAATAGCCGGCGAGCAGGCCGAGTACCGTGCCGATCACCGCACCAAGGGCCACCGAGCCGAAGCCGGCGGCCAGCGAAATGCGCGTGCCCGCGAGAACGCGGCTGAAGATATCCCGGCCCAGCGAGTCGACGCCGAACCAGTGCTTCGCCGACGGGCCGGCATTCAGGGCGTCGTAGTCGAAGAAGTTCTCCGGATCGAACGGCACCAGATGCGGCGCGAGGATCGCGATGATGACCAGCAGCAGCACGAACGCACCGGCCACCAGCGCGATGTGCTGCTTCTTGAATTTGCGCCAGAATTCGCGCCACGGCGTGCGCACGCGGCCTTCCTTGGCGGTTGCCGCCGTATTGGCGGTAGTCGTTTGACCCGCGTTCATGATGCGTGCCTCACTTGTAGCGAATGGTCGGGTTGATGACGGCATAAAGCACGTCGACCACGAGGTTGATCAGAATGAACTCGAGCGAGAACAGCAGCACCAGCGCCTGAATCACGGGGTAGTCGCGCATCTCGACCGAGTCGATCAGCAATCGCCCCAGACCGGGCCAGTTGAACACCACCTCGACGACGATCGAGCCGCCGAGCAGAAAACCGAACTGCAACCCCATCATCGTGACGACCGGGATCATGGCGTTGCGCAGCGCGTGCTTGAACACCACGCGCATTTCGTTGAGCCCCTTCGCACGCGCCGTGCGCACGAAGTCTTCGTGCAGCACCTCGACGAAGGCCGAGCGCGTGAAGCGCGCCATCACGGCGGCCACGGCCGCGCCGAGCGTGATCGACGGCAGGATGTAGCTCTTCCAGGAATCGGCGCCCATCGTGGGCAGCCAGCCGAGCTGCACCGAGAACACCTGCATGAGCAGCATGCCCAGCGCGAAGGCCGGGAACGAAATCCCCGAGACGGCAAACGTCATGCCGAGTCGGTCGGGCCAGCGATTGCGCCACACGGCCGACGCGACGCCCAGCGCCATACCGATGACCACCGACCAGATCATGCTCACCAGCGTGAGCCAGAGGGTCGGGAAGAAACGGCTGCCGATTTCGGTCGAGACCGGTTGCTTGCTGCGCATCGACAGGCCGAAGTCAAAACGCACGGCGTGCGTGATGAAGTTCGTGAATTGGGTAAGCAGCGGCTTGTCGAGGCCCAGGTCCTGACGCACCAGCGCCACGGTCGACTCGTCCGCTTGCGGACCGGCAGCCAGACGCGCCGGATCGCCCGGCAGCATGTGCACGAAGGCGAACACCAGCACCGCCACGATCAACAGCGTGGGGATCAGGCCGAGCAGGCGTTTGAGAAAGTAGTTGAGCATCGCAGTCTTGCCGAACGTCTTGCCAATCTATGTCTTGCGGTTGGCCGCGCCGCCGGGTGAGCGGCGGCGCGGGCACTTCAGGTCAGCGCGAGGCGCTTACTTCATCGAGATGTCGGTGAAGTTGAACGAACCGTCAGGCATCGTGTACACGCCCGTCAGGTTCTTGTTGCGCGCGTACAGCAGCTTTTCCGTCACGAGGAACGCCCACGGCGCATCGTTCCAGATCTTCTGTTGAGCGTCGGTGTAGAGCTTGGTCTTCTCGGCGCGGTCGGTGGTGAGCAGCGCCTTGTTGAAGTCCGCGTCGACCGCTTCGTTCTTGTAGTACGCCGTGTTGAAGAGCTTCGGCGGGAACGATTCGGACGACAGCAGCGGGCGCAGCGCCCAGTCGGCTTCGCCCGTCGACGACGACCAGCCCACGTAGTACATGCGCACCGGCGCCTTCTCCGGATCCGGTGCAGACTCCACCAGCTCGACACGCTGACCGGCTTCGAGCGCGCGTACCTGCGCCTTGATGCCGACCTGCGCCAATTGCTGCTGCACGAACTGGATCACCTTCTGCGCGGTCGTGTACGTGTACGCCGACCACAGCGTGGTCTCGAAACCGTTCGGATACCCAGCTTCCTTGAGCAGTTCCTTGGCCTTGGCCGGGTTGTACGGCCACGGGCCGGTCTTGGCCGCGTAGTCGACACCCTTCGGCACCACGCCGTCGGCCGGCATGGCGTAGCCCGCGAAGGCCACCTTCACCAGCGCGTCCTTGTTGATGGCGTAGTTGATGGCCTGACGCACGCGCACGTCATCGAACGGCTTTTGCTTCGTGTTGAAGCTGATGTAGCGCTGGATGATCGAGGGACCGGCGATCACGTCGACCTTGCCGCTCGACTTCAGGCCTTCGGCCTGTTCATACGGCACCGGGAATGCGAAGCCCGCTTCGCCGGTCTGCATGACGGCGGCACGCGTGTTGTTGTCCACCACCGGCTTGAAGGTGATCGTGTCGACCTTCGGGTAGCCCTTCTTCCAGTAGCCGTCGAACTTCTTCACCTTCACGTAATCGGTGCGGTTCCATTCGACGAACTCGAACGGACCGGTGCCGACCGGGTGCGACGCGATGTCCTTGCCATACTTCTTGAGCGCTTCGGGCGAGATGATGACGGCCGACGGGTGTGCCAGCGTGTTGATGAACGGCGAGAACGGCTCCTTGAGCGTGAACTTCACCGTGTGCGGATCGACCACTTCCGTCTTGGCGATTTCCTTGTACAGGTTGTAACGCTTGAGCTTGTTGTCCGGGTTCGTCACACGGTCGAAGTTCGCCTTGACGGCGGCGGCGTCGAACGTCGTGCCGTCCTGGAACTTCACGCCCGACTTGAGCTTGATCGTGTAGACGAGGCCGTCCGGCGACACCGTGTAGCTGTCGGCCAACACGTTGATGAGCTTCATGTCCTTGTCGAAGCCGAACATGCCCTCGTAGAACGACTTGGCGACGGCTTGCGACAGCGTATCGTTCGCGTCGTACGGATCCATCGTCGTGAACGTGGACTGCACGGCCATCACGACATCCTTGGCGGCGAACGCCGGGGCGGCGCCGAGCACGGCGGATGCCACGGCCACGGACGCGAGCGCGGTTTTCCAGCGAGCGCCCAACAAAGCGTTTTTCGACATCTGTCTTTCTCCTTCTGGTCTGACGGGGTCGCCGCGAGCGAGTCTCATGACTGCGCACCTTGGCGGGCATTGTGACTACAACGAAAACTGCAACCAGGGACTGCCTGAACTACCGGAGCTACGCACGCCCGGAAACCTCGTGTCCGGGCAACACTTCAAACCGGCACCGGCGCATGCGCCGGACACTTCATCGAACCTTACGAACCCTCCGAACCCTCAATACGCACCGGCCACACGATGACGCGCCACGAAGTGTCCGGCCCCGACCTCCACGAGCGGCTGCACCTGCGGCTCGTCGCCGATCGCGCGGATCGGGCTCGGAATCTCTTCGGTCAACAACTCGCGCTTGGCGTGGCGACGCGCCGGATCGGCAATCGGCACCGCCGACATCAGCTTCTTCGTGTACGGGTGCTGCGGGTTTTCAAAGATGGCGCGACGCGGGCCGATCTCGACGATCTGCCCCAGGTACATCACGGCCACCCGATGGCTGATGCGCTCGACCACGGCCATGTCGTGCGAGATGAACAGGAACGCAATGCCGAATTCCTTCTGCAGGTCCAGCATCAGGTTGATGATCTGCGCCTGCACCGAAACGTCGAGCGCCGAGACGGATTCGTCCGCGATCACGACCTTCGGCTTGAGGGCGAGCGCCCGCGCGATGGCAATGCGCTGACGCTGGCCGCCGGAAAACTCGTGGGGATAGCGTTGCGCGTAGTCGGTGGGCAACCCCACGCGTTCGAGCAGGTCGGCAACGCGCTTCTCGGCTTCGGCACCGCTCGCCACACCGTGCACGAGCAGCGGCTCCATGATCGAGAACCCCACGGTGAGGCGCGGATCGAGCGAGGCGAACGGATCCTGGAAGATGAACTGAATGTCGCGGCGCAGCGTTTGCAGCGCACGTCCGGCGAGATCGTGAATCGGCTTGCCGGCGAATTCGATCGAACCGCCCTGGCTCGCCACCAGTCGCAACAAGGCGCGGCCGGTGGTGGACTTGCCGCAGCCGGACTCGCCCACGAGGCCGAGCGTCTCGCCCGGGTACAGATCGAAGCTCACACGCTCCACGGCATGCACGCGCTGCTTCACACGACCGAAAAAGCCCGACGGCACGTCGAAGCGCGCCACGAGATCCTTCACGCGCAGAATCGGACCGGCGTCGGTACGCACCGTCGGTTGCGGGGTTTCAGCGGCAGGTTTGGCGTCTGCCGGGGCGTCGTAGCGCAGCAACGGGAAACGCGCCGGGAGATCGGTCCCCTGCATCGAACCCAGCCGCGGCACGGCAGACAGCAACGCTTGCGTATAGCGCTCACGCGGCGCGGCGAAGATTTCGTCCGACGGCCCCGCTTCCACCTTGTCGCCACGATGCATCACCAGCACACGGTCGGCGACTTCGGCCACCACCCCCATGTCGTGCGTGATGAACACCACGCCCATGTGCATCTCGTCCTGCAGCGCGCGAATCAGTTGCAGGATCTGCGCCTGAATGGTCACGTCCAGCGCGGTCGTCGGCTCATCGGCGATCAACAGGCCCGGCTTGCACGAGAGCGCCATCGCGATCATGACGCGCTGGCGCATCCCACCCGAGAGCTGATGCGGGAAGCGGCCCAGCACGCGGCGCGCTTCGGGAATGCGCACGAGTTCGAGCATGCGCAGCGCTTCGGCACGCGCGGCGGCGGCGTCCTTGCCCTGGTGCAGACGGATCGACTCCGCGATCTGCTCACCGACCGGAAACACCGGGTTGAGCGAGGTCATCGGCTCCTGGAAGATCATCGCCATGTCGGCGCCACGAATGCCGCGCATCGTGTGACCGCTCGCACGCGTGAGGTCGACGAGCTTGCCGTTGCGACGGCGCATGATCATCGTGCCTTGCGTAATGCGGCCGCCACCGTTTTCCACGAGCCGCATGGCGGCCAGCGACGTCACCGATTTGCCCGACCCCGATTCGCCGACGATCGCGAGTGTCTCGCCACGGTCGACGTGAAAGGACAGGTCGCGCACGGCAGTGACCACGCGCTCGGACGTCGCGAACTGCACGGTGAGTCCGCTCACGTCGAGCACGCGCTCGTCGGGCAACGAAATCGTAGGGGTTGTCTTGCGCTCTGCCACGCCTGTCCTCGCTAATCTACGCTGGGTGAATCTACTGCTCGGGGGGCCCCGGTGCTTACTCGTGGATCGCCGTCACGGGCGTCTCGCCCACGCGTGCCACGCCGCGATACATCCCTTCGGTGTTGAACGGGAGTGCCACATTGCCTTGTGCGTCCACGGCGATCAGGCCGCCACGACCCTGTACGCGCGGCAGGCGCTCGCGAATCACCCGTTCGGCGGCATCGGCCAGCGACAGGCTCGCGTAGGCCATCAGCGCACCCACTTCGTAACAGGCGACGGCGCGAATGAAAGCCTCGCCAGTCCCCGTCGCCGAGACGGCTGCGGTGGCGTCGTTCGCGTAGCAGCCTGCACCGATGAGCGGCGAGTCGCCGACGCGACCCACCGCTTTGTTCGTCATGCCGCCGGTAGAGGTAGCGGCGGCCACGTGCCCGTGGGCGTCGCAGGCCACGGCGCCCACGGTGCCGAACTTGGTGTCCGGATCGATGGGTTCGTGCTTGAGGGGGAAATCGTGGTCGAGCGCGATGGCCGCGTCGGCCAATGCGCGCTGCCATTGCGCGTAACGGGCTTCGGTGTAGAAGTAGCCGGACTCGACGAGTTCGGCGCCGTTGGCCGCCGCGAAGGCTTCGGCGCCCTCGCCCACGAGCAGCACGTGCGGGCTGTGTTCGAGTACCGAACGCGCGGCAAGAATCGGATTGCGCAGACGGTGCACGCAGGCGATGGCGCCTGCGTCGAGCGTTGCGCCGTCCATGATGGCGGCGTCGAGCTCGTGCGTGCCTTCGTGCGTGAAGACCGCGCCACGCCCGGCGTTGAAACGCGGGCAATCCTCCAGGTGACGCACGGCTTCCGTCACGGCGTCGAGCGCGGAGCCGCCAGCGGCGAGCACGGCCTGACCGGCGCGCAGCACGTCGGCCAGTGCCTCGTGATAGGCCTTGAGTTCTTCCGGCGACGTATCGCGGCTAATGGTGCCGGCGCCGCCGTGAATGGCGATGACCGCGCGTTGGGCGTGACTCATGATGCTTTGTCCTTTCTTTCCTGCACTGCGGGTGCAGGCCGGGGCGTGGTCGGTTCGGTCGGTTCGGTCGGTTCGGCCGGTTTAGCCGTCTTGGCCGGTCTGGCCGACATTGACGGATTGACCACCGAAGTCGGTGCGCCTTGCGTGACCACACCGGGCAAGGCGGCAGTGTTCATCGATGCCGTGGCAGCCACATTGGCGGCAGCGGCCCGTTGCGGAGTGACGACCCGCCTCACGCTCGCCATCGTCGGCGCGCTGGCCGCGTTGGCCGGTGCGTTGGCCGGTGCGTTAGCTGGGGCATTCGCTGGAGAATTGGCCGAACCGACGCCGGGCACGCCGTTGGGCAGCGACGCCGAGTCGAGCCACGGCAACAGGAAATCGGTCAGTTCGGTCGCGCGATCGACGGCGTGTTTGGCACGCTGGGCAACGGCATCGCACAGCGCATCGATCATCGCCAGCACGCTCGCCTCGGAGTTGCTCGACAGACGCGGCTTGCTACGCACGAAGATCACGATGTCGCCCAACGGCGCGAGCGGCGATGTCGGGCTGTCGGTGAGCACCATCACGGGCACGCCGCGGCCGCGCAGGCGCCGGCACAGGGTGATGGTGTCCGACACGTATCGCGGGAATGCCAGCGCGATCACGAGGTCGCCCTCGCGCAATTTGAAGAGCTGCCGCGCCGCGTGCGTCGAGCCACCAACGCCGACCACGGCCTGCACGTTCTCGCAATACGGGTCGAGGCCGTGATGCAGCAGGCCGGCGAGGTAGCCGCTGGCGCCAAGACCCAACACGTAGATGCGCCGCGCCTGAAGAATCGATTCGACCGCACGCTCGCACGTGGCCGCGTCGAGCGCCCGGCGCGTCCAGTCGAGATTCTCGATGGCCTGCGCCAACGATGCCGCCATGACGTCGGCACTCGCGCTTGCCTGCGCCTTGCTCGTGCGCAGACTTTCGATCGGCGCGAGCGTTGCCTCGAATCCGCGCACCATCGCGGCGCGGCATTGCGGATAGCCGTCGAAGCCCAGCGCGCGCGCGAAGCGATTCACCGTGGCCAGCGATACGCCAACGGCATCGGCAAATTCGTCGATACGCATGGTTGCCGCACGAAACGTGTTGTCGAGCACGAACGCCGCCATGCGCTGTTGCGCTGGCGTCAAATCGGGCATGGCGCGCACGATCCGCTCGGTGAGCGGCAGATCGGCGGGCAACGAATCGGCGTCAATCATGAGTGAAGGCATTCCATCGGAGTGAAGGAAAGTATATTTTCATCGGACCCCCGTCAAAAGAAAAAAAATAGATCAAATGGATGTCGAATGTCGGCGCATCGCCCCGAAAGCCTTGCAAACCCTGTCAAAACAAGGGGGCCACATGACTTCTATACGTAAAATGCGGGCATACTAGGGGAAACCCGAATGCACGAACTTGCCGGACGCTTTTCGATCCGATATCTCACGTCACTTGAAGTACGCATCACGCCGAAACGGCGTCAGACGATGCGTCGCACATCTCGCTGTGGGTTCTTCATGAACTGACCGTGCGGTCCTGGTGACACGCTGGGCAGCACATCACAGGACAGTCGCAGGACCGCCTGGGGAGGCTTGGTCGGAGGCGATTCGTAACGTGCAGTAAACATTGCGTAGCCGTGGGCTTACATCTGCCCGGTACGCTGACGAGAATTCGCCTCAAGGAGTATGACCATGCTGAGTCCGCATGAAATCGCCACACTGTTGCTGGCGGCTGCATCCCTTGGCCCCATCGATGCCGATGCACTCGAACCGCCCGATCTCGCCGCGCTTGAACAGGCGCGTCTCGTGCATGTGGCGGTGGATGAGGGACAAGCGAAAGTGATCGTGACCGAGGACGGTCATCGTGTATTGCGTCGCCTGGGGCTGGAACGTTCGGTGGCCGAACGCGCGGACGCGCCACGGATGGTCATGGCCAACGCGGCGCGTGCAAGCCAATCGACTGAGACTCGCGACGCGAGCCAGATGAATGGCAGGTCCGCATCGGTGGCACCGATTGCGGTGGCACCGGCGTCTGGCGACGCGGTGCCATCGTCCCCGGGCGTACCACAGCCGAATGCGTTGAGCGCGACGGCCGAGAGGGGAACTGCGAGTGAGTCGCAGCAGGCAGCCGCGCTGCCTGCCGAAGCCTCAGAGGGTCGCGAAGAACAGGCTTAACCGCGCCAGCACGATCAGCAGAATCTGCATCAGCAGGAAGAGTCCGAGCGGCGACAGGTCGAAACCGCCCATCATCGGAATGACGCGGCGGATCGGACGCAGCAGCGGGTCGAGCAGATGCTGGAGAATCGGCATTGCGGCCGCGCGCGGATTGACCCAGGACAGCACGGCCATCAGCAGCGTCAGCCACATCACGAGGTTGGCGCCCCACTTCGCCACCAGCACCACCGCCACGAGCAAGCCTCGCGGGAACACCGACACCGGCGACACCCCCACGACCGCCGTAATCAGCACCAGATAGGCAATGGCGCACAGCCAGGCGCCGACCACGCACGCCCAGTCAATGCCGCCGATGCCGGGCAATACACGCCGCAGCGGCAGCACGATCCAGTTCGTGAACTGGAACACTCCTTGCGAGAGCGGGTTGCGCGGCGGCAGACGGGAAGCCTGCATCCACACGCGCAACAGCAGCAAAGCGCCGAATAGCGAGAAAACTAGGTCTAGTAACAGACGGGCGATTTCGACGAGCATCTGGACTCCAACGGATTGTGCGGTCTTCCGCAAAACCGGCATTGTCGCACGCGTTTGCCCGACTTCAATCGTCTCCCAACGCTTTGAGTGGATGCGCCCCGTCCGGCCAGGGGGAGACGAAGAATGCCTCGACCACCGACGCCGGCACATCGGCCAACGTGGCATAGCGCCAGCGCGGTTGCTTGTCCTTGTCGATCAACAGCGCGCGTACCCCTTCGACAAAGTCCCCGGTAGCAAACGCGTGGTAGCCCAGCACCAGTTCCATACGGAACGCGTCCGCGAGATCGAGGCGACGACCCTTCTGCAATTGCCGGTCGGTCACGCACAGACTCAATGGCGAGCGTTGCGCGAGCATCGCCAGTGTCTCGACGGACCACGGTGTCTGCGGGTCTGCTTCGAGCGACGCCACGATACCCGGCACGTCGAGCGCGCTGAAGTGCCGGTCCAGCGTTGAGCGGACTTGCGCGAGCGGCGCGGCGTCGGCCCAGGTGCGACCGATCGACACGATCGCCGAGCGCACCTGCTGCAAGTCGGCGCTCGCATCCGCAGACCAGTCGAAGTCCGGCAGCATGTCCCGCAACCGTTGCGGGGCGTCGCCTTCGAGCCAGACGTCGGCCAGCCCGCAATAGAGCGCGTCGGCCGCCGTGATGGTCACCCCCGAGAGGCCGAGATATCGGGCCAGCGTCGGTGCCAGATGGCCCAGGAACCAACTGGCCCCGACATCGGGAAACAGGCCGATGCCCGTCTCCGGCATCGCCAGCCTCGTGCGGTCGGTCACGACGCGCAATGCGGCCCCTTGCGCCACCCCCATGCCCCCACCCATGACGATGCCGTCGAGCAAGGCGATATAGGGCTTCGGATAACGGTGGATCAGATAGTCGAGACGATATTCGTCAACGAAGAATGCCTGATGCGCGTCGCCATGATTCACCCGGCTGTCGTATAGCGCGCGAACGTCGCCCCCCGCGCAAAAGGCCTTCTCGCCCATGCCCTCGATCAACACCGCCCGTACCGCCGGGTCATGGGCCCACGCGTTGAGTTGCGTCCACATGGCACGCACCATGCCGTGCGTAATCGCGTTCAGCGCACGCGGCCGGTTCAGCGTCACGATGCCGAACCCGTTGATCACGCTGAACACGACTTCGTCTTTTGCCTCGACGGCGCCGTCATGCAAATTCACTCGCCCTCCTCACGGTCGTTTCCCGTAGCAAGTCCGCGCCCTTGCGGGAAGCGGCCACCTCGCCGTAGCGTTCGTTACCCAAGCCGAAAGCGCTCAGCCCAAGGCCCGAGCGATGACCTGACGCTGGATTTCGCTGGTGCCCTCATAGATCTGCGTGATGCGCGCATCGCGATAGTGGCGCTCCACCGGATAGTCCTCGAGGTAGCCGTACCCACCGTGAATCTGAATGGCGTGCGAGCACACCCACTCGGCCAGCTCGGAGGCGTAGAGCTTTGCCTGCGACGCCTCGGACAGACACGGGAGCCCCTGCGTGCGAAGCGCGGCAGCGTGGAGAATCAGGAAGCGCGCAGCATTGATGCGCGTCGTCATGTCGGCCAGCATGTTGGCGATGCTCTGGTGTTCCCTGATCGGTTTGCCGAACTGCTGACGCTCGTTCGCGTATTGCAGCGCCGCCTCGAACGCCGCGCGCGCCACACCCAGCGCGAGTGCCGCAATGCCGATGCGGCCGCCTTCGAGATTGGACAACGCGATTTTCAGCCCCTGCCCCGGCTCGCCGAGCATTGCCTCGTCGCCGACCTCACAGTCGATCAAGGTGATCGGGCACGTGTCGGACGCGCGAATCCCAAGCTTGTGCTCGGGATGCCCCACCTCGAAGCCCGGCGTATCCGTCGGCACGATGAATGCCGAGATGCCACGCTTGCCGGCCGCAGGATCGGTCACCGCGAATACGATGGCAACGGCTGCGCGCTTGCCGTTCGTCACGAACTGCTTGTTGCCGTTGAGCACCCATTTGTCGCCACGCCGCTCGGCACGCGTTCGCAGGTTGTTGGCCTCGGAACCGGCTTGCGGCTCGGTCAGGCAGAACGCGCCGATCTTGCGACCCGCCGCCAGATCGGGCAGCCATCGTTCACGTTGGGCGTTGGCACCGAACTTCAGGATCGGGGCGCAACCCACGGAGTTATGCACCGACATCATCGTCGCCGTGGACGCGCAACCGGCGGCAATCTCTTCCATCGCCAGCGCATAGGCCGTGTAGTCCGTGTATGACCCGCCGTACTCTTCCGGCACCATCATGCCCAGCAGGCCGAGTTCGCCCATTTGCGCCACCATCGCGTCGGGCAGCGCGCATTCGCGATCCCATTGGGCGGCGTTCGGCGCGAGTTGTTCGCTGGCGAACGCGCGCGCCATATCGCGAATCATGCGTTGGTCTTCGGTATAGAAATCCATCTTCTGTCTCCTGCACCCTGACGTTGTCCGAATGGATCGCCGGCGCTTTTTCCATGTCGATAGATCCAGTGTAGGGATCCCGCCGTCTTGGCACCATAGCCAAAAACGGCAAATTGCATGAGCGGAATTGCCATCGGAATTGCCCGATACCGGCCTCGGACAAACCCTTACCGCAAGCGGCTCGACCGTCCCGCAAGGCTCGCCGGCGGGCCGCGCCCATGGCCTAAACCCTGTTTGCGGAGTGGATAAATCCCTCACCAACTCTGACCCGTTTGGACATTGCCTGCCGCGTACGCCCCGCATTACGATGAATTTCGACATTGCCCAGTGAGCGTCGCGCCCCCACCAAGACGGCGCCACGGGGGCCAGTGGCATGCGCCCGGTCTTCCCGATGACAGGCGCGCGGCCGCCGGCCGGCATCCGACTACAGGAGACAACCCATGATTGCGGATTACGCCGACGCCTACCAGGCGTTCGATCTCGACGCGACGGTACGCGCCACCCTTGCCGGCAACCTCGATGCCATGAACGCCTGCGTCGAGTGTTGCGACCGGCACGCCCTGCCCGGTCGCATCGCCTTGTTCTGGGAAGGCAAGGACGGCACGAGCCAGACATGGACGTTCCGGCAATTGCAAACCCTGTCCGCACGCTTCGCCAACTTCCTGCGCGAACAAGGCGTACAGCCGGGTGACCGCGTGAGCGGCCTGCTGCCGCGCACCCCAGAATTGCTCGTGACGATTCTCGGTACCTGGCGCGCGGGCGCGGTGTATCAGCCGCTTTTCACCGCATTCGGCCCGAAAGCCATCGAGCATCGGTTGAGCAGTGCGCAAAGCAAGCTCGTGATCACCGACGGCGCGAACCGGACCAAGCTCGACGAAGTCGCCAACTGTCCGTCAGTGGTCACCGTGGGCGGGCCGCGCGGTCAGGGCATCCGGCGCGGCGACTTCAGCTTCTGGCACGAAGTCGAACAGCACTCGCAGGACTTCGAGCCGGTGCTGCGCCGCGGCGACGATCCGTTCCTCATGATGTTCACGTCCGGCACGACGGGCGCGGCCAAGCCGGTCATGGTGCCGTTGCGCGCGATCATGGCGTTTGCCGGTTATATGCGTGACGCGGTCGACCTGCGTCCGACCGACACGTTCTGGAACATCGCCGATCCGGGCTGGGCGTATGGCCTGTATTACGCGGTGACCGGCCCGCTGGCACTGGGCATCCCCACCACGTTTTACGACGGCCCTTTCACGGTCGAAAGCACTTACCGGATCATCAACAAGCTGGGGATTACCAATCTGGCGGGCTCGCCAACGGCGTTCCGATTGTTGATCGCGGGCGGCGACAAAGCCGCTGCGCCGCTCAAAGGTCGACTCCGGGCGGTATCGAGTGCGGGCGAACCGTTAAACCCGGAGGTCATCCGCTGGTTTGCACAGCACCTCGGGGTAACCATTCACGACCACTACGGACAGACGGAACTCGGCATGGTGGTGTGCAATCACCATGCGCTGACGCATCCGGTGCAGGCGGGTGCGGCCGGGTTTGCCTCACCGGGGCATCGCGTGGTCGTACTCGACGACGACGGCCGCGAGTGTCCGGTGGGACAACCGGGGGTACTCGCGCTCGATCGCAAGCAATCGCCACTGATGTGGTTCAGCGGCTATTGGGAGCGTGAGACGCCCGCCTTCGTCGGCGATTACTACCTCTCGGGCGATACCGTCGAGCGCAACGACGATGGCAGCATCAGCTTTGTCGGACGCAACGACGACGTGATCACCTCGGCCGGCTACCGGATCGGGCCGTTCGATGTGGAAAGCGCATTGATCGAACACCCGGCCGTGGTCGAGACGGCCGTGGTGGGCAAGCCGGATCCCGAGCGCACCGAACTGGTCAAGGCATTCGTGGTACTGCACCCGCAATTCGCACCGACCGAGGCCCTCGCCAGCGAGTTGCAGGCGCATGTCAGGCACCGGCTGTCCACACACGCCTATCCGCGCGAAGTCGAATTCGTCTCCGAGCTCCCCAAGACGCCTAGCGGCAAGCTCCAGCGCTTCATTCTGCGCAATCAGGAAATCGCCAAGGCCGCGCAAGCGTCGGCCAATGGGGCCTGAGCGCCCTACTCACAGGAATCGCAGCTCATGCAAATCAAGGATCGTGTTTTTCTCGTTACCGGGGCCTCGTCGGGGCTGGGCGCCGCCACGGCGCGCATGTTCGTCGACGCCGGCGCGAAAGTCGTGCTCGGTGACATCAATGCGCAAGCCGGTGCAAAGCAAGCCGACGCCCTGGGCGATGCGGCCCGCTTCGTCGCCACCGACATCACGCGCGAAGACGACGTGCAGCGACTGGTCGATACGGCGAAGTCGGCCTTTGGCCACCTGAACGGTGTGGTCAACTGCGCCGGGCTTGTCACCGGCGAGCGGATTCTGGGCAAGCAAGGGCCGCATCGGCTGGAGAGCTTCGCGCGGATCATCAATGTGAACCTGATCGGCACCTTCAACGTACTGCGTATCGCCGCGGCGGCAATGGCCGATGGCGAAGCCGATGCGGAAGGCGAGCGCGGCGTGGTCGTCAACACGGCATCGGTGGCGGCGTTCGACGGACAGATCGGCCAGGCCGCGTACGCAGCGTCGAAAGGTGGCGTGGCAGCGCTCACCTTGCCGGCGGCACGCGAACTCGCGCGCTCGGGGATCCGTGTCGTGACCATTGCGCCGGGCATTTTCGAAACGCCGATGATGGCGGGCATGACACCGGAAGTTCAGGCCGCGCTGGGGGCGTCAGTCCCCTTCCCGCCGCGACTCGGCCGTCCGTCGGAGTATGCGGCGCTGGTACGTCACATCGTCGAGAACACCATGATCAACGGCGAGGTCATCCGCCTGGACGGCGCGTTGCGCATGGCACCGAAGTAAGCCGCATCGCGCCTGAGCTTCCCGCGTCGTTTGTGATCCGCGTCAAGAAACAGGGGAAATAGGACGGTGCCGATCCCGCTTTCGGACGGCACCGGATTCGTCAGCGGGAGCCGCACTGCTAGAATCCTTGCGTCCCCCTGCTACGGCATCCCGTTTCGCGACGCATGGAAAAAGGCAGCATCTCGGTACATTTCGTCATCAACGCGTTGGCCCACGTCGAGCGTCTTGGCGGCGACCCCGCAGCGTTACTACGCGCCGCTGACATCGCGCCGTCGCTGCTCGCGCATCCTCAGGGACGCGTTTCGGCGGACCGCTACGCACACCTGTGGCGGTTGATCAGTCTCGCCCTCGACGACGAATTCTTCGGACAGGACGCACGTCGCATGAAGGTCGGCAGTTTCGCGATGCTCTGCTACAGCGTGGTGACCTGCCATACGTTGGAGCAGGCATTGCAGCGCGCGTCGCGCTTCATGGGACTGCTGCTCGACGATTTCGAAATGCATCTCGTGCGGGACGGCTCGCTCGCAAGGCTAGAAGTGCACGAAAGGCAGGATGCGCAGGCACCCCGCGTCTTTGGGCACGAAACGCTGCTGATCCTGTTCTATGCGCTGACGTGCTGGTTGATTTCGCGTCGTGTGCCGTTGAGCACGGCGTATTTTGCCTATCCCGAGACCGCCTACAGCGATGAATACCGGACGATGTATTCGCCGCGTCTGGTGTTCCATGCGCCGCATACGGCCATCGAATTCGATGCCGCTTGCCTGGCATTGCCTGTCACTCAGAACGAAGTGACCGTGAAGGATTTCCTGCGGGCGGCGCCGGGCAACATCATTCTCAAATACAAGAACACCAAGGGCATGGTGGCACGCGTGCGGCGGCGTCTGAAGACCATGCCGACCGACAGTTGGCCCGCGTTCGAAGCGCTGGCGGGGGAATTCCACACCACGCCGTCGACGCTGCGCAGGCGCCTGGAAGAAGAAGGCCAGTCCTACCAGTCGATCAAGGACCAGTTACGGCGCGATCTGGCGATTCACGCGTTATGTCACACGTCGAAGCCGATGCTTGAGATTGCGCTGTCGCTGGGCTTTGCCGATCCGAGCGCTTTTTTTCGTGCGTTCCGGAAGTGGACCGGGGCCCGTCCTGGCGATTACCGGCGTCAGGCCGTGGAGGCCTGACGCGGCATTGACGGCGAGAGTTCGTCTGACGACGGTCCGACACCCAGCGATGGCTCGTGTATCGAACGTCCGGCGACGGTGGTGCGTTCCGGATTCAGACGGTACGCGCCTTGGCAGTAGACGGCGAGTCTTCTTCGTCGTCATCCAGTTCGATGCGCTTCACCTCGCCGAGCAACAGCAGGTAGCACAGCACCCCGGCGATGGCGAACAGACTGATCAGCCCGAGCGCCCAGCCGAACGAACCGGTCGCCTTGACGATGAAGCCAATCGCGATCGGCGTGACAATACCCGACAGGTTCCCGGCGAAGTTCACCGCCCCCCCCGTGATGCCGACCATGCCCTTGGGCGCGATGTCTGCCACGAGCGACCACGACGCCGACGCCACGCCTTGTGCAAAGAACGCGAACGACATGATCGCGATCACCAGCCAGTTGGCGTCCGTGAGAACCGCGAGCGACATCGTTGGCACCAGCAGCAGACCGGTCACGATCGGCGTCTTGCGCGCCGTGCCAACCGCCACACCCCGGCGCAGCAGCCAGTCTGAAAGCAAACCGCCGCAGACCACACCGATCGACGCCGCGACGAACGGCACCGACGTCACACCTCCTGCCTTGAGCACCGTCATGTGGCGCTCGGTAATCAGGTACGTCGGGAACCACGTCAGGAAGAAATACAGTGACGAGAGCGACGCGAACTTGCCGACGCAAATCGCAATGATCTGACGATTACGGAAGAGCGCGAGCAACTTTCGCCACGGGAATTTCTGCGGCGTGGCACGCTCAGTGGACTTCGCCTCGACCAATGCCCCGCCGTTGCGGATATGTGCGAGTTCGGCGGCATTCACCCACGAGCACTTGTCCGGATCGCGATAGCCGACAAACCAGACGCCCGCCCAGACAATCCCCAGCAGACCGGTTGCATAGAAAATCTCGCGCCAGCCCCACGTATGGGCGATCCAGAACAGCAACGGCGTAAGCGCTGCCATGCCAATGTACTGACCCACAAGGTAAACGCTCGTGGCCACGCCGCGTTCGCGCTGCGCGAACCAGATCGAGACCACACGATTGTTCACCGGGAACGTCGGGGCTTCCGCGATGCCCACGCCGAGACGCATGCCGAACAGCGTGGCGAAGCGCGACGTGAAGCCTTGCATGAACGTCAGAATCGACCAGCTAAGAATCGCGACCCCGTAGATCGCGCGCGTGCCGAAGCGATCGATGACCCAGCCGCCGGGAATGTTTGCGATCACATACGTCCAGGCGTACGCCGAGAAGATGAAGCCCAGCTCGACCGGACCCAGCCCGAACTCCTGCTTGAGCATTGGCGCGGCGACCGACAGATTGGCCCGGTCGACATAATTGATGACCGTGCCGACAAAGACCAGAAACAGCATCCAGTAGCGCACACGCGAGGGGCGCTGACCGGACGAAGGGGACAGAGAAACTGACATGGTGCGTCTCGTTGACTCTCATAGTGCGCGGCAGGTGCAAAGACCTGCCGCCGGGATTTCTGTCGCCACCGGATCGGGCACCTGACAGCTCGCACCGGCCCGATGGCGTCGCGACTTAGAAGCTGTGATACATGCCCAGACGCAGCAGCACCTGATCGTGATTGCTCGAAGCCCCGATCGGATACGACGCTGCGTTGTTCTTGCCATTCGCGGCGATATACGTCACCTGCGCCTGCAACTGCGTACGCTTCGAGAACGAATACAGGTTGCCCGCTTCAATCTGGTTGTAATGCGTGTGATTGAACGACGAATACGAATAGCCCAGCGTGAGCGCGTTTGCATCCGTCACGCGGTATTCCGTGCCCACGTCATAGTTGAACATGTTGCCCGAGCCGCCCGGCGCGCGGACCTCGCTACGCGTGTAAAGCGCATGCACATTCCAGCGTGACGAGATTCGATAGGAGGCGCCGATGCCGGTATTGTTCACGGCATCCGACTTGAAGAGATTCGTCGACGACAGGCCCGACTGACCGAAGATCGACGAGATGCCCAGACGCGAATAGAAGTCGAACGTGCGCTTGTTGATACTCACGTACGTTGCCGCGACCGACAGTGGGCCGTTGTCGTACTTCAGGTAGCCGCCCATCGTGCGGCCGAGCGCGTTGCCGCCTGCGAAGCCGTACATCAGACCACCGGTCAGCCCGTGAAAGCTCGCGCTGTTCCACTTCACTGCATTGTCGACCTGCGACGAGTTCGCCAGATTGTCGAGGTTGCCCGGGTGATAGGCATACAGGTTGTGCTGCCAGAAGCCGTTTGAGTAGCGGATCGAGACGTCTTGCATGAAGTCCGTCTGATGGCCGATCGACACCGTGCCGAAGCGATCGCTGGCCAAACCTACCCAGGCCTGGCGATTCCACTGCACACCGCTGTTGATCAGCGCGCCGGTGCTGGTGTTGAAGCCCTGCTCCAGTTGGAATACAGCGGCAAGGCCACCGCCGAGATCCTCGCGCCCTTTCAGGCCGAAGCGATCGGGTTGTCCGATACCGGCGTCCATCTTGAACAAACGACCGCCGCCTTGATTGCTCACGTAAGTGAGACCGTCGTCGATCGTCCCGTAAATCTGCAACGAGCTACTTGCGGCGTGTGCCGCGCCAGCGCATGCCAAAAGGCAGGCCACGCCGATACTGCGTCTCTTCACCATCCACTCCTGTTTTGCTTCCTGATGCTCCGGGGCTGTTCAACGCCCAGTGCCGACAGGCAAATGTCGTGAAAGACATCCTGATCGGCGCATCGTTGTTGTCTTACCTATGAAACATTGATTAATAGGTGAGACAATTATGGCGAAGTGGGTACAGCGAGACAAGCAGAAATTGACTCAACGCTTATTGATGTTGCGCAAATGCTAATGACAAAGCCCTCGCTCGTCTGCGAGAAAAAATTCGAGGAGGCGTGGGTACGCGCTAAGGAAACGGGGCAAATGATGGGCGTCAATACCCGGTCCCCCGACGTAGCGACTTAACCGGCATTGGAGCGGAGTCGGGGGATCGGGTGTTGGCGCTGCCCGGATGCGGGAAAGCGAGCCGAGGCGAACGAACCGATGGGTAAACAGGGCAAATGATGGGCGCTACTACCCGGTCCCCCGACGTAGCGACTTAACCGGCATTGGAGCGGAGTCGGGGGATCGGGTAGTAGCGCTGCCCGGACGCGAGAAAGCAAGCCGAGGCAAACGAACCGAGCGGAGCAAAAACGCGCGAACTATCGCTCCGCGACCGGCACGGCGGCCCCGCGTTCGGCACGGTAATTGAGTTTGTGTGAGAGTTCATCAGCTGCCGAGACCACTTTCTCGACGATGCCGCTCTCGAGCAGATCGGCTTCGACGCGAGCTTGGGGAATCGTCACGCTGATGACGGCGGCGATTTGTCCGCGATGATTGCGCACGGGCGCCGCAATGGTCGAAATGTTCTGCTCGAAGAAGGCCTGGCTCATGCTGTACCCACGGGTGATGTCTTCCTGCACCACGCGGAACAGTGCGTCCACCGTCGTTGGCGTATGCGCCGTATAGGCTTCGAGCTTGCGCTCCGGATAGAGCTGTTTGAGCGATGGCAGCGAATAATCGCCAAGGAGGATATGTCCGACCGCCGTAGCGTGCGCGGGCAGACGCGTACCGACGCGCACCGTGCCGAAAACCAGCTCGCGGCTCGCGGCCTTCGCGACAAACACGGCATCGCGCTGATCCAGAATCAGAATGTGACTCGAGAACCCTGTCGCATCGCGCAGCTTCTCGATCACCGGCGTTCCCAGATCCGTCAGTTCGAGCGAATTCAGATACTCGAAGCCCAGACGCAGCACCGCGACGCCCAGCCGGTAATGACGATCGTCACCCGCCTTCTCGATGAAGCCCTCGGCTTCCAGCGTCTGCAAAAGGCGGAACACCGTCGAGCGCGGGATATCCAGACGGCGCGCCAGATCCGCCCCGGCCAGCACCGGCTCACGCGCGGAAAACGTCATCAAGATGCGCAGACCGCGTTCGAGGCCCGGGACGGAGTATTTGTTATCGCTGTCGTTGCTCATGCCGTGTACGCACTGGCGCCGACCGGATTGCGGGCGAGTCCGCAGCCGATAGACGATATTTATAGGAGGCGCACATTATAGGCCACCGTTTCCTCGCCCGGCCATGACGGAAGGCCGCGTGATAACCAAGCCACCATTCTCACCAGGCGATAACCGGTTGCGCCTGCCGTGCGCCGGGTTGCGCCCATTCTCGCGACACCGTGCCCAATCGGGGCGCAGGCCGGCACCCATCTTGGGCGATTTGCCGTCCGGCGGGGACATGCACCGCAATGGGGGTAATTCCGAAGCGCGTCGACTCCCGCTTTTTGTCATCATTGCGGCTGCAAGCTTGACAAGCTGGCGCAAGTGGAGCGAGACATCATGGCCGGAGCCGAGAACAACAAACGATCCGGGCTGGCCAAACCGCCGTATCCCTTTTCTCCTGACGCTTTTGCGATTGCCTATCCCAATTGCCACTCAGGAGCTGCGCCCACCTGCCAAGTGGGCGTTTTTTTGCTGGTCAAACGCTCCCTTCGCAGTGTGGTTCGACCCGCCCTCGGTGTTCTTCACGAGAGAACCCGACGCCCTGGCATGCTTGTTGCTTGTATTTCCAGCATCGGGGAACGACGCCGCCTTGGCCGAGGTTTCATAGATAAGCACGCACCAGACTGCACCGGTGCCGCAAGATCGTGAAGCCCGGACTCGCCCCCTGCGGCGCCTCCGTTTGTTTTGGGTCGAGGTGTTATGTTTACTGAACTGAGCGACGTTGAATGGCACGCCCTGCGTGATCTGATTTGCGACCGACCGGTCCGTACGGAACGACGCGGGCGCCCTCAAGTCGAGCAGCGCACGCTGACCAATGCTGTCTTGTGGGTGCTGTTCACCGGCGAAAGCTGGTCCAAACTGCCGATGCAGTATCCCTCCGTGCCGACTTGCCGCCGCAAGCTCAACGAATGGCGCGAATCGGGCATGCTCGATACGATTCTGAAACGCTTGCAGCAATCGGGCCGCGATATCAGCGCCTGTGCAGGCCAAATCAGCAAACCGGCACGCAGCACGCCGTGTGGCGACACCGATCGCCTGCGCGGTGTGTTCTGGACGAACCCGGCTTCCTGGAAGCCCCCGGTCGCCGTACGCTGAGCGGCGCGTGAGGTTGCGGCTTCGCCAACGAAGCCGGCAGCACGCACCGTCACACGATCACCCGACGTCAGTCATGCACAGGCATGCCGCGCCATGTTCGCGGCACCGTGCTTCGGGAATCACGGGGTTAGCCAGATAGCAAGTCCATGCGCGGAGCGCGAGCGGGCAACCCTGTCCGCCGCCTCCCGCGCCAAAGTGCGGTCACAGCGGCGTCAGAGTGCCGCGCGCACCGCTTCGGCAATCGCCAGCGACGCCGTCAGGCCCGGCGACTCGATACCGAACAAGTTCACGAGTCCCGCTACCCCATGCACTGCAGGTCCGTCGATACGGAAGTCCGCCGCCGGTTGCCCCGGTCCGCTGATCTTCGGTCGAATGCCGGCATAGCCCGGCTGCAGTACGCCGTCGGCCAACGCCGGCCAGTAGCGACGCACCGCCGCATAGAACCCGTCGCCATCGGCCGGATTGACCGAGTAGTCGATCTCGTCGGCCCATTCCACGTTCGGCCCGAAACGCGCTTGCCCGCCGAGATCGAGCGTGAGGTGCACGCCCAGCCCGCCCGGTTCCGGCACCGGATAAATCAGATGCGTGAACGGCGCGCGTTGTGCGCAGGAGAAGTAACTCCCCTTCGCGTAGTAGCGCTGCGGAATATGGTCAGGCGACAGTCCGTCGAACGTGCGTGCGATATCGACCGCATACAGCCCTGCACTGTTGATGACCGTGGCAGCCAGTAACGTGGACGTCTCACCTTCGGTCTGCACATCGAGTTCGATGCCCTGGGCCCCGCCAACTCGCGCGCCGACCACCCGCGCATCGAACGCCAGCATCGCCCCTGCATTCTCCGCATCGCCCTGCAAGGCGAGCATCAGACCGTGACTGTCGACGATGCCCGTCGACGGTGACAACAACGCACCATACGTGTGCAAGGCCGGCTCTCGTTGCGCAACCTCCGCGGCACTCAGCCACTGCAGATCGTCGACGCCACTGGCGCGCGCGTTCGCGGCGATCGCCTCGAGTTCGTCGACCTGATGGTCCGTGGTCGCCACGATCAGCTTGCCGCAGCGGCGATGCTCCACCCCATGCGACGCACAAAACTCATACAGTCGATGCTTCCCGTCGACGCACAGCTTCGCCTTGAGCGAGCCCGGCGGATAGTAAATGCCGCCGTGGATTACCTCGCTGTTCCGCGAACTCGTGCCTGTGCCGATGGCGCGTTCGGCTTCGAGGATGACGACCTCGCGGCCCGCCGTGGCCATCGCCCGCGCGACGGCCAATCCCACTACGCCCGCGCCGATCACGACGCAATCGACCTTGTCCATTGCTGTTCCTTGATTACTTCCCGAGACTTCTCATGCGTGCGATTCGCATGAAGACGCCCCGCCATCGCTGGCCTGCCTCCGCATGCGGATCGGC
>NZ_JBEBXS010000024.1:0-73732 GCF_040391475.1 Pandoraea pnomenusa | reverse complement strand
GGATCCTCGATGGTGACGATATTGCGCGAGGTGTCGTTCAGGCGGCGCAGACAACTGTAGAGGGAAACCGTCTTGCCGCTGCCGGTCGGCCCCGTGAGCAGAATCATCCCGTGTGGACGTGCAATGGCGCGCGTGAGGGCGAGGTACTGCTTCGGCGTATAGCCGAGCCCTTCCAGCGAGAGCGGGACCTTCGCGCCGTCGAGTAGTCGCACGACCAGTTTCTCTCCGTGCAGCGTCGGCAATGCGCTCACACGGCACTCGACCGGCTCGCCGGCTTCGCGCCAGACCATGCGTCCGTCTTGCGGCAAACGCTTCTGTGCGATATCCAGATTCGCGAGAACCTTCAGGCGAGAGGTGAGCATGTCGCGCCACGGCAAGGGGATGTCAGGTCGCGCCTGCAGGAGACCGTCGATACGAACGCGTATCCGGAAGCGTTGTGCCATCGGCTCGAAGTGCACGTCGGAAGCCCCGGCGCGAATCGCCTCGCTCATCGTCTGCTCGAGAAACAGCAGCGGAGACGCCGACGCGTCAGGCGATGTGCGCAGGACGCGCGATGGGGTTGCGGCCGCGACGGCGACCCGACCGTCAACGGGCGCCGGTATGCGCGCGGAATCGGAGGATGGGTGATGGGACATGACAGGGAGTGACGAGGGCTGTGTGGAGCTTCAGTCTCGTCAAAACCCTGGGGCGGCTCAATCGGAATTGCCCGAAAAATGGTGGGGTGTCACGGGCAGTGAGCGGCGCAGACTTACTCGTGTGACGCGGCGTGCGCCATCGGTTTGAACAGACGCACGGTCTTGATCGCCTGATTGTCGATCTGCACGATTTCCATGCGTACGCCGCTGATTTCCAGGCTCACCGATGCCTCGGGAATTTCGCGCAGCACTTCGAGAATCAGACCGTTCAGCGTCTTCGGCCCGTCGGTCGGCAGATGCAGGCCCAGGCGGCGATTCAGGTCGCGCAGACCCACGCCGCCACCGACCAGGCAATCGTCGTCCGCCGTCCATCCCGAACGGCTGCCGCCGCCGCCCGGCACGCTCGTTGTGAACTCGCCGATGAGTTCCTCGATGATGTCTTCGGTGGTGACCAACCCTTCGACCTCGCCGTATTCGTTGACGACCAGGCCCACGCGCCGGTGATTCTCCTGGAAGTATTGCAACTGGCGCATCGCCGGCGTGTCGCTCGGGATGAAGTAAGGTTCGACGAGCAGTTCGCGCAAGGTATCGACCGAGAGGTCGTCGGGATGCCGCAGTGCCGAGAGCGTGCGTCGTACGGGAAGAATGCCGACGATGCGATCGATGTCGCCGTCGTAGACCGGCAGCTTGTTGTGATAGCAGGTCTCGAGCTGCAGGAGGATGGTATCGAGCGGGGCCGAAATATCGAGGGCTTCGATGCGGGCGCGCGGCACCATCACGTCGTCGACGGTGATGTTCTCGAGATCGAGCAGATTGAGCAGCACGCTGCGAGGCTTGGTCGGCATGTAGTTGCCGGCCTCGAGCACGATCGTGCGGAGTTCCTCGGTCGTCAGGCGCGCTTCACCCGAAGCGCGACGCGTATCGATGCGCAGCACCCGCAGCAAGCCGCGCACGAAACCGTTGAGCACCCACACGAGGGGAGTTGCCATCGTGACGATCGGCTTGAGCGGTGTGCTGACCGACAGGGCGATCCGTTCGGGATACGTTGCCCCCACGATCTTCGGACCGATCTCGGCAAAGATGATGATCAGCAGTGCAATGAGTGCCGTCGCGACCGAGAGGGTGACGGCATCGTTGCCGAAGTAGCGCACGGCGATCGATGTGGTGAGTACCGGAACCACGGTATTGATGACGTTATTGCCGACGAGAATCGTCGACAGCAGATCTTCGGTGCGTGAGAGCAGGCCTTGCGTCGATTTGGCACCGTGCACGTTCATGCGCACCAGATGCTTCAGACGATGGCGATTGAGCGCCATCATGCTCGTTTCCGAGATGGAAAAGAATCCTGAGCAAATGATCAGGAGAGCGACGGCGCAAATTTGCGCCCACAAGGGCAAGGCTTCCAAGCGATGGGGTGCGCGAATCGCGCCGGGGGTGGCAATGAGTTGCCACTATAGCAGAGGGGATGTCGGCGTCCGCGGCCTCGGCAGACAGAGACCGTTCGATGGTATCTCTGCCGATACGACGGACTGCAAGCGATGTGATGTAACGTGAGTGACGCGCGACATGCGTGTGATGAATGCCGCAGAAATAAAAAAACCGCCGGACAAGTCCGGCGGTTTTTTTGCTTTGCTTGAGAGCAAAGTAAATCCTGGTCGGGGTGAGAGGATTCGAACCTCCGGCCTCTACGTCCCGAACGTAGCGCTCTACCAGGCTAAGCTACACCCCGCTTCGATACTGCTACTTCGCTCTGTTAAGTGCGTCGCGCTATCGAGTAAGAGCATAATTCTAGCAGGCAATTTTTGTAATTGGAAGAGGGGAGTGCAGAAATAATTTGTGCCGCTGCATCTGCCTCTTCTTTTGCACGTGCCAGCGTGTAGTCGAGTGCGCCCGTGCGCGTGATCGCTGCGAGAATCGGTTCGAACTTGTCGGTGCCGCCGTTCTCGATGGCTTCGCGCACGAGTGCGCGCTCTTCTGCCGTGCCATGCTGGAGCACGTGAATCAGCGGCAGCGTGGGTTTGCCTTCGCGCAGATCGTCGCCCGCGTTCTTGCCCATTGCGTCGGTATCGCCCGCGTAGTCGAGCCAGTCGTCCATCAATTGGAAGGCGGTGCCGAGGCGGCCGCCATATTCCACTACGGCGTCTTCGGTCGGCTTGTCTGCATTGGCCAGCACTGCCGCGAGTTGCGTGGCGGCTTCGAACAGCGTGGCGGTCTTGTATTTGATGACCTGCAGATAACGCGCTTCATCGACGTCCGGGTCGTGCATGTTCAGCAACTGAAGCACTTCGCCTTCGGCGATGACGTTGGTCGCGCGCGCGAGGATCTGCATCACGCGCATGTTGTCCACGCTCACCATCATCTCGAAGGAGCGCGAATACAGGAAGTCGCCGACCAGCACGGAGGCCGCATTGCCGAACAGCGCATTGGCGGTCTGCTTGCCGCGACGCAGGTCGGATTCGTCGACCACGTCGTCGTGCAACAGCGTCGAGGTATGGATGAACTCGATCACGGCGGCCAGTTCGTGGCGCGCGGGCGAGCTCACGCCGAGCGCATTCGCCACGAGCAGCAGCAACGCCGGGCGCAGCCGCTTGCCGCCCGAGTTGATGATGTACTCCGAGATCTGATTGATCAGGACCACCTCGGAAGCCAGCCGTTTGCGGATAAGCTGGTCGACGGCATGCATGTCGTCGGCGATGGCGGCCAGTACGTTCTGGGAAGAAGTCGAAGCAGTCAAGACAAGGCTCGGGTGAGGAAAAATTCGCCCCAAATTATATAGTGGACGAGGGGACTTTCGGGTGCCAGCCCCGCGGAATGACTGGTTTCACGGAAGTCTTTGACGCAAAAGGAGAAAGTCTGTATAATCCCCCGTTTTCGTGCGCGCATTCTCTGCGCCGGGTCCGAAAATACCTCGGTATGACGGTCCGCGCGAATGTGATCGGTCGGTAAGACGAGTCCTTTCGGGACCCTCGGCCTGCACGAAAATTCTCTTGTTTATGAGTGAGGTTCAACAATGTACGCGGTCATAAAAACCGGCGGTAAGCAATATAAGGTTGCTGCTGGCGAAAAGCTCAAAGTAGAACAGATACCGGCTGACATTGGCGCTGAAATCACCATCGACCAGGTTCTCGCCGTTGGCGAGGGCGAATCGATTAAGTTCGGTGCGCCGTTGGTCAGTGGGGCTTCCGTCAAGGCTACCGTTATCGCCCAAGGTCGTCACCCCAAGGTGAAGATTTTCAAGATGCGCCGTCGCAAGCACTACCAAAAGCGTCAAGGCCATCGCCAAAACTACACCGAGCTGCGCATCGACAGCATCAACGGCTAATCGATCAAGCTAGGTAAGGAGTTAAGTCATGGCACACAAAAAAGCAGGCGGATCGTCCCGTAACGGCCGCGATTCCGAGTCGAAGCGCCTTGGCGTGAAGGTGTACGGCGGTCAGGCGATCCTGGCTGGCGGCATCATCGTTCGCCAACGTGGTACTCGTATGCATGCCGGCGAAAACGTCGGTATTGGTAAGGACCACACGCTGTTTGCACTGGCCGACGGCCACGTGCAATTCGCCGTCAAGGGCGCAGCGAAGAAGCAAGTGGTCAGCGTGGTGCCGGCAGCGTAAGCTAAGCCTTTTGCCACCAAAAGGCTCCGCTCCCATGCGGAGCCTTTTTTGTTTGTCCCGTCCGTGCGACCGTATCAAGCGCCGGGCGAGGATCATTGGACAGTGTAGGATCGTCTGCGGACGGTCGATTAAGCGGAACGGACCCCATGAAATTCATTGACGCAGCGCGAATCGAGGTGATCGCCGGGAACGGCGGCAACGGCTCGGCATCGATGCGCCGTGAGAAATTCGTGCCGTTCGGCGGACCCGACGGCGGCGACGGCGGTCGCGGCGGCAGCGTGTTTGCCGTGGCGGATCGCAACATCAATACCCTGATCGATTACCGTTATTCCAAGAAGCATCTCGCGAAGAACGGCGAATCCGGTCGAGGCTCGGATTGCTACGGCAAGGGCGGAGAGGACATTTTCCTTCGCATGCCGGTCGGCACCATCATCTCCGACATGGACACCGGCGAGACCATCGCCGACCTGACCGAGCATGGTCAGGAAGTCGTGCTCGCGCAAGGTGGTGCAGGCGGTCTGGGTAATCTCCATTTCAAGTCGAGCACGAACCGCGCACCCCGCCAGAAGACGGACGGCAAGCCCGGTGAGCGCCGTATGCTCCAGCTCGAGCTGAAGGTGCTCGCGGACGTCGGCCTGCTCGGCATGCCCAACGCAGGCAAGTCGACGTTCATCGCTTCGGTGTCGAACGCACGTCCGAAGGTCGCCGACTATCCGTTCACGACGCTGCATCCGAATCTGGGTGTCGTGCGCACCGCGCCGGGCAAGAGCTTCGTGATCGCCGACATTCCCGGACTGATCGAAGGCGCGGCCGAAGGCGCCGGCCTGGGACACCAGTTCCTGCGCCACCTGCAACGTACCGGTCTGCTGCTGCACATCGTCGACATCGCACCGTTCGACGAAGGCGTCGATCCGGTCGCCGATGCCAAGGCCATCGTGCTTGAGCTGCAGAAGTACGACGAAGCGCTGTTCGAGAAGCCGCGCTGGCTGGTGCTCAACAAGGTCGACATGGTGCCCGAGGCGGAGCGCGCCGAACGCGTGGCCGACTTCCTCAAGCGTTTCGGCTGGGACGGCCCGACCTTCGAGATCTCCGCATTGACGGGTGAAGGCTGCGAAAAGCTGTGCCTCGCGGTGCAGGAATATCTGTATCAGCAACGCGGTGCGGTTGAAGAAGCCATCGAAGACGCCGCGCTGGATCCGCGTTTCCGCGCCGGCAGCGTGCCTGCGCCCACGGAAGACGCACCACAAACGCCCCCGGACGACGCGCCAAAGGCGTAAACTCCACATCACTCAAACGCTGGCGCCGGCGCCGCCTCCTTGGCGGATCGCGCCATCGCCAGCGATCTGGCCGCATCACGCGGCTCGTCTTCCCAATACATCCGCAGGAGAATCCAGTTCCATGCGTTCGGTCATCGCCGATGCCAAGCGGCTCGTGGTGAAAGTGGGATCCAGTCTCGTGACTAACGACGGTCGCGGGCTGGACGATGTCGCCATTGCGCGATGGGCACAGCAGATCGCCGCATTGCGGCACGGCGGCGACGGTCGGGCGCCGAAGCAGGTGGTGCTGGTGAGCTCGGGGGCCATTGCCGAAGGGATGCAGCGTCTGGGCTGGGCACGTCGCCCGAAAGCCATCGACGAATTGCAGGCCGCCGCGGCTGTCGGTCAGATGGGCCTCGCGCAGGTCTATGAGACGCGCTTCGCCGAGCATGGCGTGCGTACCGCGCAGATCCTGCTCACGCACGCGGATCTGGCCGATCGCGAGCGCTATCTGAATGCGCGCACGACCCTGCTCACGCTGTTGCGTCTGGGCGTGGTGCCGATCATCAACGAGAACGACACGGTCGTGACCGACGAAATCAAGTTCGGCGACAACGACACGCTGGGCGCGCTCGTGACCAATCTGATCGATGGCGACGCGCTCGTCATTCTCACCGACCAATCGGGCCTGTACACGGCCGACCCCCGCAAGCAGCCCGATGCCGAGTTCGTGCATGAAGCCGAAGCGGGCGACGAGCGTCTGGAAGCGATGGCCGGTGGCGCCGGGACCAGCATTGGTCGGGGGGGCATGCTGACCAAGATTCTGGCGGCCAAGCGGGCGGCCACGAGCGGCGCACACACCGTGATCGCGTCAGGTCGCGAGGCCGACGTGCTCGTGCGTCTGGCCGGCGGCGAAGCCATCGGCACGCAACTGGTGGCGCGCACGGCGGTGCTGACGGCCCGCAAGCAGTGGATGGCCGATCACCTGCAAGTGCGCGGACGCGTCGTGATCGACGCGGGCGCCTGCAAGAAGCTGGTGGAAGAGGGCAAGAGCCTGCTGCCGATCGGCGTGATCGACGTGGAAGGTACGTTTGCTCGCGGTGAAGTGATTGCCTGCATGGACGAGGCTGGTCATGAAGTCGCACGCGGTCTGTCGAACTACAGCGCTTCGGAGACGCGTCTGATTCGCCGTCATCCGAGCAGCGACATCGAGCAGGTGCTGGGCTTCGCCAACGAGCCAGAACTGATCCATCGCGACAACCTGATCCTGCGCTGATGTGCCACGGCGCGAGAGCGCTTCACATCGAACAAAAAACGCCGGCACGTAAGACGTGACCGGCGTTTTTTGTTTTCGGCATCAGCGAGACGCGCAGGCGTCACGCGCGACGATCAGCGATATTCCGGATTGGTCGTCGGATAGCGCAAACCCTGCACGATGGCTTTGGCGTTGCCCAGCGGCGTCTTGTCCTGACAGAGGTAATCGCGATAGAGCACGCCCTGGTAGACGGTCGCGCCGTACGGACGGATCGGACGCCATTCGCTGTTGCGCGCCGGCACCCAGGTGCCGTCGGGGCGGCCGGTCGCATACAGGCGCGATTCGAACGTCGAGCAGTGCATGCCTTCGTAAGAGACGTTGCGCGCGCCCTGCTTGCTGCGGATCACGGCGATGTAGCGCACTACGCCGTCTTCCGTGACTTGCACGGACTTCGAGTCGATGGCGTAGTCGAGCGTGGCATTGGGCACGGTGGGGAAGCTCACCAGGTCGGCGTCTTGCGGGGCAGCGGTGGGCAGCGTGAAATCCGCTTCCTTCCACTTGCCCTTGGCGGCTTCCTGCTGGGCGAGGTATTCGTCGAAGTCCTGGACAGGTTGCGATGTGCTGCTGCAGGCGGCGATCAGCGCCAGGGCGGCCAGAGAAACAAGCGTGGCCAGGCGCGGGGCGCGGCGGGCAATGGAGGAACGCATGGAGTGTGGTCGAGAGGTCGGTTGGACGTCGGATAAACGAAGGAACGCGGGCATGACGCCCGCGTCCGGTGATGTGACACGCTGTCGCCAGCCCGGTTCAGTGCTCCCGGTGGGGCGCATCCGGACCCGCGGCGCTCGACGCACCGGCCGGTTCTGCCGCGTTGTCGCCGCAGTCGCTGCCTTGCGTGTGTTGCGCGTCGGTCGCCCCTGGCGGCAACTCGCCGACGCGGGCGCCGGCGCGCGGAAACCGTCGCCGGTCCTGCTGGGCGCGCGTTGCCGAGCGTCGCAGATAGCGCGAGAGCTCGTTGAGTGCGAGTTGGTACACCTCGCGCTTGAACTCGATCACCGCGTCGAGCGGCACCCAGTATTCGTTCCAACGCCAGGCGTCGAACTCGGGATGATCGGTCGCACGCAGGCAGATGTCGCAATCGCGACCGACCATGCGCAGCAGGAACCAGATTTGTTTCTGGCCCCGGTAATGTCCGCGCACTTCGCGCTTGATGAACTTGTCCGGCACCTCATAACGCAGCCAGTCGCGTGTGCGACCGATGATTTTGACGTGTTCTGGCTTCAGCCCGGTTTCCTCGTGCAATTCGCGGAACATGGCCTGTTCGGGCGTTTCGCCGTACTTGATGCCGCCTTGCGGAAACTGCCAGGAGTGCTCGCCCAGCCGCTTGCCCCAGAACACTTCATTGCGTGCGTTTAAGAGGATGATGCCGACGTTCGGGCGAAAGCCTTCACGGTCCAGCATACAACCACCCTTGAATCCTTTAAAATTGCTTCGATTATAAACAGATAATCACCGGCGCGGCGGCCGGCGGCGGCTCGGGCGACCGGGGCGGCGTGTACGGCCGGCGGGTGTCTCAGGGGCTGCGACGACGTTTGGGCGCGCCCCCACACCGCATACGGCAATCGACCGAACCGCCGCACGCGCCGTTGACCCTCTTTTTTTCCGGAAATCTGCATGAAAGCCTCTCGTTTCTTCATCGGCACCCTCAAGGAAGCCCCCGCCGACGCCGAAATCGTCAGCCACAAGCTGATGATGCGCTCCGGCATGATCCGCCGCGTTGCCGGCGGTATCTACGATTACCTGCCGATCGGCCTGCGCTCGATCCGCAAGGTCGAAGGCATTGTTCGCGAAGAAATGAACCGCGCCGGCGCGCTCGAACTGCTCATGCCGGCCGTCCAGCCGGCCGAACTGTGGCAGGAGTCGGGCCGCTGGGTGCAGTACGGCCCCGAACTGCTGCGTCTGAAGGACCGTCACGACCGCGAGTTCGTCGTCGGTCCGACCCACGAGGAAGTGGTGACGGACATCGCCCGCCGCGAGATCAAGAGCTATCGCCAGTTGCCGGTGAACTTCTATCAGGTGCAGACGAAGTTCCGCGACGAGATCCGTCCGCGCTTCGGCGTGATGCGCGGGCGCGAATTCATCATGAAAGACGCCTATTCCTTCGACAAGGACCGCGCCGGCCTGCAGGTGTCCTATCAGAAGATGTTCGACGCCTACGTGCGCATCTTCACGCGCCTGGGGCTGGAATTCCGCGCCGTGGTTGCCGACAACGGCTCCATCGGTGGCTCGGGTTCGCACGAATTCCACGTGATCGCCGAGACCGGTGAGGACTCGATCGCCTATTGCCCCACGTCGGACTATGCCGCCAACGTGGAGATGGCCGAAGCGCTGGCACCGCAAGGTGAACGCGCCGCGCCTGCCGAAGCGCTGACCAAGACTGCCACGCCGGGCAAGGCCAAATGCGAAGCGGTCGCCGAACTGCTGTCGATCCCGCTCGCGCGCACCGTCAAGTCGATCGTGCTTGCCACCGACAGCGAAGACACCGGCACGACCGTGTGGCTGCTGTTGCTGCGTGGCGATCACGAACTCAACGAGATCAAGGCGAGCAAGGTGCCGGGCCTGTCCGGTTTCCGCTTCGCCAGCGAAGCCGAGATCGTCGAGTGGTTCGGCACGCCGCCGGGCTATCTGGGCCCCATCGGCACGAAGAAGCCGGTCAAGCTGGTGGCCGATCGCTCGGTCGCGCACATGAGCGATTTCGTGGTCGGTGCGAACGAGGTCGACTTCCACATCACCGGTGTGAACTGGGGCCGCGACCTGCCCGAGCCGGAGATCGTGTTCGACCTGCGCAATGTCGTGCCGGGCGACGCCTCGCCGGACGGCAAGGGTGAGATCGCGCTGTGCCGCGGCATCGAAGTGGGTCACGTGTTCCAGCTGGGTACCAAGTACTCCGACGCCATGGGCGCCACGTTCCTCGACGAGACCGGCAAGCCGGCACCGATGGAAATGGGCTGCTACGGCATTGGTATCACCCGGATTCTCGGGGCGGCCATCGAGCAGAACTTCGACGACCGCGGCATCATCTGGCCGGAATCGATTGCACCGTTCGAAGTGGTGCTGTGCCCGATGGGCTACGACCGCAGCGACGCCGTGCGTGCCGCCGCCGACAAGCTCTACGAGGAACTGCTGGCCGCCGGCATCGACGTGATTTTCGACGACCGTGGCGAGCGCCCGGGCGTGATGTTCGCCGATTGGGAGCTGATCGGCGTGCCGCATCGTGTGGTGATCGGCGACCGTGGCCTGAAGGAAGGCAAGATCGAGTATCAGGGCCGCCGCGATGCGGAAGCCCAATTGCTCGACGTCGCCTCCGTGGCTGAAGTCGTCACCAGCAAGGTGCGCGCCGCCAAGGCAGTCTGAGCGCCGCAAGTTCGCGTGGGGAGGCGCCGAGCCTCCGCTCGCGCGAACGGCAATACCTGACGGCAGTCGCCCCGGCGGCTGCCGTTGTCATATCCGGAAGCGTCATCCGTATGGAATACACCTTCGCGTCGGCCACGGTGCTGTTGCTGCTCATCACCGATCCGTTCGGCAACATCCCTATCTTCGTGAACGCCCTGAAGAACGTGCCGGCGCATCGACGCCCGCGCGTGATCATGCGCGAGGTGCTGATCGCGTTCGTGATCCTGCTGCTGTTCATGCTGGTGGGCGAGCGCTTCTTGCGCATGATGAGCCTGACCGACCTGTCGTTGCAGCTCGCGGGCGGTATCGTACTGTTCCTGATCGCCCTGCGCATGATCTTCCCGCGCCCGGATCACGGCTCGCTGCCCGACGCGGGCGAGCCGCTCATCGTGCCGCTTGCCATTCCGGCGCTGGCCGGACCCTCCGCGCTGGCGACGGTGATGCTGCTCGTGTCGCAGCAGCCGGGACGCATGGTCGAGTGGATCACCGCGCTGTGCGTGACGATGGCCGTCTGCGCCGTGGTGCTGTTGCTCGCCGATCGTATCGAGCGCTGGGTCGGCTCGCGCGTGGTGGCGGCGTTCGAGCGCCTGATGGGGCTGATTCTGGTCGCGATCTCCGTGGAGATGATTCTCAAGGGTGTGAAGGTCTTCGTTCACCAGTTCTGAGCGCCGATCGGCGGACATGCGCCGACGCGTGACGGTAATGAAAATGGGGCCTCGCGAGGCCCCATTTTTTCGACAGCGGGAAGCTTCCCGTAACGCTCAGCGCGGCGTCGTCAGCGCGCGGATCGACGGCAGATTGCGCCAGTAACCCTTGGCGTCCATGCCGCAGCCGAAGACATAGCGATCGGGCACGGTGAAGCCGCAGAAGTCCGGATGCGACGGCTTGGCCTTCGTCAGGATCTTCTCGCACAGCACGGCGCTGTAGAACTTCGAGGCGCCCATCTCCAGAATCCGGTCGCGAATTGCCGCCATGGTGGCGCCTTCGTCGAGAATGTCGTCGAGCACGAGCACCACGCGATCGCGCACCGAGTCGCGCGGCGCCACGCGCCACTGCATCGCACCGCCGGTGGTGGTGTTGTTGTAGCGCGAGAGGTGGATGTAGTCGAACTCCAGGGGGAAGTCCAGGCGCGGCAGCAACATGCCGGTGAAGACGGCGGCACCGCCCATCACCGAGAGCACCATGGGGAATTCGTCGCCGATGGCTTCCTTGATGGCCTTGGCCATCGTATCGACGGACTGGTTCACCTGCTCGGCGGTGACGATTTCTTCGGAGGTACGGAAGACGTCGAGAGCTTCTTCGCGGTTCATATGGGGCGACCCTGTGGAACGTGTTGCGGGGATGTTTTATTAGCGCATGCCGGGCATCATGCCCTTCATGCTGCGCATCATCTTCATCATGCCACCGCCTTTGAGTTTCTTCATCATCGTGCGCATCTGATCGTACTGATTGAGCATGCGGTTGACTTCCTGCACCTGAACGCCGGCGCCGGCGGCGATTCGGCGCTTGCGGCTCGCCTTGATGAGCTCGGGCTTGGCGCGCTCGGCCGGCGTCATCGAGTTGATGATGCCTTCCATGCGGCGCACCTGCTTCTCGGCCTGATCCATGTTGGTCTGGCTCGCGGCGGCCTGGAATTGCGCGGGCAGCTTGTCCATGAGCGACGACAGCCCGCCCATCTTCTTCATCTGGCCAATCTGCGCCTTGAAGTCGTTCAGGTCGAAGTCGCCGCCCTTCTTGACCTTGTCGGCGAGCTTCTGGGCGGCCTGGACGTCGACACCGCGCTGCGCTTCCTCGACCAGCGCGAGAATGTCGCCCATGCCCAGAATCCGGTTCGCCATGCGATCCGGGTAGAAGACTTCGAGGCCGTCGAGCTTTTCACCCACACCGACGAACTTGATCGGCTTGCCGGTGATGTGGCGCACGGACAGCGCGGCACCGCCACGCGAATCGCCGTCGAGCTTGGTGAGCACCACGCCGGTGAGGGGCAGCGCGTCGTTGAAGGCGCGAGCGGTGTTCACCGCGTCCTGACCCAGCATGGCGTCGACGACGAACAGCGTTTCGATCGGCTTGAGTTCGGCGTGCAGGGCGCTGATTTCCTGCATCATCGCCTCATCGATACCCAGGCGACCGGCCGTGTCGACGAGCAGCACGTCGTGGTGATGGCGGCGTGCCCAGTCCACCGCGGCACGCGCGATGTCGACCGGTTTCTGATCGGGTTGCGACGGGAAGAAGTCGGCGTCGACCTGCTTCGTGACCGTCTCCAGCTGGGCGATGGCGGCGGGGCGGTAGACGTCGGTGGAGACCGTCAGGACCTTCTTCTTCTGGCCGCGCAGCAGCTTGGCGAGCTTACCGACGGTGGTCGTCTTGCCGGCGCCCTGCAGACCGGCCATCAGGATGATGGCGGGCGGGGTCGTGGCGAGATTGAGTTCGGCGGCGCGGCCTTCGTAATCGCCGCCCATGAGCGCGGTCAGCTCGCGCTGCACCACGCCCACGAGCGCCTGGCCCGGGGAGAGGCTGGAGATGACTTCCTCGCCCAGCGCCTTTTCCTTGACCTTGGCGATGAAATCGCGGACCACGGGCAGGGCCACGTCGGCCTCGAGCAGGGCGAGACGCACTTCACGCAGCATTTCCTGCGTGTTGGCCTCGGTCAGGCGGGCTTCGCCGCGCAGCGTCTTGACGACCTTGGCGAGGCGCGTAGTGAGATTGTCTAGCATGAAACGTATCCGGTAAGACCTGCGAGTGGCCCCGCTCGGCCCGGCCTCCCGGCCGCCGGTGGGGCGGGACAGGGAAGACAGCGGGGACGGCAGCGCGCCCGTCATGGGCTGGTGTAAACTTCAAACATGACTATTTTACTGTATGCGCTGACCGCCATCCTCTACGCCGGGTTGGCGGTCTGTTCGTGGCAAGGCTACCGACGCGACGCCGCGCTCGTCCTCGCGGGCGGGCAGGTCGCGCCTGCGCCTGTCACGGGCACGGCGTCGCGCTGGCCGATGCAGCTTTCGCTGTTCGCCGCGCTCGTGCTGCACGGGGTGTTGCTGCATCAGACGATCTTCCGCGCGGACAGCATGCACTTCGGTTTCGCGTACATGCTCTCGGCCATGTTGTGGCTTTCGGTCGGCATCTACTGGATCGAAAGTTTCTTCTTCCCGCTCGACAGCCTGCGACTGATGGTCACACCCGTGGCCGCCGTCGCCTGCCTGTTGCCGATGATTTTCCCGGACGTGCGCATTCTCGGCTTTGCGGCCGATCCGATTTTCAAGGCGCACTTCATCATTGCGAACATGGCCTACGGGCTGTTCGCGCTGGCGGCGCTGCACGCATTGCTGATGATCTATGCGGAGCGGCAATTGCACCCGTCGCGCAGCAGCGAGGCCACTGGCTGGCTGTCGCGCTGGCTCGAGACGCTGCCGCCGCTGCTCACGATGGAAAAGCTGCTGTTTCGTCTGATCGGCGCCGGGTTCGTGTTGCTCACGCTCACGCTGATCTCGGGCGTGATGTTCTCCGAGGCGCTGTTCGGACGGGCGGTGCGCATCGATCACAAGACCGTGTTCGCGGTGGTGTCGTGGCTGATGTTCGGCGCGGTGCTGCTCGGGCGGCACTTCTACGGGTGGCGCGGCAAGGTCGCGCTGCGTTGGGTTCTGGCGTCATTCGTGGCGCTGTTGCTGGCGTATGTCGGTTCTCGCTTCGTGCTTGAGGTGGTGCTGCATCGCATGACGGAGACTTGAAGCGCGATGCGCAATATCCTGCTGTTACTGTTGTTGTTGGTTGCGGGCACCTGGTGGATGCGGAACAACGAACGCAAGCGTGCCGAGCGTAATGCGCGGGCGGCTCGGGCGGCGCGCGATGCGGGCATGCATTCGCCATCCGGTGGTGCAGGCAACCCGGCGGGCGGTGCCCGTCAGTCGCTGCCGCCTGCCGAGCGCATGGTGCGTTGCAGCGAGTGCGATACCTATCTTCCCGAGAGCGAAGCGATCTCCGGTGCCGGCGGCAAGCACTTCTGCAGTGGCGCGCATCGCGACGCCTATCTCGCGCGCGAACAACGCGTCTGAATCCCGTTGCGCGGCCGACTCGCGCAACGGTACCTCTTTTTCCCCGCATGCCTCGCTTCGCCCGACGCCCGTCTGTTCGGCGCGGGCAGCTTGCGCATGCCTGTCGCATGCACTAAAACACAGTTACCGGCCCCGTCTATAACAACGAGATGACGAAGCGAAGGGGAAACGACAGGAGGGCGCAACATGTTAATGCGCAGACGGATGTATTTCCTTCTTCCCGATCTGGCGAGTGCACAGCGCACGATGAGCGATCTGTTGCTTGCCCGTGTCGAGGAGCGTCACATCCACTTTATGGCACGTGACGAAATGGACCTGGAGGGACTGCACGAGGCTAACCTGCTACAGACTTCCGATATCGTGCACGGCGCCGAAGCCGGGCTCGTGATCGGCGGCTTCTGTGGTCTGGCGGTCGGTGCAGTCGCGGCGTTTTTCCCCATCGTGGGCACGCGTCCCCAATGGGAATTGATGATCGTGACGGCGCCGCTCGGTGCGCTCTTTGGTGCCTGGGTGTCGAGCATGATCGGCGTATCGGTGCCGAATTCGCGGCTCAAGGCGTTTCGCGAACCGCTCGAGCGCGGCATGATCCTGCTGATGGTGGATGTGCGTGACAGTCGTGTGGAAGAAATTCGCGACATGCTCAAGGCGCATCATCCGGAAGCGCATATGGAAGGCGTGGAGGCTGCGATTCCGGCATTTCCGTAATTTTCGTAATTTTTGTAATAGCCACGAGCGCGTGGCGAATCGCAAACTGAGCGAGGCGACAGGATCGACAGTGACAATCGGATTGGCGCAGCAGAACCGTTTCACCGGCCAGCGATGGCCAAAGGCGCCGCACCTGTGAGCGGCGCGGGGTGGTGCGCGTGTCGTATGGCACGAGAGCGACACCATCCCAGGGCGTGGTCACGCCCACGGAAGCCTCTCGGCCAGGTCAGGCGAGGGGCTTCTTCTTTGCGAAGGGTTCCCTTATCCGGTGCGATGGCGTCTGCGCGACGAGGCTCGTGCGTCGCCGTGCCTCGGACGTGGCGACAGGCGGGTTGCCGGCGACGCCACGGCAAGTGGGCTACAATGGCGCCCCTCGCTCTACGGGAGTTCGTGGTGCCCGTCATGCTCCAGTCATCTGCGTCCCCTAACGTTTCGCTGCGGTCGTGTGGCCGCGTCGAACGGCACGTCTTGCCGCGGCGAGGTGATGCATGAACGCGCCCGACAAGTTGCCCGTGCTCACGCTCGATGCCGACGGATGGATTCGCGAGGCCGAGCATCTGCCGTCGCCGAATTTCGACCAGCGGCCGCAGGGCATGCCGACCGATCTGCTCGTGGTGCACAACATCTCGTTGCCGCCGGGAGAATTCGGCGGCGGCGAGATCGCCGCGTTCTTCCAGAACCGACTCGACCACGATGCGCATCCGTTCTTCGACGAGATTCGCGGCGTGCATGTCTCGTCGCACTTTCTCGTGCGACGCGATGGTGCGTTGCAGCAGTTCGTGTCATGCAATGCGCGGGCCTGGCATGCGGGCGCGTCGTCGTTCGAAGGACGCTCGCGGTGCAACGACTTCTCGATCGGGGTCGAACTCGAAGGGACGGACGACGTGCCGTTTGCGTCGCCGCAATACGCGACCCTGGCGGCGCTCACTCGGGTATTGCGTGAGCATTATCCGATTCAAGCTGTGGCCGGACATGCCGATATAGCACCGGGTCGCAAGACGGATCCGGGGCCGCATTTCGAGTGGCAGCGTCTGCGTCAAATGGCCGGTCTTGCCCCCGAGGCGCTGCCGTTTCAAGCGGCGGATTAACCCGATGAACGGGTAGGTTTTGCTTGACACGGCGATGCCACGGGCCTTCCCCGGCGACACAATTTTTTGATTTGCGGAGTGCGTCATCTCCACTATACTTAGTGCCAATCCCGGTGCTGACCACTACATCTAGTGGTTGATGTGCGGTTCAGTCCCGGATGCAATAACCATCAATACCGTGCTTGCCCCGCGGCGTTTTGTGGGGCGGCTCAGCAGCAAAGCCGTGCAGCGGACACCTTGAACCCTTGGCCGTCCGTCGGTCGTGCGGTGTTCAGCACTTCGCTCCATCGGCGCCCCCAGGGCGCATTTTTACCGGCTGTAGCGCTGGTAGAGACGCGCTAACAGCACCATCTCATTGGAACGGGAGTTTTTACATGCAGACTAACGAAAACCTCACCCGCCCGAACCCGACGCCTGCCGCGACGACCGGCACTGGCACGGGTGCGTCGGCGCCCCAGACGACGGGTGCCTTCGAGCCGGCGACCAACGCCGACTTCAAAGTGATTCGACGCAACGGCGCGGTGGTGGGTTTCGAGCCGTCGAAGATCGCGATCGCCGTGACGAAGGCGTTCCTGGCCGTGAACGGCGGTCAAGGTGCCGCTTCGGCACGTGTTCGCGAACTCGTGGAGCAACTGACGCAGCAGGTCGTGCGCGCATTGGTGCGCAGCCGTCCGAACGGCGGCACGTTCCACATCGAAGACATTCAGGATCAGGTCGAACTCGCGCTCATGCGCGAGGGCGAGCACAACGTGGCCCGTGCCTATGTGCTGTATCGCGAGAAGCGTTCGCAAGAGCGCGCTCACGCGGTCGAAGCCGCGCCGGAAGCCGCCACGCCCGACGCCCCGGTGCTGCATGTCACCGACAACGGCGTGTCGCGTGCGCTCGACATGGGCGCGCTGCGTGGCGTGGTGCAGGCCGCCTGCGAGAATCTCGGCAGCGAAGTCGACGCCGAGCCGATCCTGACCGAAACCATCAAGAACCTGTACGACGGCGTGCCGCTGTCGCAGGTCTACGATTCGGCGATCCTCGCCTCGCGTACCCTCATCGAGAAGGAACCGGCCTACAGCCAGGTGACCGCCCGTATCCTGATGCACACGATCCGCCGCGAGATCCTCGGCGAAGAAGTGCCGCAGGGCGAGATGGCCGCGCGTTACATCGAGTACTTCCCGCGCTTCATCAAGCAGGGTGTCGATGCCGAGCTGCTCGACGAGCAACTGCTCTCGTACGATCTGGTCAAGCTGGCCGCCGCGCTCGACGCGAACCGCGACCTGCAGTTCAATTACCTCGGCCTGCAGACGCTGTACGACCGCTACTTCCTGCACATCGACGGTCATCGCATTGAAATGCCGCAGGCGTTCTACATGCGTGTGGCGATGGGCCTGGCCCTGAACGAAGTCGAGCGCGAAGCGCGCGCGATCGAGTTCTACCAGATCCTGTCGAGCTTCGACTTCATGAGCTCCACGCCGACGCTGTTCAACTCGGGCACGCGCCGCTCGCAGCTCTCGTCGTGCTACCTCACGACCGTCTCGGACGATCTGGAAGGCATTTACGAAGCGCTCAAGGAAAACGCACTGCTCTCGAAGTTCGCCGGCGGCCTGGGCAACGACTGGACGCAGGTGCGCGCGCTCGGCTCGCACATCAAGGGCACGAACGGCAAGAGCCAGGGCGTGGTCCCGTTCCTGAAGGTGGTCAACGATACGGCCGTGGCCGTGAACCAGGGCGGCAAGCGCAAGGGCGCCGTGTGTGCCTATCTGGAAACGTGGCACCTGGACATCGAAGAATTCCTCGAGCTGCGCAAGAACACCGGTGACGACCGTCGCCGCACGCACGACATGAACACGGCGAACTGGATTCCCGATCTGTTCATGAAGCGCGTGATGGAAGGCGCCGAGTGGACGCTGTTCTCGCCGTCGACCTGCCCGGACCTGCACGACAAGTACGGCAAGGCCTTCGAGCAGGCGTACACCGCCTACGAAGCCAAGGCGGCCCGCGGCGAGATCAAGCTGTTCAAGAAGATTCCGGCGCAGGCGCTCTGGCGCAAGATGCTGGGCATGCTGTTCGAAACCGGCCATCCGTGGATCACGTTCAAGGATCCGTGCAACATCCGCTCGCCGCAGCAACACGTGGGCGTGGTGCACTCGTCGAACCTGTGCACGGAAATCACGCTCAACACGAGCGAGACCGAAATCGCCGTGTGTAACCTCGGCTCGGTGAACCTCGTGGCTCACCTGAAGCAGACCGCCAACGGTTACGAGCTCGATCACGACAAGCTGCAGCGCACCATTCGCGTGGCGATGCGCATGCTCGACAACGTCATCGACATCAACTACTACGCGGTGGCGAAGGCGCGCAATTCGAACCTGCATCACCGTCCGGTGGGCATGGGCATCATGGGTTTCCAGGACTGCCTGCACCTGCTGCGCACGCCGTATGCCTCGAACGATGCCGTCGAATTCGCCGATCGCTCGATGGAAGCCGTGTGCTACTACGCCTACTGGGCGTCGACCGAGCTGGCCAAGGAACGCGGTCAGTACTCGTCGTACAAGGGCTCGCTGTGGGATCGCGGCATCCTGCCGCAGGACTCGCTCAAGCTGCTGGTCGAAGAGCGCGGCGGATACGTCGACGTCGACCTGTCGAGCACGCTCGACTGGGACAGCCTGCGCAAGCACATCGCTTCGCACGGCATGCGCAACTCGAACTGCGTGGCCATCGCGCCGACGGCAACGATCTCGAACATCATCGGCGTGTCGGCCTGTATCGAGCCGACGTTCCAGAACCTGTACGTGAAGTCGAACCTCTCGGGCGAATTCACGGTGGTCAACGAGTACCTGGTGCGTGACCTGAAGGCCCGCGGTCTGTGGGACGAAGTGATGGTCGCTGACCTGAAGTACTTCGACGGTTCGCTCTCGCGTATCGACCGCGTGCCGGCCGATCTGCGCGAGATCTACGCCACGGCGTTCGAAGTCGAGCCCAAGTGGCTTGTCGAGGCCGCGTCGCGTCGTCAGAAGTGGATCGATCAGGCGCAGTCGCTCAACATCTATATGGCGGGCGCTTCGGGCAAGAAGCTCGACGAGACGTACAAGCTGGCGTGGACGCGCGGTCTGAAGACCACGTACTACCTCCGCACGATGGCGGCAACGCACGTCGAGAAGTCGACGGTGAGCCACGGCGCGCTGAACGCGGTGCCGAGCTCGGGCGGTGTGTCGGGTGGCTTCTCGGCCGAGCCGACCTCGCCGCTGGCCCAGCCGATGCCGGAAGCCGAAGGCGCAGTCTGCACGATGCGTCCGGGCGACCCGGGCTTCGACGAGTGCGAGGCTTGCCAGTAAGCGGCTTCGTCAGCTGATTCGTCAGCGGAAGCTGCCGGGGTGGCGGACCCGCTGCCCCGGTCAGGAAAAAACCCCGTCGCCCTTGCGGGCCGGCGGGGTTTTTTCTTTGGGGCGGTTGCGCAGCGCTACGCGGGGTAGCGCCTCACGCCGATCCTCAAGCGAGATCGATCCGCATCGACAGCTCGAATGTGGCGCCGTGCGGTACCACGACATGGTCGTCGTCGAACTCGCCTACGCGATGTGTCGACGGCTCGAGGCAGAGGTACGGACGTCCTGCCGGCGAGTGTACGACCAGCCAGGGCGCGTCGGTGCTGCGCACGGTGGCCGAGCGCAGGCCGCCGGCATAGTCGATGCGAGCGTCGAAGCGCCCCGAGCCCGTGGGCACTTCGGCGAACCATGTCGAGCGGCCCTCCGTGTCGAGACCGCCGCCCACCGATACCACTTCGATGGCCCCGACGTGCACGCGTTGCTCGCTCGGCCAGCGGATGTCCTCGGTGGCCGAACGCCAGATGGCCTCCGATTCGAAGGTCAGGCGCGCACCGGCGGGCCAACGAAAGTAGGGGTGCAAGCCGAGTCCGGCAGGCATCGCCTCGGCGCCGAGGTTCGTGATCGAGAGCTGCATGTCGAGGCCCTGCTCGTCGAGCGTCATGGACAGATAGGCCTGGTAGTGCCACGGCCACTCGGGTTGTGCGGGACTGTCGAGTTGCAGCACGCAGCAATGCGGACTCTCGTCGACGACGTCCCACACGCGGCGCAGCCCCCAACCATGCAGCGAGCTGGTCGCCGCGGGCGCCTCGCGAACAGTGATGGTGCGCTCGCGCCAGTGCAGCGTGTCGTCGCGCAGCATATTGGTATACGGCAGCATCGGGAAGGCACCGGCTTTCGGCCATTCGTCCGACGCGAACGGCTCGTTGCCGAGCGGCACGAGATAGTCGAACAGATCGCCGCGGGTGTCGCGGCGCGCCAGTCGCGCGAGGCGTCCGCCGGCGCCTGGCTGTACCTCGGCAACGAGTGCGCCCTTGGACAGGCGGATCGGTTTGCCGGGGGTGAGGGTGAGCGGTGTCGGGCCGGGCGAAACTGGTTGCGCCGGTGCGCCGGGGGAAGTCATTGTCGGTATCTCCTTCGTGTGCGTCGGTGGGGCGCGTGGTCCGGAATCTGTTGTCCCGATGCGCCACGCAGTGACGCTTGGCGTCAAGGATACGCCAATGTGACGCAGCGCCATTTTGACGCGCCGCTCTGGCTGTCGCGCGACGCCGTTTCGTGGCAAGATGCCGGTCCCGCAAGGCTGCGCGGCCGTCTCCCGGAGAATTCGGGTGAACACTAGGTATAGTGGTCGGCCTGCTGTGCGGCACTAGATATAGTGTTGTTTGCTGGAATGAGTCACGTAATTGTGCTAAATTGGAGTCATTCAATTCGACGTCGGGAGGTCAGGATGTTGTTGCTGCTCTCGCGTCGACGTTGGTGTTCAACATTGCGCAATAGCGCATCTGCATTACCCCCGAAACACGGCAATTTTTCCGGCGGATTTTTCGCTGCCGGCGACGGGTTGCCGGTCGCCGGAACGCAAATTTTTTGTCAGCCTTCGTACGCGAACGGCTGATCTGTCACTTCGGCGGTGCGCGCCCACGCGTGTATCGCATCAACCTGAACGGACTGAGACCCTATGCTGAACTGGGAAGAAGACACCTCTGCCAAATCGGCCGCCCCGGCCGCCGCCCTCAACCCGGCCGCTGCGCCTGCGTCGAATATCCTCGGCACCCAAGGGGAAACCCCGAATACGATCGCGTCGCAGTCGACGCGTCGTGTGAGCGCCTCGGACAAGCGCGTGATCAACGGCACGACGGACGTGAATCAGCTGGTGCCGTTCAAGTACAAGTGGGCCTGGGAGAAGTATCTCGCCGGTTGCGCGAACCACTGGATGCCGCAGGAAATCAACATGTCGCGCGACATCGCCCTGTGGAAGGACCCGAACGGTCTGACCGAAGACGAGCGCCGCATCATCAAGCGTAACCTCGGCTTCTTCGTGACGGCCGACTCGCTCGCCGCGAACAACATCGTGCTGGGCACCTATCGCCACATCACCGCGCCGGAGTGCCGTCAGTTCCTGCTGCGTCAGGCGTTCGAAGAGGCGATCCACACGCACGCGTATCAGTACATCGTCGAGAGCCTGGGGCTGGACGAAGGCGAGATCTTCAACGCGTATCACGAAGTGCCGTCGATTCGCGACAAGGACGAGTTCCTGCTGCCGTTCATCGAGGTGGTGGCCGATCCGTCGTTCACGACGGGCACGCAGGAAGCCGACCAGAAGCTGCTGCGCTCGCTGATCGTGTTCGCCTGCATCATGGAAGGTCTGTTCTTCTACGTCGGCTTCACGCAGATCCTCGCGCTGGGTCGCCAGAACAAGATGACCGGTGCTGCAGAGCAGTATCAGTACATCCTGCGCGACGAGTCGATGCACTGCAACTTCGGCATCGACCTGATCAACCAGGTGAAGCTGGAAAACCCGAACCTGTGGACGCCGGAGTTCCGCGAAGAGATTCGCGCGCTGTTCCAGAAGGCCGTCGAGCTGGAATATCGCTACGCCGAAGATACGATGCCGCGCGGCGTGCTCGGACTGAACGCGGGCATGTTCAAGAGCTACCTGCGCTTCATCGCGAACCGTCGCTGCGCGCAAATCGGTCTCGAAGCGCTCTACCCGAACGAAGAAAATCCGTTCCCGTGGATGAGCGAGATGATCGACCTGAAGAAGGAACGCAACTTCTTCGAAACGCGAGTCATCGAGTACCAGACCGGTGGCGCACTGAGCTGGGACTAAGTCTTCGGCAAGCGTTGATGTGAAAATGGGTGCTGGCTGGAAAGCCAGCATCCATGCGGGTTTTCAGAGGGTGGTGTGTGCGTGCATCGCACGTGTGACTGACAGCAAGAGAAGTAAAAGAGAACGTGCAGGTCACGCACATCATCCTCACTCGCGAGTGATCGAACTCGCTTCGCATGTGCTTCGTGTGCTTCGACATACGCGTGCGCTGTGCATCAAATACAACAGATTGACTTCTTCGGTGCGAATGATGTGCGCTTTTTTACGCGCAAAGTATTAACATCGCATCACAAAAGAATTATTATTCGCTCAAATAAATTGCAGTCTCGATGAACACACGAAAGCATTCACTGCTTTCCTCCCGCGACAGAGAGCTGGTAGTTACGGAGCGTAAAAACCTTGGTGCATAGCAAGCAGTATCGCTTATCCGCTATCGCAATCTCCTCCATCCCGATGACGGGACAGGCAAGCTACCCCCCGAAGAATCTGGCGAATCCCCCTTCTCAAGACAATCGAATTGCTGGCGGCAATGTCGCCGGCAATTTTTTTGCGCGCGTGACCACTCACGGTCAGCGTCATGCGCGCAGCGCCGAATTCATTAGCGTAAGCCGTCGAAGTCCGATGCGTACGCCGATGAATAGCCCGCTCGCCGGCGGTTCGCCGCACGGTGGTCGGGTTTCCTTCTCAGGTAGTTATGTTTGAGTGATCTCTCACATTAAGGAGCAAAGTGATGGCTACTACTGCTAAGAAAAAACCCGCAGCCAAGAAGGCTGTTGCCAAGAAGCCGGTAGCGAAGAAGGCTGCTGCTGCCAAGAAGCCGGTCGCGAAGAAGGCTGTGGCTGCCAAGAAGCCGGTAGCGAAGAAGGCCGCTGCTGCCAAGAAGCCGGCAGCGAAGAAGGTCGCCGCCAAGAAGCCGGCAGCCAAGAAGGTTGCAGTGAAGAAGGTTGCTGCCAAGAAGCCGGTCGCCAAGAAGGCTGCAGTGAAGAAGGTTGCCGCCAAGAAGCCGGTCGCCAAGAAGGCAGCAGTCAAGAAGGTTGCCGCCAAGAAGCCGGTCGCCAAGAAAGCAGCAGTGAAGAAGGTTGCTGCCAAGAAGCCGGCTGCCAAGAAGGCTGCAGTGAAGAAGGTTGCTGCGAAGAAGCCGGCTGCAAAGAAGGCTGCTGCGAAGAAGCCTGCTGCCAAGAAGGTTGCGGCGAAGAAGCCTGCTGCCAAGCCTGCTGCGAAGAAGCCCGCCGCTGCCAAGAAGCCGGCAGTGAAGAAGGTTGCCGCCAAGCCTGCTGCTCCGGCCGCAGCCCCGGCAGCACCGAAGACGGCGCTCAATCCGGCAGCGGCATGGCCGTTCCCGACCGGCAGCCGTCCGTAATCCGAGTGCCGATGCAGTACCCAAGGCACTTAGGTGTCTTTTGATCGAGTAGGCCTACTCGATCCGAAACCCGCCGTGATGAGCGATCGTTACGGCGGGTTTTTTCATGCGCGAATAAAAAACGGGCGACACGCATGTCGCCCGCTTGTGGTTCGCAACGTCCACATTGCCCGCACCCCGCTCGATTCCCACGCCAAGCATTACACGTTGCGTGTGGTGCGCGACCCGACGTCGCGCGTTATGCCGGGCAGGCGAATGCCTTAGTGCGTCACACGTGTCACGCCGCCGCTCGAGAGCAGACGTACGCGCTGTCCCGGCTGGAACGATTCGTCGGCATCTTGCGTGATGGCGCGCAGCTCGCCGTTGTCGAGTCGCACGGTGATTTCCAGACCGGCCTTCTTGCTCATGCGGCTCTCGATGGCTTGCCCGGCCACGGCGCCAAGCAGACCGCCGACGATGCCCGTCGCGATCGAGCCGCGACCACCGCCGATGGCGCTGCCGCCAATGGCGCCCAGCGCGCCGCCGCCGGCAATGCCCAGAATGCCCGGGTCGCCGTTGCTGCTGTCGATCGTGACCGGGCGAATCGATTCGACCGTGCCCATGCGCACGACCTGTTCGCGTTGCGCCTGACGGCTGCTGTAGACGCTTGCCGAATTGCTCGGGCCGAACGCCGTACAGGCGGACAGCGTGAGCGAAGCAGCGGCGGTGAGAATAATGAGCGGTGTGGTCAGTCGTGCCATCGTTATGCCTTTTTATCGATTCATTCGAAGCGGTGGCCGAACGCTTCTTCATATTGCGCTTCGATCTCGGAGCGCGTCGGTGCGTAAGTCTGCGGGCCTTGCTCGGCAATCTTGAGCGAACCCATCAGGCTGGCCAGGCGGCCAGTGGTCGGCCAGTCGAGGCCCTTCTCGATGCCATACAGCAACCCGCCACGGAAAGCGTCGCCGCACCCGGTCGGGTCGACGACGCGCTTGGCGGTCACGGCAGGAATGTCATGCTGCTTGCCGTCGGCGAAGATCTGGGCCCCGTGTTCTCCGCGCGTCACGACAAGTGCCTCGACACGCGACTGGAGGTCTTCCATCGACCAGCCGGTCTTCGTGCAGAGGAGCTTGGCTTCGTAGTCGTTGACCGCCAGATAAGTCGCGAGTTCCACCATGCGACGCAGTGCCTCAGGCGACAGAATCGGCAGGCCCTGGCCCGGGTCGAACATGAACGGCACACCTGCCGCGGCGAAACCTTCGGCGTGCGCGAGCATGGCGTCGGACGCGTCCGGGGCGACGATGCCGAGTGTCGCGCCCTTCACGTTGGCCACATGGTTCTGCGTGGAGAACATCATCGCGCCCGGGTGGAAGGCGGTGATCTGGTTGTTGTCCAGGTCGGTCGTGATCATCGCGTTGGCCGTCATGCTGTCCGGGACCGTGCGCACGAATTCGGTCGTCATGCCGAGCGACTGGAAGCGATCGAGGTACGCGGCACCATCTTCACCCACCGTGGCCATGACCACCGGCGCACCGCCCAGCAGATGCAGGCTGTAGCCGATGTTGCCCGCGCAGCCGCCGAAGTTGCGGCGCATCGTCGGCACGAGGAAGCTGACGTTCAGGATGTGCACCTGATCGGGCAGGATGTGCTCGCCGAAGCGGCCTTCGAACGTCATGATGTTGTCGTAGGCGAGCGAGCCGCAGATCACGGTAGTCACGGGTGAGTCCTTCTCAAATGGTAAGGGGGGCAGCAAACGATGGAGGACGCATGCGGTCGGCGGTGTCGCCGGCGGCCGCGAAGTGCTGCATGATGCTGCTGAAAACGGTGTTCGGTTGACGGCACCGATAGGGAAACGGCGATCCGGCGCGCACTGACACTGAGGAAAGGCGCGCCGGCGGAACGGCATGGAACGGGCGGATTACGACAGGGCGGCGAGCGCTGCGTCGTAGTTCGGCTCGTTCTTGATCTCGGGCACGAGTTCGGCGTGCAGCACGCGGTTCTCGGCGTCGAGCACGACGACGGCACGTGCCGTCACACCGGCGAGCGGGCCGGTGGCGATGGCCACGCCGTAGTTCTCGAGGAACTCGCGACCGCGCATGGTCGAGAGCGTGACGACATTATTCAGGCCTTCCGTGGCGCAGAAGCGGCTCATGGCGAACGGCAGATCGGCCGAGATGACGAGCACGACGGTGTTCTCGAGCTTGCCTGCGGCTTCGTTGAACTTGCGGGTCGAGGTGGCGCAGGTCGGCGTGTCGAGGCTCGGCACGATGTTCAGGACCTTGCGTTTGCCAGCGAAGTCAGCGAGCGTGACGTCCTGCAGTTTGGCGTTGACCAGCGACAAAGCCGGTGCGGTCTGCCCCTTCTGCGGGAACTGGCCGTTGACTTCGATGGGGTTGCCCCCGAGCGTGACTTGGGACATCGATATCTCCTAGGTTGAGTGCAACAGCGCTATCACGGATAGAACGCGAGCACCCGGTAATTACTGGCTAGCGCTGCCTGCGCCGACAATCGTAACCGAATCGTGCGTTCATTGCGTGGCGCCAGACCGGCTTCACGCAGTGCCGCATCGCCAACGTAGTCGTTGGCTGAAAAAACGCGACGCACAACGGGCTTGCCGTCGAGGTCGGACAGCGTCAGTTCGAGCGATGGCCACGCCACGGCGTAGTCGGCCTGATTGCGAACGAACACGGTGAGCGTCATCGGCACGGCGTCGCCGACGGCGGCGGAAGCCGAATCGCCGGCGCTTCGTGCGAGCGCGTCGGACGCGTTCGCCGCGTCATTGGCGGAGACATCGCCAACGTCGCGACCATCGCGGACATCGCGGACATCGGTCACGAGCGTGACGCTGGAAATCTGGATGACATCCGGCTGGCGCGGCGGTGCGATCGTCACGTGCATCGGTCGTCCGACGGCGGTGAAGACGCCGCGCAATGCGGGAATGCGGTCGACGAGGCCCGCGCGTTCGATCCACGCCCATTGGGCGAGCAACGCGATGACCGCGATCGTCATCAACAGGCGCCAGATCACGCGCGCAGCACCGGGACGAGATCTCCGCACGCCGGACGCCGCCAATGAAGACGACTCCGTGCGTGCAGGCGAAGCGGTAGGCGCCGGCAGCGCCGTTGCATCGTCGTCGATATAGCGTCCGGGGCCGTGGTGCATCTGCGCGCGACTTTCGTCGGGGGCGCCGAGCAGCGCGGCGATGGCCGTCGGCGTGAGCATTTCGGGCACCGGGGGCTTGTCGGTCGATGCTCGGGCCGAAGCGTCACCGGAAATCGATGCCGCATTCGACGCAGGGTCAGTGACGCCCGATGCATCTGCTTCGCCGGTGGCATCGAGCGCGTGGGTATTTCCAGCGGGTGCCGCCGCGTCTGTCCCCCCGCTTGCGGGCGCGGCGATCGATGAGAGGTCGTTCTCGTCGTCGGCCGGTGGATCGCAGAGGTAGGCGCGTCCGTCGAAGACTTCACGGCAGTGGCCGCAACGCACGAGGCCGTCGCGCAGCTTGAGCTGATCGGCGACGACGCGAAAGACCGTGTGACAGTGGGGGCAGCGAGTAGCGAGAACGCGCGAGGACTGGGTCATGGGACTCGGGGATCTCGGCGCGTTGGCCGCGCCTTAGCCGGCGGCCTGCCCGTGCAGGCAGACCCAGCCGTCGTGAGCGCGCCAGACCGACATCTTCATATAGGGCGCGTAGGCCGCGATCACCTCGTCGGCCTGCCGCTCGAGCACGCCGGACAGCGCGAGGCGTCCACCCGGTGCCACGCGCGACGTCAGCATCGACGCGAGCAACTTGAGCGGATTCGACAGGATGTTGGCGACCACGATGTTGAACTGACCGTCACGCAGATCGTCGGGCAAGCCGTATTCGACCGGCGCGTGATTGCGTTCGCTGTTGTAACGGGCGGACTCGACCGCCTGCGGATCGATGTCGATGCCGATGACCGGATCGGCGCCACACTTGCGTGCGAGGATCGCCAGAATGCCGGAGCCGCAACCGTAGTCGAGCAACGACTGACCCGCTTGCACATGCTGTTCGAGCCACTCCATGCACAGGCGCGTCGTGGGGTGACTGCCGGTGCCGAAGGCAAGGCCCGGGTCCAGCTCGAGAATGAGCGCGTCGGTATCCGGGGCGTCGTGCCACGACGGCACGACCCAGATCCGCTGGCCGATCTGCATCGGCTCGAACTGCGATTGCGTGAGACGCACCCAGTCCTGCTCTTCCACGTCGCGCAACGTGAACGCGGGCGTCTCGGCGAGCCCCAGTTCGTTGACGGCCGCCGCGAGCAACACGGCGGCGTCCTGGTCTTCCCCCACCAGCGCGACCACGCGCGAGTGCTGCCACGCGGTGTCCGGCGGGGTGAGACCCGGCTCGCCGAACATCGGTTGCTCGTCGGGCGTGTCAGCGTCCGCGTCTTCCACGGAGACCGACAGCACGCCCAGATCGAGCAGGGCGTCTGACAGGGCCTCGGCTTGGGCACGGGCAACTTCTACGACGAGTTCGCGATACATGGCGAGGACTTCCTGCTATTGAATACCGATTAACGACTTAGTTACCGCCGCCGACGGCAGACTTCTGCGCCAGCTTGTGTTCCAGATAATGGATGCTCGTACCACCTTCGACAAACTTGGCGTCGATCATCAGTTCCCGATGCAGCGGGATGTTCGTCTGGATACCTTCGATCACGATTTCCGACAGTGCCACACGCATGCGGCGGATGGCCTGCTCGCGCGTTGCACCGTAGGCGATCAGCTTGCCGATCATCGAATCGTAGTTGGGCGGCACGAAGTAGCCGTTGTAAGCGTGCGAGTCGACGCGAATCCCGGGGCCGCCCGGCATATGCCATGCGGTGATACGGCCCGGCGACGGCGTGAACTTGAACGGATCTTCGGCGTTGATACGGCACTCGATCGCGTGACCCTGGAACTGGATGTCGCGCTGACGGTAGGCGAGCTTCTCGCCAGCCGCGATGCGGATCTGTTCCTGCACGATGTCGATACCCGTGATCATTTCCGTGACCGGGTGCTCGACCTGCACGCGCGTGTTCATTTCGATGAAGTAGAACTCACCGTTTTCGAACAGGAATTCGAACGTACCGGCGCCCACGTAGCCCATCTTCTTGCAGGCGTCGGCGCAACGATCGCCGATGCGCTCGATCAGACGACGCGGGATCAGCGGTGCAGTCGCCTCTTCGATCACCTTCTGGTGACGGCGCTGCATCGAGCAGTCGCGCTCGCCCAGCCAGATCGCATTCTTGTGCTTGTCGGCGAGAATCTGGATTTCGATATGGCGCGGGTTCTCGAGGAACTTCTCCATATAGACTTCCGGATTGCCGAAGGCGCGGCCGGCTTCTTCACGGGTCATGTTGACCGCGTTCACGAGCGCCGCTTCCGTATGGACCACGCGCATGCCGCGGCCACCGCCGCCGCCTGCGGCCTTGATGATCACCGGGTAGCCGATCTGGCGTGCAATACGCACGATTTCCTTCGGATCGTCGGGCAACGCGCCTTCCGAACCCGGCACGCACGGCACACCGGTCTTGATCATCGTCTGCTTGGCCGAGACCTTGTCGCCCATCAGGCGAATGGTGTCGGGGCGCGGGCCGATGAAAGTGAAACCCGATTGCTCGACGCGTTCGGCGAAGTCGGCATTCTCGGAGAGGAAACCGTAACCCGGGTGGATGGCCTGGGCGTCGGTCACTTCCGCGGCACTGATGAGCGCCGGCATGTTCAGGTAGCTGAGCGGCGAAGGTGCCGGGCCGATACAGACGGCTTCGTCGGCGAGCTTGACGTACTTCGCTTCCTTGTCGGCTTCCGAATAGACCACGACGGTCTTGATGCCCATCTCGCGGCACGCGCGCTGGACGCGCAAAGCGATTTCGCCGCGGTTGGCGATGAGGATTTTTTCAAACATTATGTGCAGTCCTGCCCGTAAGGGGAGAGGAGCGGGGCCGGACGCTTTACATCGCCACGCGGCTTGCAGCCGCACCGGCGAGGCGTCCGACAACCGGCATTAGCCGATCACGAACAGCGGTTGACCGTATTCCACGGCCTGACCGTTCTCGACGAGGATTTCCTTGATCACGCCGGCCTTGTCCGACTCGATCTCGTTGAGCAGCTTCATCGCTTCGATGATGCACAGCGTCTGGCCTTCCTTGACCGAGTCACCGACTTGCGCGAACGGATCGGCGCCCGGCGACGGGGCGCGGTAGAACGTGCCGACCATCGGCGAGGTCACGATGTGACCTTGCGGCACGACCGGTGCGGCCGGTGCCGGTGCGGCGGGCGCGCCGGCGACGGGAGCTTGCGCGGCGACCTGCGGCATGGCGGCCGGCATGGCCATCTGCATCGGGGCGGCGATCACCTGGGGCGGCGCCTTGACGATGCGGACCTTGCCTTCGCCTTCGGTGACTTCGAGCTCGGAAATACCCGATTCGGCCACGAGGTCGATCAACGTCTTGAGTTTGCGCAAATCCATGAAGGAAGCTCCTTGATTCGGTATCGGCGCGGGAGCAGCGTCCCGCGATAGGAAATTGGGGATGAGAGGACTACCCGCCGGCAAGACGCCGCAGGGCAAAATCGAGTGCGTAGGTATAGCCGCGCCAGCCCAGGCCGCAGATCACGCCTTGCGCAATATCGGAAAAGTACGAGTGATGCCGGAAGGCCTCGCGCGCATGGACGTTCGAGAGGTGAACCTCGACGAACGGGATGCCTACACCGGCCAACGCGTCGCGAATCGCCACGCTGGTATGCGTATAGGCAGCGGGGTTGATGACGATGAAGTCGATCGACTCACCGCGTGCCGCCTGGATCCGGTCAACCAATGCACCTTCGTGATTGCTTTGAAAGGTCGCCACCTCGGCACCTGCCGTCCGGGCTTGCGCCGCAAGGGCAGCGTCGATGTCCGCCAGCGTCGTGCGACCGTACACCTCCGGCTCGCGAGTACCGAGCAGGTTCAGGTTGGGGCCGTGGAGCACGAGAATGCGGTGAGGCATCGGCGAATCAAATTTCACGAAATTGGGCGCAATTAAACGCCAGTTGGTGGATTTTGTCCAGTGGGGCGAAAAGGGATGCCCACTGGGTGCCATCACCCGGGCGCCCGCAACTCACGGCTGGCGGGGCTTCCCCGCCGCCTTCGGTTTTCGTCAATGGGGTCAGATGAGAGGCTTGAGCGCCGCGCGGACCTCATCCGACGTAATCCGCCCGAGCTTCTCATAATGAACACGCCCTTGCGGGTCGACGACCACCGTAAACGGGAGGGCGCCGGCTTTGTTACCCAGCGCGCGGGCGAGATCGGTGCCCGCGTAGCCGGCCACGAGCAGCGGGTAATCGACCTTCACCTTTTGTTCGAACGCGATCATGTTCTGCGCGGTATCGATGCCGATCCCGACAAACTGCACGTTTTTCGCGCCGAATTCCTTCGAAAGCGCTTGCAGATCGGGCATTTCTTCCACGCACGGGCCGCACCAGGGCGCCCAGAAGTTCACTACGAGCGTCTTGCCCCGCCATTGCGAGATCGCCTGATCGTTGCCGGCGAGGTCCGGCAGGCGCGTGGCCAGGAGTTGTGCGACGGCCGCGTCCGACGCGCCGGTCGGTGCGGTGTTCCTGTGGCCCAGCCAGAATCCGGCGCCGAGCCCGCCGAGCGCCAGAATTACCAGAATGAGGATGCGTTTTGCCATAAGGGAAGGGCGATAGGTGCCGGAATAGACGATAGACGAGTCGTGGTCGGCAATTGCGAAGAAATCGTGGCGATTGCGCCTATATAAGACGTCAGTTCAGTGGCTGGGCTCGTGCCGGGCTTTTTCGGCCTCGGCCATGAGGGCGCGCAGGCCGTCGGCGTCGGTGCGGATCGTCCGGCCGTTGCCGTCGGTCGCCTTGAGCGCGCCACGCATGTCGTCGAGCGAGTACAGCGACAGATGAACGCCCGCCGGGTCGCCGCGCTGGCCGCGTTGTCGCCAAAGGAAGCTGAGGGTTTCGACCATGCCCCGTCCATTGAAATGGCGGCTTTCCGAGACCTCGTAGTCGATGCCCCGGTTGAGCAGGTCGATGGCGACTTCCTTGGGGTTGTCGCAAAAAGCTTGCAAATAGATGTCGGATAGCGACGTGGCCGTGCCGTTGTACACCGCGCCGGTGATATACGGCCGGTAGCGTGCCAGTTCGGTCATGACCGTCAACGCGACGTCACGCAGATGGGCAAGCTCCGCCGGCTGTGTGTCGGAGAGGAATGTCTGGACGTACTCACGGACTTCCGCTTCGATCTGGTCGTTATCCGGTAGCAACTCACCGGCAATTCGCGTCTCGCCAGTCACCTGTTTCGCTGCCTTTCGCTTGGCGGAGGCGTAGTCGGCGCCCTCCTCGGCAATGAGGCGGGCGGCCGCCAGCGCGATTTCCTCGCGCAAGCGTTGGGCATCGGTCCAGGATTTGCGTGTCATGCGGACGATGATACCCGAAAGGCATTGCGGAGCACGCCGCAGGTACAATGGAGCCCTTGTCGTTTGCGCATCCCCCATTTCCTGCACGGGTTCGGCCCGTCTCACCACGCTCCCCATCCATGCATATTCATATTCTTGGCATCTGCGGCACGTTCATGGGCGGTCTGGCAGTTCTCGCGCGTCAGGCGGGGCACACCGTCACGGGTTGCGACGCCAATGTCTATCCGCCGATGAGCACCCAGCTCGAGGCGCAGGGCATTCGCCTGATCGAGGGCTTTGGCGCCGATCAGGTCTCGCTGGAGCCCGATCTGTTCGTCATCGGTAACGTGGTCTCGCGGGGCAACCCGCTGATGGAAGAGATCCTGAACCGGAACCTGCCGTACACCTCCGGTCCGCAGTGGCTGGGCGAGCACGTGCTCGCCAACAAGTGGGTGCTGGCCGTGGCCGGTACGCACGGCAAGACGACCACGACGTCGATGCTGGCGTGGATTCTCGAAGACGCCGGCTACAACCCGGGCTTTCTCGTCGGCGGTGTGCCGATGAACTTCGGCATTTCGGCGCGCCTGACGGACAGCGACTTCTTCGTCATCGAGGCCGACGAGTACGACACGGCGTTCTTCGACAAGCGTTCGAAGTTCGTTCACTACCGCCCGCGCACGGCCATTCTGAATAACCTCGAATTCGATCACGCCGACATCTTCCCGGATCTGGCAGCGATCGAGACACAATTCCACCATCTCGTGCGCACGGTGCCGGGGCAAGGGCGTCTGATCGTCAACGGTCGCGAGCCGGCCCTGGAGCGCGTGCTAGCCCGCGGCTGCTGGAGCGAGGTCGAGCGATTTGGCGTGACCGATGGCTGGCACGAGACGTCGTCGGTCGAGACCTCGGCATCCGGCGCGGGACAGGAAGCGTTCTGGGTCCATCACGGCCCCAGCGCCGCAGGCGAGGTGAAGTGGGCGCTGCAAGGCGAACATAACCGGATGAACGCACTGGCCGCACTGGCCGCGGCTCGGCACGTCGGCGTGCCGGCCGAACAGGGCGCTGCCTCGCTCGGCAAGTTCCAGAACGTGAAGCGCCGCATGGAAGTGCGCGGCGAAGCAGCCGGCGTGACCGTCTATGACGACTTCGCCCACCATCCGACGGCGATCCAGACCACCCTCGCCGGGTTGCGCCGCCGTGCCGGGAGCGCCCGCATTCTGGCGGTGCTCGAACCGCGCTCGAATACGATGAAGCTGGGCGTGATGAAGGCGCAGTTGCCGGCCAGCCTGGCCGATGCCGATCTGGTGTTCGGCTACGGCGCGCCGTCCGGCAAGGACGCACTCGGCTGGAATCTCGCCGAAGCGCTTGCTCCGCTGGGGCCCCGTGCCCAGGCGTTCAGCGAGATCGACGGCCTGGTGCGCGCGGTGAGCGCCGCTGCCCGGCCCGGCGATCAGATCGTGGTGATGAGCAACGGCGGCTTCGGTGGCATCCATCAGAAATTGCTCGATGCGCTGGCGGCGCGGGCGTGACCGGCGCCTGCTCGCCGTCCGTCTCTTCTCAACAGGTTCTACCGGGAGCTCACATGATTCTTTATTTGCACGGCTTCCGTTCGTCGCCGCGTTCCTTCAAGGCGCAACTGATGGCCGCCCGCATGCATCGGCTCGGGCTCGGGCACGACTGGGCGTGCCCGCAACTGCCACCCTCGCCGCTGGCCGCCGTCGTTGACGCGCAGCGCCTGCTCACGGGGGTGAGTGCCGATGAGCTGACCATCGTGGGTAGCTCGCTGGGGGGCTACTACGCCACCTATCTGGCCGAAAAGCTCGGATGCCGTGCCGTGTTGCTCAATCCGGCCACGCGCCCGTACGACGATCTCGGCAAATGGCTCGGCGAGCAGCCGACTTGGCACGGCGGCGGCACGATCCTTGTCGAGCCGCGTCATCTGGACGAGCTGCGCATGATCGATGTGGCGCAGATCACGCGTCCGGAGCGCTACTACCTTGTGGCCGCTACCGGCGACCAGACGCTGGACTATCGCGACATGGTGGCCAAGTATCCGGGGGCCAAGCTCACGTTGATTGAGGGCAGCGATCACGGAATTTCCGATTTCGGCAACTATATGAACGACGTGCTGCGTTTTGCCGGCATCGACGTTCCTCCTTCTCCCGGCGCTGCGGGCCCGTTCGCGGGCGAATGACGCGTCTGAGCGTTTCGCGCTAAACCGCCGTACGTTGGCGGGCTACAATATCGCCTATTGCGATCGATGGCTGTTTCATGAACATTTTTTTTGAGGAATCCGGCGGCTTCAAGGCTGGCACGGTGTTGTCGCAGCAGGGCGAGTCTTATCAGGTGGAGCTGCCTGGCGGACGCCGCAGCAAGATCAAGGGCCGCGACGTGCTGCTGCGTTTCGAGTCGCCCACCCCCGCCGAACTGATCGCGCAAGCGCAGGCCGCGGCACAGGACATCGATATGAGTTTCCTGTGGGAATGCGCGCCTGCCGAAGAGTTTCCGTTTCCGACACTGGCCGCCGAGTACTTCGGCGAAGGCGCGAGCGTTGCGCAGCAGGCCGGCCTGGCGCTGGCCCTGCAGGCGTCGCCGATCTACTTCCGCCGCAAGGGGCGCGGTCAATATCAGCGCGCGGCGCAGGAACAGCTGCAGGCCGCACTGGCCGGCCTGGCGCGCAAGCAGCAACAGGCGGAATTGCAGGCCGGCTATGCAGATCAATTGATCGCCGGCACGTTGCCCGACGCCCTCAAGGGCAAGGAACTGCTGCTGCTGTTCCGACCGGACAAGAACGCCATCGAATGGAAGGCACTCGACGCGGCGGCCATCGCATTGGGCAAGACCCATGCCGAAGTGATGCTGGCCTGCGGCGGCATCGCGTCGCCGCGCGCCTATCACGAGGCGGCTTTCCTCTACGAATACTTCCCGCGTGGCACCGGCTTCCCCGATGTCGGGCCGACGCCGATGCCGGCCGACGATCTGCCGCTCGCCGATGTGCAGGCGTTTTCGATCGACGATTCGACGACCACGGAAATCGACGACGCGCTCTCGGTGCAGGTGCTGCCCGACGGGTTGCTGCGCGTGGGTATCCACATTGCGGCGCCGGCCCTGGGACTGACGCGTGGCGACGCCATCGACGAAATCGCGCGTGTGCGCCTCTCGACGGTGTACGCGCCGGGCGAGAAGATCACGATGCTGCCCGATGCCGTCGTCGAAGCCTACACGCTGGCCGAAGGCGGCGCCCGTCCGGCACTGTCTCTGTATGTCGTGGTCAAGGCCGACACGTACGAGATTACCGCGACCGAAACGCGCGCGGAGTTGGTGCCGATTTCCGCGAATCTGCGTCACAACGAACTCGACGCGATCATCACGGCCGAAACATTGGCCGACGGCACCGGCGACTATCCCCACAAGGAAGAATTGCGTCTGCTGTGGCCGTTTGCGCAGTCGCTGTACGACAAGCGCCAGGCCGCGCGCGTGGGCTACGGCCTGCGTCCGGAAGTACAGAACAAGACCGACTTCAACTTTTACGTCGATGGCGAGCATGTCACGATCAAGCAGCGCCTGCGTGGCGCCCCGCTCGATCTGATCGTGGCCGAGATGGCCATTCTGGCGAACAGCCGCTGGGGCCGTCTGCTGGCCGAATGCGGGGTGCCCGGCATTTACCGCGCGCAGCGTGCTTACGGCGTGAATCGCACGCGCATGCAGACGTCCCCGGCGCCGCATGAAGGTTTGGGCGTCGAACAATATGCGTGGAGCACGTCGCCCCTGCGCCGCTACGTCGATCTGGTCAACCAATGGCAGTTGATCGCTTGCGTGCGTCACGGTGTGACGGCCAAGCTGGCCGCCCCGTTCAAGCCGAAGGACGCCGATCTTTACGCGACCGTGTCGAGCTTCGAAGCGGCCTATGCGGCCTATGGCGAGCACCAGAGCCGCATGGAGCGCTATTGGTGCCTGCGCTGGTTGCTTCAGGAGAACAAGTCGCAGGTGCAGGCGAGTGTGCTCAAGGGCGACACCGTTCGCCTGAACGACATTCCGCTCACGCTGATCGTGCCGGGCCTTGGCCTGCATGCCCGCGGCACGCAGATCATGCTCGACGTGCTCTCGCTCGATGTCGTCACGCTCAGTATTTCCGTGCGCATCTCGCAAGTGCTCGACGCCGGGCAGGCGCTGCTCGCCGACGATGACGACGAAGGTGACGGCGGCGAGGGCGACGGCGGTGAGGGTAGCGACAACGGCAGCGATGGCAGCGCCGACGGCAGCAATGGCAGCGACGGCGACGACAGCGACGACCGCGACGAAGGGGCCGACGGGACTGACAGCGCCGAGGGTGGCGATGGGGCCGATGACCTCGACAGTCATGCCGGCGGCCACACGGCTGACGATGCGACCGCCTCCGCGTCTGCCGATGGCTCGTCGCTTGCCGCCGCGCTGATGGCGGCGGGTGCACGCGACGCGTCTTCCGGCGCAGCGTGCTGAAACCGGCGCTGCCCACCGGGAACCTGCGCGCGGCGCGACGCCGCGGCTGGTCGCTCATGCGCGAGCACCCGCTTGCCACGGGGCTCGTGTTTTCGGCGGTAGTCCATCTGCTGGCGCTGGCCGTGCATTTCGTCGCACCGGACAGCTTCCGGTTGCACAGTGCCGATACGCCGCTCGAAGTCGTGCTCGTGAACGCGAAGTCGGCCAACGCACCCGACAAGGCCACTGCACTTGCACAGGCCAACCTTGTGGGAGGCGGGGAGCATGACGGCGAACGCGCGACGTCGCCGCTTCCCTCGCGGGCGATCGAGCGCGACGGCGCACCCGTCGCACAGATGCAGCGCAACGTGAGCGAGCTGGAAGCCGTACAGGAAAAGCTGTTGTCGCAGTTGCGCAGTCAATACGCGGCCGCACCGGCCTCACAACGCAATCGCGCTGATGCGCCGCAGCACGGGCAGGGCGCCGACGATCAGAACGTCGATCAGCAAATCGCGCGGCTGCAAGCGGAAATCGACAAGCAGTTGCGAACCTATCAGACGCGCCCCAAGCGCGGACAGGTCACCGCCAACACACGCGAAGTTGCCTATGCGCGTTACTTCGACACGTTACGCCACCGCGTGGAGCGCTACGGCACCGACCACTTCCCCCAGATTGGCAGTGAGCGTCTCTATGGTGAGCTGATTGTCACGCTCAACGTGAATCAGCGTGGCGGCCTCGGCTATCACAAAGACGGCTGGAACGTCGTGGGCGTCGAAGTCACGCGCAGTTCGGGTAATCGCGATCTGGACCGCCGCGCCGTGGCAATCGTGCAGGCCAGCGCGCCGTTCGGCGACTTCTCCTCCGACATGAAGCAGCGCTACGACATTCTCGAAATCGTCACGCGAATGACATTTTCGCGTCAGGGCGTTCAGGCCGAAACACTGGCCGCCCCGGCGGGCGGTGCGGCACAGTAGGCTGCGCCCCAACGCAGCAAGCGTGCCCAGTGAACCTTTCCAATTGTTTCTATAATTGCGGGGTTTTTTCGAACTCTGGAAAGTCCAAGATGAAATGGATTGTTCTGGCGATCATTCTCGGATGCGCGCTCTACGTGCATCTCCGCGGTAGGGTACGCCACAGATTCTTCCGGCAATTGTCCGACCACTCGACGTTTCTGGCGCCCCTGAACGTTTTCATGTACGCGTTCTCGCGCGTGCCCACCACGCCCTATCTGAAAGCCGATCATCTTCCCGAGCTGGCGCCGTTGCGCGAGAACTGGGAAGCGATTCGTGCCGAAGCCGTGTCGCTGCTCGAAGCGCGCCACATCAAGGCCTCGGACAGGTACAACGACGTTGGCTTCAACTCATTCTTCAAGAGCGGCTGGAAGCGTTTCTACCTGAAGTGGTACGACGAAACCCATCCGTCAGCGAGCGAACTCTGCCCGGTCACGACCGATCTCGTGAGCAAGATTCCGACGATCAAGGCGGCCATGTTCGCTGAATTGCCACACGGCAGTCGTCTCGTGCGTCACCGCGATCCGTATGCCGGCTCGCTGCGCTATCACCTGGGCCTCGTGACCCCGAACGACGACCGTTGCTACATCGACGTGGATGGCGAGCGCTACAGCTGGCGCGATGGCGAAGGCGTACTCTTCGACGAAACGTACATCCACTACGCCGAGAACCAGAGCGGCCGGAACCGCGTCATTCTGTTCTGCGACATCGAGCGCCCCATGCAATACCGCTGGACGCAGGCGGTGAACCGCTGGTTCGGACGGCATCTGGTCGGTGCTGCCGCCTCGCCGAACGAGGCGGGCGACCGCACGGGCGGGCTGAACAAGGTATTCAAGTATATTTACTCGATCCGCATCGTCGGCAAGCGCCTCAAGGCGTGGAATCGGTACGTGTACTATGCGGTGAAATGGGCGATGTTCGGCGGCATTCTGCTGTGGATCTTCCAGTGATCGGGGTCGCCTGGATCCGGCCCAAGTCCTTATTTGACGGTCGCAACAGCGGCGCCTGAGCGAAAGCCAGGCGCCGCGTCTTTGAAAACGATGACAAACCAAACGCCTACCGGGGAAACGCCGGCCGATCGCTACGCCGTGATCGGTCATCCTGTCGAGCACAGCCAGTCGCCGTTCATTCACGCCGAGTTCGCGCGTGAAACGGGGCAGCATCTGACGTACGAACGTTTGCTCGCGCCGCTCGATGCGTTCGCCGCCACGGTGCACGCGTTCATTGGCGACGGCGCCCGCGGCGCCAATGTCACCGTCCCGTTCAAGCTCGAAGCCCACGCGCTCGCCGATCGTCTGACGGCGCGCGCGCAAGCGGCCGGCGCAGTCAACACCCTGGTGTTCGATGCCGAAGGCATCACAGGCGACAACACCGACGGTGTGGGATTGGTGCGCGACATCGAAGGGCCTCTGGGTGTTGCGCTCGAGGGGCGTCGCGTGCTGCTGCTCGGTGCCGGCGGCGCGTCGCGAGGTGCGATGCTGCCGCTGATCGAAGCAGCGCCGGCGGCGCTTTTCGTCGCCAATCGCACGGCCGCGCGCGCCGACGAACTCGTCGCGCGCTTCGCCGACGCCGCCCGACGCCACGGTGTGAAGCTCGCTGGTGGCGGCTGGGAGGCCGTACCCGCGGGTTTCGACGTGGTCATCAATGCCACGGCCGGCAGTCTGCAAGGGGATGTGCCGCCGTTGCCTGACGGCGTCTATGCGGCCGGCGCTCTCGCTTACGACATGATGTATGGCGCACAGCCGACGGTTTTCATGGCCCACGCGTTGTCAGCCGGCGCGTCGCGGGTGGCGGACGGGTTGGGCATGCTGGTCGAGCAGGCAGCCGAGGCGTTTGCCGTGTGGCGCGGCGTACGGCCCGCAACCGACGCGGTTCGTGCAGCGTTGCGCGCGCGCCTGACGGCAAAAGGCTGATACGGTTCAATGGCCTCGCAGCGTCGTCCATCGCGTACCGCTTCCCGCAAGCGCCCCTGGGGCCCGTGGCGGTGGGCGGGTTACGTTGTCACGCTATTCATCGCGGGCGTGCTGGCGACGCAACTCTACTATTTCCTCCAGATCGGCTGGTGGGTCCACTTCAACCCGCAGTCCACGGCGTTCATGCGGGCTGCTCAGGCGCGCTTGCGTGAGACGGATCCGAACGCGACGCTCAAACACCAATGGGTGCCCTACGATCAGATTTCGCGAAACCTGAAGCGCGCGATCATTGCGAGCGAAGACGCGAACTTCGTCAATCACGACGGCTACGAGATCGACGCGATGCTCGGCGCGTGGGAGAAGAATCAGAAGCGGGGACGCATCGTCGCCGGCGGTTCGACCCTCACGCAGCAACTGGCCAAGAATCTCTTTCTGTCGAGCGAGAAGAGTTATCTGCGCAAGGCAGAGGAATTCACCATCACGTGGATGCTCGAGTTCTGGATGGACAAGCAGCGGATCTTCGAGATCTATCTGAATTCGGTCGAGTGGGGCGAGGGCGTGTTCGGTGCCGAGGCAGCGGCGCAGTACTACTACGGCATTCCGGCGTCGAAGCTCTCACCCTGGCAGGCCGCGCGACTCGCGGTCATGCTGCCACGTCCGCGATACTTCGACACGCATCGCAACTCGCCGTATCTCGCACAACGTGCCGGCGTGATCGCTCGCCGCATGGGCGCGGCCGAATTGCCGCAGTGATCGCGGCAGCCGGTTTCGCTACGTTCTGACTTGCCTCGATCTGCGGCCAGTCCCGCGATCCTTGTCCGACGGACCACGGAATCGGCCGTCACGCTCAGTGTCGAGGTTGCGCTGCGTCCGGCATCGACGGTACCGGCACCTGCATCACCGTGCGCGTGGGGTACGGCAGCGAGCAACCGGCACGCTCGACGGTCTCCTTGACGCTACGTTGCAAATCCCAGTACAGGCTCCAGTAGTCGCCCTGCGACGCCCACGCCCGAACATTCACGATCACGGCGCTGTCGCTGACTTGCTTGACCATGATTTCGGGGGCGGGCGCGTTCAGCACGCGCTTGTCATCTGCCACATGGGTACGCAGCGCCTGGATCGCGGCGTCGAGATCGTCGTAAAGTCCGATGCCCACGGTGATTTCCATGCGACGCGTGGCGTTGCGGCTGAAGTTCGTGATCGGCTGCCCCCAGATCTGATTGTTCGGCACACAGACGTAGATGCCGTCGGCATTGGTGAGCGTGGTCGTGAACAAGCCGATCTCCTCGACCGTGCCGGCCACGGCAGTGCCGGCCGTGATGTAGTCGCCGTTGCGGAACGGACGCAGCACCAGCAGCATCGTGCCGGCCGCAATGTTTTGCAGCGTACCCTGCAACGCGAGACCGATGGCCAGACCCGCTGCACCGAGTACCGCGACGATGCTGGCCGTTTGTACACCGAACTGGGCGAGTACCGCGATGATCGTGATGATGCGCACCGACCACAGGACAACCGACTCGATGAGCGGCCGGAGGGTGGCATCGAAGTGCGGGGAGCGGCTAAGCGTTGTATGAACGACGCGCGACAATCGTTTGGCGATCCAGAAGCCGATCAGCAGGATTACCACGGCCTGCACGAACGACAGACCGTAATGCACGGCATTTGCCGCCAGAAAGCCCATCACGGCGTCAACGGACGCGAGTGGGGTCGTGACTTCAGTCATTTTGCTGTTCTCCCTATCGACAGACACCGAGCGGCGTCGATATCAAGGTTGACGCAAAGGGCGTGAATTGGTTCGATAAGCTTGCCATCATGGGTGCCCGGCAAGACCTGATGCAACGATTTTAAGCGCATTCCTACACACGAATTTGTCGATTGCGGGCATGTCGCCGCGCCTGTGCCGCACTTGACGTGTCTGCTACACTTGGCGTCGCTTTGTCGCAGGGAGAACCTCATTTGATCAATGCTTTCGTCATCAATAACGGCCGCCTGCAGCAGGTGACATGTGACCACCCCAGCGATCTGACCAGCGTCTCGCCGGTCTGGGTCGATCTGCACAGCGAATCCGAGGAGGAGCGCCGCTGGGTCGAAGAGGCTTACAAGGTCAAGCTGCCGACGCGGGACGAAATCACCGATATCGAGGCGTCCGCCCGCTATTACGAAGACGACGGTGGTGTGCTGCACATTCGCACGGACTTCCTGCTCGACGACGAAGAGCAGTCGCGTAACGTGCCGGTGGCGTTCGTGGCGCTCAAGGATCTGCTGATCTCCATCCATGACGAAGACCTGCCGGTATTCCGGCTGGTGCGCATGCGTGCGCGGATTCGTCCGGGATCGGTGCGCGACGCGATGGACGTGTTGCTCGACCTTTATTCGACCGACGCCGAGTATTCGGCCGATTCGCTCGAAGGCGTGTATGCCGCGCTCGAAGCGGTGAGCAAGCGGGTGCTGGGCAAGAACCTGACCGATGCCGATGCCGCCAAGGCGCTCGAGAGCATTGCCGCAGAAGAAGACTTGAACGGCCGCATTCGACGCAATGTGATGGATACGCGTCGCGCCGTGTCGTTTCTCATGCGCGCCCGTATGCTCAAGGACGAGCAATATCAGGAAGGCAAGCAGATCCTGCGCGACATCGAGTCGCTAGACAATCACACGGCGTATCTGTTCGACAAGATCAACTTCCTGATGGACGCCACGATCGGCTTCATCAACATCAACCAGAACAAGATCATCAAGATCTTCTCGGTGGCGGCCGTGGCCTTCTTGCCGCCAACGCTCATCGCCAGTATCTACGGCATGAATTTCCAGATGATGCCGGAGCTGCGATGGGAGGTCGGCTATCCGTTCGCCATCGGCCTGATGATTCTTTCGGCGATTGCGCCCTTCCTGTACTTCCGTCATCGCGGCTGGCTCGACTGACGCACCGTGTGCACGGCGCGAGGCCGCCGAGCAGGTAAAATGGCGGCCTCGCCCGATCGGACGCACGGATCGGGCCAGTATCGACTCATTTTTCGATGGCGCGCTGCCGTTGGAATCCCGCCGGAACACTGTCATGACATTCACCGAATCGCTCAACGCCGCCTGGACGCGCAATCATTCGCTGCTTTGCGTGGGGCTCGATCCCGAGCCGTCGCGCCTCCCGGCCCATCTGCAAGGCCAGCCGGACGCGATTTTCGAGTTCTGCCGACAGATCGTCGACGCCACGGCGCCTTATGCTTGCGCCTTCAAACCGCAGATTGCCTACTTTGCCGCCCATCGCGCCGAAGACCAGCTCGAGCGCCTGATCGCGCATATTCACGCCGATCACCCGGGGCTGCCGGTGATCCTCGACGCGAAGCGCGGCGACATCGGCAGCACGGCCGAGCAATACGCGCGCGAGGCATTCGAGCGCTATCGTGCCGACGCCGTGACGGTCAATCCGTACATGGGTTTCGACTCGCTCGAACCGTATCTGGCACACCCGGACAAGGGCGTGATCGTGCTCTGCCGGACGTCGAATCCCGGCGGCAGCGACCTGCAATTCCTCGACGTGGAGGGCAAGCCGCTGTATCAGACTGTGGCGCGTCTCGCGGCGGGGCCGTGGAATACGACCGGTCAGATCGGACTGGTGGTCGGGGCGACGTTCCCTGCTGAAATCGCTTCGGTGCGAAGCATCGTCGGCGACATGCCGTTGTTGATCCCGGGCGTGGGCGCGCAGGGCGGTGACGTCGAGGCGACGGTCAAGGCCGGCCGCACCGCCAACGGCACGGGCATGATGATCAACTCGTCGCGCGCCATCATTTATGCCGGACGCGACGAGCAATTCGCCGCCGCCGCTGCGACGGCCGCAGAGAAGACGCGCGACAGCATCAACGCCTATCGCTGATCGCCGAAGTCGCGATTCACGGCGACAAAAAACGCCTGCGATCCTATGGGAATCGCAGGCGTTTTCTTTTGCTGTTGCGTCGCCGGGTTGGGGCCGCTGTGCTAGGCGTCGCCTTTGTCGAGCAATTCGAGCACGCCGCGCAGCGCGTGCTGCGCAGCCTGACTGCGCACCTGTGTGCGATCGCCCTTGAAGTGTTTCGTCTCGACGACGGTCGTGACGCGATTGCTCCAACCGAAGCACACCATGCCGACCGGTTTGTCGGCGGTGCCACCTCCCGGGCCTGCCACGCCGGTGATCGACACGGAAATCTGGGCGCGGCTGTTGAGCAGTGCGCCTTCAGCCATGGCACGTGCCACCGGTTCGCTTACGGCGCCATGCTTGTCGATGAGTTCGGGCGGCACGCCGATCATCTCCGACTTGGCCTGATTCGAATACGTCACGAAGCCGCGCTCGAACCAGTTGCTGCTGCCCGAGATATCGGTGATCGCGGCGGCTACCAGGCCCCCCGTACACGACTCGGCAGTGGCGAGCATCAGGCGCTCATCGCGCAAACGGTTGCCGACCTTGACCGACAATTGCGCCAGAAGATGTTGTTCGGAGACCACGAGTCAGTGCCTATCAAATCGAGCGCCAGAGCGCGATAACCAGCAGCGTGCAGAATGCCGCGACGAGGTCGTCGAGCATGATGCCGAGGCCGCCCTTGACGGTGCGGTCGAAATAGCTGATCGGCGGCGGCTTGACCGCGTCGAAGAAGCGGAACAGCACGAACGCCACGAGCTGGCCGACGAAACTCGCCGGCGTAATCAGTAACAACACGATCCAGAACGCAACGATCTCGTCCCAGACGACCGCGCTCGGGTCCTGCACACCGAGCTTGCGCGCGGTATAGCCGCAGATCCAGATGCCGCCGACGAGAGAAGCCGCGATCAGCACACCCCAGCCCGTGACCGTCAGATACAGATTGAGCACCAGATACGACGCCCAACCGAAAAGCGTGCCCACGGTGCCGGGGGCGAACGACGACAGGCCGGTGCCGAATCCGAGCGAAAACAGATGGGCGGGATGCGACACCAGGAAACGCGAGGTCGGCCGGCGCGGGCCACTGCCCGGATTGACGGTGGCCGTCTGATCAGTACTCATTGGAAATGGTCGAAACTTTTGAAATCGGCTGCGACGGCTGCGCCGGTATTGTCATGAAGTTGCAGCATCGTTTGGCGCGCGTCGGGTAGCGCTATTGTACCGATACGCGTGACGCGTATGCCCAGTTCGTCGCCAATCGCCGTAATCCGTTGTCGTTCCGCAGGATCGGCGCAAAAGCACAACTGATAATCGTCGCCGCCGGCGAGCGTGCAGTGGCGCTGGATGGCGAGCGGTTGTGCAGCAAGCAACGGGGAGCGCGGCAACGCATCGACGTTCACGCTGGCACTCGCGCCCGAACGCTCGAGAATGTGTCCTAGGTCGCCGAGCAGGCCGTCCGAGACATCGAGCGCCGCGCGTGCAACGCCGCGCAGCGCCAGGCCGAGCGCGATCTGCGGTTCCGGCCAGTCCATCGCACGGCGTGCGAGCGCCAGTTCGTCCTCCTGCAATGACCACTCCCCCCGCATCGCGCCCAGGGCGAGCCGGGCATCGCCCAGCGTGCCCGAGACCCAGACGTCGTCGCCGGGCCGGGCGGCATCGCGCCGCAACGCGTGCGCCCCCGGCACGCTGCCGAATACTGTCACACAGAGGTTGCGCGGTCCGCGCGTGGTATCGCCCCCGACGAGCGGGCATGCATAGCGGTCGGCCAGGGCGGCGAGGCCTTCGGCGAAGGGCGCGAGCCACGCGGGGTCACTGTCGGGCAGTGCCAGCGCCAGCGTGAAGCCGATGGGCCGAGCGCCCATCGCCGCCAGATCCGACAGATTCACGGCGAGTGTCTTGTGACCTAACGCACGGGGATCGGCGTCCGGGAAGAAGTGGCGTCCCTCCACGAGCATGTCCGTAGAAATCGCGAGCTGTTCGCCTGCCGGCGGGCGCAGCAGGGCGCAGTCGTCGCCGATGCCGAGCGTCACATGCTCGCCCTGATGCGTCGCGCGGGCGAAAAAGCGATCGATCAGCGAGAACTCGGACAGCGGCGAGGTGGACGAGGTGGGCGAGGCGGTCGTGGTCATGAGCTACGGCACGGTTGCCAGTCATGCGTTGGCGGCATGACTGCGGAGCGAAACAGCGAGGGCCGCGAAAAAGACATTGAAATGAAAAAACAATGAGCAAACGTCGCAGCGCGAACCCCTATTCTAAGAGGCCCCGGCCCCCTTTCCCAAGCAGACAATTGGCTGGATGTCCCGATTTCAGGCGCGCTCCGAGGGGTGTCTCGGACAACACCCCGGTCATGTTTCATCCGTAGTCTGAAAAAGCCGGGCATGGTGCGATGCAACGTTGAATTTGCGCGCAAAGTTAGCCACTATCGGCGAGGAAATACCGCAGCGCGGTTGCGGCCCTTATCCGTTATTTGCATAAATGACGTGAATAAATGGGGCTACAATTTCGCACAGATTTTTTGACTTGTTTTGTTAGCCAAGAGCCTTCCCTCATGCCCACGCCGATCGATCCGAAACTGCGCGAAGCTGCGCTCGAGTATCACGAATTTCCCACGCCCGGCAAAATCGCCATCGCGCCGACCAAGCAGTTGCTGAACCAGCGCGATCTGGCGCTGGCGTACTCGCCGGGCGTTGCGGCCGCGTGCGAGGAGATCGTCGTCGATCCGCTCAACGCTTCGCGCTACACGGCGCGCGGCAATCTGGTCGGCGTGATCTCGAACGGGACTGCCGTGCTGGGCCTGGGTGACATTGGTCCGCTGGCGTCGAAGCCGGTGATGGAAGGCAAGGGCGTGCTCTTCAAGAAGTTCGCCAATATCGACGTGTTCGATATCGAAATCGACGAGAAGGACCCCGAGAAGCTCGTCGACATCATTGCGGCGCTGGAACCGACGTTCGGCGCCATCAACCTCGAAGACATCAAAGCTCCCGAGTGCTTTATCGTCGAGCGCAAGTTGCGTGAGCGCATGAAGATTCCGGTCTTCCACGACGATCAGCACGGCACGGCCATCGTGGTCGCGGCGGCGCTCATCAACGGCCTGAAGGTCGTGGGCAAGGATCTGAAGTCGGTCAAGCTGGTCACCTCGGGTGCCGGTGCTGCTGCGCTTGCGTGCCTGGACCTGCTCGTCGATATGGGGTTGCCCATCGAGAACATCTGGGTGACCGACCTGGCGGGTGTGGTCTACGAAGGCCGTACCGAATTGATGGACCCGGAGAAAATCCGCTTTTCGCAAAAGACCGATGCCCGTGGTCTGGCCGACGTGATCGGCGGTGCGGACATTTTCCTCGGCCTGTCAGCCGCCGGCGTGCTCAAGCCTGAGATGGTCAAGACGATGGCCGACAAGCCGCTGATCTTCGCCCTGGCCAACCCGAATCCGGAAATTACGCCGGAGCTCGCGAAGGAAGTGCGTCCGGATTGCGTGATGGCCACGGGCCGTACGGACTATCCGAATCAGGTCAACAACGTCCTGTGCTTCCCGTTCATTTTCCGCGGCGCCATCGATGTGGGCGCCACGACCATCACACGCTCGATGGAAATCGCGGCCGTGAACGCGCTTGCAGAGCTTGCACGTCAGGAGCAAAGCGATATCGTCGCGTCGGCCTACGGCATCAAGAACCTGTCGTTCGGGCCGGAGTATCTGATTCCGAAGCCGTTCGATCCGCGCCTGCTGGTGAAGGTCGCGACGGCAGTGGCCGAAGCGGCAATGGCGGCCAACGTGGCAACGCGTCCGCTCGCGGATGTCGACGCCTACTCGCAGTCGCTGCAGCAATTTGTCTATCACAGCGGTGGCCTGATGAAGCCGCTGTTCTCGGTGGCGCGTAGCGTATCGGCCGACAAGAAGCGCATTGCGTTCGCCGAAGGCGAAGAAGAGCGTGTGCTGCGCGCGGTGCAGGTGCTCGTTGACGAGCGCGTCGCAACGCCGATCCTGGTCGGACGCCCGGCCGTGATCGAGCATCGCATTCAGCAGTACGGTCTGCGCCTGACGCCGGGCGTCGACTTCACGATCGTCAACCCGGAGCACGACGAGCGTTATCGCGATTACTGGGAGACGTATCATCAGTTGACCAACCGCAAGGGCGTGACGGCATCGTATGCGCGCGTCGAGATGCGCCGCCGTACGACGCTCATCGCCGCCATGCTGGTGCGCAAGGGCGAAGCCGACGGCATGATCTGCGGTACGGTGTCGACCCCGGGCCGTCACTTGCACTTCATCGATCGCGTGATCGGCAAGCGCGCAGGCGGGCATGTCTATGGCGCGATGAACGCGCTGATTCTGCCGAATCGTCAGATCTTCCTGGTCGATACGCACATCAATCAGGATCCGAACGCCGAGGAACTCGCCGAGATCACGTTGATGGCGGCCGAGGAGATTCGTCGATTCGGTATCCAGCCGAAGGTCGCCCTGCTGTCGCACTCGAATTTCGGCACGAGCGAGGCGAGCTGTGCCCGCAAGATGCGCGAAACATTGGCAATCCTGCAGGAGCGTGCGCCGGAACTCGAAGTGGATGGGGAAATGCACGGCGATTGCGCGCTCGATCCGGAATTGCGTGCGCGCATCATGCCGGATTCGACGCTCACCGGCGCGGCGAACCTGCTCATCATGCCGAACATCGATGCGGCGAACATTGCCTACAACCTGCTCAAGACGGCAGCGGGCAATAACGTGGCAATCGGGCCGATCCTGCTCGGCGCGGCGAAGCCGGTTCACATTCTCACGGAATCGGCGACGGTGCGACGCATCATCAACATGGCTGCGCTGGTAGTGGCCGATGCGGCAGCGCAGCAACAGGCGCGCTGAACCACCGGCTGGTGCGAATGGCGGTTCACCGCTGTTCGGCGCACGTTAACGACAAAACGCCGCTCCGGTCCGGGGCGGCGTTTTGTCGTTATGGCGATGCTTTTTTCGCATTACCTGGAATCATGTGGGCACTCACTGTCGCGGAAATCCATGTATTTTCGTGAATTTGTTGACTAGTTTGGTTGCAAAATGTAAGCCGACATTGATTCTCTGGACCAATAGCGATAACCTTACGGCTTCACCCACCAGAACGAGCTCGCAGCGCAACACCGCGCCGGGCGACAGGCTAGCTATGACCATGGCACGTTGGCTTCACCGGAGCATCGTGGCGCTGACGGCGGCTGGTAGTGTGTTTCTGGGGGGCAACACCTTGGCGCGCGAAACCGCGCCATACGTCACGGATCCAACGGTAGCGGTTGCTGTTGCCGAGTTGCCACGCGAAGCGCAGCGCACGCTGACGCTGATTGCCCAGGGCGGGCCGTTTCCCTATGCCAAAGACGGCATTGTGTTCGGGAACTACGAAAAGCGCCTGCCCAAAAAGCCGCGCGGCTATTACCATGAATACACGGTGCCGACTCCCGGTGCCCGCAATAGAGGTGCCAGGCGCATCATCTGCGGCGGTGACCAACGCGCCACCGATCCGTGTTACTACACTCAAGACCACTACAACAGCTTTAGACGCATAAGGGAATGACAGCAGTATGAGTGAGCCGGTTTTCGCACAGGAACGCGGGAAAGATCTTATGGCAGATCCATTCGGTGCGGGCGAGGGCAACTTGTTCAAGCAGGTGCTGGGCCTGCATGCTGTAGCGCGGGCTGGCCACCGCCATACCTTATCGGAAGAGGGAGATATGAGTCTTTTCAAGACCGTCAGGCCGAATATCGTGCAGTCGATCCGTGCATTCCGCGTGCCGGAACTGGCCGCTGAGGCCGAGCGACTCGGGCAGCACTTCCTGTATGCCAATTGCTCCCAGGCGCAAAGCAAGGCCGAAGTGCTGGAGACGATTGCGACCGCATTCCTCTTCCCCAAGCATTTCGGGAAGAATTACGATGCCCTGCACGACTGCTTGACCGACCTCGTCAGCCACTGCGGCCAACAGCCCGGGTTCGTTGTGGTCCTCGAAGGCTTGCCCATTGCCACGAAGTTCGACAAGGATGGTCGCGAAACGCTGCTCGATGTGTTCCGCGACGCTGCCGAGTTCTGGAGCGAGCGTCGTACCGCCTTCCGCGTTTTCTACTCGTTCGCCTGACGTTTGCCCGCCTACGGGGCCGAACGCACATGAAATCGCTGTCAGCCGTTGTCGGTCGACGGCCATGAAAAAAGGTCCGCAATGCGGACCTTTTTTCATGGATTGCCAGACGATGAGGTATTCGTCTGTTGCTGCCCGGTTTAGCCTTTATGGCCACCAAGAAATTGTTGCGCGAGGCTCGCCAGGTCGAGTTGGCCTTGGGGCACGTCGCCGTTAGGCGTCAGGTGATTGACGACTTCCGGCAGCAGCGACGACAACTGCTGTGCCGCTTCGTTCTGGCTGACACCGGCCGTGTCGGCGAGTTGCTGCAACTGACCACCCGGGCCGAGCGCCTGCGTGACCTGATCGGCCGAGACCGCCTGATTGGCGCCCGTGCCGACCCACGATTGCACGGCGTCACCCAGGCCGGCGTTCCCCAGAATTTGCGTCAGGCCGCCCAAGCCACCCAGCGAGCCGAGCAAGTCGCCCGGCGACGTGGCCGGTGCCCCTGCGCCTGCGGGTTGCGCTGCCTGCGATCCGCCGAGCAGCCCGCCCAGCAAATCGCCGAGGCCGCCACCGCCCGCTGCCCCGCCGCCGCCCAGCATGCCGCCGAGGGCGCCGCCCAATGAACCCAGCAGGCCGCCACCCTCGCCGCCTTGCCCTTGTGCACTTCCCGACCGGCTGGCGATCATCGCCAGCAAGCCCATGAGCAGCAGCATCTTGGTATTGCCGCCGCCACTATTGCCACCGGCCTGATTGCCGGACCCGCTACCGAGAATCGAGTCGAGGAGACCCATGACGACACTCCTTTAGGCTTGTGAAGCCAATTTTCAGATCATCGTTGCTTACCAGCCGCCCCAACGTGCGGCCAACGCGGCCAATACCGCAATGCCTGCCGTTTCCGTGCGCAGGATGCGCTCACCCAGTCGAATCGCCGAGAATCCGGCCGCCCGCGCAAGCGTTTCCTCCTGAGGCGACAGCCCACCTTCCGGGCCGAAGAGCAGCACGCCGGGTTGCGATGGCGCTTCCTGCGGTAGCGAATCTAGGCCGCTGTCTGCTCGAGGTGACAATAGCACATGCCATTCGTAACTCGTCACCGTGTTCCGGTCTTGCAGCCAGGCCGCTATCGGGCGAATCGGCAAGACGCGTGGCACGCGATTTCTGCCGCATTGCTCGCACGCGGCCTCGACCAACGCCTGCCAATGGGCGACGCGTTTTACGGCGCGCTCACCGTCCAGGCGAATCACCGAACGCTCGGTCGCCAGCGGTTGAATTTCCGTCACGCCGAGCTCGATGGCCTTTTCGATCAGCCAGTCCATCTTGTCGCCACCGGCGATCCCCTGCGCCAGTGTGACGCGATAGGGCGTCTCCACCTCACGCGTATCGTGCGCCCCGAGTTGGGCGGTGGCATGACGCTTCTCCAATGTCGTGAGGACTGCCGGATATTCACCCCCCGCGCCGTTGAACAGCGTGAGCGCATCGCCGGTCTTCAGGCGCAATACCTGAACATGGCGAACGACGGTCTCCGGGAGGTCGAGCAGTGCGCCGGCGTGTAGCGGCGCATCGATGAAAAAACGAGGCATACGGTCGGAAGGCGAAGGAGGGCGGCCGAGAGCGGTGCCGGGGACAGAAGCATACCCCAACGCCGACGTCGCGCGGGGCGGGCTTCCGAAGCCGGCCTAGCTGCGAGGGGAGACCGGACGGGCGAAGCCCCACCGGTATCCATCCAGATCTTCCAACTGGCAGAAACGGTCGCCCCAGAACTGATCGTTCGGTGGCATGAGCCCCTTTGCACCGGCGGCGGTCGCACGCGCGTAAAGGGCATCCACATCCTCGGTATAGACATAGAAGCTCTGCGGCGCCTCAACACCGGAGGTGCGCGGTGTTCGGGCGGTGCTCGCAAAGGCACCCTCGGGCGCGAACATCAGAATCAACTGACCCTGGTAGAACATCTCGACGTGCATCACGGCACCATCGTCGTCCACCATGTCGTGCACCGTGAACCCGAACGCCTGCTCGTAGAACGCCGCCGCCGCCTTGGCGTCGCGCACGGTGAGGTAAGGCGTCAGCCACGGCACATGGGAGGGACGGGGATCGGACATGACTAGGCTCCGGTAAGTCCGTCGGCGAATCGTGATGGGTGAGCGGTGCTTGTCCGAAAAAAAGGCTTTCGACGGACAGGCAGTGCACCGACGGTCGTGTCGAAACCTCAATATACAAGGAACGCGGGCGCGATTCACCCGTCGGGCGTCATCTCGTCGGCGTCGTTTCGCCAAGAATGGCTGCCAGATCCGGAGGGATGTCGAACAACGCCGCGTGTCTCGATGGCGCGTAGTGCCGCAGTGTCCGCAGAGATTCCGGGAGCGCATTCGGGATGTTGCGCACATCCAGTGAGTCGCCCGCGATCGCGAGCGCCCAAAGTGTGCCGTACAGCGGCACGTAGGCCGTCATCGGCCGGACGACGGGGAATACCGAGCGCAACGCATCGAGCATGCGATGCACCCGTGCGCCGTCGAACCACGGCGCGCCCAGTTGCAGGGCGATGCCGCCGCGAGGCGCGAGCAGCGCGCGAACCTTGGCGAAGAAGGGGGCGTCGTGCAGGGTGGCGGCGTCGCCGTCGGCCTCGGTCAGATCGAATATGACGGCGTCGAAGCGCTCGCCACGGGAAAGGGCGGCGTCGACAAACGTCCGGGCGTCACCGATCACGAGTCGGGTGCGGGGATCGTCGAATGCGCCGTCGGCCAGCGCAGGCATATGTTGCGTAATCGTGGCGGGTACCTGCGCGTCCAGCTCGGCAATGACCACCTCGCGCACGCTCGCATGCCGCAAGGCTTCGCGGGCCGAGCCGCCGTCGCCGCCGCCGAGTATCAGCACGCGACACGCCTGCCCGTGCGCGAGCAACAGCGGGTGCACCATGCATTCGTGACAGATATGAGCGTCGGCGAGCGACGCCATGAAGCGGCCATCGAGCCGGTACGCCCGGCCGAGCGCACCGAACGCCGGCAAATCGACGACCTCGATATGCTGCCAGCGTGTTGTGACGGCGAAAATCGGGTGCGCGAAGAACGAATAGCCCGCCCACGGGCCGATCGGGGCCGTGAAAGGCGTCGCCGCGGCAGCGGATTCGTGGGCGGAGAGGTCACGTTTGGCGGGCATTGGCGAGGCAACTTCCTCTAATTTGTGGCGAACGCGTCACTTCTTCGCATGATTCCACGTTCCCGTCGGTTGGGGAAGTTCGCAGTCGACGACCCGGGCAGGTGTCGTATCTGGTAAAATCTTGGTCTTTTCCTGCATTTGAATTTCGCGCGGCAGCTCGCGGCAACGGGGCACGCCCGCTCATCCGGCTGGTCACCATGACGAACTCCTCTCCTGCTACGGCTGCGCTGATGGCATCTGCTATTCGCGTCCTCTCCATGGACGCGGTCCAACAGGCCAACTCCGGTCACCCTGGCGCGCCGATGGGCATGGCCGACATCGCGGTCGCTCTCTGGGGCCGCCATCTGAAGCACAACCCCGTCAATCCGCACTGGTTCGATCGCGATCGCTTCGTGCTGTCGAACGGTCACGGCTCGATGCTCATCTATTCGTTGCTGCATCTGACGGGCTACGACCTGCCGATCGAAGAGCTCAAGCACTTCCGTCAACTCCACAGCAAGACGCCGGGTCACCCGGAAGTGGGTATCACCCCGGGCATCGAGACGACCACGGGCCCGCTGGGCCAGGGCATTACCAACGCTGTCGGCTTCGCCCTCGCCGAAGCGTTGCTCGCCAAGGAATTCAACCGCCCGAGCAACGCCATCGTCGATCACTATACGTATGCGTTCCTCGGCGACGGTTGCCTGATGGAAGGTATCTCGCACGAAGCCTGTTCGCTGGCAGGCACGCTGCGCCTGAACAAGCTCATCGCGCTGTACGACGACAACGGCATCTCGATCGATGGCGATGTCGAGTACTGGTTCGCCGACGACACGCCCAAGCGTTTCGAAGCCTACGGCTGGAACGTGATCCGCGGCATCGACGGTCATGATGTCGACGCCATCGACGCGGCCATCGCCAAGGCCAAGACGTCGGATCGCCCGACGCTGATCTGCTGCAAGACGCTGATCGGCAAGGGCGCACCGAACAAGCAAGGCGGTCACGACGTTCACGGCGCGCCGCTGGGCGCCGACGAAATCGCCGCCACGCGCGCTGCGCTGGGCTGGAACCTGCCGCCGTTCGAAGTGCCGGCTGAAGTCTATACGGCATGGGACGCGAAGGCCGCCGGTCAACAGGCCGAAGCCGCCTGGAACGAGCGTTTTGCCGCTTATCGCAGCCAGTTCCCGGCCGAAGCCGCTGAATTCGAGCGCCGCATGAAGGGCGAGCTGCCGGGTGACTTCAAGTCGGCTGCCGCCGCACTCATCGCCAAGACCAACGAGAAGGCCGAAACGGTGGCCACGCGCAAGGCGTCGCAACTGGCGATCGAGGGGCTGGCTGCCGTGCTGCCGGAATTCCTGGGCGGCTCGGCCGACCTGACCGGCTCGAACCTGACGAACTGGAAGGCCAGCAAGGCCGTGCGTGCCAACGCGGAAGGCGTGCAGTTCGGCAATCACATCAACTACGGCGTGCGCGAGTTCGGCATGAGCGCCATCATGAACGGCCTTGCGCTGCACGGTGGTTACATCCCGTTCGGCGGCACGTTCCTGACGTTCTCCGATTACAGCCGCAATGCGCTGCGCATGGCCGCGCTCATGAAGCTGCGTTCGATTTTCGTGTTCACGCACGATTCGATCGGTCTCGGCGAAGACGGCCCGACGCACCAGTCGATCGAGCACGTGTCGAGCCTGCGCCTGATCCCGCAGATGGACGTGTGGCGTCCGTGCGATACGACCGAAACGGCAGCCGCATGGGTGGCTGCGGTGGAGCGTCACGACGGTCCGTCGAGCCTGGTGTTGAGCCGTCAGAACCTGCCGTTCGTCTCGCGCGACGACGCGCAGATCGCGAATATTCGTCGTGGTGGCTACGTGCTGCGCGACGCGGCGAATCCGCAGATCGTGCTGATCGCCACCGGTTCGGAAATGGATCTGGCGCTCAAGGGCGCCGACGCGCTGGCCGCCGAGGGCATCGCCGTGCGTGTCGTGTCCATGCCGTCGACGAACGTGTTCGACCGTCAGGACAAGGCGTACCGCGAGAGCGTGCTGCCGCGCGGCGTGCCGCGTGTGGCGATCGAAGCCGGCGTGACGGCGTTCTGGCATAAGTACGTCGGCCTGGAAGGCGGCGTCGTCGGTATCGACACCTTTGGCGAGTCGGCCCCGGCCGGCGTGCTGTTCAAACACTTCGGCTTCACCGTCGACCACGTGGTCGCGACGGTCAAGTCCGTGCTTGGCTGATTTCGTTAGACCTTACGGAGAAACCCCCATGACCATTCGCGTCGCTATCAACGGCTACGGCCGTATCGGCCGCAACGTACTGCGTGCCCACTATGAAGGTGGCAAGAAGCACGACATCGAAATCGTCGCCATCAACGATCTCGGCAATGCGCAGACGAACGCGCACCTCACGCAATACGACACGGCGCACGGCAAGTTCCCGGGCACCGTGACGGTCGACGGCGACTACATGGTCGTGAACGGCGACAAGATTCGCGTGCTGGCCAACCGCAACCCGGCCGAGCTGCCGTGGGGCGAGCTGGGCGTGGACGTCGTGCTCGAGTGCACGGGCTTCTTCACCTCGAAGGAAAAGGCCAGCGCCCACCTGAACGGCGGCGCGAAGAAGGTCATCATTTCGGCCCCGGGCGGCAAGGACGTGGACGCCACGATCGTGTTCGGCGTGAACGAAGGCGTGCTCAAGGCGACCGATACGGTCATCTCGAACGCATCGTGCACGACGAACTGCCTCGCACCGCTGGTCAAGCCGCTGCATGAGAAGATCGGTCTGGAATCGGGTCTGATGACCACGGTTCACGCCTACACGAACGACCAGGTGCTGACCGACGTCTATCACGAAGATCTGCGTCGCGCCCGTTCGGCCACGATGAGCATGATCCCGACGAAGACGGGTGCCGCTTCGGCCGTGGGTCTGGTGATGCCGGAACTCAATGGCAAGCTCGATGGCTACGCCATTCGCGTCCCGACGATCAATGTGTCGATCGTTGACCTGTCGTTTGTTGCCAAGCGCGACACGACGGTGGACGAAGTGAACGCGATCCTGAAGGAAGCCGCAGAAGGCCCGCTCAAGGCCGTCGCCACGTACAACACGGCGCCGCTGGTGTCGGTCGACTTCAACCACAATCCGGCCTCGTCGAACTTCGACGGCACGCTGACGAAGGTGTCGGGTCGTCTGGTGAAGGTTGGCTCGTGGTACGACAACGAGTGGGGCTTCTCGAACCGCATGCTCGACACGACCGTCGCGCTGATGGCCGCCAAGTAAGTTGCGGTAAGCCAAACGGTTCGATCCACGAAAAAACGCCCGCTAAAGTCAGCGGGCGTTTTTTCTTGAGCAGTTTCCCAATCTGTCTGTGACGGCGTGGGGCAATCGCTCAGTTCTTTTGACGATGCGGGCAGGGATCTTTCGTGCAGCTCCCGTACATCGCAAGCGAGTGCTCCTGGAGCGCGAAGCCGCGTTCCTTGGCAATCAGCTTCTGGCGGCGTTCGATCTCAGCGTCGAAGAATTCTTCGACACGGCCGCAGTCGAGGCACACGAGGTGATCGTGGTGATGGCCTTCGTTCAGTTCGAAAACGGCCTTGCCGGATTCAAAGTTGCTGCGCGACAATAGCCCGGCTTGCTCGAATTGGGTCAGGACACGGTAGACCGTGGCCAGGCCGATATCGAGATTTTCACCGAGCAGATGACGATATACGTCTTCGGCGGTCAAATGGCGCACCTCGCTGTTCTGGAAAATTTCCAGAATCTTGAGGCGCGGAAGCGTGGCTTTCAGTCCGATATTTTTCAGATCGGCGGGATTCGGCATCGCTCTACGTCCCTAGAGTACAATACAGCCCCAATAATAATGCCTTTTTGCCTTGCCCGGGCGCAAACCGGGGCAAACGGGACGGTTTATGCCGTCAACGAGGGCGATGTGGCGGCGCGCCCGGCGTGCCGGATCAAGTTCGATTTTTTTGAAAGCGAGTCAGATTTGCGTCGTTATCTCTCCCTTCCGCTCTCCGTCTGCGCTGCGGCGGCATTCCTGGCCCTGGCCGGCTGCTCGACGTATGACAGCGTGACCGACAAAGTGATCGGCGTGGTTACGCCGTATCGGATCAACATCGTTCAAGGCAACTTCGTCTCGAAGGAGGCCTACGACCAGCTCAAAGCCGGCATGACGCGCGATCAGGTGCGTCAACTGCTCGGCACGCCGCTGCTCACCGATATCTTCCACGCAAACCGCTGGGATTACGTCTTCTATTTCAAGCGCGGTAACGCGTCGGTGGTGCAGGAGCGCCATCTGAAGGTGTACTTCGAAGGCGATACGCTGGCCCGCTGGGAAGGTGGCGAGAACCTGCCGACCGAGTACCAGCTGGTTGAGGAAATCGACGGTCAGAAGGGGCGCAAGTCCGTGAAGACCGAGGCGCCGGCCCCGTCGACGGCGAGCGCTGCCGCCGCCGAGGGCGCGGCACCGTCGCCGGATGCCGCCGCCATCGCACCGACCGCCGCGCCGGCTGCAACCGATGTCGCCGCCGTGTCGACCGACGCGGCCGCCGCCAACGTGGCTGCAGCGGCCAAGCCGGTCGCTTTGGCGCCGCAGACGCCGGCCGCAGGCGCGACTGGCGCTACCGGTGCGGCAGCAGGCGCGGGTCTTGTGCCTTCGCCGCGCGTGACCTCGGGCGGCGGGCTGTTCTCGGCCCCGCAGTAAGCTGTCAGAACGACGACGAAAGACTCACCATGATGAAGATTGCGATTGCTGGCGCATCGGGCCGTATGGGCCGGATGCTGATCGAAACCGTTCTGGCCGCCGACGACGCCGAACTGGTCGGTGCGCTCGACCGTGAAGAGAGCCCGGCGCTCGGCCACGATGCCGGCGCATTTCTGGGCCGCGAGACCGGTGTGAAGATCACGGCCGATCTCGACACGGCACTGGCCGGCGCCGAATACCTGATCGACTTCACCCGCCCGGAGGGCACGCTGGCCCATCTGGCCGCCGCAGAGAAGCACGGCGTGAAGATGATCGTCGGCACGACCGGTTTTTCCGAAGAGGACAAGGCGCGTCTGGCCAAGGGCGCAGAGCGCGTGGCGGTCGTGTTCGCACCGAACATGAGCGTAGGAGTGAACGCCACGTTCAAATTGCTCGAAGTCGCCGCCAAGATTCTGAACACCGGTTACGACATCGAAATCATCGAAGCGCATCATCGGCACAAGGTCGATGCCCCGTCGGGCACGGCACTGCGCATGGGTGAGGTCGTTGCCGAGGCACTGGGCCGCGATCTGAAGGAATGCGCGGTCTATGGTCGTGAAGGCGTGACCGGCGAGCGCGATCCGTCGACGATCGGTTTTGCGACGGTGCGTGGCGGCGATATCGTCGGCGATCACACGGTGCTGTTCGCCGGCATCGGCGAGCGTATCGAGATCACACACAAGTCGTCGAGCCGGCTGTCGTACGCGCAAGGCTCGCTGCGCGCCGCACGTTTCCTCGCGCAACACAAGACGGGCCTGTTCGACATGCAGGACGTCCTGGGCCTGCGTTGATCGCACCGGGCTCGTCTCGAGCGCCGGCACAATGGCCGGCGGCTCGTGCGACAGCGGTTGTGCCGGGAAAGGCGACGCAGGGCACGCCACCCGGTTTCCCGGCCTGCTCGAGCCGCCCGCTGCAGCAAGCGTTCACGCCGGATCGCCCGGCGCATCGGCGTCCACAGGATCGAAGGGCGCCACTGGCCGCATCCCCCGCCGCCGTCAGGCCGAATCCGCTCGCGGCGGCGTTATAATCATCGTTTTCCCCGGATCCGCCCCGAAGACCCGGCGTGTCGCACGCCGCGCGCTGCGTCATGCACAGGGGGCGAAGCCGAGCCGAATCCTATCCGCCGACCCATCATGCAAGAAAAATACGTTCCCGCCGACGTCGAATCCTCCGCCCAGTCCCACTGGAAGGCGATCGATGCTTACAAGACCACCGAGCGCGCGGACAAACAGAAATTCTATTGCGTCTCGATGCTGCCGTATCCGTCGGGCAAGCTGCATATGGGGCACGTGCGTAACTACACCATCAACGACGTGATGTACCGCCAGATGCGCATGCGCGGCTACAACGTGTTGATGCCGATGGGGTGGGACGCCTTCGGCATGCCGGCGGAAAACGCGGCAATGGCCAACGGCGTGCCGCCGGCCAAGTGGACGTACGACAACATCGCGTACATGAAGAAGCAGATGCAGGCGATGGGCCTGGCGATCGACTGGTCGCGCGAAGTGGCCACCTGCAAGCCCGAGTACTACCGCTGGAACCAGTGGCTGTTCCTGAAGATGCTGGAAAAGGGCGTCGTCTATCTGAAGACCGGCACGGTGAACTGGGACCCGGTCGACCAGACGGTGCTCGCCAACGAACAGGTGATCGACGGCCGCGGCTGGCGTTCGGGCGCGCTCGTCGAGAAGCGTGAAATCCCGATGTATTACATGCGCATCACCGAGTACGCCGACGAACTGCTCGGCGACCTCGACGACCTCGGCTGGCCCGAGCGCGTGAAGGTGATGCAACAAAACTGGATCGGCAAGAGCTTCGGCGTGAACTTCGGCTTCCCGTACGAACTCGACGGCGAGCAGAAGCTGCTGCGCGTGTTCACCACGCGTGCCGACACGATCATGGGCGTGACCTTCTGCGCGATCGCCGCCGAGCATCCGCTCGCCACGCGTCTGGCCGAAGGCCGTGACGATCTGCAGGCCTTCATCGCCGAATGCAAGCAAGGCGGCGTGGCGGAAGCCGACATCGCCACGATGGAAAAGAAGGGCATGCCGACGGGCTTCTTCGTCACGCACCCGCTGACCGGCGAGAAGGTCGAAGTGTGGATCGGCAACTACGTGCTGATGGGTTACGGCGAAGGTGCCGTAATGGGCGTGCCGGCGCATGACGAACGCGACTTCGCGTTCGCGCGCAAGTACGGCCTGCCGATCAAGCAGGTCGTGGCCGTGCCGGGCGAGACCTATTCGACGGAGGCCTGGCAGGCCTGGTACGGCGACAAGGAAAACGGCACGCTGATCAACAGCGGCAAGTACGATGGCCTGGGCTTCATGGCCGCCATCGACGCGATTGCCGCCGACCTCAAGGCGAAGGACGCGGGCGACAAGCAGGTGACGTTCCGCCTGCGCGACTGGGGTATCTCGCGTCAACGCTACTGGGGCACGCCGATCCCGATCATCCATTGCGAGTCGTGCGGCGCCGTGCCGGTCCCCGAGAAGGATCTGCCGGTCGTGCTGCCCGAGGACCTCGTGCCGGACGGCACGGGCAACCCGCTCGCCAAGTCCGAGGCGTTCCTCAAGTGCGACTGCCCGAAGTGCGGCAAACCCGCACGTCGCGAGACGGACACGATGGATACGTTCGTGGACTCGTCGTGGTACTTCTCGCGCTATGCCTGCCCGGACGCCGACACGATGGTCGACGCACGCACCGATTACTGGATGCCGATGGATCAGTACATCGGCGGCATCGAGCACGCGATTCTGCACTTGCTGTACTCGCGCTTCTGGACCAAGGTCATGCGCGATCTGGGGCTGGTGAGCTTCAAGGAGCCGGCGCAGAACCTGCTCACGCAGGGCATGGTGCTCAACGAGACGTTCTACCGGGAAGACACCTCGGGCAAGAAGACGTGGTTCAACCCACTCGACGTGCAGGTGCAGTTCGACGACAAGGGTCGTCCGGCCGGTGCGACCTCGAAGGAAGACGGCGCCGACGTGACGCTCGGCGGCATCGAGAAGATGTCGAAGTCGAAGAACAACGGCGTGGATCCGCAGTCGCTGATCGATCAGTACGGTGCCGACACGGCGCGTCTGTTCGTGATGTTCGCCGCGCCGCCCGAGCAGCAGCTCGAATGGTCGGGCGCCGGTGTGGAAGGCGCAAGCCGTTTCCTGCGTCGTCTGTGGGGCTTCGGCCAGTCGCAGGCTGCGTTGCTGCGTCAGGCCGATGCAGCGATCGACACGTCCAGCGCGGCGGCCAAGGCGCTTCGCCTGGAGATTCACGGCGTGCTCAAGCAAGCCAACTACGATTACCAGCGTGTGCAGTACAACACGGTCGTGTCGGCGGCGATGAAGATGCTCAACGCCATCGAGAGCGACAAGGGCGCGGCCGGCGCCGGCGCGGTGCGCGAATGCTACGGCATTCTGCTGCGCGTGCTGTACCCGGTGGTGCCGCACGTCACGCACGGCCTGTGGAACGAACTGGGCTATGCCGCGCAACAGGGCGATCTGCTCGACGCGCCGTGGCCGGAAGTCGACGAAGCGGCGCTGGTGCAGGACGAGATCGAACTGGTACTGCAAGTCGCGGGCAAGGTTCGCGGCGCGGTCCGCGTGGCCAAGGATGCTTCGCGCGAAGCCATCGAACAGGCGGCGCTGGCCCACGAAATGACCGCCAAGTTCGGCGAGGGCAAGCCGGTGAAGAAGGTCATCGTCGTGCCGGGGCGTCTGGTGAACGTTGTAGTCTGACGAGATTGATGGTTCGAGGCGGCAGCGACTGCCGCCCGACAACGATTTTGACGTTTGGCGAGAAGAGGGCACACCACGTGCAAATGACATCCGGGCAACGAAGCGTTGGCGTGACGCGCAGGATTTTCGGCTGGATCGCGCTGCTGGGCTGCGCACTGGCGCTGTCCGCCTGCGGCTTCCAGCTGCGCGGCCAGAGCGAGTATGCATTCCAGCGTCTGTATATTGCGGGCGGTGGGCAGATGGCCGCCGACATTTCGCGCTATGTCCGTTTCGGTAGCAAGGGAACGGTTGTGGTGACAGATCCCAAGGACGCCGACGCCCGTCTCGAGTTGGTGAGCACGAAGTCCTCTCGCTTTGCCGTCAGTCTCGATGCCAACGGTCAGGCGCGCGAATACGAGATGCGCGTGTCGTACACGTTCCAGCTCGTTACGCCGGATGGTCGGCCGATCATTCCGCTGAGCACGATTCGCCTGACGCGGAATCTGCCCTACAGCGATAGCGAGTCATCGGCACGTGATACGGAAGCCGCGTTGCTCGCCCGCGACATGGAGCGCGACGCCGTCGATCAGATCATCCGCCGCATGGAAGCTGTCCGGTCCATGCCCGAGCCCAAGCCGCAAGAGTAAGCCGGAGCTCGCCCGCCACCATGCAACTGCGCCCTGACGCGCTCGACGCGCACCTCGCCAAGACGCTCTCGCCGATCTATACGATCTACGGCGATGAGAGCCTGCTCGTGCAGGAGGCGGTGGATCGCGTGCGTACGGCGGCACGTGCGGGCGGCTTTACCGAACGCGATGTACTGAGCGTCGAGCGCAGCTTCGACTGGGGCGCGCTCGCCAACGCCGGGCAATCGATGTCGCTGTTCGGCGATCGCAAGCTCATTGAACTGCGCATTCCCGGCGGCAAACCGGGCAAGGAAGGCGGTGCGGCGCTCAAGGCGCATGCCGAGGCCGCGAGCGGCGATGTCCTGACGATCATCACCCTGCCGCGCCTCGACGCGTCGGCAAGCAAATCCGACTGGTTCACGACGCTCGATCGCGCCGGTGTCACCGTCAAGATCGATCCGGTCGACCGGACCCGTCTGCCCGACTGGATCGCGCAACGACTGGCGGCGCAGGGACAACGTGTCGAAGCCGGCGAGCCGGGGCGTCGCGTACTGCAATTCATCGCAGACCGGGTCGAAGGCAATCTGCTCGCTGCCCATCAGGAAATTCAGAAGCTTGGCCTGCTGTATCCGTCGGGTACGCTGACGTTCGAGCAGGTGCAGGACGCCGTGCTCAACGTCGCACGCTACGACGTCTTCAAGCTGAGTGAAGCCGTGCTCGCGGGCGACGCCGCCCGTCTGGTACGGATGCTCGACGGCCTGCGCGGCGAAGGTGAGGCCGCACCGCTCGTGCTGTGGGCGCTGACCGAAGAAGTCCGCACGCTGGCGAAGATCACGCGCGGCATGGCCGCAGGCAAACCGCTGGCCGTGTTGCTGCGCGAGTACCGCGTGTGGGGCCCGCGCGAGCGCTTGATGGAACAAGCTGCGAACCGCGCCACGCCGGCCATGCTCGCGAAAGCGCTGCAACTCGCGGCGCGGCTGGATCGTCAGGTCAAGGGCCTTCGGGCCGACGGCCTTCCCGGCGATCCGTGGGACGGCATGCTGCAACTCGGTCTGCTGCTCGCCGGTGAGCGACCGCCGATGGCGCGCTCCACGCGTGTACCGCGTCCGGTGCCCGCGTAGACCGCGCCCGAATCCCCGTCCACGCCGGTCCGTGCCTCCCGAGACACGGGAGCCGCGCCAGCAGAATCCCCGCAATTGACGGACAATCTGGCGCATGACCGGCGCCATGCCGTGCGACGCGTCCGAATTTTCGGAATACCCGTCACACCGACAGCCAACCGAATGCCATGGCGGTGACGCCGCCAACAGAACTCGCAGAACGACGATATGGATATCAAAGCCTACATGCAGTCGCTGGGCCAGCGCGCCCGTGAGGCATCGCGCGCCATGGCGCGCGCCGACACCGCTGCCAAGAATCGCGCATTGCTCGCGATCGCCGACGCCATCGAGCGCGACGGTGCGAAGCTGCAGGACGTGAATCGCCGCGACCTCGAACGTGCCCGAGCCAACGGTCAGGACGCTGCCTTCATCGACCGCCTCACGCTATCCGACAAGGCGCTTCGCACGATGATCGAAGGTCTGCGCCAGATCGCGGGTCTGTCCGATCCCATTGGTGAGATCAGCAACGTGCGCGTGCAGCCGAGCGGCATTCAGGTCGGTCAGATGCGCGTGCCGCTGGGCGTCATCGGCATCATCTACGAGTCGCGTCCGAACGTGACGATCGATGCCGCAGCGCTCTGCCTGAAGTCGGGCAATGCCACGATTCTGCGGGGTGGTTCCGAGGCCATCGAAAGCAATACGGCATTGGCCGCACTGATTGCCGATGCACTCGCCGCAAGCGGTCTGCCCGGCGACGCCGTGCAGGTCGTGAACACGCCGGATCGCGCCGCTGTCGGCGAACTCATCACGATGACCGAATACGTCGACGTGATCGTGCCACGCGGCGGCAAGAGCCTGATCGCGCGTCTGATGCAGGACGCCCGCGTGCCGATGATCAAGCACCTCGACGGGATCTGCCACGTGTATGTCGACGCACGCGCCGATGCCGCGAAGGCGCTGGCGATCTGCGACAACGCCAAGACGCACCGCTACGGCACCTGCAACACGATGGAGACGTTGCTCGTCGATCAGCAGGCCATCGGCCAGTTGCCCGCCATCGCTCGCATGTTCCAGGACAAACAGGTCGAGCTGCGCGGCTGTGAGCGTACGCTGGCGGCGCTCGTCGAAGCGGGCGTGAACGGCGCGATCGCGGCGACCGAGGAAGACTGGTCGACGGAATATCTCGCGCCGGTGCTCGCGATCAAGATCGTCGACGGACTGGCGCCTGCCATTGCGCACATCAACCGCTATGGCTCGCATCACACCGACGCCATCGTGACCGAGGACTACACCGCCGCGATGCAATTCCTGCGCGAAGTCGATTCGGCCAGCGTGATGATCAACGCGAGCACGCGTTTTGCCGACGGTTTCGAGTTTGGTCTGGGCGCGGAAATCGGCATCTCCAACGACAAGCTGCATGCCCGCGGCCCCGTAGGTCTCGAGGGACTGACGAGTCTGAAGTACGTCGTGTTTGGTCACGGCGAAGTTCGCAAGTAACCCGGGCATCCCATGCGTCGCATGCAATTGCAGGTCCTCGGTCCGGCCGATTTTCTGAAGATGCCCTGGAAGAACGGGCAAGGCGTGACCACTGAACTGGCCGTGGCACGACAGCCCGGCGACGACGGCTTCGACTGGCGTATCAGTACGGCCACCGTTGCGAATCCGGGGCCATTCTCGGTCTTTGCGGGCATCGACAGAACGCTCGCCATTGTTCGAGGCGGCACGCTGACGCTCAACGTCGAAGGGCGTCCCGACGTCACGCTCACGACGCGTACGCCGCCCTACGCGTTTGGTGGCGAATTGGCCGTAAGCAGCACGCCGACGCTCGAAACGGAAGGCGTGCCCATCGACGACTTCAATGTCATGACGCGTCGCGCCGGCTGGCAGCACACGCTTGCGCAACATCACCTGGGTGACGAAGCGCTGACGTGGACGCTCCCGGCGGGCGACGACGCCGTCGCCTTCCTGTATTGCGCCGCCGGTGACGTACGGGTGGTCTTCGGCGACAGCCAGATCGTGAATCTGCCCGCCGCACACGCGTTACGCATCGATGGGGAAACGGGGGAGTTGCGGTGCGAACTGCGCGCCACTACCGGCGCTGCCGATGTCTTCCTGACGTCGCTCTCGCGTCGCTGATGTCGTCGGAACCCGGCCTGCAAACTGCGCATTGCGGGGCAGGCCGGGTTCCGACGCCGCTTCACTCTGCTGCTCCCAGCCATCCGCCGCTTTTCCCCTCCCGCTGCACCGCCTCCGACGATCCGGAGCGCTCCCCGTACTTTCCCTAGGGCAAATCCGATACTTTTCCGGCGTGCGAAACGGCATACTTCGTCTATTCATAGATAAATCAACGTTCCACCCATGAAACAGATCGATGCCGACGTCGCGCGAGGCCGGGCGTCATGGACCCGTTAAGCGACGTACTTGCCGACCTGCGGGCCGATGCCGTTGTCACGGGGCGCTTCACGTTCGGTGCGCCCTGGTCGCTACGCAAGCCGGCGCTCGAGGGCGCGCCCTTCCGTACCGCCGTGGGGGAGCCGTTCTGGCTCGTCGTGGCGGGCATGGCGCCGGTGCGCATCGAGCCGGGCGACTGCGTGCTGCTCCCGCACGGTCACGAACATGTGATGTGCTCGTCGCTCGACGAGCCCCCCGTGGTGTTCGAGGATCTGATGTCGTCACAGGGCATCGAGCCGAAGCTCGATACGCCGCTCGCCTTTCGTGCCGGCGGCACGGGCGCCGTCAGCGATCTCTACACCGGTGTCGTGATGTTCCGCGATCGCGTGCGCAACCCCTTGCTCGCTGCCTTGCCACCACTGATTCACATCCGGGCCGGCGATCCGGCGGTGCCCGCGTTGCTCACGACTACCATCGCGGGTTTCATCGAAGAGTCGATGCACCGCGGCGCCGGATGGCGTGTGGCAGTCGCGCGTCTGGCCGACGTGCTGTTCGTGCAAATCCTGCGGGCGTATCTCGGTGCCAATGGCGGGGTCAGCACCCACTGGCTGCGCGGCATGACTGACCCGCAACTGAGTCGCGCCATCGCCTCGATGCACGAAGCCCCGCAGCGCGCGTGGACCGTGGAGCAACTCGCCGACATTGCCGGCATGTCTCGCTCGAAGTTTTGCCTGCGATTTCGCGAACTCGTCGGCGAATCGCCGATGTCCTATCTCACCGCACATCGCATGTACCTCGCTGCCGACCGGCTGGCGGGCGCCGGTGCGCGTATCTCCGATGTGGCCGACGCCGTGGGCTACGCCTCGGAAAAGGCCTTCACGCGCGCATTCCGGCGGTGCTACGGCCTGCCGCCGCGCGAATATCTCCGAAGCTGCGAACTGGGCAACTGACGCACGCTCGCCTGAACCCTCACGCCTGAGGGTTTTCCCGTCTCTGGACGAACGGCATCCTTTTCGGGCCGCACGGCCGTTGTTCGCCAATTTTCTCGTTGTGAGAATTCAATCGCCATCAGCCGGCCACCGCGAGGGTGTCCGCGCCGACGGCAGTCACAACGGGAGAGTCAATGGAATTCCAACTCAACGGGCGACCGTTCGTCTTCGATGGCGATGACGACACGCCTTTGCTGTGGGTCATCCGCGATGCTGCGGGACTGACGGGGACGAAATACGGCTGCGGCATCGGCGCATGCGGCGCCTGCACGGTCCACGTCGAAGGTGTCGCCACACGCACGTGCGTACTGCCGGTCTCGGCGGTCGCGGGCAAGCGCATCACGACCGTCGAGGCCCTGTCGCCTGCGCGCTCGCATCCGATCCAGCAGGCCTGGATCGCCAAGGACGTGCCGCAGTGCGGCTATTGCCAGTCTGGCATGGTCATGGCGGCTGCGGCGTTGCTCGAGAAGCATCCGCATCCGACGGACGCCCAGATCGACGAGGCGATGACCAACCTCTGCCGTTGCGCGACCTATCACCGTATCCGGGAGGCGATCCATGACGCAGCAAAACGCTGAGCGCACGATGCGCGCCGTGACCTCGTCCGACGCCCCTGCGTCGCCCGCCCGCCGTCATTGGCTCAAGGGCATGTCGCTCGCGGCGGGCAGTCTCCTGATCCCGATTTCGGCGTCGTGGGTGGCGAGCCCCGAAGCGCGCGCCGCTGGCGATAACCTCGTCGAGATCAACGACTGGATTCGCATCGATGCCGACGGCACGACCGTCCTCGGTCTCTCGCAGTGCGAGGTCGGGCAGGGCGTCTACACCGGTCTGCCGCAGGTGCTCGCCGACGAGCTCGATGCCGACTGGCGACGCGTGCGCGTCGAGTTCGTGACCGCGCGCGATGCCTACCGCACCGCCGCCGCCAACGAGGCGCTGCAGCAGTTCGTGGGTGCCTCGATGTCGGTCACGCTGTTCTACGAGCGTCTGCGCATCGCAGGGGCGCAAGCGCGCGAGGCGCTGGTCACCGTGGGCGCGCGCCGTCTTGGCGTGCGGACATCCAACTGTGTGACGCGCGAAGGCCGCGTCATTCACGTGCAAACGGGTCGCTCGATCGGCTACGGTGAGCTGGCGGCCGACGCCGCGAAGCAACCGCTCAATCCGCATCCGCGCCTGAAGAACGAGTCGGCGCATGCGCTGATCGGCAAGACGGTGTCGCGTCTGGATACGCCGGCCAAGGTCGACGGCTCGGCCGTCTTCGGCATCGACGTGAAGGTGCCGGACATGCTCGTGGGCGCCGTGCGCATGGCGCCGACGTCCGGCGGTGCGCCGATCTCGGTGCGCAATCGCGACGAGATCAAGGCACGCAAGGGCGTGCACGAGGTGGTGCTCGCGAAGGACGCCATCATCGTGGTGGCCGACGACTACTGGCGCGCGAAGAAGGCCTGCGATGCGCTCGACGTCGAATGGAAGGCGGGTCCGGCCGCCGACAGCGCGACGATTCTCGCGGCGCGTCGCGCGGCGCTGGCCGACGGCAAGGCCGGCGTGGCCACCAACATCGGCGACGCCCCGGGGCTGATCTCGGCAGGCGGCAAGGTGGTGACGGGCGAGTACCACACGCCGTACATCGTCCACGCGACGATGGAGCCCGTGAATGCCACCGTGCATGTGCGCAAGGACAAAGGCGAGATCGAGGTCTGGGGGCCGATTCAGGGGCAGGACAAAGTGCGCTGGGCGCTCGGTGGCATCTTCAAGGTGCCGCCCGAAAAGGTCACGGTGCACACGACGTTCCTCGGCGGCAGTTTCGGACGCAAGTACGTGCCCGATTTCGTGATCCATGCGGCGGTGGCGTCGGCGGCCGTGGGGCGTCCGGTCAAGGTGATTCGCTCGCGTGAAGACGATACGCGTCACGGTTTCTATCGCCCGTGCGCGTCGGGGCGCTTCCAGGCCGTGCTCGGCAACGACGGACTGCCCAAGGCGTTGCACGTACGCGTGGCTGGCCAGTCGCTGTACAACGTCATCAAGAAGGATCACTACGAGAAGGCGGGCTACGACGAGACCATGCTCGACGGCCTCTACGATCTCGCCTATGCGGTGCCGAATCTGCGCGTCGAGGGCATCGACGTGCCGCAGCCGAACATTCCCGTGAGCTTCATGCGCTCGGTCGGCTCGACCTCGAGCGTGTTCTTCCTCGAGAGCTTCATCGACGAGATGGCCGACGCGGCGGGTATCGAGCCGATCGAGTATCGCAAGCGTCTGCTCAAGCACGACCCGCTGGCCACGCGTGTGATCGAGACGACCGTTGCCTCTGCGGGCTGGCAGAACAAGGCGAAGCCCGGGGTGCATCGCGGCTTCGGCTACTGTACCTACACAGGACGTGCCGCCGCGTTCTCGACGTACGTCGCCGTCGCGGTCGAAATGCGCGTGGTGAACGACCGCTTCAAGATCGAGCGCGTGGTGTGCGGTGTGGATTGCGGCCGTGCCATCAATCCGAATCTGATTCGCGCCAACATCGAGGGCGGCATCGGCTTCGCGCTCACGAACACGTTCAAGAGCCAGATCACGTTTGCCAACGGTGCAGTGGAGCAGAGCAACTTCGGCGACTATCCGCTGTTGTATCTCGTCGAGATGCCCAGGATCGAGACCGTGATTCTGCCGAGCGATCGTCCGCCGCAAGGGTGCGGGGAAGTGTCGCTGCCGCCGATGGCGCCGGCCGTCGCACAGGCGATTCGTCGCGCGACCGGCGTGCGGGCACGCACGATGCCGCTGCCGCAGACGGTGACCGAGGCGCGTGGGCTCGCACGGGCCGCCGCCGACGAACTGGCGTCGGAGCAGGGACTCGCCTGATGGACGTGCTCGACGCCGAGGTGCTCGAGGCCGTCGCGCGCTGGCAGGCGCAGGGTGACGACGTGCTGCTCGCCACGGTCGCGCGCACGTGGGGCTCTGCGCCCCGTCCGGTCGGCGCCATGATGGCGATGACCTCGCGCGGGCGTGTTGTCGGTTCGGTCTCGGGCGGCTGCATCGAAGACGATCTGCTCGCCAAGGTCGCCGCCGGGTTCCGCCCCGGATTGCGTCCGCACGTGCAGATCTACGGGATGACGGCAGACGAAGCGCATCGCTTCGGCCTGCCGTGTGGCGGCACGCTGGAGCTGGTCATCGAGCGCGTGACGTCACGCAGCGCGCTCGATGCCATGCGCGAGGCCATCGACGCAGGCCGGCTCGGGGTACGCGAGCTGGACCTGCGCACCGGACTGGCGCGCGTGCGTGGTGTGGCGCAACCGGGCGCGTTCGCCTACACGCCCACGCGGCTGACGGTGCCGTTCGGGCCGCGCTGGCGAATCATCGTGATCGGTGACGGGCAACTCACACACCACCTTGTGAGCATGGCCGTGCCGCTGGGCTACCAGATCGTGATCTGCGACCCACGCGACATCCACGATGTCACGCAGGACAGCGCGCATGTGACTCACACACGCGAGATGCCCGACGACCTGATCGTGCGTCTGCGTCCCGATGGCAATACCGCGATCGTGGCACTGACGCACGATCCGAAGCTCGACGACATGGCGTTGCTCGAAGCGCTCAAGTCAGACGCGTTCTACGTCGGTGCGATCGGCTCGCATCGCAATCAGGCCGCGCGTCGAGAGCGACTGGGCATGTTCGATCTGACCACCACACAGATCGAACGTCTGTACGGCCCGATCGGCTTGCCGCTGGGTGCACGCACCCCCCCGGAAATCGCGCTCGCGATCCTGTCGGAGATGACGGCATTGCGCAACGGCGTGCTCTCGCACGTCACCTCGTCTCGGCTGCGCACTCCCCCGGGTGTGAGCCACTTCTGCGCCGCCTGAGGAAGCGAGCGTACCGATACCCCCCCGGAAAACATCGACCAGGTCGCACGCTCACGAGGCGTGCGATGCGGAAGATGATGTAGTTCGCGATGATAAGTAATTCGTAGTCCTATAAAAAACAGGGAATGTCATGAAACACAAAATCTGGATGGCAATGGTGCTTACGGCTGCGGCGGGCTGCGCGAAGGCCGACGGGTTGCAGATCTACGGCATTCTGGACAACAGTCTGGAATACCTGAGCAATGCGGGCACCGGCGCGAACGGCAGCAAACAGTCGCTCTTTCGCGTGAGCAATGGTTCGCAAGCGCCCAACCGCTTCGGCTTCAAGGGCTCGGAAGATCTCGGCGGCGGGCTCAAGGCGATCATGCAGCTCGAGGCCGGTTTCAATCTCGACTCGGGGCAGTTGCAGCAGAACAGTCGGATGTTCGGCCGGCAGGCGTATGTCGGGTTGCAGAATGCATGGGGTGCGGTGACCATCGGCCGTCAGAAGAACCTGATCTACGACGCGTTCCTCGAACTCGACCCGCTCTCGTACTACAGTTATTCGTTGCCCGCGATGGACGCCCAGTTCGTCGGCAAGGCGGACAACTCGATCAAATACGCGGGCAACTTCAACGGTTTCAAGGTCTCGGGCCTTTTCTCGACGGGTTACGACGCCACCATCACCAATGGCGCGCAGGTGCCGGGGCAATGGCGCGTGGGCAAGGAGTACAGCGTCTCCGTGGGGTATGCGCAGGGCCCGCTCAACGTGTCGCTCGTCTACGACCAGCAGCAGGGCACGTCCGTCGCGACGCAGGGCAACACGACGCAGCGCGTGGCGGCCGGGGCGAGCTATGCCATCGGCAACTTCAAGCCGTTCGTCGGGTATCAGTGGTATCTGAGCAATGTGCCGGGTGTCGCGGGACGCAACGAACTCTACTTCGCGGGCTTGCAGTATCGTCCGGTGACCGAGGTGATTCTCTCGGGGGCGATTTACTACAACAACATCACGTCGGCGAATCAGCACCCGTACCTGCTGGCAGCCAACGCGGCGTACCTGCTCTCCAAGCGCACGCAGTTGTTCGCGCAGGTCGGCTTCTCTCGCAACCAGAATCAGTCGAACCTGGGCGTGACGGGCTATGGCATGACCATCGTGCCGGGCAGCAATCAGGTGGGGGTGGCGGTGGGTCTCGCGCACTACTTCTGAGGCGCGCAGGGCTGGCTTGAGTCAAAGAAAAAAGGACACCCGCGGGTGTCCTTTTTCTTTGCGCACCCGTGGCCCGTGGGGGCCACGGCGGCAAGAGGCTTAGTGACGGAAGTGACGCGTGCCCGTCATCAGCATGGCGACATTGCGCTCGTCGGCGGCGGCGATGACTTCGTCGTCGCGCATCGAACCGCCCGGGTGAATCACGCAGGTCGCGCCTGCGTCGACCACCACGTCCAGACCGTCACGGAACGGGAAGAAAGCGTCCGACGCCACGGCCGAACCGTTCAGCGACAGACCGGCATTCTGTGCCTTGATGCTGGCGATGCGGGCCGAATCGACGCGGCTCATCTGACCGGCACCCACGCCGAGCGTCATGCCGCCGGCGCAGAACACGATGGCGTTCGACTTCACGTACTTGGCCACGCGCCAGGCGAACAGCAGGTCTTCCATTTCCTTGGGCGTCGGGTGGCGCTTGGTCACCACGCGCAGTTCGTGCGGGGCCACGTTCTTGGCGTCCGGCGACTGCACGAGCAGGCCGCCGCCCACGCGCTTGAAGTCGTACTGGTTCACGCCGTTGCCGAGCGGCACTTCGAGCAGACGCACGTTTTGCTTGGCTGCGAAGACCTGCTTGGCAGCGTCGGTGAACGACGGCGCGAGCAACACTTCCACGAATTGCTTGGCCACGGCTTGCGCGGCAGCTTCGTCCACTTCGCGATTGAACGCGATGATGCCGCCGAAGGCCGACGTCGGATCGGTCTGGAAGGCCTTGGCGTAGGCTTCGGCGGGCGAGGCCGCGACGGCCACGCCGCACGGGTTCGCATGCTTGATGATGACGCAGGCAGGGGCTTCGAACGTCTTCACGCATTCCCAGGCGGCATCGGCGTCGGCAATGTTGTTGTACGACAGTTCCTTGCCCTGCAACTGGCGATAGTTCGCGAGCGAGCCTTCCGGCGTGACGATGTCGCGGTAGAACGCCGCGCTCTGGTGCGGGTTCTCGCCGTAGCGCATGTCCTGCACCTTGGTGTACGCGAGGTTCAATGTGGCCGGGTAGGCCGAGCGTTCGTCGTGACGCAGCGATTCGCCCAGGCTCGTGAGGTAGTTCGTGATCGCGCCGTCGTACTGGGCCGTGTGCGCGAACACCTTCGTGGCCAGACGGAAGTTCGTGGCGTAGCCGACCGTGTTGGCGTTCGCCTTCATCTCGTCGAGCACCACGGCGTAGTCGGCCGGATCGACGATGACGGTGACGTCACGGTGGTTCTTGGCGGCCGAGCGCAGCATCGTCGGACCACCGATATCGATGTTCTCGATGGCGTCTTCGAGCGAGCACTCGTCCTTCGAGATCGTCTGCACGAACGGGTACAGGTTCACCACGAGCAGGTCGATGGTCGGAATGCCGTGCTGGTCGAGTGCGGCCATGTGCTCGGGCAGGTCGCGACGGGCGAGAATGCCGCCGTGGACCTTCGGGTGCAGCGTCTTCACGCGGCCGTCGAGCATTTCCGGGAAACCGGTGTAGTCGGCCACTTCGGTCACCTTCAGGCCGGCGTCAGCCAGCAGCTTGGCGGTGCCGCCAGTGGAGAGGATCGACACGCCCTGCGCAGCGAGCGACTTGGCGAAGTCGACGATGCCGGTCTTGTCGGAGACGGAAATGAGAGCTTGCTTGATCATGACGGACGAAAGTGAAGCGGCAAAAACGGGCGAATGAACAAATGGGCGTACCGGACGAAGCGTCGGGTGCGGCCGCGCTTACAACAGGCCGTGCTGCTGCAGTTTCTTGCGCAGCGTGTTGCGGTTGATTCCCAGATATTCGGCGGCGAGCGACTGGTTGCCATCGGCCTTGCCGAGCACGAACTCGAGCAGCGGCTTTTCGACGACCGAGACGACCATATCGTAGACATCGTGTGGACGTGCGCCATCCAGATCGCGGAAATACGAATCCAGACTGTCGCGCACGGATTGTTCTATGTTTGCTTTGCTCATGCGGCTAATAGCTCCCTCGGAGATTCTTGTTCATAGCAGAGACGGTCCGAGTGCGCCTTCTGCTGTTCGAAAAACTCATTGACCGCAGCCAACTGTTCCTGCGTGGTGTCGAGCGTGTTCATGCGCTGACGGAACGTGGCTGCCCCCGGCAGGCCACGCGAATACCACGCAATGTGTTTGCGTGCGGTCCGAACACCCGTGTACTCCCCGTAAAACTCGTAGTGATCTTCGAGGTGTTCGTTCATGATCTGCTGGATCTCGTCGACGCGCGGCGGCAAAGCGATCTCGCCCGTCGTGAGAAACAGTTCGATGTCGCGGAACAGCCAGGGCCGTCCCTGCGCGGCGCGCCCGATCATGATGGCGTCGGCGCCCGTGACTTCCAGCACGTGCTTCGCCTTCTGTGCCGTAGCGATATCCCCGTTGGCGACGACCGGAATGCGCGCGGCGGCCTTCACGGCGGCGATCGTCTCGTATTCGGCGTCGCCGTGGTACAGGTCGGCGCGCGTGCGGCCGTGAACCGTGAGCATGCTGATGCCGCAGTCCTCGGCGATACGCGCGACCGTGAGCGCGTTCTTGTGCTCGCGATCCCACCCCGTGCGAATCTTGAGCGTGACAGGCACGACATCGCCGACGGCGCCGACCACGGCCGACACGATGCGTGCGACGAGCGGCTCGTTCTGCAGGAGCGCCGAGCCGGCGGCCACGTTGCAGACCTTCTTGGCCGGGCAGCCCATGTTGATGTCGATGATCTGGGCGCCA
>NZ_JBEBXS010000023.1:0-76180 GCF_040391475.1 Pandoraea pnomenusa | reverse complement strand
CAGCAACGGCCTCCGGTGTATCGCGCAGGGCGCGCGCTCACCGCAGGCCGGTCCAGCGATTCACATCACAGATCGCGGGGCACACTGGCCCCGCCATGCAACGCGTAACAACGCGGAACAACGTATGACGGCTTGCGCTTACGACTTGATCTTGCACTGCGCGGCCAGGTCGGCACGCGTCTTGATCTGGATCTGCCCCTTGGTGGCGAAGGCGGCGCCGTTGGCGTCCTTCACGACATCCACGCGGTAGAACTGCGCCATGGGGAACTGGTTGCTGGCGAACTTGAACGGTCCGCGCACCGACTGGAAGTCGGCGGCTTTGAGCGCGGCGCGCAAGGCTTCGCGATCTGCCACGCTGCCCTTGGTCTTCGTGAGGGCCGAGTCGATCAGGTTGGCCGCGTCATACGACTGGGCGGCGTACATCGACGGCACACGGTTGTACTTCTTCTGGAAGGCCGCGACGAATTGCTTGTTCTGCGCGTTGTCGAGATCGGGCGAGTACGGCGCGCTGGTGATGGCGCCAACGGCCAGTTCCTTGAGTGCAGGCAGGGTCGAGCCGTCGATGGTCGACACCGAGATCAGCGGAATCTTGCCGAGCAGGCCGGCCTGGCGGTACTGCTTGACGAAGTTCACGCCCATGCCGCCGGGATAGAACACGTAGACGGCGTCGGGCTTGGCGGCTTGCAACTGCGCAATTTCGGCCGAGTAGTCCGGCTGGTTGACCTGCGTGTACACCTCGTCGACGATCTGGCCCTTGTAGTCGCGCTTGAAACCGTTCACGGCGTCGCGTCCGGCCTGATAGTTCGGGGCCATCACGTACATCTTCTTGTAGCCGAGGTCGGTCGAGAGCTGACCGCCGGCTTCGTGCAGTTCGTCGTTATCCCACGAGGTCGAGAAGAAGTTCGGCGAGCATTGCGCGCCGGCAATCGGCGTCGGACCGGCGTTCGAGCCGACCATGACCACGCCCGCGTTCGTCACGTTCTTGTGGATCGCCATCATGACGTTCGAGAACGTCACGCCGGTGACGATCGACACCTTGTCGCGTTCGACCAGCTTTTGCGCCGCCTGCACGCCCACGTCGGGCTTGAGCTGGTCGTCTTCCTTGATGACCTGAACGGGCACGCCGCCCAGCTTGCCGCCCTTTTGCTCGACGGCGAGCATGAAGGCATCGTACTGATCCTGGCCGAGCGCACCGCCCGGGCCGGAGAGCGTGCCGATGAAGCCGATCTTCACCTGGGCGTTCGCACCGGTCGATGCGAACATCGCCGCGGCTGCGGCGACAGCGCCCAGTACGGCAATGGCTTTGCGTTGCGTGGTCTTCGTTCCCGTCATCATGGTCTCCAAACTAAGTTCCGGAACTGGCAATCATTGTCAGCAGAGGACTCGCGCCGGGATACTTGACCGCTTCTTCACGTCGGTCATGGCAGGCCAGGCGCGTCAGACTGATACAAACCGTCCTATATTGTTTAAGCGTCAAATATTTCAGTGCCCAGCCTAAACGACGCCTTTTGCGTAGGCAAGCAATTTCAAAAACACTTCGGGAAAGCACCAGTCAGAGACCGAAGAACTCCCGGGCGTTACCGGCCAGAATGCGTTCCCGGGCGTGGTCGTCCAGCCCCGGCTGCTCGGCCACCAGGCGGCCGATGTCCTGCTCGCCCAGCGGGAACGGGTGGTCCGATCCGAGCATGATGCGATCGATGCCCATCGTGTCGACGAGCAGGCGCAACGCGCGCGGGTCGAACACGGCGCTGTCCACGTAGAAACGGTCCAGATAGTGCGACGGCGGGTGCGGGCTGTCGGCGCGCACGATGTCGCGGCAATGCCAGGCATTCTCGGCGCGGCCGAGCAGGTACGGGAAGGCGCCGCCGCCGTGGGCGAAGCACAGCTTGAGCGAGCGCGGCAGGCGCTCGAACGCCCCGGAGAGAATCAGCGAGAGAATCGAGAGCTGGGTCTCGGCCGGCATGGCCACGAGCCACGGCATCATCCATTTCTTCATGCGGCCGTCGGTCATCATGTCCCACGGGTGTACCAGCACGGGAATGTGTTCGTTGCCGCAGTGCTGCAAAAAGGCGACGAGTTGTTCGTCGTCCAGATCTTTGGGGCCGAGGTGATTGCCGATCTGCACGCCCACGTGACCGGTGGCCTTCGCGCGCGACGCTTCGGCGCACGCCAGGTCGAGGTCCTGCAGCGGCACCTGTGCCATGGCCTTCAGGCGCGTGGGCGCGTAGGCGCAATGCTCGAGCGCCAGATCGTTCATGCGCTGCACCCAGTCGATGACGGCATGCCCTTCGTAGCGATAGCCGAACATGATCGGGGTGGCGCACACCACTTGCACATCGACGCCGTGGCGGTCGAGTTCTTCGATACGCAGCGCGGGATCCCACAAGGCGCGGTAGACCGGCCGGAAGGCGCGGTCGTCGAGCATGATGCTGCCGGTCTCGCCGCCCTCGTCGATACGTAGCCACGGCGCGGCGGCCGGGTCGAGGCGGGCGGCTTCCTCTCGCGTGATGCGCGGGAAGAAGTGGGCGTGCATGTCGATTTTCTTCATGACGTGACGTGTGAGTGTCTGAAAGCGGCGCTGCGGGTCAGGCAGACGCTGCGGTGGTTTTGGGTTGTGCCGCGCGGCCCGGATGAATCTCGCCGCAGCCCGGACAGCGGCGCAGCGATTCGTTGCCGTAGAACGCCTCGAACAGCGGCGGCAGATCGGTCACGATGCTCTTGAGCTGAACTTCCACGCGATGCACCCTGGTGCCGCAGTTCAGGCAGTACCACTCGAAGCCGTCGAGCAGCCCGGCGGGGCGCTGACGTTCGATCACGAGGCACAGGCTGCCCGCTTCGGGGCGCTGCGGCGAGTGGCGCACATGCGGCGGCAGCAGGAAGATGTCGCCTTCCTTCAGGTCGATGCGCTGCGCACGGCCGTCGATCCACAGGTTGACCCAGGCATTACCCTTGAACTGGTAGAAAAACTCTTCGAGCGGGTCGTCGTGGTAGTCCGTGCGGTGGTTCGGGCCGCCCACGACCGTGACGATGAAATCGCTGTCCTGCCAGACTTGCTGGTTGCCGACAGGCGGTTTGAGCAAATGCGCGTGATCGTCGATCCAGCGCTGGAAATTGAAAGGCTTGCCATACGTCAACATGCTGTCTCCCGGGTCATGCCGCGTCAGGTAGGGTATCGGTCGTGCCGTGTCAGTTTCTGTCAGCGTGCGCGCGGCGCGTAGGCCACACATTTGATCTCGATGAGCAGCAGCGGATGCGGCAACTGATGCACCGCTACCGTCGTGCGCGTCGGACCGTTCTCGTCGAAGTACTGGCCGTACACCTCGTTGTAGCCGCCGAAGTCGTTCATGTTCACGAGGAACGAGCCGACCTCGACCACGTCGGCGAGCGTGGCGCCCTCGCTGGCCAGAATGTCGCGAATGTTCTCGATGACGGCGCGCGTCTGCTCGCGAATGTCGAGCTGCGTCACGCCGAGCGCATCGACTTGCGCCCCGGCGTAGGTGTTGTCAGGCCGGCGCGAGCTGGTGCCCGAAACGAACAGGAAGTCGCCGGCGCGCTTGATGTGCGGGAATTTGCCGCGCGGCTTGGCCTTGCCCTCGACCACGCGGGCTTGTGTGTCTTGCGATGCGCTCATGGATACCGTCTCCGTTTTGCTTTTGTTCAGATGGCGCGCGGGTGCGGCGCGTTCGACCCCCATCGATTGCGCCGCACCGTCGCCTCACAGTTTGATGCAGATGTTGGTGATTTCGGAATAGAAATCGAGCGAGTGACGCCCGCCCTCGCGGCCCAGCCCCGAGAGCTTCACGCCACCGAACGGCGTGCGCAGGTCGCGCAGGAACCACGTATTGACCCACACCAGCCCGGTCTGGAATTGACGTGCCACGCGATGCGCGCGCGACAGGTTCGTCGTCCAGACACATCCGGCCAGGCCGTAGTCGCTGTCGTTCACGCGGCGAATCACTTCGTCTTCGCTGTCGAACGGGGCCACGTGGCACACCGGGCCGAAGATTTCCTCGCGCACGCAACGCGCCGTGTCGGGCAGGCCCGTCCACACCGTCGGCTGCACGAAGGCGCCTTCGTCGCGCACGTCGCCGAAGCTCGGCACGCCGCCACCGGTCACCACCGTGGCGCCTTCTTCCACGGCCAACTGATAGTAAGAGAGCACCTTCTCGCGATGCTTGCGAGACACGAGCGGTCCCATCTGCACGCCGGGGGCGTCGGGCGCGTCGATGCGCAGGGCGGCAGCTCGCTCGGCGAGCGCCGCGACGAACTTGTCGAAGATCGGGCGCTCGACATACACGCGCTCCGAGCACAGGCAGACCTGACCGGCGTTGGTGAACGACGAACGCACCACGCCGTCGACCGCCTTCTCGAAGTCGGCATCGGCGAACACCACAGCGGCGTTCTTGCCGCCGAGTTCGAACGAGATTTCCTTCACGCCGTCGGCCACGGCTTTCATGATGGCGCTACCCGTGCGCGACTCGCCCGTGAAGGTGATGGCGGCCACGTCCGGGTGCTTCGTCAGGAATTCGCCCGCGGAATTCGGACCGAAGCCGTGGACGAGATTGAACACGCCGGGCGGTACGCCCGCTGCATCCATCACCTCGGCCAGCAGCGTGGCCGACGAGGGCGTTTCTTCCGAGGGCTTGGCCACCACGCAGTTGCCCATCGCAAGTGCCGGTGCGACCTTCCATGTGAAGAGCAGCAGCGGCAGGTTCCACGGCGAGATGATGCCGATCACGCCCAGCGGCTTGCGGGTGACGTAGTTCATCACGTCGCCGCCGTCGGCCGCGCGCATTTCGTACACTTCGCTGCCGGCCGTCTTGATGAGATCCGCGAACATGCGGAAGTTGGCGATGCCGCGTGCGATGTCGAGCGTGCGTGCCTGCTCCTGCGGGCGGCCGGTGTCGGCGACTTCCGCCGCGACGAATTCGTCGAAACGTGCCTGGATGCCGTCGGCGATGCGGTGCAGCACGGCGGCGCGCTCGGCGGGCGTCGTCTTGCCCCACGGACCCTCGTGCAGCGCGCGGCGGGCGGCGCGAACGGCACGGTCCACGGTAGCGGCGTCCGCTTCGCAAACCTTTGCGACGAGTCGTCCGTCGACCGGGCTCAGGTTATCGAACTGGCGATCGGTGGCGACGAATGCGCCATCCACGTAATGCCGCAGCAGCGGCGGGGTCGCAAGGCTCACGGAGTCTCCTGGAGCAGAATGTGTTGCGGGGGACGGCGCGCATGCGCCCACGACGCCTGCGCAAGGGACAAAGACCCGCCACCGGATGCCCTCCAGTCTAGGCATCCGGATCTATAAAAAATAATGAAATGTCGCGGATCGTCTATTCCTGAATGGAATAGCAGAGACGTTCAGCGTTGCGAGTGATGGCTTACCCGGGCGCGGGCCTCGCGAAGATCGCGCGGATCGCGTTCCTCGCCGATGGCCGCCGGCGGCAGGTCGGAGTCGAGATACTCGGCCAGATGCGCGTTGAGCACCGCGGCCAGTCCTTCGCCGCCGCGCCGCATCACGTAGTTATGGTTCCAGCGGAAAAGCGGCTGGGCGAGCGGGGCGAGTTTGTTCATCCACGCGCGTGTCGTGTGCACGTCCCAGGCGTAGCGCACGACGGTGATCGCGCCTTCCGTGTCGAAGCGCCACACGCCAGTGCCCTCGGCTTCGCCCGTGGCCACGCTGCGCACTTCGCGCATCGGGTCGATGTGCGTGATACGGGTCTCGAACGTCAGCGAGTAGGGCAGCGCCCCATGCCACGTCAATTGGCGCACCGCCCCCACACCGTCCGGGCCCCCCGGTTCGAGCGTGCGCACTTCGCGTACACACGGCCACCATCGCGCCCAGTGGTCCACGTCGCGAATCGTGTCCCAGACTTCGTTGAGCGGTGCCGTGAGCCGCCACAGGGTGAGAAAGTGATACTCGTTCATGGCCGATCCCGGTTGTGGAGGAATGGGGTGCCGTCATGCCCGGCCCAGAGGCGGCGTGCCGTACGTCATGCCGATGGGAGAGGGACTTTCAGTATAGGCGGCATCCCGATGCCGGTTGCCGATCCGTCGGACGACGAAGCGCGCAAGCGGCTTCCTGTCATCAATTCATCACATTGCCTCCATAGAATCCCGGAGTGAAAACGTTTTCGTAAACGTTTACATTTGCGTAAAATCCGCCAACTACAAAATTTGGCGATACCAACCAGAGGAGCAGGGGCGTGGCAGATATCCGGGATGTGGCGCAGCGCGCGGGGTGTTCGATTGCGACGGTGTCGCGCGCCCTCAATTCGCCGCAACTGGTGCGTCCCGAGACGCTCGCGCGGGTACAGGCTGCCGCCGCGGAGCTCAAATTCCGGCCCAACGCCATTGGCCGCCAGCTGCGCGGTGAGCGCACCGGCCTGATCGGCGTGATGTTGCCGACGCTGGGCAACCCGGTCTTCGCGGATTGCCTCGAAGGCATCGAGGCAGCGATCGACGGCACTGGCCGCCGTCTGCTGCTCGTCACCACCCAATACGATCCCGAGCGGGAGCGCAACGCCATCGAAACATTGCTGCAACAGCGTGTGGACGGCCTGTTGCTCACGCTCGCGGACGCCGAACACAGTGCGCTGGTCGACGACCTTCGTGCCGAGGGCGTGGCCTGCCAACTGGTCTACAACGACGCGCCAGAGCGTCCGTGCGTCTCCGTCGACAACCGGGCAGCCGCTGCGCAGGGCGTGGCGATGCTGATCGAGGCGGGGCATCGCGACATCGTCATGGTGACGGGTGCGCTGCACGCGTCGGATCGCGCCAAGCGCCGCTATCTCGGCTATGGCGACGCCATGCGGGCCGCCGGCCTTACGCCGCTGCCGGCCTTCGAAATCGACTTCAACAGTGGGGCACGCGGCGAGCGCGTGCGTGAATGGCTGGCGCAGCGCGAGCGCGACGGCGCACGCCCGACGGCGCTGTTCTGCTCCAACGATCTGCTGGCACTCGGCGTGATGCGCGCGTTACGCGAGGCGGGGCTGCGGGTGCCCGACGACATCTCCGTCCTCGGCTTCGACGGCCTGGCCGTGGGCGAACTGCTCTCGCCCACGCTCGCGACCGTGGTGCAGCCCAGCGTGGAGATCGGTCGTCACGCAGCGCAGCGTCTGCTCGCGCAGATCGACGCGCGCGGCGGGGCGACGACGTCGCACGATGCGTCGCTCGGCCACGCGCTCATCCTGCCGCACGAGATCCGTCGCGGCGGCACGGTTGCGGCGCCGCCGCCGCGCAAGGACTGACGCGACACGGCAGCTAACAGACACGCAGCAAACGTTGTGAACGGTTTTGACAGGAAGCAGTAGCAAGGAAGTGGCTGACGACTGGCTCCGCCAAGAGAGCGCAGCGTCGGCCAAGGCAATCAGGCATCTGGCCGCGAGGCTTGCACCAGACCGTAACTGGCGGCGGCGCGAACGTGCCGTCACCGCTCAGACATTCAGGAGCCCGGAAATGAAGCTTTGGATTACCCGCGCCGCGCGTACGCTGGCGCTTTTCACCTTGCTCGGCGCTGGCGCCGCGCACGCCCAGCAGACGGCAATCTGCTACAACTGCCCGCCGGAATGGGCGGACTGGGCCGGTCAGGTCAAGGCCATCGCGCAAGACACCGGCGTACGTGTGCCGCTCGATAACAAGAACTCCGGTCAGGCCGTCGCGCAGTTGATCGCCGAACAGAAGGCGCCGGTGGCCGATATCGTCTATCTGGGCATTACGTCGGCCATCGAAGCGGCCAAGAAGGGTCTGCTCGCGCCGTACAAGCCGGCGAACTGGGATCAGGTTCCGGCGAACATGAAGGACCCGAACGGCATGTGGACGACGATCCACTCGGGTACGGTCGGCTTCTTTGTGAACCGCGACGCCCTCGAAGGCAAGCCGGTGCCGCGTTCGTGGGCCGACCTGCTGAAGCCGGAATATCGCGGCATGGTGGGTTATCTGGACCCGAGCAGTGCGTTTGCCGGCTACGCTGCCGCGATCGCCGCCAACCAGGCACTCGGCGGTTCGATGGACAACTTCGCCCCGGCCATCGGCTTCTTCCAGAAGCTCAAGGCCAATGCGCCGATCGTGCCGAAGCAGACGGCTTATGCCCGCGTGCTCTCGGGCGAGATTCCGATCCTGATCGACTTCGACTTCAACGCCTACCGCGCCATCTACAAGGATCGCGCCAACGTGCAATTCGTGATCCCGATGGAAGGCACGGTGTCGCTGCCCTACGTCATCGCGCTCGTGAAGAACGCACCGCACGCCGACAACGGCAAGAAGGTGATCGACTACACGCTGTCCGACAAGGGGCAGGCGCATTGGGCGCAGGCGTTCCTGCGTCCGGTGCGTGCGAGCACGATGCCGGCCGACGTGGCCGCGAAGTTCCTGCCCGCGAGCGACTACGCCCGCGTGAAGCCGGTCGATCTGCAGAAGCTGGCCGCGCAGCAGGACGCGTTCGGTCAGCAGTATCTGAAGAACGTGCGCTAAGCGCAGGCAAGTCCAACGAGGAAGAGGAGCAAAGCAAGCGATGCGTGACCTGACTCTGCCGCGCGGCTGGCGCGTGGCACTTCTGCTACCGGCGCTGGCGGTCTTTCTGGCGTTCTGGCTGTTGCCGATGGCCGCCCTCGTGCAGGTGAGCGGCGACGGTCATGCGTTCGAGACCTATCGCGCGATTCTCACCAACGCGCGTTATCTCGACAGCCTCTGGCAGACCGTCGTGCTCTCGGCACTGGTCACGCTGGCCACGCTCGCGTTGTCGCTTGTCGCGGGCCTCTTCCTCACCCGTCATGACTTCCCGGGCAAGTCGGCACTCGTGTCGATGTTGACCCTGCCGCTGGCGTTCCCCGGCGTGGTGGTCGGTTTCATGGTCATCATGCTCGCGGGACGCCAGGGCCTCATCGGCGATCTGACGATGCGGCTCACCGGTCACAAGGTGGTGTTCGCGTATTCGCTCGCCGGGTTGTTTCTCGGCTATCTGTATTTCTCGATTCCGCGCGTGATTCTCGCCGTGATGGCGGCCGCGGAGTCGCTCGATCATTCGCTCACGGAAGCGGCGTCGTCGCTCGGCGCCGGGCCGTTCGCCATTGCCCGTGACGTGACGTTGCCTGCGCTGGCCCCCGCACTGATCGCTTCGGGCGCGATGTGTTTCGCGACCTCGGTCGGTGCGTTCGGTACGGCCTTTACGCTGGCGACCGACATCGATGTGTTGCCGATGACCATCTATACGGAGTTCACGCTCAACGCCAATGTGGCGACGGCGGCGGCGCTCTCGGTCATTCTCGGCATCGTGACGTGGGCGGTGCTCATGCTCGCCCGCAATTTCGCCGGCCAGACGGTTGCCGCCGGAGGTTGATGTCCATGCTCAAGAAGACACTCTTCACGCTGCAACTGCTGCTCACGCTCTTGATGTGCGCATTTCTGCTGGTCCCCGTCGGCATGTCGATTCTTGCCGGGTTGTCCGTGAACTACTTCCGCGGCCCGTCCGCCGGTCTTACGTTCAAGTGGGTGATTCAGGTCTGGCAGGACTATCACGATGCCATTCTGAATTCGCTCTACGTCGGTCTCGCCACGCTCGTGCTCGTGACACTGCTCGGCGTGCCGGCCGGCTACGTGCTCGCCCGCTGGAAGAGCCGCATGGCGCGCTGGATCGAAGAGCTGCTCACATTACCCATCGCGCTGCCGGGGCTGGCCAGTGCGCTCGCGCTCATCAGCGTGTACGGCGGCATGCGCGGCTTTCGCGAGAGTCTCGCGTTCATCGTGGTGGGGCACGTGATCTTCACGCTGCCGTTCATGGTGCGCGCCGTGGCGGCCGCATGCGCCGACTCGCGCATCAAACTCATGGAGGAGGGCGCGGCGAGCCTTGGTGCGAGCTTCTTGCGACGCTTCATGACGGTGGTGCTACCCAATATTCGCAGCGAGATCGTGGCGGCCGCGCTGATCGTGGTCACGCTCTCGCTCGGTGAATTCAACCTCACGTGGATGCTCCACACGCCCGATACCAAGACGCTGCCCGTTGGGTTGGCCGATGCCTATGCGTCGCTGCGCCTGGAAATCGGCAGCGCGTACACGGCGGTGTTCTTCGTGCTGATCGTGCCGCTGCTCATCGTGATGCAGATGACGGCACAGCGCGCGAAAGTCCGCGATTCGCGCGGACGCACCTGAACCGGATGCCAAGGATATGACGATGAAACTGACTTCCATCCCCATTCATCTCGAACGTTGTGCCAAGACCTTCAACGGCAACACCGTATTGCAGCCGCTCGACCTGACGATCGGCGCAGGCGAGACGCTCGTGCTGCTCGGCCCGTCGGGCTGCGGCAAGACGACCACGCTGCGCATGATCGCCGGGCTCGAGCGTCCTGACGCGGGCGGCCGTGTGCGCTTCGGCGATGAGGACGTCACCCGCCTGCCGATCGAAAAGCGCCGCGTGGGCATGGTGTTCCAGAACTACGCGCTGTTCCCGAATTTCACCGTGCGCGGCAACGTGGCGTACGGTCTGAAGTTGCGCGGTCTGCCGCAGGCACAGGTCGACAAGCGCGTGAACGAGCTGCTCGATCTCGTGCATCTCACCCCGTTCGCAGATCGCGCGATTGCGCAGCTCTCGGGGGGGCAGAAGCAGCGTGTGGCGCTGGCCCGCGCACTCGCGCCGGAGCCGCGCGTGCTGCTGCTCGACGAGCCGCTCACCGCCCTCGACGCGAAGCTGCGCGAGACCGTGCGCGCCGACATGGATCGACTGCTGCGCGGGCTCGGTGTGACGACCGTGTACGTCACGCACGATCAGGACGAGGCGATGGCGCTCGGCGACCGTATCGTGGTGATGAGCGCGGGGCGTATCGAGCAGATCGGCGCGCCGCGCGACATCTACTACCAGCCGTCGTCGCGTCACGTGGCCAACTTCGTCGGCACGCTCAACCGCCTGGTCGGCGTGTGGCGCGACGGTCACTTCCACCTCGACGGTGGCCGTCTGGCATGCCCCGATGTGCGCCCGGACGTTCAGGAACTGTACTTCCGGCCGGAAGACGCTGTCGTGGTCCCGGCGGGCGACGCCCCGCTGGTCGGCCGTATCGACGAAGTGCAGTTTCTCGGCGACCGCACGCGCCTGACGCTTGGCGGCGTGTCGGCGGCCGGTGCGGTGCTGGTCGAAGTTTCCAGCCGTCGCGAGTGCCGCGTCGGCGATCAGGTGGGCTTGTCGCTGCCCGCCGCCCATGTCTTCTCGCTTCACGGATAAATCGCTCATGCTGTTCGCGCAAATCAGCGACCTTCACATCAAACGTCCCGGCAAACTGGCTTATCGGCGTGTGGATACCGCCGCTTATCTGGCACGCTGCGTGGCGCGGCTCAACACGCTGGTGCCGCGTCCGGACTTCGTCGTGCTCACGGGCGATCTCGTCGACTTCGGCGCTCGCGAGGAATATGAACACCTGCGCCGCCTGCTCGCACCGCTGGAGATCCCGTACTACCTCGTGATGGGCAATCACGACGGACGCGACGCGCTTCGCGAAGTGTTCCCGGAGCATACGTACCTGGGCAAGCCGGGCGAGTTCGTGCAGTACACGGCCATGTTCGGTCCGCTGCGACTCGTCGCGCTCGATACGCAGGATCCGCCCAATGGCGGTGGCAAGCTTTGCGACACGCGACTGCAATGGCTGGAAGCCACGCTCGCGAGCGATACGCAGACGCCCACGGTCATCGCCATGCATCATCCGCCGTTCGCGTGCGGCATCGAGCATATGGACATTCAGGCCCTCGATGCGGCCGATGCGGCGAAGCTCGCTGCCATCGTGCGACGTTTCGACAACATCGAGCGAGTGATCTGTGGGCACGTGCATCGCCCGATTCATACGCGGTTCGCTGGCACCGTTGCCAGCGTTTGTCCGTCGCCTGCGCATCAGGTGGCACTCGATCTGCGTGACGGTGGGCCGTCGGCGTGGGTGCTCGACCCGCCTGCGTTCCAGTTGCATCGCTTTACCCCGGAGACGGGGCTGGTGTCCCACCTGGGGTTCGTCGACGACGCAGGCGGTGCGCATCCGTTCTACGACGCATCGGGTGCGCTGATCGACTGACGATCCACGCAAGTGCTTTGCGTAAATGCACTGCCGCGCCGGAATGCAACAAGGCCCCCGAATGGGGGCCTTGTCGTTTACCGCTCAGGCGTGACGCCGGCGATTACAGCAGATGGTCGAGGGCGTCCGGGCCGAAGACTTCGCGGTGCAGGCGCTCGGCCGGCACGCCGGCGTCGCGCAGGGCGCGCCACTGCGCCTGCATGAACGGTACCGGCCCGCACAGCAGGTAGTCGGCGTTGGCGGGCAGCGACAGACGCGAAATGTCCATGCGTCCTGCGTGGGTGAAGTCGGTGCCTTCGCGCTCGCCGCTTTGCGGCGTCTCGAAGAACGTTGCCACGCGCAGCTGCGGCAGTTGCTTGGCAGCGAACGCGAGATGACGACGCAGCGCCATATGCGAGCCGTTGCGTGCGGCGTGTGCGAAGAGAATTTCGCGACGCGAGCCCTTGGCGGCGAGTGCGCTGACCATCGACATCATCGGCGTGATGCCGACACCGGCGCTGAGCAGCACGAGCGGGCGCTCGGCGTCGAGTGTGGTGGTGAATTCGCCGTACGCCGGGCTCACCATGATGCGATCGCCAGCCTTCAGATTCGCGTGCAGCCAGTTCGACACCTGACCGGCGGGCTTGTCGGCGTCGGCGTCTTCGCGCTTGACGGTGATGCGCCAGTGCGGGGCACCCGGTGCGTCGGACAGGCTGTACTGGCGGCGCTGCACAAGGCCGTCGGGCAGCGTGATCGAGACGCTCACGTACTGACCCGGCGCGAAGTCGCCCGGCGAGCCGCCTTCGGGCGAACGCAGGTAGTACGACACAACGTTATCCGATTCGCGGTCGACGTCGGCGACGATCAGTTCGCGCAGCGCGCCGAGCGGCGCATTCGAGCGCTCCGACAGACGTGCCTCGAGCGCGATCAGTTCGCCGGCGAGCAGCCAGTAGGCTTCGTCCCAGGCGCCGATCAGTTCCGGCGTGGCGGCGTCGCCGAGCACGTCCTTGATGGCGGCAAGCAGATAGTGGCCGACGATCGGATAGTGCGACGGCAGGATGCCGACCGACGCATGCTTGTGCACGATACGCTCGAGCACCGGGCCAAGCGCTGCGGCGTTGTCGATGTTCGCAGCATAGGCAAACACGGCCGAGGCGAGGGATTGCTGCTGGGCGCCGTTGGCCTGATTGCCCATGTTGAACAGGTTGCGCAGTTCAGGACGCGCTTCGAACATGCTCGCGTAGAAGTGACGCGTGATCGCAAGGCCGTGCTCGCGCAGAACAGGTACGCTGGCGTCGATGTAGGGACGGGAAGCTGCGGAAAGCATGTGAAGACTCCTGAATGTATAAGATGCAATTCAAATGCATCTTTTAAGTCGCACTTGTGGGTAACTGATTGGCACCGCGCACTCCCATGGGTTCGGAAGGCGCCCGGTGCGGCATTCGGTCGCCGGTACCCCTGGGCTCACTGCTCAACTCACGACAACAACATCGGGGCCCGGCGAACCGATTATAAGATGCAAATTAAATGCATATTATGCGGATGCGGCGGAATGTCGCATCGGCTGTGGCGACTGCGGCGACTGCGGCGACTGCAGCGGCTGTGGTGCGTCGGCGCTGAAGCCGTGGCGTGAGTGGCGTCCGTCATCAGGTGGCTGGGTCGAATGGCTGGGTGCTTGGGTTGCGGTGGATACGCGCGGGCCGTGGGCGGACGCTGAAGTCCGGGGCAGCGGGCAGGATGACGGGCGGCACTATGGGGGTTGAACAGAGCGCACGGATCCGGCGAAGGGCGGTCTCGCGGACGTGGAGGATCAGCGCGGCATTGATGTCCGGGATGTCGGAGATTCCGTTTGGCAACCGAGAGTGTGGCGTGTGGCCGGCACTGTTGGCGCGTGTCAGATCCCCGTTGTGGCGCAAGGCGACGATGAGTCCGTAGCGCGCGAGATCGGCGTGATCGGCCTTTTCCGGGCTGTCGCCCATTCGGACGAGTTCGGTGAGGTGATGCATGAGGGTGTTCCCGTTCCGGTCGGGGGCGTTCGGATCGGCACCGGCGATCAGCAGCGCTTCGGCGGCACCGCACAGCCCCAGCAAATTGAGAAGGGCACCTGCCGGCGCTTCGTGACGATTCGGCTGCATCAGATCACTACCGTGACGCCGGAGGAGTTGCGCAAGCTGGCACAGCGACGCCTGTGCGTGCAGCGGATCATGCCCGGTGCGGTGCAGGCGCAGCGCTTCGGCACGCATGGCGACCACGACGAGCGGCATGCCGCGCTTGTTGGTCTGATTGGCGTCGGCACCGAGTTCGAGCAGACGTTTCAGCCAATGCGGGGCGATCTGGCAGCACAGGTGCGTGAGGGGATTGCTCGGGCGGGAGTCTGATGCCTCCGAGGGCGCGGCATCGGAGCGGTCACGTCCGCTGGCGACAAGTACGCGCAGGATCAGGTCGATGCGCAGGGCATCGTCGATGTCGGGTGTGGCGAAGGCGTCCGATCCGTCGAAGGCGTTCAGGAAACCGGTGGGTGCGGCGGCGTATTGCAGCCAGATCATGAGGCCCTCGTCGCTGCGTAACAGCGCGATGTCCTGGGGATGGGCTTGCAAGGCGCGTCCGGGCGCCAGGAAGATGCCGGCGCCGACGAGTTGATCCAGTGTGCGGCTGGCTTCGGGGGTCGTGAGCAGCGACACCATCTCGAGGTACAGCGAGCCTCTCTGCGAAGCGGCTTCACAAGCGTTCAACAGCTCGCGTCCTGCGTGGGTTTGCGCGTTGACCAGGGTGTTCCAGATGTCGTTCGGGCCATAGTGACGGTGCCTTTGTGCGTCCATGAGTTGGCGCAGGGACATGGCCGCCAGCGGTGCCGTGTGGCGTGTGTACGTATCGGGATCGGATTCCGTTCGGGGCGTGGTGAACGGGCCGCTCGTGCTGTGTGCTGCGGAGGTGATGGGCGGAGTGCCGGGCATGGTCGTTGGCCTCGTGGCAGTGGGAAAGCGGCATGGTTGCGCAACTCGGTCACGCAGGTTTTGGCTTTCGCACCGCGGTGCGATTGACGACGGGCATACCGGTGGTGACGGATCGGGAATTACAATGTCGCCTTCACGATTGATTGCTTATCCCCCGTTCCCGTATGCCGGAGAAAACCCATCCCGTTCCCGAGTCGGCCGCCGCGCCGTCAGAGACGCAGTCGCAGGACAACGATGCTGTCATCGCGGCCACACGTCATTGGCTCACGCGCGCCGTGATCGGCCTGAATCTTTGTCCGTTTGCGAAGGCGGTTCACGTCAAGGACCAGATTCGCTATGCGGTCAGTGCGGCGCGTGACATGGAGGGCGTGCTGGTGGATCTGGAGCGTGAGCTGCAATGGTTGGCCGAGGCGGACCCGCAAGCGGTGGATACGACGCTGCTGATCGTGCCGGGTGCATTGCGCGATTTTCACGAATACAACGACGCGCTGTTCTTCGCCGAGCGCATGCTCAAGCAATTGCGGCTGGAAGGCGATTTACAGATCGCGAGCTTTCATCCGGACTATCAGTTCGAGGGCACCGAGCCGGACGACGCGGAGAACTACACGAACCGCTCGCCGTATCCGATCCTGCATCTGTTGCGAGAGTCGAGTATCGACCGCGCCGTGCAGGCATTCCCGGAGGCAGAGACGATCTATGAGCGCAATGAGGCGTTGATGCGCAAGATGGGTGTGGCGGGATATCACGAATGGATGTCGCAGCCTGCCGAGGATGAAGACGGCGCGAACGATAACGCGCTCGACGACAACGCGCTCGACGACGGGAAGGCAGGGGAGTGATGTTGTGGCAGTGACGCGGCGCATTTGCCGCGTCATAAGCAGAATCACGGTCCGATCGCAGTCAACGATCGCAGAAAACAAAAAAGCCGCGCGACAGATTCGGGCGGCTTTTTTGTTGACTGCTTGGTACTGCTTTCTTGCTTGCATCACCAGGGACGAAGAAGTCGCTGGTGCCGGAGAGAGGAATCGAACCCCCGACCTTCTCATTACGAATGAGCTGCTCTACCGACTGAGCTACTCCGGCGCTGCGAAGAAGTGAGATAATAGCAGGTTTTCTACGTTTGTCACTACCTTTTTCAAAGATTTTTCGCTGTCGCTGCGCGCATCACGCGTAAATCATTGAAATTGCAGAAATCCCGCGCTTCGACGTTATGGAAGAAATTTTCTCCGCAACGTCCTTCCCACGACCTCGCCGTCAGACCTTACTTCCCGCCTGCTTCGTGGTGATAGCCGGTCACGCGCTCGACCTCGTTCTTCGAGCCGAGGAACACCGCCACACGCTCATGCAACTTCTGCGGCTGGATGTCCAGAATGCGCTGCACGCCGTTCGTCGACGCGCCGCCCGCCTGCTCCACCAGGAAGCTCATCGGGTTCGCTTCGTACATGATGCGCAGCTTGCCCGGCTTGTCCGGATCGCGCTTGTCGGCCGGATACATGAACACGCCACCGCGCGTCAGAATGCGATGCACGTCAGCCACCATCGACGCGATCCAGCGCATGTTGAAGTCCTTGCCGCGCACGCCTTCCTTGCCCTGCAGCAGCTCACCGATGTAGCGCTGCACCGGCGGATACCAATGACGCTCGTTCGACATGTTGATCGCGAATTCCTTGGTGTCTTCCGGAATGCGCATGCCTTCCTGCGTGAGCACCCACGAGCCCATTTCGCGATCGAGCGTGAAGCAGTTCACGCCATGACCCGTCGTGAGCACCAGCACCGTTTGCGGACCATATACGGCATAACCGGCAGCAACCTGTTGCGTGCCCGGCTGCAGGAAGTCCTTCTCCGTCGGATTCGTCACGCCTTCCGGGCAACGCAGCACCGAGAAGATCGTGCCGATCGACACGTTCACGTCGATGTTCGACGAGCCGTCGAGCGGATCGAACATCAGCAGATATTCGCCCTGCGGGTAACGGTTCGGAATGTGGAAGACGTCTTCCATTTCTTCCGACGCCATGGCCGCCAGATGGCCGCCCCATTCGTTGGCTTCGAGCATGATCTCGTTGGAGATCACGTCGAGCTTCTTCTGGACTTCGCCCTGCACGTTCTCGCTGCCTGCGCTGCCCAGCACACCACCCAGCGCACCCTTGGACACGGCATGGCTGATCGACTTGCACGCACGCGCGACGACTTCGATCAGCAGGCGCAGCTCGGCCGGAATGTTGTTGAATTCCCGCTGCTGTTCGATGAGATATTGAGTTAGGGTCTTGCGCCGCATGTGGGCCTCCAGAAAAGCGAAAAAGCGTCTATATCCGTAACGGACGCAATTTTACTCGTAAAGCGACACTGCCCCCGGGAAAATCCTCGGGGGCAGCGCAATTTCAGGGGTGACGCGAACGAACGCGCACCGGATCGGCGAGGGGCTCGACGATCAGTCGATCGCGTCGAACAGGGCGTCGTCCGGACCGATGTGCGACGGGGCACGCCATGCGGCGTCGCGCATGCTGTGCTGCACCTGCTTGTCCACGCCGAGCAGTATCGCGAAGATCGCCATGCGTACCGGAATACCGTTGTCCGTCTGGCGGAAGATGGCCAGACGCGGATCGTGATTCAGATCCGTCGACAGATCGTTCGCACCCGGACGGCTGTCGCGCGGCAGCGGGTGCATGATGATCGTGCGGGCGTCGCAATACTGGTTGATCAGCGCTTCGTTGATCTGGAAGTCCGGCGTGTAGCCCTCGATCGCCTCGTCCGCAAAACGCTCCTTCTGGATACGCGTGGCGTAGACCACATCGGCACCGCTCAGATCGGCGAGCGAATTGCTCTGCACGATGACGTGGCCGTTTTGCGAGATCTGGTCGAGAATGTACGTCGGCATTTCCAGCGACGGCGGCGAGATCAGCGTGAACTTCAGGCCGCGGTACAGCGCAAGCAGCTTGATGAGCGAGTGCACCGTGCGGCCATAGCGCAGGTCGCCGACCATCGCGACGTGCGCGCCGTCGACCAGCTTGCCCAGACGCGAGAACTCGCGACCGATGGTGTACAGATCGAGAATGGCCTGGCTCGGGTGTTCGCCCGGGCCGTCGCCGCCGTTGATCACCGGGATGTTCGTGGCACGTGCGAATTCTGCGACCGAACCCTTTTCCGGGTGACGCACGACGAGTGCGTCGACGTAGCCGCTCATCACGCGGCTCGTGTCGTAGATCGATTCGCCCTTGGCCATCGACGAGAAGGTGAAGCCGGTCGTGTCGCACACCGAGCCGCCCAGGCGGCAGAAGGCGGCGCCGAAGCTCACGCGGGTACGGGTGCTGGCCTCGAAGAAGAGGTTGCCGAGCACGGCGCCTTCTAGCACGCGCGAAATCTTCTGGCGGCGCGCGATCGGTTGCATGATGTCGGCAACGTGGAACAGCTCTTCGAGCGAGTCGCGCGAGAATTGATCGACGGAGATCAGGTGCGGCTTGCCGTCGAGGCCCATGCGTTCACGCAGCGGCTTGTGTGCGCTTTGCGTAGATTCCGCAGACGGCGCTTCGCGGCCGAGGATTTCGCCCACGAATTTCTCCACGATGCTCGGCATCGTGCGATATTCGCTCGAATCTTCCGGCAGCAGCCAGGTGTCGAGGGCGCGCCGGCGAACGCCGATGCGCTCGGCGAAGCTGTCGCGGGTCATGTTCAGGCGACGCATCGCGTCGCGCAGGAAAGTCTGCTGTGCACTCATGGTCGGGTCGGCAGGAATGTGTACGCGATGCGTATAATAGGCGTCGATTCGTTGTTTGTCCAGCAAAAGACGTGCTCCGTGCGGAGCCGCGCCAGCCGGGCGTTTCCGGCATTTCCGATGTATTGCACGACGGGTATGGAAAACCTTCTCCGCAAGCTTGACCTCACTTCTTTGCGCCTTTTCGTGGCCGTCTGCCAGGAGCGGAGCATGGCGCGCGCTGCCGAGCGCGAATTCATTGCGCCGTCGGCCATCAGCCGGCGCATTGCCGACATCGAGGCCATCGTCGGCCTGCCCCTGATTCAGCGTCACCAGCGCGGTATTACTGTCACGCCGGTCGGCGAGACGGTGCGCCGCTACGCCGAACGGATTCTGGGCACCATCGAATCGCTGGGCGCCGAGTTGTCCCAGTTTCACGAAGGCGCGCGCGGCAGCGTGCGCATTGCGGCCAATCTTTCCGCCATCGTGCAGTTCCTGCCGGAAGATCTCGCCGCCTTTGGCCGTGTGTTCTCCGCGGTGGACGTCGAACTCGACGAACAGCACAGCAACGAAGTCCTCCAGCGCGTGGCCGAGCGCGCGGTGGACGTGGGAATCTGCAATGCCGTCGCCGGGATCGAGGCCTTCACGATGGTGCCGTATCGCCGCGACCGGCTGGCCGTGATCTTGCCGGTGGGACACCCGCTCGCCGCGCGTACCGGTGAGATACCGTTCTCGGCGTGCGTCGGGGAGACGCTCGTGGGGCTGCAGGGCAACAGCGCGCTCACGCAGCTGCTGCGCCAGCAGGCGAGCGCTGCGGGAGCTTCGCTGCGCATCAAGATTCGCGTGTCCAGTCTCGACGCCCTGTGTCGCATGGCCCACGCAGGCCTGGGCATTGCCATCGCGCCGGAGCAGGTCGGGCAGTTGTACGTCGGCAAGCTCGACGTGGTCGTGCGGCCCCTCACCGACGAGTGGGCACACCGCCAGCTCTGGCTCGTATTCCCGTCACGCGAGCAGTTGAGTGCGACGGCCTCGGCCGTGGTGAATTTCCTCGCGCAAGGGCAGGGAACCGCCGACGCCTGAGTGCCGGGACGCCCATCGCGCGCTCCTGTCGGGCCATGGCCCCCGTCGGCTGTCGTCATTGCGTGGCGTCCCTTCGCAATCTGTCACGCCGGGCTTGCCGAGACGGCACGGCTGGCGGGCAGGGCGGCCGCTATGCTGTCTTCCGGAGGTAATTGCCGCATGGAAGACACCATTCGTTTCGACGGCCGCATGCTGTTCCTGTCTGACGACCCCGCCATCGTGCGTCGTCAACTGGCGGGCGAGGCCATCACCCGCGCCGACGCAGGGCAACTGCGCGACAACGTCTCGACCGACGAGATCACGCCCGTCACCGTCATGCTCACCTATGACGAACGGCTTGGGCGCTACCCGTACGTCGGTTTCAAAGCGGGAAACGAGATGCCCATCGGCGAGCACGACGTGCGCCGCGGCGGCTTCCAGGTCACGGTCGCGGGCAAACGCTACGGCAAGGGATCGTCGCGTGAGTCCAGCCCGCTGGCCGAACTGTCGGCCGGTATCCGGCTCATCGTCGCCGAGAGTTTCGAGCGCATCTATCAGCAGAACTGCGACAACATCGGCATTCTGACGACGACCGACTTCGGCGTGCTCGATCGTATCGCCGCTGGCGAAGCCATTCCCATTTCCGAGTTTCTCAAAGGGCGCGACGCCCTCACGCAGCAGATCATCCGCAGCGGCGGCTTGCTCGCCTTCAGCAAGTTTGCGGACTGGCCCGAACCCGACGCCCAGACCCGTGCGGCGAACGACACGATCTCCCCGCCGCGCACGCTCGTCGAGAAGATCATGGCGCGGCGTGTGCATCCGTCCACGCCCGGTGTCTCGCATGGCGACGGTGTATTCGTGCGCGCGGACTGGCGCTTCTCTCACGACTATTTCACCGGCATGTGCGCGCACCTGATGCATCGCGCGTTTGGCGAGCCGGCCGCATTGCACGATCCGGCGCGCATCATCGCGTTTCAGGATCACCTCGTGCTGGCGTCGCAGAGTCACCCGCATGTCTCGCAGGGGCTGTTGCCGGGCGTGGCAAATCTCACGAATGGCCACCGCGACTTCGTGGCGCGTTATCCCGTCCTGGCGCATGGCGAACTCGTGCCCACGGGCAGTGGCCACGACGCAGGCGCGGATGGCATTTGTCACGCGTTGATGGCCGAGCGTTACGCGTTGCCCGGGCAGATCGTGGTCGGTACCGACTCACACACGCCGCATGCGGGCGCATTGGGATGCCTCGCATTCGGCGCCGGCGCGACCGACATCGCCAACAGTTGGGCCACCGGGTACGTGCGCTGCAAAGTGCCCGAGACATTACGTGTCGAGATCGACGGCGAACTCGCCCCGGGTGTGACGGCCAAGGATGTCGTGCTTCACCTGCTGCGTCTCGATGCGATTCGCGGCGGTGGCGCCATCGGTCTCGTCTTCGAATACACCGGCAGCGCGGTGCGCGCCATGTCGGTCGACGAGCGCGCCACGCTCACCAACATGGTGGCCGAGCTGGGTGGCTTCACCGGCATCGTCGCGCCGGACGACAAGACGGTGGCATTCCTCAAGACGCGTCGCGGCGTCGATTTCACGCTCGAGCCGTGGATGACGAGCGACGAGGGGGCGTGCTATCGCGACGTGATCCGTATCGACGCCGCGTCGCTCACGCCGATGCTCGCGCGTCCGGGCGATCCGGGCAACGGCGTGGCGCTCGCCGAACTGACGGCCCCCGTGGCCATCGACATTGCCTACGGCGGTTCCTGCACCGCAGGAAAGCGCGACGACTTCGACGCGTATCACGACGTACTCGCCTGGGGCGTGGCTCACGGGCTGCGCGTGGCCGACGGCCGCTCGCTCTTTCTCCAGTTCGGCACGATGGACGTGCGCGCCTATTGCGAGTCGCAGGGCTATCTCGCGACCTTCGAAGCCGCAGGGGTGACGCTCATCATGCCCGGCTGCGGCGCGTGTGCGAACTGCGGCCCGGGGCAGTCGACGTCGGACGATCAGGTCACGATCAGTGCGATCAACCGCAATTTTCCGGGACGTTCGGGACCGGGCAGCGTCTGGCTCGCCAGTCCGTACACGGTTGCCGCGAGTGCGCTCGCCGGGCGCATCGTGAGCTTCGACGAACTGAAGACGACGGCCACCACATCGCTGTGACGATGGCTGGCGCTTCCCTCGATGGGGGTCACCGCATCGACCGTTTCGGCAAGAAAGACGCGTGCCGTCTTTGCGCGGCATGCCGGACGAATGTGCTGCGCAATGCCGATCGTGCGCAGGGAACGTGCCGCCGTTTGCTGTCGTTGATAAACATCGTAATTTTTCGCAGTACGTGGCAAAGGTGACTGGCGCGGTGCCATTCGTGGCACAATTTCGGCCTCGCGCCTGTCGATTCATGGTGTATCCGACGTCCCGCCGGCGAGTGTTGCGGCAGGGACTTCGGCCAATGAGCAGTTCGGCCATGACCGAACGGGCCCGGAGACGATTTCCATGCCATCCCCCGACGTATCAATGCCTTCCATGCCTCACACCGGCCAAGCCTCCGCTACGGCCACCCGCCTGACTGCAGGCGACATTTCCGCCCGCCTCGACCGCCTGCCGCCGACCCGCACCGTCTGGAAACTGGTCGTGCTGCTCAGCCTGGGCTTTTTCTTCGAACTCTACGACCTGCTGTACACGGGCTACATTGCGCCGGGGCTGGTCAAGAGCGGCATCCTCACGCCCACGACGCCGGGCCTGTTCGGCACGACGGGCGTCGCCAGCTTCATTGCCGCGCTGTTTTCGGGCCTGTTCATCGGCACCATTGCGTGCGGCTTTCTTGCCGACCGCTTCGGGCGTCGCGCCGTGTTTACCGGGTCGCTGCTCTGGTACACGGTGGCCAACGTCATCATGGCGTTCCAGGAGACGGCCACGGGCGTGAACTTCTGGCGCTTCGTGGTGGGCCTCGGCATTGGCGTGGAGCTGGTGACGATCGGCACCTACATTGCCGAACTGGTGCCCAAACAGATTCGCGGCCGCGCCTTCGCTTGCGAGCAGGCAGTCGGTTTCACCGCCGTGCCGGTCGTGGCGTTCCTCGCCTTCTGGCTGGTGCCGCGCGAGTTCCTCGGTCTGGAGGGCTGGCGCTGGGTCGTGCTCATCGGCGCGCACGGCGCGGTCTTCGTCTGGTGGATTCGCCGGGCGCTGCCGGAGAGCCCGCGCTGGCTCGCGCAGAAGGGGCGTCTGGCCGAAGCGGAGCAAGTGCTGTCCGAGCTCGAGGCGAAGGTCGAGCGCGAGTACGGCAAGCCGCTGCCGACGCCGGGCGAACCTGAGCCCGTGGTGCCCAAGAGTGCGTTTCGCGACATGTGGGTGCCGCCGTATCGCAAGCGCGCGATCATGATGATTCTGTTCAACATCTTCCAGACCGTCGGCTTCTACGGCTTCGCCAACTGGGTGCCGACGCTGCTCATCAAGCAGGGCATCACGGTCACGACGAGTCTGGCCTATTCGAGCGTGATTGCGCTGGCCGCACCGGTCGGCCCGCTGATCGGTCTGTGGATGGCCGACAAGGTGGAGCGCAAACACGCCATCGTGTGGACAGCCGGTATCGGTATCGTGTGCGGGCTGGTGTTCTCGCAGGTGACGTCGTCGTTCCTGCTCGTCGCGATGGGCATCGGCCTGACGCTCGCGAACAACATCATGTCGTACAGCTATCACGCCTATCAGACCGAACTGTTCCCCACCGGGATTCGGGCGCGTGCGGTCGGCTTTGTCTACTCGTGGAGCCGCTTCTCGGCGATCTTCACGGCGTTCCTGATCGCGTCCGTGCTGCGCAACTTCGGCGTGACCGGCGTGTTCGTCTTCATCTCGTGCGCCATGCTCGTGGTCATGCTGTCCATCGGTCTGATGGGTCCGCGCACGCGTGATATCGCACTGGAAAAGATCTCGCAGTAATCTCGACATCATCCGGCAACACGCCGGGGTAGTCAGTCGGGCAGTCGGCGCGTGGCGGTTGGGTGCCGCCACGCATACGTTCCATCGGAGACTCCGATCATGGCGGACTTGCAAACCGAAGCGGCCTACGAGGCCAACGCCGTTCGATACAGCGAAGATTGGCTGAACCAGCCGCCTCCCGACGATATGTACGCGCTGCTCGTGCGGCACTTCGTACCCGGCGGGCGCACCATCGATGTCGGCTGCGGGAATGGACGTGACGCCGCCTGGCTGGCCGGGCAGGGGTTCGACGTGGTCGGCTATGACAACGCTCCCGCGCTGGTCGAACTGGCGCGCAAGACCTTCTCGTGGGTGCCATTCCAGGTCGGCCGTCTGCCGATGCTGGAGAACGTCGACGTTCAGTTCGACAACGTGCTCTGCGAGACCGTGCTGATGCACCTGCCTGCCGGTGAGGTGGCGCAGGCGGCCGATCGCCTGTGGACGCTCGTGCGCCCGGGCGGTGTGCTCTACGTCTCGTGGCGAGCGACCGAAGGGGAAGACGCGCGGCTTCCGGACGGCCGTCTCTACAGTGCGTTTGCGCCGGATGTCGTGCGCGCCGCGTTGCACGACGGCGTGGTGCTGCATGAAGAAGACGTCACGAGCGCCAGCTCGGGCAAGCGGGTCTGCCGGCTCATCGTGCGCCGGCCGGTGTGACGGGGCTGCGGCGCTCGAGAGCATCGCCGCCCGCACTCAGCCAGTTGAAGCAAATCTCAATGCAGATGGCAGCCATGACGCGCGTACGCGTCAGGCCACATGAACCGGCGGTCGTTCAGGCCAGTGCCTTCTCGACGATTTCACGCACGTCCTTCGACAGAGTCTTGTGATCGGCCACGGTCTGAAGCGCGCCGCGCATGCGCTCGCGAAGCGACGGCGTGTACTTGCGCCAGCGGTCGAGCACCCGTGCCAGACGCGCCGCGACCTGCGGATTGAGCGCGTCGAGTGCGAGCACCTGCTCGGCCCAGTATTGATAGCCGGAGCCGTCGGCCGCGTGGAACTGCGCCGGATTGCCGCTGCAGAAGCTGAAGATCAGCGAACGCGCGCGGTTCGGATTCTTCAGCGTGAACGCCGGGTGGCGCATGAGCGCACGCACGGCGTCGATCACGCAGTGGCTGCCGTCGCCGCGCTGCATGGCTTGCAGCGCGAACCACTTGTCGATGGCGAGCGGCTCGTTTTCAAAACGCTGATAGAAGTCCACCAGCGCTTCGGCCGCATGGTTCGGGCCGTGCGCCGCGTCGCCCTCGCAGGCGGCGCCGCCGCGCTGGACGAGCGCCGTGAGGGCGGCGAAGCGGTCGGTCATGTTGTCGGCCGCGTCGTATTGCGTGCGGGCGGTTTGCGCCACGCCGGCGTCGGAGAGTTCCATCAGGTACGACAGCGCGAGATTCTTCAGCGCGCGCTCGCCGGCCGAGGCGGCGTCGGGACGATACGGGCCCGGCACGCGATGATTGTGATACGCCGCGAGCCATTCGGTGTGCAGCGACGCCGCCAGCCGCTGACGCAGGTACTGACGCGCCGCATGAATGGCGGCCGGGTCGATCTCCGTCATCTGCTCACCGAGATACGACTCGGCCGGCAGCGTGAGGGCCTGCGCACGGAACGCCGGATCGAGCGTTTCGTCGCGCAGCACCTGACGGAAGGCTTCGAGCACATAGCTGTCGACGCTCGGCAACTGCCCCATCTGGATCGACTCGACGAGTGCGAGCAACTGTCGTGTCGCCAGGCGCTGCCCCGCTTCCCAGCGGTTGAACGGATCGCTGTCGTGCGCCATCAGGAACGCGAGTTCGTCGATGGTGTACTCGTGTTCGACGATGACCGGCGCCGAGAAGCCGCGCAGCAGCGAGGGCATCGGGGTGTGAGGCACGTCGACGAACGTGAAGCTCTGCCGCTCCTGCGTGAAGTCGAGCACGCGCGTGGTGACAGCCGGCGCATCGTCGGCCTCACCTGCCACACCTAGCGTCATGTCGCGACCGTCGCGATCGAGCAGGCCCACGGCAAATGGAATGTGGAACGGCTGTTTGATCAGCGTGTCGTCCTGCAACTCGACGCCCACCTTCGGGCAACGTTGCGTGAGCGTGAGCGTGTAGGTGCGGGCGGCCTCGTCGTAGGCGGCGTCGACCGTCACACGCGGCGTGCCGGCCTGGCTGTACCAGCGGCCGAACTGCGTGAGGTCGCGCTGGTTCGCGTCGGCCATGGCGGCGCGGAAGTCGTCGCACGTGACCGCCTGACCGTCATGGCGCTCGAAGTACAGATCCATGCCGCGACGGAAGCCGTCGCGTCCGAGCAGCGTCTGGTACATGCGCACGACTTCGGCGCCTTTCTCGTAGACGGTGACGGTATAGAAGTTGTTGATCTCGACGTAGCTCTCCGGGCGCACCGGGTGTGCCATCGGACCGGCGTCTTCGGGGAACTGCGCCTGACGCAGCACGCGCACGTCGTCGATACGCTTGACCGCGCGGCCCGACTCGGAGCCCATCATGTCGGCCGAGAATTCCTGATCGCGGAACACGGTCAGGCCTTCCTTCAGACTCAGCTGGAACCAGTCGCGGCAGGTCACGCGGTTGCCGGTCCAGTTGTGGAAGTACTCGTGGCCCACCACCGCTTCGATGTTGCCGAAGTCGTCGTCGGTCGCGGTGGCGGCATCGGCCAGCACGTACTTCGTGTTGAAAATGTTCAGGCCCTTGTTCTCCATCGCGCCCATGTTGAAGTCGCTCACGGCGACGATCATGAAGCGATCGAGATCGAGCACGCGGCCGAAACGCGCCTCGTCCCAGCGGATCGAGTTGATGAGCGAGTGCATCGCGTGCTCGGTCTTCTCGAGGTCCTGCGGCTGAACCCAGACCTGGAGCAGCTTTTCGCGACCGTCGCCTGCGACGATGCGCTCCTCGCGGCACACCAGACGCCCGGCGACCAGCGCGAACAGGTAGCTCGGCTTCTTGAACGGGTCGTCCCAGATGGCGAAGTGGCGGCCGTCGGGCAAGTCGCCCTTGTCGATCAGGTTGCCGTTGGCGAGCAGCACCGGATACGCTTCGCGATCGGCGCGCAGCGTCACGGTGTAGGTCGCCATGACATCGGGACGGTCGAGGAAGTAGGTGATCTTGCGAAAGCCCTCGGCCTCGCATTGCGTGAAGAAGTTGCCGCCGGAGACGTAAAGCCCCATGAGCGACGTGTTCTCCGCCGGACGGCAGCGCGTCACGAGCGTGAGTTCGAAGGTCTCGGGCGGGCCTTCCACGGTGAGGGTTTCGTCTCCCGTGCGGTAGGCGGCCCAAGGTTTCCCGTCGAGTTCGAGGCTCACGAGTTGCAGGCCCTGGCCCACCAGCTCGAGGTCGCCGCCCGGGCCGGCCGGATTGCGATGCAGCCGCATGCGGCTGGTCACGGTGGTGACGTCGGGGGCGAGGTCGAAGTCGAGTTGAACGGTGTCGATCAGGTACGCGGGCGGCGTATAGTCGGAGCGTTGGATCACACCTGCGAGGTCGGTTCTGAGCATGGACGGTGTTTTGCGGACGGCCAAGGATTCGTAAATTGTAACGGAGTGGCGGCGGGTTCGCGTCCGAACGAGAAATTCACTGAATTTTGGCGCATCGCGGCCGTCAAATAGTCCGGATGTGCGCAAGGTGCCGTCCTATGCTTAAATCGACGCGAAGGACGCGCGTCCGGGCGTCCAGCCAATCTCTGGAGCGGGCAATCATGTGGAAACGATGGGGAATGGCGACACTGGCCGTCGCCAGCGTGTTGCTGGCGGGATGTGCCAGCACGGTAACGAGTCAGGTGACGGCGTTCGGCGACAGCCCCGGCTTTGAGGGGCCTCGCACGTTTGCGCTCACGCGTACCGCAGAGCAGCAGAATAATCAGGAACACGCCACGTACGAGCAGTGGTTGCGCAATCGTCTGGCGGCCGATGGCTTCAGCGAGCAGAGTCCGACGACGGCGCATTATCTGATCGGCATGAGCTACGGCATTACCCAGCAGGTCATGCGCGTCGCCGAGCCTGCCTACGATCCGATGTTCGCGCCCGGTCCGTGGGGGCCGTGGGGACGTCCGTGGGGCTGGTACGGCTATCCGTACGGGCCGCCGCCCATGTATGTCGAGCGTGACTATCCTTACGGGCTGGCCGGACTGCAATTGCGTTTCACGGACCGCGTGAGCGGCAAGGAGGTGTATCGCGTGCAGGCCAGCACCAGCGACGCCGGGACATCGCTCGCATCGGCCATGCCGTTCCTGATCGATGCGGCGCTCAAGCAGTTGCCGTTCCCGAGCGGGCGCACGGTCAACGTGCAGCAGAAGGTCGGGCAATAGCCGGATTCGGCCGGGCAGGGGCAGGCACGCGTCAGTCAGGTATCAAAAAAACGCCGGAGGGTCGCTCCGGCGTTTTTGCGTTTACTGCAGCAGGGTGATGATGCCGAGCACCAGGAAGATCACCGCCGCCACCGCATGCACGGCCCGCGTGGGCAGCCGGCCGGCGAACTTGTGTCCGATGAGCACGGCGGGCACGTTGGCGAGCATCATGCCGAGCGTCGTGCCCGCGACCACGCCGAAAAAGTCCTGATAGCGTGCAGCCAGCATGACGGTCGCGATCTGCGTCTTGTCGCCCATCTCGGCGATGAAGAACGTGATGATGGTTGTCACGAAGACGCCGAATTTGCGGCGCGTGTCCGCTTCTTCGTCGTCGAGCTTGTCGGGAACCAGAATCCAGATCGCCATACCGATGAACGACGCGACGATCGCCCATTTCATGACATCGGGACTGATGGCCGTCGAGAGCCATTCTCCCAGCGCCCCGGCAAAACCGTGATTGACGAGCGTGGCGACGAAAATCCCGAGAATGATCGGCACGGGCTTCTTGAAGCGCGCAGCGAGGACGAGGGAAAGCAGTTGGGTTTTATCGCCGATTTCGGCGAGCGCGACCACACCGGTCGAGACGAGGAATGGGGACACCTTATTATTTCTCCGCCGGGCCGTGAATACGCGAGCCAATGACAATGCATCCCGGCCCGGTTGGCGGAAGCATCGTCATCGGTCTCGCCAGGCCCGTGGGCTGCGCACGCCATAGCCGGAACCGGCCAAGTCTGTTGACGTACGCCCCTGCCAAAGACAGCTGTCTATGACAGGGCGGCTACTCCCCAATGAATCGGAGCGGATTATAGCATCGGTTCCGATTCACCCGGCAAACGGAATGGGGAGAGGCTGGACGTCAGCCGTGGTCGGCTGCCGATGCGTCGATGTCGTTCCGGAGATTCAGCTTCGTGGCGATCAGATCCAGTTCTGCCGGATGCAGCACACCCTCGCGAATCGAGGTTTCGACAGCGCTGAGGCGTTCTTGCATGTCGACCGACATCGAACGGGCGAGCCGTTGCCACGAAGGCTGGTTTGCATCAGACAGCGGCGATTGGTGAGCGACCATCGCGCCGACGTGCGTGCGGATCAGCGAGTCAACGTCCGGGGCTCCGCGGTCGTCCTGATCCAGACGCATCTCGCGTTGCATGATCTGCTTGCTTTGCATGTTGTGGTCAACGAGGGTGCGCTTCAGGCGCGCCGCCGTTAGCTCGGTTTGCGCTTCGCGCGATGTCGTCAACTGGCCGTTGACATCAAGTTTGATGTCAGTGCTCATATAGCCTGTCGTCTTCTCCGTGATCACGCGATGGTACGGAATGTAGCCCTGCCAACTTGCGTGACGCTCCGGAGTGAACATGTCCTTGTGTTCGAGATAGACGACCGTGTGGCCGAACAGTGCGAACGGTTCGAGTGCGCCGCTGCGAATGCCGGCCAGGCGCGATCCCGTTTTCGAGAGCAGGCGATCCATGAAGTACCACTGGTTTTCTCGCGGCGCGAGGAGTTTCTCGGTGTCGAAGGTGCCGTTCCAGAAGCGTCCGATCTGTGGACGGATTTCGGGTCGGTAGGGATGCCGGTCGAACGTGCCGCGGGGGATCGAGGGGCTCGGGTTGATGAACGTGTCGGCGACATCGAAGACCTTGAATCCGTCCTGCGCGAAGCGTTGGGCCATCTGTTCGAACATCAGCGGTCGCGAGATGGCCTGCGACTCACGTTCGTTCGCGCCTTCGCGATCGGCGATCCACAGCGCCACGCAGCGGTCGTCGAGCTGGTAGTGGGCGACGATGTGATCGACGGCCTTGTCGATGCGCTCGCGTGTCGGTGCGTCGACGAGATGCCATAGCCGGTCGCGGATTTCATTGTGACGCTGGCTCGCGCACACGTCGTCGCGCGCGAATTGACGCCGGATCAGTTCCGTCGTGACCGAGATATGGAAGATGTGATCGTCGCCGCTGATGTCGGCGGTAATCGCCCCAGCGTCCGGAGTGCCGAAGCGCTCGCGCGTGTCCGGGCTGTCGAGCGACTCGCGAGCCTGCTTGAGCGAGCGGGCGTCGCCGTCGAACTCGCACAACGTGACGCGCTTTCGGGCATTCGCTACGCCGTTCTTCTCGAGTGCGTTCACAAGTACGTCGTAAGCGGTCGTTGCGTCACGCTTTTGCTTCTCGACTTCTTTCGACGCGCCCCCAACGGCATATCCGATGATCACGTTCAAACGGGGTTCGACCAGCGCGGCAATGATCAGCGTATAGCGGTCGCCGGTAGCGTACCCGGGGAGGAAAGTGAAGACTTTACGCCCACCGTCTTCGAGCATGGCCGCGAAGGGTTTGTCGCGCTCATGGAGGTACGGCAGGCCTTTGCCGTTTGCCGAATCGATGCAAAACATCTGGTTGTCGTGTACACGGGCGGCGTCGAGCTGTGCACCGTCGGACTGCATGACCTGTGAGTGTCTGGTGGCGTCCGTCAGGGCGACATGCCCAATCTCGGCGCGTACCTTGCGTGACGTATTGAAGAGTTCGACGATGTGGTCGTGCAGGCGGTCGGCGTCGCGGTTGTCGGCGTTGGCGGCGCTGAATCCGGCATCCAGCATGGAGTGCGGCTGCGCGGTGGCGGTACGCAGATCGATCTGACCGTTGGCAACGTCCGCCAGCCCAGCGTTGGACGCGATGCCCAGCGACGTGTCAGAGCGTAGCGGTGTGGCGATTTCACCTGCAAACAAATAGGCGTCAGCACAGCCGCTGTCGGGACTGCGCGACCCTGTGCGGGAAGTGGGGGAGGTGGCGTAACTGCTGATGGAGCGCGAAAGCGTGGGGTAGTTGAGAACGGTTTCGAGTTGCGGGCGCATGAGTCAGGGAAGTGAGTGGTTGCAGGGTGGGGATGTGAGGGGGATGTCGTGCACTGAGAATCTAGGCACTCGCTGCGGCGATCGGCACGTGCGCGAATGTCGACGCAGGTGCGCTTTGTGTGTCCGCGATATCACGGAACGCCGCGTTGATCTGCCCGAGCACACGTGCCAGTCGTGAAAGGTGGCCGGCGAGGCGGTCCAGCGTGGCATCGCTCGCGTCGATGGCATCGAACAAACGCACCGTATCGCTGGGGACGTGCCGCGCCAACCACGCGCCGCGCGTCAGATTCACTTCGGCATTGATGCGCAACAGGCAGTCGTTGGTGGCGCCGTCGGACAACACGGCGGGCAGTGCCACAGGCGTATGGACGAAAAGTCTGTCGGCGCCGGCAATGGCGTCGATTTGCCAGATTCGACCATCGTCGCCGGTCACGGCGAGCGCGTGCGCCGGCGCCTGGCCTTCGACACGCAATGCGTGAGCAAGCCGCTGGAGCGCCGTGCCGGCGGATTCGTGGTGAGCATTGGAAAAGGACAAGCGATGAATTCCTTCGGAACGGGATTTTTCAAGGGGGGCGTATGACGCGATGCCGCCGAATCGCAAGAGACGTGACTTGCTTGCCGACTATGACGCAATGCGCGTCACATGCGTTCGACATGAAATGCCGATTGCGCTGACGCCTCTGCCTGCGCATGGGAACCGGTGCAGAAGCGTTGCATGGAAGATGCGGAACGAAGTGGCGGTGACGAATACGAAAGCGATGCCGGTACAGGCTGGCGATGATGGCCGGTTTGCCTGCGGCGCGGGACGATGACCCTCGCCATCGGTCAGTTCGTCAACATGGAGGACAACGATGAACATTGCCATTTCCAAAGACATGGCTGTCGGCAGTGCCGGACTTCGGCGTGCGTCGTACTCGTCACCTGTTTATGTCGCCGCCGTGGCGGACGACCTGTTTGCGGTGCGCCAGGGAGGGTGTACTGCCGCACCGGAAGCGGCACGCAGTGCCTGGGGGAGGTCACCCGAATCGCCCGCTGAGGTGCGCACCGTGGCGTTGCTCACGGGCGTGGCGACGCGTCGCCATCTGCACGTGAAGGGTGTCGCGCCAGGGTTGGTGTTGGTGCGGGTTGCCGGAGACGAGGGGTGCTTTCGCCGGGTCGGACTCGATGCGGCATTTGTCGGGCAGGCGGGATATCAGCGACTCGCTTACGTGGCGGCGGCAATGCCGCGCCACGAAGGCACCGTGTTGGCCTCCGACACCGCATTGCGAACCATGACGTGCTTCGCCGACGACATGCTGGGCGCTTCGAACCGGCGTGCCGGGGCGCTTATCAACGGCGCATTTTTCAACTTTCAGCGGCGCGCCGATGCGGCGAGGGCGGAGCATACGCCCATCGGGGCATTACGCACGGCGCAGTGCGTGCACGACAGCTTGCCGATTCCACGGGCCTACGCCGGTGACTACGTTCGACTGCGACTGAGCGACGACTCGTATATCGAGTCCACGCCACTGCTTTCCATCAACGGGGCGCCTGTGTTCTTCCCTACGCGTTGCCAGACGGACGGATATCGCTTGCCCGATGACTTTTCGTTCGAGACCGGTTGTATTCGGCCAGGCGAGTTGCTTCACGCCGCAGATCCGAACCCGCGCGCAGGGATCAGTGTGCCGGTCACGTCAGGAGATGAGTGGGTGCGGCTCGTTGTCGGCTTGGCCTGCGGACGCGGCGCGCAAACGCGCTCAGGGTATTCGCTGGCGTCGTGGTCAAGCGTGATGGCGCGGATCGACCGACTGGGTGAGACGCCCCACGTCTCGATCAATCTCGATGGGGGAAACTCGATCGCGCTCGTCGTAAGCGACGGGAAGGGGGGACGCGTGCACATCGGCCAACCGAAACAGGATCGACACATCGGCAGCGCCCTCGCGTTCGTCGCCGATGCGGGCGGCACGCTATCGAGAGTGCCCGATACGGCGGGCAATGCAAGTCATTCGGACGGTGACAACGAACACAAAAAAGGGCAGCCATCGGCTGCCCAAGGAGATCCCCGACCGCATGCCCCTTGCGCGCGGTCGGCGACCGCGAGAGGACGTATGTCGAGCCAGGACCATCGCGGCGACGACGTACGCTCCCTCGCGTAAGCGGTGTCGTCCAGGCGGACGCATCACGCGGGTGAGAAACGGTTGAAAAACCGTTGAAGAGCGAGAGAAAAGCGGGAGAAATGCGGGGAAGTGCGCGTGAGGTGCGAAGGACTGGCGCGTTTGCGCCTTGCCTTCACACCTCAGTCCCTCAATGTGTCGTGCGTCGATGCACCGGCTTGCCCGCAGCATAGGTCGCCGAAACCGCGCGATCGTCGCCCAGCATCGCAAACGCGAACAGCAGTTCTTCGAGCGACTCGGCCAGTGCCGTCCGACGCGCAAGCAACGGCGTGGCCTTCGGGTCGAGCACCACGAAGTCGGCCTCCGCGCCGACGGCGAGCGTGCCGATCGTGCCGTGCAGATCCAGCGCGTGCGCCGCGCCTTCCGTGGCCAGATAGAACATGCGCTCCGCCGACAGGTGATAGCCCGACAGACGCGCCACCTTGTGCGCTTCGTTCATCGTCTGAAGCATCGAGAAGGTCGAACCCCCGCCGACGTCGGTCGCGAGCGTGACCGGCATGCGCGTGGCCTCCGCTGCAGCGAAGTCGAACAGACCGCTGCCGAGGAACTGGTTCGAGGTCGGGCAATGCGCCGCGACGGTGCCCGTCTCGAACATGCGTCGACGGTCGTGCTCGTCGAGCCAGATGCAGTGGCCGTACACCGCGCGCTTGCGCAGCAACTTGTAGTGGTCGTACACGTCGAGATAGCTGCGATGGCCCGGGAACAGCGAGCGCACCCATTCGACCTCGTCGGTGTTTTCCGCCACATGGCTCTGGATGAACACGTCCTGGTATTGCTCGGCCAGTTCGCCGCACACGCCCAGCTGCGCTTCGGTCGACGTCGGGGCGAAACGCGGCGTGAGCGCGTACAGCTGACGCCCCTTGTTATGCCAGCGCTGGATCAGCGCTTCGCTGTCGCGAGCGCCGCTCTCGGCGGTGTCGCGCAGGAAGTCGGGACAGTTGCGATCCATCATCACCTTGCCCGCGACCATGCGCAGGTTGCGCGCGTCGCTGGCACGGAAGAAGGCGTCGGCCGAAGCCGGATGCACCGTGCAGTACACGAGCGCACTCGTGGTGCCACCGCGCAGCAGTTCGTCGAGGAAGAATTGGGCAACGTCGGCCGCGTACTCCGGATTCTCGAAACGACGCTCGGTCGGGAACGTGTATTTCTCGAGCCAGGGCAGCAGCCCGGGCGCCGGCGACGCGATCATATCCGTTTGCGGATAGTGGATGTGCGTGTCGATGAAGCCCGGCGTGACGATCTTGTCGCGCAGGTCCTCGACAGGCGTGCCCGCAGGCAGCGTGGGCGCCACCTTGGCATAGTCGCCCACGGCGGTGATGCGGCCGTTCTCGAAGGCGACGATGCCGTCGGTATGGTGGACGGTGCCGGGCGTGCCGTCGAGATAGGCGCGTGCCGGATCGTGCGTGAAGTAGACCAGTTGTGCGCGTACGGCGCGCGCCGCCGATTGGGCCGGGTTCGAGGTGGACATGGGCTGGAATCCTTCTGTCATTACATTTGCGTGAGCAGCAGCACGGCGAGCGCTGCAACGATCCACATCGCCGGCTTGATTTCCTTGACGCGGCCGGTGAACAGCTTGAGCACGACGAAGGCGAGGAAGCTGTAGGCGATGCCATCCGTGATCGAATACGAAATCGGGATCATCACCAGCGCGATGAAACTCGGAATCGCTTCGTCCATGCGATGCCATTCGATGCGTGCCACAGACTCCATCATAAACACGCCGACCAGAATCAGCGCCGGGGCGGTCGCGATGGCGGGCACCAGCGAAAGCATCGGGGAGAGGAACAGGAACGGCAGGAACAGCAGCGCACAGACCACGGCGGTGAGTCCGGTGCGTCCGCCCTGGGCGATACCGGCAGCCGACTCGATGTAGGCGTTGGCCGGGCTCGTGCCCAGCGGACCGGAAATCAGCACCGAGAACGAATCGACGATCATGGCCTGACGCATATTGCGCGGATTGCCGTCGCGGTCCTTCATGTTACCGGCTTCCGCGATGCTCATGAAGGTCGAGAGGGTATCAAAGAACGCCGTGAACAGCATCACGAAGATGAACGGCAGGTACGCGACTTTCAGCGCGCCGAGCAGGTCGAGCTGACCGATGCCCGAGAAATCGGGCGCGGCGAAGAAGCCCTGGAAGTTCACCAGGGTGGCGGTGGCGATTTCCTTCGGGAAATACCCGCTGCCATCGCCCCACAGGCGGCCGATCGGAATGGCCATGAGCGTGGTGGCGACGATGCCGATCATCAGCGCGCCGTTCACGCGGCGAGCCACGAGCACGGTCGTGATGGCCAGCCCGATGAGGAACGTGACGGTCGGCGGCGACAGGTGCGCCAGACGCACGACCGTCACCGGATCGCTCACCACGAGCTTCGCGTTGACCAGACCGATCACGGTAATGAACAGTCCGATACCGCATGAAATGGCGTAGCGCAGGTTCGCCGGAATCGCCTCGACGACGAATCGGCGCACGTTGAGTGCGGCGAGCAGCGCAAAGAGAATGCCCGACCAGAACACGCAGCCGAGCGCCGTCTGCCACGGCATGCCGACGCCGTGCACCATCGTGAACGCGAACAGGGCGTTCAGGCCCATGCCCGGCGCGACGAGCACCGGGTTGCGGGCGTACAGACCCATCGCGCAACTGCCGAAGAAACTGATGAGCACCGTGGCCGTGAGCGCGGCCGGGAAGGCCATGCCGGTCTTCGACAGAATGGCCGGGTTGACGACGATGATGTACATCGCCGCGAGGAATGTCGTGATACCGGCAATCACTTCGGTGCGAAAGGTCGAGCCGAGCGCGGTGATGCCGAAATAGCGGTCGAGGGTCGAGACAGGTTGCGCGCCCTCCACGCGCGTGCTGTCGTGAGCCGCTTCGGGCGCGGCACTACCCGCCGGGGGGCTGAGCGATGAGTCCATGGGGTGTTGTCTCCGATGTTCTTAGGTGTCGTGTGCCCGTGGCGTCGGCGGTGTGGGGGCACCGGATGAAGCCTATGCGGGCACGCTGGAAAAATAGCATCGGGTCCCCGTGAAAATATTCCTGATGAGGAATGTTCCACATCATCGCGGGGTAATGTGGTGTGCCGGGGTGCGCCGTGCCCGACCGTTTGCCGTTTGGGCGACGGCAAAAAAAACGCCCGAAGGGTTTCGGGCGTTTTGTCGAGTCATCGGCGCATGGCCGAAGGGTCCTTACCCTGCGTGGGTGGCGCGGAACTGATCCAGCTCGCCGACCAGACGGCGCTTTTCGTTGTCGTCGATGAACGAGGCTTCGAAGCTGTTCCTTGCCATCGTGTAAGCGTCGTCGAGCGTCATGTCCAGGGCGTCGAACGTGGCGAGGAAGTTCTCGTTCAGATAGCCGCCGAAATAGGCCGGATCGTCCGAGTTGATCGTGACCGCCAGCCCGCGTTTGAGCAACTGATGCAGCGTGTGCTGCCCCATGTGGTCGAACACCTTGAGGCGAACGTTCGACAACGGGCACACGGTCAACGCAATTTTCTCGCGCGCCAGACGATCGAGCAGCGCTTCGTCTTCGATGGCACGCACGCCGTGATCCACCCGTTCCACGCGAAGCGTGTCGAGCGCCTCGTGGATGTAGGCGGGCGGCCCTTCTTCACCGGCGTGTGCCACGATACGCAGGCCCAGCGCACGACAACGTTCGAACACGCGTGCGAACTTGGCGGGCGGGTGTCCTTGCTCGGAGGAGTCGAGTCCCACGCCCACGAGCCGATGCCCGTGGCTGTTGAAGTACGGCAACGCGGTCTCGAGCGTTTGTAGCGCGTCGTCTTCGGACAGGTGGCGCAGGAAGCAGAGAATCATGCGGCTCGTGATGCCGTGCTGCGATTCGGCCTCGGCGAGCGCGCGCTCGATGCCGTTCACGACGGTCGCCATCGACACGCCGCGCGCCGTGTGTGTCTGCGGGTCGAAGAAGATCTCCGTGTGACGAATGTTGTCGGCGGCGGCGCGCTCGAGATACGCGCGCGTCATGTCGTAGAAATCGTCTTCGGTGAGCAGCACGCTCGCGCCGGCGTAATAGATGTCCAGGAAGGACTGGAGATCGGTGAAGGCATACGCGTCGCGCAGGGCTTCCACGCTCGGATACGGCAACTTGACCTGATTGCGTTCGGCGAGCCGGAAGATCAGCTCGGGTTCGAGCGTGCCTTCGATATGCACATGCAGTTCCGCCTTGGGCATGGCGCAAAGGGTCTTGGCGAGTTCTGGCGTGAGTGGCATGGATCGGTCTTGTCGTTGGGGGGGATGGGCGCGATTCTACCGTCGCCCGCGTTTGCCGGTCACGTGCACCGGTCATGCCCGTGCCGGTTCAGGCGAGCGTGCCGGTGTCCTGCAGCGGCGCCGGAGCGCCCAGCCGCATCTGCTGTTCGCGCACGCGCAGCAACTGCGCGGCGACCGCGATGGCGATCGTCGCGGGGGCCTTGCCGGTGATACCTGCCACGCCGATGGGGCAGATCATCTGTTCGAAACGCTCGGGCGGCACGCCGCGATCGCGCAGACGATGCTCGAACTGGCGGCGCTTGGTCATCGAGCCGATCAGGCCGAAATAGGCGAAGTCGTCGCGCCGGAAGATCTCCTCGCACAGCCGCTGATCCAGACCGTGGTTGTGCGTCATCACGAGGAAATACGCCCCCGGCGGCGCTTCGGCCACGATGGCTTCGGGCGTGTCGGTCGACTCGACGACCGTGTTGGGCGGCACGGCGGCCGGGAAGGTCTCGGAGCGCTCGTCGGCCCACGTCACGCGGCAGGGCAGCGTGGCGAGCACCTGCACGATGGCCTGTCCGACGTGTCCGGCGCCGAACAGCACGATGTGGAAGTCGCTCGGCGCGAGGCGCTCGCTCAGCCAGAGCCAGCCGTCGCTGCCTTGCCAGAAGGAGCAGGCGGCATCGTCGGCGTCGCGCGTAAGCGTGTGCGGGTGGGCCAGCGGCTCGTTCGGATCAAGCTCGGTCAGCATGACCGGGCCGCCCTGCTGCTGGCTCGCGGCAGCGTTGGCCCCCGGGGCGCCGAACGCCACGCTGCGCAGGCTCGCTTCGCCTGCCGAAAGCCGTTTGTGCAGCGCGCTCACCCATGCCAGATCGGTCAGCGTGAGCACTTCGAAGGCGAGCGTGACGGCGCCGCCGCAGCATTGCCCGAGGCTCGGCCCCAGGGCAAAGCGTTCAACGTGACGCGCGCCTTGCTGGCCGTACTGACGCAGCAACTGGCGCGCGACATCCATCGCCTTCCATTCGAGATGGCCGCCGCCGATGGTTTCCCACACGTGCTCGCGTGTCACGAGCAGGTGCGTGCCCGCTTCGCGCGGTGCGGAACCCTCCACGCGCGCGATCGTGACCAGCACCGCGGCTTCGCCACGGACCAGCAGCTTGTGGGCGGCGTCGACCCAGGCGTGCATCAGGCAGGACTCCTTGTGCGCAACTCGGTGATGGCCATGAGCAATGCCTCGGACGTGGCAGGGGCGTTGAGCACCGGTTCGTCCCGGTAGTCGTTCACGCTGGCCACGGCGTCGCGCAGGGCGTTGAACACGGAGAACGGCAGCAGCAGCGGCGGCTCGCCCACGGCCTTGGAGCGATGAATCGAGTCCGAGACGTTGGTGTTCTCGAACAGTGCCACGCGGAAGTCTGTCGGGCAATCGCTGATGCCGGGGATCTTGTACGTGGAGGGCGCATGCGTCATCAGCTTGCCGTCCTTGTTCCACCACAGCTCTTCCGTCGTCAGCCAGCCCATGCCCTGAATGAACGCGCCTTCGACCTGTCCGATGTCGAGCGCCGGGTTGATCGACTTGCCGGCGTCGTGCAGCACGTCGGCGCGCAGCAAACGCCACTCGCCGGTCAGCGTGTCGAGAATGACTTCGGAGACGGCCGCGCCGTAGGCGAAGTAGAAGAACGGGTTGCCGTTCATGGTCTTGGCGTCCCACGACAGGCCCGGCGTGGCGTAGAAGCCGTCCGACCACAGTTGCACGCGCGCCCAGTAGGCGGCTTCCACCAGATCGGGGAACGGGATGTCGTTGCCGTTCGCGCTCACGATGTCGTTGGCGAAACGCACGTCGTCGGGCGCGCCGCCGTACTTCTGCGCGGCGAACCCGGCCAGACGCTGCCTGATCTGCCACGCGGCGTTCTGCGCGGCCTTGCCGTTCAGGTCGGCGCCGGTGGAGGCGGCAGTGGCCGACGTGTTCGCGACCTTGCTCGTGTCGGTGGCCGTCACGCGCACATGCGAGAGGTCGACGCCCAGCTCATGGGCCACGACCTGCGCGACCTTCGTATTCAGGCCCTGGCCCATCTCGGTGCCGCCGTGATTGACCAGCATCGAGCCGTCGCGATAGACGTGCACCAGCGCACCCGCCTGGTTGAACGCCTGCACGTTGAACGAAATGCCGAACTTCAGCGGCGTGAGCGCCAGCCCCTTGCGCAGCACCGGGCTCGTGAGGTTGAACGCGCGTACGGCGTCGCGCCGCGCACGGTAGTCGCTCGTCTGTTCCAGCTCCGCGACCAGTTCGTGAATGACGTTGTCCTTCACCAGCTGGCCGTAGGGCGTGGTGTTGCGCTCGGTCTTGCCGTAGAAGTTCACGCGGCGCACGTCGAGGGCGTCCTTGCCCAGACGTCGCGCGATGGCGTCTTGCAGCACTTCCATGATGAGCGCGCCCTGTGGGCCGCCGAAGCCGCGAAACGCCGTGTTCGACTGCGTGTTGGTCTTGCCGCACAACGCGCGCAGATCGGCGTCAGGCACGAAGTAGGCGTTGTCGAAGTGGCAGATGGCGCGCGTGGCGACCGGCCCGGACAGATCGGCGGAGAAGCCCGCGCGCAACGTCATGTCGACCTTCGCGCCGACGATGCGGCCGTCGTCGTCGTAGCCGACGTCGTATTCGAAGTAGAAGCCGTGACGCTTGCCGGTCATCATGAAGTCGTCGTCGCGATCGAGACGCAGCTTCACCGGACGCTTGAGTCGCGACGCACACAGCGATGCCACACACGCGAACAGACCCGATTGCGATTCCTTGCCGCCGAAACCGCCGCCCATGCGACGGCACTCGACCAGCACCTGATGGCTGTGCCAGCCGAGTGCATGCGAGACGAGCGCCTGCATTTCGGTCGGGTGCTGCGTCGAGCAATAGAGATGGATGCCGTCGTTTTCCTTCGGAATGGCGTAGGAAATCTGCCCTTCGAGGTAGAACTGCTCCTGCCCGTTGCACTCGAACGTGCCGGTCAGACGATGCGGCGCGGCCTGCAGCGCGGCGTCGGCGTCGCCACGACGCAGATGCATCGGCGGGATCACGCCCGCGCCCGCCGCCTTGGCGGCCTGCGGCGTGAGAATGGCGGGCAGGTCTTCGTACTCGCCCTTGGCCAGACGTGCGGCGCGGCGCGCCGCGTCGTGCGACTCGGCCACCACGGCGAACATCGGCTGGCCGATGTACTGGACCACGCCGTCGGCGAGGATCGGATCGTCGTGCACGACCGGGCCGCAGTCGTTCACGCCGGGAATATCGGCGGCCGTGAGCACGGCAACCACACCCGGCGCGCGACGCACGGCGTCGAGATCGAGCGAGAGAATGCGGGCGTGCGCTTTGGGCGACGGGCCCAGCGCGCAGTGCAGGGTGCCCTGCAATTCGGGGATGTCGTCGGTGTAAGTGGCCTCACCGGCCACATGGAGTACCGCCGATTCATGCGGGCGCGAGCGTCCTACCTGCGCGCCGGGCGTGGCGGCGTCGGCCTGCGGGGTTTGCGTCATGAAGCCTTCGACTTGCGTGTTCATGGGCAACTCCGGTTAGACGTTCGCGAACGCATTGACTTCATGGGCCGCGAGCGGCGCATCGGTACGCGTTTCCAGGAAAAAACGATACAGCAGATTCTGCGCCCCGGCGAGCCGGTAGGCACTGGTCGCACGCATGTCCGAGAGCGGCTGGAAATCGGCGGGCAATGCTGCCATGGCGGCGCGCACGGTCGATTCGGTCCACGGTTGCTCCGTCAGGGCGGCTTCGATGGCGCTGCCGCGCTTGGGCGTGGCGGCCATGCCGCCGAAAGCCACGCGCGCCGAGCGGATCGTCTCGCCCTCGAGTTCGACGGCGAACGCGGCACACACGGCCGAGATGTCCTGATCGAAGCGCTTGGCGAGCTTGTACGTGCGGAATCGCTGCGCGACACCGGGCAGCGGCACGCGAATGCCTTGCACGAATTCGCCCGGTTCGAGCGCGTTCTTCTGGTAGGCGAGATAGAAGTCCTCGAGCGGCATCTCACGCACCACGCCTTCGCGATGTAGCACGATGCGCGTGCCCAGTACGATCAGCGCGGGCATCGAATCGCCGATCGGCGACCCGTTGGCGACGTTGCCGCCGAGGGTGCCCGCATTGCGAATCGGGAACGACGCAAAGCGCTGGCGCAGCTCGGCCAGGTCCGGATAGTGTTCGACGAGGGCATCGAACGCATCGTTGAGCAGGGCGCCGGCGCCGATGTAGAGGCCATCGGGGCCTTCGGCGATGTCGCGCAGTTCGGCGACCTGTCCGAGGTAGATCAGGTGCTTCAGCTCGCGGAACTGCTTGGTGACCCACAGACCGACGTCGGTGCTGCCGGCCAGGATGCGGGCGTCCGGGTAGGCGGCACGCAAGCGTCCCAGTTCGGTCAGCGTGCGCGGCGCGTGGAAGACGTGACCGTCGTGTTCGTACGACAGGGTGTCGCTGCGCTGCAACGCCTGGAGTTGCCGGGCGAGCGCGCTACGGTCGAATGCCTGACGCGGCAGGTTGAACATCTGCTGGGCGGCGTCGACGATCGGGCGGTAGCCGGTGCAGCGGCACAGGTTGCCGGAGAGCACGTCGTCGATTTCGCGTCGGCTCGGGCAGCCGGCTTCGGCCGGACGGTTCAGGTACATGGCCCACAGCGACATCACGAAACCCGGGGTGCAGAAGCCGCACTGCGAGGCATGGCAGTCCACCAGCGCCTGCTGCACCGGGTGCAGCGTGCCGTCGGCAGCGCGCAGGTCTTCGACCGTGAAGAGGGCTTTGCCGTCGAGCGTCGGCAGGAACTGGATGCACGCGTTGACCGCCCGCAACGCCACGTTGCCATCGTCGGCCAACTCGCCGATGACGACCGTACAGGCGCCGCAATCGCCTTCGGCGCAGCCTTCCTTCGTGCCGGTGCAGTGCAGATCTTCGCGCGTGTACTGCAGCACGGTGCGGGTCGTGGCCTCGCCAGTGACCTCGTGCACCTTGCCGCGGTAAAAGAAGCGGATGGCTTGTGTCTCCATGATTCTCAGTGTAGTGCAGTGGGATTGCAGACGCGCCGTGTCTTTGACGGCGTAGGGATGAGCCGAAGATAGCACCGGGTGCCGGGGGAAATATTTCGTGGCGATGATGATGCCTATTCGGGCGCCCCGATGACGTGGCATTGTCATAAACTATGGCTCAGCCCGCCGTCATCCGGTGTTCCCCACGCCATCCGAGCGCCCCGAAGCCCATGCAAAGACCCCGCGAACAGATCGACGCCTACCTGCTGCGGGTACTGCACACGCTGCTGACCGAACAAAGCGTCTCGCGCGCCGCGCTCAAGCTCGGCCAGTCGCAGCCGGCCATCAGCAACTCGCTGCGGCGGCTGCGCGAGATCACCGGCGACGCCATTCTGGTGCGCGGCAAGAGCGGCATGGTCGCGACCGAACGCGGCCGGGAACTGCTGGGCTATGCGACCGACGCGCTCGCGGCCATCGACCGGATCACGCATCCGACCACGGAATTCGCGCCGCAGACCACGACGCGGGCGTTCCGGCTGGGGGCGCCCGATTATCTCGACGCCGTCTTCCTGCCGAATATCGCCGAGGTGTTGCGCCGCGACGCGCCGTCGGCACGCCTGCATGTTCAGCCCATCAATGCGGGGTTCGACTATGCCGGGGCGCTGGAAAACGGCTCGCTGGACGTGGTGATCGGCAACTGGCTGGAGCCGCCGCCGCAATTGCACATGTCACGGCTGTTCGACGACGAAGTGGTTTGCATGCTCGGCGCCCAGCACCCGCTCGCAAACAAGGGCATTTCGCTCAAGCATTATCTGGAATTGCCGCATCTGGCGCCGACGCCGTATGTCGCCGAGCGGCAGAGCTTCATCGACGGGTGTCTGGCCGAGCAGGGCCTGCGCCGCAATATCCAGATGACGATGCCGTACTTCGGACTGGTGCCGTATGTGCTGATGCGCACCGATCTGGTCTTCACGACGGGACGACAGTTCGCGCAACACTATGCGCGCTATCTGCCGATCCGGGTGCTGCCGTCGCCGTTCGCCTTCCCGCCAATGCGTTTCTATCAGCTCTGGCACGAGCGCACGCACGCGGCACCCGAAGTGACATGGCTGCGGCGGCGCGTTGCGGAAGTGGCGACCGAACTCGATGCGGCGAACGGCGGGGCGGGGCAGGCGCCTGCGTTGGCGAAGCCCTGAACGGGAAGACCGGGAAGGAAAAAGATGCGGCCGTCGCCGATGGCGGACGGCCGGTGAGACGCAAGACGCTTAGCGCAGCGAGATGGCGCGACGTGGACGATGCAGCGCCAGCGACAGGAAAATCACGACAAACGCGGCGAGCGACCACATCGGCAGCGTCAGGCCGAGGATCGGCGGGTACATCGTCTGGCACATCCCCTGGACCTGGAAGACTTGCGGCAGCAGGCGCGACGTCGGCAGGGCATCGACAAACCCCTCGACGACGTCGTAGCCGCAACTGACCATCGGATTGGCCTGCACGTAGATTAGGTACGCGGACGCGGCCATGCCGCCAATCGCCGACAGGGCGGCGAGCACACGTGCTACCCGGATGCCGGCCCAGCCGCCCGAGAGGGCACCGAACAGACCGAAGATCGCCGTCAGCACGAGCGCGTAACGCGTCAGGATGCACAGCGGACACGGGTCTTCGTGAAGCACGTACTGGAAGTACAGCGCACCGCCAAGCAGTGCGAGGCAGACCACGGAAAGCAGGAGGTACAGCAGACGTTCGCGGCGCAGGGCCGGGTCGAGTTGAGCGTTCATGTCACTTCGGGCGGTGGGCCATCACAATTCCCGTCACACCCCGCATGACACCGGGCGACGGGCACTTGGGCTGGGATTGTAACCCCAGCCCGAGCCGTGTGTGATGCGAAAAAGAGGGGGAACTTTCCACCTGATTTCCGTACGCTGCGCGGCATTTGGCGCGGGAGCCATGCCGCGCGCGCCTGTTACGGCGACGATCGGTGAATGCGAGGCGGTGGATCGTCGTCCCACCTCGTCACCCACGTGTATGACGTCAGCCGCCGAGACCCGCCAGGCGCAATGCATGTTCGACGGCACGCGCGACCGGGAACAGACGCGCGTCGTCGCCCGCCGCGCCGCTCAACATCAGCCCGATCGGCGCTTCTCCCTTGCCCTGGCAAGGCAGCGAAAACGCGCAACCGTCGATCATGTTGATGGCCGTGGGGTTGCGCAGCACGAGCGCGTTGGTAGCCGTGAAGGTGTCGTCGCTGGCTTCGAGCGGGGCGATGGCGGGCGGGGCCAGCGGCACGGTCGGGCACAGCACGGCGTCGAAGCGCTGCCAGACGGGGTTCGCTGCGGCGATGAGCGCGGCGCGGGCGTTCAGCAGATCGATGTAATCGGCTGCGCTGGCCGGTTCGCCCTTGCGGATGCGCACAAGCACACGCGGATCGTAATCTTGCGCGCGCTCGGCCAGCAAATTGCGGTGCCATGCATACGCTTCGATGGGGGAAAAACCGAAGCGGTTGATCGCGGGCAGCGTGTCGAACGGTGCGAACGTGAACTCGACGAGCGTGGCGCCTGCCTTCGCAAGGGCGGCCAACGCACGCTCGTAGATGGCGAGGGCGGCGGGTTCCGCGCCATCCAGCACGAAATTCGTCAACACACCGAAGCGCATGCCGCGCATGTCACGCGGTGCGGCCGGGATTTCATCGACGGTCTTGCCGGAAAGGATGGCATCGACCCAGGCGCAGCAGTCGACGGAACGGCCGATCGGGCCGACGGAGTCGAGTGTCGTGGACAGCGGCAGGGCGCCATCGCGCGGCGTACGTGCGGCGGTCGGCTTGAAGCCAGTGAGACCGCAGAAGGCCGACGGGATGCGGATCGAACCGCCGGTGTCTGTCCCCAGGCCGACGGCCGCCATGCCGTCGGCGACGGAGGCTGCGGCACCCGACGAGGAGCCGCCGGCGATGTGTCCGATCTCCCGTTGCCACGGCGAGCGCGGCGTGCCGTAGTGCGGGTTGAGCCCGAGACCGGAGAAGGCGAACTCGGTCATGTTGGTGCGCCCCACGATCACCGCGCCCGCCTGACGCAGACGCGCGACCGCGAGGGCATCGTGTGTGGCGGGCGGCGCGTCGTCCAGTACTTTGGAACCCGCGCGCGTGACTTGTCCGGTCACATCGAAGAGATCCTTCACCGAGACGGGAATACCCATGAGCGGCGAGAGGCGTGCACCGGCGCGGCGCAGCGCGTCGAGGCCGTCGGCCGCGTCGCGTGCCGCCTGCGCGTCGACCTGGGTGAAGACGACGTTGCCCTGGCCCGCAGGGTCGGCAATACGCGCGAGGGCCTGCTCGGTCAGTGCGCGGCTGGTGGTACGTCCGGCGTCGAGCGCGGCGGCGAGGTCGGACAGCGGGCGTTGCAGATCGATGGCGTCGGTGCTCATGTTCAGATCGCTTTCAGAATATGGGTTCGGAATTCGTCGATATGACGGGCGATGGCCCGGCGCGCACGCTCGGCGTCGCGTGCGGCGAGGGCTTCGTACAACTCGAGATGCTCTTCGTAGACGCCTTCCAGATGGCTGGGCGTCGACAGGGCCAGAAACCAGAAACGTAGCGACCGCTCATGCAGACCCCGCAGTAGCTCGACGAGCGTCTGGTTGCGCGAAGCGTGGGAGATCGCCAGGTGGAAGTCACGGTCGATGCGCATCATCGCGGCGACGTCGCGCGAGGCGATGGCCTCACGCGAGCGCGCGAGCACCGCCGCGATGGTGGCCAGATCCTCGGGCGTCGCCGCGCGTGCGGCGAGTTCCACGCAATACGTCTCATTGATCATGCGTACGTCGATGATCTCGAGGGCGTCGTTGAGGGAGACCGGCGCGACCAGGGCACCCTTGCGCGGCAGGATCACGATCAGCCCTTCGTGCGCCAGCCGGTGCATGGCCTGATGCACCGGTGTGCGTCCCAACCCGGTCGACTGCATCAGTTGCGCTTCGTTGAGTGTCTCGCCCGGGCGCAGTCGCAGCGTGATGATGTCGTGCTTGATCGCGTCGTACGCGCGCTCGGTCAGGCTGCGGGTATCGGCGGGCGCGGGCGCACTTGGGGCAGACAGGAGTTCGCGGGTCTCGTGAATCTGGTTTGGCATCGGGGCGGGGTGTGTCAGTCGGCGATGGCGGCGTAGCCGTGCCGGATCGTGCCGTCGCGGTCGGCCGAACTGGCAGCGTTCAGGAAGCCCATGCGGGCGCCGGTGTTTGTCGTCGTGTCGTGTTCGGGGGCGGGCGACGCGGAATAGGGCAGACGGGAACGCATGCGGCGCCAGCTCCTGCAAAGTGCGGTTAGTGAAATGCGTTTGATATTTGTGTGATATTTCACTGTGTCGAGCGACAAAAAGCAAGAAAAAAAATTTCGGCATGAGAGGCGAAAAACGGGAATTTTTTATCGAAAGCCCCGTCAATCTTGGGTTGCGCGCGCGTCAGCCCATCGCGTATATTGATTCGGCGCCCGTTTTCGGCCGGTGGTTTGTCCGATTTCTGCAATCCGGTGGCGATACCGGAGGCCTCCCGGGGGAGGCTGCGGAGCCGACAAGCCGCATGGCGGTCCGGTCATGGGGTGACCGGGCGAACGAACGCAACGTCTATCAAGCCAGCGGCACATGGCTGGCTTCCCACCTTCATCAAGCATCACGTCTTGTGTTGCCGTTGCGGCCCGCGAGGGGCGCAGCGCGTGGCCGGCGTGGCGTCAAGAACAGCAAAATCGGCGCAACGCGCCGCGGGGAGAACGTATCGGATGCATCACGCCATCGACTTCATTCAGGACCTGGCCGTCATCATGCTGCTGGCCGGCATCGTGACGGTCATCTTCAACCGGTTCCGGCAACCGGTCGTGCTCGGCTATATCGTGGCGGGCGTGATCATCGGGCCGTACACACCGCCGTTCGGATTGATACACGACGAGAAGACCATCGGCATTCTGGCCGAGCTGGGCGTGGTGTTCCTGATGTTCTCGCTGGGGCTGGAGTTCAGCTTGCGCAAACTGGCGCGCGTGGGGGTGACCGCCTTCGTGGCAGCGCTGACCGAGATCGTGCTGATGCTCTGGATCGGCTACGAGATCGGGCGCTTCTTCGGCTGGGGGACGATGGATTCGATCTTCCTCGGTGCGATGCTCGCCGTTTCGTCGACCACCATCATCGTGAAGGCGCTCGACGAGTTGGGCATGAAGCGGGAGCGCTTCGCGCAACTGATTTTCGGTGTGCTGATCGTGGAAGACGTGCTTGCCATCGGCATGATCGCGCTGCTCTCGGGCATTGCCATCAGCGGTTCGGTCGACGCCGGTGAGGCCACCTTCACCCTCGGCAAGCTGCTGCTGTTCATGGTGGTGTCGCTCGTGGTGGGCATTCTGCTGGTGCCGCGCATTCTCGCGTATGTGGCGAAGTTCAAGAGCGACGAGATGCTGCTCGTGGTGGTGCTCGGCCTGTGCTTCGGCTTCTGTCTGCTCGTCATCCAGATGGGCTACAGCGTGGCACTCGGCGCGTTCCTGATCGGTGCGATCATGGCCGAAGCGCGCGAGCTGCACACGATCGAGCGGTTGGTGGCGCCGTTGCGCGACATGTTCAGCGCGGTGTTCTTCGTCACGATCGGCCTGTTGCTCGACCCGAATGTGCTGGCCACCTACATCTGGCCGATCCTGTTGATCACCGTGGCCGTGGTGCTCGGCAAGATCGTGTCGTGCGGTCTGGGTGCATACCTCTCGGGGCAGGATGGCCGCACGTCGATGCGCGTGGGCATGGGACTGTCGCAGATCGGCGAATTCTCGTTCATCATCGCGTCGCTTGGCTTGTCACTCAAGGTGACGAGCGATTTCCTCTACCCGATTGCCGTGGCCGTGTCGGTTATCACGACGCTGCTCACGCCTTACCTCATCAAGAGCGCCGATCCGGTGACGGGCTGGCTGGGACGCGCGATGCCGGGACGCCTGTCCTACGTGCTCGGGCAGTACACGCAGTGGCTGCAAAGCATTCATCTGACGGGCGATAGCGCGGCCATCGTCACCATCGTGCGTCGTATCGTGGTGAGCGTGGCCATCAATCTGGCGCTGGTCGTCACGATCTTCCTCGGGGGCGCGTTCTTCTACCGTCGGCTGGCCGAACTGATGTCGCCGTGGGTGCGCGATCCGAGTCTGCAAAGTGCCGTGGTCTGGGGCGGTGCGCTGGTGTTGTCGCTGCCTTTCCTGATCGCGGTATATCGCAAGCTCAAGTCGCTCTCGTTGCTGCTCGTCGAGCTGTCGGTGCCGCCGAGCCTGACCGGACGCTATACGTTCCAGGTGCGTCGCGTGGTAGCCGAGATCCTGCCGCTTGCGGCGATGGTCGGTGTCATTCTGCTGGTGGCGGCGCTGTCGGCGAGCATTCTCCCGTCGACGGAAATGATCGTGCTGATTCTCGCCGGCACGGTCGTGCTGGCCATCGTCATGCGCAGCTGGTTCGTTCGCATGCATGCGAAACTGCAAATCGCGCTCAAGGAAACGCTGGAGCATCAGCCGGACGGTGAGCACGGCGGCGGCGGACCGTCGCACTGATCGGCTGCGTCGGCATCGACACGAAAAAGCCCGCCGGGGTTTCCCGGGCGGGCTTTTTCTTTATGAGGGCCGTTGAGGCCGTTGAGGCAGTTGAGACCCTTGAGACCCTTGAGACCTTTGAGATCGCTGAGATCCGTGAAACCTGTGCGACTTCCTTCGCATCAGCCTTTGCGCGGGGGGAAGTCGAAGATCAGGCACGTGGTCGTGGCGTGCGCATACAGCGTGCCGTCCGGCCCGACGATACGGCCTTCGGCAATGCCGACCTGACGTCCGACCTGAATGACTTCGCCTTCGGCACGCACGCATGGCACGTCGCGCGTGAGCGCGCGGACCATGTTGGTCTTGAGTTCCAGCGTGGTGTAGCTGCGCCCTGCGGGCAGCGTCGAGTGAATGGCGCAGGCGACTGCCGAGTCGAGCAGCGTGGCGAACCAGCCGCCGTGAATTGAGCCGAGAGGATTGTAATAGGGCAGCGCTGGCCGACCCTGAAAGACAGCGCGACCGTTCGCCACTTCGATCGCAATGAAGCCGAGCGTCTCGCTGATCGGGGGCATCGGCAGCTTGCCGTCGAACATCGCCTGAAAGATTTCGCCGCCGGACAGGCCGATGACGTCGGACGGCGTCGCAACTCCGTAGCGCGCCGGACCTTGACGTTCGATCCGGTCACGTACCGCCGCTTCTTCGGCTTCCCACTGCGCCAGCACGGCGGCAGCATCGGGTTTGCTATTCATCGCGTCTTCCTCGTAACTTTTATGATGCTAGGGATGTCTCCCGATTATAGAAGTCACGCCGAGCGTTCGGGGCGTCCGCGTTAGAGGAAAGCGTCGAGGCGGGACGCGGGGGACGACGGCGGGCGTCGTTCCCACGTCCCGTTCCAGTGGGGGTTTCAGGCCGCTTGCGCGTGGCTGCGGCGATAGTTGGCCAGTTCGTCGATGGTCAGAATCGGCAGGTCGTGCTGCTCGGCGAAGCGCTCGATGTCGGCGCCGCGAGTCATCGTGCCGTCCGGATTCATCAGTTCGCAAAGCACGGCGGCCGGTTTGAGGCCGGCGAGCATCGCCAGATCCACCGATCCTTCGGTGTGACCGCGACGCGTAAGCACGCCACCCGGTTGCGCACGCAGCGGGAAGACGTGTCCCGGACGGGACAAATCCGAGGGCTGGGCATTGTCGGCGATGGCTGCGCGGATGGTCGTGACGCGGTCGGCAGCCGAGACGCCGGTACTCACGCCCTGACGCGCCTCGATCGTCACCGTGAAGGCGGTGCCGTAGCGGCTCTGATTCTGCTCGACCATGGGCGGCAGATCGAGACGGCGCAGGGTTTCGTCGGGCAGACACAGACACACGATGCCGCTGCATTCGCGGATCAGCATGGCCATGGTGGCCGGCGTGATTTTCTCGGCGGCGACGATCAGATCGGCCTCGTTCTCGCGATCGAGATCGTCCATCAGGATAACGGGGCGGCCTTCGCGCATCGCGTCGAGCGCGGCGGCCAGACGGACGTCGACGGGGGCCAGGTTGGCGAATGCCGGATACGCATGCAGATCGTCGGCAGTGTTGCCTTGCGGGACAGCTTGGGTAGTGCTCGTGATAACGGACATGAAACGCTCCTCGCGTAAGTCAATCGGGCGAAAAACGTTTTCGGGGCATGCGAACGGACGACACCACGGGACAACCTCCCGCGGCACGTGGGTATCGACGCATCTTCTCTCATCCGGACTATGACCGTCGGCTCTGGCTTCGCACCAGATCTGCTGACCCTGCCGGTGTTGCGAAAGCAACGTTGGCAGGCGCTCGCGGGCTCATGACGCACGCAGCTCGCGCTGCGCCGTGTCACATACCGCCGGTGGGGACTTTCACCCCGCCCTGAAGACGTGTATGCCGCACGTCAGGTGTCACACGGTTACGTATCGTGTGGCGTCCTGACGTATTCGGCGAGACAGAGCGTAGCACAAGGTGCTGCTGGCCTGCAGAGAAGACTGCGACTCAGGCGGTGGCGCCCTTGACCGTATAGCCTGCGTCGGTAATGGCGGCGCTGATTTCCGACGGCGACAGGCGGCTTTCGACGTCGACACGGCCGGCACCCAGATCCACATTGACCTTGGCGGCACCGTCCAGCTCGGTGATCGCACGCGTGACGGCCTTGACGCAATGACCACAGGTCATTCCTTCGACTTGGACTTGCATGTTGCTCTCCTTGAAAGCGGTTTCGGGGTACTGATCTGTGAAATGCATCATAGACCTTCCTATTGCGGGAAGCTCAAGCACTTTTTCGGCAGATTCGCGTGTCCGGTCAGACGCGGCCCAAACCGGCACGGTTCCGGACGCGCTATCTTGATAGATAACGAGGATGAAGCGGGACGGCACTGACAGAGGCGGGACTGCGACACATTGACGCGAGGGCGCACGACGTGAGATTCGACGACCAAAAGGTGCTTGACCTTCCTGTCATGGGAACCTCTAAGCTGTGACACATGATGACAGTCCTCCCGGAGGCCTATAAATGACTCAGAACTGGTCGGTCGGTATCGAAGGTATGACGTGCGCGTCGTGTGTGGCGCGGGTTGAGAAGGCGTTGCGGCGCGCGCCGGGCGTCGCGAGCGCGAATGTGAATCTCGCGACGGAGACGGCGGCCGTCGAGGCGGCGGCGGGCGTGACACCCGCGGCGCTGCTGGGGGCCGTCGAGACAGCGGTGAGTGACGCCGGATACCAGGTGGCGGAGCAATCGTACGAGCTGTCGATTGGCGGCATGACTTGCGCGTCGTGTGCCGGTCGTGTGGAAAAGGCGCTTCGTCAGGTGCCGGGCGTGGTCGAGGCCAACGTCAATCTGGCGACGGAGCGAGCGGCCGTGCGTGGCGTGCGCGGCGTCGTCGACGTCGATGCGCTGGCCGCCGCGGTCGAAAAGGCAGGCTATGAAGCCACACCGGTCGTCGACCCGGCGCAGGCAGCCGCCGCACCTGCGGGGCCGACCTGGTGGCCTGTGGCGGTTGCAGCGGTCCTGTCGCTTCCGCTTTTGCTGCCCATGCTGCTCGAACCGTTCGGCATTCACCTGATGCCGCCGCCGTGGGTGCAATGGCTGCTTGCGACACCGGTGCAGTTCTGGCTCGGCGCACGGTTCTACCGCGCAGGCTACAAGGCGGTACGCGCCGGTAGCGGGAATATGGATCTGCTGGTCGCGTTGGGCACGTCTGCAGCGTATGGGTTGAGCCTCTACGAATGGTGGCGCGCCCCCGCTGGCAGCATGCCGCATCTGTATTTCGAGGCGGCGGCCGTCGTGATCACGCTTGTGCTGTTGGGTAAGTGGCTCGAAGCGCGGGCAAAGCGTCGCACGGTCGAAGCGATTCGAGCGCTGGCCGCGCTGCGTCCCGAGACCGCGCGGGTGCTGCGCGACCCGCAGGGTTCGGCCAGCGAAGTCACCGTGCCGTTGGGTCAGGTCAAGGTGGGCGACTGGGTGGTCGTGCGCGCGGGTGAAAGGGTGCCTGTCGACGGCGTGATTCGCGATGGCGCCAGCCAACTGGATGAATCCTTGTTGACCGGCGAGCCGTTGCCCATCGACAAGGCGGCCGGGGACACGGTCGTTGGTGGCTCGATCAACGGGGCGGGAACGCTGCGGGTGGAAACGAGCGCTGTCGGCGCCGATACCGCGCTGGCCCGCATCATCCGCATGGTCGAAGACGCCCAGGCAGGCAAGGCGCCGATTCAGCGTGCCGTCGACCGGGTTGCCGCAGTGTTCGTGCCGGTCGTGGTGTTGATCGCCATCGTGACGGTGGTGGCCGGACTGGCGCTGGGCATTGGCATGGAGGCCGCATTGCTCAACGCCGTGGCGGTGCTGGTGATCGCGTGTCCCTGTGCCCTCGGGTTGGCGACGCCGGCAGCGATCATGGTGGGAACCGGAGCGGCCGCCCGGCAGGGCATTCTGATCAAGGATGCCGAGGCTCTCGAACTGGCGCACCGCATCAACGTGGTGGCGTTCGACAAGACCGGCACATTGACGGAAGGCAAGCCGCGTCTGGTGGCGCATTTGCCTGCGAACGGCACGTCGGCCGAGACGCTGTTGCGTCTGGCGGCGGCGGTTCAGTCGGGCAGCTCGCACCCGTTGGCGAAGGCCGTGACGACGGCAGCGGACGAAGCGGGACTGGGCGCATCGGTACCTGTGGCGTCAGACATTGCTGCATTGCCGGGCCGAGGTATGCGAGCACGTGTTGCCGCATCGGGCGAAGCCGGTGAAGGACATACGTTGCAACTTGGCAATACGCGCTTGCTCGACGAGCTTGGGGTGTCGCAGGAATCGTTGGCACAGGAAGCCACGCGCCTGGCGTCGGAGGGGCGCACCGTTTCGTGGCTGATCGAGACGAATGCGGGGCGGCCGGCGCGGTTGCTCGGTCTGCTGGCCTTCGGCGACACGCTCAAGCCCACGGCGCGAGCGGCGATCGAACGACTGCATGCGCTGGGTGTACGCTGCGTGATGGTGACGGGCGATAACGCCGGGAGCGCCAGGGCGGTGGCCGATGCGCTCGGGCTCGACGAGGTACACGCCGACGTATTGCCGGAACGCAAGGCTGAAGTGATTACGCAACTCAAGGGCGACGGCGCTGTCGTAGCCATGGTCGGCGATGGCATTAACGACGCCCCGGCGTTGGCCGCTGCTGATGTCGGCATTGCCATGGGCTCGGGTACGGACGTCGCCATGCAGACAGCGGGCATCACCCTCATGCGGGGCGACCCGCAGCGGGTTGCCGACGCCATCGATGTTTCTCGCCGCACGTGGTCGAAGATCCGTCAGAACCTGTTCTGGGCTTTCGCGTACAACGTGATCGGGATTCCGCTAGCGGCCTTCGGCTTGCTCAGCCCGGTGATCGCGGGCGCGGCGATGGCTCTCAGCAGCGTAAGCGTGGTGAGCAACGCGCTGTTGCTGCGCCGGTGGCGTCCGGCAAGCGCTGAGAGCGGCCTGAAGGCAACGGCTCCGGCGGGCGAAGCGCGTCATGCCGACCCGGCCGGTAGTGCCGGAAAGGCCCGCGCCTGATGGGAATGGGTTTGATGCGCCCGAGCATCAGGTGAACGGCGCATAATGAATTGATCGGTTGACACAGAGGCGACGCACGGACAGGCAACCTCCGATGCGTCCCTCATAAATTTTCTGACTTGAAAATCGCCGAAAGCGACCTCATTTAGGTGATATCGTCTGTCTTCCGGCACGGAGTTCATGCTGCCGAATATGAATAGTCTGCATATCGCGAGTTACAACATCCACAAAGGCTTCTCTGCGTTCAATCGCCTGCGCGTTCACGAATTGCGCGCGGGACTGGAGGGGCTCGCACCGGATCTCGTTTTCCTGCAGGAAGTGCAGGGCATGCACCAGCGGCATGCGGTACGGCACACCAACTGGCCGGTGCAGCCCCAGCACGAGTTCCTGGCCGGTGCCATGTGGCATGACCATGCCTATGGGCGAAACGTCGTGTACGAGCACGGGCATCACGGTAATGCGATCCTGAGCCGCTATCCGATCGTAAGATCGGACAATCACGACATCACGACCTATAGTTTTGAAAAGCGCGGCATGCTTCATTGCGAGATCGCCGTGCCGGGGTTCGCACAGCCATTGCATTGCCTGTGCGTCCATTTGTCGCTGGCCGGCCACGGTCGCCGGCGCCAGTTCGAGATGCTCACGGAGCGAGTGGCGGACGCGATTCCGGCCGACGCGCCATTGATCATCGCGGGCGACTTCAATGACTGGAGCAATCAGGCGGACCGGCTGCTGGCGGAAAAGCTGGCGCTGACGGAGGTATTCCAGAACAGTTCCGGGCGTCCGGCTCGCAGTTTTCCGAGCGGATTGCCGCTTTTGCGACTTGACCGCATCTACGCGCGCGGTTTTCATATCGAAGGGGCGCAAGTGTTGCATGGGCGTCCCTGGTCACGGATCTCCGATCATGCGCCGATCAGTGCCCGACTCGTGCCGTCGGACGCGGACCGTGCGGTGAATGGTTCCATTACCCCGTCGTTCAACCCTCGTTCCCCCCAGTGAGGTAGCTATGAACATCGGACAAGCGGCACAGGCCAGCGGCGTGACGGCCAAGATGATCCGGTACTACGAAAGTATCGGCCTGATGCCTCCGAGCCCTCGCTCCGAGGCAGGTTACCGGCGCTACGGCGAACAGGATCTTCACCTCCTTCGGTTCATTCGCCAGTCCAGACGGCTCGGTTTCGGCATCGATCAGATACGACAGCTGCTGGCGCTCTGGCAGGATCGCGACCGCTCCAGCGCACAAGTCAAGGCGCTGGCGCAATCCCATGTCGACGAACTCAATCAACGCATCGGCGAGTTGGTCGCCATGCGCGACACGCTTTCGCATCTCGCCATGCACTGTCACGGCGACGACCGTCCCGATTGCCCGATTCTCGAGGGCATTGCGGCGGCAGGGTTGACGGGGACGCCAGGGGCAAAGGTGGATGGCGCCTCCGGTGAGATGGCGGCGTGCTGTGGTTCGTCGACCGTGAACGCCGGTGTGGCTGCCGCTACCGCAGGGGCGCCGAGCGCAGGGGGCACTGCCGGGGAAGGTGACGGCAAAGCCCTGCACGTACCTCAGGGATGAACGACGCGGTGGGCGGGCAATGTTGCCTGCCCCTGGGGACCGGATTTCGGAATGATGCGCCGCAATAGCGGCGCTTTTTTTGTCTCTCGAATTTTGTTTGAACACCGTGTCAGTGTGTCGCAAGCGTGCTGTTTCGCGCTTCGTGTTTGTCATATCTATCTGATTTTTAATAATTTTATTTGGAATTGACTGCATTCGAAGCGGCCCTCTAGCAGATTTTGTGGTGTTTACGCACATAGGGGCTAACCCTTACCGGGAAAACCCTATATAATGCGAAGCACTGCTGCGATGCAGCACACTAAATGAACTGGAGAAACGTCATGTTTGCCGCCCTGTTTGAAGTCGTGAACACTTGGTTTGAAACTGCTGAGCGCCGTCGTCGCGAAGCGTTCCTGGCTGAGTCGAAGGACATCATTGAGCTGGAACAACGTATCCGCGCGCTCGAAACCGCCGGTTACTAAGCAAGTCTGCAAGAAGTCCTTCCGGACGAACGGTCGTCGCTGGCGCAATCAAGCAAATCGATCTTCCGTCATTGTTGTAATGACGTGCGACGGCGCCCAGCCGTGAGTCCGGATGCCAATCCTGCTGTTCCCGGGATTGGCTCGCGCAAGCCCGCCACCTCGGCGGGCTTTGTCGTTTACCCGGCGCAAGCGGCATCGTTCCCAGGCGCTGTAACGATGTTCGGTGCCGTCCCGCCTTTGCGTCAGTCATTCCCCCAATGGCACACTCGCCACGTCGCGATCGATGAGTGACGCAATCCCTCACAATTTTGATAGGTTTGCTCAACGGTCCGGTGAGCACGTCGCGTCAATCGGGTGCAAATCCTTACCGTGATTGGGATCCCGAGAAATTTTCAAGCTGCCTTTCCAAGCCTTACTTCAGATATTTATTGATAATCATTATTATTATCATTTAAGCTTCTGCCGAATTGAGGCGCCGCATTGATCGTGGCGATGCCTCTTGACGGTGCCGTAAGGTGTCCGCCGTCTGTCTCTCCTGCCAGAGGCGCCGGCCCCTGACCGGCAAGTTTGACTCCAGCTCTGTTCAAGGCATGCCTCGGGGTGCCGGAACCCAATCCTCCAAGTTGTTCTTCATGTCGCCTGTTTCCCGTTCGTCCCGTTCCGCGCGGCCGTCGCGCGCTTGCGCTGTCGCGTCTGTTGATTCGCTGCGACTGCGTCCCATCGTTGCCGCCTCGGCACTGGCATTCGGTTCGCTGATTTTCTGCGGTAATGCCGTAGCCCAGGCGACGACTGCCGACACTGGCAACGCAGCTGCCACCGCAACGGCGAACGATGTCGCGTTGCCCGCAGTCACGGTGCAGGGCGCCCGAGAGAGTTCGCCGAACGAGACGCCGCCCGCGTACGTCGGCGGGCAAGTCGCGCGGGGCATGAGCTTTGGCGTGCTGGGCAATCAAAAGAATCTGGACGTGCCGTTCAGCATGAGCGCGTACACATCGAAGATGATCGAGGACCAACAAGCGCGCACGCTGGCAGACGTGCTCGACAACGATCCGTCCGTTCGCATGTCGCGCGGCTTCGGCAACTTCGCGCAAACGTTCGTGATCCGCGGCTTCGCGCTGGCGGGCGACGACATTTCGCTCAACGGCTTGTACGGCATCACGCCACGCCAACTCGTCTCGACCGACGCGTTGGAGCGTGTGGAGCTTTTCAAGGGAGCGAATGCCTTCCTGAACGGCGCGTCGCCGGGCGGGTCGTCCATTGGCGGCGGTGTCAATCTGCAGCTCAAGCGAGCCGACGAAACGCCGCTCACGCGCGTGACCATCGATGGCAGCGGGTCGGGTGAATTTGGCGGGCACGTGGATATCGGCCGCCGGTTCGGTAGCGAAGGCCAGTTCGGCATTCGCGTGAATCAGGCCGTGCGCGATGGTGAGACGGCCGTCGATCGAGAACATCAGAACTCGAGGACCACCGCCGTCGCGCTCGACTGGCGTGGCGACAAGGTCCGTCTGTCGGCCGACTTCCTGTATCAGAAGGAGCACATCGGCGCCGGCCGTGCCTTGTACAACTTCACGGGCGACGTGCTGCCCGCGCCGCCTGCGGCGACGTCGAACTACGCCCAGTCCTGGAGTTACACGACACTTGAAGACAATGTCGGCATCGTGCGCGCCGAGTACGACTTCCTGCCGCACTGGACAGCTTACGTCACAGGCGGGGTGCGACACACCAACGAGAACGGCGAATACTCGAACCCGACATGGAAGGGGGCGCTGAACCCCATTACGGCGACGCGCCTGAACGCACCTCACCAGGAAGACGCACTCTCGGGCGAGATCGGCGTGCGCGGTCGTTTCACGACCGGACCGGTATCGCATTTCGTGACGGCTGGCGCGTCGGGCACGCGACTGGACGCGCAATCGGCATTCACCTATGCCTCGGCGTTCCCGACGAATTTCGTCACGCCGCCGCAGGTGCCCTACCCGGCGACGACGTCGCAGGGCGGTAATCTCGACGATCCGCAGACGACTGCGCTTACGCTGCTGCGCAGTGTCTCCGCTTCCGACACGCTGGGCTTTTTCAACGATCGCGTGCTTGCCACCGTCGGGGTGCGCCACCAGTCGATCGGCGTGAACAACTACAGCTACACGGGCGTGCAAACGCTTGCGTATAACGACGCGATCACGACGCCGTTGTTCGGCCTCGTCATCAAGCCGTGGCAGAACGTTTCATTGTTCGCCAACCGCAGCGAAGGACTCGCGGCCGGCACCACGGCACCGCAGGGCACGCTCAACTATGGCCAGTCGCTGCCGCCGTATCGTTCGAAGCAGATCGAGTTCGGGGCGAAGTACGACACGGCTCGCTTCGGGGCGTCGCTTGCGTTCTACCAGATCGAGAAGCCGTCGGCGTACACCAACGCGGCCAATGTCTACGTGGCGGATGGACTCGAGCGCCATCGCGGTGTCGAGGCTTCCGTCTACGGTAGCCCGGTCCGTGATGTGCGGTTGATCGCCGGGGTGTCGTACATCAATGGCACGTTGCTCAACCAATCGAGCGCAGCCACGAACGGTAACCGTCCGGTGGGGGTGCCGACGTTCCAGTACAACCTCGGGGTGGAGTACGACATTCCGTGGGTGCAGGGCCTGACGGTCAACGCCCGCTGGATTCACACGGGGCGCGAGTACGCGAATATTGCGAATACGGCGTCGATCCCGGCCTGGGACCGCTTTGACCTCGGGGCACGCTACACGACACAGATCTACGGCAAGCCGACGACGTTCCGTGCCAGCGTGATCAACGTGGCGAACAAGGCGTACTGGTCGAGCGTGTCGTCGAGCAACTACCTGACGTTGGGCGCGCCGCGTACGTTCCTGCTGTCGATGACGACCGACTTCTGATGTCACGATGGCGTCCCCGGCCGGGGCTCGGGGCTTCGGGCGGGGACGCGCACATCGTGCTATCGCTCGATCGTGAATTCCGTGGCGATCGCAGCGCCATTGGCGAGGGAGGTGACACCGAAGTATTTGTCACCGACCTTGAACATGAAGCGGCACCAGTTCTCGGTGACCGCGCGCCATTCCAGATTGACGCAGAACGAGCCGTTGTCGTTGACCGACCATGTGCCGGTCGCGTGAGCGACCTGTACGCTGCGGCCACCCGAACCGATATTGCCCTTGTTGTCGCTCGTTGCGTTGAGCGAGCCGTCGGGCGCGTTGATCCACTTGCGGGTGCTGCCGTTGTTGATGATGTTGGTCACGTGCGCACCAGGCATTAGCGAACGCAGTTCGTCGACGCTGAGTTGTTGTCCGTTGGCACTCTTGATATCCGACAGATGCATGGGGTCAGCCCACGCGGCCGACAACGGTGCGAGCGATGCTGCGGCGATGAGGGCCAGGGCGGGAAGTGAGCGCCGCAGGTGAGCAGAGCGAAGGCGGCGAGGGGAGATGGGAACGGTCATGGTGACTCCCGGACAGAGCCTGTTGCTGTCGCGTACAGGCAGACGTGCCGACGTAGCGCGATCTTCGATCGAGCACGTCGCCGAGGGTTGCCCCGCGTTTGAACGCAGTGTGGCTATCGGTCCGGGGATACTTGATGTTGCGTTACCACTATAGGTGACGTACGAACGTCTGCCCAGTGCGGGCGTTCCCGCGGCAGGCTGCCCGCGAGGAACGCCGGAATACCCGTCTTAGTCCGTGCCGAACTTCGGTGAGCGCGGACCGTACAACATGCCATTGGGACGACCGGCCGACAGCAGGCGGGCGTTTGCCGTGCCTGCCACCGTATAGCCGGCGTTCGATACGCTGTTCACGATCTGCTTGACCGCTGCCGTGATCAGCATGCCGATCAGGCCGCCGCCGCTGTTGTTACCGCCTTCGTTGTTCGACGCACTGGCCGCGCCGCTCCACAGTTTGGCGCCGTTGCGCAGATCGACGAGATCGGCCGTGACCGTGACGACGGTTGCGCTGTCGACCACCATGTACTTCGTGCCGTACTGCGTGATCTTGATGTAGAGCGCGGCGTCGGCACCGAAGATCTCGCGCAGCTTGGCCGGGCTCACCTGGTGAATGTCGCCGGCAACGGTCAGGCCGTTCTGGCGGAACGATTCGTCGACCAGCGTCACGGGCATCACGTAGTAGCCCGCCTCGCCCAGCGGTACCGTGACCTGCGAGAGCACGCTGTAGGTCGCGTCGATGTCAGGCGATTCGTTCAGCGGGGGCAACACCAGAATCGACTTGGGCTTGCTTTCCTTGAACGCGGTGTAGTCGTAAGGCTTGGCCTGATGCGTGGCGCAGCCCGTCACGACGGCAGCCAGTGCGGCCACGGTCATCCATTTGCAGAGTCGGGCGATCATTGCTTGGCCTCCGGGGCGGTCTTGTTCTTCAGGAGAAAGTCGATGTAACCGGCCGACTCGGGGAACAGTTGCTTTTCGGTCTGGAATTCCTCGACCATCTTGTCCGACTTGCCGACCGACGCGTAGAGCAGGCCGAGGTGGGCGTGGTAGCCCGGGGGCGCAGCATTGTTGCTTGCCTTGATCTTTTCCAGATCGCGCTCGAGCACGATGATCTGTGCTTCCTTCGACTCGCCCTTGAAGTATTCATAGACTTGCGGCTGGTAGCCCTCCCAGTCGTAGAGGGGCTTGGGCGGCGTGGCACAGCCGGTGACCAGCGTGACGATGGCGCCACCCACGGCGGCTGCCACGACCACACGACGGGTCTGGCCGATTGAGAACTTGCGATTCATGGCGTAGAAATCCTGTTGGCACGCCGGCGCGTTACGCGTCGCGCCGCGTCCGCACGTGACGTGCGAGACCGGGCGCGGGACGAGTCACGCGCGGCGGCATGCAGCAAAAAAGGGGGGCGGTGGCTTACTTGCCGGGTTTCCACGCGCCGCTTTCGATGCCGGCGACGAGGTTGTTGACGGCTTCGCGCATGGCCAGGTCGAGTACCTTGCCATTGAGCGTCGAGTCGTAGCCCGCCGTGCCGCCGAAGCCGATCACTTCGCGGTTCGACAGCGCGAACTCGCCAGCGCCACCGCTCGAGAAGACGACTTCCGACGTGGCGATGTCGACCACGTTCAAATTGACCTTGGCATAGGCGATCTGCTCGCGGCCGCGGCCCAGAATGCCGAACAGCTGCTTGTCGCCCACTTCCTTGCGGCCGAACTCGACGACGTCGCCGGTGATCACGTAGTCGGCGCCCTTGAGCGTCTGCTGCGTCTTCTTGATGTTGGCTTCCTGACGAATCTCGGCCATGTTGTCGCGGTCGAGCACGTTGAAGCGGTTGGTCTGCTGGAGATGCGTAATCAGGATCGTCTTGGCCTGACTGCCGAGGCGGTCGACGTTATCGGAAAAAACGCCACGCATGTACGCGGAACGGTTATCGAACTTGCCGACGGCGATCGGCGTGCGCACACCGACGAACGGACGGCTGGCGCTTTCTACCTTGGCGACTTCCACGGTACGCGAGCTTTCCGTGGCACAACCGCCGAGCACACCGATGGCGAGCATGGCGGCGCTCAACAGCGCGATGCTGGACTTCCTTTTCTGCACAGTGATACCCCTCAATGTGTTTTTCACCCGGCGGCCGGTATGCAATGGCACCGGCCTGCTGCGGGCATCTGATCCCCTTACCGATGGTGCAAACTTCTCGTTGTAATACTTAGTAAGGGGTGCTGATGGTAGCACGCGAGTTGGGCAAGTCGGGTCAGTCGAGTCCGAAGATGAGCAGGAGGTTGGTGGCGGTGATCGCGACGAAGAGACCCCACGCAACGACTTGCGTAGGGCGTCCGATCGTGTTGCCGTGCATCACGCGTGCATCGCTGACCGAGCGGATGAGCGGCCACATGGCGAACGGCAGTTGCAGGCTGAGCAATACCTGGCTCCAGACCAGCAGCTTGCCCACGGCGCCGTCTCCGAGCCACAGCACACCGAGCAGCGCAGGCACGAGGGCGAGGGCGCGTGTGATCAGCCGACGCTGGTAGCACGGAATCTTCATGTGCAGGAAGCCGTCCATGATGACTTGTCCTGCGATCGTGCCGGTGAGCGTTGAGCTTTGTCCGGAAGCGAGCAGGGCAATGCCGAAGAGGAAGGCCGCTGCGCTGCCCGCAATCGGCGTGATGAGCTGATACGCCTGCTCGATGTCGGTGACGTTGGTCTGGCCGCTGGCATGGAACACCGAGCCCGCAAGAATCAGAATTGACGCGTTCACGCACATGGCGATCACGAGTGAGACCCAGGTATCGATACGCACCAGTGCGAGGGTATCGTGCACGTCGCCGCGCTTGCCGCCGACCACGCGCCGGGTCTGCACGACCGACGAATGCAGGTACAGGTTGTGCGGCATGATCGTCGCCCCCACGATACCGAGCGCCAGCACGATGGCGTCGCGCCGGTCGTGGCTGGGCGCACCGGGCACGAGACCTGCGGCCACGGCGTGCCAGTCGGGAGGCACCATCGCGACCTGGGCCACGAAGCAGAAAGCCATGGTGCCGATCAGCCCGAAGACGATCGCTTCGATCTGTCGGAAGCCCCTGCCCTGCAGGCCGAGCACGATCATGGTGTCGAAGGCGGTGAGCACGATGCCCCATGCGATCGGCACCCCCAGCAGCAGCTTGAAGGCGAGCGCGCAGCCGAGCACCTCGGCGATGTCGCAGGCGATGATCGAAATCTCGGCCGTGATCCACTGTACGAAACGTCCCGTGCGACCGTAGCGTTCGTAGCTCGCTTGTGCGAGATCGCGTCCGGCAACCAGTCCGAGACGGGCCGCGAGCATCTGGAGAAAGATGGCTGCGAGGCTCGACAGCGCCACGACCCAGAGTAACGAGTAGCCGAATTGCGATCCAGCCTGAATGTCCGTCGCCCAGTTGCCGGGATCCATGTAACCGATGGCGACGAGCAATCCGGGGCCGGCGAAGCGTTTGAGTTTGCGCCAGCGCGAATCGCTGGCGTTGACGATGATGCTGCCTTTGACTTCGGAGGGACAGAAGGGGGCGGTGGCGGTGGTGGGCAGAGGCATGAATGCGGTAGACGGGCGGGTTTTCGTTCGATCACGCAACGTTAGCCGGGCGCGCGCCAGCTCGCAAGCGTGATCGTCACGGGAGGTGCCGGGACTGGGGCAGCGTGACGAAAAGCGAGGTCACGGGTATCACGTCAAGTGTCCCCGAACTGCTATACTGTACATTCATACAGTATTCGGGTGTGCGATGACGCTGCCGCTTTCTTCCTTGCCTGCCGGGCTGTGGCGTGCCAGCGAACTGGCGCATTGCCACCGTGCCGGTCATGCCTCCGGCTTTGCCGAGCTTGACGCCGAGTTGCCCGGCGCCGGGTGGCCGCATGGTGCGGTGACGGAGTTGCTGAGCGATCGCCCGGGGATCGGCGAGTGGCGTTTGCTGGCTCCGGCGTTGCGCGATCTCACGCAGGCAGGCAAGCCGGTGATGGTGATTGCGCCCCCGATGTTGCCCTACGCCCCGGCACTCGCGGGATGGGGCATCGATCTGCGCTGGCTCAGCGTGGTGATGCGTCCGGCGCGGCAGGTGTCGCCGGGCACGCGACAGCGCGGTGCCCGGGGCACCCGAGGTCTCCGGACGGAAGATCGCGACATGCTCTGGTGTGTCGAGCAGGCCCTCAAGAGTGCGTGCTGCGGCGCCGTGCTGACCTGGCTTCCCGCCGCCACGCCCGAACAGATCCGGCGGCTTCAGGTGGCGGCCGCAGGCGCCGAGACGCTGGCCTGGGTGATGCGTCCCCCCGAGGCGGCGACGACGGCCTCGGCGGCACCGCTGCGGCTGGGACTGAGCGTGGGTGAGGGGAGTCGCCTTGGCGTGCAGTTCCACAAGCGTCGCGGACCGCCCCGGCTCGAGCCGCTCTGGCTGACGCTGCCCGCCCCGTTTGCGCGCGTCGTGCCGCCGGTGACGGGTGTCGCCGATGTGGCGGACGACGGCATGGCCGTGCCCGTCATGCCGGACCCTGCGCCTTCGCCGGCACCGTCCACGGTGTCTTTCGTTTCTGCTTCCGGAGTCTCGTATGGCTTGCTGGATCGCCCTGCATCTGCCGTATCTGGCACTCGAGATCGCCTCCCCGGCCAGCCGGTTCACGCCGGCTGATGCACAGCCCGGGTTGCCGGAGACTCGCGGCACCGACACGTCTGCCGACACGACGGTCGTGCTGGCGCAGTCGCGTGTCTGGCAGGCGAGCGAAGCGGCGCAGGCGGCCGGCGTACAAACCGGGATGCGTCGTGGCGGTGTGCTGGCCTTGCTGCCGCAGGCACGTTTTCACGATCGCGACGAGGCAGCGGAACAGGTCGCGCTCGAAGCGCTGGCGCTGGCGTTGCTGCGCTTCGGCCCTGATGTCGCGATTGCCTCGCCGTCCTGCGTGCTGATCGATGCCGCGCCGAGTCTGCGGCTGTTCGGCGGCCTGGCGTCACTCGCGGCGCAGGTGCTCGAGAGTGCCGAGGCGCTGGGTCACCGGGCGTCGCTGGGCATTGCCGCGACGGCCAGCGCAGCGGCGCTGCTCGCGCGTGCCGGGGAAGCGATGTCGAGCCCCGTCGATCGGCATGCACCGACGCCGCAACAGATGCAGGCCGCGATGCAGACGCGGGCGTCGCGCCGCTCGATCGTGCCGGTCACGTCGACCGCGTCGGGCAGATCGACATTACCGGGGATGCCTTCGTCGGTAGGATGCTGCGAGCCGCTGCTGCCGCCGGGGCCGGACGTCTTGCCGCAGCAACTCGACTCGCTGTCGGTTGCGCTGCTGCCCGAGGCGCAGCCTTGGCTCGACTGGCTCGCGCAGATCGGCTGTGCAACGTTGGCCGAGTTGCGCGCGTTACCTTCGGCGGGCGTGAGGCGCCGCTGCGGCGCCGAATTGCCTGCTGCGCTTTCCCGAGCCTATGGCCAGACGCCGGAGGCCCCGGCCTGGTATCGCGCGCCACCGCATTTCGAGGCGGTGTTGCCATTGCCGTCGCTTACGCACGATGTCGAGGTGCTGCTCTTCGGTCTGCGACGTTTGCTGGCCCAACTCACCGGATGGCTCGCCGCCGGCCAACTGGCCACGCGTGCGCTCACGCTGGTGCTGGAGCACGAGCCGCTCGGGCGGCAGACGCTGGCACCGACACGCTTCGATATTCGTCTGGCCGAAGCGAGTGCGGCACCGGCGCACTTGTTGTCGCTGTGCAAGGAGCGGTTGGCGCGCTCGCCGCTGGTCGCGCCGGTGCTGACGTTGCGGCTCGATGTCACGCAGACGGCCCGGCACGAGCCGCAAAGCGGCTCGCTGTTGCCGGAGCCGGGACGCGCGCGGCAGGACTTCGTGCAGTTGATGGAGCGGATCGCGGCGCGTCTGGGCGACGAGCACGTGCGACGTTTGCAGGTCCGTGGCGATCACCGGCCGGAAGCGGCGTTTGTCAGCCTGCCTTATGGCGCATCAAGCGGCGCATCAAGCGGGACATCAGGCGGGACATCGGGCGCATCGAAGACTGCAGGAGGTACCGGAGCATCAGCGACATTGGCCTCGCGCGGTTCGTCCGGTGCCGCTGTGGCATCCGGTGTCTCCGGCGGTCATGCGTCCGCCACGAAGGGTGCCGCCGCCGGTACGGGACGTCATTTGCCCGAGACCGAGGCGCCGATTCCGCCGCGCCCGGCGTGGTTGCTCGACACGCCGCAGCGCTTGCGCGTGCATGACGAGCGTCCGTGGCGGCAGGGCGTCTTGCAACTGGTGAGTGGTCCGGAGCGCATCGAGGCGGGATGGTGGGAGCCGGGCACTGTCACGCGCGACTACTTCATTGCCGCCGATACGACGGGGGCATTGCTGTGGGTGTTTCGCGAGCGTCCTGTCAAAGGGGCAGACGCCGCATGGTATTTGCATGGCCTGTTCGGCTGAGCCGGGCCGGTTCGCAATGTTATGAATTTCGACGATTTCCTGCCGTGGCAAGGCCCGACCGAAGGGCTGGCCGCCAATGACGACAATGCCGAACCGTCGGCCCTGCGCGAGGCCGACGACGGCAGCCTGCCCGCGTATGCCGAGTTGCATTGCCTGTCGAACTTTTCGTTCCAGCGCGGCGCGTCGCATCCGGAAGAGCTGATCGCCCGCGCGGCGCATCTGGGCTACACCGCGCTGGCGGTGACCGACGAATGCTCGCTGGCCGGGGTGGTGCGTGCATTGGCCGAGGTACTGAAGTACCCGTCGCTGTCACTGATCGTCGGCAGCGAGTTTCGCCTGACGCCGGAAGCGGTGCCGTCTCGCGAGCCGTCCCGGTCACGGACAGCGCCCCGAGTGGACACACGAGAGGGGGAGACGACCGACGCCGATCTGAATGCCTTGGGTACCGTCCATCTGGTGGCGCTCGCGCAGCATCGCGACGGCTACGGCAACCTCTCCGAGATGATTACGCTCGGGCGCATGCGTGGCCCGAATCGCAGTTATCGTCTGCATGCACGAGACTTCAGCGCACCGCGTGCCGAACACGCCCATCTGCGGGGCCTGCCGGGCTGCCTGATCATTCTCGTGCCCGACGCCGACGCAAGTCTCGAGCACGTGCTCGCCCAGACGCGCTGGGCGAAGCAGACCTTCGGCGAGGGACGTGTCTGGCTCGCCCTCGAACGCTGTCACCGTGCCGACGACGATGCGCAACTGGCCCGATTGCGGAGCCTTTCCGCACAATGCGGCGTGCCGCTCGTCGCCACGGGACACGTCCTCATGCACGTGCGTTCGCGCAAGCCGTTGCAGGACACGCTCACGGCCATCGGGCTGGGCAAGCCGGTGCAGGCCTGCGGACTGGCGCTGGCGGCCAATGCCGAACAGCATCTGCGCACACGACTGCGGCTCGCCTGGCGCTACCCGTCCGATGCGTTGGCCGAGACGATCGCCATTGCCTCCCGCTGCCATTTCGATCTGCGCAGTCTTCGCTATGAGTATCCCGAGGAACTGGTGCCCGTCGGCCATACCCCGGAGACGTATTTGCGCCAGGAAGTCGAGGCGGGAGCGAAGCGACGCTATCCGGAAGGCGTGCCGCAGAAGGTGCGCAACCTTATCGAAAGCGAACTGAAGCTCATTCGAGAGCTGGAGTACGAGCCGTACTTTCTGACGGTCTACGACATTGTGCGTTTTGCGCGCAGCGAGAACATCCTGTGTCAGGGGCGGGGGTCTGCGGCCAACTCGGCGGTGTGTTATTGCCTGGGCATCACGGCGGTCAATCCCGACGAGGTGCAGTTGCTGTTCGGGCGTTTCCTGTCGAAGGAGCGCAACGAGCCGCCCGATATCGATGTCGACTTCGAGCATCAGAAGCGCGAGATCGTCATCCAGTACATCTACAACAAGTACGGCAACGACAGGGCGGCGCTGGCCGCGACGGTCATCTCGTACCGCATGCGCAGCGCGGTGCGCGACGTCGGGCGGGCGCTGGGCATCGATCTGTCGATCGTCGAACAGGTTGCGCAGAGCCAGCAGTGGTGGGACGGCCGCGAGAATCTGCTCGCGCGCATGGCGGCGCAGGGGCTGTCGCCGGACGCACCGACCACGCGGCTATGGGCCGATCTGGTGGCGCGGCTGATTGGTTTTCCCCGGCATCTGTCGCAGCACGTCGGCGGCTTCGTGATCTCGCGCGACCGGCTTTCGCGGCTCGTGCCGATCGCGCCGGCGGCGATGGAGAAGCGTTACGTCATTCAATGGGACAAGGACGATATCGAGACGCTCAAGCTGCTCAAGGTCGACGTACTGGCGCTCGGCATGCTCAGTGCATTGCGCCGCACGCTCGATCTGCTCGGTGAGTGGCGCGGCAAGCCGATGGAGCTGGCGGACATTCCGCGCGACGACCCGGCTACGTACGGCATGATTCGCCGCGCCGATACCGTGGGCGTCTTCCAGATCGAATCGCGGGCGCAGATGAGCATGCTGCCGCGATTGAAACCGGAGAGGTTCTACGATCTGGTGATCGAGGTGGCGATCGTGCGGCCCGGCCCGATTCAGGGCGGCATGGTGCATCCGTATCTGCGCCGCAAGCAGGGCAAGGAAGACGTGATCTACCCGCGTGAGGAGATCAAGGAAGCGCTCGAGCGCACCTTGGGCGTGCCGATCTTTCAGGAGCAGGTCATGCAGATCGCGATGATCGCGGCCGACTTCACGGCCGGAGACGCCGATCAACTACGCCGCTCGATGGCAGCCTGGAAACGCAAGGGCGGACTCGAGAAGTTCCAGACACGCATCGTCAGCGGGATGCAGAAGAACGGTTATCCGCTTGAATTCGCCGAGGCCATCTGCCGGCAGATCGAGGGCTTCGGCGAGTACGGCTTTCCGGAGAGCCACGCGGCGAGCTTCGCGTTGCTCGCGTATGCGAGTGCCTGGCTCAAGTGTCACGCGCCGGAGATGTTCCTGTGCGGCTTGCTCAACAGTCTGCCGATGGGGTTCTATTCCGCGTCGCAACTGGTGCAGGACGCGCGTCGGCATCGCGTCGAGGTGCGGGCCATCGATGTCTGCGTGAGCGATGTCGAGTCGCGCCCCGAGGTGAAGATCACGCGCTACGGCAGTGCCCGCCGGCCGGCGGTGCGGTTGGGGCTCTCACTGGTCAAGGGATTGTCCGGCGAAGGCGCAGAGGCGATCGAGCGGGCGCGCCGCCAGCGACCGTTCACCGACATCGACGATCTGACGGCACGCGCGGCGCTGTCGCGTCGCGATCTCGATGCGCTGGCGGCGGCCGATGCGCTGTCGTCGTTGCTGGGTGGGCGGCGCCAGGCGCGTTGGGCGGTGGCGGCGTGGCAACCGCCGACCCCGCTGCTCGGGGCGACGGCGTTACGCGACGCGGTGCCCGGCAGTGCCGACGAGCAGGTGACGTTGCCCCCGATGGCCGAGGGGCAGGACATCGTGGCCGACTATGCGAGTACCGGGCTGACGTTGCGGCGTCACCCGTTGTCGCTGCTGCGTGAGAAGTTGACGAGAATGCGCGTGCGAACGGCGAAGGAGTTGCAGACCGATGGCATACACGGGCGCCGCGTGCGTACGGTGGGGATCGTCACGGGGCGTCAGCGACCGGGCACGGCCAACGGCACGGTATTTGTCTCGCTGGAAGACGAGACCGGTGTCATCAACGTGATCGTCTGGCCGGATCTGGTCGAATCGCAGCGCAAGGAATTGCTGGCGTCGTCCCTGTTGGGCGTGGAGGGCGTATGGCAACGCGAGGAGCGCGTGACCCATCTGGTCGCGCACCGTCTGGTCGATCTCTCGTCGATGCTCGGCGAACTCACGATATCGAGTCGGAACTTTCACTAAGGGGACTTCGCTACGATGGAATGTCTTCGGCCCCCTGCCCGGCGTGGACCCCGCCTCACTCAATTGACATGACCGGCGTCTCGCTCTAGCATTAACGTCATGCGTTAATAACGCGTTGCGTTATTAATTGTGATTGAAAATTTCGAATGCAGAGGCTGAAGATGACCCGACAAGTACCGCTGGCAACGCCGGGGGAGATACTGGCGCAGGAGTGGCTGGGCCCGATGGGCATTTCGCAATATGCGCTGGCGAAGGCGATCGATGTGCCGCCTCGCCGCATCAATGAAATCGTACTGGGAAAGCGTGCGATCAGTGTCGACACGGCGTTGCGTCTGGGGGCATTCTTCAATGTCGACGCGCAGAGCTGGCTCAATCTGCAAAATCAATACGACGCCGAGATCGCCCGCGCGAACATGGCCGACGTGCTGCGTCAGATCAAGCGACGCGCGAAAGACCTGCTTGTCGAGGCGTGATTGCGCATCACACCTCGCCCTGCCGAAGACTTCACGATGTCACTTCGTCAGCCGGGCACCGGCATCCGGCAAACGCCCGACTGACGCGATACGCCCCGATCAATGTGCGGCGTCGGCCTGTTTGCCGGCCGCCTGCGCCAGGGCGCTGGCTTCCGCTTCGCTGCGCAAGCCGTTGAAGTGCGCGTTGAGCAGTACTGCGCTGATCGATGCGAGCAGAATGCCACTATGGAAGAACGGGGCAAGGGCATGCGGCAGCTTCATGAAGAACTTGTCCGACGCGACCGGAATCATCCCCACGCCGATGCTGATCGCAATGATGTACAGGTTGTAGCGATTCTTCGAAAGATCCACGGTCGAGAGAATCTTGATGCCCGTGGCCGTCACCATGCCGAACATCACGATGCCCGCACCGCCCAGCACAAACTGCGGCACCGACGCCACCACGTGCGCCACCTTCGGAAAGAGGCCCAGCACGATCAGAATCAGCCCGCCCATCGCACACACCCAGCGGCTCTTGACGCCCGTCACGCCGACCAGCCCCACGTTCTGCGAAAACGACGTGTACGGAAATGTGTTGAAGATGCCGCCGATCATCGTGCCCAGCCCGTCGACGCGAAGACCGCGCACAAGCGTCTTCTGATCGACCGGACGTCCCACGATGTCGCCGACGGCCAGGAACATGCCCGTCGATTCGATGAAGGTCACGAGCATGACGAGCGTCATCGTGGCGATGGCAATCGGATCAAAGCGCGGCGCGCCGAAATGGAACGGCATGACGAAGCCGAACCACGGCGCCTCCGACACACCGGCGAACGACACCTTGCCGAGCATGATCGCCACGATCGTGCCGAACAGAATGCCCAGCAACACCGCGATGTTGGCAAAGAAGCCACGCACATACTTGGTGATGAACAGAATGCACAGGAGTACGGCGAACGACACTCCCAGATAGAGCGGGTTGCCGAAATCGGGGTTGCCGTAGCCACCCGCCGCCCAGTTGATGCCCACGCCCATGAGCGAGATGCCGATCACCGTGATGACCGTGCCTGTAACGACCGGAGGGAAGAGCCGCAACAGCTTGCCGATGAATGGCGCGATGAGAATGCCGATCAAGCCGGCGGCAATCGTCGCGCCATAGATGTCGAGCAAACCGAGATCGGGATTGGTGCCGATGGCGATCATCGGAGTGACGGCGGTGAACGTCACCCCCATCATGATCGGCAGGCGCAGACCGAAGATCCAGAGGCCGAGCGTCTGAATCAGGGTGGCGATGCCGCAGGCGAAGAGGTCGGCGTTGATCAGAAACGCCACCTGATCGACTGACATCTTGAGCGCGCCGCCGATGATCAGTGGCACCGCAACCGCACCCGCATACATCACCAGCACGTGTTGCAGTCCCAGCGTAAACAACTTCGGGAGCGGCAGGCGCTCGTCGACCGGATGCACCGGCACAGCAGCAGATTGCGTCATGGCTTCTCCTGATCCAACGGTACGATTTGATTTACATGGCGAAACCGAGCGTAAATTTTTTACCGGGGCGCAGCGAGTGCAGTCAAAAAGCCGCGGGGCATGGCGGCATCGTCTTCGCGACAGGCCATCGACGGGGTGCCGTGGAGAAAAACTGCGGTATCGCGACATGGTACGCCTGCGTATGCCGATTTGGCGGATCCTCGCGACAGGCTTGTCCCGTCAGGGTTTGATGCATGAAGTCGCCGCGCAGATGTCGTGGGGATCATGCGATCGGGCGTCGGCGGGTGTGTTCGAATTGTCCAAGCGCCGAGCGCGGGCGAGGTGCGCGCGCCAAGCATCATATCGATTCCGCAATACTAAAGATTGCGTTCGTCGTATGAGGCGACGAGACACTCAGGCGTATGTGGCTACGCGCCGTGGTGCTTGCGATCTCGCGGCGAAATGCGCACGCATGACGGCCGCACCCGGGTATCGGGTACGGCGAAAAATGAAAGGGGGAAATGGGCGCAAGCGTGGACATCCGCAAGGCCAAACCGCCGGAAGTCGGCGGTTTGGCGCTTTGCTGCGCCAACGTTCAGCGCGCGCCGGTAGTGCCGGTGGGCTTGCGGGCCAGTGAGTCCCCGGCATTGCTGCCCGTGTTGGCGTTTTGCTGCGCCACGCTCTCGAGCTTGCTGGAGATTTCCTCGCCCATGTGATGGAGGAACTCCATTTCCTTCGTGCCGATACCGCCCGCGCACAGCGCACCGCCCCAGTCGCCGTAGAGCAAGGCCACGGTCTGGTTGCGCTGGCGAACCGGCAACAGGAAGAAGGACTTCACATTGGCGAAATGCTGACGGTGCCACATCGGAATACGCGTGACGATGCGCGGCTCACGCGCATTGTCGATCAGAATCGCCCGGCCGTTGGTGAGCGCGAGGTGGAATACATCGGGCTCGAACGCTTCCGGAAAGGTCAGGCCGAGCAACGGCTGCACGTCGCGGCCAATGCCGAAGCGCATCTCGAAGACCTTGTTGGCAGGCGAGCGCACGAATGCCGCGCAATTGACGAAGCCAAGCGACTGCAGAATCGCTTCGAGCGTCAGATTGAGCAGGCCCACGGCGTCCGTCTCGCTGGTGGCCGCACGCACTTCGGACAGGCCGTCGGCAAGACGTCGTGCCGAGTCCAGTGGCTTGCCCGCCGGTGGCTGACGCGTGCTCGATGCCCCGGTGCTGATGGCAATGAATTCCTGATGGCTCGTGTCGCGCGCCATCTCTTCGCCCACGGAAACGACTTCGCGGATGTCCAGTGCCAGACGGTCGGCGTAGCGCTCGGCGAGTTCGGCCAGACGCTCCGGGTCGGCCCCGCGCGTAAGCTCCGTCACCATCTCGTTGGACATGTTGGCTACGGCGCACAGCCAGTCGGCGTGCGAGAGCGGGGCGTCGCCCTCCAGATCGATCGGACGCATGCTGGTCGCAATCGACTCCGGCAGGCCCCATTTGCGCGCGGCGGCTTCCGCCAGTTCGGGGAACGAGATGGCCAGCACCTGTTCGCAGGCGTCGCTGTCGCTGATGCCTTGCGTCGCCGCGACCTCCTGGATCTCCACCCATTCGTCGGGGAAGCAGTACGTCACCAGCAGACGCGCCACATGATGCAGCAACGTGCAGACAACGGCTTCTTCGCCGTCTCGAATACCGTTCTTGGCGGTGATGTCGCGCGCGAACGCACCCGCCAGCGTGGCGCGTGCGAGTTCGCGGGCCATGTCGTCGCGGCGTGCCGCGACTTCACCGAAGCCTTCGAGCAGTTTCAGGCTGAGGGCCAGGTGGCCGATCGTGTCGACGCCCAGAATCATGATCGCGCGCGAGACCGTCGTCACGTTGCAGCCGAACGGCGCATACATGGCGGAGTTGGCCAGGCGGATCACCTTCTGCGTGAGCGCGAAGTCGGAGAGCACCGACGACGCGAGGTCCGCGGTACTCGTGTTCTCGCTCTGCATGGCGGACACAATGCCCGTGACCGAGCGTTGCAGCGACGGGAAGTCGCCGCGCTCGGCCATGCGCTGCCATAACAGTTCGAGCGTTTTTTCTTTGGTCAGGCTCATGGTAGCGGGGTTGTCCGGTCAGTGGCCGGCATCCACATTGAGACGCCCGCTCGCGAAGGCCGCCTCGAGTTCTCCCGCAGGCAAGGCCTTCGACACCAGCCAGCCCTGGATGGAGTGGCAGCCGCGATCGATCAGCATCTGCCGTTGTTCTTCTGTTTCGACGCCTTCGGCGATTGCCGATAGCCCTAGCTCGCGCGCCAATCCGAGGACAGCCGTCACAATCGTACGGTCGTTCGGTGACGTGGGCATGTCTTTCACGAAGCTGCGGTCGATCTTGAGCGACGAGAGCGGGAAACGCTTGAGGTATCCCAGACTCGAATAGCCCGCACCGAAGTCGTCCACGGCAAAGCGCACGCCCAGCGTCTGCAACTCGCGCAGCACCAGATTGGCCTGCTCCGGGTCGCGCATGAGCACGCTTTCGGTAATTTCGAGCACCAGCCGGTGACCTTCCACGCCCGAATCGGCAATCGCCTGCCAGACGAGGCTCGGGAACGACGGATGGTGGAACTGCTGGGCCGAGACGTTGACCGACATGTAGATGCCGTCGAGTCGCGTGCGGTCCCAGCGTGCGAGCTGCATGCAGGCCGCACGCAATGCCCAGCCGCCCAGCAGGTTGATCAGACCGTTGGCTTCGGCCAACGGAATGAACTCTGCCGGCGACACCGGGCCGAGTGCCGGATGCCAGCGCATGAGCGCCTCGACACCCTTCACGTTCAGCGTGATCGGATCGCAGATTGGTTGGTAGTGCAGACTGAATTCGCCGTTGTGAATCGCCTCGAACATGGCCGATTCCAGCGAGAACGCCTTGCGGTGCAGATCGCCCAGGTCGTCCGTGTAGACGAACAGGCCGTTGCGACCGCGATCCTTCGCGCAGTACATGGCGGCGTCGGCGTGCTTGATGAGCAAACCGGCCGAGTCGCCGTGCTGCGGGTAGAACGATACGCCGATACTGGTCGTCAGGTGCAGTAGCTGGTCGCCTACCTGGAACGGCTGTTGCACCGCCGAGAGCAGGCGCTTCATGATGCCGCCGAGCGCTTGCTCGTTGTCGCAGCCGGGCAGTACCAGCACGAACTCGTCGCCGCCCATGCGCGCGGCCATGTCGGTCTCGCGAATCTGTGCGATCAGGCGCTGACCTGCGTCGCGCAGCAGTTGATCGCCCACGTCGTGGCCGAGCGAGTCGTTGACCTTCTTGAAGCCGTCAAGATCGAGCAGCGCGACGGCGAAATTCGGGCCGCCTTCACGGGCGTGCTGAATGGCGTCGACGATGCATTGCTGGATGTACTGACGATTGCCCAGTCCGGTCACGGCGTCGCGCACGGCCAGATCGGACAGGCGCGCTTCGTTTTCCTTGAAGGCGGTGATGTCTTCGCCGTGCACGAGGAACGACGCGCTCGCGCCAGCAATACGGGGGGTGTACTGGGCGATGCGCAGGCGCATCCAGACCCGGTCGGTCAGGCCACGCAGCAGGCGAACCGTGCATTGTTGGGGGCCGAGCGTCTGGGCAGCGGAGAAAGCATCTTGCAGAAGCGGAACGTCTTCGATGCCGGTCAGCTCGAAGAGGGTGGCGTGGTCGATGTACTCGCGCGAGTACTCGAGCAGACGCAAGGAGGCTTCGGCAATGAAAAGGAAACGGCCGTCGGCAGCGACATGGGCCGAGAGTCCGCCGGTCAGCTCGACCAGCGCCCGGGACAATGCCGGGGCCGGCGCCGAGAGATGGGTCTCGGCGTGTACCGGTGTCAGGGTCGAAGGTTCGACCAGCGGCACACCGGCTGGGAGTCGATCTGAACTCATTGTTGTTGTCTGTGCATACATCACGTCGAGCGCGCTGCCGCTCATGTGCTTCCCCGTTAAGGCAAACGCGCTCATGGCCGGACCTCGGTCCGGCAGGTGTCCGATGGATTGTGGGCCATTATAGCCAAAGACGCCAGCGATTTTGGTGGCCGCAACCCTCGATTCATGCCGCTTTCCACAGGTTTTCCCTTGTGGGTTTTTTTCTGACAAGGCGATCGGGTTTTCTTCCTGCACAGGCATTGGCGTTTGGCCGATATTGCGCCGGAAACCCCCGTCGAACGGTCCCTGTGCATGCCGAAACACCGGCACACCCGCCGGCACGATCATCTCGCGAGCGTCAGTCTACCCAAGCACGGGTCACTTGCGGGGGTGGCAATCGTGGATTTTGTCATTGCGTTGCAACATCGCCGCCGTCGGCAGACCGAGGGCGGCGCAACGTTGCAAGGCGACTGGCAGGTCGGGAGGCCGTCAGACGTGAGCGGGCGTCTCGTGCGCGAGCGACCAGGCGATGCACGTGCGAGCCAGCGCGGCAGAGGCGTCGAGGCCGAAGCGGCCGAGGGGTGTTTCACAGGTGGCGAGTGCCACCGGAATTTCCGTGCAGCCCAGAATGACGCGTTGCGCACCGGCCGCGAGCAGTTGCTCCATGGCCATGGCAAGGGCTTCACCGCCACGGCGTACGTCGCCCGCCTTGGTGAGCCGGATGCCTTCGTTCACGAGCGCCTGATGCGCCAACGGTTCGGCAGCCGAGACAAAGCGATAGCCGAGGGCTTCGAGGCGAGGCCGGTAGACGTTGGCGTGGTGGGTGCCTTCGGTGGCCATCAGGCCGATGGGCGCGCCGGGGGCGACGCAGGTGGCCAATTCGCCCGCCACGGCTTCGACCACGTCGAGCACCGGCAGACGCGTTTCATGACGCAGCGCCTCGAGCCAGGCGTGGGCGGTATTGCAGGCGATCGCAATGCACAGTGCGCCGCCCTGTTCGAGCGCGTGCACACCGTCGAGCATACCGTCGAGCGGCGAGGCGCCGTCGCGCAGCAGGGCTTCGGTGCGGTCGGGAATCTGGGGGACCGAATACAGGATGAACGGGATGTGATCCTGATCGCGGTTGGCCGGGTGTTGGTCGACGATCTTGCGACAGAGGTCGATACCGGCGGCGGGGCCCATGCCGCCCAGGATGCCGAGCGTGGCGTGCGAATTCATGATGATGGGTGTCAGCGCAACTGCAAAAAACGGGTGTCGCATGCGGTGCGGGGACCCAGGTGCCCCCCCAAAACACAGAAAAAAAAGATCAGTCGTAAGACATAGTGATAGGATACATTAAAAAGGCCAGCA